>CAVXAB010000001.1:0-66053 GCA_963759545.1 uncultured Actinomycetota bacterium
CTCGCCGCCGCCACGCTGTCTGCCGACACAGTGCCAGCCAGCACGGGGCCAGCCAGCACGGGGCCTGCCAGCAGGGGGCCTGCCAGCAGGGGGCCGCGGGCCACGCCGGCACCGGGGCCGCAGGCCAGGCCGGCCTCTGGGCCTGAGGCGCTCGCGCCGCCGCCCGAGGCCGGCTCGCTGCTGCCGCTGCGCGAGCAGGTCTACGAGGCGCTCAGCCTGCTCCAGGTCCCGGCCGCGCCCAAGCTCATCGCCACCGTGCACGAGGCGTTCTTCGGCTCGACGTTCCCGACCACCAAGGTCACCAGCCTGAAGCGCGACGAGGAGCGCTCTTTCCGCACCTCGCCGTTCGCCCGGCCGTACTATATCTGCGCGGCGTTGTCGGCCGACTACCTGTCGCCGTCGCGTGGCCTGCTCGCCGTCTCGACCTGGCAGATGGAAAGACGGGTCATCGGATCGCTGTCGCCGCGCGTCGACTTCCTGACGGCGGCGATTCGCGTCGCCGACGCGATCGAGCGGATACCCACGCCGCCGCTGACCGCCCGCCGCCTGCTGCAGCGGTTCGCCGCGAGCATCCCAGGCGCGTCCGGTGAGATCCGCGACCAGGTCAACCCGGGTGTGGTCAGGCAGGCGGCGGACGCGGAGCTGTCCGTGCACTCGGAGGCGGACTCCCGGATGCGGAAGGAGGCGGCGGACCGGGCGAGAAGGCAGCTCGCCGACGCCGAGCAGCTCTTCGGCGCCAGGCTGCAGCCGGTGTCCGGGGAGGCCGGCCCCGACGCGGGATAGGGCCGGAACGAAACGCGGGCTTCGGCGCCAGGCTGCAGCCGGTGTCCGGGGAGACCGGTGCCGACGAGACCGCGTTCCACCTGGAGGCTGGGCGGCTCTGCGTGCTGGCCTCGCGGCACCGGCACGCGTGCGTCGTGGTGGCCCGCGCGGGCATTCCTGAGCTGCTTGACGCGCACCCGTCGGCCGAGCCGGTGCACCTCGGCGTGCCGGTGAAGTTCCCCGACGGCCGGGAGGCGCACCAGTCCTTCATGGCGCACCTCGCTAAGTTCCGCGTCCCTAAGTGACCCATGAGGGAGATGGCGTTTCTGGAAATTACTGGAATCTACTGTGACTGTGGTAAGCTTGCCACTGAAAGGCAGGTGATTTCCAGTGCTTAGTGCGGGGGACGCTTTGGTCTGCGATCTCGGGGACGCGATTGAGCGTGATCCGGAGGTACGGCAGGCGCGGAGAATCGCCGACGCAGCCAGGAAACGGCTGGTCGTGTGCATGACAGGGTCCCAGGATGTGATCGACCCGGCGGAAGCGCAGCGCATGCTCGACGCCTTCAGGAACGCCGTGGCCCACGCCGAGGACGCCGAGGACCGGGTGCTGCTGCACCGCGGCCTGCTCACGTCCGTCGAGGCGGGCCGGCGCGCCGCGGGCCGCCGTCCGGTCTCCACCAGGTCGGACGAGCCGGCGCGAACGGGTCGGGGCGTCCAGGGCGTCCGGGGCGTCCGGGCGTCGGCGGTCAGGCGCGGGGGCGTCGCCCGCGCCGTCGCCTGGGCGCTCGCGCTCGTGGCGGTGGGCACCGTCGGCGTGGCGCTCGCCCGCTGGCTCGGCGTCAGGCGGCCGCTGGCGCGCTGGTGACCGTCATCCCCGCGGCGATCTCGGTGACGAGAACCGCGGCCCGATCCAGGTCATCGGGGTCCAGGGCCACGCCGCTGACGATGCCGAGCGCGCCAGGCACTGGGTAGGCGACCAGCGCCTGCACCTGCCCGGTCGTGACGTTCCTGCCGTTGAGCCGCTGGGTGACGACACGGCGAACGCTGACCGCGCAGTTACCGCCTTGGGTGGTGAACTCCTCGATGAGCGGGCTGCCGCTTCGCCCTGCCGGGTGCTTGGCCCGGGCCCGTGCCGCGAGCGACTCGCCCGCCGTTGCCTTTGACGTGCCCGGAGGCGGCTCGAGCGCGGTCACCGTGATCGAGACAAGCACGACCGCCGTCCTCCCGCCGACCGGCGTGCTGGTCAGCCAGGCCGCCCACTCGCCGTCGGCGGGCAGGTCGACCAGGTCCTCGGGCACGAGTGCCATCAGCTGGAACGTGTCCCGCGTGACACTGACTCCGCTCATCACGACGTCCGCCTTTCGGCCGCCGCCCTCGCCCGCGCACCCCGGGCTCAGGACTTTCCTCACTTACTATGCAAGACGCGCGACGCGCCCAAATAGTTCGAACTTCTTTCTTACACGCCCAGTCGCTTCCCACCATGTACTGCCCGAATCGGCTGGCGTGCCCGAGGATTGGTTAATGCAGGACTTCCAGTCGTTCTACGAGCGGGCGACGGGCCGCCGGCCATACGAGTACCAGGAGCGGATCGCGCGAGACGGGCTGCCCGACGTCGCGCGGGTACCCGCCGGGGCGGGGAAGACCGGGGTGATCCTGGCCTGGCTGTGGCGTCGGCTGCACGGCCAGGATCCGGCAGGAACGCCACGGCGGCTGGTGTACGCGGTGCCGCAGCGGGCCGTTCTTGACGAGGTGGCGGGCTCCGTGCGGACGTGGCTGGCGAACCTCGGGCTCACCGAGCTGGTCGCACTGCACGTGGTACTGGGTGACCGGGGAGCGAGCGCGGGGGACTGGCGAGAGAACATGCACCGGCCCGCCATCGTGGTGGGCACCGTGGACACGCTGGTGTCGAAGGCGCTGAACCGCGGCTACGGGATCGGGCCCGCGATGTATCCCATCGACTTCGCCCTCGTCACCAACGGGGCGCAGTGGCTCGTCGTCGAGCCAGGACTTTGCCCCGCGACGGCCACGACCCTGCGCCGGCTCGCCGAGTGGGCCGCCCGGTGGGGCACCGCGGAACCGTTCGGACTGACATTCCTGTCGTCCTCGCCAGGGGCGGCCGACGCCACCACCACCCGGGCAGCCGGCGATTATGAGGCGCTCGCGAAAGCTGTCCGCGAGAGCCACCGGGCGGGGACGATGACGCTGGTGGTGCTGAATAGCGTGCCCGGCGCGTGCGAGGTGTATCGACGGCTTCGGTGCGACCCGGTCTCCGTTACCTTGCTGCACTCCCAGTTCCGCGCCGTAGAACGCACGGCGCGACTGGCGGACATCCTCATGTCGTCTGCGGACCGGATCGTGATCTTGACGAGTGACGTGGCGTCGGGCCTCGACCTGCCGGCCGCGGTGCGCGTGACCGAGTCCTTGCCCTCCGCGGCGCCCTCCGCGGCGGCCGGCGCGGCGCCCTCCGCGGCGGCGGGCGAGGTTCCCGTCATCGGGGCCGCCGACTTCTCGGCGCTCTTCGACACCTCACTCGCACTTTCCGGCGCGGACGTGGACGTCGCCCGTTACACGCGCGACGCCGATGACCTAGACGTTGAAATCGCGTGGGCGACATGGGCACCAGGACAGGACGGCGCGCCGGACCCCGAGGTCCGTCATCCCGCATTCGAGTTTCGGTGCCGTGTCCCCATCGCGGCGGCTGTCGCGCTCGCCGAGAGCCGACCAGTCTGGCGGCTCGACCACGCGGCGGGGAAGTGGCGGCGGGCCACGGAAGATCCTGACTGGCGCCTGCGGCCGTATGAGTTGCTGCTCGTTGACGCGGCGGATGGCGGATACGACCTGGAAACGGGCTTCGACCCGTCATCGCGGCATCCGGTTACCGGAAACCCCGAGCTGGCCGTGGCCGTCCCCGAGATCGGGCCGCCGCGGAAATGGCAGTCGCTCGACGAGCACAGCGAACAGGTCCGCGACCAGACCGCCGCGCTGCTCGCGGTCCTCAAGCCGGCGATCTCGCCGCGCGCCGCGCGGGCCGCCATCACCGCCGGGTACCTCCATGACGCGGGAAAGGCGCACGCCACCTGGCAAGACGCCCTGTGCGCCCTGGCCGAAGAGTCCCAGGCGGACGCGATCGCGGCGGGCCGCCCGTGGGCCAAGTCGGGTACCAACGCCCACTTGGAGTTCGCCGGCGGAGTGTGGTTCCGGCACGAGTTGGCCTCGCTGCTGCTGGTCGACGGCCCCCTGCGACAACTGCTCGCGGATTCGCCAGAACCCGATCTCACGCGGTACCTGGTGCTGGCGCATCACGGGCTGCTCCGCGTCCAGGTTCGTGACCCAGGTAAGACCCTCGGCCTGGAGCAGGGCGCGACGACCGGCATCCCGCCCATGCTCGGCCTGCCGCCGACGACGCTCACCGTCGAATTGGGCCAGTTCGACTCTCCCGGCCCGCTTTCCTGGACGAATACGGTACGCGCCCTGCGTGACCGGCATGGCCCGTTCATCCTCGCCTACACGGAGGCCCTAGTGCGCATCGCGGACTGGCGAGCCAGTGGCGGACGGGAACTCCCAGGATGACAAGAACGCAATCGATATCTGCGCGGAAAGCGCCTCGGGTAAGCGAGAATGGTGACCGCGCTCCACTGCCAGGCTTACCGGGCGCAATGCTGGCATCAGGTACATGGACGCGGCCCCTGGCGGCCTCGTCGCATCCCCCGAGAACGTGGCGGCGGCGCAGGCGCTTGCGGCTCGCCCCGCGCCGCCGCCACCTCGTTGAAGGGCGACGCCCGCGAGCGCGGCGGCTGTTAGCCCGTGTACCGTTTTTGGCCCTGGATGCCGGATAGCGTGTCCCGCAGGTTGCATCCGGCAGGCCCCGGGGACCGCAAGGTGCTAGCCCTACTTCCCGACGCGGCCGGGATTGAGGGTCATCCGCGGCGAATAGCGCCGCGGATGACCCACAATCACGAAAACAGCGGTAATTGTGCCGGGCAAATACCGACATAACGGTCGAGTTTGCGGCCGTTCGGGTGCCTTTCGCCCGGATGACCCACGATCAGGGCGGCCACGGGGCCCGGTCCGCTAAGGCCTGCGATCGCGGCGCAACGCTCAATCAGCCGGGGACGGCCGAGTGCGGTAAATTTCGCAGGCCAGACGGCGCCGCGGCTTGACCCGACCCCGGCGGCGCAACCGGGGAGTACGTGACCAGGGTCTGATCCGGTTGGTCGGCGACCTGCAGGACCACGTGGGAGTACTCGACGGGACCGAGCCGTGGGTGGCGGAGCTTTTTCGACCCGTTACCCATGGCGGCGACGTCGTGACGCGGCCACCAGTCCCTGACGTGCTCGCTGTCCCGTTGGAGTTCGGCGATCAGCGCGCAGACATCCGGGTCGTCCGGGTACCTGGCGGCGGCCAGCCGGAAGCGGCCAAGCATGGCCCGGGCTTCGGCCTCCCATTCCAGGTAGACCTCCCGGGCCTGGTCGCTGGTGAACATCCAGCGGATCAGGTTGCGCTCGCCCGCCGACCCCGCCGACCCCGCCGACCCCGCCGACCCCGCCGACCCGAACCCCGCCGAGCCCCAGAGCCAGACCCCCCACCGCCCAGTCGGCGAACAACTCGCGCGCGGCGGGGTTGGCCGCAAGCACATCCCAGCGGCGGCCTTTCACCACGGCGGGGAACGGCTCGAGCCGCTGTACCAGGTCGGCCACGGCGGGATCGAGCCGCTCCGGCGGGACGGGCGCGGCCGGAGCGGTACCGTCGGCGCCGCCGGGACCGTAGGCCAGGACGTGCAGGTAGCGGCGCTCGGCGGCGGACATCCGCAGTGCGGCGGCCAGCGCGTCAAGTACCTGCGCAGAAGGCCGCACCGGGCGGCCCTGCTCCAGGTACGTGTAATACGTGACGGACACGTTGGCCAGCAGGGCGACTTCCTCGCGGCGCAGGCCGGCCGCGCGCCGGCGACGCCCACCGGACCTGCCCCCGGACCTGCCCCCGGACGGGCCCCCGGACAAGCCCGCGGCCCAGCCCGCGGGCAGCCCCACGTCGCCGGGCACCAGGCGCTCGCGCCGGGACCTGAGCAACTGGCCAAGCGCCGCGGGATCTCCGCCGCTCGTCATAGTTCAAGGGTAAGCAAGGGTAATCACGTCAGTACCAGTAAAAGCCCGCTCTGGTTACGACTCTTCCTGAAACCGACGATAGGAGCCATGACAACTATCAAGATCCCCGTCGAAGACGGCACCAGCTTGCCCGCGTACCTAGCCAGGCCCGCGGGTGACCAGGCACGGACCGGCGTGATCGTGGCGCACGAGCTGTTCGGGGTGGATCCGGACATCCGCGGGGTAGCCGACGACCTGGCCGGGGCCGGGTTCCTGGCCGTCGCGCCGGAGTTCTACCACCGCGACGCCCCGCCTGGTCGCTGGCTGGAGCGCGATGACGCGGGCCGGCAGGAAGGCTTCGGCTACCTGCGAAAACTGCGCCGCGACCAGGCGCTGGCCGACGTCGCGGCGGGCCTGCGGTGGCTAGAGTCCCAGCCAGGCATCGACCGGGTCGCGGTGATCGGGTTCAGTGCCGGCGGGCACCTGAGCTACCTGGCGGCCTGCCGGCTGCCGGTCAGCCTGACCGCCGTGCTGTACGGCGGCTGGCTGCCCACCACCGACATCCCGATGAGCCAGCCAACGCCCACGCTTGACCTGACCAAGGGAATCACCGGCCGGATCCTGTACCTGGTCGGCGAGGACGACGCGCTGATCGACGCCGGGCAGCGGGAGCAGATCCGCGCCGCACTTGCCGCCGCGGGCGTGGACCACGAACTGGTCAGCTACCCCGGGGCCGGGCACGCGTTCTTCTGGCCAGGCACGCCGCCATACAGCCGGGAGGCCAGGGAGGACGCCTGGCGCAGGATCGTGGCGCTGCTCGCGTCCTAGGAAGGCGGCGTAAGTCCCCGACCTCGGCGGAAGTCCCGCCGGTAATCCGCACCAGCTCATCGAAAGATGTCGGGAACACCGTATGCGGGTGCCCCGCCGCCGCCCACACCACGTCGTACTTCGCCAGCCAGACGTCGACCAGCGTCCGGATCGGCGCGGGATGCCCAACGGGCCCGACCCCGCCGATCACCTGCCCCGTCCAGGCGCGCACCGACCGCGCGTCGGCCCTGGACACCACGGCGGCCCCAACCAGAGAAGCCACCCGCGAGGTATCCACCCGGTGCGCCCCGCTGGTCATCACGAGCAGCGGCTCCCCGTCCGCGGCGAACACCAGGCTGTTCGCGATCGCACCGACCTCACAGCCGAGCTGCGCCGCCGCGGCCGCCGCGGTGGAGGCCGACTCGGGCAGCACCTGCACCGGGCCCGCCACGCCAAGATCCCGCAGCACGCTCGCGAACCGGGAGAAGTCAACCGCCGCCATCCCCCCAAGCTATCGCTCCCCGCCGCCTGAAGGTCAATCGAATTATCCCGAACGAATTCGGCTTACTTCCCCAGCCGTCACGGGATCTCTAGCCGGAGCGCGCCCTTCCCTGCTGCCGCGTCAAGCAGGTGCCGCACGTACGTCAGCCCCGTCGCGTACTGCGCCGCGTAACCAGACTCGCCGAGCGCCTCGGCCGCCGAGCGCGCCGCCTGCTGGTGGAACTCCTCCATGATCGCGGTCCCGCTGAACCGCACGCTGGTGCCGCGCTCCCACAACGCGTCCGCGGCCCCGATGAGCCAGGCGGCCCGCGAGGGCGACCCGGTCTTCTGCGCCAGCCACCCAAGCCCGTCGATCGCGTACGCCATCCCGACGATGTCCCCGAGCTCCTGCTTCCCGGCCAGCCCTTTCCTGAGCATGAGCTCGCAGTCGGCTTCCCGCCCTGGCATCTGGAACAGCGCGATGCCGGAGATGTAGTACAAGTACGTCTGGATCCACTGCTCGCGGGAGTCAGGCCCGAACATGGCCAGGCCTTCCTCGCACACGGCGACCGACTCATCGGGCCGTCCGGCTAGCTGGTGCAGGTGCCCAAGCTGTCCCACGAGAATCAGCTCGCCGATCTGGTCACCGCAGGCCCGCAGCCGGGCCCGCGCCTCGTCGGCCACTTTCAAGGCCTCCTCGTGCCGCCCGAGGAAGGTGAGCGTGAGCTGCGTGTGCTGATATCCGCGCGCTGCCGTGCCGTCGTCGCCGATCGCGAGCGCCATCGCGGTCCCGGCCTCGCAGTCGGCGAGCGCGCTAGTGATATCTCCAGAGAACGACTGGAGGAAGCCCCGGTTGACCAGCGCCCGCGCCCGCTCCCTCCCCGGGTCTGGGAACCGGTCGAGCACCTTCGTCAGCCAGTACCCGCCCTCGCCGAGCAGCCCGGAGATCTGCCAGTACCCGTAGAGGGAGCACGCCAGCTCCCCGCCGGCCCGCCAGCGGTCCCTGGCCACCGTCGTCACGACCGAGCCGGAAGACCCGGCGGAACCTGAAGACAGCCCAAAGGGCTCGGCCGCGGGCGAGGCCGCGGCGGCCGCCGTATCCTCATCCTCAAGCGCGTACTCCAGGGCGGCGCGCAGGTTTGAGTGCACCTCACGCAGCTCGTGGTAGCGGTCAAGCTGGTCGTCGTCGGCGAAGTGGGCGCCGAAGTACCGCGCCATCGCCAGGTACCGTGCGATGTGCCGCGCCCGGCAGGACGCCTGCTCACCGGATTCCGCGAGCCGCTCCGCGCCGAACTCGCGCACCGTGTCCAGCATCCGGTAACGCTCGCCCTCCATGAGCACGACGGACTTGTCCACGAGCCCGATCACCGCGTCGACCACGTCGGGCCGCTCAAGCGACACCTCGGCGCACACTTCCTGGGCGGCGACCAGGCTGAACGGCCCGGCGAACACGGAAAGGCGCGCCCACAGCCGCCGTTCCGCGTCCGAGCACAGCTCGTGCGACCACTCGATCGCCATCCGCAGCGTCTGATGCCTGGGCAGCGCTCCTGGCCGGCCGCCGGTGAGCACGGTGAACCGGTGGTTGAGCCGGTCGAGCAGCTCGTCAAGCGGCAGCGCGCGCAGCTGGACCGCCGCGAGCTCGATCGCCAGCGGGATCCCGTCGAGCCTCCGGCACAGGCGGATGACGTTCGCCGCGTTCTCCGGCGTGACCGAGAAACCGGGCACGGCGGCGGTGGCACGCAGCGCGAACAGCTCGACCGCGTCACCGCCGACCAGGCTGGCGCCCGCCACGGGCAGCCAGTCGTTTTCAGGCACCGGCAGCGGCCCGATCGGGAAGGTGTGCTCGCCCGGCATGTCGAGCGGCTGCCGCGAGGTGGCGAGCACGGTCACGTCCGGCGCGTCCCGCATCACGGCCTGGGCCAGCGCGGCACAGGCGTCGAGCACGTGCTCGCAGGTGTCGAGGATCAGCAGCAGCCGCCGCTCCCGCAGGTACTCGAGCACCGCGTCAAGCGCTGAGCGCGCGTCCTGCTCGGGCAGGCCGAGCACGCTCGCGACCGTGTTGGGCAGCAGCGCCGGGTCGCGCAGGTGGGACAGCTCCACGATCCACGGACCGTCCGGGTAGCTGGCGGCCGCCCGCGCGGCCGCGACGAGCGCGACCCTGGTCTTGCCGACCCCGCCAGGCCCGACGATCGTCACCAGCCGGGACTCCGCGAGCAGCGCGGCGATCCCCGTGAGCTCGTCCTGCCTGCCCACGAAGTCGGTATACCCGTCGTGTGGAAATCGTCCGGCCACTGAACAATCACCGCCAACATCGACGCGCTATGGGCGGGTCTGGATGGGCCCCGATGCCCCGCTCGCCTAGAGATATCACTAAGAGCGACGTTGCGTCACCGGGTAGCGGAAGTCCGCACCGTCTTTAGGTAGAAGCACCCATACTCCGCCAACCCAGGGTAGGCGCGCTTTCCCAATAATTACGTATAAGTATGGTGATCGAGGCCGGTAACCGAGGCCTGGCGCGAACTCGCCGCGCCCGCTAGGTATAAAAAGGTACGGACCAAGCGGCCACGGACACGGAGGACACCATGCGCGACGCCGCCCTGCTGGGTGCGAGGCTGCTGCTCGGCAGCTACATGGGCATCCACGCGAGCCAGAAGCTTTTCGGCATGTTCCACGGCCCGGGCCTCGACGGCATCGGCCAGGTCTTCGAGAAGAACGGCCTCACCCCCGGTCGCGAGATGGCCATGGCCGCCGCGGCGACCGAGATCGCGGGCGGCGTGCTCACCATCACCGGCATCGCCCACCCGGCCGGCCCGCTGGCCGTCGCCGGCGCGATGTCCGTCGCCGCCGCGCACAACCGCGAGGGCGGCCTGATGGCCGCGAGGAACGGCGTCGAGCTCCCGGTCGCGTACGCCACCCTCGCCCTGACCCTGGCCGCGGCAGGCCCTGGTAAGTACAAGCTCGGCCCCGCGCTCCCCGGCAGGCTCGCCGCGCTCGGCGCCCTCGCGGGCGGCATCGGGGCGGGCGCGATCATCGCGAAGATGATCACCAGCAAGCCCGCACCGGCCGAGGAGCCGTCCGCCGCCGGGCAGTAGCACTAACGGGAGCCCCTGTGACTGAAGTGAACGACGATTGGTCCGTCGGCAAGCTGGACCTTGACGCCTACCTGGAACGGATCGGCTACCGGGGGGCGACTGAGCCATCCGCGGCCACGCTCGCCGCCCTCTACGGCAAGCACCTGTCGGCAATCCGCTTCGAGAACCTCGACGTGTTCCTGCGGGGACGAGTCGACGTTGACCTGGAGTCGATCCAGGACAAGATCGTCTTCCGCGGCCGCGGCGGCTACTGCTACGAGCACGCGCAGCTGTTCGGCGCGGTACTCGAGCGCCTCGGCTTCGGCGTCGAGCGCCTGCTCGCGCGCGTCGGACCGGACGGCGGCCCGGCGCGCCCGCGCACGCACCTCACCCTGCGCGTCCGGGCCGACCAGAACGTCTGGCTCGCCGACCCGGGCTTCGGCTCCTCCCCGCCCGCGCCGCTCAGCCTGCGCCGGTACCGCTCAGGCGGCCCGCAGGAAGTGGACGGCTGGATCTACGAGGTGACACCGGACGAGGAGCACGGCCAGCAGGTATGGAAGCTCCGCGAGTACCAGGCGGGCACGTGGGTGACCCTGCACCGCTGGGACGACAGCAAGGTCCAGCCGGCCGACGTCGTCCTGTCTAACCACTACACGTCCACGTACCCGGACTCGTGGTTTACCTGGCAGCCGATCATCGTCAAGCGCGACCCCGACGCGATCCGGTCGATCAACGGCCGCACCTACACGGTCACCCACGCCGGCCACACGAAGACCCGCGGCGACCTAACCGACAAGGAGTTCGCGGCGGCCCTCACCGGCGAGTTCGCCCTCAGGCTGACCGACGATGAGCTAGACGCCGTGGTCAAGGCCCCGACCGGCCGGGACTAGGAGCCGGCGGCGGGCGTGGCCTACGGGCGCAACGGCGCGCACCCGGCTATTCGGCGGGCGTCGCCACTTCAGCCACCTGCGACTCATCGGCCTGCGCGTGCAGGACGGAGCGGAGCCGGGTGAACCCGGGCAGCGCCCACGCCACGACCAGCGCCCCGGCGATGCAGGCGAGCCCGCCGGACACGACGGACACCGAGTCACCGAAGGCGGTGGCGACCGCGCCGGCCTCCAGGTCGCCGAGGCGCGGGCCGCCCGCGACGACGGCCATCTGCACGCCCATCAGCCGCCCGCGCATGCCTTCTGGCCCGGCGAACTGGATGATCGTGTTCCTGAAGACCGCCGAGAGCACGTCGGCCCAGCCGGCCACCGCGAGCAGCACGAGCGCGAGCGGCAGCCAGTGCGCCACGCCGAACGCGGCGATGGACAGTCCCCAGACCAGCACCGCGCAGATGACGGCGAGCCCCTGCCGCCTGACCCGCCCGACCCAGCCGCTGGTCAGCGCGCCGAGCAGCGCGCCGACCCCGGGCGCGGAGTAAAGCAGCCCGACGGTGGTCGCCCCGCCGCCGAACACCGTCGCGGCCAGCGCGGGGAACAGCGCCCGCGGCATCCCGAACACCATCGCGTTCACGTCGATCAGGTAGGCGCCCTGCACCGGCTGGGACCTGCGCACGAACCGCAGCCCCTCGACCGTCGACCGCCAGCCGGGCCGCGCGGGCGCGACTCCGGCCGCTCCCGCAGTGCCCGCAATCCCCAGGGTGGGCACCGGCTGCGGCGACATCGTCAGCACCGCCGACACCGCGAGCAGGAAGCTGACGGCGTCGATCCAGTAAATGAGGTGCACGCCAGCCCCGGCGAGCAGCAGCCCGGCGACGGCGGGCCCCACGATCGCCCCGGTCTGGAACAGCGACTGGAAGATCGCGTTGGAGGCGGGCAGCAATTCCATGCCGACCAGGCCGGGCAGCATCGCGTTCCGCGCCGAGCTGTCAATACCGGACAGCGCCGCCGTGATCGCGGGGAACAGGAACAACGGCCAAAGCCGCGGCCCGAGGTCCGCGTTCAGCGCGAGCGCCGCGCTGCACAGCGCGCCGATCGTCTCGACCACGATCAGGAGCTTCCGCCGGTCCATGGCGTCGACGAGCGAACCGCCGAGCAGCGACCCGAAGATCAGCGGGAACAGCTGCGTCAGCGACACAAGCCCGACGACAAGCGACGACCGCGTGATCGCGTACACCTGGAACGGGACCGCCACGGTCGTGAGCTGGTTGCCGAGCACCGATACGCCGAGCCCGGTGACCAGCGCCCGGTAGTCGCGCGATCGCCGCAGCGGCGTCAGATCGAGAAGGATGTGCCTGCCGAGCCCTCGCGGTGCTCTCACGCTCATCTGTGACTCGTCTGACCAGGCATCTATTTAAGAATAACCCGATAGTCCATTCCGAACGGGTGTGAGATTTCCCCGGCTCCGTGCCCAATCTTCCCGGCTCCGTGCCCAGTCTTCCCCGGCCTCGCGCTCAATGTTCCGTGTGCCCGAGGTCAGGTCCTGATACGAATTCCACCGCGCCGCCCGCCGTCGCCCCCAGTTCGAGGATGATCAGCTCGTTCCCTTCCTTCCTGGTAACCGGTCCAGGCACGTACAGCGTTCGCTGCGGTCCGCGTGACCAGTAGCGGCCGAGGCAGAACCCGTTAAGCCAGGCGATGCCCTTACCCAGGCCAGCGGTGCTGAGGAAAAGATCGGCGGTGGACGGCAGGTCGAACGTGGCGCGGGCGAAGGCGGGCCCGGCCACGCCGCAGGGCGGCTCGGCAGCCGGCCGCGCCCTGAGCGCGGAAAAGACCGGCGCCGGCTGAGCAAGCGGCAGCGGCATGACCCGCCAGCCGCGCACGGGCACGCCGTTGACGGTCACCGGGCCGAAGAGGCCCTTCTGCTCGCCGATGCGCGGCCCGTAGTCGACCCGGCCCTGGTCTTCGACGAGCAGCTCGATCGTGCCCCGCGCTCCGAATGGCAGCGGCAGGGCACGGTCATGGTGGTCGCGGGCGAGCACGCCGACGGGCTGGCGGTTGAGGAACACCTGCGCCCGGTCGCGGACCTCACCGACCGACAGCACCGGCTGCGGCACGGGCGGGCCGGTCACGTCGCTGCCCGGCACGTCTATCTCAGCCTGGTACAGCGTGAACCCCTGGACCTGGCCCAGCTCATCGGCGCTGACGGGATCGTCGCACGAGTGCCAGGTGCCCAGCTGCGGCAGGACCGTCCACAAGGGCGTCACCTGCGTGACCGGAACCGCGAACGCCGGGGCGGGCGTCCTCGGGGCCGGGCGGTCGGCGGGCACCGGCGCGTACTTAGCGATGACGTCACGGAGCGCCCAGTACTTAGCGGTCGGGTGGCCTGCCTCGTCGAGCGGCGCGTCGTAGTCATAGCTCGTGACGATGGGCGCGTACGTCCCCTTGTCGTTCGCCCCGCTGGTCAGCCCGAAGCTGGTGCCCCCGTGAAACATGTAGATGTTCACCGACGCCCCGGCGCCAAGCAGCGCGTCTAGTTCACCCGCCACGTCAAGCGCGGATCTCACGTGATGGTGCCCGCCCCAGGAGTCGAACCACCCGTCCCAGAACTCCGAGCACATCAGCGGCCCGGTGGGCTGGTGGCGCCGCAAGGCGGCCAGCCGTTCCGCGACATGTGACCCGAACGACCCGGTCGCGTGCAGGTCGGGCAGGCTGCCGTCGGCGAGCATGGACCCCATCGGCTGGTCCACGGTGGTCAGCGGCACGGTGATGCCGATCCCGCGCAGCAGCTTGGCGAGCGCGCGCAGGTAGTCCTTGTCCGACCCGTAGGCGCCGTACTCGTTCTCCGCCTGCACGAGGATGACCGGCCCGCCGTGGCCGACCTGCCGCGGCACGATCACCGGCGCGAGCGCGTGCAGGTACCCGGCCACGGCGGCCATGAACGTCGGGTCGTTGCGCCGTATCCCTGATTCCGAGAGCACCCACGCGGGCAGGCCCCCGTTGGTCCACTCCGCGCAGATGTACGGGCCGGGCCGGACGATCGCGTACATCCCCTCGGCGGCGACCAGGTCAAGAAACCGGCCGAGGTCAAGCTCCCCGTCAAGCAGGAACGAGTCGGGAGATGGCGCGTGCGCGTTCCACGCCACGTACGTCTCGATCGTGTTCAGCCCCATCAGCCGGGCCTTGCGGATCCGGTCGGCCCACTGGCCGGGATGCACACGGAAGTAGTGCAGCGCCCCGGAGAGGATCTGGAACGGCTCGCCGTCGAGCAGGAAGTCGGTGTCGCCGATGGCGAACTGCATTGCTTGGCTGTTTCCTTCCATGGCGTGGCGGTGGCCTGGCCGAGAAACCCTCGGCCGGCCACCCCGGGTCAGTGACGAGAGCCCGCTACTTGCTCGTGATGCTGAAGCCCTGCTGCGTTCCGTACGTCGCCGACTGCTGCTGCCATGCCTGCAGGCCAGCGCTTAGGCTGCTCTTGCCCGTATAGGCCTGGCCCACCGTGTTGGAGAAGATGCTGTTCGCGTAGACCTGGAAGGGCAGGTAGCTCCAGCCGGTCAGCACGTCGCTCGACGCCTGCGAGAGCACCTGGTTGATCGCCTGCCCGCCGAAGTAGGCCGGCTTCTGGCCGACGAACGAAGCCGAGTTCAGGATCGCGGTCGACGCGGGGAAGTCACCGGTCGAGGCGGAGAGCTGCGCGCCCTGGCCGGTGCTGATCCACTGCAGGAACGCGGCCGCCGCGGCTTGGTTCTTGCTCGCGGAGAGCACCGCGTCCGAGCTGCCGCCGTTCTCCGAGTCGGCGCTCGCGCCCGCGGTCCACTGCGGGATCGGGGCGACCCGCCACTGGCCGCTGCCGGTCGTCACGCCCGTCTCCAGGTCGACGCCCATCCAGCCGCCGGTGACCAGGCTCGCGATGTTCCCGTTGGACAGACCGGTGTACCACTGGGTGCTCCACGACGAGATCGGCGCGACCAGGCCGCCTGAGACCAGCGGGCTCCACATGTTCACGAACTTCTGCGTGCCCGCGTCGGCCAGGTCGATCGTGACGTTCTTCGTGCCGCTGGTGACGTACGGGTGGCCGCCGGCGGCCCAGATCATCGAGGTGGTGAAGCCGGCGTCGCCGGTGTCGTTGGTGATGTACTCCTTCGGGTTGGCGGCGTGCAGCTTCTTCGCGTCAGCGACGTACTGCGCCCACGTGGTCGGCACCGCCAGCTTGTACTTGTCGAAGATCGTCTTGTTGTAGAACAGCGCCATCGGCCCGGTGTCCTGCGGCAGGCCGACCAGTTCGCCGTTGACGTTCACCGAGTCCCATACCCCGGTGCTGAACTGGCCCTGGTCGCTGCCGAGGCCGTCGCCGCTCAGGTTGACGAGCGACCCGCCGAGCGCGAACTGCGGCAGCGCGTAGTACTCGATCTGCGCGACGTCAGGGACGCCTGAGCCGGCCTTGATGGCGTTCTGCAGCTTGGTGTACTCGGCCGTGCCGGTTCCCGCGTTGACCAGGTTGATTTTCACCTTCGGGTACAGCTTCTCGAAGGCCGTGACCAGCTGCTTGTCCTGCGGCGCCCAGGCCCACCAGGTCAGCGTGGTCGGGGTCTGCAGCGCCGCCGCGCCGCTGCTTGCCGGGGCGGACGAGCCGCTTGCCGCACTAGCGCCGGAGGCGGGGGCGGAGCTGGAAGTGGAGCTTGAGCACGCGGCGAGCGCGCCGGCTACGGCCAGGCCGACGGCAGCGCCGGCCACGGTTCTGGCGATACGGGAGCGAGGGGTGGTGGGCATCATTGCGCCTCTCTACTTTTCTTTGCTGTTGTCAGGTGAAGATCAAAGTCAGAATCGGAATCCAGCGGCAGAACGGTCCCTAGTTGCACTCGGCCGCTCACGCCTTCACGCTCCCGGCGGCAAGCCCCGACCGCCAGTACCGCTGCAGGTACAGGAAGGCGGCCATGATCGGGATGACGGTGAGCAGCGAGCCGGTGACGACGAGGTTGTAGACGGCCTCGCCGCCCGCGCTGAACGACTGCTGGTTCCAGTCGTTCAGCCCCACGGTCAGCGGATACCAGTTCGGGTTGCTCAGCATGATCAGCGGCAGGAAGTAGTTGTTCCAGGTCGCGACCACGGTGAACAGCACCACGGTGATCATGCCGGGGGTGAGCAGCCGGCTGGAGATGACGAAGAACGTGCGGAACTCGCCCGCCCCGTCGATCCGCGCCGCCTCCAGGATCTCGGTGGGCACGGCCTCGGACGCGTACAGCCAGATGAGGTAGAAACCGAGCGGGCTGACCAGCGATGGCAGGATGACCGCCCAGGGCGTGTTGGTCAGGTGCAGGTCGCTGAACAGCAGGAAGGTCGGCACCGCGAGCGCGGTGGCCGGGACCGCGACCGCGCCGAGCACGATGGCGAAAACGAGGCGCTTGCCGGGGAAGTCGTACTTGGCCATCCCGTATCCGGCGAGCGTGGCGAGCAGCGTCGCACCGCCGGCCCCGGCCACGACGTACAGTACGGTGTTGCCGAACCAGCGCAGGAAGACGCCGTTGTCGTAGGTGAAGACCTGGTGGATGTTCGACCACAGCGCGAACTTCCCGCCAAACCACAGCCCGAAGGTGGAAAACAGCGCGCCCTCCGTCTTCGTCGAGTTGACGAAAAGCCAGAACAGCGGCAGCAGCGCGTACAGCAGCATGACCGTCATCAGGATGTTCAGCAGCGCGGAGTGCCGCTTGCGCCTGCCGCCCGGCCGCTGCCGCCGCCTCGCCAGGCGCGGCTGTGTTTTCCGCGCTTGCCTCCGCGCGCCCGAAGCCCCTGCCTCCTCCCTCGTCGGTCGTCCGCTCCTGCTCCGCTGCCCCGGCTCGCCTCCGGGCGCCCGAAGGCGGCGTTTTTTCCTCGTCGCTCAGTCGCTCGTCCCTCGCTCCCTCGCTCCTCAGTCCAAAAACGCCGCCGCGCCCTTCGGCTCGCCGGGATGCTCCCGCCCTCCTCGGTCCGGGGCACCGCCGCGGTCTTCCGCTCGCTCATGCCGCCCTCCTGCGCCCGTACCACTGGACGGCGGCGGCGATGATCATGGTCAGGATGCCCATGACGATGGCGATCGCCGCCGAGTAGTTGTACTCCTGGCCCGCGAACGACAGGTTGTAGGCGTACATGTTGGGCGTGAAGTTCACGGGGATCGTGTCGGGCGCCAGGAAGTGCAGGATTTGCGGCTCGTTGAACAGTTGCAGGCTGCCGATGACCGAGAAGATCAGCGAGACCACGATCGCGACCCGGAGCGCGGGCAGCTTGATCCAGCGGATGATCGCGAACTGGGTCGCGCCGTCGATCTCCGCGGCCTCGTACAGTTCGCCGGGCACCGCCCGCAGCGCCGAGAAGAAGATCAGCATGTTGTAGCCGACGAACTCCCAGGTCACGACGTTCCCGATCGAGGCGAGCACCCAGTTGCTGCTGAGCGGGTCGGGGAAGTGCCCGCCGAGCAGCGACCGCAGCCGGGCGACGAGGCCGAACTGCGACCCGTAGATGAAGCCCCACATGAGCGACGCGACCACGGCGGGGACGGCGTAGGGCAGGAAGATCGACAGCCGGTACAGCGGCGCCCAGCGCAGCCGGGCGCTGTCAAGCGCGAGCGCGGCGAGCAGCGCAAGCACCGTCATGACCGGCACCTGCACGGCGAGGAAGAGCAGCATGCGGCGCAGCGACGCCCAGAACTGCGGGTCGCTCAGCGCGACCTTGTAGTTGGACAGCCCGACGAACACGTTGCCGCCGATGAGCTGCTGGCGGAACAGGCTGAGGTAGATCGCGTAGCCGATCGGCACGATGAGCGCGAACGCGAAGACGACGAGGAACGGCCCGACGAACGCCCAGCCTGCCCAGCGTGTTCGGCCCCGCGCTCGCCGGCCGCGCGGGCGCGGGGCCGCCCCGGCGCCCGCCGCGACTGTCGAGTTCACTGCCATGGGGTATCGTCCATGTCCCGTTCGGTAGTATGTTTGCGCAAACATCACGATGTTTACGTGAACATAACGCGCCACTATCATGTGGCGCAAGCATCAAATTGGACACGGGCAGAGAGGGGCCTATGGCACCGACTCCTGGGCGCCGCGCGGGCACGCCGCGCCCGTCGATGGCCGACGTGGCCCGCTTGGCCGGCGTCTCTTCACAGACGGTCTCCCGGGTGTCGAACGGGCAGGCCAACGTGGACGAGGCCACCCGCGCCCGCGTCCTTGAGGCAATGCAGACCCTGGGCTACCGCCCCAACGGGGCCGCCCGCGCACTGAAGAGCGGCCGCTTCCACACCATCGGCGTGATCATGACCACGCTGCAGACCCTCGGCAATATCCGGACCCTGGACGCGATCGCGACCGAGGCGGCGCACGCCGACTACTCCGTCGTGCTGATGCCGATCTCCGACCAGACCCTGCGCGGCGTGTCCGGTGCGTACCAGCGGCTGTCCGCCCAGGCGGTCGACGGCGCCGTGATCATCCTGGAGGCGCGCCTCCTCGATCAGGCCGAGTTCGCGCTGCCGCCCGGCATCCCGGTCGTCGTCATCGACTCGGGCGCCGGCCCCGGCTACACCGTGGTCGACACCGACCAGGCGCTCGGCGCCCGCCAGGCGACCGAGCACCTGCTAGGCCTCGGGCACCGCCAGGTCTGGCACATCGCCGGCCCGGAGACGTCGTTCTCCGCCGCCCACCGCGCCGAGTCATGGGAGGGAGCCCTCCGGGCCGCCGGCATCACACCGCCACCGCTCTATCGCGGCAACTGGACGGCGGAATCGGGCTACCGCCACGGCCTGACCCTGGGCCGGCGCCCCGACGTCACCGCGATCTTCGCCGCCAACGACGAAATGGCCCTCGGCGCCATGCGCGCACTGCACGAACTGGGCCGCGACGTCCCCGCCGACGTCAGCATCGTGGGCTTCGACGATATGGACGTGGCCGCGTCCTTCTGGCCCCCGCTCACCACCGTCCGCCAGGACTTCACCGCCGTCGGCCGCCTGAGCATCCAGAAACTCCTGGCCAAGGTCTCCGACCCGGCCGCGTCCAACGACACCACGATCGTCCCGACAGACCTGATAATCCGGGGCAGCACCGCCCGGCCGGCCCTTGCCCTTCCCCGTCCCCGGGCTCAGACCTTGCCCGAGTTGACGTAGCTCGCCTGGCCCTGTCGCCCGGGTGAGCGCCGCTTTTCCCGGCCCAGCGCGATAATCCGGTCCAGTGCGACAATGAACTCATGGAGTCGCTGGCGGGGCTTCGCGAGCGCCGCGCCTTCGAGTGCCGGCTGACCCCCGACCGGGCGCTTGGGTCGCTTGACGAGGCCGAGGGGTTCCTGCGCGAGCGCGGCATGCTGACCAGGACGGCCGATGGCGCCCTGCCCAGCCTGTACGAGGCATGCCAGGAGGAGGCATACCAGCCGGGAGGCCGGGGCTTCGCAGCGTGGCCCGCGACCAAGTGGCCCTGGTTCGGCGAGCTCGGCGGGCGCGGCTACCTCTGCGTCGCGGTCCATCGCGGCAAGAACCTGCTGATCAGCCCGGAGACCGCCGGGCTGCTCGACCCGATCTGCCGGGCCGAGACCGAACGGATGCGCTCCGCCGATCCGGCCTGGCGGCGGCTCCTCGATCACCTCGCAATGGCCGGCCCGTCCCTCATTGACGACCTCCGCGTCGAACTGGACCTCAAGCGCCAGGAACTGAAGGCGCTCCGCTACCCGCTTGAGCGCTGCGGGGCTGTCGTCGCCCGCTCGGTCGCGACGGGCTCCGCCTGGGGAGCGGCCGAGGACGACAGCCACTCTCACCCAACCGAGCTCTCCCGCTGGGACCAGGCCTACCCGAGCGACCAGGCCGCCGCCTCGGCGGACCCGGTCACGGCGCTCGGTGCCCTGCTGGTAGCCGCCGTCCAGGCCGCGGTGGTCGCGCCGGAGGCCGAGCTCCGCCGTTGGTTCTCCTGGCAGTGGTACTGGACGGACGCCCTGATCGACGACGTGGTCCGCTCCGGCCGCCTCCGCCGCGTCGACGGCTACGTCGCGGCGCGTTAGGCGCCGCATGCGTGTCATCCAGAGGTACCCGGCTTGACTCCCCGGGCCAGCACCTGCTAACTTTCATTGGCAGATGCTAAGAAACGCTACTGGAAGCTGAGTACATGACGGGGAACGCCCTGCTGCAGGTGCTGGCGACGCTCGCCAACCCGCACCGGATGCGGGTCGTGGCCGCGCTGGCGGAAGAACGCAACTACGTCAGCCGGCTGGCCCGCGACCTGGGCATCAGCAGGGCCCTGCTGCAGGTCCACCTGCGCAAGCTCGAGGCGGCAGGGCTGGTGTCGGCCTCCATCGAGGTCTCCGCAGACGGCAAGGCGATGAAGTTCTACGAGGTGGCACCCTTCGCGCTGCACCTGACGCCTGAGACGGTCAGGGCAGCGGCGCGGACACTGAGCACGGATAGAGATCTGGAGGCCGAGCTGCGATGAGACCCGGGACGGCAAAGGAAATGGCAATCATCTGCGCGGCCTCCGTGGCCGCCGTCGCGCTGCTGACCATTCCCTTCGAACTGAGGTCAACAGGGCCAGACGGGGCCATGACCAACAACAGCAGGTACCTTGTCTGGATCGCAGGCGTCGGCGTGATCGCGCTCGCGGTAGTCCTGGGCTACCGGTACCTCACCACCAGGAAGCGGGCGCAGATCGAGCTGACCGGCGGCGAGCAGTACCGCAAGCTGGCCGAGGAGTACCGGCGGCTGGCCGACCTGGCTATCACCGCCCAAGAGCACACCGACCTCAAACTCGGCGAGGTCAGCGCCCAGCTCGATTACCTGCGGCAGCAGAACGAGTCACTGCAGAGCATCCTCAAGGAAGTCGAGTAACGGGATGCAAGCTACCGGCACCCCAGCCGGCACGGCGCCGGCCACTGACCCGCCCCGGCATCCGCGCGGGCAATCGCCGCTAGCCCCCAGCCCTGCGCGGCCCGGTACCCAGACTCCCGACATTACGTCCGGCGAGGAGTTCCTGTCCCGTTTCGGCGACGCGATCGACGACCGGATCGCCGAGACCCTGGACGAACTGCTCGACGAGCGGAACGCCACGCATCCGCACCGGCGGCTGCCCCAGGTACTCGGTACGGTCACCCTCATCTTCGCCCTTACCGCGAGCGTCCTCCTGCGGCACAGCGCACTCGCCGCCTGGACAATCTGGCCCCCGACCGCCGCCATCTCCCTGGCCATCGCCTGGACCACCAGAGACAGCCGGTCATGACCCTTATCGCCGCCGCGACCGGCACCGACCTGTCCCACACCGCTGTTGCGGTTTTGGATTGACAGATTGCGCATTCGAGCCGTTAACGGTGGCTCTCGTCAGACCTTGGACGCGTTGACGTAGCTCGCGTGACTGTCGGGGGCGAGGACGACCCAGACCTGGCCCGGTGCGAACAGCATCCGCTGGCCGTTCGGCAGGGTGTAGGTGGTGCCGCCGTTCAGTGTCGGGCGGGACCAGTGGACGGTGTACTCCTTGCCGTCGCGCAGGATGACCGCGCGCCCGGAACCGGTCGACTTGGCGTACGGCGGCCGGCCGCCGTACTCCTCGAAGCGCGACGTCGAGATCTGGGTGTACTGGATGATCACGGTGCGGCCGCCGAGCTGCCCGCCCTCGGTGGCCATGGCAGGGGCGCCGTCGATCCAGGTCAGCCAGCGCTTGTCCTTGGCCGACCAGCGGAAGGTGTAGGACGCGGCCGGGTACTTCACCGAGTACGACGCGGTGCCCTTGGTTGCCGCAGGCACTGCGCTGGCCGGCACCGGGCCGAAGCGGAACCCGATGTCCCTGGCCTTGCTCGCGCCGTGCGCCTCGGCGAGCAGCTGCTTCGTGTTCGCGTACAGGTTGTACGGCGCGGCCCGGCTCTGGCTGCGGTAGTAGCCGCCTACCTGGAGCGCGTAGAGGTCGACGATCGACGCCCGCTCGATGAACGGCACCAGGTGCGGCGTGGCGCCTGACCACGCGAACGCGGGCCGCCCGAACTGGCGCAGCAGGTCCAGGTCGCTCTGCCTGGCGCTGCGCACCGGACCGATGACCGGCGGGACGTGCGAGGAGTAGACGGCCATGAACCGGGTGAGCCCGCCTTCGACCGGGATCACGTACACGAGGTCGGCGGACTGCAGCCCGGTCTGCGGCCTGGCGTACACGATGTTGTCGATCTTCACCGCGAGCACCGGCCCGAGCGACTTGACCGGCTCCCCGGTGAACGGGTCGAGCAGCGGCCCCGTGGGCGTGGGATGCGGCGTGGGACTCGGCCGCGGCGCGACCGTTGCCGCCGCGACCGACCGGGCGGGCGGGGGAGCGCCGCCCGACGTGAGGGCGAGGGTGACCGACAGCGCGGTGATCGCCGCCACGCCCGCGCCGGCCGCCACGGTCAGCAGCCGGTGCCGCGCCACCCACTGCCGCAGCCTGCCCGCCGCGCCACGCGGCCCGCTCATAGGCCCGCCTTCCGTCGTTCCGGTTTCCGGGCTCCCCAGCCCCCGGAATGGTAAACGAAAATCAACACAAATCCGTTGCTTCGCCGAAACGCGTCGCCCTCCGGTAAGCCCTCCGCAGGGGCGCCCGGTGGCCGTCCTGAGCGCCGTGATCGTGGGTCATTCGCGGGATCTGGCGCTCAGGGGCGAGTGAAACGTCCAGTTCGCCCCGTTCTGCCCCGTCGTTCAGCGCGCTGTCGCAGTGATCGTGGGTCATCTGCGGCGGATATCGCCGCAGATGACCCACGATCACCGAAACAGGCCGCCCGGGAAGGGACAGGATGAAAAAGGCTCACTGATGCGGCAGCCGCCATTTAGGCTGCTACCAGCGGAGATGCAAACGAGCCGGGAGGAGAGCGTCACCCGGTGATGCTGGGCTGGCCGTTCTCCAGGTGGCCGGTGAACCGCTGCGACCAGGAGCTGTCGCTGCTCACCGTGACGGTCACGTCGTACCAGCCGCTCGCGGTGCGGATCGGGTCGATCTCGTGGGAGAGGAACCTGCCCGCCGGGACGTGGTACGTCTGGGCGGGTGCGTGGGAGTAGTTGTTCGCCCGCACGGTGAACGTCACCGCGGACTTGCCGCCGTTGGTCAGCGTCAGCGTGAGCAGTGGCACGGGTGCGAATCCGGCGGCGAAGTAGCTTGCCTCCACCGCGGCGGTGGCGCCCGCCGTCTTCACGCTGCCGGTGAACCGGCGCAGGAACCGGTTCGGGCCGATGACGGTGATGTCGTAGGCGCCGGCCGAGCTGACGGGGCCGGCCGCCGCGACCGTCTCCACCGCGTGGGCGGACGGGGCGACCGTGTACTGGCCGGGGAAGCCGTCCGGGTAGGTCGCGACGGACGGCGTGGTGGGCAGCGTGTTGTCGTAGACCGAGAAGTGCGCGGACCGGCCGGCGAAGTGACCGCTGTTGCTAAGCGCCAGGTTGGCGCTGGTCGTGCCGTTCGCGGTGGTGAAGCCGGCCAGGTTGGCGTTCGGCTGGTACGGCAGCGCCCTCGCGGGCTTGGTGCCGGCCTCCTGGACGGGCATCACGTCGCTGGCGGGCACCGGGTGGTACTCGTGGGCCTCGCCGACCGGGGCGGTGATGAACGGCAGGCTGGGCAGCCCGAAGACCGGGTGCCTGAAGTCGAGCGCGTTGGTCAGGTCGCCGCAGACGCCGCGCCGCCACGCGCTGATGTTCTGGCAGTGCGCCGGCTTGCCGATCGCGGTCGTCCACTTCTCGAGGAACTGGATCACCGAGGTGTGGTCGGAGACCTCCGAGGTGACCCAGCCGCCGCGGGTCCACGGGGAGATAAGCAGCAGCGGCACGCGGAACCCGAGGCCCGTCGGCAGCGGGACCGGCGGAATCACGGCGGAGCCGGTCTCCGTGTAGTACTCGTCCGGTGTCCCGGCGGGGGCCACGGGCGGCGGCACGTGGTCGAACTGGCCGTCGTTCTCGTCGAAGTCGATGATCACGAGGGTGGAGTTGAACACGTCGGGGTCGGCGGCCAGGGCCTTGAGCACCCGGCCGATGTAGTACGCGCCGTCGGTCGGGGCGCCGTCCGGGTGCTCGGAGTACTGCTGGTTGGTGACCACCCAGGTGACCTGCGCGAGCTTGCCGGCCAGCACGTCGGCCTTGATGGCGTTGGCCAGGTTGTCGCCGTTGGAGTTCTCCGGGTCGAGCGGCTCAGGCACGGTCGCCAGGCCGTTGTCGTAGTAGACGCTGGTGCCGGGCGCGGGGGCGGTTCCGCCCTGCGACGGGTCGAGGTCGGCGAAGGTCTTGAAGTACTGCGCGCCGTTGTCGCCGTAGTTGTCGGTTCCCTGGTAGATCTTCCAGGTCACACCCGCCGCCTGCAGCGTCTCCGGGTAGCTCTGCCACGGCAGGAACTTGCCGAGCTCGTCGCCGCCGCTGTAAGCGACGAAGGTGCCGTTCTCCTGGCCGGCGTTGATCGACCCCGACCACAGGAAGGTGCGGTTGGGGCCGGTCGCGGAGAGGACCGAGCAATGGTAGGCGTCGCCGATCGTGTAGGCGTCGGCGAGGGCGTAGTGGAACGGGATGTCGTTGCGGGCGAGGAAACCGAGCGTGGTGGGGCCGGCCTTGGCGTACTGCCAGGCGTTCATGAAGCCGCCGTACCAGGCGCCGTGCTGGGTCTCCCAGGAGTGGTCGGTGCCGCCGTAGTTCTGCGCGCCCTGCTCGGGTGACGGCGGCTGGGTCCCGCTGAAGGTTCCTGACGACAGCGGCCAGGGGTACTGGGTCGAGGTGACCGGCTGGCCGGGCGCGGTGGCGGGCTGCTGCCAGACGGGCAGGCCGCCGGGAAGCATGATCGTGGCCTTGTCCCCGAAGCCCTGCACGCCCTTCAGCGAGCCGAAGTAGTGGTCGAAGCTCCGGTTCTCCTGCATCAGGATCATCACGTGCTTGATGTCGCGGATGTCCCCGTGACGAGGACCGCCGGCCTGGCCGGCGGCCTGGACGGTCGTGGCGGCGTTCGCGCCCTCCGCCGCGGCCGAGGCGGACACCGTCGCGGCCGCCGCGGCGCCGCCGACGACCGCCGCGCCGCGGATGAGGTTCCTGCGCGAGATTTCGGGCATGGGGGATGACCTCCGGGTTCGTGGTAGACCACACGAACGTACGCACGCCGCCAAAGCCACCCGCGACATCTGGTTTAACTGCGGTCGAACTCGTGGGAAATCTCAAGCTGTCTAGCCAACTAGCGGCCCCGGCAACGGCGATCCCGCCGCGTGCCGCCCGCATCGTCCCTCAGAGTGTCAAATCGGTCACCCAATGTGAACGGTTTCTGTTAGCTTTGCTCACGGAGCGGAGAGGGGAATGCCTCCGCTTGGGTCAATGCTGACGCGGGGGGCGCGTGTTTTGTCGGGTTGGCTAAGGCGCGTGGCCGTCGTGTCCGGTTAGCCTCTGGCTATGTCCGGAATGGGGGGTTTGGCTATGTCTGGAGCGGGACCGTTTGTCGCGCGCCGACCATTGGGGTGGGACCTCGCCCCGGCCGACGTGCTGCGGCTCGTGAGGAATGACGCGCATCCGGTCGCCCTGTGCGGCGCGTGGGACGGCGGCGCGGACGTGATCGCCGCCGAGCCCGTGGCGGTCAGGTCGGCACCTGGCCGGCTGGACGACGTCCTCGACAGTGACCTCGGCGACCTCGGCGTGGCCGGAGAAGACCGTACCTTCGGCGGTGGCTGGATCGGCTACCTCGGCTACAGCGCGGGCGGCGAGGCGCTGCCGCCGACCGGGCCGCGCGCCCTGCCCGCCTGGTGGTTCGGCTACTACGACCACGTGCTGCGCCGGGACAGGGCGACGGGGGAGTGGCACTTCGAGGCGGTGTGGACACAGGAGCGCGCCGAAGCCCTTGAGCGGCGGTTCGACGAGCTGAACTGCCGCGCGGCCCTGGTCATGTCGGGCAGCGCCCCGGCCGGCACTGAGCTTGCCAACACGGGCCCGGCCGGCTACGAGTTCGGCCCGTTCCGCCTCATTCCCGGAGCGGACAGGCACCAGGAGGCGGTCCGCCGGGCGGTCGAGTACATCCACCAAGGGGACATCTTCCAGGCCAACATCACCCTGCGCGCGGAGGCGGAGTTCGCCGGCGACCCGCTCGACGCGTTCTGCCAGGGCGTGACCGCGCTCGACCCGCCCTACGCCGCCTTCATCGGCGTCTCCGCCCCGGGCGCGGGACACGCCGCGGTCGCGTCGCTGTCGCCCGAGCTGTTCCTCCGCCGTGTCGCGGACACGGTCACCTCCAAGCCCATCAAGGGCACCGCGCGACGCGCCGCCGACGAGGAAGAGGCCGCGGTGCAGCGGGCCGAGCTCGAGGCCTCGACGAAGAACCGCGCGGAGAACGTGATGATCGTCGACCTGGTACGCAACGACCTCAGCCGGGTCTGCGTCCCCGGCTCGGTCGCCGTCCCCGTCCTGCTCGGCCCCGAGCCGCACCCCGGCGTCTGGCACCTGGTCTCCACGGTCACCGGCACGCTGCGCCCGGGCGCGGGTGACGGTGACCTGATCCGCGCCGCGTTCCCGCCAGGCTCGGTGACCGGCGCGCCGAAGGTCCGCGCGCTTGAGATCATCGACGAGCTTGAGACCACTGCCCGCGAGGCCTATACCGGTGCGATCGGCTACCGTTCCCCGGTCGCGGGCCTTGAGCTGAATGTCGCCATCCGCACGTTCGAGTTCGCCGCGGGTAAGGCCTGGATCGGTGCGGGCGGCGGCATCGTCGCCGACTCAGAACCGGCGGGCGAGTACGCCGAGTGCCTGATCAAGGCGACACCGCTGCTGACCGCGCTCGGCGCCCGCCTGGAAGCCGACCTGCCAGAGACGGCCACGGCCGCGCGCCAGTGCCGCCGCGGCCAGTGCCGCCGCGGGCTTGGCGGCGCTGCTGCCGCGCCCCGCGGCCGGGGTCTTCACCTCGCTCCTGGTGACCGGCGGCGTGACCCACGGCCTGGCCGACCACCTGGCCCGGCTGGAAGCCAGCGTCCGCGACCTCTACGGCAAGGAACTGCCCGTGTCGCTGGCCGGCGACCTGGCCCGCTGCCTGGCGGCCGGGCCATCGGGCAGGCTGCGGATCACCGTCCGCCCGGTCGGCGGCCCGCTCCAGGCCACGGTCGAGGTCGTCCCGCAGCCGCCGGGCGCCATGGCGGTCACGCTGCGCCCGGTGACCGTTCCCGGCGGCATCGGCGCGCACAAGTACCGCGACCGCAGGCTGCTCGCCGAGCTCGCCGCCCGGGCGCAGACCGCTCCCGACCAGCACCTGCTGCTCACCGACGAGACCGGCGAGCTGCTTGAGACCGACCGCGCCAACGTGTTCGCGGTGATGGACGGCGTGCTGCTCACCCCGCCCGCCGACGGCCGCCTGCTGCCAGGCATCACGCGCGCCGCCGTGCTGCGCGCGGCCCACGGTCATGGCATCAGGATCGGCAGGAAGCCCCTCACGCTCGACGAGCTGACCCAGGCAAGCGAGGTCTTCGTCACCAACGCGGTCGCCGGCGTCGTCCCGGTCACCGCGGTCGAGGGCGTGCACCGCACCTGGCAGCCGGGCCCGATGACGGCGGCACTCGCCGCCACCACGGCCGCCCGCCAGGCCGACGCACCGTCCGCCCCGGCGGCCGGGCCGCGCCTGGCGCGTCCCTACGTGGGAGCCCCGGCCCCGCGGGTCACGCCTTCGGCGGGGCCGCCGCTCGTGATCCTCATCGACAATTACGACTCCTTCACCTGGAACCTCGCCCACCTCCTGGGCACTGCGGGGGCGCGCGTCGAAGTGGTCAGGAATGACGAGGTGACCGCGTCCCAGATCATCGCCGCCGGGCCGACGGGCGTGGTGATCTCACCAGGACCCTGCGCCCCGGCCGAGGCGGGCATCAGCGTCGCCGCGGTGGCCGCCTGCGCACAGGCGCGCGTCCCGCTGCTCGGCATCTGCCTGGGGTACCAGGCGATCGGCGCCGCGTTCGGCGCCAGGATCGTCAAGGCGCCAAGCCCGGTGCACGGCAAGGCGTACCCGGTGACGCACCACGGCCACGGCGTCCTCGCGGGCCTGCCGAACCCCTTCCAGGCGACCCGCTACCACTCGCTCATCATCGATGAGGCCACCCTGCCGCCGGAACTGGCGGTCACGGCGCGGACCGACGGCATCACGATGGCCGTCAGCCACCGCACCCGCCCGGTCGAGGGCGTCCAGTTCCACCCCGAGTCGATCCTGACCACGCACGGGTCAATGATCATCGCCCGCTTCGTCGCCGCCGCCGCACGCGCCCAGGCAAGCTAGCGCTAACGCTCGCCTCCGTGTCGCAAGCCTCGCGGCGAGCCGGATAATTCCGACATTCCGGGCGGACTCGGCGGTCCGGTCAAGCTAGTGGATCGCTGTCCCCGCTGGGGTAGGCACAGCGATCCACTATCCCCAATCTGTGTCGGCGCACGACGCTGGCAACCGGGAGCAGGTCGGATAACAGCAAGAAGTCCGCTGACTATCTCCCCCCAAGGGGCGCCGGAAACCTATCTCGCCCAAGGGGCGCCGGAACCTGCCGAACCTGTATCTTCCCCCAAGGGGCGCGGGAAACGTTTGTGCCTGACGTGCATGGCCAGTCGGCGCGCGTTCGATCACAATCGAAGCCATGGGCGAGCTCACCATCGGATTCGTCGGTCTCGGCAACATGGGCTGGCCCATGGCCGCGAACCTGCACGCGGCCGGATTCCCGCTGGTGGTCAGGGACGCGGACGCGGACAGGCAACTCGCGTTCTCCGGCGCGCACCCGGGTGCGGTCGCCGCCGACCAGCCGGGCGCCTTCGCGGTGGCGGACATCGTGGTCACCATGCTCCCGGACGGCGCCGTCGTCGCCGACGCGCTGCTGAACTGGGGGATCGCGGCGGCGCTCGCGCCCGGCGCGCTGGTCGTCGAGATGAGCTCCGCCGACCCGTCGGACACCCGCAAGACGGGGGCCGACCTGGCCGCCCGCGGCGTGCGCATGGTGGACGCGCCGGTCTCGGGCGGCGTGCCGCGCGCGGTCACCGGCGAGCTGTCCCTGATGGTGGGCGGCGACGACGCGGACGTGGCACGCGCCCAGCCGGTGCTGCGCGTGCTCGGCGACCCCGCCAGGCAGTTCCGTACCGGCGCGCTCGGCACCGGGCACGCGATGAAGGCGCTGAACAACGTGGTGGCCGCCGCGACCACCTGCGTCACCGCCGAGGCGCTGGTCGTCGGCCGCCGGTTCGGTCTTGACCCGAAGACGATGATCGACGTGATCAACGCGTCGACCGGCCGGTCGTTCGTCAGCGAGATCTTCGGTTCCGAGGTGCTGACCGGCCGCTACGGCACCGGCTTCGCGCTCGGCCTGCTCGCCAAGGACGTGCGAA
The DNA here is from genome assembly GCA_963759545.1 of uncultured Actinomycetota bacterium. GTDB lineage: Bacteria > Actinomycetota > Actinomycetes > Streptosporangiales > Streptosporangiaceae > Trebonia. The sequence continues at coordinate 29,374 of CAVXAB010000001.1, forward strand.
TCGCGCTCAGCGTCGCCGCCGCGGCCGGCGTGGACGCCCCGTCGATCACGTTGACGGAAGAGCGCTGGGCCGAGGCCCTCGGCGAGCTCGGCCCGGCCGCCGACCAGTCGAAGGCGCATCAGGCGTGGTGGGCGGACAAGCTCAGCGAGCAGTGAGCTGCGGCCTCCTGAACGTTCTGTGAAGCGCGTCACAACGGGTAGACGCAAAATTAAGGTAAGCCTTACCTTAGTCAGCGTGACTTGGGCGGACAGCGTACCTAACCTCCTGATCGGGCTCCGTGAAGGGCTCGAGGCCGGGCTCGTGGTGACCATCCTGCTGGCGGCCGTGCGCAAGACAGCGGCCGCACGGGCAGAGCGAGCCAGTGCTTCAGGAACCAGCGTGTCGACGGTGTCGACCGCGCCGGTCTGGCTCGGGGTGCTCGGCGCGGTGACCCTCTCCGGCGCGTTCGCCGCCGCGGCGACGTTCTCCGTCAGCGTGCTGACGAGCGCCGGCCAGGAGGCGGTCGGCGGCCTGCTCAGCGTCCTCGCGGTCGGCCTGGTCACCGCGATGATCTTCTGGATGCGCCGCACCGCGGCCACCCTGTCGGCGCACCTGCGCGGCGAGGTGGAGCGCGCGGCCGCGATCGGCGCCGGGGCGCTCACGCTGACCGCGTTCCTTTCCGTCGGCCGTGAGGGGCTTGAGACCACGCTCTTCCTGTGGACGGCGGCCAAGGCGTCCGGGCAGACGGCGGGGCCGCTGGCCGGCGCGGCGATCGGGATCGCCGCCGCGATCATCTTGTGCTGGCTGCTCTACCGCAGGGCGGTCCACCTGAACGTGGGCGTGTTCTTCAACCGGACCGCGGTCGCCCTCATCGTGATCGCCGCGGGCGTGCTCGCCTACGGCCTCGGCGACCTGCAGGACGCGGGCTGGCTGCCCGGCCACACCTGGGTCGCCTTCGACCTGACCGCGCACATCGACCCGGGCTCCTGGTGGGCGTCGATCATCACCGGCTTCACCGAGCTGTCGCCCAAGATGACCGTACTCCAGGTCACCGCCTGGCTCGCCTACCTCGTGGTGGTCATCCCCGCCTTCATCAGCGCGGGCCGCACCGTCAAGGCCAAGACAGGGCAGGCCAGCACGGCGGCCGCCCCTGCCGTTGCGCCTTCGGCGCCAGGTAACTGGGAACGTATCGCGGGCGGCCGCCCCTGGCTCGTGGCCGGGGCGCTGATCACCGTGCCCGCGCTCGCGGCCGGCGTGACGATCGCGGCGCTGCCCGCCGCGGCGAGCGGCGCCGCGAGCACCGTGACCGTGAGCCGCACCGACTGCGCGCCCGAGTGGTCCACCGCCTCGAGCGGCACCCAGACGATCACGGTGACGAACAACTCCGGCCTGGCCGGCGAGATCAGGCTGGACAACTCGGCCGGCGCCATCATCGGCGAGATCGAGACCCTCGGCCCCGGCACGTCCGCGCCGCTGACCGCCACCCTGGGGGCGGGCACCTACTCGTTCAGCTGCCTGATGGGCAGCCTCGCCGCGACGTCGTCGCAGCCGGTCACCGTGTCCGCGACCGCCGGGAAGGCGGTCTCCGCGCCGGTCGCGGTCAAGCCGGTCACCGTCGCCGAGCTGACCCCGCCGAACAAGCGCTACCAGGCCTACGCCGCGGTTCAGCTCACCGCCCTGGCCGAGGACGTCACCGCCATCGAGACCGACCTGAAGCACGGCAGCATCGCGCGGGCCAAGCAGGACTGGCTCACCGCCCAGCTCGCCTGGGAGCGGGTCGGCGCGTCCTACGACAGCTTCGGCGACCTGGGCCTCGCGGTGGACGGGCTACCGGACGGGCTGACCGACGGCGTCAACGACAAGGGCTTCACCGGCCTGCACCGGCTCGAGTACGGCCTGTGGCACGGACAGTCCGCCGCCGAACTGGTTCCCGTGGTGACCCAGCTGGAGAAGAACGTCGCGACCGTGCGGAAGAACCTGACCTCCGCCGACCTGGCCGGCGACCCCACCCAGCTGTCGCTCCGCGCGCACGAGATCATCGAGGACGCGCTCCGCGACCACCTGTCGGGCATCGACGACCAGGGATCAGGGGCCGCCTACGCGATGACGTACGCCGACACCCAGGTCGACAAGACCGTGCTCGGGTACCTGGCCGGCCTGCTCAACCAGCGCGACCCCGGCCTGGTGGCCACCGCCGGCAGCCAGCTGTCCGCGCTGGACCAGGCGCTGCTCGCCACCAAGGCCAACGGGCAGTGGCAGTCGCTGACGGCGGTCAGCCTCGACCAGCGCCAGCACGTCAACGCGTCCATCGGTGCGCTGCTCGAGACACTGGCCTCCGTTCCGGATCTCCTTGAAGTTCCTGTTACCCACTGACTGACCCCCACCCGATCACCGACACCAGCCGACAGCAACCCTGGAGCTAGAACCCCGTGGACGTCAACCGCCGCAATTTCCTCAAGGGCACCGCGGCCGGTGCCGCAGGCACCGCACTGGCCGGCGGCGTGCTGATCGGCGGCGCGCACGCCGACGCGAACGCCGCGGCACAGGCCGGCCAGGGGCAGGCCAGCGGTGCACCCGCCGAGCAGGCGTCGTACCCGTTCCACGGCGGCGTTCCAGTCCGGCGTGCTGACCCCTGGGCCGTCCGGCAAGCAGGCGTCCACCTGCGTCGCGGCCTTCGACTCGATGGCGGCGGACAAGGCGGCGCTCGCCGACCTGCTGCAGACGGTCACCACCAGGGCGCGGTTCCTCACCAGCGGCGGCACCCCGCCCAACCTCGGCGTCAGCCAGCCGCCGTCCGACAGCGACGTCCTCGGGCCCGTGGTGCCCGCCGACGGGCTGACCATGACCGTGTCGGTCGGGTCAACGCTGTTTGACGACCGGTACGGGATCAGCGCCGCCAAGCCGCTGAAGCTCAAGCCGATGACCGCCTTCCCGAACGACTCGCCAGACCCGGCGTGGCTGCACGGCGACCTGCTCGTGCAGTTCAGCGCGAACCACCAGGACACGGTCCACCACGCGATCAGGGACCTCGCCAAGCACACGCGCGGCGGCATGCAGCTGCGGTGGAAGATGGAGGGCTACAACTCGCCGCCGCGACCGTCGGGCACCGGGCGGAACCTGCTCGGGTTCAAGGACGGCACCGCCAACCCGACGGGCACGCTGGCGAGCGACCTGATCTGGGTCGATGACCAGAAGGAGCCCGCCTGGGCGCTCGGCGGGTCTTACCTGGTCGTTCGGCTGATCCGGATGCTCGTCGAGTTCTGGGACCGGGTGTCGATCAACGAGCAGGAGGGGATGTTCGGCCGCCGCAGGGACACCGGCGCGCCGCTGGACGGCACCAGCGAGTTCGACACGCCCAACTACAAGGCGGACCCGAACGGGCACGTGATTCCCCTCGACTCGCACATCCGCCTCGCGAACCCGCGCACGCCGCAGACCGCCAACCAGCGCCTCATCCGCCGCTCCTACAACTACGACCTCGGCGTGGACCTGAACGGCAACCTCCAGTCGGGGCACATCTTCATCGCCTACCAGCAGGACGTGGAGCGCCAGTTCGAGACCGTGCAGAAGCGCCTCGTCAACGAGCCCCTGGTGGACTACGTGCAGCCGTTCGGCGGCGGCTACTTCTACACCCTGCCCGGCGTCCGCGACGCAAGCGACTGGTACGGCAAGACCATGCTCGCCTGACCGGTTGTTAGCGACCGCCCGGGTAACGCCGCAGGTGCCTGGCGGCTTCCTCGACCGCCTGGATGACCAGGTCCTGGTCGGTCGGGCCGTCGCCGCCCCTGGCCGCGACCGCGGGGCGCGCGATCCCCAGGTCGGCCCACGCCAGCCGCCTGACGTTCAGCGGGCGGCGCTCCTGGCGAGCGGGTCATCCAGGTAGCCGGACTGGAACGGCCGGGGCGTCCCGTCGGGCTCGCCCGTCGCGGACGAGATAATGCCGCGGCCGCGCAGCGCGCTCGGGATCGTGATCGCCTCCGGGGTGCCGAGCACTTCGACGCTGTCGGCCGCCTCATTCTGCCGCAGGCTAATCCGCAGGCCGATGTTGTCCTTAAGCTCGGGTGGCAGCTTGCCCCCGGGGGACCGCGTGGCCAGCACCAGGTGCACGCCGAGCGGGCGGCCCTTGGCCGCGACATCCGCGAGTTCTCTCAGGAAGCTCCTGCGAGGCGCCGGGCACGCGGGCGAACTCGTCGAAGATCACCACGACCCTGGGCAACCGCGGCAGGGCTGGCTGGATCTCCCTGGCGCGCCAGTAGTTGTCGATCTCGGCGCCGTAGCCGGAGAGGATCGCCTCCCTGTGCCGCACCTGCGCGCGGAGCGCGGCGAGCACGCGGGCGGCATCGGCCTCGCCTGGGGTGCCGGCGGCGGCCTGGCCCGTCGAGGGGATGAGCGCGGTGACATGCGGGCAGTTCCCGAACGGCAGGAACGTGCCGTCGCCCGTGCCGTCGACGAGGACGAGGTTCAGCTCGTCCGGCCTGTTGGCGAGCAGTAGCGCGGTGACCAGGGTCCGCAGCAGGACGCTCTTGCCCGCGCCCGCGGCGCCGCCGATCACCGTGTGCGGCCCCTGGGCCGCGAGGTCCACGGTCACCGGCCCGGACGCGTCGGCGCCAAGGACCACCCGCGTGGTCGGCCCCTCCCGCTTCCCGGTCCATAGGGCGAGAATGTCCTGCGCGCCAGGCGCGGCGATGCCGAGCAGGTCGAGCAGCCGCACGGGGTACGGGATCGTGGTCCGCGCGCCGGCGGGCACGCGGTCCCGCATCGGGGCGAGCGCCCTGGCGACCTGCTCCGCCCGTGCCCGGTCCATGCCGTCCGGCACCCCGGTCACCGGCTCGGAGTCCGGGCCGCGGATCAGCCGCAGGCCGTCGGCGGCGATATCGGTGCTGGCGGGCAGCTCGCAGACGCTACGGCACGCGGCGATGCCCTGGACGTCGGCGCACAGCAGGTAGACGCCGGCCCCGGGACCGGACTTGAGGATGTCCCCGAGGCCAGGCAGGTTCCGCAGGGCGAGCGCGCCGTCGATCACCACGACGACGTCACCGCGGAACCCGGCGCACCGAACCGGACCGTCCGGCCCGGCGTGCTGCTGCGTCCTGGTGAGGATGAGATTCCTCAGCTCGCCGACCCTGGCGGCCCGGCTGGCGTCGGTGTTCCCGATCAGGCACGGCGCCTCCGTGGCGCTGCCACCGTCCAGGTGCGGCAGCCAGCGCGCCCAGGCGATGCCAGGGTCCTGGCCGTCGTCGCCGGCGGTGAGCAGCACGAGCCGCAGGTCGTCGGGCGAGCGCAGCGTGGCGAGCTGGATGATCAGCCAGCGCAGCAGCGCCCTGGCCGGCTCGCCGGCGCCGATCACGCCGAGCACCCCCGCCTCCCGCAGGTCGACCGTGAGGGGAACGCCGCGCAGGTCCGGTACCGCAAGGTCGTCGCCTGGCGCGCCCCCCAGCCGCACCGACGGCGCCTGGTCGGTCACGCCGACCCGCAGCACGAGGCCATGCGGCGACCGCGCGTCCCTCGACCACAGGTCGGGCCGCGCGCCCGCCGCCATCGCGCTGACCTGCGCGGGCCCGGGGGCAATCAGGTGGCGGACGCGCTCCTCGTCCGCGACCAGTGCGGCGACCCGCTCACTGGCCGCCGTCCTGGCCTCGGCGATGGCGCGCTTCTCCTTCCCGCGCCCACGGACCTCGATGGCGTAGGCCACGAGCCAGGCGGCCGGCCCGGCCAGGCTGGCGAGCAGCGTCACCGGGTGACGGGTGCCCGCGAACAGCGCGGGCCCGGCGGCCAGGCCGGCCAGCCCGGCCAGGCCGGGCCAGCCCGGACGTGGCCATGACGGCGAAGCGCCGCGGCGGCGGCTCCCGTGGCGGCGCGACCACGTCCCGCACGGGAATCGCGGTGGGCGCCGCGAGAGCCCGGTCGAATTCCAGCCGCCCGTCCGCGGTCTGCAGCACGCGCAGCGTGCGGACGGCGCCGGGCGCCCAGCGAAGCGTGTCCTTGCCGAGCCGCGCCACGCTGCCGTCGTCGAGCGCGGTGGGCACCGCTACCCGCGCCCCGTTCACCCAGGTGCCGTTCCGTGAGCCGGCGTTGACGATCACCGCCCTGCCCGCCGCGGATACCTCGACAAGCGCGTGCGTGCGGGACACGTCCGCGTCGTGCAGGGACACGTGCGCGTCGGGTGACTGGCCGATGAAGTAGCGGCCAGGCCGCAGCGCCACCCCGAAGCCGGCGTCGGGGCCCGCGATGACGTGCAAGGTACCAGCGGCGGCCCCGCGGACGGGCTGGTAGTCAGGCCCCGCGCCGCCCACGCTGAGCACCGCGCCTGGCAGCAGCGGACTGCCCGCGAGCCTGGTCGCCCGGTCAAGCAGCGCGGCCCCGACGAAACAGGCATCGCCTTGCGACACTCCAGGGAGCGCGCTCAGCAATGCGCCCGCCCAGTCATCGGGTGACGCGTTTAGCTCAATGTCCCCGATTTCCCGTGAATTAATATCCTGTACAGTAAGCCGCAAAATCACCGCACGCGCTTTTCCATGTAGTACCGGATTCCCCGCACGCTAGCGTAGTGAGTGAATCGTGAATTTCGCCAATTTCCGCGATAACTTACCTGGACCGCCAATGCGCGCTATTCACACAAAGCTCATTTAGCAAAGGCTGGTAGCGGGAATGGACTGCTAGCGCGGCGCCTTCGCGACCGCGAGGAGGCGCGCGCCCTCGGGCGGCAGCGGGTCGAGGTCCGGCCGCCAGACGGCGGTGAGCTGCCTTTTCAGCGGCGGTCCTTCGACCTCGATGGCGACCAGCCGGCCGAGCACGAGGTCATCGCGGACGGCCAGCCGGCTGAGCACGCCCGGCCCGACGCCCTCCGCGATCGCCGAGCGGACCGCCGCGCTCGTGCCGAGCTCCATCGCGATCCGCGCGCTGAGCGGCGGATGCTGTGCGGCCAGGTGGTCGGTCAGGGTGACCCTGGTGCCGCTGCCGGCCTCCCGCATGACCAGCGCCGTCTCGGCGATCTCGGTCAGGGACAGCGGCCGGCGGCGGCGGGCCCACGGATGGGCGGGCGCGGTGACCACGAGCATCTCGTCGTCGCGCAGGCGCGCCGTCACCAGGTCGGCGGGCAGGTGCGGGGTCTCGATGAACCCGAGTCGCACCTTTACGTCCCTGACCAGCTCGATGACCCGGGTGGAGTTGGCGACGGTGAGCTCCACGACGGTCGGTGTCTGCTCGGCGCTGGCCTGCTCGATGTGGCGCAGCTCGACCAGCCAGTGCGGCACGAGGTGCTCGGCGATGGTCTGGCTCGCGGCGATCGCCAGCCGGTGCGACACGCCGGACCGGATCGACCGCAGCCCTGCCTCGAGCCGGTCCGCGGCGTCGAGCACGTCCTCGGCCCAGCCCACGATGAGGCGTCCCCTGCTCGGTGAGGCGGGATCCGCCCGGTGAGCGGGCGAGCAGGGTGACGCCCGTCGTTCGCTCCAGGGTCCGCATCCGGGCCGACAGCGCCTGCTGCGAGACGCCGAGCACGGCGGCGGCGGCGGCGATGGACCCGCGCCTGCCCACCTCGCGCAGCGCCCGCAGCGCGCCGAGGTCGTGCACTGCCTCGCTCATCGGCTACGGGCCTCCCCGTCGGATCGCGGTTGCCTCCGGCTACAACCCTAGTTTGTACCCCCACAAGGCGGCTCTCCTTCCCGCAGGTCAGCATCTTGGCGACGCTGGAATCGTCATGACAGCCCTGCACAGTTCTGCCGCCACGGCTCACCCCAAGCAGCAGACGCGGGATACAAAGAGCCCCAGGCGGGGCCCGTTGTCTCCCACTAGCGACTCCCGCCCGCGCCGCGCGGCCCGCCGCGCGCGGGCCATCGCCCCTGGCTTCGCCCTCGCGCTCGCCGTCGCGGCGGTGGCGACGGTCGTGGGGCAGTACGTGCCGCTGATCGGCAGCGCGGTTCCCGGTGCCGTCATCGGCGCGGTCATCGCGATCGCCGTCAAGCCGGGCGCTCGCTTCGCGCCCGGGGTGAAGTGGGCGAGCACCTTCGTCCTGCAGTGCTCGGTGGTCCTGCTCGGCGCGCAGCTCTCGATCGCCGAGGCGGCCAGGGTCGGCGTGTCCTCGCTGCCGGTCATGCTCGGCACCCTCGCGGTCTGCCTCGGTGCCGCGTGGCTGTACGGGCGGCTGCTCGGCGTGCCCGGCGACCTGCGCACGCTGATCGGCGTCGGCACGGGGATCTGCGGCGGCTCGGCGATCGCCGCGGTCTCCCCGGTGATCGAGGCCGCGTCGACCGACGTCGCCTACGCGATCTCCACGATCTTCCTGTTCAACATCGCGGCGGTCCTCGTCTTCCCGCTGCTCGGGCACGCGCTCGGGATGAGCCAGCAGTCGTTCGGCCTGTTCGCGGGCACGGCCGTCAATGACACCTCGTCCGTGGTCGCGACGGCGACCACCTACGGCGCGGCCGCGACAAGCCACGCGGTCGTGGTGAAGCTGGTCCGCACGCTCATGATCATCCCGATCTGCCTCGGCCTCGCCACGCTGACCAACAGGAAGCGCCGCCCCGCCGCGTCCCCGTGTGCCGTTGGGCCGGCCCTGGCCGGCCCAACGGCACACGGCCAGGTCGGCGCCCCCGCCAGCGCCGCGCCCGGCCAGGCCCGCATGTCGCCGCGCCGCGTCCTCAAGCTCGTGCCCTGGTTCCTGATCGGCTTCGTCCTCGTGGCCGCCGTCAACTCCGCCGGGGTCATCCCGGCCGGCGCGCACGCACCGCTCCAGCACGCGTCGGTTTTCCTCGTCGCGGTGGCGCTGTCCGCGATCGGCCTGTCCACCAACGTGGCCGCGCTGCGCAAGGCGGGCCACCGCCCGCTGCTGCTCGGCGCACTCCTGTGGATCACGGTCGCCGCGGCGAGCCTGGGCCTGCAGGCCGTCACCGGCACCCTGTGACCGGCTCGCCCCGCCGCTGCCGGTCACGCACAGCGGCCCCGCCGCTGCCGGTGGTCAGGCACGGCGGCACCCGCCCGGCCTGCCGCTACCCGCCGTCCGGCTCGCCGGTAGCGACCGCGCCGACCTGGAGGAACAGCTCGAACGCCGCGGTGACGCCGTCGATGTCGTGGGTGGCGAGCAAATCGAGCAGCAGCCCGCGCGTAACGGCCATGCTCAGCCGCGCGGCCGTCGGCGCGATCTGCGGGCTGGTTCCGCCGCTGGCAATGGCGGCGGTGAGGGGTTCGAGCCAGCCGGTCACCACGTGGTCGAGGAAGCCTTCCGTGCCGGGCCGGCCGCGCAGGGCGTGCACGTACAACTCGAAGAACAGCCGCTCCTGCGGCCAGAGCCGCGGGTCGCTGTACCTGGCCCAGAACCGGCGCGCGTCATCGGCGCCGACCGCGCCGACGTCCGCCAGGGTGGCGCGCTCGGCCGCCTCGACCGCGAGCGTGACGGCGGCGAGCAGCCCTTCGCGGGACCCGAAGTGGTAAAGCAGCATGCGGTGGCTGGTGCCGATCACGGCAGCCAGCTCGCGCAGGCTCAGGTCCGCGATCCCTCCCTGCATGGCCTGGGCGACGGCGGCGGCGAGCAGCCGGTCTCTGGCTGACCGCGGTTCGTTCGGCGGGGGTTCTTGTAGTCCGGCCATAATTGAGCGTACCATTCGGTACATGAACCATTTGGTACAGAGATCTAATCGGCTGCAAGTCGCAGCCGAGTCCGTCACCAGCGCTTCCCTGGAAGCCGTGTGGGCGCTGGTCTCCGACGCCACCCGCTACCCGCAGTGGGGACCATGGAGCGCCGCGGGCTACCGGGGCACGGCCGAGCACGTTCCCGGCGCGGTTTACTGGCTGCGCTCGGCCAGTCGCGCCTACGGCCGCTACATCACCACGGTCGAGCGGGTCGAGGAGATCGACCAAGGCCGCCGCATTGTGTACACGGTGACCGGCGGCATGCCGGTCCGCGGCTACCGCGGCGAGGTCACGCTCACCCCTGATCCCGGTGGAACCCGCATCCGCTGGACTGCCAGTTTCGACAAGACGCTAGGCGGCCGCCTGGTCTGGCGCGGGCTGCGCGACTTCTTCCCCGTCATGCTCGCCAGCCTGACGGCCGCCGCCGCGGCCGGCCAGCGGGCCGCCTCTTGACCAAGGCACGCACCGGCACCCGGTAACGGTAAATCGCCGGCCGGCAGGGCGCGGGCGCGCTGTTCGACGCCCAGCTCGCCGTAGGGGTAGTCGGCGGGGTGCGGGTCGCTGGCGGCGTCGAGCGCGGCGGTCTGGGCGGCGGTCAGGTGCAGCCGGGCCGCGCGCAGGTTGGCCTCGAGCTGTTTGACCGTGCGGGCGCCGAGGATGGTGGAGCTGACCGCGGGGCGGGCGGTCACCCAGGCGAGCGCGACCTCGGCCATGGACACGCCGCGTTCCTCGGCGATGCCCTGCACCGCGTCGATGACGTGCCAGGTGCGGTCGGTGCCGCGCCGGTCGTAGGCTTCCATGCCGCGGCCCGGGTCCTCCCCGAGGCGGGTCGCGCCTGCCGGGCGCTGGTCGCGCCGGTACTTGCCGGACAGCCAGCCGCCGCCGAGCGGGCTCCACGGCAGCAGGCCAAGGCCGGCGTCGGTCGCCGCCGGGACGATCTCCCACTCGGTCTCCCGCGCCAGCAGGCTGTACTGCGGCTGGAGGGTCACCGGCCCGGCCACGTTCAGGGCCCGGGCCAGGTGCACCGCCTTGGTCAGCTGCCAGCCGGTGAAGTTGGACAGCCCCCAGTAACGGATCTTGCCCGCCCGGGTGAACTGGTCGAGGGTCCGCAGGGTTTCCTCCAGCGGCGTCAGCGGGTCGTAGGCATGCACCTGGTACAGGTCAACCACCTCGCGCCCCAGGCGGCGGAGCGAGGCGTCAAGCGCGCGGGTCAGGTGGCGCGCGGACAGCCCGGCGCCGTTCGGCGAGTCGTCCACGGGGAAACGGCCCTTGGTGGCCAGCACCACGTTCTCGGTGACGTCGGCCGGGCGGCTGGCGAGCCAGCGGCCGATGATCTCCTCCGACCTCCCGCCGCCGTACACGTCGGCCGTATCCACCATCGTGCCGCCCGCCTCGGTGAACAAGTCGAGCTGCTGGTGCGCCCCGGACTCGTCCGTCTCGACGCCGAACGTCATCGTGCCAAGGCACAGGCTCGAGACGGCGCAGCCACTGCCTCCCAGCATGCGATAGTCCATGAAGCGAGGATACCGAGACCCGCGGCGCCGCGGAAAGACGTGCCGTCCGCGCGCAGGCTCCGCGCGCGGCTCCGCGCGGCGTCGGCGGCGACCGCGCGGCGAAAGCGGCGCAAATCACCCTCATCACGCCCCGCGGCCGGCAGTGATCTGAGCCGGCACGCTGATCACGATGTGGGAAGCTGAAGAGGATGAGCGAAGACCCAAGGAAGGACACGACGCAGTGAGCCGCGCCCAGGTACTCCAGACGACGGACGAGGCGGTTGCCGGGATCGAGGACGGGTCCACGGTCCTCGTTGGCGGCTTCGGGCTCGCCGGGATGCCGTTCGACCTGATCGACGCGCTGATCAGGCAGGGCGCGAAGGACCTGACGATCGTGTCGAACAACGCGGGCAACGGCGACGTCGGCCTCGCGGCGCTGCTCAAGGCGGGCCAGGTAAGTAAGGTCCTCTGCTCCTTTCCCCGCCAGGCCGACTCCTGGGTCTTCGACGGCCTCTACCGCGAGGGCAAGATCGAGCTCGAGGTCGTGCCCCAGGGCAACCTCGCCGAGCGGATGCGGGCGGCCGGCGCGGGCATCGGCGCGTTCTTCTGCCCCACGGCGGTCGGCACGCCGCTGGCGGAGGGCAAGGAAACCCGCGAGATCGACGGCCGCACCTATGTCCTGGAATATCCGATAAAAGGCGATTACGCCTTCATTGCGGCCTACCAGGCCGATACGCTCGGCAACCTCGTCTACCGCAAGACGGCGCGGAACTTCGGTCCCGTCATGGCCACCGCCGCCCGCACGACGATCGCCCAGGTCACCGAGGTCGTCCCGGTCGGCACGCTGGACCCGGAGGCCGTCGTGACCCCCTCGATCTTCGTCGACCGGATCGTCTCGGTCGAGGCCCGTCACTACACCGTGCAGGGAGCCCGCTGATGTCCGAGCCCGCGATCGAGCACACGGCCATCGAGCACACGGGCCGCGGCCCGCTGTCCACGGACGAACTCGCCGCCGTGATCGGCCATGACATCCCGGCCGGCTCCTACGTCAACCTGGGCATCGGCCAGCCCACCAAGATCGCCGACTACCTGCCGACCGACGAAAACGGCAGCCAGGCCGTCATCCTGCACACCGAGAACGGCATGCTCGGCATGGGGCCCACGGCGACCGGCGACGCGATCGACCCTGACCTCACCAACGCGGGCAAGGTCCCGGTGACCGAGTTGCCAGGCGCGTCGTACTTCCACCACGCCGACTCGTTCGCGATGATGCGCGGCGGCCACCTCGACGTCTGCGTTCTCGGCGCCTACCAGGTGTCCGCCAGCGGCGACCTGGCCAACTGGCACACCGGCAGGCCGGAGGACATCCCGGCCGTCGGCGGCGCCATGGACCTGGCGATCGGCGCCAAGGACGTCTACGTGATGATGACCCTCTTCACCAAGAAGGGCGACGCCAAGCTGGTACAGGCGTGCACGTACCCGCTCACCGGCGTCGCCTGCGTCAGCCGCGTCTACACCGACTACGCCACCTTCGACATCCAGCCGGACGGCGTGCACGTCCTCGCCACCTACGGCATCAGCCTGGCTGATCTCCGCGAGCGGGTGCAGGTCAAACTCCTCGGCTTATCCCGAACGACTTCGGCTTCCTCTCCCGCGCCCGGCTTGCACGTTACCGCGGTGTCAGCCGGAAGGCCCGCGCTCCCGCCATCCAGGCCAGGTGCAGGTCCTCCGGGTTGGGATTGCCTTCGGAGTCGAACCCGATCTTGTTGAAGCCGGCGAACTGCCGGTTGTCACGGCACATGGTGGCGTACAGGCCGACGACGTCCGCCTCGTCCTTGTAGACCTGGACATCGGCCTGCCGCCGCCGCCCCTTGAGGCGGATCTCCACCGGCTCGCCGGTCCTCAGGTTCCTGCCCCACCCGAACGGCGTACCGATCAGCAGGTCATCCTTGTCCCGCGTGTAGGCCACCGGGATCGTGTAGCGCCTGCCCGACTTGCGGCCCACGATGTACAACGTGACGAGCCTGCTGCCCGCGGCGCGGGACAACAGCGGCGTGCGCAGCATTCCGCGTACGACACCGTTGGCCAGGCGCTGCATCGCCAGCTTCTGCGCCCGAGGGTCAGGTATCGCGGCTGATTCGCCCATCTTGCCCCTCACCGACTGATCGGCCATTGGTCTCTTCCCTCCAGTGTGTTACCTCGATCCTGTCCGGATCGTCATTGGGTATGACGGAAGGGGGCGTAGAAAGGTGACAGTGGACAGAACCGATTGGCCGGCGGCGGACTTCGAGGCACAGCGCGCGCACCTGCGCTCGGTGGCCTACCGCATGCTCGGCTCGCTTAACGAGGCAGAAGACGCGGTGCAGGAGGCCTGGCTGCGCCTGTCCCGTGCGGACACCGGCGACGTCAGGGACCTGCGCGCGTGGCTCACCACCGTCGTGTCCCGGGTGTGCCTGGACATGCTGCGCTCCCGGGCGACTCGCCGCGAGGACTCCCTCGACGTGCACGTGCCCGACCCGGTCGTCACGCGCGTCGACGATGACCCCGCCGAGCACGCGCTCCTGGCCGATTCCGTCGGGATGGCCCTGCTGGTCGTCCTGGACACGCTGCCGCCGGCCGAGCGGCTCGCGTTCGTCCTGCACGACGTCTTCGCCGTGCCCTTCGAGCAGATCGGCTCGATACTCGACCGCACGCCTGCCGCGGCCAAGCAACTGGCCAGCCGCGCCAGGCACCGCCTGCGCGCCGCCCCGGCGCACCAGGGCGCGACCTCCGCCGACGGCGGGCCGGCCGCGGCCTCGTCGGCAGGCAGGGCCGATCTCGCCAGGCAGTGGACAGTCGTCGATGCCTTCCTGGCCGCGTCAAGGGAGGGCGATTTCGAGGGGCTGCTCGCCATCCTCGACCCGGACGTCGTCCTTCGGGCCGACGCAGGCGCCGGCCCGTTCGGCCCCTCGGTCCTGATCCGCGGCGCCCGCGAAGTGATCGCCCAGGCCCAGCGCTTCGCGTCCCTTGGCCGCTTCGCGCGCCCGGTCCTGGTCAACGGCGCGCCCGGTTTCCTTGTGGTGCGGGACGGCGAGTCCCTCGCCCTGCTGGCCGCGACGGTCCAAAACGACAAGATCACCGAAATGGACATCCTGGCCGACCCGGTCCGTCTCCGCCAGCTGGATCTCGTCGGACTGGTTGAACCCTAGGAGCGGCGTCGCTGGGCTCGGCCTGCCCCCGCATGCTCAAATAGGAGCGGAAGCGCGGAAAAGGCGCGATTGAGGCGGACCTAAGGAGCTTTGGTGATCGTAGCGGCCGTCGTGCTGACTGTCTTGCTGCTGCTCGAGACCCTGCCGTCCGCGGCCGCCGGGCTATCGCGTGCCAAGGTCGGACTGACCCGCCTTGACCAGCTCACCAGGCTCGGCCTGCTCGACGGCCGCAACCTCTGGGTTCCGCTTCTGCTCGGCGTCGTGCACCTCGTCGGCAGCGCGGCGGTCATCGTCGGCATCTTCGCGCCCGCCGCGGGCATCGTTGGCGGCGGACTCGAGACGGCCGCGTTCGGCTGGGTACTGTTCAGGCAGCTCGGTCACGGCGACCGCGGCCGCGCGCTCGGTGCCTACCTGCTGTTCGCCGCGCTCGCGATCGCCGTCCTGATCGCCAGTGCCCTGCGCCTCTAGAGCGCTGTCTTTAGCCTCGCGTGCGTCTAGCAGCCGGTCGGCGCGGCGCGAGCGTCCCGCACGCAGTTCCCTTCGCGGATTCCTTGTCTTAGACAGACCTGTCTGTCTATAGTTGACTTGTTGGCTAGAACGGTCTACTCAACTCAAGGAGTGATCATGAGTGCTCACCCAGAGCTGGCCGCACCGGTCGCCCTCGTCACGGGCGCTACCAGCGGGATCGGCCGGGAGGTCGCGCGGAAGCTGGCCGCGGACGGCTTCGCTGTCCTCGTGCACGGGCGGGACGCCGCGCGCGGTGCGGCCGTGGTGAACGAGATCACGGCAAGCGGCGGGCAGGCCCGGTTCATCGCCGCCGACCTGGTCGAGCTTTCCGGGATCGAGCGCCTGGCGGACGCCGCGGGCGAGGTCGACGTGCTGGTCAACAACGCGGGATTCTCCTGGTTCGGCCCGACCGCCGACCTGGCGCCGGACACCTTCGACCAGCTGTTCGCCGCCAACGTCAGGTCCGCTTACTACCTCGTCGCCGCGATCGCGCCGCGGATGGCCAAGCGCGGCACGGGCAGCATCATCAACCTGGGCAGCATGGCGGGCCAGATCGGCCTGGCCGGCGGAGCGGCCTACAGCGCGACCAAGGCCGCCCTTGCCTCGCTGACCAGGTCGTGGGCCGCCGAGTTCAGCCCGCAGGGCGTGCGGGTGAACACCATCGCCCCCGGCCCCGCCTACACCGGCGGCGCCGCACCGGAGCGCATCGAGGCACTGGGCGGTACCACCCTGCTCGCCCGGGCGGCGCAGCCAGCGGAGATCGCCGATGTCGTCGCCTTCCTCGCCTCGCCCAAGGCCGGGTACATCACCGGCGCGGTGATCGCCGCCGACGGCGGGCGCACCGCCATCTGAAAACGCACCACCAGCTGAGCGGTGACCAGGCCGCGTCGCGTCAGCTCGCGGGGTCGGCGTAGCCGGCGTTCGTGCAGTCCGTCTCGACCTTGGCCGCGGCGCTCTGCGCGAATGCCGCGTTGGCCGCCTTGTTGCCGTTGAGTCCCTTGCCCTGGTCCCGCAGCCCGACCGAGACGTTGTAGAGGTCGGCGATCAGCGGCTGCGTGGTCGCCTGCTTGTACGCGGTGAGCGCGGGAGTGGTGTTGCCCGTCGCGTCATACCAGTTCCAGAACGCGTTGCACGCCGAAGCGTTTCCTGTGGTCGCTGTCCGCCCCCCGGACGTGGCCGCGATCGCGGCGGCGCCCACGGCGATGATGGCGATGACAAGAAGACCGATGTTAACCACGCGTCTGGGGTTTCTCATGGCCGGCAACCTTCCTCAAAGCCACGCACAGGGGCAAACCGCAGGATAACAGCAACGGCCCGGGTAAGCCGAGTATCGGCATTTGGCCGGGGCGTGGTGCGGTCAATTCGCAAGTGCGCGCCCCTGGTACGTGTTGATGTGCGGCAATGCGTTTTCTCGCGCATGCTGGATGATATGGACGGCAGGAGCGGCCCCCACCACGACCACGAGCACGGTCGCGGTCCCGATCACGAGCCGGGTCACGATCACGAGCACGGTCACGGTCACGACCACGATCACGAGCCGGGTCACGACCACGAGCACGGTCACGACCACGAGCGTGGTCCCGACCACGAGCCGGGTCACGACCACGGCCACCGGGCCGGGGTAATCGGTCGCCTGCTGCATGCCGTGCGCCCGCACTCGCATGAGGCCGCCGACAAGGTGGACGCGGCGATGGAGGCCAGCTCCGAGGGGATGCGGGCGTTGTGGATCTCGCTTGGCGTCCTCGGTGCGACGGCCGTGATCCAGGCGGCGGTCGTGGCGCTGTCGGGCTCGGTCGCGCTGCTCGGCGACACGCTGCACAACGCCGCCGACGCCCTGACCGCGGTGCCGCTAGGAGTTGCCTTCATCCTCGGCAGGCGCCCGGCGACACGCCGCTACACCTACGGGTACGGACGGGCCGAGGACCTGGCGGGCGTCGTGATCGTCGCCCTGATCCTGGCGTCCTCCGCGCTGGCGGCCTATGAAGCGCTGACCCGCCTCGCGCATCCGGAGCGCGTCTCCGACCTGATCGCGGTGGCGGCCGCGGCACTGGTGGGGTTCACCGGCAACGAACTGGTCGCCCGCTACCGCATCAGGGTGGGCCGCAAGATCGGCTCCGCGGCACTGGTCGCCGACGGGCTGCACGCGCGCGCGGACGGTTTTACGTCCCTGGCGGTACTGATCGGCGCGGGCGGCGTAGCGCTCGGCTGGAACTGGGCGGATCCCGTCGTCGGCCTGGTGATCACGGTGGCGATCCTGGCGGTGCTCTACCAGGCTGCCCGCGAGGTCTGGCGGCGGCTGATGGACGCGGTTGACCCTGCCCTGGTCGACCGGGCCAGGCACACGCTCAGCGCGACACCCGGCGTGCTCGGCGTCGGGACCGTGCGGCTGCGCTGGGTCGGTCACCAGCTCTGGGCCGAATGCGAGATCGCCGTCAACGGTGACATCAGCGCCGTCCAGGCCCACGGCATCGCGGTCGCCGCCGAGCACGATCTCCTGCACGCGCTGCCCCGCCTGTCCGCGGCCCTGGTGCACACCGACCCGCAGGCACACCAGGGCACCGATCCGCACGCGGTCCTGGCCTCGCACCGCTAGCCACGGTCCGTTCAGAGGAAAGAATTTAAAATCCTTCTCCTGAACGGACCGTCGCTCTGACCAAGACGCTTATTAGCCGCTGTAGGGGTTGGACGGGACCTTGTTTGCCCAGGTGATGGACAGGTACACGGTTTTGTCGACGAAGGGGTAGGGGGATCCGTGCGGATACTGGGGGGTGGTCTCGCCTGGCGGGAAGGTAATCGACGTTTCCAGCAGCGCGCCGGTCGCCGGGCTCTCGTAGGTCGCCCAGACCTGGCCGTCCGGCTTGTACCCGGGGAGCCCGCTTGCGTCGGTCCTGCTGATCTCCACGGCCCGGCCGTTAGCGTCGTGTGCCGAGAAGTTGACCTTGATGCCTGGCACGTTCATGAGCACCCGGAACAGCGCCGACCGCAGGGCCGGGCCGGAGAGCGGGTTCCACAGCACGTTGTTCGCCTGCTGGAACACCTTGTCGTCGTTGGTGAACGGGAGCGGGGTGATGCGGCCGCCGTTGTACGGGTCAGGCAGCGCCGGGGTCTGCTGGTTCCACTGGGCGATGAGCGCGGCGCGCAGGGCCGTCGGGTCGGTGGGCATGGCGGCGAACTGCGCGGCGGTCGGTGAGTAATGCCGGGTGACGGATCCCCCTCCTGACGGGTACCCGTTGGTGCCCAGTTGGTAGCCCCACAGGTCGCCGGTGCGGGTGTCGATGATGTTGGTGTCCTTAATGTCTGTCCCGTCCGTCATCATCACCGCGTAGCGGCCCTTCGCCGCTGACTGCCTGGCCGCGACGGTGCTGAGCTTGTAGAGCGCGCGCTGGTTCGCCGTCAGCTTCAGCGCCGGCTGCTTGGTGGCTGGCCGCGAGGTCACCGGCTGCTTGGTCGCCGGCAGCGCGTTCACCGGGGACTGCGGCGCGCGGGACGCATGGCCGGGGAAGACGGCGATGACGCCGGCCGCCGTGGCGAGCACGGCACCCGCGGCGGCCGCGGATGCCAGGCGGCGGTTCCGGTCCCTGCGGCGCTGCCGTGCTATCACCGCCGTCGCGATGGAGTCGCGCGGCTGCACGTGGCTGGTGCAGCGGTGCAGCAGATCGCGCACGATGTCTTCGTCGGTAGTGGGCATCGGAAGTCCTTTCACAACATGCTGTCGGTGGCGGTGAAGAGATCGGCCAACCCGGGGAAGGCACGCAGGTGGGCGATGGAACGTGACGCCGTGCTCTTGACAGTGCCGACCGAGATGCCGAGGAGCTTGGCCGTCTCGGCCTCGCTGCGGTCGTCGAAGTAGCGGAGCACGAGGACGGTGCGCTGCTGGACGGTGAGGCTGTCAAGCGCGGTGCGCAGCGCGGGCCAAAGCTCGACGGAGCCGTACGGGTCGCCCGCCCGCGGGTCGCTCCGCTCGCCCGCCTCATAAAGACGCAGCTCACGCGGCCGCCGGGCACGGGCCCGCGCCTGGTCGATCACGACGTTGGACATCACCCGGCGGCAGAACGCCTTGGGGTTGTCCACCCGCGGCCAGCGCGCGGCGAGCCGCTGCAGTGTCTCCTGGTAGACATCCTCGGCGGTATGCGGATCGGGCGTGAGCAGCGTCGCGATGCGCAACAACTCAGCACCGGACTCGGCGGCGAACCCCTCGAAGGCTCGCGTCTGCCGTTTGTCCATGTAACCTCCCGTTCTTCGGAACCACCGCTAAGACGGCTCCTTCGCGGATGAGGTTGCTCCTGCCGCCGCGACACGCGGGCAGCAGCCATGACCTCACCCCGGGAACGTCATCAAGGAAACAGAGACTCAGGAACAGATACGAAACACGAAGACAGAAACACCTCACGACAACCTAAACACCTAAAGTCCGTGGTGTTGCGCCTAGAGCGCACACGGTGGCCATCAGGTCTCGGCGTTATTGACAGGTGCCCGGAATTCCGAAAAAGATATCTGTCGCGGCATTCACACTGACTGGCTTCCGCGTTAATCCGCCATTTCCGTCACACGAGTGTCTTTTTGTTAAGCGGCGTAGGCGCCCTTGATCTGGCAACTATGTGGGTTTACGCTTAATTCTGTTTTCGCGGGGAGCTGGAACGCGGCACCTGCCTACTGTCTAGGCGGCGACCCGGCGATCTGTCGTCGTGGCACTCGCAATCCGCAATATATGGATAGTCGAGCTTGAGCCTGACCTGACTGCACCCTACGGCTCGCATCGTGATTGATTTCCTTCGAATGCCAGGAAGCAATGGCGGAGTCAGCGCGGCCTTGGGCGTCACCGTGACAAACGGCACAACCGGATCATACCAACGACACCTACCGAAGGGACATGTTCGCTATGAGACGCGCCAAGCTTGTAGTGCTCCTTTCCGTCGCCCCGCTACTTGCCCTCCTCGCTCCCGTCGCAGCCGCCCAGGCCGCAACCGCAGGCAGTCAAGCCGCAACCGGAACCAACCAGGCAACGACGACCTATATCTGCTATCCGAAAACGCTCGGTGCTTTCAACATCACAGTCAGCAACGTCGTGGACAAGCAAACCACAACGACACTCAGCGACGGAACGCCAATACCCGGTGGCTTTGTCGCACAGAGCGACCCGCCCAACTACCCCAATGTGACCTCAGGTCAACTCGTGCAAACCTTCACCAACGAAACGACGGGAAAGTCCATTACCCGCAATGTAAGCGCGCCTAGCTGGTTCACCTACGACCCAACACCGACAGTGCCAGGGGCCTTGGCAACGGGCACCTATGTCACGACCGGAAACAACGCCCAGTTGTTCGGGCCGATGAGCCTGTCAGCCCTTCAGGCGGCAGGTATCCACGAACCGACGCTCGTCTTCGAAAGTGGCCTCCTCGTCATGCGTTTCGTCGTCGTATCGACAGGACCGTACGTGACCAGCTTCTCTCTGCACGGAAGGCAGCAAAACGGCTGCGCTCTCTTGGCGGGCTGACCTCGCGAATGCCAAATGATCGCGGGTGGTTCACGGCGATATTCGCCGCGAACCACCCGCGATCAGGACAAGCAGGACGTAGTGCTAGGCGGGGGCGACATTCTGGTTGAGGTGGAACACGTTGCCCGGGTCGTACTGCCGCTTGACCCGCGCGAGCCGGTCGTAGCCCGCACCGAAGTTGTCACGGACCTTCGCCTGGTCGTCGGCGGAGGCGAAGTTGACGTAGCCGCCTGCCAGCGAGTGAGGGGCGAGCGCCGCGTAGTAGTCCCTCACCCAGGCGATGTTCGCCTCGTTGTCCGCCGGGTCCGGCCACATCCCCGCGAGTACGCAGGCGTACTTCGCGTCCCGGTGCCCCCATGCGGTCGCGTCGGGCGCGACGTCGTGCACGGCGCCGTTGACTGGGTACAGGTGCACCGCGGAGTTGACCGCCGGCAACCGCTGGGCGTACTCGGCGTGCACGGCGATCACCTCGTCGGTGAGGTCACCCGCGAATACCGCCTTCCAGTAGTGCTGCAGGCCGCGCGGGAGCAGCGGGTCGAACAGGGCGTTCAGCGCGGCGTAGGGCATCGGGCCGACCATTTCGGCCATGACCGGGCCGACATCCCGGAAGGAGTCCAGGATCTTGGCGCCCTCGTCGTGATCCCCGGTCCAGCAGGAGACCAGGACGGGGAACGGCTCGCCGACCCGGTTTTCTGGGATGAACGGCAGCGGCGGAGCTAGGTGCCAGGCCGGGTAGCCGCCGTACTCGCGGGGCGCGCTGTCGATGAACTGGTCGAAGTACCTGAACAAGTCGCCCGCTGCCTCTCGTTCGAACAGGATCAGCCCGGCATAGACGTTTTCCGGCACCGGGTGCAGCCGGAAGGTGAACTCGGTGACTACGCCGAAGTTCCCGCCGCCGCCGCGCAGCGCCCAGAACAGGTCGGGGTGCTCGCGCTCGCTGGCGGTGACGATGCTGCCGTCGGCCAGCACGACCTCGGCGGAGATCAGGTTGTCGCAGGACAAACCGTGCGCCCGGGTCAGGTAGCCGATGCCGCCGCCGAGCGTGAGCCCGCCGACGCCTGTGCTGGAGACGATGCCGCCCGTGGTGGCCAGCCCGTGGGCCGTGGTGGCGTCGTTCATCATCGCCCACGTGGCGCCGCCGCCGACCTTCGCGGTCCGGTTCGCGGCGTCGACCTCGATGCGGGTCAGATCGGAAAGGTCGACCACGATGGCGTCATCGGCGGTGCCGAAACCTGGCACGCTGTGCCCGCCCCCGCGGACCGCCACGGCACGGCCGGTAGCGACCGCGTGCGCGACGGCGGCCTGCACATCGGCGGCGTGGGCGCAGCGAACGATGGCGTTCGGCCGAGCGTCGACCATGAAGTTGTACACGTGCCTGGCATCCTCGTACTCGGCATCCTCGGGGCCGATGACGGGTCCGGTGACAAGCGTGTGCAGTTCGGTGGTGGTCATGAGAGACTCCCCCTTCGTCGTGTCCCTGGAGTGACCTGAGGCTCACGCTAGGCACGGCGGCGGTTCGCGTCATGACCAGTCCTGGTAGCACGCGGTTTTCGCCGCGTAGCCAATTCTGGCTATCGACCGCCGTGGCCTGCGCGGTTACATTGAGCGCATGGCGGCTTGGGAAGCGCCGCCGTATCCGATCCGGGTAGCCGGGGCGGCGATTCCGGCATTTGTCGGGCGCGCCGCCGAGACGTCCGCGGCCGAGGAGGCATGGGCGGCGGTCCGTGCCGGGGGGCGGCAGATCATTTTCATCGGCGGCGAGCCCGGAGCGGGCAAGTCGCGGCTGGCGGCGGAGATCGCCACGGCTGTGCACCATCAGGGCGCCGTCGTGCTGCTCGGAAACTGCTCGCCCGGGCCTGGCGGTCCCTATCAGCCGTTCACCGAGTGCCTTGAGCAGCTGCTCGGCGGCACGCAGCCAGGCGCGCTTTCCGCCTGCATGCCGGACTCGGCGGCGGAGCTGCTCCGGCTGACGCCGCAAGTCTGGCGGCACCGGCCGGAGCTGACCGCGCCCGCCGGGGACGGCAGTGACTACCGGCGTGAACTGTTCGATGCGGTCGCGGCGCTGCTGCACGCCGTGGGGGAGCAGCGGCCGGTGGTGTGCGTCCTCGAGGACCTGCATTGGGCCCGCCAGCCCGTCTTGCAGCTGCTTGACCACGTGGCGCAGCGGTCGGCCAGGTCGCGGCTGCTGTTGCTGTGCACGCACCGCACGACCGCGCCGGACCGCAGCGACGACCTCACGTACGCGATCGCGGACCTGTACCGGCTGGACGGCGTGCGGCGGCTGGACCTGGCCGGGCTCAGCGTCGAGGAGGTTGCCCAGTACCTGGTGGCCGAGTGCGCGGTCAGCGAGCGCCGGGCGCGGGAGTACGCCACCGTGCTGCGCGACCAGACCGGCGGGAACCCGTTCTTCCTGCGCGAGCTGTGGCGGGACCTGGCGGGCTCGGACGCGTTCACGGGCGCGGGAGCCGGCGGACTACCGACCAGGGCCTTTGGCGCACGCGCACCGGTTTCCGTCAGGGACACGTTGCAGCGGCGGATGTCCCGGCTGGCAGCGGGCGACCGGGCCGTGGTGGAGATGGCGGCGGTCCTCGGGGATGGCGGTGAGGTGCCTGTCCTGATCCGGGCGTGCGCCACGGACGCGGCGACGGTTCTTGCCGCACTCGATGCCGCCGTGCGCTTCGGCCTCCTTGACGGCGAGGAGCTTGCTCACGGCCGGATCGCCTTTCCGCACATGCTGACCAGGCAGGCGGTCCTTGACCTGATCGACCCCTCCCGGCTGGCTGGGCTGCACGCGCAGGTGGGGGAGGTGGTGCGGTCCTCTGGATCCGGGTCGCCCGCGGTGATCAGGCAGCTCGCCTATCATTTCGCCCGAGCCGCGGCCCTCGGCTACGGAGACACCGCGGCGCAGTACCTGCTGCTCGCGGGGCGGGAGTTCGAACGGAGCCTGGCGTTCGAAGACGCGGCCGCGTGCTACGCCCGGGCGGCCGACCTGACCGACGGACCGGACGCCGGCCGCGAGGAACTGTGGCTGCACGCCGCGGACGCCTACGTCCGCGCCGGCGACTTCGCCAGCGCGCGGACCCGGTACCTGCGGCTGACCGACTCCCGTGACCCCCAGGTCAGGCTCCGCGCGGCGATCGGTTACGAGAACGCGGCCTGGCGACCCGGGTTGCCTGGCACGCAGGCCCGCGCGCTGCTTGCCCATGCGCTTGAAGGGGTACCCGAGGACCTCGACGATCCCCAGTACGTACGGGCGCTGGCCAGCCTCGGGAGGGCCACCGCGTTCACCGGCGACGCCGAGCGTTCGATGCACCTGGCCGACCTGTCGCTTGGGCAGGCGCGACGGCTCGGGGACCGCGAGCTGCTGAGGCACGCGCTGGAGACCATGATGTGGCAGCAGGCCAGCCCGGAATCGATTGGCCGGCACCTCGCGCTGGCCAACGAGCTCACTCCGCTCGCCAAGGAAGCACAGGACTGGTCCGCGCTCGGCACGGCGTCGGTGTTCCGCTGCGTCCTCGCCTACATTTACGCCGACCGGGCCGCCTGGACGGCGGCAACCGCCGACCTGGATCTCTCGGTGCGCGGCACCGGACAGCCGTTCATCGCCTTCATGCGCCGCTCCGGTGACTACGCCCACGCGTTCCTCAACGGCGACTTTGCCGCCGCCGCACGGGTCGCCGAGGACCTGCTTGACCGCGGGCGGTCGTTCGGCCCCGACGACACCGAGGGCACATACGGCCTGCAGATGTACATGATCCAGCGGGAAACCGGTGCCCTGGAGCAGGTCCGGCCCCTGCTTAGCGCCATCCGCCAGTCATCGGGCACCTGGGAGCCCGGGCTGCTAGCCCTGTACACGGAGCTCGGGCTCACCCAGGAGGCCAGCGACCTGCTGTGGCAGCTACTTGACCGGACCGACGAAACGGCGGCCAGGCAGGCACCGTGGGCCCAGTGGACCGCGGTGCTCGTGTTTCTCGCGGAGGCCGCGCTGACACTGCAAGACGTTTCCGCGGCGCAGCGGCGTGCGACCGCTGCTCGCCCCGTACTCCGGGCAGCAGCTGGTCGCCGGGCAGTTCGTCGCGGTGTTCGGCCCGGCGGACGCCTACCTCGCCGCGCTTGACTCGCTGCTCGGTGACCGGGACTCCGCGGAGCGCTTGTTCGCGGCGGCGCTGGCACAGGCGACTGGCATCGGCGCGCTGATTCACCGGGCCTCGACGCTGACCGCGTGGGCGGCTCATCTGGATGCACACGTGGACGCTGAAACTCGTGCGCAGGGAACGCGCGCGGCGCGGACGCGGGTGACTGAGATGCGGGCCGAGGCACGCCGGATGGCGGTAAGCACCGGACAAGAACGGTTGCTGCGGCTGCTTGACCAGGTGGACGCGCCGCCAGCCGGCGAGCCGGACGAGCGGGGCAGCCGGGACGGCCCCGGCGCCGCCGGGCTGACGCCGCGGGAGGTAGCGGTGCTCCGGTTGCTCGCCGCGGGAAGCAGCAACAAAGAGATCGCGTCCCGCCTTAAGATCAGCGAGAACACCGCCGCCAACCACGTCCGTAGCATCCTGCTCAAGACCGGCGCTGCGAACCGGACCCAGGTCGCCATGCTGGCCGTGTCCCGTGGCTGGATCTCCCATCCGGTTTCCTCCCCCGCACCCTGAGTCTCGTCCGGTCGGCGCCCGTCAGTCGGCTGGCACCTCTTCTGGAACGCGGGTCTGCGAGCCATCGGGCAGGACCAAGCCGCTGACCTCGACGACGGCGTCAGCGGGCAATCCCGCGCGTTCCGCCGCCCGCCGGATCGAGTCCGCGAACGGCGCCTCGTACAGGCAGTACGTCTTGCGCTTGTCCGCTGACAGGAACGAGTACAGCCAGCGCACCCCTTCTTCATCATTGATCAGGTTGATCTGGTCGGCCTGTTCTGCCGAGGCCTCCAACTCGTCCGCGAACCGGCGTTCCACCATGAAAATCGGCAATTCTGACACCCCCCACATCTTTCCGTAACCTACCGCGCCAGCCGCTGGGGCGCGAGCTTACGCTGGCGACCATGGCCGAGCCACGCGTGGACCAGGCCGCGGAGCACCTGCCGCACGGGGCTATCTCGCGGCCGGCTGGTGCACGGTAGAAGGCGATGATCCCGCGGTGCATAAGGCCACGCTGAGCGAGGACGACAACGCCGCCCAGGCGGTGGCCGCCTACCTCGGTGCCCTCGGCCGCCCCAGCACGATGTGGCCCTTTCCCAGCGACGCTCCCGCGGCTACGATCCGGCAGCACCTGCACGAGATCGCGGTTTTCCTGCTGACCCCTAATGGTTAGCTTGGTAACGCTGAAAACGGGACAGATCGGGCTACATTTGCCTCGTGGTGAGACAGCGAAGCCGACGGGCGTGGCTCTGGCGGATGAGGATCGGCGGGGCACTCATGGTCGGCGCGTGCCTCGCGCCCATATTCATGCCGGGGCTACCCGGACTGGAATGGAACTGGCCCCTGCCGGGGACGGTCCAATTCGGCGCAATCCTCACCGCGCTCCCCGGCGCCGCGCTCGTCGCCCTGCTCGCACCGCTTGTCTCTTACCGGCGCCGGGACGCCCTGACCGTGATCTTCTTCTTCCCCGTGGGACTTCGGATCGCCTGGATCATCGGCACCCGCCTAGCCCAGCTTCCTTACCGCAACTGGCCGGCGCGAGAAGACGCCATCCCGCTACATGGCCGCCATTACGCCTGGATCGCCCTAGCCGGGAACCGCTACAGCCGCTGGCGCGAGAGTCGCGCCGAGCGAGCAGCAACGCCAGCGACCGGAACCGGACTGGCGCCTTCTACGCAACCAGCGGCGGCCCTGCTCTCGCCCGCGGATCGCACGGGCCCGGGCCCGAGGATGTGACGGTGTTCACGCCTCCTGGTCCAGGCGCGGTGCGCGGCGGATGGTGACGTCGCCGAGCTTGGTGCTGGCGTGCACCTCGACCTTGTCGGCCTGCTCGCCGGCCTGGGGGGCGTCGGCGGAGGCGAGCTCGTTGTAGACGCGGCCGACCCCGGTGTTCAGGTCGAGGAAGGCGGCGCTGCCCTCGCGGACGCCGACCTCGACGGCGCCGTTCTTGGAGGTGGCGGACACCGTGCCGCGCACGACCTCGCCGATCCGCACCTCGCCGTTGGCGCTGGCGGCGGTGATGTCAGACAGTGCGCGGTCGACCGTCACCGAGCCGTTGGAGCCCTTGACGGTCGCGGGTCCGGTGACGACGCCGACGCGGACCTTGCCGTTGCTACTGGAGACCTCGGCGGTGCCGTCCACGTTACCGATCCGGATGTCGCCGGAGCCGCAATGCACCTCGGCGGTGCCGGTGACGCCCTCGACGGTGATCGCGCCGACGCCGGCGCGGAGGTTCAGCGGGCCGGTCTCGGCGAGGTGGACGGCGCCGAGGTCGGTCTTGAGCGTGACGGCGCCGAGCGCGCCTTCGGACTGGAAGTCGCCGAGATCGGCCTCGCCGCGGACGGCCGAGTCGGAGGGCAGCTGGATCACCAGGTCGACCGACTCTGGGCGCTTGCTGCTGAAGTTGACGAACCGGTTGAGTGGCTTCTTGGATACGACGCTCAGCGTGCGGGTGGCTTCGTCGTACTCAACCCGGGTGTTCTCGGCGGCCTTGACGTCGGCGGCCTTGCCCGGGTCGCTGGGGCGGACCTCGACGATCGTGTCGGCGCGGTCGGCGGCGGCGATGCGGACGTCGGCGACGTACAGGTCGAGGGTGACCGCGATCGCGGACGGGGTGCTGAAGTTCGAGCGGGACATGTGGTGGTTTCCTTTGCTCAGGACGGCCTTGGCCGGCGGGTGGCGCGGTGGCGCCTCGGTGATGCTGTGGTGAGGTGCTGTCGTGGTGCCCGGGGGTCAGCGGACCCAGCCGCTGAAGCTCTGGCCGACGACCCGGTCGGCCTTCTGCGCCGCGGCGGGCCGGGCGGCCAGCGGGCCCTCGCCGGCGAGCCCGGCGGCGGCGGCCCGGACGATCCAGGCGTTGACGGACAGCCCGCCGGCGGCGGCGGCGTCCTCGATCAGGGCCTTGAGGTTGGCGGGCAGCCGCAGGTTGATCCGGACCATGGCGGCGTCGTCGCCCTCGGCGACGGGCACCCGGACGTCGACGGGGCCGGTGACGGCGTCGCCGGCGGCCGGGGCGGCGGGCGCGGGCGGCGGCGTCACGACGAACCCGGCCGAACCGCCCCGCAGCCGGACGTCAACGGCACCGGGCGCGAGTTCGGCGGAGATCTCCTCGGCGGCGGCCGACAGCGCCTCAAGCAGGGTGAGCCGCACCGCGGCGTCCAGTGGCTGCAGGAGCCGGCCGGCGAGCGCGCGGGCGTCCTCGCCGCCGACCCCGGCAGCGGTCGTCAGCTCGCGGCGGAGGCTTTCAACGTACGGGGTGAGTTCCATGGCTCTAATATGGCACCATTTTGGCACCAATGCAAGTCCTTCTGGCTCACTTCGGCATATCGACAGCTCGTTGTCGGTGCCATGGGTGCGCGCAGGGCGCGCAGGCGCGCAGGGCTGGCCCTAGGGCGACGGGCACGCCAGGCGTAAATGCCCTGATCCTGTAGTGTGGGTATCCCCGCAGAGACGATGGCGACGAGAGCGGGAAGCGTTCATGACGACGGACACGAAGAGCCAGCAGAGTCGCAAAGTCGCAGTGCTCGGGCCGATCCCTCGCGACCAGATCGTCACCGATGACGGCGAGCGGTTCGAGAAGTACGGATGCGCGCTGTATACGGCGGTTGCCCTCTCCGCGCTCCTGGATGCGCGCGACACGATCGTCCTGGTATCACACGTTCGCCGCAAAGACGAGGGTCCGATCAAGCGGATCCTCGCGTCGTTCCCGAATATCGACACCTCCGGTATTACATCGTCGGCTGACCAAGGGGACGGCGTCGAGCTGCGGTATATCGGCCAAAACAGCCGCGTCGAGCGGCAGACGAGCTTCATGAACCCGATCCTGCCGGCCGACGTCGCCGCGGTGCTTGACGCGGACGCGTTTGTCTGCGTCCCGATCACGGACTACGAGGTGGGGCAGGCGACGCTGCGGCACATCAAGGAGCACAGCGGCGCGGCCATAGTGCTGGATGCCCATGGCCCGACGACGACGCTGACCCGCAGTGGCGAGCGTCAGCCAAGGGTGTGGGCCGACCAGGACATCTGGCTTCCGTACGTTGACATCCTGAAGATGAACCTGGATGAAGCGCGCTCAATGTGGATCGGTGAGTCGGCGGAGATGACGGCTGATCCGCCACGGCCGATTACCGAGGAAAAGCAGATTTCCGAGGAATTGCGCGAACTGGCGCGTCATTGTCTGGACCGCGGTGTCGGGGCGGTGTGCGTGACCCTCGACGAGCATGGCTGCGTGTCTTTCTCCGGGGACGGCTCTGGCGGGGTCACCGAGGAGTTCGTTGATCCCGTCCCGGTGGAGCACGTCGTGGACACGACCGGTGCCGGCGACTCGTTCGCCGCGGGACTGGCTTACGGCTACCTCGCATACCGGGACTACGTCGTGGCCTGCCAGTACGGGAACGCGATGGGCGCGCAGCGCTGTACCGGACCAGGTACCGACCTTAACGTTTACCTCTCACGAGAGGAAACGGAGCGGCAGATCCGCGCGACCTACGGCCCTGGACCATGCGGTCCAGGTGCATGAACGGCAGGGAGGAGGCGTCGTGGAGGGTTTCTTGCTCGCTTATGACGGCTTCGACTCGGGGGCCGAGGGACTTCGGGAGGCGCTGACCTCCACCGGCAACGGGTACCTGTGCACGCGCGGCGCGGCGGAGTGGGAATACGCCGGCGCCGTGCACTACCCGGGCACGTATGCGCACGGAGGCTACAACCGCGAGACGACGATGATGGGCGGCCTGCCGGTCCTCAACGAGGATCTGGTCAACCTGCCGAACTGGCTGGTCCTCGAGCTGCGCATTGACGGCGAGGACGCGGTGACGCTCGATGATGTCGAGTTGCTTGACTACCGTCACGAATACGACATCCGGTACGCGACCGTCCTGCGGCACCTCCGCTTTCGTGACCGCGGCGGCAGGGAGACGACGCTGACAAGCCGCCGGTTCGTCAGCATGGCAGACCCGCATCACGCCGGGATCGAGTGGACCCTCGTCCCGGAGAACTGGTCCGGGCACGTCGAGGTCATCTCGGCGCTCGACGCCCGGGTGAGCAACGGCGGCGTGGCCCGCTACCAGCGGCTCGAAGGCCGTCACCTGAACCCCGTTTCCGCGCGGACGTTCGGGTCGGAGGTCATCGCGCTGAAGGCGGAGACCAGGCAGTCGAACCTGTACATCAGCCAGGCGACGCGCACGCGCGCGGTTCGCGGCGGCGAGTCGCTGTCGGCGAGGCTGACGCTGCACCAGATGGAGGACTACATCCAGCAGGTCCTGGCCTTCGATGTGCGCCAGGGCGAGTCGACGCGGGTCGAGAAGTTGATCGCCTTCTACACGTCACGGGACCCGGCTGTCAGCGACACGCTGGTGAGGGCGGCCAGGTCGGCGGCTCGGCACAGCGACTTCTCGGCGGCGTTCGACCGTCATAGCGCGGCATGGGACGAATTGTGGCGGACGTGCGACGTACGCGTGTCTGGAAACGAGCAGGTCCAGTTGCTGCTTCGGCTCCACACCGCGCACCTTCTCCAGGTTTGCTCCCCGCATACCGCCGATCTCGACGCCGGGATGCCCGCGCGCGGGCTGAACGGCGAGGCCTACCGCGGGCACGTCTTCTGGGACGAGATGTACGCGTTCCCGTTCCTCGACGTCCGGCTGCCCGAGGTCGCGCGAGGGCTGCTGATGTATCGCTACCGCCGGATATCTGAGGCACGGGCGGCGGCCAGGGAGGCGGGGTTCCGCGGTGCGATGTTCCCGTGGCAGAGCGGGAGCGAGGGCATCGAGGAAACCCAGCACGTCCACCTCAACCCGTTGTCGGGCCGCTGGGAGCCCGATCTCAGCCACAACCAGCGGCACGTTAACGCCGCGATCTTCTTCAACATCTGGAACTACTTCCAGGCCACCCACGACTACGCCTTCCTCGAAAGCTATGGCGCGGAGATGATGCTGGGCATCGCGCGGTTCTGGGCGTCTGCCGCTCACTTCAACCCCGTGCGGGAGCGCTACGAGATCCACGGCGTGATGGGCCCCGACGAGTTCCACGAGAAGTACCCGGGCGCGCAGCAAGGCGGGCTGGCCAACAACGCCTATACCAACGTCATGGTGGCGTGGCTGTGCGACGTCGCGGCAAAGCTGCCTTCGCTGCTCTCGGCGAGCAGCGTCAGAAGGATTGCGTGCGCGGCTCAGTATCTCCGGTGACGAGCTGGCGCTATGGCAGGACATGAGCCGCCGGATGTTCGTCCCGTTCGATGAGGACGGCATCATCAGCCAGTTCGAAGGCTGGGACGACCTCGAAGAACTCGACTGGGACGCCTACCGGGCGAAATACGGGAACATCCAGCGACTCGACCGGATCCTGCGTGCGGAGGGCGACGAGCCTAACCGCTACAAGATCGCCAAACAGGCCGATACGGTGATGCTCTTCTTTCTCTTCTCGGACGAGGAACTGCGCGAGATCTTCGAGCGGCTCGGGTACGACTACCGCCGCGACACCGCCGTGCGAAACGTCGAGTACTACGACCAGCGCACGTCGCACGGCTCGACCCTGAGCTTCGTCACCTACGCGGGAGTGCTCGCGGCCATCGACCCGGAAAGCTCGTGGGACCGGTTTCTCGTCGCGCTCCGCAGCGATGTCGACGACATCCAGGGCGGCACAACGAAGGAAGGGATCCACCTGGGTGTCATGGCCGGGACGCTCGACCTCGTGCAGCGATACTACGCGGGCGTCCGGATCCGTGACAGTGTCCTGTACTTCGATCCCCGGCTCCCGGGCGGGCTCGGCGGCCTGTCATTCCGCATGCAGTTCCGGGAGGCCTCGATCCTGGTCACGCTCAACAGCGACCTGCTGACGCTAGACGTTCAGCTCGAGGGCGCCAGCCACGAGATACGAGCTGGAATACCCGGCGACGTCCGTGAGCTGTGCCCGGGCGACCAGGCCGTATTCGAGCTCAGCCAGGGCCGTGCCAGCCAGCGCCCAGCCGATGAGTAAATCCGGGAGCATCCGATCCGTAGCAGGATCAGGACCGTCCTAGTTGCTGGTCGTCACCATTATCTGATCATGGCACTTGAACGGTCGAAGCGGCGAGCGGGTTGGTGGCGACGGCGTTTAGTTAAATGGTTTCGACTAGCGCCGTCACTACTTTATGAATAGAACAAAATTTCTTGATATTGATCTCCGGAAGTTATTCACTTTATATTTATTGATAAGCCATCTGGCCCGTGGCACGATACGGCCGTGATCGAGATCCGGGTACCACGCAGAAGGCACTTCGGCCCCATCATGGCCGCCGTCATAGCCGTCGCCGCCGTTGTGGCCGCCGCTCCCGCTAGCGCTCTCGCGCCTGGTCCTACGCTCATTACCTCACCCAATAGCAAGAACGTGACCGGCAAGGACGGGCGCGTCCCCAGCACCCTGGTCGGCGACCAGTACGAGTGCGCCAGGACCAACCCGGAGATGACGATCGTCGACGACAGCGAGCGGGGCACCGTGCGGCTCGGCACGGATCCCGGGCACCTGAAGTTCGACATCAAGTCCAGTCCGGGCGGCTCCTGGGAGGACGCCTACATCTCGGCGGGCAACAACCCCGACGGCTATGACTCGGCCCAGTGCAACTGGCTCGGCGTGGGCAAGGGCTACGTGATCCCTGTCCCCGCGGGCGGGGCGGGCACCCTGACCGCCAGCATCAAGCTCCACACGGTCGC
This sequence comes from uncultured Actinomycetota bacterium, assembly GCA_963759545.1. Lineage (GTDB taxonomy): Bacteria > Actinomycetota > Actinomycetes > Streptosporangiales > Streptosporangiaceae > Trebonia. The sequence goes on from CAVXAB010000001.1 coordinate 61,474, forward strand.
CGGCTTCGCGGGCGACGCCGGGTTCGACATCTGGCTGACCGGCCCAGGACAGTACACGGGCTACGGCACGACAGCCACGATGGAGGAGTCGTCGAGCAACACGACCGAGGTCATGGTCTGGCTTAACTCGCCGGGCATCAACCGCAACGAGTACCACTCCCTTGGCTACCGCGTCATCGACGGGCGCTCGTGGGAAGTCCTCTACACGGTGGCGCACCGGTGGCGGTACGTGGTGTTCGCCGCGCCGCTGGCAACGTCAAAGGCGGTAACAATCACCGATCACAACATCAAGCTGTTCGACCTGATCCGGTTCGCCGCCGATCACGGCCTGGTCAAGAAGGGAGCTGAGCTGCAGGCGGTCGACGCCGGCTTCGAATGGTACGAAGACCCGACGGGCGGCACGCAGGTCGAGGCATACTCGCTGACCGGCGTCAAGTAACTGCGCAATTGACCTGGTGGCGGTGCGATCAATTCGTAATAGCACGTTCCTGGTAATTGTCAAGGTGCGGCAATGCGTTTATTCATCGCGGCACGCCAAGATGTCTTCCATGAGCGCGCTAGCCTTGACCGCCGCCCGGTCCCGGCCTCATTACTGGCTGCGACAGACTTTTTCCGTCTTAGCTCCTGGCGGACGGCGTGTCACTGTCAGCCCTGACGGGCCTTGAGACGGGGCGACGTGCGGCTGATGAGGTACGTCCTGCCACGGCGCCGCACGACCTGCGTTCCGCCCTTAGCCTTGAGCGACTTAAGAGAGTTCCTAACCTTCATGTCTGCTCCTTACGAGGCCCGGTTTCCGTTAGCGGTGTTCGCGGAACTCCATGACTTGCGTGACCTTCTGGTCGCGAAGCTTTTCCTTGCCGCGACCCTCACCGCTGGCCCCTTCAACCGTGCCGCAGTGGCGCTCATTCCCCGCTTACCTGGCCGACTTCGCCGAACGCACCGCCTAGATCCTGCTCGGCGGTGCGGTGCCCTGGAGTACCACCTCGGCGAAGACATCGCTGCCATCGCGCAAGGCTGAACTAGGCGACCGTTCAGTCAGTGAACCGAAAGCGGTCGCACGGACTACTCCGGGGATCTGGTAAGTTATCTTCATCCCTGCGGACCGTTGGCTCAGCCTGGGAGAGCGCCTCCCTGACACGGAGGAGGTCAGAGGTTCAAATCCTCTACGGTCCACCAGAAACGACAAGCCCTCTCCGGTTCGAACGGAGGGGGCTTTTTGGCGTGGCTAGGCGGCGGAGAGGAGCCTGCCGGGCGGGGCGGCCAGGTACGCCCGAGCCAGGCCGGTCTTGCGCTCGATCTGGCCGAGCGCCGTGTTGCAGGACAGGCAGAGCAGCCCGCGCACGCAATTGCCGCACGACTGCCTCTCGCCCGGACAGCACGAGTGGTCGTGGTCCACGAAGATCTGGGTGCTCTCCGTGAACGGCTCGCCGCCCATGGCGCAGGCGTACTGCTGGACCTCCAGGAGCCAGTCGAACTGCTTCTGCGTCAGCCCGTACCGGGTGAGCTTGTGCTTACGCCCCCACCGACGCCGGGCCTCGGGGTCGTCCCTGAGCCTGACTCCCTTCCGGCGGGCGGTCTGCCGGGCCCTGCTATCGGCTAGCGCTTCTGCTGTCCGGCAGGCACTTCAATTTCTGTAGTCGGCGACCACTTTTTGTGTGAAGCCGCGAGGTAGGCGGGCATACGGAGCGGACGAATCGCCGCTCCGGCCCTCAACTCGCTCCGCTGTAGTCCAGGCCCAGGTCGAGCGCGCGCGAGGAGTGGGTCAGGCTCCCGACCGACAGGTAGTCGACGCCGGTGGACGCGACCTCGCGCGCGCTGGCCAGCCGCAGGCCTCCGCTCGCCTCGAGCCGCACCCCGTCGTAGGCCCGCGCCACCGCCACGGCCTCGCGCAAGGTCGGCACCGGCATGTTGTCGAGCAGGATGAACCGCGCCCCCGCCTCGAGCGCCTCGCGGACCTGGTCGACGGAGTCGCACTCGACCTCGATCACCAGCCCCGGACGTGCCGCCGCGCGCACCGCGCGCACCGCGGTCGCTACCCCGCCCGCCGCCGCGACGTGGTTGTCCTTGACGAGCGCGGCGTCGCCGAGTGCCATGCGGTGGTTCTCGCCGCCGCCGCACCGCACCGCGTACTTCTCAAGCGACCGCAGGCCGGGCAGCGTCTTGCGCGTGTCCCTGACCACGGCGCCGGTCCCGGTCAGGGCATCGGCCCATTCCCTGGTCGCGGAGGCGATCCCCGACAGGTGGGTGACGAAGTTGAGTATCGTCCGCTCCGCCCCAAGCACCACGACGGCGTCCCCGGAAACCCGCAGCACCGCGTCACCGGGCACGACCCGAGTCCCGTCCGCGACAAGCACGAAGCCGGCCGCGCCGCCCCGGCGGCTCCGCCGAGGTAATCCGCGAGCAGGTCGAAAACCGCGAGCGCCACGGGCAGCCCGGCCACAACGCCCGCCTCACGCGCCACGACGTCGGCGGTCACCGTGCGCCCGGCGACCGTCGCCGCCGACGTGACGTCCGCCCCGTACCTGAAGTCCTCGTCGAGCGCCGCCCGTACCACACGCACCACATCGGAGACGTCGAGCCCGGCCTCCGCTAGTGCCCGCGCGGTCGCGGGTGCCAGGCGATCGCGTTTCATCCATGGCCTCAGTAGTCACAGCTCCTCCTTCGTCACCATGAGTCGGTGTCCGTCCCAGCGGGCCAGCGTGTGCCACGGCGCGGTCGCCGTGCCGGCCGCGTCCCGCCGCCGGTGGCACCCGCGGCTCTCCGCCCTTCGCCGCGCCCCCACCGCGATCAGCATCGACACGGCCCGCAGGTTCGCGGCCTCGACCGACTCAAGGTCGAGGCTCCCGGGCTCGTCGGCGCCTTCGCGCGCGGTGGCCGGCCCGAGCGAGCAGGGGGCGCCCGTTTCCGCGATGACCTCAAGGAGCCGCGCCAGCCCGTCGCCGTCCCGCATGACGCCCGCGTAGCGGGACATGGCCTGCGCCAGCGAGTGCCGGCCGGCGACGTTGCCGCGATCCACGGCCGACCCTTCGCTGGCCCTGCATGCCACGGGGCCGGCGCCGTCCTGGCCTAGCGCGCCCAGAGACCACCCGGCGCGCGATAGGGCGCCGGCGACGGCCGCGCCGGTGCGGCGGCCGGCGATGATCGCCTCGGTGACCGAGTTGGAGGCGAGCCTGTTCGCCCCCTGCACCCCGGTCGAGGCCGCCTCGCCCGCCGCGTAAAGCCCGGCGAGGCTGGTCCGCCCGTCCAGGTCGGCCAGGATGCCGCCGCAGGAGTAGTGCGCGCCGGGCGCGACGGGGATCATCTCGGTCACCGGGTCGATGCCGTGCTTGCGGCAGGCGGCGGTCACGGTGGGGAATCCGTTTTCCATCAGGTCGCTACCGAGTTCGGTGGCGTCGAGCCACATGTGCCCCGCGTTGCCCGCAGCGATTACCTCCGTCATCCGCGCGGCGATGACGTCGCGCGGTGCCAGGTCACCGCGCGGGTCCTGCCCCGCCATCAGCGGCGTGCCGCTAGCGTCGCGAAGCACCGCGCCTGCCCCGCGCAGCGCCTCGGTGACCAGCGGGCACTGGCCGCTCGCGCCTGGCAGCCACAGCACCGTCGGGTGGAACTGCACGAATTCCAGGTCCCTGATCACCGCGCCGGCCCGGGCCGCGATCGCGATACCGTCCCCGGTCGCCCCCGCCGGGTTGGACGTCGTGCCGAACGCCTGCCCCAGCCCGCCGGCCGCGATCACCACGGCGCGCGCGGAGATCACACCAGGGGTCAGCCGCCCGCCCGCCCCGATGAAGGCCGCCGCGAGGCCCGCGACCGAGCGGGCGGGGACCGGCTCACCCGCGAGCGGGCCGGCCGGGACGGCGTTGGCAGCCGCCGTCCCGCGCGCGGCCCGCGCCCCCGTACCGGTCCCCGCCCCGACCGCGACGCTCAGCAGGTCGAGGGCGACCGTGCGGTCCAGGATCTCGATCCCGCTGGCGAGCAGCGCGGCAAGCAGCGTCCGGTGCACCTCGGCCCCGGTCGCGTCGTCGCCCGAGTGGACGATCCGGCGGGCGCTGTGCCCGCCCTCCAGCCGCAGGTCGCGCGTCTCAAGCCGCGCGCCGAGCCCGGCCAGCCACCCGATCGCGCCGGGCGCGCCGTCCGCGAGCGCCGCCACGATGTCCGGCTCGCACAGCCCGGCCCCGGCGACGAGCGTGTCGCGCACGTGCGCCGCCGGCGTGTCGCCCGCGCCGAGCGCCGCCGCGAGGCCGCCTTGCGCCAGCGGCGTCGCCCCGCCCACCAGGTCCTTGGTCACCACCAGCACCCGCAGCCCGGAAGCCGCCGCCGTGAGCGCGACCGAGATCCCGGCAGCTCCAGACCCAACAACCACCACATCCGCATCCCGCCGCCACTGCGTCCCGGTCATCACGCGCCTGCCGGGACGGGAGACGGGCCGACAGCGATCATGGACTCGACCGCGCGGCGCGCGCGGGCGGCGACCGAGGGGTCGACGTGTACCTCGGCCTGGCCGGAAAGCAGGCAGCGCTCCAGCGCCTCGGCCGTGATCATCTTCATGTAGTGGCAGGTCGCGTGCGGGTTGACCGGCTCGA
>CAVXAB010000002.1:0-49032 GCA_963759545.1 uncultured Actinomycetota bacterium
ATCGGGTTCTACCTGCTGTTCACCGGCCGCCGCCTGCCCATGCGGCCAGAGGATGACAACGAGGGCGAGATCGTCCAGGGCACCGGCGAGCTTGGCTTCTTCAGCCCGCACAGCTGGTGGCCGCTCTGGGTCGCCCTGGCCGCCGCGGTGACCGCGGTCGGCTTGGCGGTCGGCTGGTGGCTGGTCCTGATCGGTTTCGTGTCCATGATGTTCGCGGCCGTCGGCTTCGTCTTCGAGTACTACCGCGGTCCCTTCAGCCACTAGCGGCCGACTCTCGCAAAGGTCAAGACCGGGATATCCCGAACGACAGCGTGCCCCGCCTCCCAGGCCACCCGGCTTCTGGAGGGCGGGGCAACGTGTTTCCCCGGCCCTTGGCTCGTTCATGAGCCTGACGGGGCCAGGCCCGCCTGGTAGGCGATGATGACCAGCTGGACGCGGTCACGGGCGTCCAGCTTCGTCAGCAGGTGGGCGACGTGGGTCTTCGCCGTGGCGGGGGAGATGCGCAGGTGGTCGGCGATCTCGCCGTTCGACATGCCTGCCGCGACCAGGCGCAGGACCTCGCACTCGCGGTCGGTGAGCAGCCCGGTGACCTTGTCCGCGCGGCGCGGGTGCAGGGCTCCCGCGGCCCCCGGTGCGCCGGCCGCCTGCGTACCGCCACCGCCGTAGGCGGGCAGCCCGGCCGCGGCGGGACCCGGCACGCCGAGCGCCGGCGTGCGGGCGAACTCGCTGATCAGCCGGCGGGTGATGCTCGGCGCGAGCAGCGCCTCACCCGCCGCGACCACCCGGATGGCGGTGATGAGGTCTTCCGGGAGCGTGTCCTTGAGCAGGAACCCGCTGGCGCCCGCGCGCAGCGCGCCGAACACGTACTCGTCGAGGTCGAAGGTCGTGAGGATGATGACGCGGACACCGCAGGACTCGGCGGCGGAAGTGATCTGCCTGGTCGCGTCGATGCCGTTGAGCACGGGCATGCGCACGTCCATCAGCAGGATGTCGGGCCTGGCGGACCGCGCGACCGCGACGGCCTCCGCGCCGTTGGCGGCCTCGCCGACTACCGCCAGCCCAGGTGTGGCGGCGACGATGCCGCAGAATCCGACCCGGACGAGGGCCTGATCATCGGCCACCGCGACGGAGATGGTCATCCCCGGCCGACACCGCCCGACGTGACGGCGTTCGTCACCGCGGGAGTGCCGTTCACCGTGGCCGGCGGGCTCCCATCGGCCGTGGCGCGAGAGCCGGCGGGGAGCGTGTCAGCGGACCACGGAGCGGCCGCCGCGCTCGCGCCGGCTCCGGTGCGGATGCTGGCTTCGCTACCGATGCCGTCCCCGGTGCGGAAACTGGCTTCGCTACCGGTGCCGTCCCCGGTGCGAAGGCCGGCCCAGGTGCGCACGTCGGCCGCGGGCAGCGGCAGCGTCGCCGTGACCTGAAATCCGCTATTCGGCAGCGGCCCGGCGCTGAACGTGCCGCCGCACAAGTGCACCCGCTCGCGCATGCCGATGATGCCGTGCCCGGTTCCCGCGGTCGCCACGCTGACCGATGGCAGTGCCACGGGCAGCCCGCCGTCGTCGGTCACCCGGATGACCAGGTCCGCGTCGGTGAAGCCGACGTGGACCACGCACGACGCGCCGGTGCCCGCGTGCCTGACCACGTTCGTCAGCGCCTCCTGGATGATCCGGTACGCCGACAGGTCCACGCCCGCGGGCGCGGGCCTTGGGTGCCCGGAGACCTCCAGGCGGACCCGCACCGCGGCGCCCCGGGTGCGCTCGATGAGCCGGTCAAGGCGGGCCAGACCCGGTGCGGGCGCGAGCGGCGCCTGTCTAGCCGTGGTGCCGCCGCCCGCCGGTGCCTGGCCGCCGGCGGGTGCCTGGCCGCCGGCTGGCTCCTCGCCAGTGGCGGGACCGGCCATGGCCGGGCCTTGCGTCACGTCCTGCTGGCGGAGCACGCCGAGCATCCGGCGCATCTCCTCAAGCGCGTCCCTGCTTGTCGCCTGGATCGCGCCGAGCGCGTCCCGCGCGCCGTCCGGGCTCGCGTCGATGACGTACTGGCCGTAGCCGGCCTGGACCGCGATCACTGACATGCTGTGCGCGACCACGTCGTGCAGTTCGCGCGCGATCCGCAGCCGTTCCTCCGCGACCGCGCTGTGCGCGGCCTGCTGCTGCAGCGTCACCACGTACAGCCGCCGCTGCCGCACCGAGTACCCGGTCATCCAGGCGAGGACGCTGGCGAGCCCGACGGGGACGAACACGGCGCCGGCGGCGTCGCTGCCCCGCGGTCGGCTGGTGGTGCCCGCGACGGTGAGGAACACCATGACGGCGAGCATGAGGCCGAGCGCGGCGGCCCCGGTGCGCTTCCTGCCCTCGACCGTCACCGTGTACAGCACGAACGCGGCGCCAAGGAAGACCGTCGCGGTCGCCGGGCCCGACAGCCTGTCCATCAGCACGCCGAGGACCAGCAGCGCACCGAACGCGGTGTTCGGTGCCCGCCGGCGCAGCGCCACCGGGATGAAGACGACCGCCATGAACAGCAGCACGAGCGGCCACCTGGCCTGGCCGCCGGGGAAGCTCCGCCCGGTCTCCGCCCCGTCGATGATCGCGAGGAAGGCGCCGACCACGCAGTCGATCGCGATCCAGTGGACGGGCCGCATCCGCTTGGTCAGCGGCGGGCGAGAAGGACGCGGCTCAGCGGACCCCGGGTACGCCGGGTACGCACCCGGCTCCCGGTCGCCGGGCGCGTGCGACATGTCGCGTTCCGAGCCCACCACTCTAAGGTAGCCCGTCGGCGGCTTTGACGCCTCATCCCAGGGGAGTAGCCCGCGATACTGACCTGCCTTCCGCGGCACCTGGGCGATATCACCGCATAGGGGGACGCGGCAGGGCCGGCGCCCTGACACCCTGGGCGGCATGAGCTCACCCCCACCCGCGGGACAGGCCGGCCCGGTCACCTTGGCGGCCCCGGTCACCTCGGCAGGCCCGGTCATCGAGGCCGCCGGCCTGACCAAGGTCTACCCGGGCGACGTGACCGCCCTCGCGGGCCTGACCGTCGCCTTCGCGCCCGGCGTCACCGGCCTCATCGGCGCCAACGGCGCGGGCAAGTCGACCTTGATCAAGATCCTCCTCGGCCTGCTCGAGCCCACGCAGGGCACGGCGAAGGTCCTCGGCTACGACAGCGTCAAGGACGGGATGACGATCCGGCAGTTCGTCGGGTACATGCCGGAGCACGACTGCCTGCCATCGGACATCTCGGCGACCGAGTTCGTCACGCACATGGGCCGCATGTCCGGCCTCCCGGCGACGGCGGCCAGGGAGCGCGCCGCCGAGGCGCTGCGCCACGTCGGCCTGCACGAGGAGCGCTACCGGCAGGTCGGCACCTATTCCACGGGCATGAAGCAGCGGGTGAAACTCGCCCAGGCCCTGGTCGGCGACCCGAGGCTGCTGCTGCTCGACGAGCCGACGAACGGCCTCGACCCGGCCGGGCGGAACGCGATGCTCGAACTCATCGCGCGGATCGGCGAGGAGTTCGGCATCTCCATCGTGGTGGCCAGCCACCTGCTCGGCGAGATCGAGCGGATCTGCGACAGGCTCGTCGCGATCGAGGCAGGGAAGCTGCTGCGGGCCGACACGATAGACAGCTTCACCAGGGCCAGCCAGACGCTCCTCATCGAGGTCGAGGAGGGCAGCGCCGCGCTACAGAAGGAACTCACCCGCCGCGGCCTGCGCGCCCAGCCATTCCAGCGGGCCCTGCTCGTCCCCATCGCCGACGACCGCACCTACGACGCGGTCCGCGACAGCGTGGCCGCGCTCGGCCTGCCGCTGAGCCGCCTGGAGCAGCGGCGCCACCAGGTCGAGGAGATCTTCCGTGACGACGGCCAGCCCGGCCAGCTCAACGAGATGGAGGCCGCCGATGCGTACTGACACGTCCCAGGCGCCCAGGCCGCCGCAGTCCGGGCCGCCGGCCGCGGGCGGGGTCATCCACGACCTCGGCTACCGCCGCTACGACGGCCCCAGGCTCGGCCGGTCGGGCATCGTCGCGGCGCTCGCCTGGCACAGCTTCCGGTCCGCGTTCGGCTTCGGGCGTGGTGCCAGGGCCAAGATCATCCCGGTGATCGCCTTCATCGCGATCTGCCTGCCCGCGGCGGTCAACGCGTTCGCCATGTCCAGGGGCAATCAGCAACTCGTCTACTACGACACCTACGCCCCCGTGCTGCGTGACCTGGTCATGACGGTCTTCGTCGCGGTCCAGGCGCCCGAGCTGGTCAGCCGCGACCTGCGCAGCCGGGTGCTACCGCTGTACTTCTCCCGCCCGATCAAGCCGGGCGACTACCCGCTCGCCAAGTACCTCGGGTTCACCGCCGCGTGCCTGGTCATGCTCGAGGTTCCGCTGCTTCTCCTGTGGGCGGGCGCTGCCGCCAACGTGCACGGCGGCGCGGCCGTATGGGCGCAGACGAGGGCGCTGATCCCCGGCCTGCTCGTCGGCCTGATGTGGGCGGTGTCGCTGGCCGCGATCGGCCTGTTCCTCGCGTCGCTGACCGGCAGGCGCGCCTTCGCGACCGGGACGGTGGCGATCACGCTCCTGCTGACCTACACCCTCGCGGAGATCCTGCTCCAGGTGGAGACCCAGTCCGCCATCGACAAGGGGGGTGTCGGCCTCGGGGGCGTGCCCGCCGCGAGCCTGGCCATGAAGGTGTCCGGCTTGTTCAGCCCGTTCACCCTGTTCAACGGCGTGCGCATGTGGCTCGGCGGCACCAACCCCGCCGACAACGTGCCCAAGCCGGGCGCCTTCGGCGCGGTCTACGCCCTCGTCCTGATCATCCTCGTCGGGCTCTGCCTGGCCGGCCTGGCCGCCCGCTACCGGAAGGCGCGCCTGTCATGACCACGATCGAGCTCCGCAACGTCAGCCGCTGGTACGGCAACGTGGTGGCGGTCAACGACATCACGATGGACATCGGCCCCGGTGTCACCGGCCTCCTCGGCCCGAACGGCGCCGGCAAGTCGACGATCCTGCACATGATGGCCGGCTTCCTCGAGCCGTCCAAGGGCACGCTCGTGGTCGACGGCGCCCCAACGTGGAAAAATCCCGAAATATATCGAAAGCTGGGCCTGGTGCCCGAGCGTGACTCGGTCTACGCCTTCCTCAGCGGCAAGGAGTTCGTCACCGCGACCGCGAAGCTGCACAAGCTGCCAGAACCCGAGCGTTCCGCCAGGTGGGCCATCGGCATCACCGAGATGTCCGAGGCCCAAGACCGCAAGATCTCCACCTACTCCAAGGGCATGCGCCAGCGCATCAAGGTCGCCGCCGCCCTCGTCCACGACCCGCGGATCCTGCTGCTTGACGAGCCGTTCAACGGCATGGACCCACGGCAGCGGATGCACATGATGGACCTCCTGTCCAGGCTCGGCGACGAGGGCCGCACCATCCTCTTCTCCTCCCACATCCTTGAAGAGGTGGAACGGCTCTCCGGCACGATCCAGGTGATGGTCGCGGGCCGCCTGGCCGCGTCCGGCGACTTCCGCGCCATCCGCCGCCTCATGACCAGCCGCCCGCACGTGTTCCACGTGAAGACCTCCGACGACAGGCGGCTCGCCGCCGCCCTCGTCGGCCGCGACTACACCCACGCGGTCGAACTGACGAGCAAGGGCCTCCAGGTGCGGACGTCCGACTTCGGCGCGTTCTGCGCGCAGATCGCGGTGATCACCCGCGACGAGAACATCAGGCTGACCGAGCTCCTCCCGACCGACGAGTCGCTTGAAAGCGTCTTCGGCTACCTGATCGCGAACTAGGAGGCGTGCGCACAATGTTCAACCCGACAGTCGCGGCCATCACGGCCCGCGCCACGCTCGGCCGCAGGCGCGCGATCCTGTTCGCCGTCCCCGCGGTGATCCTGATCGCGCTCACACTGATACTGCGGGCGTCCCACCCGGCGGGCGCGCAGTGGCCGGACACCGTCCTCGGCGACTTCGGCTTCTCCGTGCTGCTGCCGTTCACCGCGCTGATCATCGGCACCGGCGTGCTCGGCGCGGAGATCGACGACGGCAGCGTCATCCACCTGCTGGCCACGCCGGTGCGCCGCGCCGACGTGATCGTCACGAAGTTCGCGGTCGCGGCCGGCCTGACCGCGCTGTTCGCCGCGGTGCCCGAGCTCATCGCGGGCGAGCTCGCCCCGAACTCGGGCAAGCTCGCCTGGGCACTGTTCGTCGGCGCGCTCGTCGGTTCCGTCGTCTACTCGGCGCTGTTCTTGCTTGCCTCGGTGGTAACGACCCGCGCGATCGCGTTCGGCCTGCTGTACGTGGCCATCTGGGAGGGCCTGCTCAGCAACCTCGTCGGCGGCGTCCGCATCCTGTCGATCGCCCACTACTCGCTCGGCGTCGCGAACGCCATCTACCCCGACCAGAACCTCCGGGCCGGGCTGAGCCTGTCCACGTCGCTGGTCCTCGCGATCGTGATCACGGTCGGCGGCCTGTACCTGGCCGCCCGCCGCCTGGCAACCTTCTCCCTGGCCGGCGACCCCGCCTAAGGGCAGCCCCGCGTTCACACGTGGATGCGTGGATGCGTGGATGCGTGGATGCGTGGATGCGTGGATGTGAGTTTGGTGTCGCCCTAGCGACACCAAACTCACATCCATACGGGCGCCCGGGCACCGTTCGCGAGATAACAGCAAGAAGCGCGGAGCGCTGCGGGTTAGCCGCGCGGACGGGGCGTGGCCAGCCGGTTGCTCGCGTCCACCCAGCGGGCGAGCAAGGCGGCGGTCGCCCCGGAGTCCACGGCCTCAGCGGCGCGCGCCAGCCCCTCGGACAGCGTCTTGGCCAGCGCCTCGCCCGTCGCGGCGGCGGTCGCGGCCTGGTCGGCGGACCTGGCGGCGGCCACCGCGCCAAGGCCGCCGGCGGCGGCCATCGCGGCGGCGGCGTTGAGCAGCACGATGTCCCTGACCGGGCCGGCCTGGCCCGCGAGCAAGGAACGGACCACGGACGCGTTGTGCGCCGAGTCCCCGCCCCGCAGGTCTGCCAGGGAGGACCGGGGAAGGCCGAGGACGGCGGGATCGAACGACGTCTGCGACACGATGCCATCCGCGGCGATCCAGACCGTGGACGGCCCGGTCGTGGTGAGCTCGTCGAGCCCGCCGCCGTGGAACACCAGCGCCGTTTCGCCCCGCGCCGCGTACACGCCGGCCAGCACCGAACCCATCCGCGGGTCAGCGACGCCGACGGCGAGCGAAGAGGGCCGCGCCGGGTTGGTCAGCGGGCCGAGGTAGTTGAACGCGGTCGGCACGCCGAGCTGGCCCCGCACGGGGCCCGCGTGCCGCAGCGACGGGTGGTAGAGCGCCGCGAACAGGAACGCGATGCCGGTCTCCGCGAACAGCGCCTCGGTTGCCGACGCCGGCAGGTCGATCACCACGCCAAGCGCCTCGAGCACGTCCGCCGAGCCGCACGCGGAAGACGCCGCCCGGTTGCCGTGCTTGACCATCGGCACCCCGGCCGAGGCGGCGACGATCGTCGCCATCGTGGACACGTTCACCGTGAGCATGCCGTCGCCGCCGGTGCCGACCAGGTCGGTGACGGGGCCGGCGATGCTGATCGGCGTGGCGTGCGCCAGCATCGACGCGGCCAGGCCGGACATTTCCGCGGCGGTCTCGCCCTTGGCCCGCAGCGCCACCCCGAATCCGGCGATCTGCGCCGGGGTGGCGTTGCCCTCCATGATCTCGTTCATGGCCCAGGCGGCCTGCTCGGCAGTGAGCGCCTGCCTGTCGATGAGGGCGCGGATCAGCGTGGGCCAGCTCGGGGTGTCCATATATTTGTTACTGAGCTGTGATGGCGGGCGCGGTGTGGGCCGACCCCGTGGTGGCTGACCCCGTGCCAGGCCAGCACGGTGGCGCGGGCGCGCATGAGCGCGGCGAGCTCGCGGGCGAGCGCGATCGGGTCGATCGGGTGGCTGATCACCGCTTCGGCCTTTGACCAGGTGGCAAGCCAGCGATCGTCCGCGCGGCCGATGATCAGCAGCGCGGGCGGGCAGTTGTAGATCTCATCCTTCGCCTGGCGGCTGATGCCCATGCCGCCGGCCGGCTGCGCCTCACCGTCGAGCACCATGACGTCGACGCCGCCCGCGTCGAGCAGCCGGAACAGCGCTGGCGAGGTCGCCACCTCGATGATCTCGGCGTCCGGCGCGTCTGGGGCCGGGCGGGCGCCGATGGCAAGCCGCATCTCGGCTCTCGTGTCGGCGTCATGGCTGTAAACAACGACCTTCATGGCGAGAAGCTTACTGTTCTCGCCCGGGGGGACGACCCCCGTACCCCCGATGTCGGCGCGGTCGGGCCTGATCGCAAAAACCGCGACGGTACCGGGCCCGCCCACGCCGACCTAGAGCGGCGGGACTTCGCCAGGGGAGTTGCGTACCCCGGCCGGCGGACGTGATCACGGGCCGGGAGACGGGGCCGCGGCGTTCAGTTTTCTTCAACGAAGCGGACGAAAACCGGGGGTCGGCTGCGCGTCCCCTACGGGGTGTCGTAATAATGACCTTCGTGGCTACAGCATCCGTGACCGAGCCGGTACCGCGTACACCGGCCAGCCGACCGAACCTGGTGAGCGTGGGCACCATCATCTGGTTGTCCAGCGAGCTGATGTTCTTCGCTGCGCTGTTCGCGATGTACTTCACGATTCGCTCGGTAGATAAAGGCCAGGGCCTGCCTTGGCCCATGGCTCATCTGAACCTCCCGCTCGGCTCGGCGAACACGACGGTGCTCGTGTTGTCCAGTGTGACTTGCCAGATGGGCGTGTTCGCGGTTGAGCGTGGCCAGATCAGGCGTGCGGCATCGATTTGGAACTTCATGAAGTGGGGACTGCGCGAGTGGTACGTGCTGTCCTTCCTCATGGGCCTTTACTTTGTTTTGGGGCAAGGGTACGAGTACTCGCAGCTGGTGCGGGATGACCACCTGACGATCTCGTCGAGCAACTATGGTTCGGTGTTCTACCTGACCACCGGGTTCCACGGCTTGCACGTGACCGGCGGTCTTATCGCGTTCCTCTTCTTGCTCGGACGCACGTACGCCGCCAAGCGGTTTACCCATGAACAGCAGGTCAGCGCGATCGTCGTGTCCTATTACTGGCACTTCGTCGACGTCGTATGGATTGGCCTGTTCACGACCATCTACCTCATCCAGTAAGCAGGGGAACCGAGTGAGCTCGATCATCTCCCGGCGCAGGCATCCGGCCGCAGGCTACGCCGCGGTCGCAGGCGGCCTCGTCGTGGCGGGCGTGCTTTACAGCGCGCTCTCCGGCGGCGGCGCGTCGGCAGCGGCGCCTGCCCAGGATTCGACCCAGGTCTCCCAGGGTCATTCGCTTTTCCTCCAGAGCTGCGCCTCGTGCCACGGGCTCGACGCCCAGGGCACGGCGCAGGCACCGAGCCTGATCGGCGCCGGCGCGGCCGCGGTGGACTTCCAGATGTCGACGGGCCGCATGCCCGCCAAGGAGCTTGGCGCAGAGAACGGCCGCAAGCCGACGACGTTCACGCAGGACCAGATCCACGCCATCGCCGGCTACATCAGCTCGCTCGGCGGCGGCCCGGCGATCCCGAGCCCGGAGCAGGTCTCCACGAATGGCGCCAACACGGCGCTCGGCTCGACGTTGTTCAGCACGAACTGCGCGCAGTGTCACGGGTTCGCAGGCGCGGGCGGCGCGCTGACCTACGGCAAGTCGGCGCCGTCGCTCAACGCGTCGACGCCCACCCAGATTTACGAAGCGATGCTGACCGGCCCCGAGGCCATGCCGGTCTTCGGCGACGGGACGATCACGCCCGCCGAGAAGCAGGACATCATCGCGTACGTCATCGAGACGCGGAACGAGGCTAACCCCGGCGGCTTCTCGCTTGGCCGCACCGGCACGGTGACCGAGGGCCTCCTCGGGTGGGTTGGCGGCCTCGGCTTCCTCGTGCTCATCGCCATGTGGCTCACCGCCAGGCGGCGGGACCACGTTAAGGGTGAATCGGAGCAGCAGTCATGAGTGAGACGCCGGAGGAGCCGGCAGGCCCGCGCCGGGTCATCGGAACTCCTTCTCCCGCGCCGAAGGCGGTCGACGTGCGGACCGAGCCCGACCGGCCGGCGTTCTCGGCCGAGCCGGAGAACAGCAGGCACGCGAAGAACGCCGAGCGAGTCGTCGCGGTGCTCTTCGTGATCGCTTTCTTTGCTGGTGTCGGGTTCATCGCGGCCTTCGTCGGCCTTGAGATCGGCGTCAGCACGATCCCGAAGGGCGCCAACCCGGTCGTCGCGGTGCTGCGGTCGAACGTGGCGCTCGGCACGTCTCTCTCCATCGCGCTGCTCGCGCTCGGCGCCGGCTCGTTGATCTGGGTCAGGCACCTGACGCCGAACATCGAGATCGCCGAGGAGCGGCACGACCTGAGGTCCGATCCCGAGGAACGCAAGGCGTTTCAGCGGGAATTCGCCGAGGGCGCGGCCATCTCCCAGGTCACCAGGCGGCCCCTGGTGCGCCGCACGTTGCTGCTCGCGACCGCCCCGCTTGCGCTCGCGCCGCTCGTGCTGCTGCGCGACCTCGGCCCGCTGCCGCAGACCTCGCTGCGGCACACGGTCTGGCGCAAGGGCCTGCGCGCGGTCACCCTCGGCGGCCTGCGGCCGCTGACGCCAGCGGACATCTCCACGCCTGGCAGCCTGATCACCGTCATCCCCGAGGGCTTCCAGAACGACGACGACGCCCTCGCGAAGGCCGGCGTCATCCTGATCAAGTTCGCGCCCGGCGAGCTGCACGTCCCGACGAACTATGACGGCGGGACGCTGGTGTCGACGATGAACTGGACGGTCGACAACATCGTCGCCTACTCCAAGATCTGCACGCACGTCGGCTGCCCGGTCGCCCTGTACGAGCAGACGACCCACCACATCCTCTGCCCGTGCCACCAGTCGACGTTCGACGCGGCGAACGGGGCCAACGTGATCTTCGGCCCGGCGGCCCGCGCGCTGCCGCAGTTGCCGCTCATGCTGGACTCGGCGGGCTTCATCGCGGCCGCAAGCGACTTCACGCAGCCGGTCGGCCCGAGCTTCTGGGAGCGCGGATGAGCGAGCTTGCGAGCGAATCGGAAAGCACAGTGCGTCCGCGAATGCGGACTCCGAGCGCCAGCGAGGTGACCGTATGAGCGACGACGCGGTGAAGATCCCGCCTGCCGTCTCCGGCGTCGGCGGGTGGCTCGACGACCGGTTCCACGGCGCCAAGGGCGTCCGGGTCCTGATGCGGAAGGTCTTCCCTGACCACTGGTCCTTCATGCTCGGCGAGATCGCGCTGTGGTCGTTCGTGATCCTGCTGCTCACGGGCACGTACCTGGCGCTGTTCTTCCATCCGTCGGCTGCCCCGGTGGTGTATCACGGCTCGTACACCAAGCTCGACGGCATCACGATGTCGGACGCGTACCAGTCCACGCTGAACATCTCGTTCGACATCCGCGGCGGCCTGCTGATGAGGCAGATTCACCACTGGGCCGCGATCATGTTCATGGTCGCGATCTTTGCGCACATGGCCCGGGTGTTCTTCACTGGCGCGTACCGCAAGCCGCGCGAGGTCAACTGGCTGATCGGTATCGGGCTGCTCACGCTCGGCATGCTCGAGGGCCTGTTCGGCTACTCGCTCCCCGACGACCAGCTGTCCGGCGCCGGCCTGCGGATCCTCTTCGGTGTCTTCGAGGGCATACCGATCGTCGGGACGTACCTGATGTTCTTCCTGTTCGGCGGCCAGTTCCCCGGCACCGAGATCATCCCGCGCATGTACATCCTGCACGTGTTCCTGATCCCCGGGCTGATCCTGGCGCTGATCACGGCCCACCTGTTCATCATGTTCCACCAGAAGCACACGCAGATGCCGGCCAAGGGGAACACCGAGAAGAACGTGGTTGGCCAGCCGTTCTTCCCGTACTTCCTGCTCAAGGGCCAGGCCTGGTTCTTCTTCATCTTCGGCACGCTGGTCGTGCTCGCCACGTTCGCGCAGATCAACCCGATCTGGCTGTACGGCCCGTACACGCCGCTCGCGATCTCCTCGGCGTCGCAGCCCGACTTCTACATGGGCATACTCGAAGGCTCGCTGCGCATGATGCCCGCCTGGGAGATCAACTTCCTCGGGCACACGCTGTCGCTGTCGGTGCTCATCCCTGGCCTGCTGATAATCGGCCTCTTCTTCACCGCGGCGGCGCTGTGGCCGTTCTTCGAGCAGTGGGCGACCGGCGACAAGTCCTTCCATAACATCAACGACCGGCCCCGCAACGCCCCGGTTCGTACCGGGGTCGGTGTGGGGGTGATCAGCTGGTACCTCATCCTGCTGCTTGAGGGCGCGAACGACGTCATCGCCAACGCGTTCCAGATACCGCTGTACACGGTCACCTGGATCTCGCGGGTGGCGTTCTTCGTGGTACCCGTCGTCGCATACTTCGCGACAAAACGGATATGCCTTGCCCTCCAGCGCAAGGATGCCGACATGCTCACCCACGGCGTGGAGATCGGCATCATCCGCCAGCTCCCGAACGGCGAGTTCATCGAGGAGGAGCGCCCGCTCACCGAGGAGGAGCGCGCGGTCATCGAGTCCAAGCACGTCCTCGAGCCGCTGCCGGCGCCAGAAGAGGCGGACGAGAACGGCGTGCCTGCCCCGGCCGCCCGCGGTCCCCTGGGCTACGCCCGCAAGCTCGCGAACCGGGCCTTCACCGAGACCATCGCGATCCCTGCGGGCAACGGCCACGGCCCCGGCCACGAGGCCGTGGAGGGCGACGGCCACGGCGAGATCGAGGGCGGCGAGCACGCGGCGATCGGCTCGCACGAGGAGCAGTAGCCAGGCTCGGCGTCAGCAACACGGAAGCGCCCCGGTGCCATCAGGCACCGGGGCGCTCTTCGCTTGCTTCACTTATTCCGCGAGGCCGATCGAGAACGCGGCCTCAAGGTCATGGCGGGAGTACGCGCGGAACGCGACGTGCGTCTGCGTCGCGCTCACGCCGTCCACCTTGTTGAGGCCGCCGGGGATCACGTCGGCGAGGTCGTCGTGTGAGCGGACCCGGACGATCGCCACGAGGTCGTAGTCCCCGGTGATCGAGTACACCTCACTGACCGCCGGCAGCTGCGCGATGGCCTCCGCGACCTCGGGGATGCGGTGAATCTCGGCCTTGAGCAAGACGATGGCGGTAACCATGGCGGTCCTCTCCCGGGGGGACGACCCCCCGTACCCCCCGATGTTCGTGTGGGCAGGCCTGATCGCAAAGACCGCGATCTTATCAGGCCCGCCCACACGAACGAAGAGCTGCGGGGTTACTCTGCACACTGCACGTTTCTAGTGACGGTATCGGACGGCCAGAGTGCGGACGAGGTGGCCCCTGTGTCCGTGTCAGTCCGGCCTAGCGCCTGTGGCGCAGCAGCCGCAGCAGCCAGGCCAGCCAGCGCTCCGGGGCCGACGCCGTGTCTGGCTGGGCGTCCCTGGTGCCAGCGACCGCACGCTGAGCGGCCTCCTCGGCGTCCCTGGCGGCGAGCCAGGCGTCGAGGTCGTCGAGCGTCAGGACCCCGGCCCGGTCGGACAGCCGGCCGAGCAGCTCACCGAGCACCAACGCGGTGGCCCGCGCGTCGTCAAGCGCCCGGTGCGACGGCCGCACCGGGGTGCCGAAGAACCGCGCGAGGGTTGCCAGCTTCCTGTCGGGCACCTCCTGCGGCGTGTCCATCAGGTGCCTGGCGAGCCGCACGGTGTCCAGCACCTCGAAGCCGGGCCAGGCGCATCCCATGCCGGCGCACGCGGCGGTGAGGAACGCCAAGTCGAACGGCGCGTTGTGCGCGGCGAGCACGCTGCCCTCCGCGAACGCGAGCAACCCGGGCAGCACGGCGGCGACCGGCGGGGCCGACGTGAGCATCTGGTCGCTGATCCCCGTCAGCTCGGTGATCGCCGGGGGAACGGGCGTACCAGGATTGACGAGCGAGCCGAACTCCGCGATCAACGTGCCGCCGTGCACGCGCACCGCGCCGATCTCCGTGATGCCGGCGTCCTCCGGCGCCCATCCGGTCGTCTCGACATCCACGACCGTGAAGTCCAGGTCGGCCAGCGGGACCGACCGGATGCCGGGAACGGGGATAGCGACGTCAGCCATGATCACCACGGTAAGGCGGCCCACCGACATTTCCGCTCCGACGCGCCTGGCCGGCACCGCCGTCCCATCGGTCACCCAATGGTCACAATTGCCAGAACTCGGTTGATACCGCCTCGGGCGACTCAATAGCGTGGCGCTCGTTGTCAGTCGGTTAACCGGGGAAGGGGACATGGGAGCCACGCTGCGCACGCACATAGCCGCCCGCCTGGGCAGCACCAGGCGTGCCGTCGCGCTCGGTGCCGCCGTCCTCCTCGCCGGCGGTCTGGCCGTCGCGGTCACGCAGGTGGCAGGCGCGCAGCCGCAGCCGAGCATCGACCAGGTGCGGGCCACTGTCAACACCCTCACCGGCGAGTTCAACAAGGCGAACCAGCAGTACGACCAGGTTGAGGAGCAGCTCGGCGCGGCCAACGCGCGGCTGAAGCAGGTGAACAAGCAGATGGCAGGCGACCAGGCGCGGTACGAGGCGGCGCGCAAGCTGGTCGTGCAGATCGCCGACTCCTCCTACGAGGACTCGAGCTCGACGTCGCTGGCCGGCCTGCTCACCTCCAACGACCCGAGCCAGGTCCTCGCCGAGGCGTCAATCGTCCTGCAGATCACCGGCACGAGGAACCTGGAGTCCCAGGCGTTCTTCGCCGACGCCAGCCAGTTCGCCGCCGTCCAGCAGGAGCAGCAGCACACCCAGCAGGGCATCGCGCAGCTGGCCGCGCAGCGGAAGACCACCAAGGACCACATCTCGTCGCTGCTCGCAAAGCAGAACTCGATACTCAACTCGCTGACCGGCGCGCAGCTGACCGCGGTGGAGCAGGGGACCGTCAACGGCGGCGGCGGCACCACCCACTCCACCTACACCGGGCCGACGGGGTCGCAGGCGGACACCGCCGTGGCCTACGTCTTCAAGCAGCTCGGCTGCCCCTACAGCTACGGCTCAACCGGACCGTGCAGCGTCGGCTTCGACTGCTCAGGCCTGATGATGGAGGCCTGGGCGGCGGCGGGCATCACGATCCCCCGGGATACCTACAGCCAGTGGGCGGCGCTGCCGCACATCTCCGAGTCCGCGATCCAGCCGGGCGACCTGCTGTACTACAACGGCATCGGCCACGTCGCGATGTACGTCGGCGGCGGCATGATCATCGACGCGCCATCGGCGGGCCAGCCCGTCCGGGAGCTCAGCATGAATACCGCCTGGTACGCGGACAGCTTCGACGGCGCCGCAAGACCGTAATTCTCCCCGGGGGGATGACCCCCCCGGTGACCCCCCCACGCATGGGAGGGCTTCGCCCCCCATAGCCTCCCCACGGGGGGACTCGCAAAAAGCGCTCGCCCCCCGCGCTGTGGTTGCGGTTAGAGCCTTGTGGTTGCTGTAGCAGGCAGCGCAACGCCCGCGCTGCCTCCGCTGTGGCTGCGGTTAAGGCATCGTGGTTGCTGTTGGCAGCCAGCGCCAGGACCGCGCTGCCTAGACTGGGGATGCTATGCGACGCACGCTGATCGTCACCAACGACTTCCCGCCCAGGCAGGGCGGCATCCAGTCATTCGTCCACGAGCTGGCACTGCGCCTGGACCCGGACCGGCTCACGGTCTACGCGCCGAAGTGGGACGGCGCCGCCGCCTTCGACGCGGCCCAGCCGTTCGAGGTGGTCAGGCACCCGACCTCGCTGATGATCGGCGGCCCGAGCGTGCGCCGCCGCGCCGCCGAGCTCGCCAGGTCGCGCAACGCCGAGGTGGTCATCTTCGGCGCCTCGGCCCCCCTGGGGCTGATCACGCCGGTGCTCCGCAAGGCCGGGGTGCGGCGGGCGATCGCGATCACCCACGGCCACGAGGCCGGCTGGGCCGCGCTGCCGGTGGCCAGGCAACTGCTGCGGCAGATCGGCGAGCGGACCGACATCATGACGTACCTGGGCGAGTACTTCAGGGTCCGCGTCGCCGGCGCGCTCACAGAGCGGGCGGCCGCCAGGATGACCCGCCTGCACCCCGGCGTGGACGCGGCCGCGTTCCGGCCGGACCAGGCGGCCCGCGCGGCGCTCAGGGAGCGCTACGGCCTCGGTAACCGCCCGGTGGTGGTGTGCGTGTCCCGCCTGGTGCCCCGCAAGGGCCAGGACACCCTGCTGCGCGCCTGGCCGGCGGTGCTCGAGCAGGTACCCGACGCGGCACTGCTGATCGTCAGCGGCGGCCCGTACGCCAGGGCACTGCACCAGCTGGCCGAGCGGACCGGCATATCGGGGTCGGTGACCTTCACGGGACCGGTTGCGCGGGCCGAGCTCCCCGCGCACTACGCGACGGGCGATGTCTTCGCCATGCCCTGTCGTACCAGGCGCGGCGGCCTGGACGTGGAGGGCCTCGGCATCGTCTACCTGGAGGCGTCCGCGGCGGGCTTGCCGGTCGTCGGCGGCGACTCGGGCGGCGCCCCTGACGCGATCCTGGAGGGGGAGACGGGCTACGTGGTCGGCGGCCGCGACGTCAGGGCCTTGTCCGACCGCCTGATCGCCTTGCTGCAAGACCCGGCGGGCGCGCGGGCGATGGGCGAGAAGGGCCGCGCGTGGGTCGAACGCGACTGGAACTGGGACGTCATCGCCAACCGCCTCCGCGCCCTCATCGACGGATAACAGCAAGAAGCGCGGAGCGCCAGCCGGCATCCGCCGGCCGGCATACCTGGCGAAGCGGGGACGGTGGCGTGCAACACGATTCCGTTCGGGATGATCCGGAACGTCAGCCCGCGCGAACCCGCTGGTCCTCTGCTACCGTCCCCGACTGACGAGGCGCGGCTAGGAGTACAGGGCCTCGATCTCGTGGGCGAACTCCTTGGCAAGGACCGCGCGCTTGATGCCGAGCTTGGCCGACAGGTGCCCCTGCTCCTGGGTGAAGTCCCCGTCGAGTATCCGGAACTTCCTGATCGACTCCGCCCGTGACACCGCCTTGTTGGCGTCGTCCACGGCCGCCTGGACCTCGGCGTTCAGGTCCGGGTCGTCGCGCAGGTCCGCCACGGTCGCGTCGGCGGGCTTGCCGTGCCGCTCCTTCCACAGCCCGAACGCCTCGGCGTCGATCGTGACCAGCACCCCGACGAACGGCCGCCCGTCACCGACCACCATGCACTGCGAGATCAGCGCGTGCATGCGCATCCGGTCCTCGAGCACCGAGGGGGCCACGTTCTTGCCGCCGGCGGTGACGATCATCTCCTTCTTCCTGCCGGTGATCGTCAGGAAGCCCTCATCGTCAAGCTCGCCGATGTCCCCGGTGGCGTAGTAGCCGTCGGCGGTGAACGCTTCCTTGGTGGCCGCCTCGTCGCGCCAGTAGGCGGGGAAGATGGACTTGCCGCGCACCAGGACCTCGCCGTCGTCGGCGACCCGCACGGTGACCCCGGGCAGCGGCTGGCCCACGGAGCCGATCTTCTGCCGGTCGGGCCGGTTCACCGACACGGGCGCGGTCGTCTCGGTCAGCCCGTATCCCTCGAGGATGGTGACCCCGATCCCGCGGAAGAAGTGCCCGAGCCGCGGCGCGAGGGCCGCGCCGCCGGAGATCGCCCACTCGGCGTGGCCGCCGAGTGCGGCGCGGAGCTTGCCGTAGACGAGCCGGTCGAACAGGGCGTGCGCGGCGCGCAGCCCGAACCCGATGCCGCCAGGACCGTCAAGCGCCTCGCTGTACGCGACGGCGGTGCTGGCGGCGCGGGCGAAGATCTTGCCCTTGCCGTCGCCGGCCGCCTTAGCCTCGGCGCCGTTGTACACCTTCTCGAACACGCGCGGCACGGCGAGCACGAACGTCGGCTTGAACGACGCGAGGTCGGGCAGCAGGTCGTTCATGTCTGGGCAGTGCCCGAGTACGATGCCCGCTTCCAGCGTGCCGACCTCGATGACCCGGGCGAACACGTGCGCGAGCGGCAGGAACAGCAGGGTGGACGCGGTGCCGGCGGCGTGGATCGAGGCGAGCGGCCCAAGGAACGCGTTCCTGACGGCGGCGAGCAGGTTCTCGTGCGTGAGCTCGCACCCCTTGGGCCGCCCGGTGGTCCCCGAGGTGTAGATGATCGTGGCGATGTCCTGCGCGCCACGCGACATGGCACGGGAGTCAAGCGCCTCCGCGGTCACCTCGGCGCCCGCGGCGGTCAGCGACGGCAGGTCGGAGTCGAGCAGCCACAGGTGCTCGAGCGCCGGAAGCCGGTCCCTGGCGTCGGAGATCAGCGCGGCGAACCCGTCGGTCTCGGCGATCACGGCACGCGCCTGCGAGTTGGCCAGGATCCACTCGGCCTGCTCGGCCGAGGACGTTTCGTAGATCGGCACCACGACCGCGCCGGCGGTCCACAGCGCGTAATCGATCAGCGTCCACTCGTAGCGGGTATGCGACATGAGCGCGATCCGGTCCCCGACCTGGACGCCGGCCGCGATGAACCCCTTGGCGAGCGCGTGCACCTCATCTCTGAACTTCGCCGCCGTGACGTCCGACCAGGTACCGTCGGCCGCCTTACGGCGCAGCATGACGGCGGACGGCTGCTCCGCCGCGCGGCGCGTGACCAAGTCCGCCGCGTTCGCCGACGCCGGGATCTCCGCCAAAGCGGGGATGCTGTACTCGCGCAAGTGCCTCTCCGTTCTCCGTCCACCCGAGTCTATGTTTTATCTCATGAGGGTCCACGTAGTAAGTGATGTGCACGGCTCGGCCGACGCGCTCAAGACGGCAGGCGACGGCGCGGACATGCTGATCTGCCTGGGTGACATGCTCCTGTTCCTCGATTACGCGGACCATACCCAGGGCATTTTCGCCGAGCTCTACGGCGCCGAGCACGCCAAGGAGTACATCGACCTGCGCACCGCGCGCCGCTTCGACGAGGCGAGGGCGCTCACCGCCGGCATCGCGGCCAGGCTGACGGCCGACCACGGCACCGACCTGCGCACCCTCACCGAGCGGGCCATCAGGAAGCAGTACGCCGAGCTCTTCGGCGCCCTCGCAGAACCCGCCTACCTCACCTACGGCAACGTGGACGTCCCGCGCCTGTGGGACTCCTTTCGCAAGCCCGGCCACCGGGTGCTCGACGGCGGCAGGACGGTGGTCGACGGGGTCACGTTCGGCTTCGTCGGCGCCGGGCTGCTCTCCCCGTACCGGACGCCGAACGAGGTGCCGCCGGCCAAGTACTCGGAAAAGCTGGACGCGGTCGGCGCGGTGGACGTGCTCTGCACGCACATCCCCCCGGCCGTCCCTGAGCTGCTCTACGACGTGCAGGCCCGCCGCATGGAAACCGGCTCGACCGCACTGCTCGGGGTGATCCGCCGCACGCAGCCCAGGTACGCCTTCTTCGGCCACGTGCACAATCCCCTGGTGCGGCGGGTGCGGATCGGGCGCACCGAGTGCGTCAACGTCGGCCACTTCCGCGCCACCAGGACCCCGTACGTCGTCGACCTGTGACCGACACATTCGGTCAGGAGGGTTAATCTGCCTGTATGAGCACTCAGCCGGGCAGCGACCGCAGCGACCGCGACCCCATCGGTGATTTCCAGCGGTGGCTGATGAAAGCCGGAGCCAAGAGCATCGGACGCGAAGTGGCGGGGCGGGTGAAGTCCACGCTCGGCGGCGGGGGCGGCGCCAAGCACGCCGATGATGTCTGGGATACCGCGACCACGGAGGAGCTGACCGACGAACCACCGGAGTGTCAGTGGTGCCCGATCTGCCGTGCCGCGCGCAGGTACCGGGACTCGGGTGGCTCACCCGCGGGCCAGTTCGCCGGGGTGGGGGACACCCTCGCCGGGCTGACCAGGGACGCGTTCAGCCTGTTCGACGCCGCACTGCGGCAGGCGCAGCGGCCCGCGCCGTCCCAGGGCAGCCGCCCCGCGGACCACGGGCCCGCGGACCACGGGCCGTCAGGCCAAGCGCCCGCCGACCCCGGGCACTCAGACGCCGGGCACTCAGACCACGGCGCCGTCGTCGTCGGACCCGGAATCGGGTGGCCGACCGTTGTCCATCCGCAGCACGAGGATGACGAACCCGCCGACGAAAGCGGCGACCGCCAGGAAGGCGGCGAGCCCGGAGATGGTGGAGCCGATGGCGGTACTGATCAGCAGGTAGAGCGGACCGCCGAATAGCGCGAGCCAGGCGCCCTTCGTCACCGGGTCGAGCCTGGGCAGCGGCGGGGGCACCGGCGGGACGAAGTGGTCGTCGGCGTGCTCGTTCGCCGGCGCCGCGTCCCTGGGGCCTGGCCGCGCGCCGAGCCCCGGCCACGGCTGGTCGGGCAAGGTCTCGTCCGGCACGGCGCTATCAGGCACAGCGTTGTCCGGCATGGAGGGACCGCCGAGCACCGGCAGCCCCGGCAGCCCGGTCGGGTTGGTCGGGGGCTCACCGGGCAGCGCCTCGGGCACCGAGGGCGGCGCGACGGGCGTGACGTGCACCGGGCCGGCCAGGTCTTCCCTGTCCGGCCAGGGCGGCGCTTCGCCGGCCGGCGCGGGCGCGTCAAAGCGGGCGACCAGGTCCAGCCAGACGTCCTCGTCGCCGTTTCCGCCTGTCGCGTTACCGCCTGTGCCGGTTCCCCCGGGCACGTCCCCGTCAGCCACTGTTCTCTCCCGGGGGAGCGACCCCCCGTACCCCCCGATGTCCGCCCCGCTCGGGCCTGATCGCAAAAACCGCGATCCTATCAGGCCCGCCCGGCGCGGACCAAGGCCCCGGGGTGACTCCTGTCCCTTGAACTGTCTCTTCCGGACGGTCGACCCCCCGACGTCCCGCCGGGTCAGCCCGGCGCGACGAAAGCTGCGGAGGTCTCACTATCCTCACCTAAGAAGTCTTACCCGTTTTGCTGCCTGATGCTGTGCTTCTGAATGAATGCCAGGGTGCCATCGAAGATCTCGGGCGCGTCATTGTCAAGGGTAGCCACGTGGTAGCTGTTGGCAAGCGGCCGCACCTCGGCGCCCGGCAGGGCCGCGGTAAGCACCTTCATGCTGGCCGGACCCACCACGTGGTCGACCGTGGACCGGTAGACGAGCACCGGCTGGGTCACCGAGGTGAGCTCGGCCACGGTCGTCTTCCACATCTGCGGCAGGGTCGCGACGGACGCCACGGGGGTCTTCTTCAGCGCACCCTCCTGCGCGCCCGGCTTCTTGATGTCACCGCCGATGGAGGATAGCGCCCGGATCACGTGCTTGAGCACCGGCGCGAACGGGATCAGCGGGTTGTCCCCGGCCAGCGACGGGTTCACCACCACAAGGCCGCTGACCCGGTCGCCCTGTGTCTCCGCGAGCCGGAACGCCAGGCAGCCGCCCATCGAGATCCCGGCGACGAATACCTGATCGCACCGGGCGTAGAGCTCCGTGAACGCGCGCTCGGCGCATTCGTACCAGTCCGTCCAGCCGGTCTTGGCGAGTTCCCGCCAGTCGGCGCCGTGCCCGGGGAGCAGCGGCGCCCGCACGGTAAGGCCGGCTTCCGCGAGATACCCGGCCCACGGCCGCACGGTGCGCGGTGACCCGGTGAAACCGTGCAGGACAAGGGCCCCAACCGGCCCCCCGTCAGCGGAGAACGGGGCGGCCTCCGGAGTTGCGGCCTCCGGTGATATTGATGACACCCTTGCATCGTCCCACAGATTTCGAGGGACGTGGGACGATGTATGCGTGTTCTACTGGGTAGCGAAGTACACGCTGGGCGTAACGTTGTGGATCGTGTTCCGGCCCTGGTCCAGGGGGCGTCGGAACCTGCCAAGGCGCGGCCCGGTCATCCTCGCGAGCAATCACCTGTCCTTCTCCGACCATTTCTTCGGTCCGCTGCCGCTGCCGCGCAAGGTGGTGTTCCTCGCCAAGGCCGAGTACTTCACCGGCAAGGGCGTCAAGGGCCTGGCGAGCCGGGCGTTCTTCAGCGGGGTCGGGCAGATACCGATCGACAGGACCGGCGGGGAGGCCAGCGAGCGCGCCCTGCGCTCCGGGCTGCGCGTCCTCGCGGAGGGGAGGGTCCTCGGCATCTACCCGGAGGGCACGCGCTCACCGGACGGGCGCCTCTACCGGGGCCGCACCGGCGTGGCGCGGCTGGCGCTTGAGTCCCGCGCGCCCGTCGTGCCGTGCGCCATGATGAACACCTTCGAGTTCCTGCCGCCTGGCTCGCGCAACCCCAAGTTCGGCGTCAGGCCCGGGGTGATCTTCGGCCAGCCCATGGAGTTCTCCCGCTACTACGGCAGGGAGAAGGACCGCGAGGCGCTGCGCGCGGTCACCGACGAGATCATCGCTGAGATCGCGAAGCTGTCCGGTCAGGAATACGTCAACATCTACGCGCAGCGGGCGAAGGAACAGGCGCGGGCCGACCCGCCAGACACGGATTTATCGATGTTATCGATTGCATCGCCAGGCGTTCTCGCGCCGCCATTACAAGCGGCCCGCGGACGGCTAGGCTTTGCCCTATGCGAGTGGGAGTCCTTACCGGGGGCGGCGACTGCCCGGGACTGAACGCGGTGATCCGCGCGGTGGTACGCAAGGGTAGCCAGGATTACGGGATCGAGTTCCTCGGATTTCGCGACGGCTGGCGGGGGCCGCTTGAAGCGGACACGATGCCGCTCGACGTGACCGCGGTGCGCGGCATCTTGCCGCGCGGCGGCACGATCCTCGGCTCGTCGCGGACGAATCCGTTCAAGGAGACCGGCCCTGGCCGGTCCGGCGTGGACCGGATCAAGGACAACATGGACGGGCTCGGCGTCGACGCCCTGGTGGTCATCGGCGGCGAGGACACGCTTGGCGTCGCGGCCCGGCTGAACGACGAGGGCGTTCCCGTCGTCGGCGTGCCGAAGACCATCGACAACGACCTCGGTGCCACCGATTACACGTTTGGCTTCGACACCGCGGTGAACATCGCCATGGAGGCGATCGACCGCCTGCACACCACGGCGGAAAGCCATCACCGGGCGCTCATCGTCGAGGTGATGGGCAGGCACGCGGGCTGGATCGCCCTGCACGCCGGGCTCGCTGGCGGCGCGAACGTCATCCTCATTCCCGAGCGCCCGTTCGACATCGACAAGGTGATCGGCTACGTGGAGCACCGGTTCCAGACCAGGTACGCGCCGATCGTGGTGGTCGCCGAGGGCGCGCACCCGCAGCACGAGGAGTCCGCGCTGCAGTCGGGCCAGCTCGACGCCTTCGGCCACGTCAGGCTCGGCGGCGTCGGCCAGTACCTCGCCAACGAGATCGAGAAGCGCACGGGCAAAGAGGCGCGCTGCACGGTCCTCGGCCACATACAGCGCGGCGGCACCCCGACCGCCTTCGACCGGGTGCTGGCGACCCGCTTCGGCCTGCACGCGGTGGAGGCGGTGCACGACGAGGCGTTCGGCACGATGGTGGCGCTGCGCGGCACCCAGATCGTCCGCGTCCCCCTCGCCGAGGCCACCCGCGAACTGAAGCTGGTCCCCCCGGAGCGCTACGCGGAAGCCGAAGTCTTTTTCGGCTAACCGCAAGAATCAAAATCAAGATCAAAATCGTCCAGATCAAGCGCGTCCCGAACGAATTCGGCCTACTTCTCCCGCGTCCCATTACTCCCGCGGGCGGGGGAGCGCGAACTCCGGATTTTTCGTCGAGGGCCCCGTTAACGGTCGTGTTAGTGTCATAACGTGCGATGTTGACGTGACCCAGGGAATCCTGCCCGTGGACCTCCGCGTGGCCCAGTCGCCTGCACAGACCGGACCACGACAGGAGGACTCATGTCACCCCAAATTCGCCTTGCCGACCGTGACGACGCTGACGCGATCGGGCGGTTGCTCCACGCCTTCAACCGAGAGTTCGATGAGCCCACGCCCGAGCCATCGGCGCTGGCGGAACGGATGCGGCAACTACTGGACGGCGGCGACACGCTCGTCGTGCTCGCCGGCGACGGGCCCGACGGGCTGGCCGTGCTCCGCTTTCGCCCGGCGATCTGGAGCGCCGGCCTGGAAAGCTACCTGGCGGAGCTGTACGTGACCCCCGCCCGGCGCGGGCGAGGGCTAGGACGTCGGCTGATGGAGGCGGCTCTCCGCGAGGCCGGCAACCGGGGCGCGGACAGCATGGACATCGGTGTCGACGAGCCTGACCTCGCGGCCCGCCGCCTGTACGAGAGCCTCGGCTTCAGCAACCGGTCGGGAGGGGACGGCCCGCTGATGTACGTCTACGAACGCGAACTGTAGGCCCGGATCTAGCCGTAGCGCTGGCTGACCCCGTGACCGCTGACCCGTGACCCCTGACCGCGCGACCGGCGCGCCCGCGAACCCGTCGCCAAGGACTCGCGATAGCTCTTGAATTCTGCGCTCGGCGGCGTATACTCGTCTACGAGTACTTGGAGACGAGCAAGTCAGGAGGCGGTACCCGTGGCTAAGCGGCGCAAGGTGGGCAACCTGCTCGCGCTGTCGCTGCTGTCGCTGCTCGCGCAGAAGCCCATGTACCCGTACGAGATGGCGCAGACGCTGCGGGCACGCGGTGAGGAGCAGAACTTCAAGATCAACTGGGGCTCGCTCTACACCGTGGTGCAGAACCTCGAAAAGTACGGGTTCATCGAGGCGGCCGCCACCGAGCGTGCGGGCCGCCAGCCGGAGCGCACCACTTACCAGATCACCGGCCCCGGCCTGGCCGAGCTCAGGGACTGGCTGAGTGAGCTGCTCACGGTGCCAGAGGGCGAGCGCGGCGGGTTCGTCACGGCGCTGTCCAATGCGGGCATCCTGCCCCCCGACGAGGTGATCGGCCTGCTGACCAAGCGTCTGGCGACCCTCGACAAGGCCAACGCCAGCCACGAGGCGGACCTGCGGCTCTGGGCCGAGCGCTTGCCCAGGGTGTTTCTGATCGAGACGGAATACCAGCTCGCGATGCGCGTCGCCCAGGCGCAGTGGCTGCGCGGGCTGCTCGGGGAACTCGTCGAGGGGACCATCAGCGGCATGGACGGTTGGCGGCACCTGCACGCGACGGGCAAGGCGCCGCCCGAGTTCGAGGAACTCGACGAGCTCTCGAAGAGGGGGTGGCCGGAAAACCCGGAACAAACGTAAAAGGCGACCCCGGTCCACGGTGCTGCAACACCACGGACCGAGGCCGCAACCTCACCACCAGTCCCGCGGGTAACCCGCAGGCGGCAGCCATGAGGCCCAATCATGAGTGTACGCCGGGCGATTCCTCGCGGGACTGAAGCAGACACGCAGTCCAGCTAACGAGGAGTTACCACCATGCAGTCACCTCCAGCGGGGACGACCCCGCAAACATCTCCCGGGGAGACGACCCCCCGTACCCCGCAGTCATCTCCCGGGGGGACGACCCCCCGTACCCCCCGAAGCGCGGCCATCGAGGCCCGCGGCCTCGTCAAGTCCTATCCCGCACCAGGGAAAACACGCGTCAGGGCGCTGGACGGCCTCACGCTCAGCGTGCGGCAGGGCAGCATCTTCGCCCTCGTCGGCCCCAACGGCGCGGGCAAGACCACCACCGTCAAGATCCTCACCACCCTCGCCACGCCAGACGAGGGCTCAGCCACCATCGAGGGGATCGACGTCATCGCGGCCCCGGCGCAGGCCCGCCGGGTGATCGGCGTCGTCGGCCAGCGCTCGGGCGCGGACCCGGGGGCCACCGGCCGGGAGAACCTGATCCTCCAGGGGCACCTATACGGCATGCCGACGAAGGCCGCGACGGCCCGCGCCGACGAGCTCCTTGACCGGTTCCAGCTCACCGAGGCGGCTGGCCGCTTCGTCCGCACCTACTCCGGCGGCATGCAGCGCCGCCTCGACGTCGCCCTCGGCCTGGTGCACAAGCCCAGGGTCCTGTTCCTCGACGAGCCGACCACCGGCCTCGACCCGGAGTCCCGCGCCGCGATGTGGGACGAGATCGCCACGCTCGCCACGGCCGACAAGGTGACCGTCCTGCTCACCACGCACTACCTCGACGAGGCCGACCGGCTCGCCGGCTCGCTCGCGGTCGTCGACCGGGGCCGCGTGGTGGCCGAGGGCGAGCCGGCCCGGCTCAAGCGGGAACTCGACGTTACGTCGCTCGATGACGTGTACCTGCACTACGCGGGCCGCCGCTACAGCGACGCCACGCGACTGACGGAGGTGGCCGGACGATGACAACCGTGACCTACAGGGAAGCCACCAGGCCCGCGCCCGCGCCGGGGGCCGGACTGATCTCCGACACCTGGTACCTGACCGCGCGCAGGCTCCGTGCGCTGGGCCGCCAGCCGTTCGTGCTTGGCATGGGAGTGATCCAGCCGGTGATCTGGCTGTTCCTGTTCGGTGAGCTGTTTCACAAGGTTATCGACATCCCGGGCTTCGGCTACCAGGGCTCGTACCTCGCCTACCTGATCCCTGGCATCGTCGCGATGAACGCGATGTCAGGCAACATGTGGGCAGGCATGTCGACGATCGAGGAGATCGACCGCGGCACCCTCAACCGCTTCCTCGTCACCCCGGCGAGCCGCCTGGCGATCATGAACGCCTCGGTGGCCGAGCAAGCGGTCTCCACGGTCGTGCAGACCCTCATCATCGTGCTTCTCGGCCTCGCGGGCGGTGCCAGCTACCCGGGCGGCGCGGCCGGCATCGCCGTCCTGACCGCCGCGTCCGTCCTGGTCGGCGTCTTCTGGGGCGCGCTCTCCAACATGACCGGCATGCTGACCCGCTCCCGTGAGGCGATCATCGGCGTCTACACGCTCTTCATGCTCCCGCTGATGTTCCTGTCAAGCGCCTTCATGCAGCCGAGCTTCCTCCCCGGCTGGATGCAGGCCATCGCCTCAAGGAACCCGCTCAACTGGGAGGTCCAGATCGGCCGGGACGCCATCGCCGCCGGCACCGACTGGTCCGCGATAGCGGTCCGCGCCGGCGGCCTGCTGGCCCTGGCCCTGATCGCGGTGGCGATCTCGGTGACAACCTTCCGCAACTACGCCAAGAACGTCTGACCAGCGCCGGGGACGTCTGGCAGCGACCGGCACAGCGCTGGCCGCCGCCCGCCGGAATGGTTCCCTGGCGCGAGGCCGTGCCGGGAGGTTTCGGCCGCTGCGTGATTGCGTCTGCCGCGGACCTGCGCGGCAGCCTGCCGGCGAACAGGAGGCGGAGCGCTGGCGACGATGACATCGTGATGGCCAGAGATCAGCCGTCGGTGATGCCGCCTCCGAGCCAGGTGACGATGGCCAGGACACGATCGAGCCGGTGAACCAGCGGGCGGCGCCGTAGAGAAGGCTGCCCTGGCGCCGATGAGACGGTCCAGAAGGCTGCGAACGGCCACCCGGCGCTGCTGACCGGCAGCCCAGTGCGCGGGCCGGTAGACGCGCATCAGGGCCGCGGCGGCCAGGCCGCCGAGCAGCCCGGCGGCGATGCCGGCGATCTCCACCGCGAGGCCGATGCCGTGGGTGGCCGGGCGGCCGAGAACAGGGGGATGATCACGGCCCGGCGATGACGGCGCACAGGCGATGCGGCCGATCTTGCGTGCCGGGCCCAGGTCGCTTGGCGAGGTCGCAGGACCAGGCCGTTGACGATATTGCTCGTGAGCTGCGAGACCATGACGTGCTCCCTTGGAGTTCCGGTGCTGTGCGGATGCCGCGACGCCTCGGCGGCGGACGATGAGCAGCGCTGATCCGCGGTATGACCGACCAGGCGTCTGGTGATCACCTGGACCGGCGACGACCGGGCTGGCGATGCACCAGAGGTGGTGACACCAGTGGGCGGCGCCGTAGGACATGCGCGGCCCTGGCGCCGACGACCAGCGTCAAGAAGGCGGCGTACGGCCGTCAACGCGCTGCAAGGGCATGGCGCCCCGGTGCGGGGCACCCGGATGGACGCGCGTCAGGGCGTCGGCCGCCAGCGCCCGCCGACGCAGCCGGCGGCGATGCCGGCGAGTTCGACGAGCAGGCCGTTACTGCCGGTGGCGCGGTCGGCTGGAACAAGGGATTGTTCCAGTACCATGGCCGGGGGCGGTGCTGCTGGCGGGGAGGAAGCTGCCGCCGGAGCGGGGCGGGCGGTGCTGCATTGCCTGGCATCGGGATGCACCCGCGTCCGGCCGTACGCGGCCGGGCTCAGGCGAGGCGCTCCAGGCGGGTCCACGGGGACGGGGGGTTGTCGTCGCGGGGCAGCCACAGCAGGGGCTGCATCCGGTCGAACGTGACCTGAAAACCCGGCTCCCAGGGGAACCGGCCGTTTTTGTCTGACCACACGACCTGGAGGTAGGGCGGCCTGACCATCCCGTAGAAGGCGTTGGAGATCGCGAGCAGGCCGTTCGACGCCCGCCAGCTCGACTCGACCGGGCGGAGCGCGAGCGGTGCCGGGCAGACGTCGTCGAGCACGTCGCCCACGCAGTAGTCGGCGCCGTCGGCGATCCTGGCGCCGATCGCGTTGATGATGGCCGCGCCGTTCTCAACGGGCAACCCGCACAGCACCAGCTCGGGGACCTGGCAGGACAGCCACATGCCCACGCTGTAGGCCCAGGGCGGCGCCGCCTCGTCGCCGTGCCGCCCGGAAATGGCCCAGCCGTGCTCCCCGACGGTGGCGGCGACCCAGCTCATGTACGCCGCGTGCTCGCAGTCGCGGTCGGCCCCGTCGGCTTCCTTGGGGTGACCGGGGCACTCAAGACGGGTCTTGCGACCGGAAAGGCGCCTGGGAAGGTTCATGGCCCACACGCTACGCTTAGGGTCCGACATTCCAGGTTGTCGCGAGAATCCGTTCTTTAGCGCGATTCGCGCCTGTTGCGAATCGGGGCCGCCGCCCGCGCGAAGAGCCGCGCGAACGGGCGCGCGGCGCAGACGGCGAGGACGACGGCCAGCGCGGCCAGCAGGGCCCAGCCGCAGAACGCGAGCACGACCGCGACGATGACCGCGGCGGGGGCGGCTGCCAGGCGTGCCGGGCCGCGCAGCACCCGGGCCGCGGAGGCCATGCAGCCGAGGTAGACCACGAGGAACAACGTCGTCGGAATGGCGACAAGCGCCGCGGGGCTGACCAGGCCGAGACCGTACAGCGAGATCAGCGCCACACCCGAGACCGCGATGGCCGCGAGGAACCGGGGCGCGGGCCGCGCGGGCCGCGCGGGCCGCGCCGCGCCGGCCGCGTAGCGGGCCAGGCCGCGGTGCGAGCGCCACTCGGCCGCGTCAGCTCGACGACCATCTCGGCGGCGCCGGTGACGTAGGCGTTGACCGCGCCGAGCGTCAGCACGACCGCGGCGACGGCGGCGGCGACCGTCCCCGCCGGGCCCGCCGCGTCCCGCAGCAGCGCGGCGAGCGGCGCGCTGGTCCCCGCCCCGGTGCCGAGGACGCTGATCGTGGCGATGGCGAGGCCCAGGTAGAGCACGCTGGTGACGACCAGGGCGCTGCCGATGACGCGCGGCAGCTGCCGTGCCGGGTCGGTAAACCGCGTGGTCAGCGGCGCGACCGCCTCCCAGCCGACAAAGGAGAGCATGAGGGTCGAGGCCGCGTGCCCGACCGCCTGCCAGCCGTGCGGCGCGAACGGTGCCCAGTTGGCGGCGCGCGACCAGCCGGCGGAGCCGGCGACGGCGATGACGACCACGGCGAGCAGCAGGCCGACGAGCAGCAACTGGGCGGTAGCGGAAGCGCGCAGCCCGCCGGCGACGAGCCCCATGACGGCGAGCAGCAGCAGCGCGGCGATCAGCGCCCTGGCGAGTCTCCCGCCGCCGGTGAGCTCGGTGACGTAGCCGGCGCCGATCAGGCAGACGACCGGCGCGCCCGCGATGACCCCCGCGAGGAACGACCAGCCGGCGATCGCGCTCGCCCGCGCGCCGAGCCCGGCGCGGACGTAGCCGATGACGCCGCCCGCCGAGGGGAAGCCGCGCCCGAGGGAGCCGAACACGACGGCGAACAGCCCGGACAGGATGAGCAGCCCCGCCCAGGCGAGCACCGATGCCGGGCCGGCCTCGGCGGCGGCGAGCCCGGGGAGCAGCAGCAGGCCCGGCCCGAGCAGCGCGCCGATGTAGAGCGCGACGCCCCGCGCGGTCGTCAGGCCGGCCGGGCCTGACGGGGCGGCGGTGCCGGGCGTGGCGGGGGAGCGGACCGGGTGAGCGGCGGGGGAGAGCGCCCGCGACAGCGTCTCTGTCATGCCTCCATGCTTCGCCAAAACGGTTCGCACGCGATGGCAAATATCGCCGCGCTACGGTGCTGTAGCGGCACAAAATTGCGTGAAGGCTACTATTCACTTATGAACGTGCCGGCCCACGTGCCAGACAAGGTTGATCGTGCCATCCTTGCCCACTTGCAGCGGGACGGGAGGATCGCCAACGTCGACCTGGCCGACGCGGTGGGACTGTCCCCGTCGGCCTGCCTGCGCCGCGTGAAGGCACTGGAGGCCGACGGGATCATCGCCGGGTATCGCGCCGAGGTCAGCCGGGCGAGGGCCGGCCTCGGCCTGACCGTGTTCGTCGGGCTCAAGGTCGACCGCCACTCCCGCGAGACCTCCGCACAGGTCGAGGCGGCGCTCCTGGCCATCCCCGCGGTCGTCGCCTGCTACCT
The DNA here is from genome assembly GCA_963759545.1 of uncultured Actinomycetota bacterium. GTDB lineage: Bacteria > Actinomycetota > Actinomycetes > Streptosporangiales > Streptosporangiaceae > Trebonia. The sequence goes on from CAVXAB010000002.1 coordinate 30,469, forward strand.
CGTCTCAGGCTCTGACGACTTCCTCATCGAGGCCGCCGTGCCCGACCTGGCCGGCTACGAGCAACTGCTCCTCGACCAGGTCCTCGCCGTCCCCGACGTCACCGAGGCCCGGTCCACGTTCGCGATCAGGACCGTGCTCAGCCGAGGTCCGCTCCCACTTGAGCACTGGCGATAGCGTTAGGGAGGTCATCAGGTGCACCGGGCGGTTCCGTCTCAAGGCCAGGCGCCCCCGAGTCGCCGCCGAGCACGTCGTCGCTGCGGATCGTCCAAATCTCCCGTGGGAGCAGGGTGAACGCGGAGGCCACGAAGATCACCGCCGCGGCGGCGAACTGCGTCACGGGAACGCCGACCCGCGCCGCGAGCGGGCCGGCGATCAGCGCGCCGAGCGGCATCGCCGCGAGCGACCCGAACGCGTCGTACGACGACACCCTGGCCAGCCTGTCAGAGGGGATCCTGGTGGCCATCGCCACCGTCCACTGCACCATCATCACCTCGGCCAGCGTCCCGAGGCAGAACGCGACCAGGCAGATGAGCGGCAGCGGCGCGACGAGCCCGAGCATCAGCGGTGAGATCGCGAACGCGCCCCCGGTGCAGACCACGAACAGCATCGGCTTGCGCGGCGTGTACCGCAGCGAGATCAGGCCGCCGAGGATCAGCCCGAGCGCGTCCGCGGCGGAGATCGCGCCCCACGCGGCGGCGCCGCCGAGGTGCGCCCTGGCCACGACCGGCCCGAGCACCATGAACGCGCCGTTCCAGGCCATCATGACCAGGCAGTACTGGATCACCGTGGCCCACAGCCAGGTGTGCTTGGTGAACTCGGCCCACCCCTCGCGCAGTTCGGCGATCATGCCGGGCTCGTCGGACGGGGCCTGGCGTGGCCGCCGCCCGCCCTTGACGGCGAGCATCAGCGGAACCGTCCCTGACATGCCGGCCGCGCAGAGCGTGAGCGCCCAGCCGGGTCCGGCCACCGCGACAACCACGCCGGCCGCGGCGGCCCCGGTCATCTGCCCGATGTTCATCGCGAGCCGGCTGATCGAGCTGCCCTCCTGCAGCAGCGTCTCCGGCACGACCTGGGGGAGCAGCGCCTGCGAGGCCGGGTAGAACACGGCGCCGCCGATCCCGTTGACCGCCTCGAGGCTGATCATCGCCCACAGCGGCGGATGCCCGGTCACCAGCATGAGCAGGCCGAAGACGCCCTCGCCGACGACCACGGCGAGGTTGCCTGCCATGATCACCCGCTGCGGCCGGAACCGGTCCGCGAACACCCCGCTGACCAGCGAGAACACCAGCATAGGCGCGGTCTGGGCGGCGATCACGTAGGAGAGGTCCGCCGTGGAGCCGGTGACCTTGAGCACGGCGAACGAGACGCCGACGAGCGAGAACCCGATGGAGAACGGAGCGAGCAGCCGGTCCAGGAGCAGGAGCCGGAAGTCACGGATGGCGAGCACTGGATACCGGCGGGCCCAGCCAGGGGCTAGGGCACTGCGCCAAGACATGACAAAAATCCTTCGCGGACGGCGGGGGAGCAGCTGAGCTTATGCTCCAACGCCGGGGCCAGGCAATTTATTTTTGCGTGGGGGGACGACCCCCCTGCACCCCCCGGCATGGGAGGGCTTCGCCCCCCATATCCCCCCGCGGGAGGACGCCGACAAAACCTCGGCGCCCCCCGCGCTGTGGCTCGGGTTAAAGCCGACGCGCCTATTCCGCCTCTTCCCCGGGGTCCTCGTCGGCGCTCCCGGGTTTTTCTGCCTCTCCGGCGGAGACGCCGAGGTGGCGCTCGATGTTGGCCAGGTGCCGGTTGACCGACGCGAGCAGCCCGCGGAACCCGGCCTCGGCCTCCTCGTCGGCGGCGATGCCGAGGTGGCGCTCGATGGCTGCCAGGCGCCGGTCGATCGGCGTGAGCAGCTGGCGGAACCCGGCGACGGGCGGGGGGACGCGGGCCTCCCGTGCGAAGCCGCCCTGGGCGTGCCGCCAGTCCGCGGCCCACATCTCGTGCTCGGTTTCCCGGTCGGCGGGGCCGGGCGGCGCCGCCTCGGCCACCTTGTCGATGACCTGCTGCCGCAGCGCGGGCAGTGACCCGCCGAGCCGCTCAAGGACCCGCGCGCCCATGCCGTCGGAGTCGCGCATCAGCGCGAGCAGGATGTGCTCGGTGCCGATGTAGCTCTTCCTCTGCTCAAGCGCCTCGCGCAGCGACAGTTCAAGGATCTTCTTCGCCCGCTGGGTGAACGGGATGTGCCCAGAGGGCGACTTGTCGCGAGGCACGGCGAGCTCCTCGACCTGAGCCCTGGCCGCTTCCACCGTGATCCCCGCGGACTCCAGGACGTCCGCCGCCGTGCCGCCCTGCTCGTGCAGCAGCCCGAGCAAGAGGTGCTCGCTGCCGATGTGATTATGGCCGAGCATCCTGGCCTCTTCCTGGGCCAGTACGACCACGCGCCTTGACTGCTCGGTGAACCGCTCGAACATCGCGTGCTCCCGCGGCTCAGAGCCGTCGCTGCGCGTGAGCGATGTTGATAACCGCGATCGCGGCCCAGATCAGCAGGACCATGAGCAGCGCGGCGACGGATTCCACGTGATGGCCAACGACGACAGCGGTGGCCCCGACGCCAAGCCCCATCGACCCGAGGCCGAGCACCATCCCGCTCAGCCCGCCTGCCCGCCGTGGCACCGCGGGCGGCGGCGGGGCGGCGGCGGGCATCGACGGCGTGGGCGCGGCCGGCCCCTGGTACGCGGCCGGCCCCTGGTACGCGGGCGCCGCCTGGTTGCCGCCCTGCGCCTGCCTGCCGGGCTGAGGCTGCCCGCCGATCCGCGCGTCGATCCGCCGGTCGATCTCGTCGCCGATCCGCTCGACCAGGCCTTCGGCCACGGCCGAGTCATACCGTGACCCGAGTTCCGCGTGGGCGGCCACGGACGCGGTGATCTCATCCCGCTCGTTGGCGTTCACGCGCACACGTTATGTCGCAAAAGGCCTCCGCAGCAAGCAAAAAGAAAAACATCAATCATCAGAACGAGTTCGTGCTTCGCTTTCCTCGCCCGCCTTCTGCCGAGGACCGGGGAGATGCGCGTGCCGATGGCATCTTCTCGCTGGTCCGCGCGGCTCCGGCCGGGCCGGGCCGCCGCCACGCACAGGGAGAACGTGTGGCGGGGAGCGTGAAACAAGAAGTCGTTCTGACGATCCTTGATTGTTGCCTTTTTCCGAGAGGGGTACCCGGCGAAGTCCGCCGGACTGCCTGGGAACTGGCAGACTGGAGGGATGACCTTGACCGATCCGGTCACGGCCGGTGCGGGTCCGGTCGCTGGCGAGCCGTGCGTACTGCTGAAGCAGGGAGAAATCTTCCTTAAGGGGAGGAACAGGCAGCAATTCGAGCGGATACTGCATGCCAACGTTCGTGCGGCGGTCCGCGGCACCGGGGTGCCCGCCGAGCTCACCCTGCGCGAGGGGGTGCTCGTGCTGCGGGTGGCACGCGACGGCCTGACCACGGCGGAGCACGCGGCGGCCGTGGACCGGGTGGCCGAGCGGGTCGCCGACGTGCCTGGGATCGTCCGCGTCTGCCGCGCGCTGCGGGTCGACAAGACCCCGGAGGCGGCGATCGCCGCGTCGGTGGCGCTGGCGGACGCGGGAAGCGGGTCGTTCGCGGTGCGGTCACGGCGGCGCGACAAGCGCTTCCCCGTCACCTCCGAGCAGCTCAACGCGCTGATCGGGGCGCAGGTCGTGGCCGCGCACGGGCTGAAGGTGTCGCTCAAGCACCCGGACACGGAGATCTTCGTCGAGGTCGACCAGCGCGAGGTGTTCGTGTTCACCGGGGGGCTGCCAGGGCAGGGCGGCCTGCCGGTGGGGATGAGCGGCCGTGCGGTCGCGCTGATGTCCGGCGGTATCGACTCGCCCGTGGCCGCCTACCGGATGATGCGGCGCGGCCTGCGCTGTGTCTTCCTGCACTTTTCCGGTATGCCGTTGACGGGGCCTGAGTCGGTTTACAAGGCGTACGCGCTGGTTCGCGGGCTGGACCGGTTCCAGGGCGCGTCGCGGCTGTACGTGGTGCCGTTCGGCAAGGCGCAGCAGTCACTCGCCACCTCGGGGGCGGGCCGCCTCCAGGTCATGGCGCAGCGGCGGCTGATGCTCAAGACGGCCGAGGCCCTGGCCGCGAGGATGCACGCCACGGCCCTGGTGACCGGCGATTCCCTCGGCCAGGTGTCCAGCCAGACGCTGCCGAACATCACCGCGCTTGACGACGCCGTGTCGCTGCCGATCCTGCGGCCGCTGGTCGGCTGGGACAAGACGGAGATCATGGCGGAGGCGCGCAGGCTCGGCACGCTGGCGATCTCCGAGCTGCCCGATCAGGACTGCTGCACGCTGCTCACCCCGCGCCGGGCGGAGACCCGGGCGAAGATCGAGGACCTGCGCAAGATCGAGGGCCGGCTCGACGCGGACGAGCTAGCCGAGCAACTGGCCGCGAACGCACAGGAATACCGCCCGGTCGATTGACGGGGTTGACTGACGGCCCGATGGCAAAAACCGCCATCTTATCGGGCCGTCAGTCAACCGATATCTCCCGGGGGGACGACCCCCCGTACCCCCCGGTATGAGGCGCTGCGCGCCTCACGTGTGGCGGGCGCCGCGCCTCACGTGTGGCGGAGCTTCGCGGGCGGGGCCGGGGTCAGGGTCCGGCCCACCAAAGGCGACAGATGGTGCGCCACGGAAGCCAGTTCGCGGAGGTCGGACTCGATGAGCGCCTGCGGGCCGTCGCAGAGCGCGGATTCCGGGTGCGGGTGGACGTCGACGATGATGCCGTCGGCGCCGACCGCGATCGCCGCACGCGAGAGCGGCAGCACCAGGTCGCGACGGCCGCCCGAGTGCGACGGGTCCACGATCACCGGCAGGTGCGAGAGCCGCTGCGCGACAGGGACGGCGGAGATGTCCAGGGTGTTGCGGGTAGCGTTCTCGAACGTGCGGATGCCGCGCTCGCAGAGCACGATGTCCAGGTTGCCGCGCTGCGCGATGTACTCGGCGGCCATCAGCCACTCCTCGATGGTGGCGGACATGCCGCGCTTGAGCATGACCGGCTTGCCCGCCGCGCCGACGGCCTGCAGGAGCGGGAAGTTCTGCATGTTCCGCGTGCCGACCTGCAGCATGTCCGCGTATTTCGTGACTAGTTCCACGTCGCGCTGGTCGATCACCTCGGTCACGATCGGCAGCCCGGTCTCCTCGCGGACCTCCGCCAGGATCTTCAGCCCCACTTCGCCGAGGCCCTGGAAGGCGTAGGGCGACGACCTGGGCTTGAACGCACCGCCGCGCAGCAGCGACGCGCCGGCCGCCCGCGCCATCCGGGCCGCGGCCAGGGTCTGCTCAGGCGTCTCCACCGCGCACGGCCCGGCGATCACCGTCAGCGTGTCGGGACCGATCGGCACGCCAGCGACCCGGATCACCGAGCGCTCCCTGCGGTGCTCCCTGCTGACCAGCTTGTAGGGCACCGAGATCCGCACCACGTCGGCCACGCCGGGCAGCCCGGCCAGGTTCAGCGTCGCGGCGAACCGCTCGATGTCGCCGCTCAGCCCGATGATCGTGCGCGACTCGCCGCGGCTGACGAACGCCTCGCCGCCTGCTTCACGCACCACGCTCACCACGTGGTCCACATCGGACGCGGTGGCGTCCGCGGCCATCACCACAACCATCTCAGCGCTCCCATCTCCCGCGGGGCGACCCCCGTAACCCCCGCCGTAGTCTCCCGGCGGACGACCTCGTGCCCCCGCCATTTGCGCGGCAACTCAGCTAGCCGGCCGCCCGGAGTTCCTTAAGCGTAGCGATGTCCCTGGCGTGCCCCGCCTTCCCGCCGGGCGTCTCAACGACGAAGGGGACGTCGGGCAGGGCCGCGAGCAGCTCGCGGAACGGCCCCGTGCCAATCATTCCCGCGCCGATCGTCTCGTGCCTGTCGCGCTTGGACCCGCAGCCGAGCAGCGAGTCGTTGGCGTGCACTAGCTTCACGCGGCCGACCCCGGTACCCGTTTCCGTGCTGCCCGCAACTGTGCCGAGCTGACCGAGCATGGCCGCCACGCCGCCGTCCGCCGTCAGGTCGTGGCCGGCCGCGAACAGGTGACAGGTATCGAGGCAGACCCCGGCCTTCGGGTGGTGCTCAACGGCGGACAGGTAGGTGGCCAGGTCGCCCGCCCGTGCGCACAGCATCTGACCCTGCCCGGCCATCGGCTCGAACAGCAGGTCGGGGTCGTCGTCGCCGAGCTTGTCGAGCAGCGGAAGCGCGATCTCGCCAATCTGCCGCAGCGCGCGCACCCTGGCGTCGCCCTCCCCGGCGCCTGCGCCGGCCCAGCCGGCGGCGGACCCGGTATGCACCACCACGCCCCGCGCGCCGATCTCCCCGCCACGGCGCAGCGCGTGCGCGACCGCGTCGGCCGACTTCGCGGCCACCGCCGGATTCCCGGAACCCAGGTTGATCATGTACGTCGCGTGGACGAAAACCGGGACTTCTGACTCGCGCAGCCGCGCGTCCTCTGCGGTGTCACCCGGCCCGGCCGCCCAGCCACGCGGGTTGGACACGAAGACCTGGATGACCTCGGCGCCAACTTCGGCCGCGTAGGCGAGCCCGCCGGTCGCGACCCCGCCGGTGACGGTCGCGTGCGAACCGATCAGCGGCATCTAGAAGTGGCCCCGCCCGCACTGCAAGGTGATGGTCGACCCGCTCGGCGCCTGCCCTGTCGGGCTCATGTTCTGCACGTTATCGCCGAACACGTTACCGAAGATGCCCTGCTGCACCTGAACCTGGAATCCGTCCTGCCGCAGCGTCTGCTGCGCGTCCTGGCAGCTCTGGCCCGTCACGTCGGGGACGGGGACCATCGGCGGACCGTTGGACACCGACACGTTGACCGTCTGCCCCGGCTGCACCGGCGTGGTCGGCGGGGGCGACTGGGCGACGATGGTGCCCTGCGGCTGGCTGCTGTCGACCTGCGTGGGCTGGATGGTGACGTTATGCTGGCCCGCCCACGCCTGGATGGTCCCGATGTCCTGCCCGACGAGGTCGGGCAGCGCGAGCCCGGCGACCACGTTCACGAAAACCGGCTTGTTCTCCGGCCAGGAGGTGCCCTGCGCTGGCGTGGTGCCTGCCACCGCGCCGATCTGCGGATCGCTCGCCGCGCCCACCGGCTTGGTCGCGGAGCTCACGGTCAGCCCCGCGGCGTGCAGCGCCGCCTTGGCCTGCGCCACGGTGTCGGTCGCGGGAATCGGCGGCACGGTGATCATCCGCGGCCCCTGCGAGATCGTGAGCACGATCGTCGCGCCTGGCAGTGCCCGTCCGGACGGCGACGTGCCGATCACCTCGCCCTTCGGCACGTTGTCGTTGATCACCGGCTGGCCTGTCCGCACCTGGAAGCCGGCCGCGTGCAGCGTCTGCGTGGCGGCCGCCGCCGTCAGCTTGCCCACCGCGGGCACGGAGGTGTACCGACCCGAGGTCAGCCACCATCCGCCGCCGGCGAGCCCGATCAAGACAAGACCGCCGACAAGCACGTAAGCGAGCCGGCTGCTGAACAGCCACCGCTGCAGGAACGGCTCTCGCTCGCCGGCGTCGCGATGCGCACCGCCGCCGTGAGCTCCGACGTCGTCACCGCCGCGCAGCAAGCCGGCGAAGGCCGAGCCGCGCTGGCCGGGCCCGTTGCCGTCGTCGTAGCCAGCGGCCGTCTCCCCGTACCCCGCGTACCCGGGGTCCACGACCATGGTGTGGGACCCGCCGGCACCCGTCGGCGCGAGCGCGCCGGCGCCGTTGGCGGGATCGGCGCCGCCGTAGGGATCGCCGCCGCCGTAGGGATCGCCGCCGGCGTACGGGCTCGCCCCGGCCGCGGCGGACACCGTCCAGGCCCCGGTGACCGAGTCGGCGGGCTCCGGCATGCCGCGCAGCGCGCGGGTGACCCGCAGGAACACGCCCGCGTTAGCCGGCCGCTGCTGTTGGTCGCGGCTGGTCGCCGCCCGGACGAGCTGGTCCACGCCCGGCGGGATCCCGCCGACAAGCGAGCTCACCACGGGCACGTCCGAGTTCACGTGCGCGTACGCCACCGCGAGCGGAGTGTCGCCGCTGAACGGCTGACGGCCGGTGAGCATCTCGAACAACACGATGCCCGCCGCGTACACGTCGCTCCGCGCGTCGCTTGGCACCCCGGTGACCTGCTCGGGCGCGATGTAAGCGACGGACCCGATGATCATCCCGGCGCGCGTGTTACCGACGGCCGCCGACGCCCTGGCGAGCCCGAAGTCCACGACCTTGACCCGGCCGTCGCCCGTGATCAGCACGTTCTCCGGCTTCACGTCCCGGTGCACGATCCCGGCCTGGTGCGCCGCGGCGAGCCCGGCGAGCACCGGGTCGATCACGGCCAGGGCCTCCTGCCAGGGCAGCCAGCCCCGCTCCCGCATGACCGCGCGCAGCGTCCGCCCCGGCACGTACTCCATGGCCAGGTACAGGTAATCCCCGTCGGCACCCTGGTCGTAGACGCCCACGATGTTCGGGTGGGACAGCCTCGCCACCGACTTGGCCTCGCCGATGAACCGCCCCACGAAGTCAGCGTCGCGCGCCAGGTCGGCGTGCATGACCTTAAGCGCCACCTCCCGGTCGAGCCGGGTGTCGGTAGCGAGGTACACGGTGGCCATGCCGCCGTGCGCGATGCGGGAGCGGACGTGGTACCGCCGATCGAGCATCCGCCCGACGAGCACGTCCGCGGGGGCAGATTCCATCAGGGCGATTTTACGGCTACCGTCCACAGCTTTGGCCCTTGTTAATCACATTGTCAGTTCTCCCCGCGGGGCAAAGTCCTTTTCGCGCGGGGCCACTCCGACCTGGCTACATCTGCAAGCGTCTAGTTGCACCAATTTACGGCGCTATGCAAGACTCGGCCCTCAGTGTGTCCTGGGGCGAGGGAGGCGTTGTCATGGAAGACCGTATCGAACAGCGGATCACCATTCGCGCGACTCAGGACAAGGTGTGGCACCTTGTCACCCGCCCCGGCTGGTGGCTGCCGGGCAGCGGCGCCGATCCAGCCCGCGGCCCTGCCCGGGTAGCGGTCGCCTACGGCGGCGACGCGAGGCCGTACGTGATCGACGTCGTCCGCGTCGAGCCGCAGGGCTACGCCTCGTTCCGTTGGGCGAGTGCGTTCGGCGGCGCGGAGCCCGCGCCCGGTAACGCCACCCTGGTCGAGTTCTACCTCCGGCCAGTCGGCGACGAGCTGGGCGTGACGGTGGTGGAGAGCGGCTTCACGTCGCTTGACCTGCCCGAGGCGCTCCGGGAGGACGAGTGGAAGGGCAACAAGGGCGGCTGGCAGTACGAGCTTGCTGGCCTGCGGTCCCTGGCGGAACGCTGACCTTCCCGCACGCCGGCCCTTCCCGCACGCCGGCTGGGCGCGGAGTGACCTCGGTTATGGCAGAAGCTTTCGCTGACCCGGATCGCGTATTCGCGGCGCTCGCGGACGCGCGCAGGCGTGAGTTGCTTGAACTCCTGGCCAGGAGCCCCGGCGCGAGCGCGGGCGGCCTGGCGGCCTTGCTTCCCGTCTCCAGGCAGGCGGTCGCGCAGCACTTGGCCGTCCTTGAGGAGGCTCGCCTCGTCACCCGCACCAGGGCAGGGCGGCAGGTGCTGTTCACCGTCAGCCCTGAGGGCCTGATGGCCACCGCCGGCTGGCTGGTGGCCCGCGCTGCCGCCTGGGAGCACAAGGCGGCCAGCACCGGGCTAAACGAGTCCCCGGAGCCGAATTTTCCGGCTGACCAGGGGAAAGATACCTGATTGTGACGGAATGTCGGTTGTTTGGAACCGGCACTGACGTGGGACATTGGATTCGTGACACAGATAAACCCCGTGGCTGACGCCCTAGTCGGCGAATGGCTGTCACTCCCCGAGGTAGCCGTACGGCTCGATCTGCCCGTCAGCCGGGTAAAGCAACTCCTCCGCGACCGCAAGCTCCTCGCGGTCACCCGCCCGAGTGGTGACCGCGCGGTCCCCGCCGCCTTCCTCGACGGGGGGCAGATCGTCAAGGGGCTATCCGGGACGCTGACGGTGCTGTTCGACTGCGGGTTCGAAGACGAGGAAGCCCTGCGCTGGCTGTTCACCGCGGACGAGACGTTGCCGGGCACCCCGATCGCGGCCCTCTACGCCCGCCGTGGCACCGAGGTCAATCGCCGCGCCCAGGCGCTGGCCTTTTGAACTAGCCAGGGGCGACTCCCTGGACCCCCGGCATGGGAGTGCTTCGTACCCCGTAGCCCCCAATGCCGTCGACCCAGGCGCTTCCGGCGTGCGCCCGACGAACGAGACCGCGAACGGGCACGCGCTGGCGACAGGTCGGCGTGTGCCCGTTCTGTCCGGGTTGTCCCGGCGGCTCCACGCGCCGGACCATGATCATGTGAATTCAGCAGCTAATACGATGCGGAATCCACATGATCATGAAAATTCCTTTCGATTACGTCTCGTCCTGCCGCGAGCGCAGCGTCCCAGCGAGCGCACGGCCCCCACCGTCACCACCCGCCACTGAAGTCAACGGCACTAGCTGGTCCTGCCAGGAACTGGCGCGGCGCGTCGTCCAGCTCGTTTGCGGTATTTCCAGCGCTTTTACGGCGCATTCGACCTGCTCTTGTCGCCATGCGCCGGCATTGGCGTTGTGGTCTCAACACAGAAACTTGATCCCTGGGTTATGCTTGGACACATGCCGCCGAGACCGCGACAGCCGCAGGCGTCGCTCGCGTCCCACCAGACCCATCGCGCCGGGAAGCACGCGCCGCGCATCTCCGACGTGCTCAAGACGGGCCGGTCGTTCTCGTTCGAGTTCTCCGCGCCGAAGACCGACCAGGGGGAGCGGCAGTTCTGGAGCGCCATGCGTCGCATCGAGCAGCTCAAGCCGACGTTCGTCTCCGTAACGTACGGGGCAGGCGGGTCCACGCGCGAGGGCACCGTCCAAGTGACCGGCGCGATCGCCGAGCAGACCGAGCTGAACCCGATGGCCCACCTCACCGCGGTCAACCACTCGGTCGCGGAGCTGCGCAACGTCATCGGCAGCTACGCCAGCGTTGGCGTGCGCAACGTCCTCGCGCTGCGCGGCGACCCGCCAGGCGACCCAAATGCGCCCTGGGTTCCGCATCCGGAGGGCTTCGCCCACGCGTGGCAGCTCGTCGAGCTGCTCAAGTCCTCTGGCGACTTCTCCGTCGGCGTCGCCGCGTTCCCCGAGCGGCACCCGCGCTCGCCCGACGAAGAGACCGATACCCAGCATTTCGTGGAGAAGTGCCGGGCGGGCGCCGACTTCGCCATCACCCAGATGTTCTTCTACGCCGAGGACTACCTCAGGCTCAGGGACCGGGTCGCGGCACAGGGCTGCGACGTGCCGATCATCCCGGGGATCATGCCGGTCACCAGCCTGCGCGTGGTTGAGCGCTCGATCGAGCTGAGCGGCTGCAAGGTCCCTGTCGGCCTGCTCGACCAGCTGCGCGCGGCGGACGCACGAGGTGACGCGGCGGAGGTCAGGCGCATCGGCGTCGACTATGCCGCCAGCCTGTGCGCCAGGCTCCTCGAGGAGCAGGCACCCGGCCTGCACTTCATCACGCTCAACACGTCGCGCGCGACGATGGAGATCTACCAGCTGCTCGGCCTCGGCGACCGGGGGAGCGTGACGGTCGCCGCCAGTGGCAGCGGCGCGCCCATCACCGCGTAAGGCGGCTCGCTCCCCGAGAACCTGAAGTCCGTCAGCAGGTCGGTGAACCCGAGCCCGTGGTAGAGCCGCCGGGCCCTGGTGGGCGCGTCGGCGGTAGAGAGCACCGCGGTCCGCTCGGGACGCTCGGCCGCGAGCGAGAGCAGCAGCGAGCGCCCGATTCCCTTGCCCTGCCAGGGCGGCATGACGTGCAGCTCAGCGATCTCGAAGGAGTCGTCAAGCCATGCGCGGGGCGTGTCATTCGCCGCGTACTCCGCGGCCGAGATGCCCGCACCGGACCGCGTGGCGAGCGCGGCGGCCACCATGTCGTGCCACCACTGGCCGCTCTCCCCGTGGAATCCGTAGGTGAACCCGGCGAGCCGCCCGTCGACATGCGCCGTCAGCCCGCGGAATCCGGGGCTCGCCGCGTGCCGGTCCATGATGGCTTCGCGTCCGGACAGCGTCCGGTCCGGCGGGTTCATCGCGGCCGCGTACACGCCGACAAGCGCACGAATCACCGCACGGAACTCCCGTGGCCCTAGCTCGCGGTAGGTGACCCTCATGGGCAAAGGGTAGATGACCGGAAGGCAGCTACATCCCAAGCTTCCGAACGGCGGCGGCTGAATTTCGCTCGTGCCCGTGCCCGCCCGAGCGTGGGGAGCGTCCCGGTGCCGACCGGGTGGCGCAGACGGTGACCGGATAGCGCCACCGAGGGCGGCGAGCCCGCACGGGTTCGCGGCGACGTTACACCGGCGTCGCCCTGGAATGTCAGACCCGGTGGGTAACTTCGAACTCGTCAGCAAATGAACTGGACTTAGGCGCGAACCTGTGTTCGAATGAGAGTGTGTTCGAATGACGGGGTTGACTCCGGCCGCCGCGACCCCTGGCGGCCGGTGTCGGCTGGGCGGGGCGTGGGGAAGCGCTTCGCCCAGCCGGCGGATCATCTCGATTCCGTGCCGGCGCGATCCCTGTGCCGGCCGGGTGCACGTGCCGGCCCAGCCGGGCTGACGGCGGACTTCGGCGCATCACCAGAAGGAGTGATGACCATGATCAGCACGCTGACTGCGGCGGGCACACCAGACCGCAACGCTCTGCCATCAACCACTGGGCCACGAAACACCGGCCCGCTGAGCGCGGGGGCAGTGAACGCTGGGTCGGCCGGCCTTGGACCAGTCGGCACGGGGCTGGCCGGGCCGCTCCCGATGCCGCGCTCGGTGCCAGGAGCGGCGCTGAGCCTGCTGCGCACCGCCAGGCAGGGCCTGGCAGAGGCCGAGGCGGAAACCGACGCGGGTACCCGTTACATCGGCGCGCACCTGGCCGCGCTGCGCGCGGCGGCCGCGATCGTGGCGGCGCGGGGTGAGCCTGGAACGGGGGCGCGGCGACGTCGTCCCCGTTCGGTCTGGGAGTTGCTGCCGCAGGTTGAGCCGGCCCTCGCGGAGTGGGCGGCGTTCTTCGCGGCGAGCGCGGCCAAGCGCGCCGCGGCGGAGGCGGGACTACCGAGGGCGGCGACCGCACGAGAGGCGGACGACCTGCTGCGTGACGCGAGTACGTTCCTGATGGTGGCCGAGCGCGCACTCGGCCTTGAGGGCGAGCCGATGCTGCCGCTGTCGCTGCGGCACGCGAGCTGAGCCCGCCGCGCTGAGCCCGCCGAGCTGGGCAGTCCGCACTTGGCCGACCGCACCGGGTCGCCCCACCCGGCGATCGCCGGGGTCACGCCGGATGGGGCCGCGGGCCTTCGTTAAGCCCTAGAAGGACTCGATCGAGTTGCTGCGCGCGTCGGCGTCGAGAACGCCCCAGCTGATGAGTTCCTCGGTGAGGTCAGCGGGCGACTTGTCGTAGATGACCGCGAGCGAGCGCAGGTCCTCGTGCCGCACGGAGAGCACCCGGCCGTTGTAGTCGCCCCGCTGGGCCTGGATGGTGGCCACGTAACGAGCGAGCGGGCCGACCTTCTCCTTCGGGAGCTGGTTCATCCGCTCAAGGTCGATGACGAGCTTGGGCGCCGACGCGATCGGAGTCGGCGCCGCGTCGCCGGGCAGCAGCTCGGAGACAGGAACGCCGTAGAACTCCGCAAGCTCGGCGAGCTTCTGGACCGTGACCGACCTGTCGCCGCGCTCGTAGGAGCCGACGACAACGGCCTTCCACCGGCCGCGGGACTTCTCCTCAACGCCGTGCAGAGAGAGTCCCTGCTGGGTGCGAATGGCGCGCAGTCGCGCGCCCAGTGTCTTAGCGTACTCAGATGGCATTTTTCCTCGGTTTCCCCGGCCAGTCGTCGCTTACGGTAACGGTTACGCACAGTGACGGTAGGCGGCGAGAGCGACAAGGTCAAGCCGAATGGCAAAAACCGGTCGAAGTCGACCACTAACCGGCATCGCCCTTCCCAGCCGATATCTACCCTCCGTCAGAAGGCGACAACCCCCGCTGTAATCGGCTTTCCCGTGCACAGAGCGGGCAAAGCGGTGCTCATCCACGCTCTCGGAACGTTACGGCAGCCAATATTCAATGTGATGTAAATCACATCTTTCATGATCGTCGGCCCTGAGTCGGCCGGCGGGCGGGCCGAGGGCGCCCCGGACGAGCGGAACGCCGGTAGCCGTCCCCGGGGACCGGAGAGTTACGCAGGGGGATGTTCTGAGCCGCGGGGCGCCGGCAGTCTAGTTACCTTCTGTGTTGACTACGTTGCCAACGGTTGCAATCGTGCTCCCGCGCGGGCAAGCCGTCCCCCGCAGGTAGACTGCCTGCGTAGACATCCTTTAAGGACCGTCCCGTGAGACGGGAAAGGAGGTCGTGACTGGTGTGCGCGATGCGACCTGAACCAGTTCACGAGCCTGGCCCCAGTGGTCAAGGACCCAGTGGTCAAGGACCCAGCGGCCCAGGCGATCCCGGCGTTCTCGCCAGGCCATCGGCGCCTCGTCCAGGCGGCGAAGGCTGGAAGGCAGTACTCACCCCGGAGGAGATCCGGCGCGCGCTGACGCGTATCGCGCACGAGATCCTGGAACGGACGCACGGCGGCGAGGGGATCGTCCTGCTCGGCATCCCCACCCGCGGCGTCTACCTTGCCCGCCGCCTGGCCACGCGGATCGGGGAGTTCGAGGGCACCACCGCGCCCGTCGGCTCCCTCGACGTCACCATGCACCGCGACGACCTGCGGCTGCGCCCGGCCCGCGCGCTACAGCGCACCCAGGTCCCGCCAGACGGGGTAGACGGTAAGACGGTCGTCCTCGTCGATGACGTGCTCTTCTCCGGCCGGACGATCCGCGCCGCGCTCGACGCGCTGAACGACCTCGGCAGGCCGCGCGCGGTCCAGCTCGCGGTCCTCGTCGACCGCGGCCACAGGGAACTGCCCATCCGCGCCGACTACGTCGGCAAGAACCTGCCGACCGCGCACCGCGAGAAGGTGCGCGTCCAGCTCGCCGAGATCGACGGCGAGGACTCGGTGCTGCTCGGGGAGGTTGACCAGTGAACCGGCACCTGATCTCGGCGGGCGACCTGAGCCGCGACGACGCCATCTTGATCCTTGACACGGCCGAGGAGCTAGCCAGCATCAAGGGGCGCGCGATCAGGAAGCTGCCGACGCTGCGCGGCCTGACGGTGGTCAACCTCTTCTACGAGGACTCCACGAGGACCAGGACCTCGTTCGAGGCGGCGGCCAAGCGGCTGTCCGCCGACGTGATCAACTTTTCCGCCAAGGGGTCGAGCGTCGCCAAGGGCGAGTCGCTCAAGGACACGGCGCTGACCCTGGAGGCGATGGGGGCTGACGCCGTGGTGATCAGGCACCAGGCCTCCGGCGCGCCGCGCCGCCTGACTGACTGGGTGAGCGGCAGCGTGGTCAATGCGGGCGACGGCACGCACGAGCACCCAACGCAGGCGCTGCTCGACGCGTTCACGATGCGCCAGCGCCTCGGCGGTGCCGAAGGGATCGGGCTGCACGGCAGCGGTGCCGACCGGCGCGGCCAGGGGCTGGACGGGCTCCGGGTGACGATCGTCGGCGACGTGCTCCACTCCCGGGTGGCGCGCTCCAACGTGCTGCTGCTGTCCACGCTCGGCGCGCAGGTGACGCTGGTCGCCCCGCCCACCCTCATGCCGCACGCGGTCGAGACGTGGCCGTGCCGTGCCAGCTACGACTTCGACGCCGAGTTGCGCAAGAGCGACGTGGTGATGATGCTGCGCGTGCAGCAAGAGCGGATGAGCGCGGCCTACTTCCCGACCGTCCGCGAGTACCGCCGCCGCTACGGCCTGGACGGCGGCCGGATGGCGCTGCTGCCCGAGCACGCCATCGTCATGCACCCAGGCCCGATGAACCGCGGCGTGGAGATCGCCGCCGAGGTGGCCGACTCCGACCGCTCGACGATTGTCGCGCAGGTCGCCAACGGCGTGACGGTCCGGATGGCGGTCCTTTACCTGATGCTCGGCGGCGCGACGGAGGGAGCCGCATGACCTCCCTGGCTCGTGGATGTGCCGTTGGCGTCGCTATGGCGACGCCAACGGCACATCCACCAAAGGTTCGTGACCGCCAACAGCGGATAACAGCAAGAAGCGCCGCGGCGCGGACGGAGGCGGCGTGATGACAGAAGAATGGCTCATTAAAGGCGCCTCCGTCGCTGGCGGCGAGCCGGCCGACATTCACCTTAAAGACGGCGTTATCGCGCAAGTCGGCCAGGACCTTGACGCGCCGGGGGCGTCCGTCCTCGACGCCGCCGGCCTGATCGCGCTGCCCGGCCTCGTCGACCTGCACACGCACCTGCGCGAGCCGGGCAGGGAGGACGCCGAGACGGTCGAGACCGGCACCAGGGCCGCCGCGCTCGGCGGCTACACGGCGGTGCACGCGATGGCCAACACCGAGCCGGTCGCCGACACGGCCGGCGTGGTGGAGCAGGTCTGGCGGCTCGGCGAGCAGGCCGGGTACGTCGACGTCCGCCCGGTCGGCGCGGTCACGGTCAACCTGAACGGCAAGCAGCTGGCCGAGCTCGGCGCGATGGCCGATTCCGCCGCCCGCGTCCGGGTCTTCTCCGACGACGGCTTCTGCGTGGCCGACCCCCTCCTCATGAGGAGGGCGCTCGAGTACGTCAAGGCGTTCGACGGCGTGATCGCACAGCACGCACAGGAGCCGAGGCTGACCGAGGGCGCGCAGCTCAACGAGGGCGAGGTCGCCTCAAGGCTCGGCCTGGCCGGCTGGCCGGCCGCGGCGGAGGAGGCGATCATCGCGCGCGACTGCCTGCTTGCCGCCCACGTGGACGCCGCCTTGCACGTCTGCCACGTGTCCACGGCCGGGTCCGTGGAGATCATCCGGTGGGCGAAAGGCAGGGGGGTTCAGGTCACCGCCGAGGTCACGCCGCACCACCTGCTGCTCACCGACGACCTGGCCGGGGATTACGACCCGGTCTTCAAGGTCAACCCGCCGCTGCGCACCAGGGCCGACGTCGACGCGCTCCGCCAGGCCCTCGCGGACGGCACCATCGACTGCGTGGCCACCGACCACGCGCCGCACCCGGTCGAGGCCAAGGAGACCGAGTGGGCCGCCGCGGCCAACGGCATGACCGGCCTGGAGACCGCGCTGCGCGTGGTGCACAAGGCCATGGTCGAGACCGGCCTGCTCGACTGGGCAGGCGTGGCCGACCGGATGTCGGCGAGGCCGGCGGCCATCGGCCGCGTCCCTGGGCACGGCCAGCCGCTGGCTCAGGGCGCGCCCGCCAACCTGACGCTGTACGACCCCGCCGCCGCCGCGACGCGGGTGGACCCGGCCACGCACGCCTCGAAGAGCCGCAACAGCCCGTTCGCGGGGATGGCGCTGCCCGGCCGGGTGCACGCGACGTTCCTGCGCGGCACGGCGACGGTACTTGACGGAAAGGTGACCCGATGAGCAACGCGAGCCCGGAGGCCATGCTGGTGCTCGAGGACGGCACGACGCTGCGCGGCAAGGGGTTCGGCGCCTACGGCGAGTCGTTCGGCGAGATGGTGTTCAACACCGGCATGACCGGCTACCAGGAGACGCTCACCGACCCGTCGTACTGCGGCCAGATCGTGGCGATGACCGCACCGCACATCGGCAACACCGGCGTCAACGACGAAGACCCGGAGAGCCACCGCATCTGGGTCAGCGGCTACGTTGTCCGCGAGCCGTCGCGGGTCGCCTCAAGCTGGCGGGCCAAGCGCAGCCTCGACGCCGAGCTGAGGGCCCAGGGAATCACCGGCATCTCGGTGCCTGGCACGCGCGCGCTGACCATGCGGCTGCGCGAGCACGGCGCGATGCGGGCGGCCGTCTCCACCGTCGAGGACAGCCCTGAGCGGCTGCTTGAGCGCGTCCTCGCCAGTCCTGGCATGACCGGCGCCGACCTGGCGCGGATCGTGACCACGCCGCACCCCTACACGGTCACCCCGCCGAGCGGCGTCAAGACCAGGTACCGCGTCGCCGCCGTGGACCTCGGCATCAAGAACGCCACCCCGCGCAACATGGCCGACCGCGGCATGGAGGTGCGGGTGCTCCCCGCCACCGCAACGGCCAGCGACATCCTCGCGACCGACCCGGACGGCGTCTTCTTCTCCAACGGGCCAGGCGACCCGGCCGCGGCCGGGTACGCGGTCGCGGCGATGCGCGGCGTCCTCGACGCGGGCGTGCCGATCTTCGGCATCTGCTTCGGCAGCCAGATCCTGTCACGGGCCGTCGGACTTGACACCTACAAACTCCGCTACGGCCACCGGGGCGTGAACCAGCCGGTCATGGACCTGGTCACCGGCCGCGTCTACATCACAAGCCACAACCACGGCTTCGCGGCCGCGCTACCCGGGGCGGCCCAGGGGGACGCCGCACCCCCGCCGGGGGCCGGGGGGGAGACGGGGGGGCGGGTAGCCCCCCCGTACGCGGGGGGATCCTGGGGGGTCGTCCCCCCAGGGGTCACTGCGCCGTTCGGTACCCCGTAC
>CAVXAB010000003.1:0-195359 GCA_963759545.1 uncultured Actinomycetota bacterium
CCGCGGCGAGCAGACCCTGAAAGTCTTCGTCGCACGGTCCGCAGGCCGCCAAATGCACGGCGACGCCAGGGAAGCGGCGGGCCGCCAAGCCGGGGGCGTCCTCGAGGACCATCTCGACGTAAACGTCCAGGATCTCCAGTGCCTGCTCGCAGTCGACATCGCGGGGATCGGCGGCCAGGAACCGATCCAGCCCGGGCCAGTCGCTCATGATCGCCTCGCCGCATCCACATCGTTGGAATCCCCTGAGGGGCCCACGCTGGTCAGATATCCGTTAGCGGCAAGCCCGCCCGTGACCAGCACGGTCTTTCCTGGGAGTGTGCTCATCGTGATTCCCTCTGATCTTAAAAAGAATGGGTTTCGGAACTCATTACGCCGAATCAGACTGGGCTGTCAAACTCAAAATATCGCTAGTATGAGTGGATGGTCAACGAGACGAGTGACCGGCCGAAGCTCACCGCCAAGGGAGCACGCACCCGGGCACGAATAGTGGAGGAGGCCGCCGCCCTGATCCATGAACGCGGGGTCGCGGGCACCACCTTGGAAGACGTCAAGGTGGCGGCGGAAGTCAGCGGCTCTCAGATGTACCACTACTTCCCCGACAAGAACGAACTCGTGCAGGCGGTCATCGACTACCAAGCCGAGACCATCGTCAAGCACCATCGGAAGGCGCTCGGCAATGTGACTTGCGCGCCGAGCGCCCAGAGCTACCCACTCGCGGACTCCACGGGTGAGCAGCGAACATCAGCGGACCCAGCCATCGATCACGGCGAGGGGCGAGCTCACGCGAACCAGGATCATCACGACCGCCTCCCGGCTGATGATGACGAACGGTGCAGCCACCAGCCTTGACCGAGTCAATGCCGAGGCGCGCGTGAGCAGATCCCAGATCTACCACTATTTCGCCGACAAGAACGCACTCATCTCGGCCGTGCTTACCTACCAATGCGGCCTAGTCCTGGCAGCCCATGAAGCCGCGCTCCAAGCCCTTGTCTCGACCGGCGACATTGTTGGCTGGCGCGAGTTCGTCATCCAAGCGTTCCAATCCAGATCGTGCGAGACCGGCTACCTGCCGGCAAGCCTGTGGGGCGAACTCGCTTCAGAGTCAAACGAACATCAGGACATCATCCGGACGATGTACGTGCGCTGGGACTCGCGCTCTCGCAGAGCTTCGAGAGGGTCCATTCCAACGAACCGGTTCTGCGACTACCAGACGTATCCATGTTTGGCCTCGCCGCGTCGACCGTGTTGCATGGCGGATTCGGTCTCAGCGCAATTCACGGAGACGTCCGCCCACTCGAGGAAGCGTTGGAGATCATGCTTCAGGTCTGACCATCCCATGTCCGCGACAGGGGCTTGGGTCCGCCGCACTATCCGGTGTCAGGTCAGGTGTGACCGTCTGTGCCAACCCCAGTTGTCGCCGTAGCTCTCCGTAGGCGCCGCGCCCTGAACTGCCGTTTCGGTAAGATGCGGACACGGAGTGTAGTCAGAATATCTGCGTGTCGCTACCGGGATCTTCACTGGCATACCGTTACGATCTGGCTATGACGGGAAACGGCGGGAAGGTCCACGTAGTCAGAGTCACGAAGACCGGGTACGTGGACAAGCAGGGCCGCCGCAAGGACTACTCCTCGGCGTACCTGCGCCGCACCTACCGGGAGGCCGGCAAGGTCAAGAACGAGACCGTGGCCAACTTGTCCGCGCTGCCCGGTCACGTCATCGACCTGATCGACGCCGGGCTGAAGGGCCAGCAGCTGGTCCCGGCCGCCGAGGCGGTCACCATCACCCGGTCGCTGCCGCACGGCCACGTCGCCGCGGTGCACGCGATGGCCGCCAAGCTGGGGCTGCCTGCGCTGCTGGGCCCGGCGGGCCGGCCGCGGGACCTGGCCCTGGCGCTGATCATCTCCCGGGTCGCGCGGCCGGGCTCCAAGCTGTCCACCCTGACCTGGTGGGCCGACACCACCCTGGGCGCCGACCTCGGCGTCGCGGATGCGTCCACCGATGACATCTACGCGGCGATGGACTGGCTGGCGGGCCGCCAGGACGCGATCGAGGCCGGGCTGGCCCGCCGGCACCTGGCCCCGGACGCGAACCCGGCGCGGATGGCGCTGTTCGACCTGTCCAGCTCGTGGCTGGAAGGCTCGCGGTGCCCGCTGGCCGCCCGCGGCTACTCCCGGGACGGCAAGAAAGGCCGGCTGCAGATCGAGTACGGGCTGCTGACCGACCCCGAAGGCCGCCCGGTCGCGGTCCGGGTGTTCCCCGGCAACACCGGCGATCCCGCCACCTTCACCCAGATCGTCCAGGTGGTGCGGGACAAGTTCGGGCTGGCCAAGATGGTCATGGTCGGCGACCGGGGGATGATCACCAGCGCCCGGATCGCCGCGCTGAACCAGGCCGAGGACGGCACCCCCCGCAGCGATCCCTATGAATGGATCACCGCGCTGCGCGCCCCGGCCATCAAGAAGCTCATGGCCGACGGCGGCCCGCTCCAGCTCAGCCTCTTCGACGAGCAGGACCTGGCCGAGATCACCAGCCCGGATTTCCCCGGCGAGCGGCTGGTCGCCTGCCGCAACCCGGTGCTGGCCGCCGACCGGGCCCGCAAGCGCGAGGACCTGCTGGCCGCCACCGAGAAGCTGCTCGCGCCCATCATCGCCCGCGTGACGGCCGGCCGGCTGGCCGGCGCCGGGCCGATCGGGGTCGAGGTCGGCAAAGTGATCAGCAAGTACAAGACCAGCAAGCACTTCGACGTGGCGATCACCGATGACACCCTGGCCGTGGCCCGCAAGCAGGACCAGATCGACGCCGAAGCCGCCCTGGACGGGTTCTACGTGCTGCGCACTCCCGTGGCCGCCAGCCAGCTCGATGCCTCCGGCGTGGTGTCCGCCTACAAGAACCTCAAATATGTCGAGCGGGACTTCCGGCACATCAAAGCCGACGACCTGGACCTGCGGCCGGTGTTCCACCGGCTGGAGGAACGCGTCCGGGCCCACGTGCTGATCTGCATGCTCGCCTGCTACCTGACCTGGCACCTGCGCCGCGCCCTGGCCCCGCTGACCTTCACCGACCAGAACCCGCCCGTCCCCGGCAACCCGGTCGCCCCAGCCCGCCGCTCCGCGGCCGCGCAGGCCAAGGCGTCTTACCAGCACGACCAGGCCGGGCAGCCCTATTACAGCTTCCGTGGCCTGCTCGAGCACCTGGCCACCCTGACCCGCAACCAGGTCCAGTACACCGGCACCCAGGTCACCATCCCGATGCTCACCGAGCCGACCAGCACCCAGCGGCAGGCCTTCCACCTTCTCGGCGCCGCGATCCCGCTCACCTTGAAGTAGTCAGAGCACAACCCGGCCGACCCGGCAAAAAACCAGGTCAAGCCCGGAATCGCCTACCGAACTGGCCGTAACTTCGGTCTAGTGACGGCAATCACTTGTCCTGCATATCTAACTCCAAGTGTTAGGAGTGATGGCGGGGATGGCACTCAGCGTCGGCTCTGCCCGACCTCGATGAGGTGACCGTCGGGGTCACGCAGGTAGCAGCGGATCTCCGGGCCACGATCGATCGGTTCGGTGAGGAACTGCGCGCCCTTGGCCGACCAGTCGGCGTATACGGCGGCGATGTCGGCAACACGGATATTCAGGAACGCGCTGACCCGGTCCAGATCGTGCGGGGCCTCGAGCGTGATCGAGGGTTTGTCGTCCGTGGGGCCGCCGCCGGTGTTGATGATGATCCAGCTGTTGGCCAGCGCCACGATCGTCGGCTCGCCATCCATCAGCGCCTCGCCACCGAGCACCTCGGTGTAGAAGGCCCGCGAGCGGTCGACATCGTCGGAGACGAGGAAATGGGTGAGCACGATGCCCTCGGCTGGGGCGGGAAAGTCTGCCACGACGCAACTCCTATAGGTGATGTGGGCGGGGCGAGTGCCGCCCCGTCACGGACTGGGCCCTGGGTGTGAGCGGCAGCTCCGGCGATGGCGTCGGCGCGCTTGGCGACGGGCCCAGGAACGCCCCACCGACCCCAGGCGCGAGGATCACGTAGTGCCCGCACCGCTTGCGTGAGCTCTTTGTCGGCGGGTCTCATCGGTAGGTGACCGCCGGCTCAGGGGTGGGCGCGCAATTCCCGTTCGGTCTGGGCGTAGATGCGTTCCTGGCCTTCGGCGTCCTGGGACTTCTTCGAGGACTTCTTCAACTTCGCGGAGCTGTAGTAGCCCCCGGTCGCGGTCGCGAGCTCCGGATCGGCCATCAGCCGCACACAGCCGCGTGACCCCTTCTCCGGAGGCCCGACGAACGGATTGGTCAACGCCTCAATCGTTTTGAACGGCCCGCCGGCCTTGCTGCCGAGACTGGTTTTGACCGCGCCCGGGCTGACTGCGTTGAACGTCAGGCCCTCGCCCTCATGGCGGCGAGCTTGGGCGTAGGTGTACATCAGGGCCAGCAGTTTGGCATCGGCGTAGGCCTGGATCTGCTTGTACTTACCCGGGTAGCTCCAGTCGGTGATCGGCTTGCCCCGCGACTCGATCAGGGCGGTCATGTTGACCACCCGCGAGGGCGCGGCGAAATCATCAGCGCCCTTCCGGAGCAGGTCGAGCAGCCCGTCGGTCAGTGCCGCCAGCGCGACGTGATTGATGGCGATGGTCCGCTCGTACCCGTCGGGTGACAGTGCCTTGCTGGAGAACGCGGCGCCCGCGTTGTTTACCAGTCCGTTGAGTCCCTTCGGCGCGGCCTCGTGCACAGCGTCGACCAGTTCCCGAACACCGGCCAAAGATCCGAGGTCTCCGGCTACGGCCAGGTACTGGCCTTTGCCGTTGCCGTTGGTGACCAGCAGGTCGACAGCGCGTCGGGCGTGGTCGGCACCGCGGGCGTGCACCAGCACAGTCGCCCCACAGTTCCCAATGCCTTGGGCTGTCTCATGGCCGATACCGCCCTTGGCGCCGGTGACTAGCACGGTCTGTCCGTCCAGCCGACCGGCGAATTGAGCATCGAACTTGCTCATGGTCTCTCCTCGAAAGATGTGCAGTAGGAGTGAGTCGTGTAGCCCACTCTGTCAGCCTCGAAGTGGGCTGTCAAACTCATAGGCCGGCGGGTTGCATGGAGTTGACCCTCTCGTCGGGTCGATAAATGGATTACGCGACTCACTATGACGGACAGCGACTGGGTTGTCAAACTCAGAAAGAGAGTTACCCTGCTGGCATGACGAATGACGTGCACGCCCGGTCCCGGCTGATCCCGAAGGGGGAGCGGACCCGGGTCCGCATCATCGACGCGGCCCGGCTGATCTGCGAGCTAGGCGCAGCGGGCACCACGCTCGATGACGTCGGCTGCGACGAGGCGATGGCCGTCCTGCACATTTACGTCGACCTCGCCGCTGCCGGACAGGACCCGGCGGAGCGCTACCCCGGCGTCGCCGCCCACTTCGCGGCATGCGGGGCGTGCGCCGAGGATTTCGCCGGCCTCCTGATGGCTGCCGCCAGTGACTGACCGCGAGGTACTGGCCTTTGACCTGCACGGGACGCTGGTTGACCCGCTGAGTTGCCAAACTCAAAATGTTGCTAGAATGGGTGAATGGTCAACGAGACGAGTGGCCGGCCGAGGCTCACCCCCAAGGGCGAGCGCACCCGGGCGCGGATAGTGGAGGAGGCCGCCGTCCTGATCCACGAGCGCGGGGTCGCGGGCACCACCCTGGACGACGTCAAGGCGGCGGCGGAAGTCAGCGGCTCGCAGCTGTACCACTACTTTCCCGACAAGAATGATCTCGTGCAGGCGGTCATCGACTACCAGGCCGACGCCACCGTCAGTAACCAGCGGCACGCGGATCTCGGCAGCGTGAAAGGGGTCCAAGCCTGGCGGGACATGGTGATCTATGCGGCGGAGCGCGTCCAGGCAAAGGGCGGCTGCCCCCTCGGCTCGCTCGGCGGCCAGCTCGCCGAGAGCGACCCGGAGGCCCGGTCCCTGATCGCCGCCGGGTTCGAACGGTGGACAGCGGAAATCAGCGAAGGGCTCAGGTCCCTTCAGGCCGCCGGGCAGCTCCCGCCCGGCCTCGACCCGGATGACCTCGCCGTCACCCTGCTCGCCACGCTCCAGGGAGGACTTCTCCTCGCCCAGGTACAACGGAGCACCCGCCCGTTCGAAACCGCGGTCGATACCCTCCTCGCCCTTACCATCGGCGGATGAGCCCAAGGCCCATCCGCCAGCTCATCTTGACGGGTACATGGGCTGGTGAAGTCAGCGCGAGCGTGGCCGCACGCGGGCCGATGCCGCCGGACGCCATGCGGGTTGCGGCTGCCCCGGTGACGGGGCAACATGGCCCCCATGCGGCGCGGGACGGTGCCAAGACGGCCGGGTGCGGCGGATGTCATCAAGCCCGCGTTTCCAACGGGCACGGGCAAACGGTGGCCGATGAGCGCCACGCCATCAACACGATCGCCGAAGCGCCCACAAACCCGACTCAACGGCGCACGTCGAACCAGAACACGCCTTGGCGCGCCCCGTCCGTGGCCGTCCGTGCAAACGCCGACGGTGCGCACCGACCGACCTAACTGTGTGCACCGACGGTCCTAACCGACCGTCCTAACTGCGCGCACCGACCGTCCTAATGGCACGGACGCCCGTCCGCTATACGTCCGTGGACACCGCAATCTGACGGTCTACAGCGCGACAAGGTGACACGCCACGGGACAGAGACGAAACGCCCCGCCAGCACGAGAATTCGCAGCTAGCGGGGCGTTTTCGCAGGTGGTGGCAGGTGTTGGGTTCGAACCAACGTAGGCTGAGCCGACGGTTTTACAGACCGCTCCCTTTGGCCACTCGGGCAACCTGCCTAGCGCCGCCGCATCACGGCAGCAGAGAGAAATATAGCGGACAACGCGACTGCTTGCGACGTGGAGTTCCCCGGCGCCCGCGGAGAAGCGCGGTCGAGCGTCAACCGTAGCGGCCGATGTGACGATCGGCACCCTACCCGTCTAACCTGTGGTCCATGCCTAGCGAGTCAAGCTTCGACATCGTGTCAAAGATCGACCGGCAGGAAGCCGACAACGCGCTTAACCAGGCCGCCAAGGAGATCAGCACCCGGTTCGACTTCCGGGGCGTGGGGGCCTCCATCGCCTGGTCCGGTGACAGCGGCGTGGAGATCCGCGCCAACAGCGAGGAGCGGGCAAGCGCCGTCCTCGACGTGTTCAAGGAGAAGCTCGTCAAGCGCGGGGTCTCACTCAAGCACCTCGACCCGGCGGACCCCAAGTTGTCCGGCAAGGAGTACCGCATCGCGGTCGCCATGAAGGAGGGCATCTCCCAGGACAACGCCAAGAAGGTATCGAAGATCATCAGGGACGAGGGGCCGAAGGGCGTCAAGGCACAGGTGCAGGGCGAGGAACTGCGCGTGTCGTCCAAGAGCCGTGACGACCTGCAGTCCGTGATCAGCCTGCTTAAGTCCAAGGACTTCGACTTCGCCCTTCAGTTCATCAACTACCGCTGAGGACGCGCCTAGCCGCCAGGTACTAACACGAGCGGCCAGCTAAGCGCGGGCCGCCGGACAGCGCCTCCAGGCGGCGGACCCGCTCGCTCGTCGGCGGGTGGGTGCTCAGCATCCCGCCGACACCGTCCGCCGTGAACGGGTGGGCGATCATCAGGTGGCTGGCGGCCGCCAGCGTGCCGTGCGGGCGCAGCGGCTGCGCCGTGGCGACGGTATCGATCTTCCGCAGCGCACTGGCCAGGGCCATCGGGTCGCCGGTCAGCAGGGCGCCGTCGATGTCCGCGCAGTACTCGCGGCCGGACGGGGCGGTGATGTGCAGCAGCACCGCGATCAGCGGGCAGGACGCGACGAGCGACGCGAGCCCGGCGGACCACGACGAGACCGCGACGTCGTGCCTGGCGACGTGCGCCAGCTCGTGCGCGAGTACCGCGCGCAGCTCCGACAGCGTCAGCAGCCGCAGCAACCCCTCCGTGCAGCACACGGCCGCCGACCGCGCGCTGTACCCGACGGTGAGGATGTTCGGCTGCGTAGCCGGGGACACGAACAGCCGGGGCACCGGCAGGTGCGCGGAGAAGGCAAGCTCCCTGACGATCCGGTACAGGTCGGGGCGCTCTACCTCGCTGACGGGACGCGCGCGGAGCGCGGCGAGCACCGTACGTTCGGAGTGGAAGTAAATGATCCAGCCGAGGGCGATGAGCAGCGCGCTGACGGCGGCGGCACCGACGAGCCCGAGCCAGAGCGAGGCGCCCGCCAGCAGCGCCGCGCACAGCGCGGCGGCGAACAACGCCGCGCGCAGCCCGTAGCAGCGCATCGCGACCCCCTCCCGACATGACACTAACGTCACCACGCCAAGACCTCGACCCGTCGGCCAAACGGCCGACGGCACACCCTGTTCAACGGCCCAGCGCACCCAGAGGTTTCCGCACGTCATGCGCGTATCACTAGAACGCGGACGCCAACATTCCTCTACAGCAAAATTACAGTCAGCAAAAGAAACGTGGCATAATGGGCGCGGGGATGTGGCTAATCACACGGCCAAGAGGCGCCCACTTCCGCGTAAACTTTATCGCGTCCTGCACTTCACGCCCCCGGCCGTAGGGGTGGTGCTGAACAAGGGCGCCGGCCTGGCGTGCGGAGGAGGCTTTGCGCTGTGACCAAGCAGGTCCAGGAGCTTGACCACGTAGTCATCCGTTTCGCGGGAGACTCCGGTGACGGCATGCAGCTCACCGGGGACAGGTTTACCCAGGAGACCGCGGTCTTCGGTAACGACCTGTCCACGCTCCCCAACTTCCCTGCCGAGATCCGCGCCCCCGCCGGGACGCTACCCGGCGTGAGCAGCTTCCAGCTGCACTTCGCGGACCACGACATCCTGACGCCGGGCGACGCGCCTGACGTGCTCGTCGCCATGAACCCGGCGGCGCTCAAGGCAAACCTCATGGACCTGCCGCGCGGAGCGGAGCTCATCGTCAACACCGATGAGTTCACCAAGCGCAACCTGTCCAAGGTCGGGTACGAGAATAACCCGCTCGAAGACGGCTCGCTTGACGGCTACAACCTGCACCCGGTGCCGCTGACGTCGCTGACCGTCAAGGCGCTCGAGCACCAGGACGTCAGCCGCAAGGACGCCGAGCGGGCCAAGAACATGTTCGCGCTCGGCCTGCTTTCCTGGCTGTACGGCCGTCCCTCCGAGGGCACGCTGAGCTTCCTCGAAGCCAAGTTCGGCAAGAAGCCGGAGATCTACAAGGCGAACGTGACCGCCTTCCAGTCCGGTTGGAACTACGGCGAGACCACCGAGGACTTCGCGGTCCGCTACGAGGTCAAGCCGGCCACGATCGCACCAGGCCGCTACCGGAACATCACCGGCAACCTCGCCCTCGCCTACGGCCTGATCGCCGCCGGCCAGCTCGCCAAGCTGCCGCTGTTCCTCGGCTCTTACCCGATCACCCCGGCCTCGGACATCCTGCACGAGCTGTCCAAGCACAAGAAGTTCGGCGTCCGCACCTTCCAGGCCGAGGACGAGATCAGCGCGGCGAGCGCGGCGCTCGGCGCGGCGTTCGGCGGGTCGCTCGCGGTGACCACCACCTCGGGCCCCGGCATGCTGCTGAAGGCCGAGACCGTCAACCTCGCCGTCTCCGTTGAGCTGCCGCTGGTCGTCGTCGACGTGCAGCGCGCTGGCCCCTCCACCGGCATGCCGACCAAGACCGAGCAAACCGACCTGCTGATGGCGCTGTACGGCAGGAACGGCGAGTCGCCGGTGCCTGTTATCGCGGCGGCCTCGCCGTCTGACTGCTTCTTCGCGGCGATCGAGGCCGCGCGGATCGCGATCACCTACCGGACGCCGGTCATCCTGCTGTCCGACGGGTACCTGGGCAATGGCTCGGAGCCCTGGCGGGTTCCCGACGTTTCTGACTTGCCTGACCTGTCGGCCGAGTTCTCCTTCGCCACCTCGGCGGACAAGCCGGCCGACGGGTCGGACTTCAAGCCGTTCACCCGCGACCCGCGAACCCTCGCCCGGCCGTGGGCGATCCCTGGCACGCCAGGCCTCGAGCACCGCATCGGCGGCATCGAGAAGGCCGACGGCTCGGGGGACATCTCCTACGACTCGGACAACCACGACCTGATGGTCCGCACCCGGGCCGCGAAGATCGAGGGCATCGCGAACTCGATCCCGCCGCTTGAGGTCGAGGACCCGTCCGGCGAGGCGCGGCTGCTCGTCCTCGGCTGGGGCTCCACCTACGGCTCGATCGGCGCCGCGGTCCGCCGCGCCCGCCGCGCCGGCCTCAACGTCGCGCAGGCGCACCTGCGGCACATGAACCCGTTCCCCGCCAACCTCGGCGAGGTGCTGCGCCGGTACGACAAGGTGCTCGTCCCCGAGATCAACCTGGGGCAGCTCGCGCTGCTGCTGCGCGGCAAGTTCCTGGTCGACGTGATCTCCTACAACCGCGTGCGCGGCCTGCCGTTCCGTGCGGCCGAGCTCGCCGAGGCGATCGAGGAAGTGCTCTCCCATGAGTGAGAACCAAGAGATTATCCCGAACGACAGCGGCCGACTGCGTTCCCTCACGCTCGTCCCGCACGCGGACGGCCTGAAGGCGAAGGACTTCAAGTCCGATCAGGAGGTCCGCTGGTGCCCGGGATGCGGCGACTACGCCATCCTCGCCGCCTTCCAGGCGTTCCTGCCCGAGCTTGAGGTGCCACGGGAGAACGTGGTCGTGGTCTCCGGCATCGGCTGCTCCTCCCGGCTGCCGTACTACGTGTCGTCCTACGGCATGCACTCGATCCACGGCCGGGCGCCCGCGATCGCCTCTGGCCTCGCATCCTCCAGGCAGGACCTGTCGGTCTGGGTGATCACCGGCGACGGCGACGCGCTGTCCATCGGCGGCAACCACCTGATCCACGCGCTGCGCCGGAACGTGAACATCAAGATCCTGTTGTTCAACAACCGGATCTACGGGCTGACCAAGGGCCAGTACTCACCGACCTCAGAGCAGGGCAAGGTCACCAAGTCCACGCCCTTCGGGTCGCTTGACCACCCGTTCAACCCCTTGTCGCTCGCGCTCGGCGCCGAGGCGTCGTTCGTGGCCCGCTCGATCGACTCCGACCGCAAGCACCTCCAGTCGGTGATGCGGGCGGCCGCCGACCACAAGGGCTCCGCGTTCATCGAGATCTTCCAGAACTGCCCGATCTTCAATGACGACGCGTTCGCCCCGGTCAAGGAGCCGAAGGCGCCGGGCCTCATCCGACTGGCGCACGGCGAGCAGATCCGCTTCGGTCCGGACGGATCGCTTGGCCTCAGCTACGGAAGCCACGGATCGATCCACACCGTCCTGGCCAGCGAGGTCCCGGAGTCGGAGCTGATCGTCCACGACGCGACGCTGGCCGATCCCTCGTACGCCTTCGCGCTGTCCCGCCTCGACAGCTACGAGTTCACCCACACCCCGATCGGCGTGTTCCGCTCGGTCGAGCGCGGGTCCTACGACGACGCGATGGCCGCCCAGATTGAAACCGCCCGCGCCAACGGCGAGGGCGACCTGGCCAAGCTCCTGGCGGGCAACGACACCTGGGAAGTCAGCTAACTGCCGAGCGCGGAACGCCAGTTGCTGTTATCAGTTCCTACCTCGCGTGGATGTGAGTTTGGTGTCGCTGTAGCGACACCAAACTCACATCCATCGCGCGTTTTCAGCCGACCTGGCGCGGTAGCTCTTGCGTCTTGAGCTTGGCGGTGAAGCCAAGGGAGCTGCGGAACCCACCCGGGTGCAGCAGCAGGCCGAGCCCGTTGCCGCCGCCGACGAGTCCGGGCGGCGCGGAGTGCTGCTCCTTCTCCCACCAGCCCGGGTCGTAGAACAGGCCCGCGATCTCGGTATGGTGCGCCTCGTCCGCGAACAGGTAGCTGCCCTCCTGCAGCAGCGGCCACAGGTACTTCAAGCAGTCCCGCACGGAGCTGGTCAGGTCGGCGTCGACGAACGCGAACACGAGCTGTGCGTCAAACCCGGGCAGGGTCTCGTTGAAGTACCCCTTGTGGAACTCGCAGACGCCGAGCGCGCCGTACTTGCGGACGTTCTCCTTGACCTCCTCGAGCGAGCCCGCGTAGGCACCGCCCTCGTAGGTGCGGAACTGGAGCTCAGAGAGCACCAGGTGCTCCTTGTCGCCCTCCTGCGGCGTCGGCAGGCCCTCGAAGCTGTCGAAGAGGTGCAGGCGGCGGCCGGTCTTCGCGGCAAGGCGGGAAAGGTTGACGGCACTGCCGCCCTTGAAGCGAGCCGCACTCGATGAGGTCACCAGGCAGGTCCTTCGGGATCCGCAGGATCTTGCCCGCCATGATCAGGTGGTAGAGGAAGTTGGACGCGCTCTCCACGCGGATGTTGTTCCTGATCGTTACGGCGAGGAACTTGAGCTTCCATGGCAGCCCGACGCCGTACTCACTTCCCGTGTCGTGTGCGAAGAACTCCCGGGCGACAACTGGCAGCAGCGCCGTCGTTACCAGGGCAGCAGGCACGCGCTTGAGCGAACTCCGTCGCACATCGATCTCCCAAGGTTCATTCGAGCGAGGATGTCAGGCATCGCCTCGCCCAGCGGGGTCACGCTAGCCTGGCCCCGTTCAGTTCTCTTTCAAGAACTACCCAGGTCACCCCAAGTACACACGAGGGCGACTTAGCTTGTCCTTTAGAAGTCCTAACTTGTCCTTAAGGTGTTCTGACGTGTGCTTGGGTTATCCAACCTGCTGCCCCAGGTTGTGCCGACTGGTCCGGCTGACCGAGCGGGAGGAGCGGCTAGCGCAATCACGGGCTGCTATTGTGCATGGGGGCCTGTTTATTGTGCCGGTTTATAGCGCCGGGAACACGGTGCGTAACCGCTGGCGTGGCTTAGAGTCCCCAAAAATAGACAAACTTGCCCCATTTAGCCAGGCTAAGAGTATCTTGGCATCGCCAAGATAACGGGCGACATCCTCATGAACTGGAGATCCAATGCTCGGACCATGGGCACAAGACCTTTCGGCGCTCCCGGCGGAGTTTGCTGCCGGGGACCCGTTCCCGCTGGTCGTCATCGACGGTTTCCTTGAGGAGAGCTTCGCGGAGGAGTTGCTGTCGGAGTTCCCCTCGATTGACGCCATGGGCCGGACGAAGGACTACATGTTCGGCGACAAGCGCGAAGAGGCCGACTTCGCGAAGGCGGGCCCTGCCTGCAAGGCGTACTACGACTTCCTGCTGTCAGACGAGTTCGCCGGGATCATTGGCACGATCACGGGCCGCAAGCTCTTCGTTGACCCGGCCTTCCACGGCGGCGGCTTTCACCAGGGCGGCGACGGCAGCTTCCTCGACACGCACGTCGACTTCAACATTCACCCCAAGCACAGCGACTGGCTGCGCGTCCTGAACCTCCTGCTCTACATGAACAAGGACTGGCCGGCCGAGTACGACGGCGCCCTGCTGATCCGCACCGACCCGAAGAACGAGCCTCGCGCCATCCTGCCGCTGTTCAACCGGGCCGTGTTCATGCTCACCAGCGACAACACCTTCCACGGTTACCGGAAGATGTCGCTGCCGCCGGGGCGGAGCCGCAAGTCGATCGCCGGGTACGCCTACGAGTTGATCGAGGAAGGCAGCCTAAAGCCGCGCACGACCTCCTGGGCCCCCGAGGAGGGCGGACTCGTCAAGAAGACGCTCGCGAAGCACTGGACGGGCCTGGCGGCCGCCAAGAACAAGCTGACCGGCAGCTGACCGGTCCCGTGTCCGGGCCGACGACGCGTCGTCGGCCCGGATGCGGTGGTTCGTGGCCTAGTCGTCGGCCTTGATCAGGCCTACCGGGCAGCTCACGCCGGTGCTGTGGTCGGGGCAGTAGCCGTGCGGCACCTTGTACAGGTACTGCTGGTGGTAGTCCTCGGCGAAGTAGAACTCGCCTGCCGGGACGATCTCGGTGGTGATGTCGCGGTAGCCACGCTCGCGCAGCCGCTGCTGGAAGTCGGCCGCCGACTGCTCGGCCGCGGCCCGCTGCGCCTCGCTGTGGTAGAAGATCGCCGACCGGTACTGGGTGCCGATGTCATTGCCCTGACGCATGCCCTGCGTCGGGTCGTGCGACTCCCAGAACACCTTCAGCAGCTGCTGATAGGACACCTTCGCCGGGTCGTACACCACCCGCACGGTCTCCGCGTGGCCGGTCTGCCCGGAGCAGACCTCCTCGTAGGTGGGGTTGGGTGTGAACCCGCCCTCATAACCAACGGCGGTCGTGAACACGCCAGGGACCTGCCAGAAATTCCGCTCCTCGCCCCAGAAGCAGCCAAGCGCGAACTCCGCGATCTCGCTGCCCGCCGGGTAGGGCCCCTGCAGCGGCGTGTGCAGTACCTCGTGCAGGGCCGGCACCGGCATCGGCGTCGCCCGGCCGGGCAGGGCGTCCTCCGCACCGACCATCTGCGTCTTCCGGAACCCGAAAATGCTCACCGTGCCTCCTTCTTTCGACCCCCACCACCACAGTACGGTCAGCCCTGTTCCCCGTTACAAGGCGGTCGTTCGATCACGGGCGAAAGGTGAGGGAAGCTAGGCGGTTCGGGTGTTGACGAAGTCGCAGAGGGACTCGAAGGCGGCCCGGGCAGGGACGTCGGGGAGCCGCGCGATCAGGTCGCTCGCGTCGCCGATCCACGTCATGACCGTCTGCCTGGCCTCCTCGACCGCGGACGACGTCCTGAGCAGGCCGAGGGCCTCCGCGTGCAGCTCCGGGTCGGTGAGATCGGCGTCGAGCAGCAGTTCGCGCAGCCGTACCGCGTCCGGCTCGCTTGAGTTGCCGCGCAGCGCGTAGAGGACCGGCAGCGTGCGCACGCCCTGACGCAGGTCGGTGCCCTGCTCCTTGCCAGACTCGGCGGAGGTGGACGCGATGTCGAGCACGTCGTCGGAGAGCTGCCAGGCCACCCCGATCCGCAGGCACGCCTCAGCGATCAGGTCCGCCATCTCGTCGGGCAGCCCGGCGAACATGGCACCGAACCGGCCGGACGTGGCGATCAGCGACCCGGTCTTCTCCGTGATGACGTGCATGTAATGGTCGAGCGGGTCCTCACCTGGGCGCACGCCGACCGTTTCTGCCAGCTGGCCGTCGACGAGGCGGCCGAACGTTTCCGCCTGGATCCTGATGGCATCGGGGCCGAGGTCGGCGAGGATGCGGGACGCCCTGGCGAACAGGTAGTCGCCCGCGAGGATGGCGATCGAGTTGCCAAACCGCGAGTTGGCCGACTCGTGGCCGCGACGTATCGACGCCTCGTCCATGACGTCATCGTGGAACAGCGTCGCCAGGTGGGTCAGCTCGATGGCGACGGCCGCGGGCACGATCCGCTTGTCGCGGCAGTCACCGAACCGGGCGGCGAGCAGCACGAGCATGGCGCGGAACCGCTTGCCTCCGGCCTGCATCATGTGCCGGGAAACCTCGGCGAACATCTCGTCCCCGCCGAAGGAGGTGTCGCGCAGGGCTGCTTCGACGACGGCGAGGTCCTCGGCCATCTCCGCGGTCAGTGCCGCGTCGGCGAGGTCGACGGGAACAGCGATGGTCACACGAACACTCCTATCTCCCGGGGGGACGCCCCCCCGTACCCCCCGATGCCGGCCTCAACCGGGCCTGATCGCGAAAACCGCGATTTTATCAGGCCCGCCCGAGGCCGACCCAAGCCGCGCAGTGCCTCTGAGCCGGGTACCGGATAGGCGCCCAATTCACCAGGGTAGACGATGGCCGCCCGGCCGAGATCACGGCACCGCGCGCAAGGGCGGCGAGATCGGCAGGCGGCCATCGTCAGGGCGATAGGCTCAGCGGACGAACAGTTGCGTCGCCGCGTGGTTGGCGAGGGAGAGCACCGGCTCTGGCACGATGCCGAACACCACGGCCGACAGGGCGCCGACGCCCACCGCGGTCCCGGTGAACACCGAA
Organism: uncultured Actinomycetota bacterium; assembly: GCA_963759545.1. GTDB lineage: Bacteria > Actinomycetota > Actinomycetes > Streptosporangiales > Streptosporangiaceae > Trebonia. The sequence goes on from CAVXAB010000003.1 coordinate 15,853, forward strand.
GGCACGGCCACCACGGGGCCGTCAGGCACCGGGTCGCTGAAGAACATCAGCACGATCACGCGGACGTAGAAGAACGCGGCGATCGCCGAGGCCACGACACCGACGATGACAAGCGGCGTCGCACCGCCCGCGATCGCCGCGGAGAAGACGGCGAACTTACCGACGAACCCGGACGTCAGCGGGATGCCCGCGAACGTGAGCAGGAACAGCGCGAAGACGCCGGCGACCAGCGGCGACCGCTTGCCGAGCCCGGCCCAGCGGGACAGGTGATCCGCCTCGCCGCCCGAGTCCCGCACCAGCGTGATCACGGCGAACGCGCCGACCGTGCTCAGGCCGTAGGTCGCCAGGTAGAACAGCGACGACGACAGGCCCTGCACGGACGAGGAGATCACCGCGGTCAGGATGAACCCGGCGTGGGCGATGGAGGAGTAGGCGAGCAGCCGCTTGACATCGGTCTGCGTGATGGCGATCACGGCGCCGACGACCATGGTGAGGACCGCGACGACCCAGAGCGCCGGGCGCCAGTCCCACGTCAGCGTGCCGAAGGCCACGTAGAACACCCGCAGCAGCGCGCCGAACGCGGACACCACGGTGCAGGACGCCATCAGCGCGGTGATCGGGGTCGGCGCGCCCTGGTAGACGTCCGGCTTCCAGCTCTGGAACGGCACGGCACCGATCTTGAACAGCAGCCCGAGGCCGGTCAGCGCGATCCCGCCGAACAGCAGCGTGTCAGATCCCGTGCCCGCCGACGCCGCTGAGGCGATCGCGGCCAGCGACACCGAGCCGGAGTAGCCGTAAAGCATCGCGATGCCGAACAGGAAGAAGGCCGAGGAGAACGAGCCGAGCAGGAAGTACTTCATGGCCGCCTCGTGCGAAAGCAGGCGGCGGCGCCTGGCAAGCCCGCACAGCAGGTACAGCGGCAGCGACAGCGTCTCGAGCGCGACGAACATCGTCAGCAGGTCGTTCGCGGCGGGGAAGAGCAGCATGCCGCCAACGGAGAACAGGGTCAGCGGGTAGATCTCGGTGTGCACGAGGCCGCGGAGCAGCCCGGCCCGCTCTTCTGGCGAGCCGGGGACCGCGGCGGCCTGCCCGGCGAAGGAGGACACGTCCTGTGAGTCGTCCGCGATCAGCAGCACGGAGACGGCCGCGAGCACCAGGATCGTGCCCTGGATGAACAGGGTGGGCCGGTCCACGGCCACGGCGCCCATCGCCGCCACGTGCCCGGCGCTGCCCTTGGCGAACAGCGTCGAGGACGCGGCGATCACGCAGGTCCAGACGAACGCCGCCACGAGGGCGCCGAAGGTCACCAGCAGGTGGACGGCGCGGCGCAGCTCGCGGGGCACGAAGGCCTCGACGAGCACGCCGATGATGGCCGCGCCGAAGACGACGAGCATCGGCGCGAGCTGGCTGTACTCGATGCTCGGGGCCTTGATGGCGCCGGGGGTAGCAGCAGCGGCAGCGCCAGTTACCACGGCAGTGGCGAGGCTCACGGCTGGGCTCCATTCTCAGCTGCGGGATGAGCGGGCACCGGGTCAGTGGAGCCCACCTGGGACATGGTGGCCTTGACGGCCGGGTTGATCACGTCGAGCACCGGCTTGGGGTAAACGCCCATGGCGACGATCAGGAAGACGAGCGGCACGACCGCGAGCAGTTCCCTGACCCGCAGGTCGGGCATCGCGGCGACCGACTCGACGGTGGGCCCGTTCATCGTCCGCTGGTACATCCACAAGATGTAGATCGCGGCGAGGATGATCCCGGCGACCGCGAACGAGCCCGCGACCTTGTACCTGGAGAAGGTGCCGACCAGCACGAGGAACTCCGACACGAAGGTCGACAGGCCAGGCAGCGACAGGCCGGCGAGGCCGGCGACCAGGAAGAGGCCGGCGAGCACCGGCGCCACCTTCTGCACGCCGCCGTAGTCGGAGATCTTGTCGGAACCGCGCCGCACGATCATGAACCCGGCGAGCAGGAAGAGCGCGCCGGTGGCGAACCCGTGGTTGACCATGTAGAGCGTGGCACCCGACTGGCCCTGCGAGGTGAGGGCGAAGATGCCGAGCACGATGAACCCGAAGTGCGAGATCGAGGTGTACCCGATCAGCCGCTTCATCGAGGTCTGGCCGATCGCCACGATCGCGCCGTAGATGATCGAGATCACCGCCAGGACGAGGATCAGCGGCGTGAAGTAGTGGAACCCGTCGGGAAACAGCTCAAGGCAGTACCTGATCATGCCGAACGTGCCGACCTTGTCCATCACGCCGAGCATCAGCACCGCGGCGCCGGGCTGGGCGGACGCCGAGGCGTCCGGCAGCCAGGTGTGGAAGGGCCACAGCGGCGCCTTGATCGCGAACGCGATGAAGAAGCCGAGGAACAGCCACTTCTGCACCGTCGACGACAGGGCGACGTGCGTCAGCGTGTAGAACAGGAACGTGCCGTGGTGACCGGTCACCGCGGACTCGCCCGAGTACACGTACAGCGCGATCACCGCGACCAGCATGAGCAGGCCGCCGAGCAGGCTGTAGAGCAGGAACTTCACCGCCGCGTACTGCCGCGGACCGACGCCGAACGACCCGATCAAGAAGTACATCGGGATCAGCATGGCCTCGAAGAACACGTAGAACAGGAAGACGTCGGTGGCCGCGAAGGCCCCGATGAGCATCGTGTCGAGCACCAGCATCAGTGCGAAGTACGTCTTGGGCGACTTCGAGACGTTGTCCGCGTCGTGCCAGGAGGCCAGCACCACCACGGGCATCAGCACGGCGTTCATGCCGATGAGCACAAGCCCGATCCCGTCGACGCCGAGCGCGTAGTGCACGCCGAACTGCGGGATCCAGGAGTACTGCTCGGTGAACTGGAACGTCGCTCCCGAGGTGTTGAACTGGGTGGCCATGACGATCACCCAGACCAGGTCCACCAGCGTGAACAGCAGCGTGGTCACCTTGGCCAGCCGGACGGGCAGCAGGGCCACCACGATCGCGCCGAGCAGCGGAATGCCGCCCGCGACGGTCAGCCACGGCGTCCCGATGTTCGCCACTGCCGCAACAGGGTTCATTTAAAGCCTCACCACCAGTAGGCCGGCCAGGAGCAGCACGGCGCCGATGAGCATGGACAGCGCGTAAGAGCGCACGAATCCGGTCTGCAGCTTGCGCATCCGCCCCGACGTGCCGCCGATGGTCGCGGCCAGCCCGTTCACCAGGCCGTCGACGCCTCGGCTGTCGAAGTAGACCGACAGGCGGGTGAGCCACTGCCCGGGGCGCATCAGCACGGACTCGTTGAACGCGTCGCCGTACAGGTCCGCGCGGGCCGCGCGGGTCAGCACCGAGCCGCGCGGCGCGGTGGCCAGCACCGGCACCCGCCCGTACATGGCCCAGGCGATCCCGACGCCGACCACGGCGAGGATCAGCGCGATGATTCCCGGCCAGGTCCAGATCCCGTGCTTGTCCGGCGGCAAGCCGACCACCGGCGCGAGGAAGTCGGCGAACCGGTAGTTGACGATGAGGAACCAGCCGGCCGCGACCGAGCCGACCGCCAGCAGGATCATCGGCACGGTCATGAGCAACGGCGACTCGTGCGGGTGCGGGATGTGCCGCTCGGCCTCGGTGAAGGGCGGGTTCGCCCCGGCCCCGCCGATCACGCCGTTCTCCTCCCAGCGCTTCGGCCCGAAATAGGTCATGAGCATGACCCTGGTCATGTAGAACGCGGTGATGCCTGCGCCGACGATGGCGCACGCCGCGAGGATCCAGCCCGAGGTACCGCCCTTTTCCCAGGCGGCGTCGATGATGCCGTCCTTGGTGAAGAACCCGGAGAACGGCGGTATGCCGATGATCGCCAGGTACCCCAGGCCGAACGTAACGAAGGTGATCGGCAGGAGCTTACGCAGCCCGCCGTAGCGCCGCATGTTCACCTCGTCGTCCATGCCGTGCAGGACCGACCCGGCGCCGAGGAACAGCCCCGCCTTGAAGAACCCGTGCGCGAGCAGGTGCGCGATCGCGAACACGTAACCGGCCGGGCCGAGGCCCGCCGCGAGCGTCATGTAGCCGATCTGCGACATCGTGGATCCGGCCAGGGCCTTCTTGATGTCGTCCTTGGCGCAACCGATGATCGCGCCGAACAGCAGCGTGACCGCCCCGACGACCGTGACCGCGAGCTGCGCGGTGGGGGCGTCATTAAAGATGGGGTTGGAACGGACGATCAAATACACGCCAGCCGTGACCATTGTCGCCGCATGAATAAGGGCCGACACAGGCGTCGGGCCCTCCATCGCGTCGAGCAGCCAGGACTGCAGCGGCACCTGGGCGGACTTACCGCACGCGGCGAGCAGCAGCAGCAGGCCGAGCGCCGTGGCGACGCCAGAGCCGCCCGACTTCGCCGAGTCGAACACCCCGGTGAAGTTGAAGGTGCCGAACTCGGCGAACATCAGCATGATCGCCAGGGTCAGCCCGGCGTCGCCGACGCGGTTGGCGATGAACGCCTTCTTGGCCGCGACCGCCGCGCTCTGCTTGAACTGCCAGAAGCCGATCAGCAGGTAGGACGCCAGGCCGACGCCCTCCCACCCGACGTAAAGGCCGAGGTAGTTGTCCGACAGCACCAGCAGCAGCATCGACGCGATGAACAGGTTCAGGTAGCCGAAGAATCGGCGCCGGTCGGTGTCGTGGGCCATGTAGGCGACCGCGTAGATGAGGATCAGCGAGCCGACACCGGTGATCAGCAGCACAAAACTGATAGACAGCGGGTCAATGAGCAGGCCGATGTTCGCCTGGAAGCCGTTGACCGGAATCCAGGAGTACATGTGCAGGTCCTGGCTGCGTGCGGCGCCACTCTGGCCAAGCAGCGCGAAGAACGCGATCAGCCCGTAGACAAGCGACGCCAGCGACATCAGGACGCCGAGCAGATGCCCCCACTTGTCGGTGCGCCGACCGCCAAGCAGCAAGACTGCCGCGCCGAAGACCGGGAACGCGAGCAGCAGCCACGAGTATCGGAACACGCCGGTAGCGGCGAGCGTCGTCATCGTGTCAATCCCCTCAGTACTTGAGCAAGTTCGCGTCGTCAACCGACGCGGACTTGCGGGCGCGGTAGATGGCCATCAGGATGGCGAGGCCCACGACCACCTCTGCGGCGGCGACCACCATCACGAAGAAGGCCACCACCTGTCCGTCCAGGTTTCCGTGCAGCCTGGCGAACGCGACGAACGCCAGGTTGCACGCGTTCAGCATGAGCTCGACGCTCATGAAGATCAGGATCGCGTTGCGCCGGACGAGCACCCCGACCGCGCCGATGACGAACAGGATGACCGCAAGGAACACGTAATGCGCCGGGCTCACTGCAGTACCTCCCGCTCGCCTGCTGTGCTGGCCCGCTCGCCTGAAAACCAAGGCTCGCTCATGCCCCAAGGCTCACTCATGATCAGTGCCCCCGTCCGTCCGCGAACCGGGCTCGGGTTCGCTCGTGGTGACTCGCCCCAAACGCGCCGCCTCAAGCTGGCGCTCCGCCTCGATCCGCTCTTCCGCGGCGAGATCGGAGGCCAGGTCGCCCTGCGGGTCGCGGCCGAGCTGCAGGTCGCGCTTGGCTATCGCATCCGATACCGAACGGTTGGTGGTGCTTCCATCGGGCAGCATGGCCGGCATGTCGACGGCGTTGTGCAACGCGTACACGCCGGGCGGCGGCTCCGGCGCGACCTGGCCGCTTGCGATCTTGCGCCGGGCCACCTCCCGCTGCGTCGGCTTGGGCGAGGTCCGCTCGCGGTGCGCCAGGACCATCGCGCCGAGCGCGGCCGTGATCAGCAGGGCGCTGGTGACTTCAAACGGGAAGACGTACGTGGTGAAGATCAGCTGCGCGAGGCCGGTCAGGTTATCGTTGCCCTGCGCGCTGGTGGTCGGCGCCGCCGAGCCGATCGCCGCGTGCCCGATGCCGACGACAAGCAGCACCGCGAGGCCGATGCCCGCGAGGCTCGCCCACAGCCGCTGGCCCCTGATGGTCTCCTTCAGCGATTCCGCCGAGTTGACGCCGATCAGCATGACCACGAACAGGAACAGCATCAGCACCGCGCCGGTGTAGACGATGACCTGGACGAAGGCAAGGAACGGCGCCCCCTGCATGGCGTACATGACCGCGAGGGAGAGCATCACGATCGCGAGCATGAGCGCGCAGTGCACGGCCTGCCGAACCAAGATCATCGCGAGTGCGGCGGAGACCGCGAGCACGGCGAGGATCCAGAACATGGCCTCGTCGAAGAGCGGGTCTAGGTTGGTTCCCCCGGCACCGCCATTCGCGAGAATAAGATGGGTCATTTCTCGCTCCGGTCCTCTTGGCTGTGCAGCCCGACAACCCCGGCGCCGCCGAGGCGGTAGTAGTCCTTCTCATCCTTGCCGAGCCGCATCGGGTGCGGTGGCGCTTCCATGTCGGGCAGCAGCGGGATGAGGAGCTGTTCCTTGGTCCAGATCAGCTTTTCCCTGTCGTCGTCCGCGAGCTCGTACTCGTTGGTCATCGTGAGTGCCCTGGTGGGGCACGCCTCGATGCACAGGCCGCACAGGATGCAGCGCAGGTAGTTGATCTGGTAGACGTGCCCGTACCGCTCGCCCGGTGAGTAGCGCTCCTCGGGTGTGTTGTCCCTGCCCTCGACGTAGATCGCGTCGGCCGGGCAGGCCCAGGCGCACAGCTCGCAGCCGATGCACTTCTCCAGGCCGTCGGGCCAGCGGTTGAGCTGGTGGTGTCCGTGGAACCGGGGCGCGGTCGGCCGCTTGTCCTCCGGGTACATCACGGTGTCAACTTTCCTGAACATCTCGCGGAAGGTGACACCGAACCCCTTCACGGGGTTGAGGTAATCAAGAATCGGCACCGGAGACCTCCTTCGTCACGCCATCGCCGGATGCCGTGGTCGCAGGCACTGCCCCGGCCAGCGCCGTGCCGCCGAGCTCAAGGCCGTGGTAGTGCGGCAGGTCGAGCGGCGGCACCGGGAACCTCGGTACCGGCTTCTCGAGCTTGACCAGTTCGCCGTCCTCGTCGTAGTCCCACTCGTCCTCGTCCTCGGCAGGCGGTTCCGGGGCGATCCTGGCGAGGTGCTTCTGGTAGCCGGTGTCCCAGAACCCGACAAGCAGGAAGAAGAGGACGAGGACCACGCCACCGACCGCGTCAACGACGGGATCGTGCCAGGAGCGGACGTGGAGGTCCTGCACGGTGGCGACCATCAGCAGCCAGATGATGGAGAACGGGATGAGGATCTTCCACCCGAGCGCCATCAGCTGGTCGTACCTGGTGCGGGGCAGCGTGCCGCGCAGCCACACGTAGCAGAACAGCAGGAAGAACACCTTGATCAGGAACCAGACCACGCACCACCAGGGGTTGAACACCCAACTGCCCAAGAGGGTGAGCGGCGGGAAGGGCCGCCAGCCGCCAAGGAACAGCGTGGTGGCGAGCGCGGAGACGGTGGTCATGTTGATGTACTCGGCGAGGAAGAACATGGCGAACTTCATCGAGGAGTACTCGGTCATGTGGCCGGCGACGATCTCGCCTTCGCCCTCCGGCAGGTCGAACGGGATCCGGTTGGTCTCGCCGACCATCGTCACCAGGTAGATGAGGAACGACGGGGGCAGCACCCAGGCGTACCAGAAGTGCGACTGGGCGTTGACGATCCCGGTGGTGGACAGCGACCCGGCGGTAAGGAAGACCGCGACGAACGACAGCCCCATCGCGATCTCGTAGCTGATCACCTGGGCGGTCGAGCGGAGCGCGCCGAGCATCGAGTACGGCCCGCGGGAGGCCCAGCCGGCCAGCACGATGCCGTAGACGCCGATCGAGCTCATCGCCAGCACCAGCAGCACCGCGACCGGCAGGTCGGCGACCTGCAGCGGGGTCCAGTGGTGGAAGATCGACGCCATCGGGCCCCACGGGATGATCGCGAAGGCGACGAAGGACACCGACGCCGCGATGACCGGCGCGACGAAGAACACCAGCTTGTCCACCGTGGTGGGGACGATGTCTTCCTTCAGCGGCAGCTTCAGCGCGTCGGCGATCGGCTGCAGCAGGCCAAAGGGCCCGGCCCGGTTGGGGCCCGGCCGGTTCTGCATCCGGCCGATCACGCGCCGCTCGAACCAGATCATGAAGATGGTGGTAAGCAGCAGGAACACGAAGACAATCGCGACCTTGAGCAGCACCATCCACCAGATGAGCTGGTTGAAGTCGGCGAGCGTCGAGTCCACCGCGAGCACATGCTCGCTCATGAGGCCACCTCGCTGGCGCTCGGAGTCCGCATTCGCGGACGCACTGTGCTTACCGATTCGCTCGCAAGCTCGCTCATGAGGCCACCTCGCTGGCGCTCGGAGTCCGCATTCGCGGACGCACTGTGCTTACCGATTCGCTCGCGAGCTCGCTCATTCAGCCCTCCTCAGGGTCACCCTGCTGCCGTGGCCAGCACCGAGGCCCGCGCGCACCGCGTTGCCTGAGCTGTTGGTGGGCAGCCACACCACGCCCTCGGCCATGTCGGTGACTTCGAGCGGGACGGTCACCGAGCCCGCCGTGGTCGACACGGTCACCTTGTCGCCGTCGACGGCGCCTGCCGCCGTCGCGGTGGCGGCGGAGGTCCGCGCCGCGATCGGCCGGGCGGTGCCCGCCAGGTAGGGCTCGCCGTCCTGCATCCGGCCCGCGTCGATGAGCTGCGCCCAAGTGGCCAGCCTGACGTCCGCCCCGGTCCCGGCGGCGGTCAGCGGCATGGTCGCCGGCGTGGAGAACACCGCGGGCGCGGCCGGGCGTGCGCCCTGCCACGCGCCGAGGGCGGCGAGCTCGGCCCGCGCGGCGGCCGCGTCGGGCAGCCCCAGGTGCACGTCCATCTCCTCGGCGATCGCGCCGAGCACGTACAGGTCGGTACGGACGCCAGGGATGCTGAGCGCCGGGGCGAACGTGCCGCCGCGGCCTTCCCAGTTCACGAAGGTCCCCGCCTTCTCCGCGACCGCGGCGACGGGGAAGACCACGTCGGCGCGGTCGGTGACCGCGCTTGCCCGCAGCTCGATCGAGACGATGAACGGCGTCTGGTCAAGCGCGCGCAGCGCGGCGGCCGGGTCGGGCAGGTCCGCGGGGTCGACGCCCGCGATGACCAGCGCGCCGAGCTCGCCGTTGGCCGCGGCCGCGAGCAGCGCCGAGGTGGACCGGCCAGGCGTCGCTGGCAGCGTCGCCTTGTTCCAGGCCAGCGCGACTTCCGCGCGGGCCTTCGGGTCGCCGACCCAGCGGCCGATCGGCAGCAGGCCGGGCATCGCGCCCGCCTCGACGGCACCGCGCTCCCCGGCGCGCCGCGGGATCCAGGCCAGCTTCGCGCCGCTGGCGTCCGCGAGCCGCGCGGCCGCGGCGAGCGCGCCTGGCACCTCGGCGAGCCGCTCGCCGACGAGGATCACCGCGCCTGGCTTGGCGACGAGCTCGGCGGCCCGCGCGACGTCGGCGTCGCTGCCGCCGCCCGCCGCGAGCGCGGTCAGCGTGGCCGGCTCGGCGCCGGGCACCGTCGGGAGCAGCGTGCCGAAGACCTTCTCAAGCCCTGGCGTGGCGAGCGCGGCGACGGAGAACACCGCGAGCTTGCCCTTGCGCGCCGCCTTGCGCAGCCGCAAGAACACCATCGGGGACTCGTCCTCTGGCTCGAACCCGGCGAGCAGCACCGCGGGCGCGGCCTCAAGGTCGGCGTAGCTGACCTCGATGTCGCGGCCCGCGACCCGGGCGGCGAGGAACTGCTCCTCCTCGGCCGAGTGCGGCCTGGCGCGCATGTCGATGTCGTTGGTGCCAAGCGCGAGCCTGGTGAACTTCGCGTAGGCGTAGGCGTCCTCAAGCGTCAGCCGGCCGCCGGCCAGCACGCCGACCCCGGCCGGCCCCTCCTCTGTGCCTGTGCGGGCAGCGTCCCTGGCGGCGGTGAGGCCGGCCGCTGCGACCGCGAAGGCCTGCTGCCACGACGCCGGCCTGAGCACGCCGTCGGCGTCGCGGACGAGCGGCGTCGTCAGCCGGTCCGACTGGGTGGCGTAGGTGAAGGCCCACCGGCCCTTGTCGCAGTTCCACTCCTCGTTCACCAGCGGCTCGTCGCCCGCGAGGCGGCGCAGCACGGCGCCGCGCCTGGTGTCCGTGCGCTGGTGGCACCCGGAGGCGCAGTGCTCGCAGACGCTCGGCGTGGATACCAGGTCGAACGGGCGGGACTTGAAGCGGTACTGCGCGCCGGTGAGCGCACCGACCGGGCACACCTGCACGGTGTTGCCAGAGAAGTAGGAGTTGAACGGCTTGCCCGCTCGCGGTGCCGATGTACTGGCCCGGCCCCCGCTCAAGGAACTCGATGAAGTCGTCGCCGGCGATCTCCTCGGAGGTCCGCACGCAGCGGGTGCAGGAGATGCACCGCTCCCGGTCGAGCAGCACCTCGGTCGAGATCGCCACGGGCTTGTCGAACTCCCGCTTGTCCTCGCGGAACCTGGACTCGCCCTGGCCGTTGGCCACGGCCTGGTTCTGCAGCGGGCACTCGCCGCCCTTGTCGCACATCGGGCAGTCGAGCGGGTGGTTGACGAGCAGCAGTTCCATCACGCCGCGCTGCGCCTTCTCGGCGACCGGGGAGGTGTACTGCGTCTTGACGACCATGCCGTCGGTGCAGACGGTGGTGCAGGACGCCAGCGGCTTGCGCTGGCCCTCGATGTCCACCAGGCACTGCCTGCAGGCGCCGATCGGCTCGAGCAGCGGGTGATCGCAGAACCTCGGGATCGTGATGCCGATCATCTCGGCGGCCCGGATGACCAGCGTGCCCTTGGGCACGCTGATCTGGTAGCCGTCGATGGTGACGGTCACCATGTCGGTCGCTGTTGGCTGAACAGTCATCTGGTCACACCGCCCACGCGGTCGAAGCGGCCGGGTCGAACGGGCAGCCGCCATTCTTCTGGTGCTGGATGATCTCGTCCTTGAAGTACTTGATCGCGGAGGTGATCGGGACCGGCACGGCGTCACCGAGGGCGCAGAACGCCCGGCCGATGATGTTGTCGCCCACGTCGAGGATCGTTTCCAGGTCCTCGTCGGTGCCCTGGCCGTTCTCCAGCCGCTGGAGCGTCCGCACCATCCAGTACGAGCCTTCGCGGCACGGTGTGCACTTGCCGCAGGACTCGTGCTGGTAGAACTCCGTCCAGCGGAGCGCGGCCCGCAGCACGCAGGTGGTGTCGTCGAAGATCTGCAGCGCGCGGGTGCCGAGCATTGACCCGGCGGCGGCCACGCCCTCGAAGTCGAGCGGGATGTCCAGGTGCTCGTGGGTGAGCAGGGGGGTCGACGAGCCGCCAGGAGTCCAGAACTTGAGCGGGTGACCGGGGCGGAGCATGCCACCCGCCAGGTCGATTAGCTCCCGCAGCGTGATGCCGAGCGGCGCCTCATACTGCCCAGGGATCTTCACGTGACCAGACAGGGAGAAGATGCCGAACCCCTTGGACTTCTCCGTGCCGAGCCCCGCGAACCAGTTGGAGCCGTCGGCGATGATCGACGGCACGCTAGAGATCGACTCGACGTTGTTGATGACGGTCGGGCTGGCGTACAGGCCCTCCACCGCGGGGAACGGCGGGCGGTTCCTCGGCAGGCCGCGGTACCCCTCCAGGGAGGTAAGCAGCGCGGTCTCCTCGCCGCAGATGTAGGCGCCCGCCCCGGCGTGCACCACGAGCTCGAGGTCGAAGCCGCTGCCAAGGATGTCCTTGCCGAGGTAGCCCGCCTCGTACGCCTGGGCGACGGCGTACTGCAGCCGCCTGATGACGTGCAGCACCTCGCCGCGCACGTAGATGAAGGCGTGGCTCGCCCTGATGGCGTAGCAGGTGATGATGATGCCCTCGATGAGCACGTGCGGGTTGGCCATCATCAGCGGGATGTCCTTGCACGTGCCCGGCTCGGACTCGTCGGCGTTGACCGTCAGGTAGTGCGGCTTGCCGTCGTTCTGCGGGATGAAGGACCACTTCATGCCGGTCGGGAAGCCCGCGCCGCCACGGCCGCGGAGCGCGGCGTCCTTCACCGTGGCGATCACGTCGTCCGGCCCCATCGCAAGGGCCTTGGGCAGGGCCTTGTAACCGCCGAACCGGCTGTAGCCGGCCAGCGTGAACGAGTCCGGCTGGTCCCAGTTCGCGGTGAGGACCGGAGTGAGGGTGTCTGTCATGAGGGCTCAGGGGCCTTCCATCCGCGTTCCTTGGCCAGCTTCAGCCCGACCAGGCTGGCCGGTCCGGCCGACGGCCCTTCTGCGGCCTGGCCGTCGCCGAACCCGGCGAGGATCCGGTTGGCCTGCTTCCAGGTGCACAGCCGGTTCGGGCCGCGGGTCGGTTTCACGTTTTCGCCTGCCCGCAGGTCGTCGACCAGCTTCTTCGCCGACTGCGGCGTCTGGTTGTCGAAGAACTCCCAGTTGACCATCACCACGGGGGCGTAGTCGCAGGCCGCGTTGCACTCAAGGCGCTCGACAGCGACCTTGCCGTCCGGCGACTTGATGTCGTGATGGCCGTTACCGTGCGCGTCCCCGCCCAGGTGCTCGGCGAGCTCGGCGTAGATCTGGTCGCCGCCCATGATCGCGCAGGTCGTGTTGGTGCAGACCCCGACCTGGTACTCGGCGGCGGGCTCGTGCTTGTACATCGTGTAGAAGGTCGCCACGCCGCGCACCTCGGTCTGCGTGATGCCGAGCACCTCGGCGCAGAACGCCATGCCCTCGTCGGAGACGTATCCCTCCTCCGCCTGCACCAGGTACAGCAACGGCAGCAGCGCGGACCGCGCGCGCGGGTACCTTCCGGTGATCTCCGCGGCGTCCGCCTTCAGCCGGGTCAGCGTTTCCTCACTGAACGGCATTACCGGTCAACGCCTCCAATCACCGGGTCGATCGACGCGATCGCCGGGATCACGTCCGCGAGGTTGCCGCCTTCGCACATCAGGGAGACGGCCTGCAAATGGTGGAACGAGGGGTCGCGCAGGTGCGCGCGGTACGGCCGCGTGCCGCCGTCGCTGACGACGTGGCAGCCGATCTCGCCCTTGGGCGACTCGATCGGCACGTAGGCCTGGCCCGCCGGCACCCGGAAGCCCTCGGTCACCAGCTTGAAGTGGTGGATGAGCGCCTCCATGGACTGGCCCATGATGTGCGCGATGTGCTCGGGAGACGGGCCAAGGCCGTCAGGGCCGAGCGACAGCCGGGCGGGCCAGCCGATCTTCGCGTCCTGAATCAGCCACGGGTCGTTGGGCACGTTTGCCCGGTCCGCCAGCCGGTCCAGGCACTGCTCGATGATGCGCAGCGACTGCTCCATCTCGGCCATCCGGACGAGGTACCGGCCGTAGGTGTCGCAGGTGTCGACCGTCGGGACGTCGAAGTCGTAGGTCTCGTAGTCCAGGTAGGGCTGCGACTTCCGCAGGTCCCAGGGCAGGCCGGTAGCCCGAAGGATCGGCCCGGTCACGCTGAGGGCCATGCATCCTTCGAGGTCGAGGTAGGCGATGCCCTGGGTCCTCGCCCTGAACACCGGGTTGGCGTCGATCAGCGTGCGCAGGTCGTGGATCCATTCCGGCGCCTTGCGCAGGAAGTCGCGGATCGCCTCGATCCCGCCTGCAGGGAGGTCCTGCGCGACGCCACCTGGCCTGATGAACGCGTGGTTCATCCGCAGCCCGGTGATCAGCTCGAACAGGTCAAGGACGTTCTCCCGCATGCGGACGCCCTGCAGGAAGATCGTCGTCGCCCCGAGCTCAAGTCCGAACGGGCCGATCCCGCCGAGGTGGGAGGCGATCCGGTTCAGCTCAAGCAGGAGAACCCGGATCAGCTTGGCCCGTTCTGGCAGCTTGTCCTCGATGCCGAGCAGCCGCTCGACGGACAGGCAGTACGCGGTCTCGTTGAATATCGGCGTCAGGTAGTCGGCCCGGGTGACGAACGTGGTGCCCTGCGTCCAGGTGCGGTACTCGAGGTTCTTCTCGATGCCGGTGTGCAGGTAGCCGATCGACGCGCGGATGTCGGTGACGGTCTCACCCTCCAGCGTCAGGACCAGCCGGAGCACGCCGTGCGTGGACGGGTGCTGCGGGCCCATGTTGACGACGATCTGCTCGTTCTGCCCGCGGTCCTCGTCGTTGGTGACGAGTTCGTCCCAGTCACCGCCGGCCACGTTGTAGACGCGGCCTTCCGTGGCGTCCGCGTCGGCGTCGCTTGCACCAGGGGTCGCGTGCGTCGAGGTACTCACGAGTACGACCTTCTTTCATCCGGCGGCGGCACCTTGGTGCCGCGGTACTCGACCGGGATGCCGCCGAGCGGGTAGTCCTTGCGCCCCGGGTGGCCCAGCCAGTCGTCGGGCATCTCGATCCTGGTGAGCGCGGGGTGCCCGTCGAAGATGATCCCGTAGAAGTCCCAGGTCTCCCGCTCATGCCAGTTGGCCGCCGGGTACACGCTCGTCACCGAAGGGACGTGCGGGTCGGCGTCGGGGGCGCTCACCTCAAGGCGGACCCGCCGGTTGTGCGTGATCGACACCAGGTGGTACACGGCGTGCAATTCGCGGCCGGTCTCCTTCGGGTAGTGCACGCCGGACACGCCGGAGAAGATCTCGAAGCGCAGCGCCGGGTCGTGCAGCATCTTGTCGGCCACCGCGAGCAGGTGCTCGCGGCGCACGTGGAAGGTGAGCTCGCCGCGGTCCACGACGACCCGTTCGACCGCCTCGCCGAAACCGCTTCCGTCCGCGCTCAGCGCGGCGCCGAGCGCCTGGGCCACCGCGTCGAAGTAGCCGCCGTAAGGCGGCTCTGAGGCCAGCGGCGGCGGCTTGAGCACCTGCAGGCCGCCGTACCCGGAGGTGTCGGGGGTGCCCTCGACGCCGAACATCCCGGTGCGGACCACGGGGGCGGCAAGGCGCTCCTCGCCCAGCCGGGCGGGGAGCGACTCGTTCTCCTCGGCGGGGGGCTCCCCGCCAGAGGCCCCGGGAGGTGGCTGTGTCATAGCTCGCTCCCGAGGTCATTGATCCCGGCGCTGACGCGCAGCGGGAGCATGTTCAGCCGGGCTTCCTCAAGCTCGGTGATCTCCTCGTCGCGGTCGGGGCCGAGCTTCATGTTGATTATCTTGTCGTGCAGCTTGAAGATCGCGTCCATCAGCATCTCCGGCCGCGGCGGGCAGCCGGGCAGGTAGATGTCGACCGGCACGATGTGGTCGACGCCCTGCACGATCGCGTAGTTGTTGAACATGCCGCCGCTCGACGCGCAGACGCCCATCGAGATCACCCACTTGGGCTCGGGCATCTGGTCGTAGATCTGCCGCAGCACGGGCGCCATTTTCTGGCTGACCCGGCCCGCGACGATCATCAGGTCCGCCTCGCGCGGGGTGGACCCAGTCTTCTCCATGCCGAACCTGGCCAGGTCGTGCCGCGGGCCGCCGGTCATCATCAGCTCGATCGCGCAGCAGGCCAGGCCGAATGTGGCGGGCCAGACCGAGCGGGCCCGCGCCCACCCGGCTATCTTCTCCACCGAGGTCAGCAGGACGCCGCTCGGCAGCTTTTCTTCGATGCCCATCGCTAATCCCATTCCAGGCCGCCGCGCCGCCAGACATAGACGTACGCGACGAGCACGGTGATCACGAACGTGACCATCTCGACCAGGCCGAACGTGCCGAGCCTGCCGAAGGTCACCGCCCAGGGGTAAAGGAAGACGATCTCGATGTCGAAGACGATGAACAGCATCGCGGTCAGGTAGTACTTGACCGGGATCTTGCCACCGCCAAGCGGGATCGGGGTTGGCTCGATGCCGCACTCGTACGCCTCGAGCTTGGCCTTGTTCCAGCGCTTGGGACCGGCGACGAAGGTCCCCACTGCCACTGAGAACACGGCGAAGCCCAGCGCGAGCACGGCGAGCACCAGGATCGGTATGTATAGCTTCACCGCGAATTCGCCCCCTTCCTGTGGTCAATCATCCTAGGCATCGGGTCACCTAGAGCTCGGTGCGAGTCGGGTCATGGCGCTGATGATGCGGTCGCTTGCGTCGCCGTCCCGCGGGTCGGTCAGGTTGGCCAGCAGCTTCAGTGCGAACCGCATCAGCTGCGGGTGGTGCATGCCGCGGCTTGTCGCGTAGCGCATCAGCTTGGGCCTGCCGATGAGCTCGACGAAGATCCGGCCAAGCGTGTAGTACCGGCCGTAGGCGACCTGGAGTTCCTCCGGGTAGGAGCGCAGCACCCGCTCGGCCTCCGCGCGAGTCGGCCGCGCGAGGGCCTGGGCGACCACGCGGGCCAGGAGCTCGCCCGACTCCATCGCGTAGGCGATGCCCTCGCCGTTGAACGGGTTCACCATGCCGGCGGCGTCCCCGGCCAGCAGCAGGCCCTTGTGGTAGTGCGGCGTGCGGTTGAACCCCATCGGCAGCGCCGCGCCGCGCACCGGCTCGGTGCGGTTCTCCTCGACGTAGCCCCACTCTTCCGGCATCGACTTGAGCCAGCGCTTGAGCAGCTCGCGGTAGTCGGTCTTGCCGAACGCGTCGGAGGTGTTCAGCATGCCGAGGCCGACGTTGGACGTGCCGTCGCCCATGCCGAAGATCCACCCGTACCCGGGCAGCAGCCGGTCGCCGTCCCACAGGTCGAGCCACGACTCCAGGTAGTCGTCGTCGTGCCGCGGCGACGTGTAGTAGGTGCGGACCGCGACGCCCATCGGCCGGTCGTCCCGCTTGCGCAGGCCCATGGCGATCGACAGGCGCGAGGAGTTCCCGTCCGCCGCGACGACCACGCGCGCGCGGTACCTGACAGTGGAACCATGCGCTCGTTCGGTGTTATCAGATCTTGACCTTGACTTTGACTTCTCTTCAGTCTCGGACGTGGTCTCGACACCCACGATGCGACCGCTGTCGTCGACCACCGGGCCGGTGACCGTGGTCCCTTCAAGCAGTTTCGCGCCCGCGGCCTGCGCGCGGCGGGCCAGCTGCTCGTCCAGGGAGGCGCGGGTGCGCACCAGGCCGTAGCCCGGCCAGCTGCTCAGCTCCGGCCAGTCAAGCTCGAGGCGCATGCCGCCGGCGATGACCCGCAGGCCCTTGTTGCGCAGCCAGCCCGCTTCCTCGCTAACGTCTACGCCCATCGCGACCAGGGACTTCACCGCACGCGGGGTCAGCCCGTCGCCGCACACCTTGTCCCTGGGGAACCGCGACTTCTCGATCAGCAGCACGTTCAGTCCGGCCTGTGCCAGGTAATAGGCGGCGGTGGAACCAGAAGGGCCGGCGCCGACCACGATCACGTCGGCGTCGTCGTCCCGCTGGGCTGGCACGTGCTTCGTCACTTGATGCAATCCTGGGTTTCTTGTGAACGGCTTCACAAAATCTTTGCCGTTAGTTTAATCCTGGCCCTGTTCGGGGCATTGGTCCGCCCCTACCCTAGCGCCCCCTCGGTCAGAGCATTACTAGAGGTTCCTGGCAACGTGGACGGCCACAACGCCAAGGGTGATATCCCGCCACCGGACCGACGACCAGCCGGCCGCACGGATCACGTCGGCGAGCTCCCGTTGCGCGGGCCAGTCGTTGATCGACTCGGCGAGGTACTCGTAGGCCGCGGGGTTGCGCGCCGCGCGTCGGGCGATCGCTGGCAGGACGCCGGTCAGGTAACGCCTGTAAAGCATATCGAGGGGCGCGATAGTGATCTCACTGAACTCGCATACCACAAGTCGCCCGCCTGGACGGGTCACGCGGCGCATCTCTTCCAGCGCTTCCCTGGTGCCGTGCACGTTCCGCAGGCCGAACGAGATCGTCACCGCGTCGAAGGCGCCGTCCTTGAACGGGAGCCGCAGCGCGTCGCCCGCGGCGAAGGCGACACGGCCCCTCGTCTTGGCCTGGAAGGGGTCGTTCTTGACCTGCCTCGCCTGACCGGCCTGCAGCATGCCGAGCGAGAAGTCGCAGGCCACGACGTCGGCGCCGGACTCGGCGAACGTGACGGAGGAGGTCCCGGTGCCTGCCGCCAGGTCTAGCACCCGGTCGCCAGGTCCCGCCTGGAGGATGCGCTGGACCCGGCGGCGCCACAGGCGGACCTGCCCCATCGACAAGACGTCGTTCATCAGGTCGTAGCGGCCCGCCAGGGCGTCGAACATGGCGGCCACCTCGGCCGGCTTCTTGTCAAGATCCGCACGCGTCATGGAGCTAACGCTATAGCAGGTCGGGCTGCTCCCATTGACCGCCGAGCACGTGCTGGCCGAGGAACGCGAAGATCGTCTCGTACCAGGCCCGGACGTTGCCCGGCTTGAGTATCCAGTGGTTCTCGTCCGGGAAGTAGAGGAACTTCGCCTCTTTGCCGTGCAGCTTCAGGTCGGACCACAGCCGCAGCGCCTCGCCGACCGGCACCCGGTAGTCGCGGTTGCCGTGGATCACCAGCATGGGCGTCGTGATGTTGTCGATGTGCAGGTGGGGCGAGTTCTTCTCGTACCGGCCCGGATCGGTGAGCGGGCGGCCGAACTCGCGCTGCCAGAACTGAGGGCCGTCGGTGGTACCGAACATCTGGTCGAGCGCCCAGAGCCCGGCGTGGCTCACGATCGCCAGGAACCGCCCGGTATGGCCGGCGATCCAGTTCGCCATGTAGCCGCCGTAGGAGCCGCCCATCATGGCCGTCCTGGTCGCGTCGACATCGTCCCGGCCGACGACCGCGTCGGTGATGGCCATGATGTCCGCGAACGGCCGCGGGCCCCATTCCCGGTAGCCGCGGGCGATGAAGTCCCGGCCGTAGCCGGTGGACAGCGCCGGGTCGGGCAACAGCACCGCGTAGCCGCGCGCGGCCGCCAGCCACGGGTTCCAGCGCCACTGCCAGCCGTTCCAGCTGGACACGGGGCCGCCGTGGACCCACAAAAGCAGCGGCGCGGGGCTGGCGCCGCTAGCGTCGTCCGGCAGTACCAGCCAGCCGCGGACCGGGTGTCCGTCGTCGGCGGTCGCGGTAACCTCGGTGACCCGCCCGGGAACCCGAGGGACCGCACCCGGCGCATCCAGGCGGACGACTTCCCCGGTGGCCAGGTCGATGCGGACCGGGGCGGGCGGCTCGCCGATCGCGTCCCGCAACGCGTACAGCGCCGTGCCGTCCGGGGCGGCATACAGGTTCGTGTAGTGCGCGTCGTCGCTGGTCTTCCTGGAGACCTCGCCGGTGGCGAGGTCCACCGCGAATACGGGCCTGCGGCCGGCGTCGTCGGCGGTGAAGTAGACGGTTCCGCCCGCGGCATCCCAGGCCGGCCCGCCCGGCCTCCGGTCGAAGCCGGGCAGCAGGTCGGTCCCTCCGGGGAACAGCACCAGGGTGCTGTCGCCGGGCGCGTCCAGGGTGTCGTGCGCCTCGCGGAGGCAGACAATGCGGTCACCGTCCGGCGCGAACACCGGGTCGCCGTAGTCGAACCCGGGCCTGCCGTCGCGGTCAGCTTCGTCGGCGGCGGAGACGACGGTACGCGAGCCGGAGGCGACGTCGATGGTGACCAGCTCCGAATGCGCCTGCACGCCGTCCCGCCAGCGCCACCAGCCCGCGGCCACCGTCGTGCCGTCCGGGCTCAGCGCGATCGCCTGCTCGGCCAGGGCCCGGCCGGCATCCGGGGCCAGGTCCCTGGGCGTGTCTTCCCCGCACGCGAAAACCCGCAGGTCGTCGGGCCCGAGATCGTGGTCCCAGTACCGCACAGGCAGCGTGTCGTGCAAGATCGCGGTGACCCCGGCGTCTTTCCTCGCCTGTCGCCGCCGCTCGTCCTCGGCGACTGTGGTCATCGTGCCCGGGCCGGGCAGGGCCGGCCCGGTCACGATGACCGCCGGCGCGCAGGCCGCTGTCTCCGCGCCCGCGATGCCACCGGGCAGGGCGGCCGCCTGCCTGGCTTCGCCCCCGCCGGCCGGCAGCAGCCAGAGCGCCGCCTGGTCGCCGGCGTCCCGGCCGTTGCCCGCGCTGTCCGGTCGCTCCGGGTCCGGGCGCTTGGTCGTGAACAGCAGCGCGCCGTCGGGCAGGAACCTCGGGTTTCCCTCGCCGTCGGCCGACCTGGTCAGCCTGGCCGGCGGGCCGCCTGCCGTGTCGATCCGCCAGATGTTGGTGATGTACTTCTTCTTGTCCGGGCCGAGGGACTGGACGACCGCCGCCAGCCAGGTGCCGTCCGGCGCCAGCCGGAACCCGGTCACCCGCGGGATCGCGAGGTAGTCGTTCAGGTCGTGGAACGGCGCGTCCGCGGTCACCTAACCGTCCTTCAGCTGGCGTCGGTAATCATGACCGTGCCGACGGTCGTGTTGGTCGCCTCGTCGATGAGGATCAGCCCGCCGGTCAGCCGGTTGCGCGAGTACGGGTCGACGAAGAGCGGCTGGGTCACCCGCATCCTGATCCGGCCGATCTCGTTCAGGCCGAGTTGCGTCGCCGACTCGTCCCTGTGCAGGGTGTTCACGTCGATCCGGTAGAGCAGGTCGCCGACGATGCCCTTGACGGTCCTGGTGGTGTGCTTGACGATCAGCCGCGAACGCGGGGTGAGCGGCCGTTCCGCGCTCATCCAGCAGACCATGCCCTCGATGTCCTGCGCCGACTTGGGCCGGTTGTTGGGACGGCAGATCAGGTCGCCGCGGGAGATGTCCACGTCGTCGTCAAGGAGAAGGGTCACCGACATCGGCGGGAACGCCTCGACAACTTCCTTCCCCGCGAGCTCGATCCTGCTGATCCGCGTGGTGAACCCCGACGGCAGGTGCACAACCTCGTCGCCCGGCTTGAGCACGCCGCCGGCCACCTGGCCCGCGTAGCCACGGTAGTCGTGCAGTTCGGGGTCGCTGCTCGCGTGCGGCCTGATCACGTACTGGACGGGGAACCGCACGTCGATGAGGTTCCTGTCCGAGGCGATGTGCAGGTGCTCCAGGTGGTGCAGCAGCGAAGGGCCGTCGTACCAGGGCATGTTCCCGCTTCGCTCGACGACGTTGTCGCCGTTCAGCGCGGAGATCGGGATGAACGTGAGGTCGGCGATGTCGAGTTTCGTCGCGAACTTGGAGAACTCGCTGCAGATCTCCTCGAAGACCTCCTGGTCGTAGCCGACCAGGTCCATCTTGTTCACCGCGAGCACCAGGTGCGGCACGCGGAGCAGCGTGGTCAGGAAGGCGTGCCGCCGTGACTGCTCGTTGAGGCCGTTCCGCGCGTCGACCAGGATGATGGCCAGGTCCGCGGTCGAGGCGCCGGTCACCATGTTCCTGGTGTACTGGATGTGGCCGGGGGTGTCGGCGATGATGAACTTGCGCCTTGGGGTGGCGAAGTACCGGTAGGCGACGTCGATCGTGATGCCCTGCTCCCGCTCGGCCCGCAGGCCGTCGGTGAGCAGCGCGAGGTTCGTGGTCTCCTCGCCCCTGTCGCGTGAGGTGCGCTCGACGGCTTGCAGCTGGTCCTCGAAGATGGCCTTCGAGTCGTAAAGCAGCCGTCCGATCAGGGTGGACTTGCCGTCGTCGACCGAGCCGGCGGTGGCGAACCGCAAGATGTCCATCAGAAGTAGCCTTCCCGCTTGCGGTCTTCCATCGCTGCCTCGCTGGTCCGGTCGTCGGCCCTGGTCTGGCCGCGCTCCGTGATCCTGGTCGCGGCAATCTCGGCGATCACTTCCCCGACCGTGGCGGCCGCCGAGGCGACAGCGCCGGTGATGGTCATGTCACCGACCGTCCGGTACCGCACGGAGGCGGTGAACGTCTGCTCGTCTTCCGACCGCGTCAGGTACGGGTTGTCGGCGAGCAGGATGCCGTCCCGCTCGAACACCACCCGCTCGTGGGCGTAGTAGATCGACGGGATCTCCAGGTTCTCCCGCTCGATGTACGCCCAGACGTCAAGCTCCGTCCAGTTGGACAAGGGGAAGACCCGGATGTGCTCGCCGCGCCTGATCCGCGTGTTGTACAAGTTCCACAGCTCGGGGCGCTGGTTCTTCGGGTCCCACTGACCGAACTCGTCGCGGAAGGAGAAGACGCGCTCCTTCGCGCGTGCCTTCTCTTCGTCCCGTCGCGCACCGCCGAAGAGCGCGTCGAACCGGTGCTCCTCGATCGCGTCGAGCAGGGTCACGGTCTGCAGCCGGTTCCTGCTGGTCCAGCGCCCGGTCTCCTCGATGGCGCGGCCCTGGTCGATTGAGTCCTGGACGCTGGCCACGATGAGCCGGACGTTGAGCTCCGCCGCTCGCTTGTCACGGAAGTCGAGGACCTCGGGGAAGTTGTGCCCGGTGTCCACGTGCATGACGGGAAACGGGATGTTCGCGGGCGAGAACGCCTTCGCGGCGAGCGCGAGCATGACGATCGAGTCCTTGCCGCCGGAGAACAGCAGCGCGGGACGCTCGAACTCGGCCGCGACCTCACGCATGACGTGGATCGACTCGGCCTCGAGTACGTCGAGCTGTGACAACAGGTAATCAGATCGCATGCGTCGCTTCCCTGACGGCGTTGAGCAGGACCGGGGCAATTGCCGGCCGGCATACCAGGATATCTGGCAGCAGCGGGTCCTTCTGGTTGTAGACGACCTGGCTGCCGTCGATGCGTGACACGTGGAGGCCGCGCTGTCTGGCTACCGCGACCGGCGCGGCCGTGTCCCACTCGTAGAAGCCGCCCGAGTGCAGGTACACGTCGTTCTCACCAGTTATTACCGTGGCAACCTTGGCGCCAGCTGAACCACAAGGCACCATCTCGGCGTTCAGCCTTGCTGCTACGTCCTTGACCAGGTTGCTCGCCCGGGTCCGGCTGACCACCATGCGGAGTGGGCGCTGCGCGCCCGGACCCGGGGAAGTTTCCTCCGGCGCTCCTTCGAGTCTGGTCGACTGTCGATAGCACGCGGTTTTGCGCCGGCAGCGCGACCGCGCCCGCGATCAGGTCTCCCTTTCCCGCTGCCGCGGCACGCGCCCATAGGGCTACATGGACGGCCCAGTCGGTCCTGCCGGGGTCGCCGAACTCGCGGGTGCCATCGAGGGGGTCGACGATCCACACTCTGTCGGCGGCCAGCCTTGCCTCGTCGTCGGTGCCCTCTTCTGAGAGGACGGCGTCATCCGGGCGCTCCCTGGCCAGCTCGGCCATCAGGAACTCGTGGGACTGCCGGTCTCCGGCCTTCCGCAGGGCGTCCGGGTCACCGCCCCCGGCGCGGAGGGTGAGCAGCAGGTGTCCGGCCCGCTCGGCCAAGTCTGCTGCGAGGGCATGGTCGTCAAGGGCCGACAAGCGCTCTCCTCCAGGGGTTACAAGTCTCTCGAAACGTAACGACGCCAAGCGCTCGTATCTTCCGCAGTCGCGCCTCCGGCCGTCCCGCAGACATGTACCGATTTTCTGGTGGGACAAAACTGCGAGTCGGGCGGGATTCTCGCACCCCACCGCGGTCACCAGGCCTACTGCCACCGGAGTAAAGCGAGCACCTAAGCCGGGTCGGCGTGGTACTCGTTCTGGGCTTCTGCCAGGCCCTTGGTTATCAACGCCTCCACCGCGTCGGCGGCACGGTCGAGGGCGAAGGGGAGCTCCTTGCGCTCCTGGGCCGAGAAATCCTTGAGCACGAAGGCGGCCGGGTCCATGCGGCCCGGCGGACGGCCGATGCCGAAGCGGGCGCGGTAGTAGTCACGGGTGCCAAGCGACGAGGTGATGGAGCGCAGGCCATTGTGGCCGTTGTCGCCGCCGCCGAGCTTGAGGCGTACCACGCCGAAGGAGACATCGAGCTCGTCGTGAATAACCACAAGTCGTTCGGGGGAAAGCTTGTAAAACCCGAGCAGGGCGGCGACAGGACCACCCGACAGGTTCATGTATGAGCGGGGCCTGGCCAAGGTCACCGGCTGGCCGGAGAGCCGGCCCTCGGCGATGTCGTTGCGGGTGCGGTGCGCCTTGAAGCGGGCGCCGATCCGCTCGGCGAGCAGGTCGAGGACCATCTGCCCGGCGTTGTGCCTGTTACCCGCGTACTCCGGCCCCGGGTTACCAAGTCCGACGATGATCCAGCGCTCGTCAGTCATGTGCGGGCCCCCTGCACGCCGACGGGGCGCGGTGCTACCCGCGCCCCGCCGTCGCTTGGTCTTTACTCGGACTCGGACTCGGAGTCGGCCGCGGGAACCGCCTCGGGGACTTCACCCTCGGCGGCCTCGCCCTCGGCGGCCTCGGTCTCGCCGAGGTCGACGGCCTGCGCGCCGAGCACGTGCAGGACCAGGGCCTCCGGGTCGGTCACGAGCGTGGTGCCGGCCGGCAGCGCGATGTCCCCGGCGTGAACGGTGGTGCCGATCTCCATGCCCTCGACGTCCACGTCCACGCCGTCGGGGAGGTGCGTCGCCTCGGCCTCGACGGCGATCTGCACGAGCTGCTGGTTGAGCAGGCCGCCGGGGAACACGTCACCGGACACCCGAACGGGGATTTCGACGGTGACCTTCTCGCCGCTGCGGACCTCGATCATGTCAACGTGCTCGATGTCGCCCTTGATGGCGTCACGCTGCACGGCCTTCGGCAGCGCGAGCGTCGCCCGGCCAAGGCCCTCAAGCCGGATCAGCACGTTCGGCGTCTTCAGCGCGATCATCAGATCGTGCTCCGGCAGCGAAAAGTGGCGGTTGTCTGCGCCATGGCCGTACATGACAGCAGGCACGCGACCCGCCCGGCGGGTACGGCGGGACGCCCCCTTGCCGAACTCGGTGCGCGGCTCGGCTTCGATACGGACCTCAGGCACGGTCAGTCACTCCTCATTGGGTACGTGCAGTTATCTCCCGGGGATGACCCGATGCCCGCTCGATGGCGAACCCGGCCGTCGGATCGGCCGACCATCGGATCGGGTGGGAAGAGACGCCAGCGAAGTCTAGCCGGCGAACAGCATGCGTGCGGCTGCGAACGTTCCGCAGCCGCACGCACGCCGGGGCCGTGCGTAGCCGGCACCTTCCGGCCAAACTCTTCTTAGGGCTAACTTGGCTGTCAGTGACACGAGCAACGAGGCCGTTCCCGCCGCCTCGACCTGATCACCGATCTGCTCGAATATCCGGTTGGCCGCGGCCAGGGACGCACGCGCTTCTGTCATGTCGCCGGCCTCAGCCCGAGCTTCCGCTAGGTCCTTAAGCGTCCACGCCTCGCCATCGAGCAATCCGGCTGCCCGGTGTTTGCTCAGGGCTTCCGTGAAGCTGGCTATCGCCTCATCAAGACGGTGGAGTCTCAGGTAGACACGGCCGAGATTGTGCAGAGCATGACCCTCGACGTGTCCGCCGATTTCATGGCATATGTCGACGGGCCTGGATATAGCACTCCGCGGCGGCGTCCAGATCGCCAAGCCCGAAGTAGACCTCGCCGAGATTGTTGAGCGCGACGCTGCGCAGTGAGATCGCGCCCATCGGCTCAAGCAGGTCCGCGGCGCGACGCAGGTACCGCAGTGCATCCGCTCCTGGCCCGTCCACGTTGAGGTGTCCCTCGCCGAGCGCGATGGCGGTCTGGGCCTGCTCCGAGCGTGTCGCCGAAGTTCCTGCCGGATAGCGAGCGCCTGCTCAAGGTGGCCGAAGGCCTCAGGATCCCGCAACCGGGCAAGCGCGAAGCCAAGCTGATTCAGCGCCCAGGCTTCGCCGAGGCGGTCGGCGACCTTCGTGCGCGCTGCCTATGGCAATGCGATGCATGGTCACGCACTCCGCCCAGTTGCTCCGCCGGTTGAACACAGGAAACAGAGTCGGCGGGAGCCGCCAGGCGATATCGTGCAGACCCGCCGCGGCGGCCTGGCGCGCAGCGGCGACGAGGTTGGCCCGCTCATCGTCATACCAGGCCAGCGCCTCGTCCACGCTGCCGAACGTCAAGCGGCAGGTGACGCCTTCCGTGACTGGTTCGCGGGCTATTTGGTAACGGTGCGGCGAAACCGTGTTGGCGGCGGCTTCCGCAGTGTCTAGGTACCAGCGGAGGAGCCTGCCAACCGCCTCGGCTCGCGCCGTCTCCGGTTCCTCCGCCTGGGCGCGCTCGGTGGCGTAGACCCGCAGCAGGTCGTGGAAGCGATACCAGTCGGGGGCCGGCGACTCGAGCAAGTTGAGCGTCGACCAGGCGTCTCAAGCGAGTCGCGCGATGTCGTCTTCCGGCGCGCCGACCAGGGCCGCCGCGGCCGCCTGGCTGATCCACGACCCCTGCCACAGGCCGAGGAGCCGGAAGACCCGGGCCGGGATCCACCCGCGCCGACGGGCGACTTGAGGCTGCCGTAGCTGACCTGGAACGACGCACGGACAGCGAGATCGCCGATGCTCAGCTCGTCGAGGCGACGGTGCTCGTTGCGTAGCCGACCCGCCAGCGTGGCGATTCGCCACTGCCTGCGCGCCGCGAGCCGCGCCGCGCAGATCCGGATGGCCAGCGGCAGCCCGGCGCAGGCGACGAGTACCTCGGCGGTGGCGTCGGGTTCGGCGGCCGCCCGCTCCTCGCCCACGATCCGGGAGAACAGCGCCAGCGCCTCGGTGTCCTCGAGCACGTTCAGGTCGACGAACCGGGTGCTCACCAGGTCCGGAGTGCGATTGCGGGTGGTCACAAGGACAGCGCACGACGAACTGCCTGGCAGCAGCGACCGGACCTGAGCCGCGTCCTGGGCGTTATCGAGCAGGATCAGCACGCGGCGGCCGGTGAGCCGCGGTGCGGTAGAGCGCGGCCCGCTCGTCGTCCCGGGCCGGGACCTTGTCGCCTTCCACGCCCAGGTCACGCAGGAACCGGGCGAGCACCTCGCCGGGCTGCGGCCGGCTGCGCGCTCGCCCCGAGCAGGTCGACGTAAAGCTGGCCATCGGGGAACTCCCCGCGGACCCGATGCGCCGCGTGTACTGCGAGCGTGGTCTTGCCGAGGCCGCCGGCCCCGTTCACCACCGCGATGCGCACCGCGCCCGGTACTGCCCGCCGCCTCTTCCCCGACCAAGCAGCGCGCACAGGTGCGCGACATGCGATCTCACGGCCGGTGAAGTCGCCGATATCCGCCGGGAAGCTGCGCAGGACGCGGAATGCCCGCCGCAGGCTCCGCATCCGCCTCAGGCACTGTCCCGCCCAAGGCCTCGGACGCAGCGGACTCGGCGAAAGTGCCGATCGCGATGCTTCCGGGAGGCTCAGCGCGGAGCCCCGCGGAGACTGCATGATCCGACTCCGTATTCACCATGCCATCGTCCGGCTGAGCGTCTGGCCGCGCTGGAGCCACCATGGCCACTCTGTCGGGGACGGTGGGCGCCCGGCTCGGGCGGTGCCTGGCCGACGCGAACGACGCGTCGGCGGCGAGCAGCTCCGCGTACAGCCGCTGCAGCTCGCTGCCCGGATCCACGCCAAGCTCGTCCGCTATCACCTGCCGGGCCTGGGCGTACGTCTCAAGCGCCTCAGCCCGGCGCCCCGCTTCCTCAAGAGCGCGCATCAGCAGCGCCCAGAGCCTCTCCCGCAGCGGGTGCTCCGTTACCAGGCCACGCAGCTCGGTCACAACCTGGGCCGCCCTGCCGCACGCAAGGTCCGCCTCGACGCGCAGCTCGGTCGTATCGAGCCGCAGCTCGGCCGCGCGATCCGCCTGGGACTCAAGCAGTGGTGACGGCAGGACATCAGCGAGCAGCGGCCCGCGCCACATCTGTAGCGCCTCACCGAGCAGTCTCGCGGCGCGCTCGGGATCCGCGGAGGCCAGCGCGGCCCTGCCGCTAGTGACGAGCGACTCGAACACCTGGAAGTCAAGGTCTCCCGCGGCCACGCGCATTAGATAGCCGGGCGCTCGGTGGACGAGCACCTTGCCCTCGGTGTCGCCGAGGACCTCTTTGCGCAGGCGGTGCACGTAGATGCTAACCATGTTGTTCGCCGTGCTCGGCGGCTTATCGCCCCACAGCTCGAACATCAGGCTCTCGGTGGACATGAGCTGGCCGGGTCGCACGAGCAGGCAGGCCAACAGCGACCGCCACTTGGCGGCGCTGATCGCCGTCCACCCATCGGGGGACACCACCTCAAGCGGCCCCATGATGCGAAAGCGCATCAGGCCGACCCGTCCGAACGCACGTTCCCCTCCACTTCCTGGTAAGGGCAAAGCCTGGTCAGGCAAGAACCGCAGGTGGGTTCTAAGGGGCCGCGGATAGAGTCTCCGGGCTTTTGCAGATCCCACTTAATCATGACTTAAGCGGACCGTAAATCGGGCTTGGCCCGACTAGCCCGCGCAGATGGGGTTCACCGCGAACGACCAGCGAACCTGGCCGTTCGGCTTAATCAGCACGCAAGTGCCGCCGGGCAATCTGATTTCAGGTCAGCAACGACCACACAGACCGCCGCTAGGAGCACCAAGTGCGCAGCACCGCCGCCCCCGAGTAACACGCAAGGTGTCCCAGCGACCACCCCGACCCGCCAGCCACCAACAGGAGAACCAGATGCGCGAAACTGCCGCACCCGAGTAACCCCTACTCGAGGCCAGCCACCAACACCCACCGCCACCACTGGGAGAACGAGATGCGCACCACCGCCGGACCCGAGTAACCGCCGCGAGCCAGTCACCGACCCCACCCACCAGCCACCAACAGGAGAAGCAGATGCGCACCACCGCCGGCCCCGAGTAGTCCGCGACCGCACCCACCACGGCCCGCACGCAGGAAGGAGCCAGGAACGCGCGAATCCATCGGTCCCGAATAGGTACAAGCACACAACTTAGGGATGTTTTCCGGAGGGGTGCGCGGCACAAGCCGCGCACCCTCGGCAAATTGGAGACCTATCGCGATGGCAAGACAGCAGTCGACAGCCACCGTCGAGGTGCCCCGGCCACAGGAAGAACGCCTGCGACGCCTGGCGGGAACGCTACGGGATAGGAATTTCAGGCTATTCTGGATCGGCGAATCGACAAGCCAAATCGGTAGCGGCATATCGTCGGTAGTGCTTCCGCTTGTCGGCGTCAGTGTCCTTCATGCCGGAACATTCGCAATAGCCTTGTTGACCGCCGCCGGCTGGTTGCCGTGGCTTCTGTTCGGGCTGCCTGCCGGGGCTTGGGTCGACCGGTTCCGCAAGCGCACACTGATGATAATTTGCGACCTGGTATCTCTAATATTGTTTGCCAGCATAGCGATCAGCGCTTGGCTGGGAGTACTTACGATCGCACAATTGCTGGCCGTAGCCATGCTGGCCGGTCTTGTTAGCATATTCTTTAAGGCAGCATTCCAAGCATATATCCCGCTACTACTCCAAAAGGACGAGCTGGTCGACGGGAATTCCAAGCTTCAGGCAAGCGCTGCATTTGCGTCGGTAAGCGGCCCGGGAATAGGTGGCGCAGTAGCCCAATTCCTTGGTGTCGCGACTGGCGTCATACTCGATGCCGTGAGCTTCGCCGTATCAGCGATTTGCCTGCTTGCGACGCCTGCCAACGAGCCCGAAGTCAAGCCATCGAGGCCCAAGCGAGAGCTCGTGCAGGAGATCGGGGACGGACTGAGGTTCCTGCTGCACGATCCCTACCTGCTCCCACTGGCCGCCTTCACCGCAATTCTGGGCCTCGGGATTTCGAGTACCGATTCTCTGATGATCGTTTTTTACATCCGCACCATCGGAATTACGTCAGGCATAACCGGCGTAATATTGGGCCTGCTGGGCGCTGGCGGCCTTTTCGGTGCCGTTATCTCGGCACGCGTTGTTCGGAGATACGGCAGCGCGCGCGCAATGCTGATATGCCGGATCCTGCTGATCTTCCGCACTTCTATTCCCGCTCACCACTCGTGGCGTGGGCCTGATATTTAGCGTTGGCTGGTTCATGGTGACGGTGGGAATTGTTTCGGGGAACATAATATCGTTGTCATTCAGGCAAGCGCGCTGCCCTGCTCGAATGATGGGCAGAGTCAGCGCCACCTACTACACGATGACATATTCGGCCATGGCACTAGGCGGCGCATTTGCCGGAGCGCTAGGAACGTACCTTGGAGTCAGGCCCGCCTTGTGGATAACTTGCGGGATCGTGGCCTCATCCAGCCTTATTCTTTTCTTCTCGCCAATACGTCATCTTCGCGAGCTTCCAGAGCCGGCCGTGCTTGACGGCGTGTAACACGATCGAGCCGTATACTTGGGACATCTCGGCGTCCAGCGCGATTCTGCCGCATGCATGCGGCTGCGACACGTGCCGCAGCCGCATGCACGCCGTGCGGACTAACCAGCCGTAGGCAGTGGTCAGCCCTCGTCCTCCAGGACCGGTGGACATCTCAGGGACCGGCGGTCGCTCAGGACCGGCGGTCGTCTCGGGACCGGCGGTCGTCTCAGGACCCGTCGACAGCTCAGTGATCCGTAGACACCCTCGGGTCCGGAGGAGCCTCAGTGACTCCGTGGAGACCTCAGGACCGTCGATCTCGGGCCCGGTGGACTCTCGGGCCCGTGGTCTTCTCCGGCTGAAATTCGCTCATTCTTTTTCCCGTCCTTTCTCACCCCGGCAAGAGGAGTGCCGGACCCCTTGTCATTCCCTATAAAAAGGGAATTCTCTGCGCGTGAACGCATGTTTGCGATTTTAGTGACGCATCACCCGATAATCTGGCTAATGCCGCGATAAGGCGCTAATGTGCCAGGCGAGGTAAGTGCCGCGACGCCCGACGCTTACCGTTAGCCGTCCCCGGCAGGCAGGGACGCGAGCAGTGCGGCCGTCGCCGCCGCCTGTTCCTGGTCCCCGATCTGCTTGAAGATTCGCAATGCCTCGGTCAGCGACGCTCCCGCCTCGGTCCAGCTACCGGTCTCGACCTGGGCCGTGCCGAGGCTCATGAGCGACCAAGCCTCGCCGCCCCGATCCCCCGATGCCTGGTGCCGGGAAACCGCTTCCTCCAACCGGGCGACCGCTTCATCAAGGCGGTGCTGGCGCATGTAGACAAGCCCGAGATTGTGCAGCGCGTGCCCTTCCGCGTGGCCGCCAATTTCCCGGCCTATCTCAAGCGCCCGCAGATAGCACTCGGCCGCCGCGTCAAGTTCACCAAGTCCGCGGTAAACCTCGCCGAGATTGTTCAGCGCGACGCTGCGCAGCGAGGTGGCACCCGTCGGCTCGAGCAGGGTCGCCGCCCGCCGCAGGTACCTGAGCGCGTCCTCACCCGCCCCGTGCACCCTGAAGTGCTCGCCGAGCCCGATCGCGGTTTGTGCCTCTCCGCGCGTGTCGCCGAACTCCTGCCTGACGGCCAGCGCCCGCTCAAGGTGCGCGAATGCCTCCGGATCGCGCAGGCGGACCAGCGTGAAACCGAGCGTGTTAAGCACCCAGGCCTCGCCGAGCCGGTCGCCGACCTTCGATGCGCTCTCCGCCGCGACGCGGTGCGTGGTCACGCAGTCCGCCCAGTTGTTCCGGCGGTTGAACAGCGGCCACAAGGTCGGCGGCAGGCGCCACGCGACCTCATGCAGGCCGACGGCGGCCGCCTGGCGCGTCGCCACGACGATGTTAGCGCGCTCATCGTCGTACCAGGCCAGCGCCGCTTCCACGGTCGCGAACGGCAGTGGCGGGTGACCGGACGCCCCCGGCTCGTAGCGAACCTGGTACCGCTGCGGCGACACCATGTCCGCCGCTGCCTGCGCGGTGTCCAGGTACCACCGCAGGATCCTGCCCACCGCCTCATCCCGAGCGGCCTCGGGCTCCTCCGCCTGCGCACGCTCCATGGCGTAGACCTTGAGCAGGTCGTGGAAGCGGTACCAGTCGGGGGCGGGGGACTCAAGCAGGTTGACGTCGACCAGGCTCTCCAGGGTCGCAGCGACGTCGTCGTCGGGCTCGCCGAGCAGCGCACGCCGCGGCCTGCAGGCTGATGGACTCGCCCTGCCAGAGGCCAAGCAGGCGGAACGCGCGAGCCGGGTCGAGGCCACGGCGGCGGCTTGGACAGGCTGTCATAGCTGACCTGGAAACTGGAGCGGACTGCGAGGTCGCCGATCTTCAGCTCGTCCAGGCGACGCTGCACGTTGCGGAGCCGGCCCGCCAAGGTCGCGATCTGCCAGTTCCGCCGGGCCGCCAGCCGGGCCGCGCAGATCCGGATGGCCAGCGGCAGCCCGGCGCAGGCGACAAGGATCTCGGCGGTCGCGTCCGGCTCGGCGACCGCCCGCTCCTCCCCCACGACCCGGGAGAAGAGCTCGAGCGCCTCCGGATCTTCAAGCACGTTCAGGTCCACGTACCGAATGCTCGCCAAGTCCGGCGTCCGGTTCCGCGTGGTGACCAGGACGGCGCAGGACGCAGGTGCCCGGGAGCAATGGCCTGACCTGGGCGGCGTCCTTGGCGTTGTCAAGCACGACGAGCACGCGGCGGCCGGTGAGCGTGGTCCGGTATAGCGCGGCCCGCTCGTCGTCACGGGCAGGCAACTTGTCGCTTGGGACGCCGAGCTCGCGCAGGAACCGGGCCAGGACCTCGCCGGGAGCGGCCGACTGGGCGCTGGCACCGAGCAGGTCCACGTAGAGCTGGCCATCGGGGAAGTGGGCTCTGACCTGGTGCGCGGCGTGCACCGCCAGGGTGGTCTTCCCGAGTCCGCCCGCACCGTTGACCACGGCGATCCGTACCG
Organism: uncultured Actinomycetota bacterium; assembly: GCA_963759545.1. GTDB lineage: Bacteria > Actinomycetota > Actinomycetes > Streptosporangiales > Streptosporangiaceae > Trebonia. The sequence goes on from CAVXAB010000003.1 coordinate 48,144, forward strand.
CGCCCGGGTTGGTCCCCTTCGTGGTGCCGAGCAGCAGCGCGGACAGGTGCGCGACGTGCGTCTCACGGCCGGTGAAGTCGCCGATGTCGGCGGGAAGCTGGGCCGGGACAGGGAAGGGGCCGGGGGCAGTGCCCGGGGCTGCCCGCGGCGCCTCCGCCTCAGGCGTGCCGGCGAGCCCGGCGAAGGTGCCGATCGCGATGCTGCCTGGGGCGTCGCCTTCTGGGGCCCGTTGCGCGGCGTCGTCTTGGACTTCGGCAACCTGGCTACCGGCACTGCTCGATGAGTCCGCGCTGCCGCGCCCCGCCGGGCACCTGGGGCGCGAGCGGGAGCGGCGGCCGACTTCGAGTCCGGTCGCGGCGCGCCTGACGTCGCTGACGTGCCGGGCTGACTGCGCTCCGGTGCCGCGCGCTGCGCTGGCGACTGGCGTGCGGGCGTGCCCGTCCGTGATGGCGGCGAGCTCGTCCGCCGCGTGGCTGTCGCTGAGTCGGCCGCGAGCAACTCTCCGAAGAGGCGCTGAAGCTCGGCACCGGGATCGATCCCGAGTTGATCGGAGATCACCACTTGCGCCTGGCTGTACGCCTCGAGCGCCTCGGCCCGCCGCCCGCGGCCTCAAGCGCGCGCATTAGCTGCGCCCAGAACCTTTCCCGCAGCGGGTGCTCGACGACGAGCCCGCGGAGTTCGGGGATGACGCGCGCGGCGCGGCCGCACGTCAGGTCCGCCTCAATGCGCAGCTCGGTCGCGGCGAGCCGCAATTCCTCCGCCCTGTCGGCCTGCGTGTCGACCAGCTGGGTCCGCGGGACATCGGCGAGCAGCGGCCCGCGCCACAGCCCGAGCGCCTCGCTGAGCAGCGCGGCGGCCCGCTGCGCGTCCTCGGTCTCCAGCGCGCTCCTGGCGTCCGTGACGAGCAACTCGAAGACCTGATGATCAAGGTCCCGGTCTGAGACCCGCAGCATGTAGCCGGGGGTCCGGTAGAGAAGGTCCTTGCCCTCCGTGTCGCCGATAAGCTTCTTCAGCCGGTGCACGTAGATGCTGACCAGGTTGTTCGCGGTACTCGGCGGGCTATCCCCCCACAGCTCATCGATCAGCGACTCGGTCGGGATGAGCTGGCCGTGGCGCAGCAGCAGGACCGCGAGCAGCGACCGCCACTTGGCAGCGCTGACTGCCGTCCACCCGTCTGCAGACAGCACTTCGAGCGGTCCCAGGATGCGAAAGCGCATCAGGCCCGCCCGTCCGAACGCACGCTCTCCTCCGCTTCCGGGAGACCACGACCCCGGCAACGGGGATGCCGCCCACCGGGTTGGGTGATCTTCGAGTGCTGTAGACCCTACTCAATCACGTCTCAGGCGCACGGTAAATCGGAAGCGGCATGATATGGGGCACTTGCCCTGTGTTGCGGCACAGCACCACAGAGTGCGCTGATGTGCGCGTTTCCGTCGTGACGGACATCGCGCAATCACCGGACACCGCCCGACCAATCAGATTAAGCGGCGGTGCCGAGCGTTAAGTAGCGGCGCCGAGCGGCTCAATCCTCGCTTAATGGGCACCTGGCAAGCTCTTGCTCAGTGCCAGAAGCGCAGCGGGGATCGCGGGGCCTGTGTCCCGCTCCGTATCGGACGGTAACAGGGGCACCGTCCAGTACGAAGCGGGACACGACCACCGCGGTGCGCTTCTGGCCAGCGGAGCTGGCGGTCGGGACCCAGGGGTGGCGGGTCCCGGGCGTCACAGAAGCCCCGTCCCGCCAAACCGGGGAATGGCGGGGCGGGGCCCCTCTGTCTTAACTCTGCCCGTCGAAAAGGCTGGTCACCGAGCCGTCGGTGAAGACCTCGGTGATCGCGCGGGCGATCAGCGGTGCGATGGACAGCACGGTCAGCTTGTCGAACCGGTTCTCCTCTGCCACCGGCAGCGTGTTGGTGATGACGACCTCGCTGATCCGCGAGTTCTTCAGGGTGTCAATGGCCGGGCCGGACAGCACGCCGTGCGTCGCGGCGACGATGACCCGCTCCGCGCCCTGCTCGAACAGCGCGTCCGCGGCCTTCACGATCGTCCCGCCGGTGTCGATCATGTCGTCCACCAGGATGCAGGTCCGTCCCTTGACGTGACCGACGACCTCGAAGACCTTGACCTGGTTGGCCACGTCGGGGTCGCGCCGCTTGTGGATGATGGCGAGCGGCGTGCCGAGCCGGTCGGTCCACCGCTCGCAGACCCGGACCCGCCCGGCGTCCGGCGCGACGACGGTCACGTTCCGCACGTTCAGCTTGCTTTCCAGGTAGCCCGCGAGGATCGGCAGCGCGAACAGATGATCAACCGGCCCGTCGAAGAACCCCTGGATCTGCGCGGTGTGCAGGTCGACGGCCATCAGCCGGTCGGCGCCCGCCGTCGCGAACAGGTCGGCGATGAGCCGCGCCGAGATCGGCTCCCTGCCGCGGCTCTTCTTGTCCTGCCTGGCGTAGCCGAAGAACGGCATGACCACGGTGATCCGCTTGGCCGACGCCCGCTTGAGCGCGTCGACCATGATGAGCTGCTCCATGATCCACTGGTTGATCGGCGCGGTGTGGCTCTGCAGCACGAAGGCGTCGCTGCCGCGGACCGACTCAAGGAACCGGACCATGATCTCGCCGTTGGCGAAGTCGTACAGCTTCGCCGGCGCGGTCTCGACCCCCATGCAGTCGGCAACCTCAGCGGCAAGCTCGGGAAAGGCCCGCCCGCTGAACAACATCATCTTCTTCTGGCTGGGCGCCGTCATGCCACTCACCTAGTACTGCTCTCCCTCGGGCCGTACAACCAAAACAAAAATCATCGAGATTCATCCGAACGACGGCGGGCCGCTGCCTCCGCCGACCGTGTCCCTTGCCGGTTGCGGAGCACCCAGCCGTCGGAATTGTGCTGGTGTCCCCTTGCTATCCCAAGATCGCCCGCCGACACATCCTCGCCGATCGCCGACCCGGCCGCCGTGTAAGCGCCGTCGCCGATCGTGACCGGGGCCATGAGCACCGTGTTGCTGCCGACGAAGGCGTTCTCGCCGACCTCGGTGTGGTGCTTGCGCACCCCGTCGTAGTTGGCGAAGATCGTCCCCGCGCCGATGTTCGCGCCCGCGCCGACGGTCGCGTCGCCGACGTAGGTGAGGTGCGGGACCTTCGCGCCCGCGCCGACGTGCGACTTCTTGAGCTCGACGTAGGTGCCGATGTGCGCGTCGGCGGCAATGCTTGCCCCCGGCCGCAGGTAGGCGAACGGGCCGACGGTGACCCGCGGGCCGATCTCCGCCTGACGGCAGACCGCGTGCAGCAGCACGGCGTCCTCGCCGACCGTCGTGTCCTCAAGCAGGCAGCCGGGTCCGACCTTGGCTCCCGCTCCGATCACCGTCGCGCCCTCAAGCTGGGCCTGCGGGCCGATCTCGGCGTCCTGGCCGATGGTGACGGTGACGTCGATCCAGGTGGACGCGGGGTCGGTGACGGTGACGCCGGCGAGCATCCAGTCCCGCAGGATGCGGTCGTTCAGCGCCCGCCGCGCCTGCGCGAGCTGTACCCGGTCGTTGACGCCCCTGATCTCCGCCGGCTCCGCGGCGAGCACGGTGCCGACCGGGTGCCCGTCGCCGCGCAGGATCTCCACGACGTCGGTGAGGTATTCCTCGTGCTGACTGTTGTGGGTGGTCACCCGCTTGATGACGTCGGCGAGCAGCGCGCCGTCGAACGCGTAGCACCCGGAGTTGAATTCATCGATGGCGCGCTCGGCCGCCGTGGCGTCGCGCTCCTCGACGATCCGCAGGAAGGCGCCGTCGGCGTCGCGCACGATCCGCCCGAAACCAGGGAAGTCGCCCCGAGCGGTCAGCACGGTGACGGCGTTACCCGCCGCGACGTGCCTGCTGGCCAGTTCGCCGAGCGTCTGCCCGCGCAGCAGCGGCATGTCACCGTAGGTCACGATGACGGTGCCGGACATGGCGCCGACGGCCTCGATGACCATCCGCACGGCGTGCCCGGTGCCGAGTTGCTGCTCCTGGAAGACAATGTCCGCCCGTGGTGCCGCGGCGACGGCCGCCGCGCTCACCTCTTCCCTGGCGTGCCCGACCACGACCACGAGCCGCTCAGGCTCGAGGTCGCTCGCGGCCGCGATCGCGTGCCCGAGCAGGGACCGCCCGCACAGCGTGTGCAGGACCTTCGGGGTACGTGACTTCATCCTGGTGCCCTCACCCGCGGCAAGGACCACAACCGCGGCCGGTGCGAATACTCCAATTTTGCCCTCACCGGAGGCATGACTTCCGTCCGACGGACGCAAAATTGGAGCACTCGAAGTTTCGCTCACGAGTAACGCATCTCCTCGGGTATCGCGCCGAACACCTACCGAGGCCATCTTCCCCCGCAACTGTCGTCTCCGGGGGGACGACCCCCGTACCCCCGCTGTCGCCCTGCCGGGCGACGATGTGGCCCGCTAACCGGACCCGCGAAGAGGCGGAACGACAGCTAACTGTTTACCCGCTCCTCACCAGCAGGATACCTGCTCGTGGTTGGCGGAGGATGACCACCGCCACTGCTGTTAAGCGAGTAATTGTTAAGCGAGTAATCAAGAGTGGCTCATGATACGAAACGGCCAGGCCGGCCGCGCCGGGACAGGAGACGCCCGCAGACTCGCATCCAGCGCCGCGCATGCGCCGCACCGGACGTGCCTCGGAGCGGGACGCCACCTGCCTGATTGAAATTTTAACCAGATATCCCTGGCTTGTCCGCCGTCTCCGATGAGTCCTCAACCGTGTCGGGGATGACGAGTTCGGTCGGCTCGAACCCGCCCTCGCCTGCCACCGCCGCAAGTTCAGAGCCGAGTGATTCGGCCGGCGCCTCCGACTCGGGCGCCGGCTTGGTCCGCCCGGTGAACCCGGACGCGATCGCGGCGATGACGCTGGCCGCGATGGCGAAGCCGAACGCGACGCCGAGGCCGTCGTGGAACGGCTGGGTAATGAGGTTCGGGAAGAACTCGCGGCCGGTCACGTAGGCGGCGTGCGCGGACGGCAGGTGGCCGAGCAGCGGACCGAGCAGTTGCTGCATCGGGTTATAGCCGAGGAACGCGGCGAATAGCACGCCGATCGGCGGCAGGTGGGAGATCGTCGTCGCGGCCGACGCCGGGATGCCCTGCGCGGTGAGCCCGCTGAACATGGACGCCGGCAGCTTGCTCGCCAGGCCGGCCACCATCAGCGAGAAGAAGATGCCGATCGATAGCACGGACGCGGAGTTCATGAAGGTCGCGATCATGCCTCCGGCCGCGCCGCGCTGGTTGGCCGGGACCGAGTTCATCATCTCGGCGCGGTTCGGCGAGACGAACAGGCCGGTGCCGAAACCGTTGAGCGCGACGACGACAGCGAACTCCCAGTAGGGGAAGTTCACCGGGACGAAGATCAGGACCAGGAACGTCGCCGCGGTCAGCAGCGAGCCGCCGACGGTGAACGCCTTCGCCCCGAAGTGGTCCGACAGCACGCCGGACAGCGGCGCGGACAGCAAGAACCCGAGCGTCAGCGGCAGCAGGTATATGCCAGCCCACAGCGGGGTCTGGCTGTAGCTGTAGCCGTGCAGCGGCAGCCAGATGCCCTGAAGCCAGATGATCAGCATGAACTGCATGCCGCCGCGGCCCATGGCGAGCATGAGGCTTGCGACGTTTCCTGCCGCGAATGCCCGGATCTTGAACAGCGACATGTGGAACAGAGGTTCCTCGACCTTCGTCTCGACGTAGACGAAGACGATCAGCAGCACGACGCCGCCGATCATCGCGCCGAGGACGAACGGGCTCGTCCAGCCCATCGCGTGCCCGCCGTACGGCTGGAGGCCGTAGGTGATGCCGACCAATACGGCGATCAGGCCCACGCCGAACAGCAGGTTGCCCCACCAGTCCATCTTCGCGTGCTTGCGGATGCCGATGTCGTGCAGCATGAAGTACGCCCAGACGGTGCCGAACACGCCGACTGGGGCCGAGACGAGGAAGATCAGGTGCCAGTTGATCGGGGCGAGCACGCCGCCGAGGATCAGGCCGATGAAGGATCCGGCGATGGCCGCGATCGAGTTCAGCCCGAGCGCGGTGCCGCGCTGGTTGGCCGGGAACGCGTCGGTGAGGATCGCGGTCGAGTTGGCGAACAGGAACGCGCCGCCGATGCCCTGCACCACCCGCCAGATGATCAGCCATAGCGCGCCGGCCACGCCGTGCATCCACGTCACGGTCAGGAAGATCGAAGCCACGGTGAACACCGCGAAGCCGAGGTTATACATCCGCACCCGGCCGAACATGTCGCCCAGGCGGCCGAACGACACCACAAGCACCGCCGTGACCACCATGAAGCCCATGAACATCCACAGCAGGTAACTCGTGTTACCAGGACCGAGCGGGTTCAGCCCGATGCCCTTGAACACAGCGGGCAGCGCGATCAGCACGATCGACTGATTGATGGTCGCCATCAGCACGCCGAGCGTGGTGTTTGACAGCGCGATCCACTTGTAGTGCGGCCCGAGCCCACGATCGGCCGTGACAGGCACCCTATGCCCCCAGCTTGTCAGGAAAGTCGGAAAAGTTCAGTAGACGACCAGAACTTGCTTAACCTCAACAAACCATAACTCACCGGAGCCTGCCTCCGCATAACCGGTGGAGCCGCCGCGGGCCGGAGAAGAGCCGGGCGATCGGCCCCCGCCTGCGCCCTGGCACGAGCCAGTCGGCGATGCCGGCGACCACGGCCGCGTCGACGTGCTGCGGCCGCTCGTAGTCCGCGGGCGCGGACTTGCCTGCGCCGGCGAAGAACATGTGGTCGTCGGCGTCGTAGATCCGGATCGTGACGTCCGGCCGCTGGGCCAGCCCCGCCTGCCAGCGGGCCAGGTCGCCATCGACGGTCACTTGGTAGTCGCGGCGGCCCTGCAGGATCAGCATCGGCTTGTCCAGCGCTGCCGCGACACCGACCTGGTCGTAGTCACGCAGGTCAAGCCAGTACGCGGCCGGCCAGCCGAACAGCAGGTCCGCGGCTTGTGTCGCGGATGAAAGGCCGGCGCTTTCGACCTGCGCGGCCTGCCGCGTGAGCGAGTCAACGGCGGCGGTCATGTCCTCGCCGCCAGTCAGCTCGGCCAGGTACCTGGCGACCCGGACAGCGGAACCGCTCAACGGCAGCGTGTCACCGGCCAGGATCACCAGGCCGGCCACCGACGGTTCCGCCGCCGCGACGCGCGGCGCCGCCTTGCCTCCACCGCTGTGACCGAGGACGAAAACCCGCGCCGGGTCCACACCCGGCTGCCGCTGCAGCAGGCGGACCGCGGCGGCCGCGTGCGGCAGGTACTCGTCGGCCATCGTGAAACCCGGCTCGGTGGCCACCAGGCCGTGCACGTAGTTCACCTTGTCGAACCGCAGCACCGCCGCGCCGCGGCTCGCCAGGCCCCACGCCAGGTCCTTGAAAGGCTTGTTGGGCCCGGTCGTCATATCCCGGTCGGCGGGCCCGGAAGCGAGCAGCACCACGCCGGGCCGCGGGCCGCGGCCCCTTGGCAGGGTCAGCGTGCCTGGCACGGCCAGAGATCCTGAGCCGAGCGTTACCTCCCGCTCGGTGAACTTCCCAGGCGAGGCGTAGCGGGGCGGTGTCCATGCCGTGGTAGCCGGCGGCGCGAGCCGCAAGCCGTTCAGCTTGCCTGCGGGGTCAACAGAAACGACCACGGTGAGCCCGCCGCGCTCGCCGGTCACCGGGGTGCTCACGCGGACCAGCCCGTTCCCGGCCGGCTCGCTGGCCGGCGTGCCGACCGCCGCGACCGGCCCGATCCTGGCCATTTCGGCGGTCCACGCGGTCTGGATCGTCTCGGCGGACACCACTGAGCGCAGCGGCGGCGCGAACAGTTCCTCGATGCCGGTGAACCGCTCGGCGCGCGCCATCTCGACCACGGACGCGGCGATCGCCACCGGGTCTGCTCCCACTTGAACCTCCATCGCCAACCTTTCTCATTCTTTGCGAATGTTAGCATGGTGTGAGAACGTTGGACAATGGATGCACTCGAACTGCTGGCACACCCGGTGCGGCTGCGGATCGTGCACGCGCTGCGCGGCGACCGGGCCCTCACCACCGCCGAGCTAGGCGCCCTGCTGCCCGACGTGTCGAAGGCGATGGTGTACCGGCACGTCGACCTCCTGGCGAGCGCCGGGATCCTGGAAGTGGCACAGGAGCGGCGGATACGGGGAGCGGTGGAGCGTTTGTACCGGCTGCGCCCTGACCGGGCCACCGTGCCAAGCGAGACCGGCGCGGCGCCGTCACCCGACGACTACTGGCGCGTGTTCGCCACGGCGCTCGCCGTGCTGACCGCCGAGTTCAGGGCCTACCTCGACCGGGAAGACGCCGACCCTTCCGGTGATCTCGTCGGCTTCCGGCAGCACGCCATCTGGCTCAGCCGCCAGGAACTCGAGCAACTGATCGCCGAGTTGCGCCAGGTGATCGCCCCCCGGCTGGCCAACCAGCCGGCACCGGAGCGCGGCCGGTACCTGCTCAGCCCCATCCTCTTCCCCGTCGAGCCGCCACCCGCCGCCATCCGGCCCGAATGAGTCCCATTCGGGGCGAATGTGGCGTGTAATAACGTTAAATGCGTATCATTTCATGTAGCATTAGAACATGAAGACCCTCCAACAGTGCACCCAACTCCGCGAGGAAGCCGTCGCCCTCCGCCTCGCAGGCAAGTCGATCAGGGAAATCAAGGACGCCCTCGGCCCGGTCGGCAATCGCACCCTTGGCGCCGCGCTCAAGGGCACGCCCCCCGCCGAGTGGACGGTCCGCCCGAACGCGAAGGACGGCCTCCGCGAGAGGGCCCGCGAACTGCGCACTCAAGGCTTGTCCTACAACGAGATCGTCGCCAAGCTGGGCGTCTCCAAGAGCTCAGTCTCGCTGTGGGTGCGCGACCTCCCCTGCCCCGAGAGATTCAGCTACGTACACAACGAGCGACGCCTCGAAGGGCTTCGCAAGCACAACGCGGCCCGTGCGGCCGGGCGTGCAGCGGAGACCGAAGCCGCGGCCGCCGAGATCGAAGGGGTTACAGATCGCGAGTTGCTCATCGCGGGCACGATCGCTTACTGGTGCGAAGGCGGAAAGTCCAAGCCATATCGCCGCAGCTCCGACAGGGTGATCTTCACGAACAGCGACCCGGGGCTAGTTCGGTTCTTCCTACGGTTTCTGGACGTCGCCGGGGTCCAACGAACGGACTTGATATTCAAGGTCCACATTCACGAAAGTGCCGACGTCGAAGCGGCCCAGCGGTTCTGGGAGGAAGTGACCGGAGCTCCAAGCGACCTGTTTGGCAAGCCGACACTGAAACACCACAACCCCAAGACCACACGCGGAAACACGGGCGAGGCTTATCACGGCTGCCTCCGAATCGAGGTGCGCAGGAGCGGACCTCTCTACCGGAAGATCGCGGGCTGGGCCTCTGCCATCATGGCTGCGTAATGAGCGATATCAACACAAGCCATCGAACCCATCTCTGCTCCCGGGAGAGGATTCGAACCTCTGTATAGGGCACCAAAAACCCTAGTCCTGCCACTAGACGACCCGGGATCGCCCTCTAACTCTACCGGGAAGCGACGTGGCCGCGGCGCCTCTTCGCACCCTCAGTAGATGCCATGAGTATGTTCTCTTGCTCGCTGGGTAGTGGACGGCGGCTAGGCGCTTTACCAGGGGATATCCAAGAATTCATCTGAGACCCTTGCGCAACCTACGGTTTCGTAGGCTACGGTTACGTAAGCGTACAAGGCCACCGCCTGCGGGCGCCTCACCTCAGGGGAGAACATGGCACGCACTACGGACCCACGGGGGTCAAACAGCACGGCACTCGCGGAGAGCGAGGACATCGCGCTCTCCCTCGATCCGAGCGCCGCGCCGATCCTGCGCAAGGCCGTCGGAGACTACGACGACGAGCATCCGAAGACGACGGCGCAGCGCATCCTGATCGCGGTCTTCGTCTTCCTGCCAATGGCGGCGCTGATCGCCGCGATCCCGTTCGCCTGGGGCTGGGGCCTGAACTGGCGCGACATCCTGGTCGGGGCCGTCTTCTACTGGGCATCCGGGCTCGGCATCACCGTCGGGTACCACCGCTACTTCACGCACAGCTCGTTCAAGTCCAAGACCGGCCTCCGGGTCGCGCTGGCGATCGCGGGCAGCCTGGCAATGGAGGGCCCAGTCATCAACTGGGTCGCCGACCACCGGCGGCATCACAAGTACAGCGACAAGGAGGGCGACCCGCACTCGCCTTGGCGGTACGGCGAGGACGCGAAAGCCCTGACCAAGGGGCTGCTCTGGGCGCACACCCTCTGGCTGTTCGACGAGAACAGGACCTCGAAGCAGAAGTACGCGCCCGACCTGCTCGCCGACAAGAAGATCCGCGCTGTCCACAACTGGTTCCCCGCGCTCGTCCTGTTCACGCTGGTCGCCCCCGCGGTGATCGGTGGCTTCTGGAATTCCAGCGCGGCCGTCTGGTCCTGGCACGGCGCCATCGAGATGTTCTTCTGGGCCAGCCTCGTCCGCGTGACGCTGCTGCACCACGTGACCTGGTCGACCAACTCGATCTGCCACACCTGGGGCGGCACGGACTGGGTGTCACGCGACCGCTCGGTGAACGTCTCCTGGCTCGCCATCGCCTCCTTCGGTGAGTCATGGCACAACCTGCACCACGCCGACCCGACCTGCGCCAGGCACGGCGCGCTCAAGGGCCAGATCGACCAGTCCGCCCGGGTTATCCAGTGGTTCGAGAAGCTTGGCTGGGCCTACGACGTGCGCTGGCCGGACGAGGCGCGGCTGAACGCCAAGCGCGCGGCCGACGCCACGCGTAGCCTTGGCGGGATGACGAAGCGTAACGATAAGACGACTAAGCCGGTAACGCAGGCTGACAGAGCGGCGGCATAACAGTCATGATGTTTCGGTGACCGAACAATCCCCCAAAACCACCAGAAAGCGCATGACTGGCCAGGAACGGCGCCAGCAGCTCCTAGACATAGGCAGGCGGCTGTTCGCTGAGCGGGGATTCGAGGGCACCTCGATCGAGGAGATCGCCGCCCAGGCGGGCGTGTCCAAGCCCGTCGTGTACGAGCACTTCGGCGGCAAGGAAGGCCTGTACGCCGTGGTCGTGGACCGCGAGGTCGAGCGGCTGACGACCGTGACGACGATGCTGTTCGACAAGCCGCTCTCCAAGCCCAAGTTCGAGGCGGCGGCGGTCTCCCTGCTCCGCTACATCGAGGAAAACGCCGACGGCTTCCGCATCCTGGTCCGGGATTCCAACCCGGGCTCGGGCGGCGGCACCTACGGCACGCTGCTCGCCGACATCGCGGGCCAGGTGGAGTACATCATGGCCGACTTCCTGAAGTCCCGCGGCCGGGACCCGAAGCTGGCACCGATGTACTCCCGGATGATGGTCGGCATGGTCGCGTTCACCGGCCAGTGGTGGCTGGACGCGCGTAAGCCCAGGCTCGAGCAGGTCGCGACGAACCTGATTGACCTGGCATGGAACGGGCTGTCGCAACTGGACGCCCAGGCCTAGCCGCTACCGCAAGGGTCAGCCGATGTCGTGGCGGCGGGCGTAGCCGATGGCGGCCACCCGGTCCCTTGACCCGGTCTTGGCGAAAATCCGGCTGATGTGCGTCTTAACGGTGTGGTTGCTGAGGAACAAGCGCGCGGCGATCTCCGGGTTGGTCAGTCCCTGGGCGATGAGCGCCAGGATCTCGGCCTCGCGCTGTGTCAGCCCGTCAGGCGGCGTCGCCAGGCCGGGTACCTCCGCGGCTCCTGACGGAGCCGCCTGAGACGCCGGGGCGGCGGAAGTAGCCGCGGCGACGAGGGCGGCCTGCACGCGGGCGTCGAGCACCGACAGGCCGCCCGCGGCCGCCTGGAGCGCGCTGGCGATGTCGGCGCGGTCGGCGTCCTTGGTGAGGTAGCTGCGGGCGCCGGCGCGCAAGGCATCGAGCACCGACTCGTCGTCGGCGTAGGTGGTCAGGATGACGACGGCGACACGGGGGTGCTCGGCGGCGAGCCTGCGGGTTGTCTCGATGCCGCCGAGGACCGGCATGTGCAGGTCGAGCAGGATCGCGTCCGGACGGTGCTCGGCCACCAGCGCCAGCGCCTGCTTGCCGTCCGCGGCCGCGCCGACCACGTCGATTCCCGGCAGCCCGCCGAGGAGCAGCACCAGGCCCTCTCGCACGCTGGCCTGATCGTCCGCGATAACGATGCGCAGCGGCGCACCCACAGTGGTCATGGTGCCATTTTGTCAGTTTGACGGGGAAAGTGGCACCTGCGCCGTCACCACCCAGCAGGTGCCATCACGGCCCGCCTCAAGGGTCCCGCCGAGCAGCCGCAGCCGTTCCCGCATCCCGGTCAGGCCGTAGCCGGCGTTGACGGTGCTCAGCTCCACGGCGCGGGGAGCGACAGCGTCGACCTCGTTCCTGACGGTGAGCCCGACCGTGGCAGCGTCGAAGTCCAGGCGGGCAATCACGGGCTTGCCGGCGCCGTGCTTAGCCGCGTTGACCATGGCCTCCTGTGCGACGCGGAGCAGCGCGACCGTCGCCTCGGCAGGGACCGGTCGCGGCGTGCCTTCCGTGTCGAGGCTGACCGCGACGTGATAGCGCTCGCCGTAGGTGCTCGCGGCCTTGGCGAGCTCATCGGCGAGCGGCAGCGTGTCGGAGCGCAGGGCGTGCACCGCCCTGCGGGTCTCCGTCAGCCCCTCGCCGGCCATCCGCTGGGCCGCGGTGAGCAACTCGACGGCCCGCTCGATGTCACCGTAGTCGGTGAGCACCGAGCGGGCCGCCTGGACCTGGATGGCGAGCGCGCCGATGGAGTGCGCGAGGACGTCGTGGATCTCGCGCGCGATCCTGGTGCGCTCGTCGAGTACGTCGGCCCTGCGCTGCTCGGCCTCCAGCCGTTCCCGCTGCGCGAGCAGCGCGGCCAACTGCTCCGCCTGGATCCGGAAGGCGCCCCTGTTGCGCCCGATGAGCAGGCCGGAAGCGATCAGCAGGGGATACCCAAACAGGGCGGCCCAGTAGACACTGAACGCCAGCCCGCTCACCTCGACGGCGAGAATCCCCGCGGCGGTCACTCCGAGGGCCGGCTGCAGGTCGGCATCGCTCCCCGCCTGCATCGCGGCCACGACCGCGAAGATCAGCAGGGCCGTGCCGCCGTCCCAACCGGAGGCGGCCGCGGCCCCCGTGGCCGCGGCGATCACTCCCAGGATGACCGGGAACCAGCGGTGACGGTACCTGGCGGCGCGCGGCGGGTAGTCGAGCAGCGCCCAGCCGATCATGCACAGGCAGGTCACGCCGTACGCGACGGCCTGAACCAGCAACTCGGCATGCCCGCTCGGCGGAAAGATGCCGAACGCCACCGCGCCGAGCCACGCGAGGCCGAGGGAGCGGGCCACGAGGTTGACCGACCGATTCATGGCTCCAGTGTGGCGCGCCCGGCGACCCAGCGGATCAGACCGCGGGGTGACTCCTGGTCTGATTCGAGCGGCTGACGTGGTACCAGGTAACGCCGGCCCGGGTCATGCCACATGTCACCGCGTGCTCCGATTCGCGAGCGGCCGCGCTCCGCGATGGTTGGGACATCAGCCGCTCGGGGCCGCCAAGCGACCGCGAACATGCGAGGAGCATGAAATGATCTCCCAGCTCACCGATCTTCCTTGACCACCCGGCCACCCACGGCAACGGGCTCGCGGTGGAGATCGCGGGCATCGCGGCCGGCGTGCTCTGCGGCCTGGGCGCCGCCGCGCTCATGCGCGTCGACCGCAGTCCGGCGACCGGGAAGCCGGTCAGCCACGCGGGCTGGCCGTACGCGATCTTCTGGACCGTCATCATCGCCGCGCGGGCCGCGTTCTCCTACGGCGCCGCCCACTGGTTCACCGGCTCGATCGTGTCCTGGGCAATCGCCAACCAGGTCTCGGAGGCGGCCATCACCGACGGGCTCATCTTCATGGCCATCATCATGATCATCGTCCGCACCGCGGGGCTCGCCGCCCGCGCGTCCCGCCTGCCGAGCCCCGCTCTCGCCACCGCCGGGCAATCAGGGCGATAAGGCGGGCGAGGCCCCCGGGGCGATCACGGCGGCGCGCTCTGCCGAGCGCGCCGTCGGCAGCCCGGCCGCCTGCCAGGCCTGGTAGCCGCCGATCACGTCGGTGGCCTGGGCCAGGCCGAGATCCTGCAGCGCGGCCGCGGCCAGGCTGGAGGTGTACCCCTCCGCGCAAATCACGATCGGTCGCAGCTCGTAGCCGGTGACCCAGGGCAGCCTGGCGTCGCTCGCGGGATCGAGCCGCCATTCCAGGTGGTTCCGCTCGATCACCACCGAGCCCGGCACCTCACCGACGGCGGCCCGCTGTGCCGCGGGCCTGATGTCGATCAGCGTCGCGCCCGCGCCGCACGCCCCGTGCGCCTCCTCCGGCGTCAGCCGCAGGAGGCGCACGCGCGCCGTCGCCAGGATCTCTTCGATCGTCCGCGCGCCGACCGGGCGCCGCGGTGGAACCGGGGGTCGTCCCTCCGCGAGATGACTGCCTGTCACCAGTCGTCCGCCCCTTCCTTCCGGATCGGCATAAGTCCGCTAGCGGTGAGATCGTACCTGGTCATAGCCGACAGCGGCGGCGAGTAGGCGTGCACGCTCACCGCGACGGAGCCCGCGGAGGAGTTCCGCACGTCGTGCACGTGCCGCGGCCCGAAGGACCGCACCGCCCCGGCGGGCACCGGCTTGGCGGTGCCCGCGGCCACGCCCCGGACGACCACGTGCTCGTCCAACTGGCCCCACACCACGCCGAACGCCCCGTTGGCGCCTCCGTGGTCGTGGAACCCGGTCGACTGGCCGGGCAGCCAGCTGATTAGCCACAACTCACACGCGTCATTCACCGGGATCTGCTCGTACCAGCGCCCCTCGGGATCGAGGCGGACCCTGGCCACCCATTCGGCCGGGGCGGAGGTAAGCCGCCGCACCTCGGCGGCGAGTTGCTGCGGCGTGAGAAGCCGCTGTTCGGTAGTGGCGATCGTCCGGTGCACCCAAAGATCATGACATGCTATCCCTAGTAATTCAATTGGAATAGTCTGCAAATACCCTGGGTGTCGCTACGTCATCGCCCGCTGGTAGGCCCGCGTCCCCCACCACATGGCCAGCACCGTGATCGCGGCCATGACGAGGAAGCCAAGGCCGACGGTGCCGCTGGCCACCGTCCCCGCGGCCAGCGAGCGGGCCGCCTGCACGGCGTAGTACATCGGGTTGAAGTGCCCGAGCACGCGCAGCCAGGTGGGCCCGAGCGCAAGCGGCAGCAGGATGCCCGCGAGCAGCGTGAGCGGCAGCTGCGCCCCGGTGACGACCGCGGCGAGTGACCCGATCTGCCTGAGGTGCAGGCCGAGCGCCGACGAGGTCGCCGAGCACGCGGCGGTGAGCAGCGCGAGGAGCACGAACAGCAAGACGAGCCCGCTCCAGCGCACGTGGTAGCCGAAAGCGGCCCCGACGGCGATCACGACGACGCCAGGCACCGCGAACATCACGATGTCGCGCAGCACCGTGCCGAGGAGCAGCGCAAGCCGGCTGGCCGGGGTGACGCGCAGCCGCTCGATCACGCCGGAGTCCAGTTCCCAGATGACGGGCCAGCCGGCCCCCATCCCCGCACCGAACGCGATCAGCACCATGATCCCTGGCACGAACACGTCGAGCACGTGCCCCGGCGGGAACGCCGGCCCGCCGGCCAGCGGCCGCAGCAGCGGCGCGAAGAGCGCCAGGTACAGCACCGGAGTGGTGAGCCCGGTGATGATCCACACGGGCTGGCGGAGCGTCTCAAGCAGCTTGCGCCGGAAGAACAGTCCGGTCTGAACCGCGAACCCGGTCATGCCGTGTCCCCCGCTCGCCTCCGCGCGCCCCGCAGGCGGTCTCTTCCCTCGTCGCTCCTCACTCGTCCCTCGCTCGTCGCTCCTCAGTCCAGAGACCGCCGCGCGCGTCGGCTCGCTCATGCCGCCACCTCCGCGGCGTCGACGGAGACGGACGGGGAACCCGCGTCCCGCAGCGACCTGCCGGTCTCCCGCAGGAACACGTCGTCGAGCGTCGGCCGCGCGACCGACGCGGCCCGCGTTGGGACGCCCTTCGATGCCAGTGCGCCGAAGACCGCTGCCATCGCCCGCGTGGCGTCGGTGGCCGACACCCGGATCGTCCCGTGCTCGACGACCAGGGACGAGACGGAAGGTTCATCGGCCAGCTCGCGGGCGACGGCGTCAAGCACCGCAGGCGACGCGTCCGCCGCGACGGCGATGGTGTCGGCCGAGTAGCGCTGCTTGAGCTCGTCCGGGCGGCCGAGCGCGATGACCCGGCCGTGGTCGACGATCGCCACCCGGTCGCATAGCTGGTCCGCCTCATCCAGGTAGTGCGTGGTGAGGAAGATCGTGGTCCCCGCATCTCGCAGCAGCCGGAGCTGCTCCCACAGGTTCGCCCGGTTCTGCGGGTCGAGGCCGGTGCTTGGCTCATCGAGGAACAGCACCTGCGGCCGGTGCATGATCCCGAGTGCGACCTCGAGGCGGCGCCGCTGCCCGCCCGAGTAGGTGCGGACGGAACGGTCGGCGAGCGCCTCCAGGTCGAAGACCGCGGTGAGCTCGGCGCAGCGCCGCCTGGCGTCGGCGGCACTCAGCCCGTACAGCCGACCGGCGAGAAGGAGGTTCTCCCGCCCCGTCGCCTCCTTGTCGGCCCCGCCGAGCTGCCCGACGTAGCCGATCCGCCGCCGGACGAGCCCCGGCGCGCGGAAGACGTCGGCCCCGGCGATAAGAGCGGACCCCGCATCGGCGGGCAGCAGGGTGGTGAGGATGCGCAGGGTCGTCGTCTTCCCCGCGCCATTGGGCCCGAGCAGCCCGAAGATCTCCCCCGCGGAAACAGTCAGGTCGATGCCGCTGACGGCCTCGATGGTCGCGCCGGCGACCCGGAACGACTTGCGCAGCCCGGTGACTTGGACAGCGGGCAGTGGTGGTGCGGACATGCCGATAACTCCGTTCGTGCGTTGCGTTGAACGTCACGCGCGGCGGACAGGCATATCCTCGAAGGTGCCGAGTCCATGGGTAGCCGGCCAGCCGTGCGCTCGTGGATTCCCGCGGTCTCCGGGGTTGCCGCCCCGGAGACCGTTTCTCCCCGCCTGTCAGCTCATGAAGCCGTCCTCCTTGAGCTCGTCGGCGGTTGGCCAGGGGAACGTGCCGTCCCGCAGCTCCGTGACCGTGGCGCGCACCCAGGCAAGCTCCGCCTGCCGCATCGCCTGCGCGTACTCGTCCTCGATGCCGAAGATCCGCGGAAACTTGGGCACGTCCGCCAGGACCGCCCGCCGGAAGGCGTCGGAGGAGGAGATCTCCGCCTCTAGGCGGGCCGCCCGCTGCTGGAGCGCCGCGGTCGCCCGGTCCTTACCGAGCGAGTAGATGAACATGAGCGGTGCCGCGAACGCCGGGTACTCACCGGACGGCTCGGTCGCCAGGTCCCACAGCCACACGAGGAGCTCGTCGCGCCCGGACTCGGTGATCGCGTAGACGGTGCGCTCGGGCCGCCTGCCCTCCCTGTTCACCTCGACCGGCTCGATGAAGCCACGCTCGGCGAGCCTCGCGACGGTGTCGTACACCGACGACTCCCTGATGCGGAACGCCCGGTCATGCCGCCGCTCCCGCATCAGGGACCGCATCTCGTACGGGTGCATCGACCGCTCGTTGAGCAGGCTGAGAACCGATAGCGCCACGGGCGTCCTTGGCAGCGGACGCTGCCTCGGTTGACGGTCGTCGCTCATCGCCGCCCCCTACTCAGTCTCGATTACTCAGTGGCGAGTATATCTCGACTATATCTTGAGTTGGGGGCGTGCGCGCAACCCTTCGCGCGAATCTGGCGAAAACCCGGTCAGCCCCGGCCGGGGTCGGCGCGATGTACGACCGTGAACACCCGGCGGAAGGGAAAGAGGGTCCCGAACGACCGCGGGTGATACGCCTCGCCCAGCCGTTCCCCGTACTCGCGGACGAACGCGTCCGCCTGCTCCGCGTCAAGCGCGGCAAGCACCGGGCGGAGCGTGCTGCCCTTGGTCCATTCGAGCACCGGGTTCTCCCCGTGCAGGATGTGCAGGTAGCTGGTCTCCCAGGCGTCCACCGCGAACCCTGGCCGCGCCAGCAGGGCCGCGTAATCCGCCGGGTCGCCCGCCTGCCGGTTCAGCCTTACGTCCGCGAGCAGCGCGCGCCAGCGCGGCGACCCCGCCATCTCCTTGACGATCGCGTGACTCGGCTGGTCGAAGTTGCCAGGCAACTGGAAGGCGAGCCACCCACCCGGGGCGAGGAGGTCCGCCCAGCGCAGCAGCAGCTCGTCGTGCCCGGGCACCCACTGCAGCACGGCGTTGCAGACGAGCACGTCAAGCGGCTGCTCGGGCCGCCAGTCCCACACGTCGCCGAGCGCGAAGGAAAGGCCAGGCCCATTCTCTATGGCCGCCCGCGCTGTGGCGATCATCTCCGGTGAGCTGTCGACGCCGGCCACGGTCGCGTTCGGCCAGCGCTGCGCGAGGGCCGCGGTGAGGTTGCCAGGGCCGCAGCCGAGGTCGGCCACGTACCTGGGATCGGACGCGCCGACCTGGGCGACGAGGTCGAAGAACGGGCGCGCCCGCTCGCCGCCAAACCGCAGGTACTGTCCCGCATCCCACATGTCTCGTCCCTCCATCGGATGTTGATTCTCGACGTAAAGAATCTTGATATCGAGATATCAGTACCAGATCAAGCATCTTGACGTCAAGAGATAAGCTGTTGTGATGGTGCAACCCACCGGCGCAGCGGACCAGCAACGTCAGCCACCGGAAACGTACGCGGCGCCGCAGGGCGCCGTCCCGGGGCTCCGCCCCGGCGAGGGGGCAACGGGGGAGGGACTCCCCCGTAATTGGGGGGTCACCGGGGGTCATCCCCCCGGGGGAAATAACGAACGCGACGAGGTCGATGATCTCGTCGCCGCGTGGCGGGAGCAGCGGCCCGACCTTGATGTCGCGCCGCTGCAGGTGCTGAGCCGGGTCTCCCGGCTTGCCAGGCACCTGGACATCGCACGGCGCGGCGCGTTCGCCGCGCACGGCCTTGAGTCGTGGGAGTTCGACGTGCTCTCGGCGCTGCGCCGGGCGGGGCCGCCGTTCCAGCTCACCCCGGGGGCGCTGCTGCGGGCCACCCTGGTCACCTCCGGCACGATGACCAACCGCATCGACCGGCTCGCCGCGGCCGGGCTCGTGTCGCGCGAGCCCGACCCGCGCGACCGCCGCGGCGTGCTCGTCACCCTGTCCCAGCGCGGCCAGGCCGTCGTGGACGCGGCGTTCATCGACCTGCTCGAGCGCGAGCGCGCGCTGCTCGCCAGCCTCGGCGAGGATCAGCGGCAGGTGCTCGCCGACCTGCTCCGCACTTTGCTCATCCCCTTCGACGAGGGCAGCCCGCCGGGCGGGAGGTAACCCTAGCCGGTTACCCCCACCGTCGTCTTCTGCGCCTGTCCGGCGAGGATGACCGTCTGGTCGGCGGTGACGTTGGTCAACGTGATGGGCAGCACGGTCCCGGTGGCTAGGTTCGTGATCTTGAGCAACTGGGTAAGCGCCGTCGTCGGCGTGAACGTCAGCCGGAGCGGGCTGCCGTAGAGGTCACCGGTCAGCTGCGTCGCGTACAGCGTGACACCGCTGGCGGTAAACGCCGCGTCGGTTTCCGTACCCGTCTGCCCGTTCTCCGAGATCTGCGTGACCGCGCTGGACATGGACATCGAGTCGACCGTGAACTCCATCATCTGGATGGTCCCGCCACCCGCCAGGGGCAGGTTGACGTTGCCCTTATAGACGAACCCGTTCATCGTCGCTGAGGCAACTGTCATCGTCCACGTGACGTTGGAAACCACGAGCCCGGCGGCAGCGGTCGCGTCCTTGGGCTGCGTCGGTGACGGTGACGGTGACGCTGACGGGCTCCCCGTGGGGGACGGGCTGCCCGCGGACGGCGTGGCGCCTGCCGAAGCGGACGCGGCGGGTGTGCCGGTCGGCGTGGCCGTCCCCGTGGCACTCGGCGCGGCCGGCGCGGACGCCGAGGGCGCGGCGGAGGGGGCCGTCGACGACGAGCTCGGGGTGGGGGTCGGACTGGGGGAGGACGGGATGCAGATGACGATCAGAATGCACGTCTGGCTCGGCGTCGGCTGGGCCGCCTGCGCGGCGGCCGACGCGTGGCCACCGCCGAACGCCATGAGCCCGGCGGCGAGCAGCAGCGGGGCGACGGCCAGCGCCGCCAGCCGCCTCACGACAGCGCCGCCTCGCCCGCGTCGGACGGGGCAGCCGTCTCCAGAATCGCGTCCGGGGCCGGCTGGACCGGCGTCCAGGCGAACGCGATCGACCCGCCGATGATCGCCAGCAGCATCCCGATGAACAGGCCGCCAAGGTTGGAGGCGGGGAAGGAAACGATGCCGAGCACGACCCCCGCGACGCCGTAAAAGGTCTTGTGGGCCTGGTTGAACCAGATCGCGAGCCCGGACACCACCAGCAGCGCCCCGATCAGCACGCCGAACACGCCGGCGATGCCGATGTAGATGACGAGCTTGATCGCACCGTGCATCAGGTCGCCGCTCAGCGGAATGGCGAACAGCTCAAGGCCGGACAGGATGAGGAGCAGGCCGCCCCAGAATGGGCGGCTGCGCCGCCAGGCCCGCCACCGCTCGCGGCGGGACGGCTCCCGCCGCGCGTGCAGCCCAGGGGCCGGGCGGGAATCCGCCTCCGGGGCGGTGCCGGCGTCGTCAGCGGCCATTGCGTCAGCAGCTCCCGCCAAAGCCAAGGCTGAGGCCGGGCAGGGTGAACGTGCCTGCCGTGGTGTACCAGGTGTGCTGGACCAGATTGTTGATCGTGACCTGGTCCGCCTCCTCGCCGAAGGTGCCCGCCGGGCCGCCGAGCGTGCCCGCGTCCTGGCCGATGCTGAGGTTGCTGAAGACCGCCGAGCTCGCCGTCTGGTCGTTGGCGTCGACGACCAGGTTGGTGGCGCTCGCCGGGGTGCCGCCCGCACCCGCGGTCAGCCGGATGGTGAGTCCGAGGACCGTCACGCTCTGGCACAGGTGGCTCAGCGTGGCGTTCTTCATGGTGGAGACGATGACCGGGGTCTGGCCGTTCTTGCTGTTCGGCAGCGATCCGCCGAACTGCGCGAACCCGGTGCCCGTCAGCTGGTCAGAAGTGATGGTGAATTCCTGGCCGGAGACCGAGATGCTTGAGGCGAGCGCTCCCTCGGCGGTGAGCCCGACGAGGATGCCCGCGATCGCAACGGCGGGCACCGCCACGATCGCGAACCGCCGCCACTTGACCTTGCCTTGCGCTCTGCTGCTGTCGACCGACATGACGCTCCAGTTCGGGCCGTGCGGGGTCTGCGGGGTGTGCGCCCACCACCGAACAGCGGGCATTGGCCCGTAAGTTACTCCCGAGTAAAGTCGCCGGTCAAGCAGTTCGGCGCAATCAATTGCTCAAAAAGCACCAATTGTTAAGGGAAAGCGGGAACTTTCAACCTTCTAGGGAGCCGGCGACCTCCAGCCAGCGCTCCTCAAGGTCGGCCTTCTCCGCCTCCACGGCCGCGAGCCGCGCGCCGAGCTCGGTCAGCCGCTCGTAGTCGGTCGCGTTGGCGGCCAGTTCCGCGTGGAGCTTCGCCGCACGCTCCCCGGTGCGGGCGATCTGCCGGTCCAGCCGGTCGAGTTCCTTCTTGGCCGCGCGCTCCGCCGCGGATCCCGGCGCGAACCCGCCGTCGGCGGGCACGGCCGCCGCCGCGGCCGCGGGGCGTCCCGCGGCCGGTTGTGCCTGTGACGAAGGGGCCAGTGACCGCAGCCGCAGGTACTCGTCGATGCCGCCGGGCAGGTGCCTGAGCCGGCCGCCGAGTATCGCGTACTGCTCGTCGGTGACCCGCTCGAGGAAGTACCGGTCGTGCGAGACGGCGATGAGCGTCCCTGGCCACGAGTCGAGCAGGTCCTCGATCACCGCGAGCATGTCGGTGTCCATGTCGTTGGTCGGCTCGTCGAGGACGAGCACGTTGGGCTGCTCGAGCAGGATCAGCAGCAGCTGCAGCCGGCGCTGCTGCCCGCCGGACAGGTCCCTGACCGGGGTGGACAACTGCGCGGCGGAGAAGCCGAGCCGCTCGAGCAGCGCGCTCGGCGTCAGCTCCTGCGCCTTCGCGCCGGTGCCGATCGTGTAGCTGGTGCGGAGGCCGCCAATGATGACCCGGACCGGCTCGTTCATGTGCTCTTCAAGGTCGCCGAGGCGCTGGCTGAGCGCCGCGATCTTGACCGTCTTGCCGCGCCTGACGGTGCCGGCGGTGGGCTCGACCGCGCCGGTGATCAGGCCGAGGAGGGTGGACTTGCCCGCGCCGTTGACGCCGAGGATGCCGGTCCGCTCGCCGGGTGCGATCCGCCATTCGATGCCGTGCAGCACCTCGGTGCCGTCGTAGCCGGCCGAGACGCCGAGCAGGTCGACGACGTCCTTGCCGAGCCTGGCGACGGCGAGCGACTGCAGCGACACCTTGTCCCTGATCTCGGGTACGTCGGCGATCAGCGCGTTGGCCGCATCGATGCGGAACTTGGGCTTGGACGTGCGGGCAGGCGCGCCCCGGCGGAGCCAGGCGAGTTCCTTGCGGGCGAGGTTCTGCCGCTTCGCCTCGGCGGAGGCGGCCATCCGGTCCCGCTCGACCCGCTGCAGGATGTAGGCGGCGTAGCCGCCCTCGAACGGCTCGACGATCCGGTCGTGCACCTCCCAGGTGGCGGTGCACACCTCGTCGAGGAACCAGCGGTCGTGGGTGATGACGAGCAGCCCGCCCGCGTTGGCCGGCCAGCGGCGCGTTAGGTGCTCGGCGAGCCAGGTGATCGCCTCGACGTCAAGGTGGTTGGTGGGCTCGTCGAGCAGCAGTACCTCCCACTCGCCCGCGAGCAGCGCGGCGAGCGCGACGCGACGACGCTGGCCGCCGCTGAGCATGGCGACCGGCGCGTCCCACGGGATGTCGGCGAGCAGGCCGCGGATCACGTCCCGCACCCGGGCGTCGCCGGCCCAGACGTGCTCCGGCGTGTCGCCGACGACCGCCCGCTCGACCGTTTGCTCGTCGTCGAGCGTGTCGCCCTGGTCGAGCACGCCGATGCGCACCCCGCCACGGACAGTGACCCGCCCCGCGTCGGGCCGCAGCCGCCCGGCGAGCATTTCCAGCAAGCTGGTCTTGCCGTCGCCGTTCTTGCCGACCACTCCGACCCGGTCGCCGTCGTTCAGGCCGAGCGTGACGGAGTCAAAAACGACTTTCGTCGGAAACTCAAGGTGCAGGGCCTCGGCCCCGAGAAGATGCGCCATATTGGTTTCCAGGCTAGGCCATTTCGTACACACGGTTGCGCCGCGCGGACGACCCAGGGGGCTTCTATACGACGGTCGCCCCGGCTGCCGGGCCGGTGGCGGTCGCTATCGCGCGGCATACTCCGGCCGCGGACAGCGCGTTCGCCAGGGTGGTCGCCTCGCTGTCAGTGGCTGCCAGGAAGAAGCATGTTGGGCCGGAGCCGGAGACCAGTGCGCCCAGGGCGCCCGCTTCTATTCCCGCGTCCAGTGTCTTGCGTAGCGCGGGGAACAGCGTGAGGGCTGGCTCTTGCAAGTCGTTGCTCAGCGCGGCGCCCAGCATTACCGGGTCGCCCGTGCTGAGCGCCGTCATTAGCTCCTTGGACAGTTCCGGGCCTGGGACTTGCTGGTCCTGACGTTGCCTGTCGAGCGCGTGGAAGACCTTTGGGGTGGACAGATGGCCGTCGGCTAGCGCGAGCACCCAGTGGTAGGTCGCGGGCGCCGCAGGCGCTGGGGTCAATTGCTCGCCTCGGCCTCGGCCGACGGCTGTCTCGCCCAGCACCGCGAAGGCCACGTCGCTGCCGACGGCGGCGGCCACCGCGCAAAGCTCCCCTTGCGACAGCCCGCTGCCCCATAGCTCGTTGCAGGCCACGAGTGCGGCGGCGGCGTCGGCGCTGCCGCCGGCCATTCCGCCGGCCACGGGAATCCGCTTTGAGATCGTCACGGCAACCCCGCCGCCTCCGAGAGCATCGGCGACCTCACCGGCCCCGGTGGCACCGGCACGCTCCGCTAGCGCCTCTCGCAGTGCCCTGACGGCCCTGAGCGCCAGGTTGTCGCCGTTCTCCGGGACCAGGCCCGCGCCCTCGCCGCTGACGGTCACGCTGTCCGCCTCGGCGGGCGCGACCGTCACGTCGTCGAACAGCGACACCGCGTGGAACACCGTCACCAGGCCGTGGTAGCCGTCCGGGCGCGGCGGGCCCACCGCGAGCTGCAAGTTGATCTTCGCGGGAACCCGCACGGTCACACCAGTCACAATCACGGAAGCCTACTTCGTCCCCAGTCCGTCCCGCGCTCCGCTTCCAGGTGCGTGGATGTACCTCTACTGTCGCTCTACCGACACCAACGGCACATCCACGCAATATGCGACCCGGTTAGCTGTGGGCGGTTTGGGCGATTTGCGCGAAATCGGTGATCGTTAGGGTCTCGCCGCGGGCACCGGGGTCGACGCCGGCTGCCCGCAGCGCCTCCTCCGCCCTAGCGGGCGAGCCGGCCCAAGTCGCGAGGGCCGCCCGCAGGGTCTTGCGGCGCTGGCCGAAGGCGGCGTCGATCACCGCGAAGACCTGCTGCCTGCTTGCCGTGGTCGGCGGCGGGTCGCGGCGGGTGAACGCCACAAGCTTGGAGTCCACGTTCGGCACCGGCCAGAAGACGCCACGCGGCACCGTTCCGGCCAGCTTGGCGTCCGCGTACCAGGCCAGCTTGGCCGACGGCACCCCGTACACCCGGCTGCCCGGCCCCGCGCACATCCGGTCGGCGACCTCGGCCTGCACCATGACAACGCCCCGCTCGAGCGACGGCAGCGCCGCGAGCAGGTGCAGGACAACGGGCACCGCCACGTTGTATGGCAGGTTGGCCGCGAGCACGGTCGGCGCGGGCGCTCCGACGTCCTTTTCCGCGATGGCGAGCGCGTCGGCGGTGAGCACCGTCATCCGGTCGGCGATCTCCGGCGCGCGCTGCGCGATCGTCTCTGGCAGTTCCGCCGCGAGCACGGGGTCAATCTCAACCGCCACCAGCCGCGCGTCCGCCCGCAGCGCAGCCTCAAGCAGCGCGAGGGTCAGCGAGCCGAGCCCAGGGCCGACCTCGAGGACCACGTCGCCTTGGCGCACCGCGGCCAGCGCGGCGATCTGCCTGACCGATCCAGGCTCGACGACGAAGTTCTGCCCGAGTTTCTTGGTCGGGTGGATCCCCAGCCGGCCTGCTATGCCACGGATGTCCCCCGCGCCGAGCAGCCGCACGGTCCCCGGCACGGTCACCGAAGACCGCTACCAGTCGAAGACACGCGCACCGGTCGCCTGCAGAGTGGCGCAGAAGTCCGCTACGTCCAGGTTTTTCAGGCCGGCCAGGTAGCGGATCGTGTAGGCGGTCATGGCCGGGGAGTTCGGCTTGCCCCGGTGCGGGACCGGGGTCAGGTACGGGGCGTCGGTCTCCGCGAGCATCAACTCCACCGGGGCGACCAGCGCCGCCTCGCGGAGCGAGTCCGCGTTCTTGAACGTCACGTTGCCGGCGAAGCTCATCAGGTAGCCGGCCTCGGCGCAACGGGCGGCCATCACCGCGTCTCCGGAGAAACAGTGAAATATCACGCGGTTTGGTGGCCACGGCGCGTACTCGGCCAGGATCGACAGCACGTCCTCGTGCGCCTCCCGGTCGTGGATCATCACGGCCTTGCCCGCCACCTTGGCGATCTCGATGTGCGCGCGGAACCAGTCCCGCTGGACCGGGCGGGGCGACCAGTCACGATAGTAGTCGAGACCGGTCTCGCCGACCGCGACCACCTTCGGCGACGCCGCCAGGGAGGCGAGTTCGGCCAGGACTTCCGCCCGGCGGTCGTCCACCTTGGACGTGTCATTGGGGTGAATGGCGACCGCCGCGTACACGTCCGCGTATTCGGCGGCGGCCGACACCGACCACCGGGAGGAGGGGATGTCGCACCCCACGTTCACCACCCGGCCGATGCCGAGGGCACGGGCGGCGTCAAGCACACCGTCGACCGGCAGCCCGAGGATGTCCATGTGCGTGTGCGCGTCGAAGCCGCCAGGATCCGGGAGAGCCACGCCATCGGAATCAGCATGAGGCGCGGGTTGAAGCACGCTCTCGTTCGGACTACTCATTTTCCTTTTCCGCGAGCCGGGCGATTTCCTCGTCCACCACGGACTGGTCCAGCTTGGTGAACAGCGGTGCGGGGGTGGAAAGCGGCGTGCCGGCCGTCACCGGACGGGACTCCCAGCGGAACGTCGAGTCGTAGTCGCCGGTGATGACCGGGTAGGAGGGGGCGCCCTCCTCGGCCACGGTCTCGATCCGCGGCATGCCTGACCACTCGCCGGCGCCGCCGAGCATCTGGTGCACGGCCTGCGAGGACCGCGGCAGGAACGGGGTGAGCAGCGTCTTGGCGTCGGCGATCGCCTGGAGCGTGACGTGCAGCACGGTCCGCATCCGCTCCGGGTCTTCCGTCCGCAGCTTCCACGGCGCCTGCTCGGAGAAGTACTTGTTCGCGTCGCCAACGGCCCGCATCGCGTCGTTGATCGCGAACTTGAACCGCGAGTGCGACAGGTGGTCGCCAACCGCGGAGAAGGCGCCGGAGGTGACCTCGAGCAGCGCACGGTCCGCGTCGGTGAGTTCGCCGGCGGCGGGGATGGAGCCGATGTTCTTGGCGGCGAACGAGACCGCGCGGTTCACCAGGTTGCCCCAGGTGGCGACCAGTTCGTCGTTGTTCCTGCGGACGAACTCGCTCCAGGTGAAGTCGGTGTCGTGCGTCTCTGGTCCGGCCACCGCGACGTAGTAGCGCAGCGCGTCCACGTCGTAGCGGTCAAGGAAGTCCTTGACGTAGATGACGACCTGGCGGGAGGAGGAGAACTTCTTGCCCTCCATGGTCAGGAACTCGCTGCTGACCACCTCCGAGGGGAGGTTGAGCTGCCCGAGCGGGCCCGCGCTGCCGCCCTTGGCCCCGTGGCCCCCGTAGCCGAGCAGCATCGCCGGCCAGATCTCCGCGTGGAAGACGATGTTGTCCTTGCCCATGAAGTAGTAGGCCTCGGCGCTCTCGTCGTTCCACCAGGCCCGCCACGCGTCCGGATCACCCGTGCGGCGGGCCCACTCGATGGATGCGGACAGGTAGCCGATCACCGCGTCGAACCAGACGTAAATCCTCTTGTCGTTGCGGTCCCGCCAGCCGTCGAGCGGCACGGGCACGCCCCAGTCGAGGTCGCGGGTGATGGCGCGCGGCTGGAGGTCGTCGAGGAGGTTGAGTGAGAAGTTCAGGACGTTCGGCCGCCACTGGCCTTCCTTGGACTTCAGCCAGCCGCCGAGCGCGTCGGTGAACGCGGGCAGGTCGAGGAAGTAGTGCTCCTGCTCGACGAACAGCGGCGTCTCGCCGTTGATCCTCGACTTCGGGTTGATCAGGTCGGTCGGGTCGAGCTGGTTGCCGCAGTTGTCGCACTGGTCGCCGCGCGCGCTCGGGTAGCCGCAGATCGGGCAGGTGCCCTCGATGTAGCGGTCGGGCAGCGTGCGCCCCGTGGACGGGGAGATCGCGCCGAGCGTGGTCTTCGGGAAGATGTACCCGTTCTTGAGCAGGGTGAGGAACATCTCCTGCACGACCGCGTAGTGGTTGCGGGTCGTGGTCCTGGTGAACAGGTCGTAGGTCATGCCGAGGTTGGCGAGGTCGTTGCCGATGACGCCGTTGTACCGGTCGGCGAGCTCCCTGGCGGACACGCCCTCCTTGTCGGCCTGGACCTGGATCGGGGTGCCGTGCTCGTCGGTGCCCGAGACCATCAGCACCTTGTTGCCCGCCATCCGCTGGTACCGGCTGAACATGTCGCTCGGCAGCCCGAAGCCGGAGACGTGCCCGATGTGCCGCGGGCCGTTGGCGTAGGGCCAGGCCGGCGCGGTCAGGATGTGCTTTGGATTGGCGGATGACATGGTTAAAGCCTACGGGTTGTGGCGTGGTCGTCGCTTACTTTGAGTTCGGCCTTGGCGCCGACCGGGACGTGCCTGGTCTGCTTGATGCCGAGGATCGACAGGAAGAACGTGCCGAGGATCAGCTGGCAGCTCAGCACGAGCGCGGTCACCGACGGGACCATCAGGCGCAGCGCGTGCTCGTAGTTGAGGTGCCCGAACGCGTGGCCCTGCCAGTAGGTGAGGGAGAAGATCAGGCCGACGAGGCCCGCGACGCCCACCGCCGCGCCGGTCAGCAGGCCGCGTTCGAGTGACAGCTTGCCGAGCAGGGTCTGCACCTTGGGCTCGGTGGGCAGGAATCCCTCCGCGCCGGCGTAGACCTGGGTGAACAGCGAGAAAAGTATCGCCTGGAACCCGATGTCGACGCAGGCGCCGCAGGCGACCAGCGTGTCCACGTCGAGGGAGACGCCGCCGATGGTGAGCGGGCCGGTCGCGACCGCCGCGCCGAGGCCGAGGCCGACGATCAGCAGCACGAGGCCGGGGTAGAAGAACAGCCAGCGCGGGCTGAACAGCAGCAGGAACCGCAGGTGGCGCCAGCCGTCGCGCCAGCTGCGCAGGTGCGGCGGGCGGCTGCGGCCGTCCTTGGCGAGGGTCGTGGGCACCTCGGTGACCTTCTGCTTGGCCAGGGTGGCCTTCACGACCATCTCGCTGGCGAACTCCATGCCGGTGGCCTGCAGGCCGAGCGCGATGGCGCTGTCGCGCCGGAAGCCGCGCAGCCCGCAGTGGAAGTCGCCGATCGCGGAGGGGAAGAACAGGCGGCCGATGAAGGAAAGCACCGGGTTGCCCAGGTAGCGGTGCAGCGGCGGCATCGCGCCAGGGGCGATGCCGCCCTTGAAGCGGTTGCCCATCACCAGGTCATAGCCCTTGCGGAGCTCGGTGACGAACGGCATCAGGTTCGTGAAGTCGTAGCTGTCGTCGGCGTCGCCCATGATCACGTACTCGCCGCGGGCCGCCAGGATGCCACCCATCAGGGCGTTGCCGTAGCCGCGCTCGGGGATCGGGACCACGCGGGCGCCCGCGTCGGCGGCGAGCTGCCTGCTGCCGTCGGTTGAGCCGTTGTCGGCCACCACGACCTCGCCGCTGATGCCACTGTCCGCGATGAACTGAACTGCCTTGCGCACGCAGGTTGCCACGGTTTCCGCCTCATTGAGACAGGGCATGACGACGGTCAGCTCCACGTGGACTCCATTCGCCGTATTACGGTGACTCTTAAACCCTTAGCGCCCGATTTGGCGTACATTGCTCGGGCGCGGGGCTCGGGGCACTGGGCGCGATCACCCGCAGCGCCCCAGAAGTAGGAGGATACGGGCTTGAGGGTAATGCCTGCGGTGATATGGCGGTCGTCCACCCGGCTGATCGCCGGAAACCGCCTGTTCGCCGCCGTGCTCATCCCCGCGCTCGCGCTGCGCGTTGCCGCCGAGCTTGGTTATCGCTGGCAATCCTGGTTCAACGACTCGTTCACCTACGTCCGTGCCGCGGTGACGCTGACGCCGAACACGACGCGGCCCTCCGGCTACCCCCTTTACCTGTGGTTGCTGTCCCCCGCTCACAGCTATCTTCTCGTGACCGCGTCGCAGCACCTGATGGGGCTGCTCGTCGCCGTGATGATCTACGCGATCGCCAGGCACCGCTTCGGCGCGCCCGCCTGGATCGCCGTCCTGGCCACGCTCCCCGTGCTCTACGACGGGTTCGAGATACAGCTAGAGCACCTGATCATGGCGGACACGCTCTTCCTGTTCCTGGCGATGGCCGCGGTCACCGTCGTCTTGTGGTCGCCGCGGCCGTCGTGGCGGGCCTGCCTCGCGGCCGGGCTGCTGCTCGGGGCCTCCTCGGCCGTCAAGCCCACCGGCCTGCCGCTGCTCGCGGCGTTCGCGGTGTACGTGATCGTCGTGAACTGGCGTGGCTGGCGCTCTATGCTGGCCGGCCTGGTGGCCTGCGGTGTCGCGTTCGCCGTGCCAGTGCTCGGCTACGAGGCCTGGTACAAGTCCGCGCACGGCGAGTTCGCGATGACCGACTCCACCGGGGTCTTCCTTTACTCGCGGGTGATGACGTTCGCCGACTGCTCGCAGATGTCGCTGCCGACGGACCTGCTGCCGCTGTGCACGTCGGTGCCGCCCGGCCAGCGGCCGATCGCGCAGGCCTACATCTGGACCTCGGCCAGCCCGCTGCTGCGGTACCCCGAGCCGATGTTCTCCCCCACGGTCAACAAGCTCGCCGAGCGGTTCGCCATCGCCGCCATCGAGGCGCAGCCGCTCGACTACGCGCGCGCGGTCTGGGACGACACGGTGCGGTCCTTCGACTGGAACCGCTCGGTCTTCCCCAACGGGCAGACGTACGACGCGTACCTGTTCAGCCCGCAGCCGGTCGCCGTCCCGGCCGGCTCCTACCGGGGGTACCAGTCGATCGAGGCGTACTACGCGCGCGGCAACCCGCAAACCGTCGTGGTCAACCCGTTCGCCGCGGTCATCAGGGATTACCAGCGTTACGTCTGGCTGCCAGGCACCGTGTTCGGGCTGATCCTGCTCGTCGGGCTGTTCGGGATCGTCCGCCGGTGGCGGCGGGCAGGGAAGGCCGCGCTACTGCCGTGGCTGTGCTCGCTCGCGCTGATCGTGTCGCCCGCGGCGACGGCGGAGTTCGACTACCGCTATGTCACCACCGCGGTGCCGTTCGCCTGCCTAGCCGCCGCGATGGCGTTCGGCACGGCGGGCCTCGCGCGCCGCGGCCCTGGCGGCAGCCCTGACGGCCGCCTGGCCGACGCCGGCCACGACCAGCGTAATCTCACCGCGGACGCCACCTGAGGCCTCTTGATCGGCCGCCCAGGCCGCCAGCTCGGCCAGCGAGCCGCGCACGATCTCCTCGTGCGTCTTGGTCAGCTCACGGCACAGCACCGCGGCGCGGTCATCGCCGTGGGAGTCCCGGAGCTCCGCCAGGGTGGCCGCGACCCGGCGCGGTGACTCGAACAGCACGTGCGTGCGCGGGTCGGCCGCCAGCTCGCCGAACCGCCGCGCCCGCTCCCCGCCCTTGCGCGGCGGGAAGCCCTCGAAGCAGAACCGGTCGGTGGGCAGGCCGGAGACCGCGAGCGCCGTGGTCACCGCGGAGGGGCCGGGCACCGCGGTGACCCTGATCCCCGCCGCCGCCGCGGCGGCGACCAGCCGGTAGCCGGGGTCGCTGATCGCCGGCATGCCCGCGTCGGTGACCACGAGCACGTCCCTGCCCGCCTGGAGTTCGGTCACCAGCTCCGCGGCGCGGCGCACCTCGATCACGTCGTAGTAGGACACCACTCGCGCGGTCAGCCGCACGTCAAGCGCGGTCGCAAGCTGCCTGACCCGGCGGGTGTCCTCCGCCGCTATCACGTCGGCGCTGGCCAGCGCCTCCGCAAGCCGCGCGGGTGCGTCTTCCGCCTGGCCGATCGGCACCCCCGCGAGCGTGAGTACGCCGGCGCCGCCGTTATCGGCGCGTGCCTCACCAGGTACGTGATCGGTCACAATTCTGGTCCCCACGCGGGCGTCCCTCCACATAGCATTGCGTTCGATGACCGCTACACAGGCCGGCCAGCCGGCCCAGGATCCCGAAGACGGCCACGATGCTAGCCGCACCGCGGCCGACGCCGATGGCACTGTCATGTTCGACCCCGGCTACGCCGGCGCCGACCAGGTCGATGACGCCTCGCTGACCGCTGGCAGCGAGGCCACCGGCGGCGGGGCGGCCGAGCGGATCGCGGTCCTGCGCGCCCGGCTGATGACGCCCATGCCCGACGACCGGCTGTGGGGCTGGATCGGCCCGCTGCTGATCACGCTATTCGCGGGCTTTCTCCGGTTCAACAGGCTATCGGTCCCCAACGCGATCATGTTCGACGAGACGTACTACGCGAAGGACGCGTGGTCGATCCTGAAGCACGGGGTCGAGTGGAACTGGATCGCCAACCCGACGAACAACGCCAACTTCGTCAACAACCAGGTCGTCGCCGGCCACTTCAGCAGCAGCCTCTTCCAGGCGTGCTCTGGCACTAGTTGCGGCGAGTACGTCGTCCAGCCACCGCTCGGCAAGCTCTTGATGGCGGTCGGCGAGTGGCTCTACGGGCTCACCTCGCTCGGCTGGCGCGTCGCGCCCGCGCTCATCGGCACGCTGGCGATCCTCGTCATGTGCCGGGTCGCGCGCCGGCTCACCCGTTCCACGCTGCTCGGCTGCACGGCCGGCCTGCTGCTGTCGTTCGACGGCCTCGAGTTCGTGCTCAGCAGGACCGGCATCCTGGACATCTTCCTGATGTTCTTCGTCCTGGCGGCGTTCGGCGCCCTCGTGGTCGACCGGGACGTCTCGCGCGCGCGGCTGGCCGAGGCCGTCGTGCTCCAGCCGAGCGATGAGGCGGGACCCGAACTCGGGATCAGGAAGTGGCGCGTCGCGGCCGGCGTGCTCATCGGCCTCGCCTGCGCGTCTAAGCAGTACGGGGTCTGGTACATCCTCGCCTTCGTCGGCCTGTGCATCGCGTGGGACATGGGCGCGCGCCGCACGGTCGGCCTGCGCGGCTACGTGCGCGGCGCGCTGGTGCGGGACGGCAAGTGGCTGCCGCTCACCCTCGGGGTGATCCCGCTGGTCGCCTACACGCTCACCTGGATGGGCTGGCTGGTCACCAACACCGGGTACGACCGGGACTACGCGCAGACCAACGGGTTCAACATTCCCGTCCTCGGCCCGCTGTACTCGCTGTTCGAGTACCACAAGGAGATGGTCCAGTTCGGGGTGGGCCTCAGCACGCGGCACCCGTACGAGTCCCAGCCCTGGGACTGGTTCTTCATCACCCGCCCGGTGGCCTTCTTCTGGAACAGCTACACCGATTCCGCGGGACTGCACGCCGCCAAGGCCGGCACGACCGGGCCGTGGGTGCAGGAAGTGCTCGCGATCGGGAACCCCGCCATCTGGTGGGTGTCCGTCCCCGTGATGATCTTCTGCCTGGGCTGGTGGCTGACCCGCAGGGACTGGCGGGCGGGCGCCGCCCTGCTCTGCGTGGCCGCGGGCTGGGTGAGCTGGCTGCCGTTCGTCTCGCGGACCAAGTTCGACTACTACTCGCTTGAGTTCGAGCCGTTCCTGATCATCTGCATCGTCTTGTGCCTGGGGCTGATCATCGGCCCTGCCTCGGCCTGGTGGGTACGCAGAGCGATCGGATCGGCACTCGTAGGCATCTACGTCCTTGCCGTCCTGGTGTTGTTCTGGTACTTTTATCCGATCCTCGCGGGCAAGATCATCCCGTACTCGGACTGGCTGTCCCACATGTGGTACAGCGGCTGGATCTAGGACCCCGGCGAGCCCTCAGGCGCTCCCTGCCTTCTGCTTATCAGCGTTTTCTCAGGGTAGATGAAGTCTACTTGGATCAACGCGACATATCTTAAGGTGATATAGGTCACACAGTGGACCACCGACGCCCTTTCGTACGTCTATATGAGTAACAAGGAAGCGACTAGCCACCGGAGCCAGGCATGAGCCCGATCGAAGACGACGACGACGACAGTCGCACCCGGTTCGAGCGCGACGTCGTCCCGCAGCTCAGCCAGCTGTACCCGGCGGCACTGCGGATGACGCGCAACCCCACCGACGCCGAGGACCTGGTCCAGGAGACGTCGGTGAAGGCGTACGCGGCCTTCCATCAGTTCCGCCCTGGCACGAACCTGCGTGCCTGGCTCAACCGGATCCTTACGACGACGTTCATCAACGTCTACCGCAAGCGGCGCCGCGAGCCGCAGCAGGCGCTCGGCGGCGACCTGCAGGAGTGGCAGATGTCCGCCGACCGGCTCGCCCCTCCCGTCCCGTCGGCGGAGGCCGAGGCGCTCGACCACATGACCGACTCCGACCTGCTGCGCGCCCTGCGCGGCCTGCCGAACGAGTTCCGCACCACGGTCTACCTGGCCGACATCGAGGGCTACCCGTACCGGGAGATCGCCGAGATCATGGGTACCCCGGTCGGCACGGTCATGTCCCGCCTGCACCGCGGCCGCCGCAAGCTCCGCGAGCAGCTCGGTGACGCCGGCCTGCTGCCGCCGGCCGCACCGGAAACCGGCGCCTAGGTACCGGTCAACCAGCCGAGGGCCACCGGGTCGAATACGCGCTCCACGTAGATCTGGTGCCAAATGGAGAAGACGACGAGCGTCCAGACCTGGCGCCACGGGACGTCGGCGTCGCCCGCGCGGAACCTGCGGAGCACGTCCATGACCGCGCGCTTATCTAGCCATTCTTCCGTCCGCGCCTCGCGGATCACCTGCTCGGCGTAGCCGGACAGCTCGCCGCGGAACCAGTGCCCGATCGGCACGGGGAACCCGAGCTTGCGCCGCTCCGCGCTCTCCCTGGGCAGCAGGCTGCCGACCGCCTCGCGCAGCGCGAACTTCGTCGTCCCCGCGGCCGTCTTCTCCGCCCGGGCCAGCCTGCTCGCGACGGTCATCACCTCGCGGTCGAGGAACGGCGTGCGCAGCTCGAGCCCGTGCGCCATCGACCCGCGGTCGGCCTTGACCAGGATGTCGCCAGGCAGCCAGGTGTTGATGTCGACGAGCTGCATCGTTGCCACGTCATCGAGCCCCGCGGCCTCCGCCTGGTCGAAGAGCGGTGCCGTCACGTCGTACACGGTGCCGCCGCCGTACCTGGTCAGCACGTCAACCTCGTCGGCGGCGAAGATGTTGGCGTTGCCGATGTACCGGCTGCGCAGCGGCGTGGCGATCCGCTCGAGCAGCCCCTTGCCCTTCTGCCCCGGCGGTATCCGGTCGGCCATCACCTGGGCGAGCGACCTGCCCGGGCCAAGCTTCGTCGCCGCCCTGACCACGCCCGGCTGGTAGTACACGCCGTAACCGCCGAACAGCTCGTCGGCGCCCTCACCGGACAGCACCACCTTCACGTGCCGACGCGCCTCCCTGGCGACGAACCAGAGGCCAACGGCCGCCGCGTCCGCCATCGGGTCGTCCAGGTGCCAGATGATCTGCGGCAGCCTGGCCGCGAACTCCTGGGAAGTGATCACGTACGGGATGTTCCGCAGCCCGAGCGCCGCCGCCGTCTCCTGCGCCTCCTCGATCTCGCTGTAGCCGGAGCGGGCGAACCCGGCGGTGAACGTCAGCATGCCGGGCTTGGACTCGGCGGCGATCGCGCAAATCGCCGCGGAGTCCACGCCGCCCGACAGGAACGCGCCCACCGGCACATCGCTGCGCAGGTGGGCGGCGACCGAGCCGCGCAGCGCGGCCAGCACGCGTTCCGGCGTGTCCGGGGCCGGCGACTTGGCCGACCGCAGCATCGGCCGCCAGTAGCGAGACGGCCGCTCAATCGGGGCACCAGGCCGCACGCTCAGGGAGCAGCCGGCCGGCAGGCAGATCACCGGGGGCGTCATCGTCGACGGCGCGGGAACGTACTGGAACGACAGGTACCTGCGCAGCGCGTCGGGATCGATCACCGACACCTCGCCTGGCGCGAGCAGCGCCTTGCGCTCGGACGCGAAACGGAACTGCCTGCCGCCCTCGGCGAGCGCGTAGTAGAACGGCTTGATGCCGAACGGGTCGCGCGCGCAGAACAGCTCGCCCGTCTGGGCGTCCCAGATGGCGAAGGCGTACATGCCGCGCAGCTTCCTGAGCGCTTCCTTGCCCTCGGCGGCGTAGGACTCAAGCAGCAACTCGGTATCGGACCCGCCGCGCAGCGCCACCCCCCGCGCCCGCAACCGCTGCGCCAGCTCGGCGTAGTTGTAGATCTCCCCGTTGTAGACGATCAGGTAGCGGCCATCGGCGGATCGCATCGGCTGCCGCCCGGCGGCGGACGGATCGATGACCGCCAGCCGCCTGGCGCCGAGCGTCACCGGGCCGTCCGAGATCACATGCTCGTCATCCGGCCCTCTGTGCGCCATCCGACGCACGGCACGGAGGACCCAGTCCGCGTCCGGCCTGGTCCCCCCTGCCAGTGCGAGGCACCCCGCGATCCCCGCCATACCACCCCTACGTCACTTCGGCTGGAACCGGATGCCGCCGTCGAACCGAACGACCTCCGCATTCATATAGTCGTTCTCGATCAGCGAGCGCACCAGATGGCCGAACTCATCCGCCCGCCCGAGTCGCTTAGGGAATACCACTGGTGCCGCCAGCCTGGCAAGGAACTCGTCGGCGTCCCTGCCGCCGCCGGCGATCGACTTGTAGATCGGGGTGAGGATGACGCCAGGGCAGATCGTGTTGACCCGGACGCCGATGACCGAAAGGTCACGGGCCGCGGGAACCGTCATCCCGATGATCCCGCCCTTGGACGCCGAGTAGGCGATCTGCCCCGTCTGGCCCTCGATCCCCGCGACCGAGGAGGTGTTGATGATCACACCGCGCTGGCCGTCCGCGTCGACCGGCTCGGTCTTCGCCATCGCCGAGGCCGCCAGCCGCAGCACGTTGAAGGTACCGGTCAGGTTGACCGCGATGACCCTGGCGAAGCTGTCCAGGTCGTGCGGCGAGCCGTCGCGATTGACCGTGCGCGCCGCCAAGCCGATCCCGGCGCAGTTCACGGCCACGCGCAGCGGGTGGCCGGACGCCTCGGCGGCTGCCACGGCGGCGAGCACGGCGTCGGTGTCCGTCACGTTCGTCTTCGCGAACTGACCGCCAATCGAGGCGGCGACCTGCTTGCCGGCTTCCTCATTCAAGTCGGCAATGACAACGTGCGCCCCGGCGGCCGCGAGCACGCGCGCCGTTGCCTCGCCAAGCCCGCTGGCGCCGCCGGTGACAATCGCAGAAGTTCCATTCAGCTCCATGGCTGCGAGCATAGTTCTCCTGGCTAACCGGCGCGCTGGACAGCCCGGCGACAATGGCTGCGCAAGCCGTCTACGCTTGGCCACAACAGGGACCTGCTCCGATCCGCGGCAGGCCGCCCACTCCGATCACGGGAAGGGCCCGGGGAAGACACACGTGAGCCATGTGCCGCCGGGCCACGAGGACGCCCACGAACCGCTTCTTCCGCCGCTTGGCAACCCGGGCAGCGAGCCGGTGATCGCGGTGGACGCGATGGGCGGGGACTACGCGCCCGACGAGATCGTCGCGGGCGCGCTCGCCGCCCAGCGGGAGCACCGCGTCACCACGCTGCTCACCGGCCCGCCCGCGCGGCTGCGCCCTGTCATCGCCAGGCTCGGCGGCGGGTCTGAACTGCGCGTCGTGCCCGCCGAGGACGTGGTCGGGATGGGCGAGGGCGCCCTCGCCGGATTCCGGCGGCCCCGGTCGAGCATCGCCGTCGCCTGCCAGCTCGTGCGGCGCGGGCAGGCGAGCGCCGTCGTCTCCGCCGGGTCGACCGGTGCGATCGTGGCAAGCGCCAGGCACCGGCTGCTTCCCCTGCCCAACGTGCCGCGCCCGGGGCTGGCCGTGGTGCTCCCGACCTATCCCAAGCCGACGGTCCTCATCGACGCGGGGGCCACCGCCGACCCCAAGCCAGAGATGCTCGTGCAGTTCGGCCACCTGGGCGTCGCGTACGCGCAGATCGCGCTCGGCACCCCGGCACCGAAGGTCGGCCTGCTCACGATCGGCGCGGAGCCAGGCAAGGGGAACGCGCTCACCAGAAGGGCGCACGAGCTGCTCGCCGCCGAGCCGCAGGGCGGCGGCCTCCCCCTGTACTTCGCGGGCAACATCGAGGGCGGCGACCTGATGGCGGCCGCGGTCGACGTGATCGTCACCGACGGGTTCACCGGCAACGTGGCGCTGAAGACCCTGGAAGGGGCCATGCGGTTCGCCGCGTCCGAGCTGCGCACCGCGCTGACAAGCACCCGGTCGGCCCGCCTGGGCGCGGCCCTGCAGCGGCGCGGCCTGCGCGAGCTAAGCCACCGCCTGGAGCCAGAGACCTACGGCGGCGCGGCCCTACTCGGCCTGGGCGGCACCGTCGTGATCGCGCACGGCGCGTCCACCGCCCGCGCCGTCACCGCGGCGTGCGAACTCGCGGCGAACCTGACCCGCGGCGACATCACCGAGCGGGTCAAGGAGCGGATCGGCGTCACCGAGCCGCGCCGTCCCACTCACTTCCTCCGCCGCGACCGCGAGCGGTAACGCCCGGTGATATCCAGTCGGCCCGATGCGGGCGGACCGATAGGCTGAGACAAAACTGCGGCTAGCTAATGACTCATAGGTGTGTCAACCATGGCAGATCCTCAGCAGGTCCTTGGCGCACGGGTGCGCGACGCCCTCGTAGCCGCGTACGGCGCGGACTACGGTGACGCGGACCCGCTGATTCGCGCCTCTCAGTTCGCCGACTTCCAGTCCAACGTCGCGTTGCCGCTCGGGAAGAGGCTCGGCAAGGCGCCGCGCGACCTCGCGAACGAGATCGTCGGCCACCTTGACGTCGACGACGTGACCGAGCCGCCCACGGTCAGCGGCCCCGGGTTCATCAACTTCACGCTGCGCCCGCGGTGGATCGCCGACGCCGCGACCGGCCTGCTCGCCGACCCGAGGCTCGGCACGCCGCTGAAGTCGCGGCCCAAGTCGGTCATCGTCGAGTACTCCTCGCCGAACATCGCCAAGGAGATGCACGTCGGGCACCTGCGCTCGACGATCGTCGGCGACGCGATCGCCCGGGTGACCGAGTTCGTCGGCGACCACGTGATCAGGGACAACCACGTGGGCGACTGGGGCACGCCGTTCGGCATGCTCATCGAGCACCTGGTCGACGTCGGCGAGGACTCCCCCGAGGCGGGCCTGCTGCGCACCGACCCGAACGCCTTCTACCAGTCCGCGCGGGTCAAGTTCGACTCCGACCCGGTATTCGCCGACCGGGCCAGGGAGCGGGTCGTCAAGCTGCAGTCGGGCAACGACCCGGCGACGATGCAGCTCTGGGAAGACCTGGTGGACATGTCCAAGGCCTACCTGCGGGACACGTACGCGAGGCTCAGGGTCACGCTCACCGACGATGACATCAGGGGCGAGTCGTTCTACAACGACATGCTTCCCGGCGTCGCCGACGACCTCATCGCCAAGGGCCTCGCGTGGATCAGCGACGGCGCCCTGTGCGCGTTCCCACAAGGGCTTCACCAGCCGGGACGGAACCCCGCTGCCGGTGATCATCCGCAAGAGCGACGGCGGCTACAACTACTCCACTTCCGACCTCGCCACGGTCAGGTACCGGGTGGACAAGGTCAATTGCGACCGCGCGATCTACGTCGTCGGCTCCGACCAGGCGCTGCACTTCAGGATGGTCTTCGCCGTCGCCAGGGAAGCCGGCTGGCTGCCCGCGGACAAGAGCTTCGAGCACGCCCAGATCGGCATGGTCCAGGGCAACGACGGCCACCGGCTGCGGACCAGGGCCGGCGACAACGTCAAGCTCAGCGACCTGCTCACCGAGGGGGTCGAGCGCGCCCGGGCGATCCTGGACGAGGTCGAGCGCGACGACGACGGGCCTGGACCTCGACGCGATCGCGGAGGACGTCGGCATCGGCGCGATCAAGTACGCGGACCTGTCGACCGCGCGGGACAGCGCGTACATCTTCGACTGGGACCGGATGATCTCCTTCAAGGGGAACACCGGCCCGTACCTGCAGTACGCGACCACCAGGATCAGGTCCATCTTCCGGCGGGCCGGGATCGGCGAGGACACCCCCGGCGGCCCCATCGTCGTCACCGAGCCAGCCGAGCGGGAACTCGCGCTCAAGCTGCTCAGCTTCGGCACGGTCGTCACCCAGGTCGCGGACACCGCCGAGCCGCACCAGCTGTGCGCCTACCTCTTCGAGGTCGCCAGCCTGTTCACCACGTTCTACGAGCAGTGCCCGGTACTCAAGGCCGACGACGAAGAGACCAGGCAGTCCCGCCTGGCCCTGTGCGCGGCCGTGCTCCGCGTGCTGACCACCGGCCTCGGCCTGCTCGGCGTCCCACTCCCCGACCGCATGTAGCGTCCCGCCCGCTCTCCCCGGAGCGGGCGGGACCCCTTTGCCGTGGTTATCCGGTACTACAGGAGACTGTTGGCCATGTCCATTGGCCGTTGGGCGATATCGTCACGCCCCAGTTATTGCCGTTGCCGTTAGGCGTGGCCTTCAGCACGTACTGGCTGGGGTAGGTGGCGTTGACGTTCCAGGTGGAGTAGACCACCGCGGGTGCCACGAGGTTCAGCGTCACGGTCCAGGTGCTTGAGCCAGTAACCGAGACGTTGAGGTTGTACCAGTTACTCCCCTGCGACCCGGCCGACAGCGTCGCGGTGCAGCCGCCGGAGCCGCCGCCGCCACCGCCGCCACCGCCACCGCCACCGCCGCCACCAGAGCCGCCGCCGTTCAGCGTGACGCTGGAACTGCCGCTGCCGTTGCTGTAGGCCTCGGTCGCGAGGATCTGGTAGTTGAGCGTGCCCAGGTGCATCCCGTGGCTGGCCCACGCGTTGAAGAAGTTGGCCGTGGTGATAGTCCCGCTGCTCACGGGCGAGGTCCGTATCGCCAAGTACTGCTCGAAGGTCGCGGTGCCCTGGATGGAGGGCTGGTTGACCTGCTGGTGCTCGTAGATGTTGTACGTGCCGCCGTCGCTGGTTACCTGGCCCATGTACGTGCCAGCCGTGGGCGGCGAGCCGGTGTAGTTCTCCATGACGTAGTACTCGACGAGCGGGTTGGTCGACCAGCCGTAAAGCGACACCAGCGACGTGCCAGACGCGCTGAGGCTACTGGAGAAACTCACCGTGGCATTGCTGCCGGGATTGAAGCCAACGCCGGCGACGAAGTCGCCAACGTTGCTCCACGAGGTGGAGTAGCTGTTGCCCGAGTTCAGCGTGATGCACGCCGATCCGCTGCCTGCGGTGTACATCTGGTAGTAATAGCCGCCATTCGTGCCGGTCTGGCTCGAGCAGATGCTCGCTGCCTTAGCGATGCCGGGCACCGCCGCCATGGCCGCGGCCAGGAGCACGGCCAAGACGACGCCTAGCAGGAACCGAACCCGGCCGCTGCTGCCAGCTCTAGGTACATGTAGGGGGGCGTTCACGCGTACCTCCTCCTTAGACGGGTCGCTGCATGGCGACGCCAGGGGGCCAGGCCTGGGTGACCTGATCGGCAGCTTTTGATATCTGCCGATGGCGTTAGTGTGAGTTTGGGATATTCAGTCGTCAATTACTTTCGGAAAAGTTTCGAAGCGAAAACTTAGCCAAAAGTTTTCGCAAAGGTTTTATTTATTTGTCCATTGAGGACTGAGTGACTAATGAGATTAGAGTTAGCAACTCTAATCAGACAGAAGCGACCAGAATTGGGCTATGCAAAGTCGAAAATTTCGAAGATCTCCGAAATTTTCGACGGCCTGCCATAATCGGCGTCGCCTAGCTACAGCGACTGAACGGGCAGGTTCTTTCCTGGCGCGCCCGCAACCCATCGGCAAAAGGGACATTTCACTCGCGCCGCCGGCGTGCCGGGGCCCATCACGAAGACAGCGGATCGTTGACCACGCCATAGCGTGGTCAACGATCCACTATCCCTGTCACCCACCACGGGCTGCCCGGTTTGCCCTGGTTTGCGCCAGCCACGTTGGGACTTCAATTTCTGTAGTACGGCAGCCGCCAACTGCGTTTTGACCTGCTGGAATAACGCTTGCTGCGGTAACACGGCCCGCCGGGCGTCCTTGCGACATACCCCCGCAGGGTATGCAACTGGGATCGTAGGTACGATCACGTTCCGACCCCCGCCCACGGCAGCGATTTGACCGGGACAAAAGAGCATATGTCCGGCTCGATACTCTTTGAGCCAGCCCGTGCCGCAGGCCAACTGGCGGTTGCTGTAATAGATGCGCCACCGGCCGGCCAGGTCACTCCAAGAAGGCGGCAAGCGTCCCCGCGGCGCCCGCGATCGCCGCGCCGCCCGCGGACGCGGCGACCAGCCATCGGGTGCTCCGCGGCAGCCGCGGCCACGCGGCCACGGTTACCGCCACGTCCAGGGCGTCGGACAGCGCCCCCGCGGCGTACCATGCGCCGGCCGGCCGCGAACCGGCGGGCGCCTTCCATGCCGCTGCGAGGGCGCCGAGACCGAGGGCCAGGTCGCGCGCGCCGAGCGCGCGCCCGAATACCTGGGCACCCAGCTCATCCGCCGACGGGCCCACCCACGGGCGGGCCGGCACGGAAGGCGAAACCAGCGCGGCCACGCCGAGCCCTACCCGCCCGACCGCCACCGCGGCGGCGGAGTACCGAAACAGCGGGAGAACGGCCGACAGCCTGCTCTTGTCATGAACCATGTGAACATTCTCGCTGTCGGGGAGCGCGCCGGCCGCGCTAACAGGCCGGCAGCCAGGTCTGGTGCGGCAGCCCGCCTTCCACGTCTACCGCGACCTGATCGACGCGCTTTCGCGGTCACCCGGGCAAGCCCAAGGGCTACACAGACCCCCTTAATGCTGAATCAGGCCGCCGACCCGAACGGGAGCGACATGGCCCGTTGCCGGAAGGGCCCGCGCCAGGGCGAGGCCAATGTCGACCAGTGAGGACCGGCGAAGGCGGGCGACATCGGGGATGCCCGTCCAGACCGACTCGGCGGTTTCCCCGTTCGGCTCGGGCCGCAGCTGGCCGCCGGTGATACGGATCCGGTAGAAGATACCGACATTGTGGTGCGGGAGCGGGCCGGGCAGGCGCCGTTCGGCTACGGGGATGACCCTTGAGTCCACGCCGAGCAGTCGTTCGACCACCGCGTCGCATCCGGTCTCCTCGGCAACCTCCCGGGTCACCGCGTCGAACGGATCCTCCCCGTGCTCGACCCCGCCGCCAGGAAGAGTCCA
Source organism: uncultured Actinomycetota bacterium (assembly GCA_963759545.1). GTDB lineage: Bacteria > Actinomycetota > Actinomycetes > Streptosporangiales > Streptosporangiaceae > Trebonia. The sequence goes on from CAVXAB010000003.1 coordinate 90,814, forward strand.
GTTACTCTCGCCCGTCGGTGACACGTGGCGGGCGAGCAGCACCCGTCCCTCTTCGACGCACACGGCGTACGCCGCCAACCGGAAACTCATCCCCGCACCGTATCCGGGCATCCAGGACAGGCGGGACGCGGGACGCGGCCTAGCCGGCCTTGCCGTCCAATGGGATCTCGAACCAGACGGCCTTGCCGTCCTCGGTTGGCCGTGAGCCCCACCGGGTGGCCAGTTGCTCAACCAGGTAGAGCCCGCGGCCGCCCTCATCGGTAGCGCGGGCGGTCCGCAGCCTGGGCAGCCGAAGGTCCGGGTCGAAGACCTCCACCCACACCGACTCCGCGCCGCGGCGCAGCCGCAGCGTGAACTCCCTTGGCCGGTACACCGGGGCGTAGTGCGCGCCCATCGGGAACCCGGACCCAGGGGTCAGTGCCCCGACGTTCACCCCGGGGGGCGGGGTGTCGGCCAGCGGGTCGAGTTCCAGGTCGAAGCGGCGCCCAGCCGGGCTCGGCGTCACGGACGCGTGCAGCACCGCGTTGGTCACCACCTCGGAGACCAAGAGCAGTGCCAGGTCGGCCTGGTCTGGGTCCATGTCCCAGGCGGCGAATGTGGCAGAAGCGAGACGACGCGCCTCCGAGACCATGATCGGCTCGGCGGGGAAGGAGCGCTCGAAGCACGCGAGGTCATCTGGGGAGGAGCGGAACACCAGGATGGCCATGTCGTCGTCGATGTCACCGGGCACGGCGGTCTCGGCGGCCACGGCGAGCGCATCCGCGGATGCGCGGGACGCGAGCAGCGCGTCCCGCAGCATGGCCACCGCCTCGGCCTCGGTGTAGTGCCCGTCACCGTCTGCCCTGCTCCGCCGGTCGGTGAGCCCGTCGGTGTAGAGCACGAGCGCCGCGCCTGGCGGCAGGGTGACGGTCTGCTCGCGGTAGGTCGGCAGCCCGCGGATGCCCCGGCCGCGCACGCCGAGCAGCACCCCCTTGTGCCTGACCTCAAGTGGCCTGACGGTACCGTCCATGGCCATCAGCGGCGCGGCGTGCCCGGCGTTGGCGAAGGTCAGTGACCGGGACCACGCGTCGTAGATGAGGTAGATGCAGGACACGGTGGGCGGGTCGCCGCCGGCGCCGACGGGTGCCGTCGACCTGACCCACTCGTCGAGCTTGCGCATGATGTCGGCGGGTGACTTCTCGTCCTGCGCGTAGGCGCGCAGCGCGGCGCGGAGCTGGCCCATGGTCGCCGCCGCCCGGGCGCCGCGGCCCTCGACGTCGCCGATCACCAGGCCGACGCGGCCCGCGGCGAGCGGGATGATGTCGTACCAGTCGCCGCCGACCTGCGTCTGGATGCCCTGCCCCTGCGTGGCCAGCGGCTTGGCGGGCACGTAGCGGAACGCCACCTCGAGGCCGTCGAGCTCGGGCGCCGAGTCGGGCAGCAGCGACTGCTGGAAGGCAAGCGCGGTCCGCCGCTCGGCTTCGAAGAGCATGGCGTTGTCGATCGCGACCGCTACCCGTGACGCGATCGCGCCAATGAGGTCGCCGTCGGATATGTCGTAATGCGGGTCGGGCCGGTCGGTGATCCTCGAGAGGGCAAGCGAGATCGCGCCGAGCAGCTCACCGCGCGCGTACAGCGGTGAGGCGAGCACCGAGGTGACGCCGACCTGATCGGCGGCGGACATGGACTGCTCGCTCGGTGCCGGGTAATAGCCAGCCTGGGTGTCCGGCACGACGATCGTCTCAAGGCGCGACATCGCCTGCTGCGTGAAGTGCCCCGGCGGGTACTGGATGGCCTCGCCGACCCGCGCCCAGGTGCCTGCCTGCGGCTCCCAGCCTCCGGCGTGCGCGGCGGCCCGCCTGATCAGCTTGTCGCCGCTGAAGAGGTCGATGAAGCAGTGGTCGCCGAACCGGGGCACGAGGATCTGCGCGACCTGCCGAAGTGTCGCGTCAAGCTCAAGCGAGCCCGCCAGCCGCTGGCCGATCCGCTCAAGGAGGCGGAGCCGGTCGGGCTCGCGCTGGGTGTCACGCCGCCCGGCCTCGGTGATGACAAGCACGATGCCGTCGATCGCGCCCGGACGGGTCGCGCAGCGGCACCGCTAGCTCCCTGACGAACAGGAAGCTGCCGTCGCTCCGGTGGCCGGCGAACGTGTCTTCCCATGAGGATCCGTTCAGCACCTGCCGGGTGATCTCGTCGAACCGCCCAGGCTCGCTGTCAGGGAGCAGGCCGAGGCCGCTGAGCGGCTTGCCGACGAGCGGCGCCGCCGCGAAGTCCAGGCGGAGCAGTTTGGCAACGTGTTCGTTTGAGAACACTACGTTGCCGGCCCGGTCAGCGACGATGACGCCGACCTCGGCCTGGCTCAGCACGAGTTCCGCCGGCAGGCTCTCGCTCCAGCGCGTCATCGTCACGCTCCGGTCACCGAACAGGTCTCCTCGTTACTCCCTGGACACGAACACGTGCGAGGCGACCTCGGCAGGAAGATCGGCGGATTCCGCGGCGTTCGCGGCGTCCTCGCCGCTTACGCGAACTCCGCCGTCAACTGCCCCGAGCAACACCTCGCGTCCGGGTTGTATCCCGGCCCGCTTCAGTTTAAGCATCAGGTCCAGATCACTTTGAAGTTGTTCGGTTATCCGCGTAACTGTGACCCGTACAGCCTCGCTGTTTCCGCGCGTAACATCGATCATCGTGGAATCATGCGCCGCTGGGGTGGCGCCTGCCTCGGAGACAAGCTCGTCGAGCCCGGGGATGACGTTGCCGTGCGGGCAGCGCTCCGGGTGGCCGAGCAGCTCATACAGCCGCCGCTCCACGGACTCCGAGATGACGTGCTCCCACCGGCACGCCTCGATGTGCACCTCTTCCCATGGCATCTGGATGACGCTGACCAGCAGGCACTCGGCAAGCCTGTGCTTGCGCATCACCCGGGTCGCCAGCGACCGGCCGGCGTCGGTGAGCGCCAGTTGACGGTCTCCTGCCACGTGCAGCAGGCCGTCACGCTCCATGCGGGCGACCGTCTGGCTGACAGTCGGGCCGGATTGGGCTAGCCGCTCCGCTATCCGCGCCCGCAGCGGGACGATCCCCTCCTCTTCAAGTTCGAACACCGTGCGGAGGTACATCTCCGTGGTGTCGATAAGCCCATGGGCAGTCACTGAAACCTTCCTCCCAACAGTGATGCTACGCGCTCGCGCCACCACCGTGAGAAACCTAAGAAGACAGTCGTTCTATGCCTAAGGCGACAGCCGTTCGATGGTCCAGCTGCCACCGGAACGCCGGTAGCTCAGCCGGTCATGCAGCCGGTTCTGCCGGGACTGCCAGAACTCGATCCGGTCGGGCACGATCAGGTACCCGCCCCAGAAGTCGGGCATGGGTACCTCGGTTCCCTCCGGCCACCGCGCGGACAATTCCGCCACCCGGTCGTCGAGCTCAGCGCGGGACGCGAGGACGGACGACTGCCGCGACGCCCAGGCGCCGATCTGGGACAGCCAGGGCCGCGAGTGATAGTAAGGCTCGCTCTCTTCCTTGCTCAGCTGCCGCGTCACGCCCTCCACGGTCACCTGGCGGCCGAGGCCGTACCAGGGGAACAAGGCACAGCAGCGCGGATCGGCCGCGAGGTCGCGCCCCTTGCGGGAAGTCCTGTTGGTGTAGAACGTGAAGCCCGTGTCGTCGTGCGCCTTGACGGAGCACCGTGCGTGCGTGCGGCCCCTCCCCGACCCCGAATGTCGTCAGGACCATCGCGTTCGGCTCTGGCAGCCCGGCGCTCACCGCCTCGTCGAACCAGACCGTGAACTGTTTGATCGGTGAGCTGTCAAGCATCTCCGGATTCAACGTCCTGTCCATAAACGAAGATTTTTACATGTGAACAGCCTGTCTTGACCGACGACCGCGGCGATTCAATCGAGACGTTTCAAAATCCCTACAGGGAGGCACGATGTCCGATTTCAAGCCGGGCCTCGAAGGCGTCGTGGCGTTCGAGACCGAGATCGCCGAACCCGACAAGGAAGGCGGCTCACTCCGCTACCGGGGCGTGGACATCGAGGAACTCGTTGGCCACGTGTCCTTCGAGCACGTCTGGGGGCTGCTCGTCGACAACGCGTTCAACCCGGGACTGCCGCCCGCCGAGCCGATGGACCTCCCGGTCAGCACCGGCGACGCGCGGGTGGACGCGCAGAGCGGCGTCGCCGCGCTTGGCGCACGCTGGGGCCTGCGCCCGCTGCTCGACATCTCACCGGAACAGGCACGCGCGGACGTCGGCCGGGCCTGCGCGCAGCTGCTCGCGATCATCGCCACGTCCGCGCGCGGGTCGGACCGGCCGGCGGTACCGCAGCAGTACGTGGACGAGGCCAGGACGGCCGCAGAGGCCTTCCTCGTCCGCTGGCGGGGTGAGCCCGACCCCCGGCACGTCAAGGCCCTTGACGCCTACTGGGTGAGCGCCGCCGAGCACGGCATGAATGCCTCCACGTTCACCGCGCGGGTGATCGCCTCTACCGGCGCCGACGTGGCCGCCGCGCTGTCCGGCGCGGTCGGCGCGCTGTCCGGGCCGCTGCACGGCGGCGCGCCCGCCAGGGTGCTTTACATGATCGAGGAGGTCGAGCGGAGCGGCGACGCCGAAGGGTACGTGAAGTCCGTGCTCGACAGCCACGGCCGCCTGATGGGCTTCGGTCACCGGGTGTACCGGGCGGAGGACCCGCGGGCCCGGGTGCTGCGGCGCACCGCGAAGGAGCTCGGCGCGCCCAGGTACGAGGTCGCGCTCGCGCTCGAGACGGCCGCGCTCGCCGAGCTGCGCGCCCGCCGCCCCGACCGCGTACTTGAGACGAACGTCGAGTTCTGGGCGGCAATCATGCTGGACTTCGCGCAGGTACCCGCCGACATCACGCCGGCGATGTTCACCTGCGCGAGGACCGCTGGCTGGGCGGCGCACATCACGGAGGAGAAGCGGACCGGCCGCCTGATCCGCCCGTCGGCCCGCTACGTCGGCCCCGCCCCGCGCCCGGTCAGGGACGTGGCCGGCGCGGCGGACGTCCTGCCGTAGCGAGGACTGCGCGCCACCGGGCGTTAGCGCTAGCTAGACGGTGACCAGCATTGTCATTCCCGACAACCTCAAGCCCGGTGACGGGCGGTTCGGCAGCGGCCCGACGAAGGTCCGCCAGGAGCAGGTCGCCGCTCTCGCGGCGGCGCCAGAGCTAGGCACATCGCACAGGCAGCCGCCGGTCAAGGCGATCGTGCGGCGGATCCGCAGCGGACTTGCTGAGCTTTTCGATCTCCCGAACGAGTTCGTGGTGTCTCTTGGCAACGGAGGCACTACCGCCTTCTGGGACGCGGCGGCGTTCGGGCTTGATGCAGGAACGGTCGCAGCACCTGTCTTTCGGTGAGTTCTCCGCGAAGTTCGCGACCGTGACCGCGCGTGCCCCCTGGCTCAAGGAGCCATCGGTCATCGCGGCCGAGCCGGGCACGCACCCGCTGCCGCGGGCCGAGGCCGGGATCGACGCCTACGCGCTCACCCACAACGAGACGTCCACCGGGGTCCGGATGGACATCCGACGCCCGGCGGGCGCGGATCCCGGCGCGCTGGTGCTCGTCGACGCGACGAGCGCGGCGGGTGCGCTGCCGGTGGACCCCGCCGAGTTCGACGCGTACTACTTCGCGCCGCAGAAGGTCTTCGGCGCCGACGGCGGCCTGTGGCTCGCGCTGCTTTCCCCCGCGGCCCTCGCCCGGATCGACGAGATCGCCGCGAGCGGCAGGTACATCCCGGAGTTCCTGTCGCTGAAGGTCGCGGTCGATAACTCGGTCAAGGACCAGACGCTGAACACGCCCGCCGTGTCCACCCTCGTGCTCCTGGCCACCCAGCTCGACTGGCTGCTGGAAAGAGGAGGCCTTGCTGGTCGCAGGCACGCACCACTCGTTCGGCGGAAATTCTTTATTCCTGGGCCGAGAGGTCACAGTTCGCCACGCCGTTCGTGTCAGACCCCGCGATGCGGTCGCCCGTGGTTGGCACGATCGACTTCACCGACGCGGTGAGCGCCGACGCCGTGGCCGCCGTGCTGCGGGAGAACGGGATCGTGGACACGGAGTCGTACCGCAAGCTCGGCCGCAACCAGTTGCGAATCGGCCTGTTCCCCGCGGTCGAGCCAGACGACGTGGCCGCGCTGACCGCGTGCATCGACTTCGTGGTCGAGCGGCTCGTGTTAGTGCACTATCGAGCCGATCAGCACCACGAGCACGAGCAGCCCGAGCACGGTCGGCAGCAGCCAGCGTGGCACCTTGTTCACGGGTTCAGCGTATGCCCGAACCTCATTTTCTTTGACCTGAGGCTGAGGTTTCACCGGGGCGGCTCCACCAAAGAAAATAAAGTTCGCTGGGGTGCGTGATGCGGCTTTTCATCGGCCTGGCGCCGCCCGCGGCGGCGCTCGACGACCTGGACGCGGCGTGCGCGCCGCTGCGGCAGGGACGCGAGGACCTGCGCTGGACTAGCCGTGAGCTATGGCACGTCACGCTCGCCTTCCTCGGCGAGGTGAGCGAGGATCGCCTCGACCGGCTGCTGCCGCGGCTTGAGCGCGCGGCGCGGCGGCACCTGGTGTTCGGCCTCAGCCTGGCGGGCGCGGGCGCTTTCCCGAGCCAGGCGCGGGCGAACGTGCTGTGGAGCGGGCTGTCAGGCGACCGGAAGGCCCTGGGAGAGCTGGCGATGTCGGTGAGCGCGGGCGCCAGGCGGGCCGGCGCGCCGCCGCCTGACGAAGGCCGCAGGTACCGGCCGCACGTCACCCTCGCCCGGTGCCGGATGCCCGCGGATGTGCGCTCGATCGTGGATGATCTGTCCGGGTACCAGGGACCGGCCTGGGCGGTCGAGGAGATCTACCTCATCCGCAGCACGCTGGACGGGCAGCCGCGCTACGAGGCGCTCGGGACGTGGAAGCTCAGTTTTCCCCCGGGGGGGCGACCCCCCGATGTGCGTCAATCAGGACTGGCTTAGCTTCTCCAGAATGGGTGCCGCGGCGCGGAGGATCTGGCGCTCGTCGGGGGTGAGCTCCTGCAGGCGCTGCGCCAGCCAGGCCTCGCGGCGGCGGCGGACCCGCTGTACCACGTCCCTGCCTTCTTCGGTCACCGTGAGGACGACCTGCCTGCGGTCGGTGGCGTGCGGCTCGCGCCTGACCAGGCCACGCTCCTCAAGCACCGCGATCACCCGCGTCATGGACGGCGGCTGAACCTTCTCGTGCTCGGCGAGCTCGCCTGGGGTCATGGAGTCGTGGCGCGCGAGCGCCGCGAGCGCCGCGAGCTGGATGTCGGAGAGGACGGTCTCTGTGCCGCCGAGTCCGAGGCGCTCCACGCGAAGACGCCGCGCGAGCCTGCTGATCGAAATCCGCATAGCGGTGGCCAGCGCCGCGTCTGTTTGCATAGCTGCCTCAGGCATCCACTAAGTACATCATGAGTGGGCAGGAGGCATAAGCAGGTCGGCTAGCCTTATTCCGTGAGCCAGAGTCGGCAGGTCGGTCCCGCAGAGCGGCGCCCGGCGCCACCACCAAGGGAGGCGGACGACCGCCAGGTGACCTTGGCGATCACTGTTGGCTGGGTACTCGCCCTCGTCGTCGTGCTTTCCGTGCGCAGCGCGCTGCCCCCGGACGCCCGCTGGTGGATCTGGACGTGCGCCTGCGGGACGGTGATGGGCCTGTTCGGGCTCTGGTACGTGCCGTTCCTCAAGCGCAGGCGGGCGCGGATCGCGGCGGAGCGCGCCGCGGTCACCGAGTCGCAAGCCTCCGGTGCTCAGCTCTCCGAGCCAGCCTCCGGATACGTGTCACGGGACAACGGCTCGAAAACCGTCTCCTCGACCGATACGCCAGGCAAGTCCACCAGGTCATAGCCGAACTCGTCGATCACCGGCGCGGTCGCCTGCACGTTGGACCCGGTGAGCACCGCCTCGGAATGCGCGCCGCACCCGTGGTCCGACGAGACAACCCGGCCGTCGTCCGGGGCGAAGGCGTTGCCGCAGGCGCCGAAGAGCCGACCGAGGCCGCCGCTGAGCGGGACGAAGAACCCGCAGCTCACGCAGGTCGCCGGGGCAGCGTGGGAAAGCGGCGTGCGCGGCCCGTGGTCGCTCTCGTACCAGCGCTCGGCCGTGTCGTCGCGACCATAGCCCGACAGCACGCGCGAGCGGCCAGGTGCGGGCAGCTCCTCCGCTATCCGCGGTCCCGCGTCCTCGTTTTCCGAGTCTGTCCTTGCCCTGAACCAGTCGGTCACCGCGTCGTCGCCGTCGAGTGTGACGAACGGAACAAGGCGCTCATCGTCCGGGCTGGCGGGCAGCAGGTCGCCGATCCCGACATCGCCCGGGCGCAGCCGGTCCTGCCAGGGCACCCACGCGGGCGCGAGCAGCGCCTCTGGGCCGGGCAGCAGGACGCTCTCGTCCACCGTCACGACCTTGGACCTGGGCGCGCGCGTCACGGTGACCGCCCACCGCCAGCCCGCGTAGCCCGGGTCGGCGCACCCGAAGTAATGGGTGACGACGCGATCGGCCACGGCCTCGACGCCCAGGTGGTCACCGATCGCGTCCCGGCTCACCCCTGACGTCGTCGACCAGGGCCTGCCTGGCCAGGTCAACGGCGTCCGCGCAGACCTGGTCTGGGTCCTTCGCGCGGTTCCTTATCGTGCTCACGACTGCCAATTCTCGCTCCCGGAGCGTGCACCGCAATGGCCGGCCCGGCAGGATCTCCCGCATAGGGCTCGTCGCAGTGCCGCAGACCAAGAATACTGTGAACATGCGGATGTCGGATGCGGTGCGGCGCGCGGGCGATGCTGCCCACGCGACGGGTCGTGCTTTCCGCACAGGCGGGCAGGCCTCTGGCAAGGCGACCAGGCGGACGGCGGGCCTCGTGCACCGCATCACCGGCGCGAAGGGCGCCGACAGGACCGGCCTCGCCACGCTCATCGAGATGACGGCGGTGAGCGGCGCCGCCGACGCGTTCGTGACCGTGGCGCTCGCCGGGACGATCTTCTTCAGCACGTCCGTTGACCAGGCCCGCGGCCGCGTGGTGCTGTTCCTGATCATCACGATGGCACCATTCGCGGTGCTCGCGCCGTTCATCGGGCCCGCACTTGACCGGATACAGCAGGGCCGCCGTTTCGTGCTTGCCGGGACGATGCTGACCCGCGGCCTGCTCTGCTACGCCATGTCGGCGAACGTGGCCAACTCCGTGACGCTGCTGCCCGCCGCGTTCGGGATCCTGGTGCTGCAGAAGGCGGGCGGCGTCGTCAAGGCCTCGGTCACGCCGCGCCTGCTGCCCGCCGACCTCACGCTCGTCACCGCCAACGCCCGCTCCGGTCTGATATCCCTGGCCGCCTCGACGGCGGCGGCGGGCCTGGCCGCTGGCGTGCAGATCGCGGGCGGCGCGGCCTGGACGCTGCGCGTCGGCACGCTGATCTACCTGGCCGCCATGGTCATCGCGTTCCGGCTACCCGAGCAGATCGACGTGCCCATAGTGTCGCCAGGACAGGCTGGGGCACCCGCGCCCATGCCCGCGCCGGTCCACGAGCCGCCGACCCGGCCAGAGGCGCCGGGCCGGACCCGGCCGGACATGCCCCGTCCGACGCTGCCGCTGCCGCCTGGCGAGCCGCCTTCCGCCAACGGTTCCGCCAGCGGTGCGGCCAGCGGGGCCGCCAGCGGAGCCGCCAAGGGGGGGCGTCATGGTCGCTGGCGTACCCTCGCCAATGTCGGTCCCGTCGTCGCCGAGGCGATGACGGTCAACGCGGTGCTGCGCGCCTTCTCCGGCTACATCCTGTTCCTGCTGGCGTTCCTGCTGCGCAGCGTGGACCTTGGCACCGTGTTCGGGCACCCGGTGTCGCACAACTTCGCCCTTGGCGCGCTCGCCCTCGGGCTCTCGGTCGGCAGCCTCGCCTCGATGATCCTCGGGTCCTTCTTCAAGGGCCGGGCACCGCAGCTGATCATGTTCAGCGTGCTGATCGTCGCGCCGCTGGTGACGGCGTTTTGCGCGTGGGGATTCGGCCTGTGGGCGGCCGTCCTCGTCATGGCCACGGCGATCTTCTGCGCCAGCCTCGCCAAGCTCGGCCAGGACTCCATCGTCGGCAGGGAGATCGGTGACGAGATCCGGTCCTCCACGTTCGCGGTGTCCGAGACCATCAACCAGGTGGCGAACGTGGCCGGCGGCCTGGCCGGCGTGCTCGTGTCAATGCTCAACAACGGGCAGGCGGGCCTGAGCATCGCCGCGGGCGGACTCTCCGTGGCGGCGGTCATCCTGGTCGGACGGCGGCGCAATCGCGTCCGCCAGGACGGCCGCCCGGTGCGGCCGCCTGCGCGGGCCGCCGGCACCCGCTAGGCCAGGCGGCCGTCAGGTGACGCGCAGGGCTTCCGCCGGGGCTAGCCTGGCCGCCTTGACGGCGGGATAAACGCCGGCCAGGCCGCCGGCACCAAGCGCGACCGCGAGCCCGGCGAGCACCGCGACCGCGGGCACCACCGCGGGCTGAGCGGACGCGACCGCGTAGCCGGCCGTCGCGCCCGCGCCGAGCAGCACCCCGGTGGCCCCGCCGAACGCGGAGAGCAGCACGGATTCCACGAGGAACTGCGACCCGACCTGCCAGCGGGTGGCGCCGAGCGCGCGGCGCAGCCCGATCTCGCCGCGGCGCTCAAGCACCGAGATCACCATGATGTTGGCGATCCCCACGCCGCCGACCCCCGCCGCTATGCCGCCGAGCGCAAGGAACAGCCCGGTGAGCGCGCTCCCCGCGGCCGCCCGCGCCGCCAGGATGCTGGACGGCGTGTTCAGCCGCACGCACTCCGGGCAGGGCGGATTCGCGGTGAACCCGAGCACGTTGTTGACCGCCCGCACTTGGTCGGGAATAACGCGCAGGTAAAGCTCGGTCGGGTGGCCGCCGAGCCCGAGCAGCGCGTTGGCGACGGGGAACCCGACGAGCGCGGCCTCGTCGATCTCCGGCGCGAGCGGTACCGGCCGCAGGATGCCGATCACCGTGAAATACCTGCCGCCCAGGTAAACCTGGGTCCAGGGCCGCACGTTGTCGATGCCGAGGGTCTGCGCGGCCACGGCGCCGAGTACCACGGCGGGATACTGCTGCGTCGCCTGCGTTTAGGAACGTGCCGTGCGCCACGCTGCCGCCAAGCGTGCCGAGCAGCGACGGCTGCGCGGCGAGCACGGAGATGCCGCCGGTGTCGATGGCGGGCACCAGGGCGGTGCGCAGCACCGTCGCGCCCGCCACGTAGCCGATCGCGGTCACCGACTCGACCGGCGGAATCCGCCCGATCATGGACTCGGCGGTCAGCGGCAGGGCGGCGGGCGAGCCGTCGTCGTTCTGCCCGGCGGAGACGGTCAGCAGGTTGGCTTCCGCGCCGAGCTCGCTCAGCAGGTTCGCCTTCGACGAGGCAGCGATGCCGAGCACCGCCACGCCTGCCGCGATCCCGATGGCGATGCCGAGCGCGGACAGCGCCGCACGGAGCTTGCGCGCGCGCAGCGCGAGCAGCCCGCCGGACAGGATATCCGCGGCCCTCATGCCGGCACCTGCCGACCGTCCGCGACCACCCGGCCGTCTCGCATGAGGACGCGCCGGTCCATGGCGGCGGCGACGGCGTGGTCGTGCGTCACCACCACGACGGCGGTGCCGTCATCGGCCAGCCCGGCCAGCAGCGCGATGATCTCCGCCCCGGCCGCCGAGTCGAGGTTCCCCGTGGGCTCGTCCGCGAAAACGACGTCGGGCCGCCCGGCGACGGCGCGGGCGATGGCCACCCGCTGGCGTTCGCCGCCGGACAACTGGGACGGCCGGTGGCCGAGCCGGTGGCCAAGCCCGACCCGGTCGAGCGCCCGATCGCGGCGGTTCTCCGATCGCCGGCCCGCACGCCCCGGTAGAGCAGGCCGAGTGCGACGTTCTGGGCCGCGTCGAGGTGGTCAAGCAGGTGGAACTGCTGGAAGACGAAGCCGAGGCGGCGGGCGCGCACACGGGAAAGCCAGCGTCGGACAGCCCGGACACCTCCTCGCCCCCGATCCTGACGCTGCCACCGGTCGGCCGTTCGAGCGTCCCCGCCACGTGCAGCAGCGTCGTCTTGCCCGAGCCGGAGGGTCCGATCACGGCGATCCGTTCGCCCGCGCGGACGGTCAGGTTGACGGCGGCGAGCGCCCGCACGGGCGGCGCGCCTGGATACGTCTTGCCGACATCCCTGACCTCAAGCAACCCGGTCATGACGACGGCACCTCGACTTCCTCGCCTGCCGTGAGGCCTGCGCCAGATACCTGAACGAGCGTGCTCGGAGTACAGGCCGGTCTGCACGGGGACGAGCTGGCGGGTGGCGGACGCGCCGCTGCCGTGCACGACCTCGACGGCGTAGCCGCCGCCCGCGAGCGCCACCAGCGCGCTTATCGGCACCGCGAGAACGTCATGGGCCTGCGCGGAGACGATGTTGACGTTAACCGGCGCCTGGTCGAAGTTCCCCGTCGTGCGCGGGTGGACGAGCCGCACGGTCAGCGCGACAGTGTCCTGGCTGGCACCGGGACCGCCGGCGCCGCCCTGGCTTGCCCCCGGCTGCGGCTGGCCGCCGCTGCCCTGGCCGCCCGCCCGCCCTGGCCGCCGTTGCCGGATGTGGCGACGGACGAAACGGCGGTCACCACGCCGGGGATGGTGGTGACGCCGTCGGGCATCGTCACGGTCACGTGGTCGCCGGCGTGGACCAGGTACTCCTGGCTGACCGGGAGTTGGGCCGTGACCACGGGGACGGGCGACGTGGCGGTGAGCACCGCAGTGCCCGGCTGCGGCGGCGATCCGACGCTCGGCGTGACGCCCGCCACCCGCAGCGGGCCTGGTGCGAACGCGATCTGGCCGAGCGGCACGGTGCCGGTCACCGGCAGCCCCGCGGCCTGCTGCCACAATTCCACCGCATAGGCGGTCGCGGCCGTGTAGTAGTCGCTGATCGTCAGGTAGGCACCGAAGCCGAGCGCGATCAGGTTGCGGTCAAGCTGCGCCACGTCGGGCCCGGGGGTGATGCCCTCGGTCAGTGTGCGCCACTCCGGCCTGGCGCCGTAGAACAGGGTGACGGGGGTGCCGTCCACCTCGTAGACCCGCTGACCGCGGCCGATGACGGCGCCGGGGGCTGGCAGCGTGGTGTACGCGGTACCCGGCGTCTCGTCGACGACCGTGTAGGACCCCCCATAGCTGAGCGAACCGGAGACCTGGACGGTGTTGACGATGTCGGTGCTGACGGCCTGGCGGTGCCGGTCGACGGTGCTCGGTGCGCTGGCCGGGTGCGGCGGGTGCAGCGCGTACACGCCGACAAGCGCGCCCGCGGTCAAGCCCGCGGCCAGGACAGGCAGCGCCACCACGCGGAACCTGGCCCCTGGGCGGCGCGGGCCGCGGTCAGCCGTCATTGCCCAGGCTCCCGAGCGTCGACGCGCTGGAGTCTCCGCGTCGATCTGCGCGTGGCACGCGCGTGCGGCTTGCTGCCAGACCGGGCTCGCCTTTCCGCCGACCGGCATCTCGCTGTGCCAGACATCCCGAACCCGTGACCTGGCGTGTACGGCGACCGTGCCGTGGGGTCCCGCATGTTCGGCAGGCCGTGCGCGCGCATGCACTCGGCCGCCCTGACGCCGGCCTGCACAAGTTGCGCCGGCGCAGGCGGCTCGTTGAACGGGTTCAGGTTCGCCCGCGTCAGCAGCGCGCGGCAGGCTTGATGGATTCCGTTGACCACCGTCTGCGGTGCGTCCTGGAAGGCGCGGGTGTCGGAGTAGACCTCGCCGCTCGGGGTGAGCACCGGGTCGGTGTAGCCGGGGATGCCGTGCTGGCGGATGCACTGCGCCGCCGCGTGCAGCGCGGTGGTCCTGGGCGAGTCGGCGCCGCCGCTTCCCTGGCGGCGGTCGACGTTGGCGGCCTGTGCGCTCCGCGCGATGCTCGGCACCGCCGGCTACGGCGGCCCCGGTGCCGCCGCAGCCGACCGCGGCTAGCACGGCGGCCGTCGTTATGGCGATCGAGATTGCGAACCTCCGCATGCCCGACTCTCCTTCCCCTGGCCTGGCTGTGTCTGTGCCAGCCCAGTTCTACGGGCCGGGCGGTTACACGGGCCTAACCGGAGAAGGGGACGGTGACCTGCGCGTGTTAGGCCGATGTCATCCGGCGAGCCGGCGCGGTCTGTTATGTCCTTGTCACGCCGCCTGGGGCACGATGGGACCGTGCGGGTTCTGGTTGTGGAAGATCAGCGGGTGCTCGCGGACCGCATCGCGGAAGGCCTGCGCGATCAGGGCATGGCCGTGGACGTGGCCTACGACGGCGCGGCCGCGATGGAGGTCACCGCGTTCACCTGCTATGACGTCATCGTGCTCGACCGGCGCTGCCGCGGGTACACGGCGACGCGGTGTGCGCTCAACTGGTCGGCGGGCGCGCGGGCGCGCGCATCCTCATGCTGACCGCCGCGGCCGGAGTCGAGGACCGGGTCGACGGGCTCAACCTCGGGGCCGATGACTACCTCGGCAAGCCGTTCGTTTTCGAGGAGCTTGTCGCGCGGGTGCGGGCCCTCGCCAGGCGCAGCCCGGCCGCACCGCCCGTGGTACGGCGCGGTGACCTGATCGTGGACCGGGCCGGGCGGCGGGTGAGCCGGGCCGGGCGGCCGGTCCTGCTGACCCACAAGGAGTTCGGTGTGCTTGAGATGCTTGTCGCCGCCGACGGCGGCGTGGTTAGCGCCGAGGAACTGCTCGAACACGTGTGGGACCTGAACGCCGACCCGTTCAGCAACACGGTGCAGGTAACGGTTTCCCGGTTGCGTAGGAAGCTCGGCGGCTCGTCTCTCGTGGAGACCGTCATAGGCAGCGGATACCGGCTGCGCGACCAGCCGAGAGAGCACGGACCGGCATGAGAATCCCCGGCTTCTTCGGCAGGCGGCCGGTGCGGCTTCGCCTCACGGTGATCTACAGCGGCCTGTTCCTGCTGGCCGGCGCCGCGCTGCTCGGCATCACCTACGGCCTGGTGGCGGGCATCCTGCCGACAACCACGTCGCCCGAGGGAGGTCAGGCGTTACATCGCCGAGGCGAGCTCGGCGGGGTTCCCCGGCCCGAAGATATGCCAGCCAGAACGCGAACCTGTCACCCGCGACAAATTGAGCAATGCAAGGCGCAGGCGAACGCGGTCGGGCAAACCCTCGCCGACGCAGCCGTGCGAGCCGGGCGCGCGCAGGCCCTGCACCGCTTGCTCGGCGACGCGCTGGGCGGACTGGTCCTGGTGACGATGATCTCCGCCGCGCTCGGCTGGGTCGTCGCCGGCCGGGTGCTGCGGCCGGTGCATGCAATCACGGCCGCGGCGCGCCGCGCGTCCGAGGAGAACCTGGGCGAGCGGATAGGCCTGGCCGGGCCGCCGGACGAGCTCAAGGAGCTCGCGGACACGTTCGACGGTATGCTGGCACGGCTCGATGCTGCGTTCGCGAGCCAGCGCCGGTTCGTCGCGAACGCGTCGCACGAGCTGCGCACCCCGCTCACCGTGATGCGGACCGCGATCGACGTCACGCTCGCGAAGCCCACGCGAACTCCCGGTCAGCTCGAATCCATGGCCGCCGAGGTCCGGCACGCGGTAAACCAGGCCGAGGCGCTGATCGAAGCGCTGCTCACGCTGGCCCGCAGCGACCGCGGCCAAGGGTCCAGGTCCGCGCTTGATCTGGCTGTGTTCGCCGAGGATGCCCTGGACACGGCCGCGCCGACGCTCGGGGCCGCAGCCGTCACGGTGGACTCAATGCTCGAGCCTGGCATCGCGGTCGGGGACCCGGTGCTCGTGGAACGGCTGGTGACGAACCTGATCGACAACTCGGTGCGGCACAACGTTCGAGACGGCTGGATCCAGGTGCGGACCGGTCACAGGGACGAGATGGCCTTCATCTCGGTTGCCAATAGCGGACCGGTCATCCCCGACACCACGATCTCCTCGCTTTTCGAGCCCTTCTACCGGCGCGATCCGCACCCCACGTCGGCAGATGTCATTCAGGGTGCCGGGCTTGGCCTGTCCATCGTGCAGTCCGTCGTCGCCGCCCATGGCGGCCATGTCTCAGCCCGGCCGGTACCCGGGGGCGGCCTTGAGGTAATGGCGGTACTGCCCCGATTAGGGCTCGATGTCCTTCGCGACCGCGGTGAGGAGGCTCGCGATCTGCCTGGCTTCCTTCGGGTCGGGGTGCTTGCCGCGCCGGTAGGCGTCAGAGATCCCGTCGAGCAGCTTCATAAGGTCTTCGATGATCGGGATCATCTCGTCCGGCTTCTTGCGTGCGTGCTTCGCGGCTGCCGCCGTGACGTTGGGTGGCGCCTCAAGGAGCCGCACCTGCAGTGCCTGGGCCCCCTTGCGTCCCTCCACGATGCCGAACTCGACCCGCTGTCCCTTGGCCAGGGCGGGCGTCCCGGAAGGCAGCGCGGAAGAGTGCACGAAGACCTCGCCCCCGTCATCGCGGGCGAGGAAGCCGAACCCCTTTTCGGCGTCATACCACTTGACCTTGCCGGTAGGCACGAGCAAGACCTCACGTCAGTAGAGACTTGGCATCCCGCAGGCCGCGACCGCCGACAGGATGTAATGGGCGCTTTCTAGGCTATCGGTACCACGAGGGTAATGGCAGCAGGGTTATTCTGCCGTCAGCGCAGCGCCCGTGTCACCACCGGATGGAGAGGGCCACCCCGGAAGACGGGGGGTCACGGCCTCACACGTTCGGATGGTGCTGGGACGGGATCGCGTGCAAGGCCGTGAGTCTATTGGCGGATCCTGCTTAAGCCCCCGGTTCAAGATCGCAGTACGGCTATACCCAGGGGTTATATGTGAAAACCTGCGGTCGTTAGTGTTGTGACACGTGGCCGCTGGCGCCATAGGCGATCGCCAGTGCCACGACAACGATGACGACGATCCAGACCCAGTGCTTGCCCGTTACCGGCAGCTTCATCTTCTGACGGCCCCTGGTCCAGAACCAGGCGACGCCGAGGCCGATAAGCACAAGCAGGACGATTCCGCTCACGTTTGTGCGCCTCCCGCGCCTCGTGCGGGGCACCGTCGGCCCGCTATCGAAGTCCTACTCCTGACCAAGAGACTACGCCTGCTCGCTCGTTTCGTCGCGCTCCGCCCCGTAGCCAAACGGGCCGTGACGCGCCAGTGCCCGTGAGCGGCGGGGAGGACCGCCCACGGGCACTGGGTTGGTTACGGCGCTAGCTTGCTCCCGCTAGCTGTGGGTGCCGCATGACCGCCGGGGTACCGTTGACCGTCGTGTTCGGCGTAGCGGTCTTGCTCGGCGTGACGGTCGTGGTCGGGGTGGCCGTCGTGGTCGGGGTGGCCGTCATGCTCGGCGTGGCCGTCATGCTCGGCGTAGCGGTCGGAGTCGTGGTGACCTTCATCGGTGCCACGAACAGCACCAGCTGGGCGACGAGCTCGCCGTGAACGCGCTCGCCGAAGATGAAGACCAGGTCACCCTTGGCGAGGGCTCTTGGCGCCCCATGTTCATGTGCATGTGGCTGGGCATCGCCATGCTGGTGCCGCCGCGTCATGGCGGTCCATCCCCATGCTGCTGCGGCCGACGTTCAGGAACTTGGTGCCGTCGTTCACGTACCACAGCTCGAACTGGCGGTTCGAGGACTTGATGACGAACTCGTTCCTCGTCGGCCGCCGACCACGGTGCCGCGCTGCAGCGACGATCGTGTGGGTGTGCCACGACGTCATGCTGACCGTTGCGCATCGGCGTCATCTGCGAGATCAGGCTGAGCGACGTCTGCGGCGACTTGTTCCACGCTGTTCATCGCCGCGGACATCGCGTGCGTCTCGCTGAGAGATGTAGCTCGGTAGTACCCGGCGGATGCAGCGTTCACGGGGGCATTGTGGCTGGCGGCTACCGCCGCCACGCCCGCCGCGCCGCCGCCCACGAGTACCGCGGCGGCGACGGCCAGGCGGACCCGCGTAGATGCCCGGCGGATTCCGCGCTTGTTGCGGCCTATCATCGATGCCTCCTTACGTGGACGTCGCCCGCCCCGCGCGCCCTTTGGTTACTGACGGGATCGAGCCTGCCCCGCCGGCCACGGATACGGCAGTGATTCGGCGCTCGCGTAAGGAGTCCGTAGGGGTGATGACATGTCGCTTAATTGTTGACCTGGCCGCGGGCCATGCCGCTACGCGGTCGGTCAGGCCCCCTGAGCAGGGACGGGCGTGACGGTGGAGAACCCGCTGCGGACCAGTTCCTCGGCCTGGCTCGCGGGCATGGGCATCGCCAGCAGGTACCCCTGGCCGTAGTGGCAGCCCATCGAGCGGAGCAGGCTCCGCTGCTCCTCGGTCTCGATTCCCTCGGCGATTACTTCGAGGCTGAGGGTCCTGGCGATCTGCACGATGCCCTCGGCGACGGCCAGGCGCTGGTCGGACTCGGCGATGCCCTCGACGAACGAGCGGTCCATCTTCACCACGTCGATCGGCAGGTCCCGCAGGTAGCTGAGCGAGCTGTAGCCGGTGCCGAAGTCGTCAATCGCCAGCCTCACGCCGATGGTCTTCAGCTCCGCCAGGTCGGAGTGCAGCCGCTCGTCGCGCCGCAGCAGGGCGGTCTCCGTGAGCTCAAGCATGAGCGCGCGCGACTCAAGGCCTGAATCGGCGAGAACCTGCCGCACGGTGTCGGCGAAGCCAACGTCGGCGAACTGCCGGGCGGACACGTTCACGCTGACGTAGAGGTCGCGTCGCCTTCCGGGCGGACCGCCGTTGAGCGCCGCCGCCGCGGCACCGCGGAGCCGCGTAATGTCGGCCGTGGCGGCGGCGAGCACCCAGGAGCCGATCGCGATGATCTGACCGGTTTCCTCGGCGAGGGTGATGAACTGGCTTGGCTGCATCATGCCCCACTGCGGGTGCGGCCAGCGGATCAGCGCCTCGAAGCCCGCGAGTTCCCCGGTGTCAAGCGCCACGATCGGCTGGTACACGAGGGTGAAGGCGGACCTGGTCACCGCCTCTTCAATCGCCTCCTGGATCTCCCTCCGCCTGATCAGGCCGGAGCTGAGCACTGGCTGGTACCGCCGCCACTGCCGCTTGCCCGCGGCCTTGGCCGCGTACAGCGCCAGGTCCGCGTGCCTGAGCATTTCGTCGGTGTCCGTGCTGTCCTCGGTGGTGGCGACACCGACGGTCACGGTGGTCGTCACGAGCCCCGAGGCGAGGGCGAACGGCTCGGCGAAAGCGCCGACGATGCGCTCGGCGGCGGCCTCCACCGCGGCGGTCGTTTCCGCGTCGCCGATCAGCAGCGCGAACTCGTCGCCGCCGAGGCGCGCCGCGGTGTCTGACTCGCGGACGAGGGAGGCGAGACGCGCGGCGGCGGCGACCAGCAGTTCGTCGCCGACGCTGTGCCCCTTCGTGTCGTTGACGACCTTGAAGTCGTCAAGGTCGACGAACAGCACGCCCGCGATCGTTTCGTTCCGTGCGGCCGAGGCCACCTGATGTGCTATCCGGTCCTGGAAAAGCAGCCGGTTGGGCAGCCCGGTCAGCGCGTCGTGGAAGGCCTGGTGCTTCAGCTCCTCCTCAAGCTTGTGCTGCGCCGTCACGTCCCGCAGCGTGAAGACCAGGCCGGCCACGTTCGGCTCTTCCCGCAGGTCGCTGCACCTGGCCTGGATACGGACGCTCCTGCCGTCCAAGCGGGTGATGTCCCTCTCCACGACACGCGGACCAAACCGCGCGCGCTCTCGCAGCCGCCTGAAGGTGCGCGCGAAGTCCTCGCGGTCTTGCTCCGCGACCAGGTCCCACAAGCGCTGGCCCTCCACGGTGATTTCGCCGAAGATGGCCACGGTCGATGGCGTCGCGTACTTGACGGTCCCGTCGTCCGCGACGATCACGATGGCGTCCGAGGCGTCCTGGACGAGGGCGCGGAAGTAGGCCTCGTTGCGCTGGCGGATCACTTCGTGCCTGAGCATGACGCTCTCCAGGGTGAGGGCCACCTGGTGCGCGAGGATCTCAAGCGTCGCGGAAAGGTCGGCGAGGACTCGCCGCTCACCGAACACCGCGATCAGGCCGATGGGGGTGTCACCGGAAGGCCTGTCCCTGAGCACGAGCGGGCAGAGCAGCATCCAGTCGGCACCGGGACGCGCCGTCCTCGCCTGCTCGGGCAGCCGGCGCATCGGAGTGAGCTTCGGCGCCGTCCCGACCGCGAGTGATAGCCACGACTCGGCCAACTGCCCCAGTTGCCTGCCATGCGCAGGATCGATCCCGCGGTCCACGGCGCGGAGGGTCCCGTCAATCCGCACGCCAAGGAGCGCGTCGCCTTGCGAGTGACCGCTGAGCAGGGCATCGACCGCGTCTTTCACGGCGCCGGCGACCTGGGGCACGTCCGTCGTCGTCACAAGCGACAGTCCGGCGTGCCGCAGCACGCGCTCCCGGTCAAGCAAGCGACGGTGCGACGCGGCCGCGTCCCACAACCGGGTAAGCACGAGTAGGTACAGGATCGCGGAGAACACCGCGATCACGCTCACGTCGGACCTCGCGGCCTGCGGCAGGGCAGTAAGCAGCACGACAGGGGCGATGAGCGAGGCAAGCATGAGCAGGGCCAGCCTGACCGGTGAGACCTCTACCTGCTGCCTCGGCACCGGCTCGGTGAGCCGGGTCATGCTCGGGTGCAGCGCCGCGGCGCCCCAGGCGCAGTAGAACAGTGCCCAGCCGAGGTCGACGAACGTGCCGTTGTGGAACGCCCCGTGCAACTGCATGATCCCGAAGGCCACGTCGGACACCAGGCACGCGACGGCGCCCAGGGTGAGGAGCTGGACGCACCTGGACCGGCGCGGAACCCGGCGCGAGCAGCCTCGCCAGCAGGGCGAGCATGAGCACGTCGCCGAGCGGGTAGGCGATCGCGACGCCCTTCTGCAGCGCGGAAAGCTCGGGATTGTGCACATATGGCCGGATTAGGAACATCCACGACAGCAGCGCGAGGCCGGCGGTGAGCGTCAGCGCGTCGATGAGGCTGCGCCGGTCGCCGTCCGGGGTGCGCCAGTAGATGAAGATCAACAGCCCGGCCGCGGCCAGCGGATATTCCGACAGGTAGAGCACGTCCGCGAACGAGGGAAAGGGAAGGACCACGCCGACCCGCGCCGCGATCAGGAAGCTGAGCTGGCCGGCCGCGAAGGAAGCGAGCCCGGCGGCGAGCAGGAACCAGGGCACCCTCCGGGCGGGGCGATTGAGTAGCAGCCCCGCCAGGATGGCGATCACCCCGCTCAGGCCGATCAGGCCCCAGGCTTCGACCCGAAGGCCGCTCGCTTCGTAGTACACCACGATGAGCAGCGCGACCCAGGCTGTGTAGCCGCCGAGAACATACCGCTTTGTTGCCAGGACATTCCTCCCGTCGCCCGCATTCCTGCTGGTGGATCGATCCTGTGGATGCAATCTACCCGTTTTCGATGACTCGACTGCCTGCCGGTTTGGCGTGACATTACGCGAATTATGGCAGTTGATGCGGTGTGTTGCCGACACATGCGGCGGGCAGAAACGAGGTGCTCGGCAATCCAGTCGGCGCATTTCATGACATTGCATAGGAAATACCTTGTGACAATCGCGGACCAGTCGGGCGAAACGCCAGATGCCTTCGTTGTCGTGGTCAACGACCTGGGCCAGCACGCGCTGTGGCAGGCGGAGCTTGACGTCCCCAGGGGCTGGCGCCGTAATTCCCCCGTCATGTCCAGCAGCCAGTGCCTGGAGGCCGTCGAGGGCTCATGGAAGGACATCGCACCGCTGACCGCCCGCGCGGCGCCTGGCGGGGACGGCGGCATGTTCGTTCATGAGCGTTTCGCGGACCAGGCAGCCAGGCGGCCCGACGCGAACGCCGTCGTGGCCGGCCGGACGCGGATGACCTATCGCGAGCTTGACGAGTCGGCCAGCCGGCTCGCGCACCACCTCGCCGCGGCCGGCGTGGGCCCGGAGACGGTGACCGGCGTTCACCTGGAGCGAGGCGTCGACCTGATCACGGCCATCCTCGCCATCATGAAGGCGGGCGGCGGCTACCTGCCGCTTGACCCGGCCTTTCCCGGGGAGCGCCTGGCCCGCATCTGCGACCAGGTAAGCCCGTTGGCGGTAATCACGGACGAGAGGACCGCGTGGCAGGGCGCCGGGCCGCGACTGCTCCCGCTCGGTGAGCTCGCCGCGGATCTCGCGGACCGACCCGCGACCTGGACTGGCACCCGCCCGCGGCCGGACAACCTCTGCTACGTCATCTACACGTCGGGCTCGACCGGTGACCCCAAGGCCGTCGCCGTCAGCTTCGGCAGCATGGCCTGCGTCATCGGTGAGATGGCGCGCGAGTACCGCATCACCGAGGAGGACCGGGTAGGTCAGGTCGCCGCCATGGCCTTTGACACATTCCTTGAGCAGGTATTTACCGCGCTGACGGCGGGCGCGTCGCTCACGCTGCCGCCGCATGGCACCATGGCGCCATCGGAACTGCTGCGCGGCATCGAGCGCAAGCAGGTCACCGTCCTCGACCTGACACCGGCCTACTGGCACCAGGTGCTCGCGCTCACCCACCCCGCCGACGAGCGGCTGCGCTCGGTCCGGCTGATGATCACCGGCGGGGAGATCGCGGACCCCGCCGACTGCCGTGCCGCGCTGCGCGCGGCTCCGTGGGCGCGGCTGCTGAACGCCTACGGGCTTACCGAGACCACCATCACGTCGGCCGTGTTCGACATCGGTGCCTGGCTTCCCACCGCGGAGCCGCACGCGGCCGTGCCGGTTGGCCGTCCGTCCGGCCACGCGCGGATCATGGTGCTCGACGGTGAGCTGAACCCCGTGCCCGCGGGCACGGCGGGGGAAATCTACATCGGCGGCTGCGGTGTCGCCCGTGGCTACCTCGGGCGGCCCGCGCTCACCGCGGAGCGGTTCCTGCCCGACGCGCGCGGCGTGCCAGGCGGACGGATGTACCGCACCGGAGACCTGGGGCGCTGGCTCGCGGACGGCAGCCTGGAGGTCGCCGGGCGCGTGGACCGCCAGCTCAAGGTGCGCGGCTTCCGCGTCGAGCCCGGGGAGATCGAGAGCGTGCTCGCCGGGCACCCGGATATCGACCAGGTGTCCGTGGTGGCGTCGACGCGCGGCTCGGGCGACACCCGCCTGGTGGCCTACTACACGCCTAGTGCCGCCGCGGCGGCGGAGACCGCGCTGCACCATCCGCCGGCCGCGAGCCTGCGGCATTACCTGCTTGACCGGCTGCCCGGCTACATGGTCCCCGCGGCGTTCATTCCACGCCACCACCTGCCGCCTGGGGCGGGCCCAGGACCTGACGGGCAGGACGGGCAGGACAGGCACAGGCACGGGCACGGGCACGGCGAACGGCATACGCCGACGCAGGCGGGTCTTTCCGCGCTGTGGGCCAGGCTGCTCGGCAAGGACCACGTGGGGCTTGACGACGATTTCTTCGCACTCGGCGGCAACTCGCTGCTCGCCGCGGAGATGCTGGCGCACACGCGCGCCATCTTCGGCATCTCCGCGGACTCGGTGCGGCCGCTCACCCGCTGCCTGCTGCGCGACCCCACGCTGCGCGGGTTCTCCGCCGCCGCGGCGGACGCCAGGGCGGGACGGCTGGCCGCGGACGGCGACCAGGCCGAGGTCGACTTCGCCCGTGAGATCAGGCTCAACCTCAAGATACGGCTGGACGGGGCGCCGTCTTACCCAAGGCCGGACTGGCGCAGTCCACGCGATGTCCTGCTCACCGGCGCAACCGGGTTTCTCGGCGCCCACCTGCTGAGCGAACTGCTCGCGACCACCGACGCCAGGGTGCACTGCCTGGTCCGCGCGCGCGACGACGCGGCCGCGTTGTCCCGCATCAGGCAGGCCGCCAACCGATACGAGCTTGCCGTGCCGTCCGCTGACCGCGTTGTGCCGCTGGTAGGCGACCTCGCCGAGCCGCGGCTCGGGCTCTCTGACACGGCGTTCCGCGACCTCGCGCACCGCATCGACGTCATCTATCACGCGGGCGCGCTGGTGAACTTCATCTACCCCTACCAGGAGCTGCGGGCGGCCAACGTGACCGGCACCCGCGAGGTGATTCGCCTGGCCGGCCTGCACCGCGGCATACCAGTGCACTACGTGTCGACCACCGCCGTGCTCGCGGGCCTCGGCGTGGCGGGCACCCGCGAGGTCACCGAGGAGACGCCGCTCGCGGACCCCGAGTTGCTGCGCATGGGATATGTCGAGACGAAGTACGTGGCGGAAGAACTCCTGCGGGCCGCGGGCCGCGCGGGCCTTCCCGTGGCCATCTACCGGCCGCTCGACATCGTCGGCAGCGTGCACACGGGCGCCTGGAGCACTTCTACCGAGATGGCCGCGCTGATCAGGTTCATCGCCGACACCGGCCTTGCCCCAGACATCGACCTGCCGCTCGACTTCGTGGCCGCCGACGTCTGCGCGGCGGCCATCGGTCATATTTCCGTCACCGAGGGTGCGACGGGACGCACCTACCATCTCGCCAGCACGGAGAACGCACCGCTCGGTGTCCTGGTCGCCCGACTGCGGATGAGCGGATACCAGATCGCCGAGCTGCCATTCGACGAGTGGGTACGGGAGCTCGCACGGCAGGCCGCCCGTGATCCTTCGCACCCGATGGCGGCCTTCTTGCCGCTGTTCGTGGACCGCGGCGCGGCGGGCCTCACGGTGGCGGAAATGTACCTGAAGCACATTTTCCCCTCCTACACCAGGACCAATACCGAGCGCGCACTCCAGGGCAGCGGCATAGCCTTCCCGCCCGTCAGTGGCCAGCTTCTTGACAGCAACATCGACCGCCTGATGCGCACCGGCTACCTGCCCGCCCCGTTGGCCAGTCACCCGCAAGCGCATGTCGGCTAACCACTATCCGGACTGGGCGTCGGTCAGGTCTCCCGCCGCTGGCCCGGCCGACGGGCCGGTGGCATTCTGCGCGGACCTGAGCGCGGCGAGCGTACTCGGCGCGTACCGGCGTGGCATCATCCCGCTGCCCGCCCCGGACGAGTACCTCAGGACGCTCAACGAGGTCCGCTACGAGGACCAGGTGGCGGCGGGCACGATCGCCATCGTCGGCGACGAGCGGGACGATCCGTACTGGGCAGCCTGGTGGTCACCCGACCCGAGGCCGGTGATCGGCGCGGACGGCGTGCACCTCGGCCGCAACGTCAGGAAGCGGCTGCGCCACGACGGGCTCAGGACGACCGCCAACGCCGCGTTCCGCCAGGTCGCCGAGGCCTGCCGCGCGGGCCGCGAGCCACGCTGGCTCACCGACACGCTGCTCGGCTCGCTTACCCAGTTGCACGACCAGGGGTGGGCGCACAGCATCGAGGTATGGCTGGGCGATGACCTGGTCGGCGGCGCGATGGGGATCGGCATCGGCGGCGTGATGAGCGGTGACTCGCTGTTCGGGCGGCACCAGGGCGCGGCCGCGATCGCCGTGGCCGACATGCTCGCGCGGCTAGCGGAGGCCGGAGGGACGGTCATCGACGCGCAGTGGGACAGCCCGTTCCTCCGCTCGCTCGGCGCCGCGCCGATCGCGCGGGAGCGCTACCTCGCCCTGCTAGACCGCCCGGCGGAACCGATACGGTTGCCCACTCGCTCGCTGCCCGCGGACCGCCTGCTGCCCGCCAAGCCCTGAGTTTTGCACTTTCCGCATTCGAAAAGATCTTGGAAAAGTAGCTATTTAGCTTTGTCATGGTTCAACCTCATTAGCTATAATATTCGTATCGACAGGTTTCCAAGCGTGATCATTCGGAGGGAGGGTCGGCATGGACGGACAGGCGCCTGCAGGCGACCCGCTCCTTGGTGATGACGGCTGGGGCTCCGCTCGTGCCTGCATCCCAGAGGGCGGCTTCGATCTGCTCGCGGCGATGCGCGGCCCCGACGGCCTTAGCGGGCAGGTCGTTAGCGTCTTCTTTGGCGAGGGCCAAGCCGCGGACGCGCTGCGGCCCGGCCCGGTCCTGGCAGCCCTCACCGCCCAGGCAACCTCAAGTCCCGGGTCCCTGACCGATGACGAGCTGGTCGGGGTTCTGCAGGCAGCCCGCCGGATGGCGAACCTGGCCGCCTACCACCAGACCGTGGTGATCGCGGAGTTCGCGCGCCGCCGCCAGGGCGAGTTCGAGGCGGCCAAGGCCGCGGGCATGCCGGCCGGGTGCCGGGACGGGGAGTTCCCCGGCGAGGAACTGGCCATGGAGCTGATGGACACTGGCGCCTACGCCGGGGCCAGGATCGACACCGCCGTCGAGCTGACCGCCCGGCTGCCCCGCACGCTCGCGGCGATGGCGGCGGGCGCGATCGACCTGGACCGGGCCACGGCGATCGCGACGCGGACCCGCGTCATGACCGACGCCGGCGCCGCGTACGCCGACGAGGTACTCGCCGCGGCCGCCCCGGGGCTGCGGCCGGACCAGCTGGCCAGGAAGGCCGCCGCGCTGGAGCTGAAGCTGGCCCCGGAGGCGGTCGCGGCCCGCAAGGAGCTCGCCCGCGGCTGGACCAGCGGGTCGAGGCGCGGCGTGAGCAGTCAGGCAACGCCTGCCTGTCCGGCCGGGAACTGGACACCGCCGACGTGATCGCCTCCAAGGCCCACATCGACGCCGTCGCCCTCAAGCTCCGCGACGCGGGAATCGACGGCACCCTCGGCCAGCTCCGCGCCCTGGCCCTCACCGACCTCACCCAGGGCCGCAACCCCCTCGACCGCATCAAGCCACAGACCGCCACGCCATCCAGGACCGCCTCACCAGCCGACGATCCGACCGGCGCCCAGGCCGGCCCCGCTTCCGATACCGCTGCCGGCCCGGCCCGCCCCTGCCGGGCCGGCGCCGTTGCCTGCCCTGATCAACCTCCTGGTCCCGGCCGGGACCCTGCTGGGCTGGGGCACCGCCCCCGCCCAGGCCGCCGGCTGGGGCCTGCTGGACACTCAAGAAACCCGGGCCCTGGTCCAGGCCGCCTCCAGGCACCCGAGGACCCGCTGGTGCGCCACGCTCGTCGCCCCCGACGGCAGGCCCAGCCGATTACGATTGATTTCGTTGAGCCGTGAGTGCTTAGCCGTGTACGTATAGATCATTTATTATGCCGTCTTACGGGTATTAACGGGTCTGTGTCTCAGCTACGCCAGCGCGCCGGGTTCTTTACATTGCGCGCATTGTTGTATCTCTTGCCTGGGCTGTCGGCTGCGGTTGGTGCTTTGGTGGCACTGCTGACTGCTGGCAGCATTACCCCTCTGCTGGCCTGGATGACCGTGAGTCTGATAGCCCTGGGTTTCGCCGTGCCGCCGGCAGTGGACTGGATTCGTGGCCACTACGACGAGCATACGAGGCAGGAACTGCTGACGGCCCAGCGGAGGCAAGAGTGGGCGGACACCGCCGCAGCCCAATTGCGTGATCATTTCGGCCCGCGGAGCCGTGGGATCTTGCCATCGTCTGTGCGCAGCGGCTCGTACTTTAGCGGCCGGGTCCGGGTTCTGACCGAACTGGCCGAATGGCTCGGGAAAGCTGATGACACCCGGGCTCGAGTGGTGACGGGCGGTCCGGGCTCGGGTAAATCGGCGGTGCTTGGCCGACTGCTGTGGCTGGCCGACCCATCCCGGCAGCGCGAGCAGGAGCGCAACGGTGCGGCTCGGGAGCAGGCCGAGACTGTGCCACCTGCTGGCGTGATCACCGTGGGGGTACACGCGCGCGGGAGTACCGTCGACGAGGTCGCGGCGGCGATAGCTCAGGCCCTTGAGATTCAAGGGTCAGGCGCGGACGGCCTGATCGCCGCCTTGCGGGAAGGATGGGAGCCACGTCCTGCGGTAATGCTGATCGATGCGGTTGACGAGGCAGCCGACCCGTACAGGCTGATTGTCGAGCTGCTTGAACCCCTTGCGGCGGCGGCGGGCAGAACGAAGGTGCGGTTGCTGGCGGGCACCCGGCCTGGCGGTGACAATGACCTGCTGCGGCTGTTCGGCGCCTCCGCGGTGATTGTGGACCTGGACTCACCGCAGAATCTGGATGCGCGTGATATTGAGCACTATGCACTCCGCACGCTGATGGCAGTCCGAAGATCCGCACGTTGCGACGCCTTACCGGGATCGTCCGCAGGTGGCGGCGCTTGTAGCACGTGCCGTCGCCGCCAGGGCCGGGGCGAGCTTCCTCGTCGCGCAACTGTCCGGGTTGTCGCTGATGGCGGCGGACAAACCGGTCAATCTGAGCCTCACCGGGATGGTCCGCCAAGATCCCGGCGACCGTGGAGGCCGCGATGGAGCTCTACCTGCGAGATGTCCGGCCAGGTGGGCGGTGGATACGGGATCTGCTAATGGCACTGGCCTGGTCGCAAGGCGATGGCCTGGATGATCCCGGGATCTGGGCGGCAGCGGCAACAGCGGTAGGCACCGGCGAGTACACCGAACGCGATGTCGCCCGGCTACTTGTGGATACATCCGCGGTGGACTTGCTGGACCAGACTGTCCGCGGCGAGCGATCCGCGTTCCGGTTGTTTCACGAGGCGCTGGCGGAGCACCTGCGTCACGAGAGCACCCGCTACCGCTCACCAGCTGCAGTCCCAAAGCCGCCTCACTGAAGTCCTCCTCGCACATGTTCCCCGGACGGCGGACGGCCACCGGGACTGGTCACGCGCTGATGAGTACACGCGCACTTACCTCCCAACCCATGCTGCTAGTGGCGGAGTGCTTGACACCTTGCTGGATGAGGCCGGGTTCCTGGCCACTGCCGAGCCAGGCCGGCTGCTTGCGGCGTTGCCCACCGCGAACACGAGCCGTGGCATACAGATAGCACGGATAGTCGAGCGGGTTGGCCAGCAGTTGCTACGTTCACCGCGAGAAGAGCAAGTCTGCTACCTCGAGATGGCGGCGCGCATGGCCGGCGATGACGCCCTAGCGAATGATCTAGCCGCTTTCGCGCCCGACCGCCCCTGGTCAGTTCCCTGGGCCAGGTGGGAACCGCTACATGACGGCCGTTTCCTGGGTCACCATAACGACTGGATCGCAGCAGTCAGAACTGTCGACACCGGGCACGGCATAATCGTGGTCTCCGCGAGCGACTGGACGATCCGGGCATGGTCGCTTGTGGACGGCTCGCCAGTTGCCTCAGGATTGTCGAGAACTGGACTCGCCGGTCGTAGACATGATCTCCTTCATTGAAGACTGACGAGATCGTGGTCCTCACGCTGCACAAGAATGGCAAGCTTCGCCGCTCCGCCCTGGGCGCGGTTGTTCCGCAACACATCATCGCGAGTGATCTAGCGAGCGCAAGAATCTGTCGCACGACGAAGGCGCCCGCGGCTTGTGGCTCGTCTCTGTACGCCGGGAAAGCTGGCAGTCGTCACTGCGACCCGAGACGGCTCGGTCGAAATCTTGTCAGACAACAGACGGTCACGCACTCGGCTCGTCAGCCGTCACCGTCGGTACCGGTCGGATACTCGCCGCCGCCAATGTCGGCGAACGGGTTCTGGTCGTTGTCGCAACCGCCGCTGGGACAGAAGTCACGGTGTGGGACTTGGACACGGGCACCCTGATTGGTTCGCCCTTCCGGGCAGACCAGGTTTTCCCGGCGCGACCCAATCCTGTGTGGGCCGCTACTCTTGCCGAGCGTGACGGACATCCCATAATGCTGGCCGGGTCGGCGGGCGGGGGTCCGGCTTTCCTATGGGACCCGATTCAAGCTCGGCTACTCGGGCAGCCGCATTGGGGGCTAGCGGTCGTTAGTACGCTCATCGCCCACACTGACGATGCTGAACTGCAGTGTTGGGGGGATAGTTACGGGAATCTGTATCGCGGTCAGGCGATGCCGACCCTGTGCGGCGCATCGCGGCTCACGATAACTGGACAAACGCCATTGCCGCGTGCAACCTTGACGGCGCTCCTACGGCTTGTGACCGGCGGACGGGACGGGTCGGTGCGGGTCTGGGACCCTCTCACAGCCCGAGCGACAGGGTCGCACGCCGGTATCGTGTGCCTGGCTAGTCATGCCGTCGGCCCGACAGTGCCCAGACCCTCGTTGCATCGGTCAGGGCAAGATGGCACGAATACCTGGCTCGACGCGGCTGATGGGCAAATCCTTGGCTGTTCATCCTCACCAGGTGCACGGATACGGATTGTTGATATCGCTACGGGTTCTTCCGGGCCGCCACATGCAGTCACCCTAAACTCACGCAACCAAGTCGCGATCTGGCCGCCTCCGGACGATCAGCCCATGCTGACCTGGGAGTTGCCCGCCGACACCAAGGTCGCCGATATCGCGGTAGTCAGTGGTGACGCCTCCACACTGCTGCTGGTGGCGCAATCAGATGGGCGTCTCACCCTGTTCGATATCGACTCGGGTCACATGACCAGAGAACCCCTTGACTGTCACACGACCCGGTTTACGGTAGCGGCAAACTCGGGCATACAGGGCGGCCCACTCCAGTTCGCAACCAGTGCCTGGCCCGAAATTCGCCTTTGGAAAATCTCCGGCGCGAACGTTACCTATCAGGACCTGCCGATTAACTCAGACCTGGACAGCCCGGACTGCTTGAGATTTGCTCGCTGGGGCGACCCCGGCCAACCCTGACCGGGTACCCCCGGCCGGTGCGTGCCGTGGCCAGTTACGCGTCCGGCCCGTAGGCCGCGGCGATGTCCTGGGAACCGGACCAGCCGCTGTAGGTGGGCGTCTTCGGCCAGCCTTCCGGCGAGTCCTGCCACTCCTCTCGCCGACCGTAGGGCAGCAGGTCGATCAGCCCGAAGGCGTAGCTGAGCTGCTCGGTGCCCCGCCCGTTGGTGTGCCAGGTGCGGTACACCGCGTCGCCGTCGCGCAGGAACACGTTGACGGCGAATCCGCCACCTGACGGCGCGCCGACGTCTGCGCCGAACGGGCTGTTCGCCGTCGAGTACCAGGTCATCTTGTTGCCGACCCGCCGCTTGTACGCGAGTGCCTCGTCGATTGGACCCTGGGTGACGATGACGAACCTGGCGTCGTAGCTGTCGAGGAACTCCAGCCGGGTGAACTGCGAGGTGAACCCCGTGCAGCCCGGGCACTGCCACTCCTCGCCGTCGAACCACATGTGGTTGTAGACGATCAGCTGTGACTTGCCGTCGAAGACGTCCGCCAGCCGGACCGGTCCCTGCTCACCCTCCAGGGTGTAGTCGGGCATCTCGACCATCGGCAGTCTGCGGCGCTGCGCCGCGATCGCATCGAGTTCCCTGGTTGCGGCCTTCTCCCTGACACGCAGCGCGTCGAGTTCGCGCTGCCACTTGTCGGCGTCGACAATGGGCGGAAGTGCGGCGGCGGTCATGGTGCCCCCTAACGGATCATGTGCACAGCCTGCGGTCTGTAGGTGTAGACCCGCCAAAGCCGGCTAATTCATCGGTGGCTCGCCAGGCTCTCACCGGGCGGACGCCGGCCCGCCTAAGGTCAAAGGTCGTGCCGGCGTTCCAGGTAGTTGAACGCCGCCCAGCCGAGCGGCACGGGGAGCCAGAAGGTCAGCAGGCGGAACAGCAGGACCGCGCTGACCGCGACACCGCCGGGCACGCCCGCGGCGGTGAGCCCCGCGGTCAGCGCGGCTTCCACGGCACCGAGCCCGCCCGGCGTCGGGATGATCGAGCCGAGCGCGCTTCCGGTCAGGTAAACGAAGCCGATCTTCGCGAAGGGGACCGAACTGCCGAACGCCGCGACGCACGTGGCCAGGCAGAAGATGTACGCGATGCTCAGCAGCAGGGCGCCGCCAATTCCCTCGGCGAGTTTGGCCGGGCGCTGCGCGACCTCGACCAGCCGGGGCAGCACCTGGCCGAAGGTAGGCGACAGGCGCGCCCGCACGATGCGCCGCCCCGCGGGCAGGGCGAGTACGCCGGCCGCCATCGCGACGAGCCCTCCCACCACGAAGTAGGACCAGGTTGGGGGGTGGATCGGGCTCTTGTCGCCGGCACCCGTGATCGCGCCGAACACCACGAGCAGCACGATGTGCAGCCCGAGGGCCACCACCTGGGACACCCCGATGCTGGCCACCGCGGCGGGCCCGGGTATCTTCCTGCGCTGCAGGTAGCGGACGTTCAGCGCGACGCCTCCCACGGCGGCGGGCGTCACAAGCGTGACGAAGGAACTGGCCAGCTGCACGAGGACGGTGCGGACGAAGCTCAGCTTCTCGGTGACGAATCCGGACACTGACAGCGACGCGCCCGCGTAGGTCAGTGCCGACAGGCCGAGCGCCGCGAGCGCCCAGCGCCAGTCAGCGGCGCGCAGCGCGCTGCCGAGGCTGGCCTTGGCGAGTTCGCCCGCGAGCAGGTAGACGGCGACGACGCTGGCGACCAGGGTGACCAGGGTGCGCGGCCTGATGCGCTCTAGCTGCACCGGCACAACCTCGGCGTCGGGCACGGCCGCGAGCAGCACCTTGCGGACGGCGGGCAGGACGTCGCGCCGTCGGCGCAGCGCGTGCCTGGTGGAGCGGACGAGCGCGACCGGCTGGAGCAGCGCGAGGACGGTCACGAGTTCGTTTCCTTCGATCCGCTCCACCGCGAGCTGAGCGGATTTCTCCGGTCCCACGACCAGCGCCAGCTCGGCGATGAGCTGTGCCAGGTCCAGGCGCATCTGCAGGTCGCTCGCCGCCACGTCACCGTCGCCCGGGTCGAGCAGCATGACCCGGCCACCGGCCGTGAAGACGATGCGGTCGGCGGTGAGCCCGCGGTGCGCGACGTGGTGCGCGTGCAGCCGGGTCACCATGTCCCAGACGCGGCCAAGCTCCTTATCGGTGCACCCGGAGTTTCGCTGGGCGAGCGTGGTTCCCTCGCAGTGATCGTAGGCGAGCACGGCGGCGTCAGGTCCGACTCGCACCAGGGTATGCAGCCGGGGCGTGGGCACGCCCGCGTCCTCGGTCGCGTAGGTAAGCAAGGCGCGGCGCTCCACCGCACGGTCGAGCGAAAGCGGCGCGGTCCGCGACACCTGCCCCTGCACCCGGATCAAGCGGTACAGCTGGTAGAAGGTCCCCGCAGCCTGCCGGTCCCTGTCGAACACGACCGCGTCGAGCTTGCTGCCTTCGCGCGTGGTCACCGCGTAGTGCCGCGATCCCGGCGCATCGGCGCGCGGCTGGCGAACCCGCCGGATCGCGGTCACCGTCAGGTCCCTGTCGTGCCTGGCCCGCCCGATGCGCCTGGTGGACAGCGCCGCGCCGATCTCCCTGGCCGATGGACGCTGCGACGCCGACCCGGCACCGTACCTGACGGCCGTGCCGATGGCATAGCCCGCCAGCAGCGTAATCAGGATCGTGAGCACGCTTACGTGCGTCGTGGTCGACGCCGCAAGCTGGACGACAACGTACACGCCGATCGCCACGATCAGCGCGTTGCGCCAGCCAGGCCGCCCGGTCAGCCCGATCATCGTGACGAAGGCGACCAGGCCGACCAGATAGGGGTCAAGGGCATCGACGTGACTGGTGCCAGCGTGCGCCATGATGATCGCGTCGTAGAGCCGGGCGGCGGCGGGGCGCTCGAGCAGGATGTTGGCGACCTCGGCCGCGGCGCCGGCCAGTACCCCGGTCGCGAATGCCTCGACCAGACGGCGGACCTGGCGCCTGACGAGCTGGGTGGCGGCGAGGGCAAGCGGCAGTATCAGCAAGCCGAAGCGCGCGATCTGCGGGATATCGTTCGCCAGGGCATCGGGCAGTCGCCTGCTCGCGCCGACGATGTCGGTCTCCGCCCCCGCCGTGGTCGCGCTCGCGGCGATCGCGGTCACGACCGCCGCGATGATGACAATGCAGGCAACGACGCAGCGCAGCGCGTCGGCCGGCTTCCGGATTCGGCGCTCCAGCTGATCGCTGACCTGGATCAGAGGGGGCTGCAACACGGGATGATCGTTTCTCCTGCCCCCTGTGCTTGATGGCTCTGCGAGCGTCGGCATAGCCGGACGCAAGTATTTCACGTGAACCCACGCGAAACGGCCCGGGTCACTGCTGACCCGGGCCGTTTCCCGTTCGCTACGCGAGCAGGCTGGACTTAGAAGTCCATGTCCCCGCCGCCACCCGGGGCAGCCGGCGGAGCAGCCTTCTCCGGCTTCTCCGCGATGACCGCTTCGGTGGTGAGGAACAGCGCCGCGATGGACGCCGCGTTCTGCAGCGCCGAGCGGGTGACCTTGGCCGGGTCGATGATGCCGGCCTTGAACATGTCGACGTACTCGCCCGTCGCCGCGTTCAGGCCCTGGCCCGGAGGCAGGGTCTTCACCTTCTCGACCACGACGCCGCCCTCAAGGCCGGCGTTGACCGCGATCTGCTTCAGCGGCGCCTCGACGGCAACGCGCACGATGTTCGCACCGGTCGCCTCGTCGCCCGCCAGGTCCAGCTTGTCGAAGGCGGGGATGGCAGACTGCAGCAGCGCGACGCCGCCGCCGGGCACGACACCCTCCTCGACCGCGGCCTTGGCGTTGCGCACCGCGTCCTCAATGCGGTGCTTGCGCTCCTTGAGCTCGACCTCGGTCGCCGCGCCCGCCTTGATGACGGCCACGCCGCCGGCCAGCTTGGCCAGCCGCTCCTGCAGCTTCTCGCGGTCGTAGTCGGAGTCGGTGTTGTCGATCTCGGTACGGATCTGGTTGACCCGGCCCGCGATCTGGTCCGCGTCGCCGGCGCCGTCCACGATCGTGGTCTCGTCCTTGGTCACGACGATCTTGCGCGCGCGGCCGAGCACGTTCAGGTCGACGCTGTCCAGCTTGAGGCCGACCTCTTCGCTGATGACCTGGCCACCGGTGAGGATGGCGATGTCACCGAGCATGGCCTTGCGGCGGTCGCCGAACCCGGGGGCCTTGACCGCGACGGACCGGAACAGCCCGCGCATCTTGTTGACCACCAGGGTCGCCAGGGCCTCGCCGTCGACGTCCTCGGCGATGATCAGCAGGGGCTTGCCTGACTGCACGACCTTGTCGAGCAGCGGGAGCAGGTCCTTGTTGGCCGAGATCTTCGAGTTGACCACGAGGATGTACGGGTCCTCGAGAACAGCCTCGAGGCGCTCAGGGTCGGTGACGAAGTAAGGCGCGATGTAACCCTTGTCGAAGCGCATGCCCTCGGTGAGCTCAAGCTCAAGGCCGAAGGTGTTGCTCTCCTCGACGGTGATGACGCCTTCCTTGCCGACCTTGTCCATGGCCTCGGCGATCATCTCGCCGATCGCCGGGTCGCCGGCCGAGATGGACGCGGTGGAAGCGATCTGCTCCTTGGTCTCCACGTCCTTGGCGAGCTGAGACAGCTGCTCGCTCACGGCCTCGACGGCCGCCTCGATGCCGCGCTTGAGCGACATCGGGTTGGCGCCGGCGGCGACGTTCCGCAGGCCCTCGCGCACCAGCGCCTGGGCGAGCACGGTCGCCGTCGTCGTGCCGTCACCGGCAACGTCGTCGGTCTTCTTGGCTACTTCCTTGACCAGCTCGGCACCGATCTTCTCCCACGGGTCCTCGAGCTCGATCTCCTTGGCGATGGACACGCCATCGTTGGTGATCGTGGGGGCTCCCCACTTCTTCTCGAGTACCACGTTCCGGCCCTTGGGGCCGAGGGTTACCTTCACGGCGTCGGCAAGCTGGTTCATGCCGCGCTCGAGGCCGCGCCTGGCGTCCTCGTCAAACGCGATCATCTTCGCTGCCATTGGTTCCAGTCCTCCGTGGTTACGTTAGGACCGGCCGACGCCCGCGACGGACGGCACGCCACACGGCAGTCCTTTTCCTGCCGCCTAGCGGTACCTCATCGCCCGATCCCGCCGTTGTGGTTGTCACTCTCACGGGGAGAGTGCCAAGCCCTATGTTTAGCACTCTCATAGGGAGAGTGCAAACGCCGAGGCCTCCTGCTGGGCGTTTGCGCATATCCCGTGGGACGGCCCCGCCGTACGCGTAGAGTGAACGAGCACAGAACACGTCGGGAATCACCCGCCCCCTTCGAGAGGGTTTGTTACCTTACCGCCATGAAAGCGCTCGTCCTATCCGGCGGCTCCGGCACGCGCCTGCGCCCGATAACGCATACCTCAGCAAAGCAGCTGGTCCCGGTGGCGAACAAGCCGGTGCTGTTCTACGGACTCGAGGCGATCGCGGCGGCGGGGGTCACCGACGTCGGGATCATCGTCGGCGACACCGCGCCCGCGATCGAGGCGGCCGTGGGCGACGGCTCGAAGTTCGGCATCAAGGTCACCTACATCAGGCAGCTCGCGCCGCTCGGCCTCGCGCACGCTGTGCTGGTGGCCAGGGAGTTCCTCGGCGACGACGACTTCGTGATGTACCTCGGCGACAACTTCATCGTCGGCGGGATCACCGGGCTGGTCGAGGAGTTCGCCACCAGCAGGCCAGAGGCTCAGATCATGCTGACCCGCGTCAGCGACCCGCAGGGCGTTCGGCGTGGCCGAGCTCGATGAGGCGACGGGCCGGGTCAAGAACCTGGAAGAGAAGCCCAAGCAGCCCAAGAGCGACCTCGCCCTCGTCGGGGTCTACCTCTTCACCCCGGCCATCCACGAGGCGGTCGCGGACCTCAAGCCGTCCTGGCGGGGCGAACTTGAGATCACCGAGGCGATCCAGTGGCTGCTCGACCACGGCCGCACGGTCAACTCGACGACGATCACCGGGTACTGGAAGGACACGGGCAACGTCACCGACATGCTCGAGGTGAACCGCCTGGTCCTCGAGGGCCAGGAGCCACGGCTCGACGGCACGGTGAGCGACGACTGCGAGATCATCGGCCGGGTCGTCGTCGAAGACGGCGCGACCGTCACCGGCTCGCGGATCGTGGGCCCGGTGATCATCGGCGCGGGAAGCACGGTCACCGGCTCCTACATCGGCCCGTTCACCGCCATCGAGGAAGACTGCTCGGTCGAGGAGAGCGAGATCGAGTACTCCATCGTGCTGTCGCGCGCATCCATCCGCGGCGTCCGCAGGATCGAGGCATCAATGATCGGCCACGACGCGGAGGTAACCCCCGCGCCCCGGGTACCGCGGGCGCACCGGCTAGTGCTCGGCGACCACAGTAAGGTGCAGATCAGCTCATGAGGATCCTGGTTACCGGCGGCGCGGGCTTCATCGGCTCGCACTACGTCCGCACGCTGCTGTCCGGCGGCTTCCGCGGCTACGAGGACGCCCAGGTCACGGTCTACGACAAGCTGACCTACGCGGGTAACCGCGCGAACCTCGCCCCGGTCGAAGACAGCCCGAGGTACACGTTCGTCCGGGGCGACATCTGCGACCCGGTGAAGCTCGCGGAGGTTCTCCCCGGCCACGACGCGGTGATCAACTTCGCCGCCGAGTCGCACGTCGACCGGTCGATCGCCGGCGCGGCCGAGTTCGTCACGTCGAACGTGGCCGGCGTGCAGATCCTGCTCGACGCCTGCCGGGCCGCGGGCACGCCGCGCATCGTGCACGTCTCCACCGACGAGGTCTACGGCTCGATCGCCGAGGGCGCGTGGACCGAGCAGTCTCCGCTCGACCCGAACTCCCCCTACTCCGCGGCCAAGGCGGGCGGCGACCTCATCGCCATCGCCTTCGCCCGCACCCACGGGGTCAACGTCTCCGTGACGCGGTGCTGCAACAACTACGGCCCGTACCAGTACCCGGAGAAGCTCATCCCGCTGTTCGTCACGAACCTGCTCGACGGCAAGCCGGTGCCGCTGTACGGCGACGGCCTCAACGTCCGCGGCTGGATCCACGTGGACGACCACTGCCGGGGCATCCAGCTCGTGCTTGAGCAGGGCGAGGCGGGCAAGGTCTACAACATCAACGGCGACATCGAGCTGTCCAACCGCGAGCTCACCGCGGCCATCATCGACAAGCTCGGCGCGTCGTGGGACGACGTGGTGCCCGTCACCGACCGCAAGGGCCACGACCGCCGCTACTGCCTCGACGACTCGCTGCTGCGCTCCATGGGCTACGCCCCGCTGACGCCGTTCTCCGACGGCCTCAAGGCCACCATCGAGTGGTATGCAGGCAACCGCGACTGGTGGGAGCCACTGCACCGCCCGGCACCGCCCGCCAGGCCCGCGGCCCAAGGCAAGCAGGACCAGTGACCCGCTGGCTGGTCACCGGCGCCGCCGGCATGCTCGGCCGCGACCTGACCGACCTCCTGCAGGCCCGAGGCGAGGAATTCACTCCCCTCGCCCGGGTCGACCTGGACGTCACTGACCCCGCGGCGGTCGCCAAGGCGGTCAGCGTCGTGAAGCCCGACGTGGTGGTCAACTGCGCGGCGTGGACCGCCGTCGACGCCGCCGAGGAGCACGAAGAAGAAGCCTTCGCCATCAACGCTCACGGTGCCGTGCACCTGGCCGCGGCCTGCGCGAGCGTCGGCGCCCTGCTCGTGCACCCCTCGACCGACTATGTCTTCGACGGCGACGCCTCCGCCCCGTACGCCGAAGACGCTCCGACCGCCCCCGCCGGCGCCTACGGCCGCACCAAACTGGCCGGCGAGCAGGCGGTGCGCGCCGCACTCCCCGACGCGAGCTACATCGTCCGCACCGCCTGGCTGTACGGGGCCCACGGCAAGAACTTCGTCAAGACCATGCTCCGGCTCGCCAGGAACGGCACCGCCCCTGGCGTGGTCGCCGACCAGCACGGTCAGCCCACCTGGACGGCCGATGTCGCCGCCCAGATCTACGCGCTGATCGAGCAGTCCGCCCCCGCGGGCATTTACCACGCGACAAGCTCGGGCCAGACGACATGGTTCGGCTTCGCCCAGGAAGTCTTCACCCTCTATCAAGGTCAAGGTCAAGGCCAAGACCAGAGCCAAGACCAAGACGAGGATTCCGAACGACCTCGGCTTACTCCCCGGCCCATCACTACTGCCGACTTCCCGACGCCGGCGAAACGGCCGGCTTACAGCGTCCTGGGCCACGACGCATGGCACGCGGCGGGCATTGCACCGATCGGCGACTGGAAAGACGCACTGAACCGCGCCTTCCCGGCAATCCTGGCAAACGCCAACGCCTGAAATCCCGCGTCGCGATCCTGCACGCGTGCCTTAGGCGGACCGGGCGGGAAGCGTGTCAGCCTGCTATCCGGGCCTGGCAGCCGAGCAGCGAGCCGATGGCGGTGAGGGCCCTGCGGGCTCATGCTGTAGCGCCCGCAGAACCACCACTGGCCGGATACCGCCAGCGTGTGCCGGCCCCCGTCAGCCTCGACATCAACCCCGGGGACCGGTGAAGCCTCCGCGTCCCCTTCCACCTGGCGAGCCGGGAAGCGAAGCATGCCGCGCGATCCGGCGATCATCTCGCGCATCCGCGGCGTGAGGTAAGGCGAGGTTTCCAGCAGGGCGTTCCACACGCGATCCTCGCCGGCACCGACGATTCCGGTCAACGACTGCCGGGGCTTCCCGAACTCCATGCGCGCACCCCCATTCACCTGAAAAGTGCTCCTCGGCCGACGGCGGATTTCCCTTTACGTGGAAATTCGGCAGCTGATAGGCCAATGCCATTAACTGAGGCGCTCCCGGCCTCCGCGCCGGGCCGCGCATGCCCGTTCCGTCCGTTTTGTCCGGGCGGCATCGCGCCCCGGACCATGATCATGTGGATTCAGCAGCTAATAGGATGCGGAATCCACATGATCATGAAAAATCCTTTCGATTTCCACGATCATGAAGCAGGGCCCGGGCGGAACGGGCACGCGGAGCGGCCCTGTGCGCCATGGGCGGGTCGCCTACGGTCAAGGGCATTTGAGCGCGACACGACCTTTTCTTGGTATTTGCCGCTCTTGACTTAGCCGCGCGGGCCGGTGTCTGACGATGACGTGACCGGGGTGACGGTTTCAGCGGGAACCGTCGACTCGGCTTTTCCCCCGACGGCGCCCGTTTCCCCCTCGATGGCACCAATCCGGCGGCGACTGGCCACGGCCGCCCCCGCGCACAGCAGGTCGCTGATCGTGTTGATCGCGCGCGAGACCAGCGCCACGGCAGTGGCATTCGCGGTGCCGATCACCGGCCCGAGGGCCGCCACGAGCAGCACCTCGCGGATGCCCGCGCCGGCCGGCGCGAGGACAACGACGAAGCCCACGCACCAGGCGAACGCGTAGCCGCCAAGGGCGATAAGCGCCGTTCTGCCCATCGGGGCGTTGAACTTCTCCGCGAGGATCCAGATCTGCAGGCCCTGGAAGATCCAGGCCATGAGCTGCCAGGCGAGCGCTTCCGCGAGTACCCGCCCGGTGATCGGTGTCTCGAGCGCGGGCCGCTTGGCAAGTTTCAAGAGCTTGTTGAGCAGCGGGTTAAGCACCTTCGGATGGAAGCAGGCCGCGATCAGCGGAACAAGGACGAATACCCACAGGTAATCATCGGAGTGAACGGCCGCGAACGGCACCGTCACCATCGCGACGACCAGGCCGACGCACAGCGAAAGCAGCATGGCCAGGACCGAGGCGCTCGCCGACCGGGGCCGTGGCACCTTGGCCTGCGCGCCTAGCTCCATCTGCGTGAGAATGGGCCAGACCGAGCCTGGAAGGTACTTCCCGAGCTGCCCGATGAGCAGGATCCGGCCGGCGACCGAGATGCGGAGCGGAGAGCCAAGCCCGGCCAGCAGCACCTGCCAGACCTTGAGGTTGGCGAACTGGGCTACGAACAGCGCAAGCAGCGCCTCGAACGAGGCGAGCATGCCGATCTGGCCGAGGGAGTGACGGACTTGGTTCCACTCGATCGAGATCTCGTACCCGCCGATGCCGACCGCGAGGACGACGACCGCCCACCTGAGCAGACGGCTGCCTAGCAGGCGTTTCACGATGACTTGCGCCTTCATCTACGTCCTTGCGGTCTGGTCGGTGCGCCATGCCATAGGGTACGGACATCATGCGCACGATCATTTTCGGTACTTACGACACCGCGATGCACCCGCGCATCGCGACCATCGCCGAGGGACTGGCCGCCCGCGGATTCGACGTTACTGAATGCAACGTACCGCTTGGGCTTACTACTGCGGATCGTGTTGAGATGCTTGCCAAGCCGTGGAAGGTCGGCGGGCTTGTCGCCAGGCTCGCCAGCCGCTGGCTCGGGCTCGCGACGCGGGCCAGGCGTCTCGGCAGGCCGGATGCCGTGGTC
Source organism: uncultured Actinomycetota bacterium (assembly GCA_963759545.1). Taxonomy (GTDB): domain Bacteria; phylum Actinomycetota; class Actinomycetes; order Streptosporangiales; family Streptosporangiaceae; genus Trebonia. Next base: position 131,677 of record CAVXAB010000003.1, read on the forward strand.
GTCGGCTACCTCGGCCACTTCGACGTGCACCTCGCGCGGCTGCTGTACCCGCGACGCCGCGTGCCGATCGTGCTTGACCACCTGATCAGCGCCGCGAACACCGCCAAGGACCGCCGGATCGCGGGTGGCGGCCTGAAGCAGCGACTGCTGACGCTGATCGACGCGGCCGCGCTCCGCGCCGCCGACATCGTGGTGGTGGACACCGAGGAGCACCTGGAGATCGTCCCGGAGAAGTACCGGTCGAAGGCCGTGGTGGTGCCCGTTGGCGCGCCCACGCCGTGGCACGAGGCCGCCCGGGAGCTGTCCGCCGACCCCGACGCGCCGCTGAAGGTCGTCTTCTACGGCCTCTACACGCCGCTGCAGGGCACTCCGGTCATCGGCGAGGCGCTCGGCCGCCTCGCAGGGGCGCCGGTCGAGGTGACGATGATCGGCCGCGGCCAGGATGAGGCGGAGACCAAGCGCGCCGCCGCGGCCAACCAGTCGGTGCGCTGGCTTGGCTGGGTGCCCGCCGCGGAGCTTCCCGCGCTGGTGGCCTCGCATGACGTGTGCCTCGGGATCTTCGGCACCGGCGACAAGGCGCTGCGCGTGGTTCCCAACAAGGTGTTCCAGGGAGCCGCCGCCGGGTGCGCGGTCATCACCTCCGACACCCCGCCGCAGCGCCGGGTGCTCGGCGACGCCGCCGTCCTCGTGCCGCCCGGCGACCCGGCGGCACTGGCCGACGCGCTGCTTCGGCTGGCCAGTGACCGCGAGGCGCTGCTGAAGCTGCGCCACGCTGCGCGCCAGCTCGCCGCCGAGCGCTTCACGCCGGAGCAGGTGGTCGGGCCGCTGACGGACCGGCTTCTTCAGCCGCACGCCGGGGCCTAGCTGTCCCTGGATTTGACTATCAGGTCGGCGAGTAGGGCCAAGGACGCGATGAGCAAGCCCGTGACGAAGATAAGCACGGTGTCCGTGGCGATCTTCACGGGGTGGTCCACCACGTCGTAGATGGCCTTGATGAAGCCGATGCCGAGCAGGGTCAGCGCGAGCGGCATGAGCACCTTGAGCGGGTTGAAGTACATCGTCATCCGGAGCACCTGGAGGATGTACCGGTAGGAGTCCTTGCCGAACTTGAACTTCGACTTGCCTGCCCGCTTGTAGTAGTCGATCGGCAGGAAGTAGATCTCATGGTTGTTCGCGAGGAACGACACGGTGATCGTGGTGACGCAGGAGAAGCCGGCGGGCAGCAGCCGCAGGTAGGGCAGCGACACCTCGCGCCTGAAGGCCCGCAGGCCGGAGTTCAGGTCGGGGATCCTCGCCCCGGTGAGCTGCTCGGCGAACTTCCTGATAAACCACTTGGCGGGCACCCGGAGCAGCTTGTACGTGCCCTGCTCGCTGGTGCGCGCGCCGACGACATGGTCGACCGACTGGTCCTTCTCAAGGATCTGGACCAGCTCGGGGATCCGCTCGTTCGGGTACGTCATGTCGGCGTCGGTCCACACGACGATCTCGCCCTTGGCCCGCTGGGTGCCGATCCGGCGCACCGTGCCAGATCCGCTGTTGCGGTGGAAGTTCACGACCTCAAGCTTCGGAAAGCGGGGCGCAGCCTCGTACAGTTTCTCAAGCGTGCTGTCGGTCGACGCATCGTTGACGCACATGAGCTCATACGAGTAGCCGCTGGCGTCCATCGCCGCCGAGATCCGCTCAATCTCGGCAATGACGTGCCCTTCCTCGTTATAGCAAGGCAGGATGATCGTCACATAAGGCGCGGCCGTTTCCTCTTCGCGCACAGTTTCGTATTCGGCAATCACTTGGCCGGCTCCCAACTGTAGACCGTGAACCTCTGGGGAAGCGTGTTCCTCGGCGTACCGAAGATTACGTGCTCGTCGATGCTCGTATCCTGGGCCATCACCAAATTCACGGCACCGTTGCCAAGCTGGGACAGTTCCGCCGCGGTCGACGCGAGAACGATTGGGTGCCGTCCGGCCTTCTCGATGGCCCGCACGTCGGCGAGCACGGTGGCCGGGGCGATATTACTGCCAGGGGGGTTGTTCGCGTTGGGAACCTCGGTCACCACGCCGGCTACCGGAACGTCGCAAGTGCCCCTGATGTTCTCTTCGAACTGCCAGTACATCATGAAGTCGGCGATGAGCACCGACGAGTTCGGCGGGATGGCCTGGCAGATCTTGTCGATCGCGGCGACCTCGCCGACGTAGGCGCGTTGCAGCGCGAGGCCGTCTGAGCCGCTAAGGCTGAGGCCGAAGTTCCCGATCATCGGCGGCAGGAAGATGGCACCCGCGCAGCAGGCGATCACGAACACCCGGGGCGACCGCTTGAGGTAGTCGGGCACGCTCACCAGGTGAACGACCCGCGACTTCCTGCCGAGCCAGGCCGCCAGCCACACCGCGAACAGGATCAGGCCTGGCAGCACGGCGGGGACAAGGCGGCGGCTGGCGTAGGGCTGGTGGGCGGTGATCGCGGGCCGGAGCAGGAACCAGACGATCGCCCAGGCGAACGTCAGGAGCGGCAGCACCCAGACGGGCGCCTCGCCCTTGACGCACCGCCTGCCGAGCATGGCGGTGGCGATCACCGCGAACGCGATCGCGGAGAAGCCGGTGTACCAGTAAATCCAGTGCAGGCTGAGCGGTGCGTACTGCAGCGCGTGCCAGTTCCGCTCCACGTAGGGCCGGACGATGAAGACGGCGATCACGATGAACGGAAGGGCCGTCACCGCCATGACCAGCCATGGCTTCGGCGCGGTCCGCAACTCGGAGCCACGTCGGCGTAGCCACCAGACCGCCACCGCGGTCGCCACCGTGATCACGACGAACGCGGCGACTAGGTATTCGACGGACGACTTGTTGGTCCCCGTTAGGTACGGCCGGGTGAGGAACCATCCGTCGACCGCGCCGTACACCAAGCCGATGAGCATGCCGATGACGAGCGCGATCACCTGGCGCTGCCGCCGCAGGACAAGCAGCCCGCAGAACGGGACGACGAACAGGACGTCGGCCGGCCCGTCGATGCGCACAAGCAGGGTGATGCCGAACAGCAACCCGGTTACCCCCGCGAGCACGTGCGAGGCCGATCGCGCGTGCGTTCGCCAGTGAGTGCGCAACCGCCCGGCGTCTTCCTCGCCCCGGTCGGTGCGCTGCGAGTCGATCCACAGCGACAGCGCGCCGAGCAGCAGGATCTGCGCGAGCGTCTCGCTGTAGGTGTTGCGGCTCACGTACGCCTCGGGGATGCCGATGCCGATGGCCAGCGCGCCGAACGGCGCCCACCGGGGACCGACCAGCCTGGCCACCAGGCCGCCGAACGTGAAAACGCCGAGTGCGCCGAGCACCGGCGCAAAGAGCAACGCGAGCCGGGCGCCGCCCGCCCAGAAGCCGAGCGAGAGCAGCATCGGCAGCCCGGCCATGAACTGGGGCACGATGGAGTTGCCTGTGCCATACATCGCGCCGCTGTAGAACGCGGCGCTGTTGAAGGTGATCCCCGGCGCGTTGCCGAAGGCCGCGGCGTTTTGCGGGATCGGCAGCGACCCGTGCCCCGAGATCCAGGTGGCGAAGTTCATGTAAGACGCCGCGTCGAGCTGATCGATGACGAACTGGGAGTGGTAGACCCCCTGGAAGACGCCGAATGCGACCGAGATCACCACCAGCGACCACAGCACCCAGCGCGGCGTGGGCTTCGCGCGTCCCTCGGCCGCGGTGCCCCAGTCGGCCGCCCCTGTCACCGACGGAATGCGCCGCCACACATAGGGAACGATCAACGCGGTAAGCGCCAGCCAGAGCACGATCACCGGGATGGGCTTGAAGTAGCCGATCAGCAGCAGTGGGAAGCTGGTCAGCAGGAACGGCAGGAGAACCAGGGCGGGAAGCGCGGTCAGCCGCCCGAGGAGGAGTCCCGCAGAGTCCCTGGGATCACGCTCCGTCATGTCAAGCGGAGCCGAGGCGCTTCGCCGGACGGCGGAAGACTTGCTTTCAACGGTCAATGAAGGAACCCATCTGCTCTGGGCTAGTCCCAGTCTCGTGCTCGGTACGCAGGCGCCTGGCGTACTCCGTGGCGTTCTGAATTATAGAAAGTTGTTGCGCCTTACGTGCTTGTTCCCGACAGGTCCGGCCCTTCCGGACCACTACCACCGCAATCCTGTTGTACCCGCATCTGAGCGGACAGACACGGAGCGTAACACCGTCGTAGCCGGTAGTTAGCCGAGTGCCTCAACTTGTTCCGTAAGCCAACGCCGCGGTGCACGTGCGGCCGCGACGCTTGCGATCGTTGCACTGCGTCGCTGCCGCTCGGCGGCCGGCATGATCAGGCCAGCATGCAAGGCGTTAGCGGTAGCGCTGACATCATACGGGTTGACAAGCAGTGCGGCCTCACCAATCAGTGCGGCGGCGCCCGCTTCCCTGGAGAGCACGAGCGCGCAGCCGCCCTCGCTGAGGATCGGCCCTTCCTCGGCCACCAGGTTCATGCCGTCTCTTATTGGGTTGACCAGCAGCACGTCTGCCAGCCCGCACGCAGCCAGCGAGCGCGGGTAGTCATCCTTCACATCCAGGATAAGGGGTTCCCAGTCCGGCGTCCCGAACTCGGCGTTGATCTCCGCGGCCAGTTGATGCACCCGCGCCGTGTAGGCCTGGTACTCGGCGAGCCCGGAGCGCGACGGGTAGGCGAGCGCGAGGTGCGTCACCCGGCCGCGCCACTCCGGCCGGGTGACGAGCAGCTCACGGTAGGCGGCCAGGCCACGCACGATGTTCTTGGACAGCTCGGTGCGGTCCACCCGCACGATCAGCTGCCTGCCCCGTGCCGTCTCCCGCAGCCCGCTCGCGCTGCTCTGGACGTCCGCCTGGCGGCCCCTTGCGCGCAGTTCCTCGGCGTCCACCCCCAGGGGGTGCACCGCCACCTCGGTCACGTGGCCCCGGTAGCTGACGCGGCCGGCGCCGGGGCGGGTCCTTGTCACTTCCGCGCCGAGCACCGCCTCGCAGCAGTCGAGGAATGCGTCGGCCCAGTGCCAGGCGAGGAACCCGGCGTGGTCGGCACCGAGCATCCCGTCGAGGATCGCGATGGCCACGTCGTCCGGCAGCAGCCGGAAATACTCGGGCGGCGCCCACGGGGTGTGCTCGAAGTGGGCGATCCGTGCGGCGGGGTAGCGGTCGCGCAGCATACGCGGCGCGAGCGACAGGTGGTAGTCCTGGATCAGTACCCGGGTGCCCGACGCACACTCCTGCGCGAGCGCCGCCGCGAACGTCTCGTTGTAGGCGACGTAGGCGGCCCAGTCGGCACGGAACGCCATATCGAACCGCGGCTGGTTCGGCGTGTCGAATAGCAGGTGGTGAACGAACCACAAGAGCGAGTTAGAGATGCTGTTGTACGCGGCGTCGAACACGTCGGCAGGGATGTCGAGCATGCGCACCGGGACCTCACCGGGGCTGCTCGGCGCCCGATCGGGCCAGCGGGCGACTTCTCTGTCGGCCTCGCTGAGCGCCGCGCAGAGCCAGAGAGCACCGCCATCCGCGGCCACCGCGGCGAGTCCCGACGTCAGTCCCGACACCATGCCGCCGCCGCCGCGGTTAGCGGACAGCGACCCGTCCTCGGCATGGCTGTACGAGACGGGCCCACGGTTCGAGGCAACAATGAGTAGCCGACTCGGGTCGTTAGTCATATGGAACAAGCGTAGATGAATCCCTCAATAGCCGGTTGCCGGGGGAGGCGTTCGATCGGTTACAGTGTTATCAGTAGTTGCACCGGCCCCGCGTTGCCGCGCGCCCGATACGATGGCGGGTTTTGCCATCGGGCGCGCACCGGGGGTACCGGGGGTCGTCCCCCCGGGAGACAACTGAATACCTCATCCAGAGGGGTGGAGGGATCGGCCCTGTGAAGCCCCGGCAACCATCGCGGTAACGCACCTCAGTAAGGCGAGGCAAGCGCGCGACGTGGTGCCAAGTCCGGCCCGTGGTCAAGGTGACCGCTGGGAAAGATGGGAGAGAGAGGCCTCGCCCCATGACTGTTCAGACCGACGCGCCCCTCCGCCTCGGTAACGCCACCGGCTTGACCTGCCGGGAGTGCGGCGCCACGGTCGAGCTCGGCCCGTACTACGCGTGTTCCGAGTGTTTCGGGCCGCTGGAGGTCGGTTACGACTTCCCGCGGCTGACCAGGGCCGACATCGAAGCAGGCCCGCAGAACATCTGGCGGTACGCGCCACTGCTTCCCGTCCCGCAGGACATAGCGACGCGCCCGACCACGGAGCCCGGTTACACCAAGCTCGTCCGCGCGGACGGGCTCGCCGCCGAACTCGGGATGCGCCGCCTGTGGATCAAGGATGACAGCGGCAACCCGACCCACTCCTTCAAGGACCGCGTGGTCGCCGTGGCGCTCGCGGCGGCGACCGAGATGGGCTTCAAGGTCCTCGCCTGCCCGTCGACGGGCAACCTGGCCAACGCGGTCGCCGCGGCGGCCGCCAGGGCAGGCATCAGGTCCGTGGTGATGGTCCCCGCGAACCTCGAGGAGCAGAAGATCCTCACGACCGCCGTGTACGGCGGCACGTTCGTGACGGTGGACGGTAACTACGACGACGTCAACCGGTTGGCCTCCGAGCTGGCAGGCGAGCACGAGGACTGGGCGTTCGTCAACGTGAACGTGCGCCCGTACTACGCGGAAGGCTCGAAGACGCTCGGCTTCGAGATCGCAGAGCAGCTCGGCTGGCGGCTCCCCGACCAGATCGTGGTCCCCGTCGCGTCCGGCGCACAGCTCGTCAAGATCGACAAGGGGTTCAGCGAGCTCGCGGAGCTTGGCCTCGTCGAGTCCAAGCCGTGGAAGGTGTACGGTGCGCAGGCGACCGGGTGCTCGCCCGTGTCTGAGGCGTTCGCTAAGGGCTGGGACGTGGTACGGCCGGTGAAGCCGGACACGATCGCGAAGTCCCTCGCGATCGGCAACCCGGCGGACGGACCGTACGTGCTTGACGTGGTGCGCAGGACCGGCGGTGCGGTGGCCGACGTTTCCGACGCCGAGGTCGTGGACTCGATGCAGCTGCTCGCCCGCGCCCAGGGGATTTTCGGCGAGACCGCGGGCGGGGTGACCGTCGGCGTGCTGCGCAAGCTGCTCGCCGCGGGCCAGCTCGACCCAGACGCGGAAACTGTGATCATCAACTCCGGCGACGGCCTCAAGACCCTCTCCGCGGTGGCCAACGCGGTGACAGTACCGCAGGCGATTAAGCCCACCCTCGAAGCCTTCCAAGCACAGTATTAGGAACTCATTAGGCGGCAGCCTTAACCGCAGCCACAGCGCGAGGCAGCGCGGTCTATGCGCTGCCTGCTTACGGCAACCACAAGGCTCTAACCCCAGCCACAGCGAGGCGTTGCGGGCTGTGCAACGCCTGCCTACCGCAACCACAAGGCCTTAACCGTACCACAGCGCGGGGGGCGCGCGGTTTGTGCGAGTCCTCCCGTGGGGGGGATATGGGGGGGCGAAGCCCCCCCATGCCGGGGGGTGTAGGGGGGTCGTCCCCCCACGGGCAAATTGGCGTCATGAGCACCGCGCACGCGGTAAGGTCGTTTCTGGTCGCTGTCGGCAAGGCATAGTGCGAGCGTGAGAGCGTGCGTTGGCCAACGTCTCGTCGAGTCGCGATCGACGGGTTCCGCGGTTGCAAGGGCGGGGCTCGAAGCCCGAGCAGCAGTTAGGGAGTTGTTTGGAATGGCTCAGGGCACCGTCAAGTGGTTCAACCCGGACAAGGGCTACGGCTTTATCGCCGTCGACGGTGGCAAGGACGTCTTCGTCCATTTCTCCGCGATCCAGGCAGATGGGTACCGCAGCCTTGAAGAGGGCCAGCGGGTCGAGTTCGAGATCACGCAGAGCGACCGGGGACAGCAGGCCGAGAGGGTTGTCATCGTCTCCTAGGATCTCTGGCTCCGACCAAATACTGGATTAGCCGGGTTAATCGGTGCGATCGGCCTGGCTCCCCTCGGGGAGCCAGGCCGATACGTTTCTGAGCGTTGATAGGGTCTTGGCGTGCAACCACTTGGGATCGAGGGCGCCTGGGTTTACGAACCGCAGGTGCATGCGGACGACAGGGGCAGTTTCGCCGAGACATTCCGCGGCGCGGAGTTCGCCGCCGACCTCGGGTACCGGCTGAACATCGCGCAAGCCAACTGTTCTGTATCTAAGCGCGGGGTGATTAGGGGAATTCATTACGCCGACGTGCCACCGGGGCAGGCGAAGTACGTGACGTGCCCGGCCGGGGCGATCCTGGACGTGATCGTGGATTTGCGGGCCGACTCGCCGTCCTTCGGGAAGTGGGAAGCGGTCAAGCTCGACGCCGTCACGCGCCGCGCGGTGTTCCTCTCCGAAGGACTCGGGCACGCGTTCATGGCCCTCACCGACGGCGCGACGGCGCTTTACCTGTGCTCCACGCCATACGCACCGGGACGCGAGCACGGCGTGCACCCACTCGACCCGACGATCGGGATCGCCTGGCCGGCGGATGAGGACCTGGTGCCGGTGCTTTCCGAGAAGGACGCGGCCGCGCCGACGCTTGACGAGGCGCTGCGGGCGGGCCAGCTACCGCGCTACGCGGACTGCACCGCGTACCAGGACGTGCTCAGGGGCGCGCGCTAGCAGAACGTGACCGCCGGGGCCGCCTGCTGGCGGCCCCGGCTGTGCTATTGGCTAGTCGACGGTCAGGAGGGCGACCGTGATCCCGTTCTCCTGCCACGTCGTCTGCACCTGGTAGCCGAGCGTCTGCAGGTAGCCCCCTTCGGACACGCTATACGGTCCGGTCGATGGCAGCGCGGTGAACGGGTCAGGGGCCAGATGGTCAACGTAGACCACCCAGAGCCGCGGCGTGCCCGTTATGCAGGGCCCCGGGTCTTGGCACTCGGTTGGCTGCAGCGAGTTGGCCTGGACCTGCGTCTGCGCCTGGAAGACCGGCGGCGGCAGCTTGCCACGCAGGTAGTACGCCATGGCGGTGTCGACCTGGTAGTGGTTCAGATCGCCGGTCTCATAGGCCATGCGGTCCCCCGGCCGCTCGTTGGCGGCGATGACGGCCGCGGCCGCCTGGTAATCCGCCGGCAGCCCGTTTGAGGGCATCTCCGGGTAAGCCCAGAGGTTGTGTGCCTCGTTCTGGCGGATCGCCAGCTGGTCGTGTATGCCGACCAAGCCCACCACGGCGACGAGAACGGCCGCCGCGGCGAAGCGGGGCGAAAGGGAGCCGCTGAGGCGTGCCAGCCGCGTGCTGCCCTTAGCGCGCTCGGCGAGGTAGGAGATGCAGAGTCCCGCCCCGAGGGACCAGCCCATGACGGTGAACAGCATGTAGCGGTAGGTCCAGTACGAGGTCGGGCCGCGGGAGATGATCCAGACCGTCACGACAGGGACGATCGCGAGCGCGAGAGCGTACAAGGCGATGGACCGGCGGCGTGCATCGGGTGCCGCAGCCAGGGAAGCCACGGCGAGCAGCATGACCACGACGGCGACGGGCACGGAGGCGAACAGCTCCTGCCATAGGCCGCCGGTGACGCCGATGAGCTCGGCGACGTGCGGTGTCGCCACCCCGCCGATCTGCCATCCCTGCTGCGCGTGCCCCTCGATCACCAGCGGCGAGACGAGGATGCCGCCACCGATCACGGCCACGCAGAACCGCTTCACCAGCAACAGCGGCGAGCCCTCGGGCGAGAGCCGGCCGCCGGGCAGCGCCTTGCCGCTGTCGGCCGTGCCGTCGCCGCCGACACGCACCGTGCGCTGAAAGAAGTCCCAGAGAACGATGCTCAGGTGCCCAGCCGCGACGCACACCGCGACGAGGTTGGCCGCACCCGCGGCCCCGAGCACCACCGCGTAGATGGCCCAGCGCGACCAGTGCGGCCGCTCCATGGCGCGCAGGAACATGAGCGTGGCGAGCGCGGCGAAGAACGTCGCGAACGCGTAGGGCCGCGCCTCCTGCGCATAGCGGGACACGCTCGGGATCACGGCGAAGATCAGCCCGCTGGCGAGGCCGGCGACGCCACCGCCAAGCCGCCGCCCGATGAGCCCGACCACCGCGGCGGCGCCTGCCATCGCGATGACCGACGGCACGCGCATGGCCGTAGCGGAATCACCGAAGACCGCCATCCACAGGTGCAGCCCGAAGTAGTAGATGCCGAGCACCGCGTCGATGTTGTGCAGCATGGCCCACAGCTGCGGCAGGGTACGGCTCGCGGCCGACCAGCTCGCTAGCTCGTCGCGCCATAGCTGAGGAACGCCGACCTCAAACAGCCCGAGCGCGAGGCTCACCACGGCCGGGTACGCCCCAGGTCAGATACGTCACGACGGGACGGCGCGTGGTCGCCTGCTCAGGCGCGGCCACGTCTGACGCAGGGCGGGCGGTTATCGGGTTCACGTCGGTCAGACCTTACTGCACGGGATCTGGACGCGCCACCACAGGTGGATGTATTGGTAGTCGGCCGTGCCAGGTTTCGTGCACGTGTGCCTGGCGGCTGCGACGACGGCGGTCCATGGCGGGCTCTCCGAACGGGTATTGACGACGCGGAAATTGAATCCCACGACGATGGCCAAAAGCAGGGCGAACACGGTGACCGGAGTCCACGCCGCGACGAGCCGGGGCGAAGCGCCCGTCGGTGCGGGGGTGGCAGGCGTGTCACCACTTGGCGAACCGCCGGCCTCGCCGGCCGAGGACACGGCGGCTGTCAGGCCGCGCGGCCGCAGCATGGCAACGATCGCCGTGTACAGGAGCAGCGCGGGCGCGATGACGTACCTGGGCTGCACGATGGCGTAGTTGTCGACGATCTCGCCGACGAACAGCACGACGCTGAACACAAGCGCAATAACCGCGAGCGGCCAGTGCGGCGCGGTCAGCCTCGCGAGCGCGATGACAACAACCGCCACAACGATAGCGCACGCTCCCCAGATCAGGGCGGCGTGCACGCCCGCATCGGGGATAATCAGCGGGACCGGGGACCCCCGGTAGTTGGTGCCGGGGCCGCCGAGGGCCAGCTCGCCGAAGATCGCTCGCGGCACGGCCCTGGTCACGTAGTTACCGAGGATCCACAGCGGGCTGGTGAACAAGCCGCTCGTCCGGTTGCTCATCCCGCGCAACTGGACACTCCACTGCGTAAGCAGGCCCGCCGCCCAGCACACGGCGACGGCGATCGCGGTCTTGGAACGGTCGGCTATCAGCCGCGCCGCCAGCAAGGGCGCGAAGAAGACAGGCAGGATGCTGGTCAGCGTGGCGCCGAGCATGATGAGTGGGGCGCATACCTGACCCGCCCGTGTCACCGGCCGCCAGAGCAGCAGCCAGAAGAGCCCGTAGAGCGCGATGAACTGGACGGTGGCGAGGTCGTTGTTCACCTGCGTGTAGCCGACGGGCACGACGAACGCCGGGACCGCGACGAGCAGGCGGAGCCACCGGTTGCGCAGGAACGGGCCGCTGGCGATATAGGCGATCAGCCCGAACAGCGCGTACTCCGACGCGGCGGCGGCGGACATAATCCCCGGCGCCCAGGCGACAGGGAACGACACCGCGACGGCGGTGATCGCGCGCGGCACCACGTCGTAGTAGCCGTTCATCTGCGTGCTGAGCGTCGTCGCCACCGAGTGGTTGAGCCCGTCCTGCAGGAAGTTGCCCGCGTCCTCGATCCAAGTCGAGTTCAGTGCGCCGGGTCCCGAGGTACGCGTCAGGCTCACGGCCGCGCCCGCGGCGACGAACAGGACGCCTGCCAGGATGTGCCGCCAGGTCAGGCGCCCGCGGTCCGCCTGCAGAAACAAGTTCGAGCGGAGCCATTCAGGCAGGCCGGAGAGCCGTGACAGGCTGACGCCGCCCGCGTGCGGCGCCAGCGCATCCGTCTTGGTCTGCCATGTCATCGCAACAGTCCGTCCTTCGTGCACTATCCGCGCGCGCGGGCCTCGGGACGCGCGTGGGCCTCGGGAAACGTGGCTATCCACAATAGCCAGTTAATCCTTAAGGACCGGCCTGGACTCCGACCGGTCACGTTTCGAGACAGTACGCTGGGCGAAACGTGACCAGACCAGCACGTCACGGCGCCGCGACGCCGCTGCGCGGCACCAACGGGGCCGCGCACGATGCCCTGGTCGTCAGAGCGTGCGGTGGTCCGCGCCACGTCGCACGTTATGGGCATATACGTTTGTGCACGAGTGGTGGTTTGCGACAATCCCGTGCAGCAAGGTCAGGTAGGGTATCCCGCGCGGACAGGCTACGCAATGAATGTCACGTCGTCATTCACAGTAGCCCCCAGGCCTGCCTGAGCTAGTTGCCTTAAACTCGGTGATCCCCACAAAGGGCTGTAGTCACCACAAGTAGAAGCTGAGGACTCACAATGGGTCGCAACGGACAGATCCTGCGCATCAGCGTCATCGGCACCGGTTACCTGGGCCTTACCCACGCCGTCTGCATGGCGGATCTAGGCCATGAGGTACTTGCCATCGACGTGGACGCTGACAAGATCGCCATGGCGGCGCGCGGCGAGACACCGTTCTTCGAGCCAGGGCTTGAGCCGCTGCTGCGGAAGAACCTCGACGCGGGCAGGCTCCGGTTCACCGACTCCTTCGCCGAGGTCGGCGAGTTCGCCGACGTGCACTTCATCTGCGTTGGCACGCCCCAGGCGAAGGGCGGCGGCGGAAACGCCGACCTGAGCTATGTCTTCAGCGCCTCGGACGCGCTGGCGCCGCACCTGACCCGCGCCACCCTGATCGTGGGCAAGTCCACCGTGCCCGTCGGGACGTCGCGGGAAATCATCGCGCGCGTCCACGCGGCGGCCCCGGCAGGCGACCTGGTCGACTACGCGTTCAACCCGGAGTTCCTCCGTGAGGGCTACGCGGTGCAGGACAGCCTGACCCCGGACCGCATTGTGTTCGGCGTCACGTCCGATACCGCGGACGAGCTGATGCGCGCGGTCTACGCGACCCCGCTCGCATCGGGCATTCCGGGGCTGACCATGGACCTGGAAACCGCGGAGTTGGTGAAGGTCGCGGCCAATTCGTTCCTCGCGACCAAGATCTCCTTTATCAACGTAATGGCGGAGATGTGCGAGGCCTCCGGCGCGGATGTGATCAAGCTCGCAGACGCGATCGGCATCGACGAGCGGATTGGCCGCAAGTTCCTCTCCCCCGGTCTCGGCTTCGGCGGCGGCTGCCTGCCGAAGGACATCCGCGCCTTCCGCGCCACCGCGCAGGACAAGGGCGTTGACTCGCTCGTGAACCTGCTGACCACCGTGGACACCATCAACCTCGGCCGCCGCGACCGGGTCATCACGCTGGCGCGCGATGTCCTCGGCGGCGACCTGGCAGGCAAGCGGGTCGCCGTGCTCGGCGCCGCCTTCAAGCCCAACAGCGATGACATCCGCGACTCGCCAAGCCTTGCCATCTCCGGCCGCCTCGCCGACGAGGGCGCGATCGTCGCCGTCCACGACCCGGTCGCCATGCCCAACGCGGCCCGGGTTCGCCCGGATCTCCGGTACGCGGACTCGGTCCACGAGGCGGCCGAGGGCGCCGACATCGTTCTTCACCTCACCGAATGGACCGACTACCGCGCCATTGACCCGGACGGGCTCCGCTCGGTCGTCGCGAACCCGGTCCTCATCGACGCCCGCTGCACGCTCGACGCCGCCGCCTGGCGCGCGGCCGGCTGGACCGTCCTGATCCCCGGCCGCCCGTAAGTACAACCACAAGGCGCTAACCCCAGCCACAGCGCGAGGCGTTGCGGGTTATGCAACGCCTGCCTACGGCAACCACAAGGCCTTAACCCAGCCACAGCGCGGGGGCGAACGGTTTGTGCGAGTCCCCCCGTGGGGGGATATGGGGGGCGAAGCCCTCCCATGCCGGGGGGTGCAGGGGGGTCGTCCCCCCGCGGGAAGTACTGCAGAGCGAAGCCCTTCCATGATTGGAGGGGTCCCCGGGGGGTCATCCCCCCGGGAGGTAATCCGCGAGCTCTGCGAGCAACCGCACGATGCCAGGGGGGCCGTCGACGACGATGTCGGCAGCCTCGGCCACCTGCGGCGTCTCCTGGCTTTCGCTGGCGACGGCACAGCCGGGGATGCCGTCGGCGCGCAGGCGACGGATCGCGGCGAAGGCGGTGAGGTCTCCGAGGTCATCACCGCAGAACACCGCGGAACGTGCGGCACGTTCCGCGACAAGCTCCCGCAGGGCGGTTCCCTTGTCCGTGCCTGGTGGCCGGAGCTCGAGTACCAGCCTGCCGGGTTCAAGCGTGAGCCCGGCACTCATCGCGAGCCGGCCGAGGGGTTCGCGCAGCAGCGCGAGCGCCGCGGCCGGGTCCGCCGTCCTCCTCGTGTGAACGGCGAGCGCCGTGCCCTTGTCTTCCACGGTCGTTCCCTCGGGCGCGGCCAACTCGGCGAGCAACCCGGGCAGCGCCTCGCGCACGGCCTGGACCCCTGCGGGCACGGAGGCTTCGCTGAGCACGCCCGCCTGCCAGCGCTGCGCGCCGTAGTGCCCGAGAACGATGAGGCCAGGCACGTCGGCTAGGCCGCCAAGCGAGACCGCTTCCACGGCGGGCCTGCCCGTGATGACCGCCACCGTGCCGACTAGGCCTGCCAGCCTGGACAGCGCCGCCGCGGCACCGGGTGCGGCCACCGCTGCAGCCGGGTCGGCGACGATCGGGGCGAGGGTTCCGTCGTAGTCGGTGGCGAGCAGCGCGTGCGCCGGGTCTGCCGCCATCGCGGCCAAGCCGGCCTGGCCTTCTGTGGTTCTCGCGCGGGGCAGCGGCACCGCTACTTGGTACCCGGGTGCGGCGAACGTATGCGCTGGCGGCGGGCTCGCTGTGCCCGTAGCCGCTTTACGAGCACCGGATCGTACTTCAGCGCCTCCGGGCTGTCGATCAGCTCGTTGAGCAGCTGGTAGTACCTCGTGGCGGTGACGCCGAGCACCTCGGCGATGGCCTGCTCCTTGGCACCAGGGGTACGCCAGGTGCCGCGCTCGAAGGCGAGGACGCGCATGTCACGCTCGGACAACGCAGGCATCAACTCCCCCTTCTCACGCCAGTAGGCTCCATTCGTGGCCCAGTTTAATTGTCTGACGTTCCTTACCGACTACGGGCTTGAAGACGCATTCGTGGCGGTTTGCCACGCGGTGGCCTCCCAGGTCGCTCCAGATCTACGCATTACTGACATAACACATCTGATCCCGCTTGGCGACATCCGGCGCGGCGCCGCTGTCCTCGCCCAGGCCGTCCCGTACTTTCCGCCTGCCGTACATGTCGCGGTCGTGGACCCGGGAGTGGGAACGGCGCGGCGCGGCGTCGCGGTGGAGGCCGGCGGCTCGCTCTTCGTCGGCCCGGACAACGGCCTGCTGTCCGTGGCCATCGCGGTGGCCGGCGGCGCGGTTCGCGCCGTCTCGCTCACCAACAGGGCGCTGTGGCGGGAGACCACGGCGGCCACGTTCCACGGCCGGGACATCTTCATGCCGGTCGCGGCGCGCCTGGCAGCGGGACTGCCACTCGATGAGGCGGGTGATCGGGTCGAGGTGACCAGCCTCGTCACGCTGCCGCCGCCGGAGTGCCGGATAACGGGGGACGGAGCGCAGGTGGAGGTGGTCACCGTGGACGGGTTCGGCAACGTTCAGCTCTCCCTGCCCGGCGCCGACGCACCACGAGCCGGGCTGACCCCGGGCAGGACCGTCACGCTGGCATGGGACGGCGGCGAGCTTGCCGTGCCGTTCGTCACGACCTTCGGCGAGGTCGCGCCAGGCGAGCCGCTCTGCTACCGGGACGGCGGTGACTGGGTCGCCATCGCGGTGGCCGGCGGTGACGCGGCGCGGCGCTTCGGCCTCCGGGCGGGAACGAGAATGACGCTCATCGTCACCTAAGAGCCACAATGCGCCTCCAGCGGCGCCAACGTCATGAAATAGTTAGCGGACGGCACGTTCCACTGTCGCATGACTGCATGGCAACATTAGGGACGATTTTTCAGCATGTGACCCACATGCGGAAATTTTCCCTTTTGGTCCGATCTGGAGTACGCGTGACCAACGTGGCTCGTCTGCTGCGGGGCCTGCTGCCAGTCCTGGCCGCGTCTGCCGCCGCGACGGCTGTCGCGCTGCCCGCGGCCGCCGCCGCGCCCCAGGCCGTCACGCGTTCTAACCAGTGGTGGCTCTCCTCGCTGCAGGTCCCCGCCGCGTCGCGTGCGGCGCCCGGGGCAGGCAAGGGCGTGACGGTCGCGGTGCTCTCCACCGGAGTCGACGCCAAGCACCCGGACCTGGCCGGCACCGTGATCGAGGGACCCGACTTCAGCAAGACCGGACGCGCGCCTGGCGGCTCGTACTGGGGCGCGGAGGGCACGGCGGTAGCCAGCCTCATCGCCGGGCACGGGCACGGCTCAGGCGGCTCCGAGGGCATCACCGGGGTCGCGCCAGGCGCCAAGATCCTGTCGCTCCAGGTGACCCTGGAGTACAACGACCCGCTGAACTCAGCCGCGGCGATCACCAGGAACCTGCCCGCTGCCATCGCGGCTGGCATCAGGTACGCGGTCGGCCACGGCGCTACCGTCATCGCGCTCCCGCTTGACCCTGGCACGCTCGGCGGGGCCCCCGCCGGAGACCCGGCGGCAGGTGGCAGCGCGGCCGAACGGGCGGCCGTCAGCTTCGCGCTCGCCCGTAACGTCATCCTCGTCGCGCCGGCCGGCGACAACGGGGCCGCCACCGACTCGGTCAACTACCCGGCCGCCTACCCAGGGGTCATCGCCGTGGGCGCGACCTCGCGGACCGGCGAGCTCGCGCCGTTCACGAACACGGGCTCCTACGTCGCGCTGACCGCGCCCGGTTCCGGCACCACGCCAGGCCAGGCGCTCTCCGGCGGCATGACGGCCGATCCGGCGGCGGGCCTGCTGGTCGCCGCGCCTGACGGCGGGTACGAGCCGCTGGCTTCCTCCGACATGTCCGCCGCGCTGACCGCGGGCGTCGCGGCCCTCATCAGGTCCCGCTACCCGTGGCTGACCGTGGCGGAGGTCACGCAGGCAATCGAGCACGGCGCGACACCGCCGCCCGGTGCCGCTGGCAATCGCGTCGCGGCGGGCTGGGGGCACGGCGCACTCGACGCCGGGGCGGCGCTCACCTCTGCCGCCGCCATCGCGGCCGCTCACCCGGCACCCGCGCCGCCCACCACGCAGCCCACCGCGCCCGCCGTCGCGCCCGCTACGACGGGTACCACTCACCGGGCGGCGGCTGGCCAGTCCGACCCCGGCGGCCTGCTCCGCTCGCTCGTCGTCGACCTCGCGGTCGCCGCGGGTGTGCTGATCGCGTGCCTGGTCGCCGCGATAACGCTGACCAGGCTCCGCCGCCGCGCGCGCGCCGCCAAGTCCGGTGTCAGCGAGGGCCGGCAGGCCGGCCCGTATCGTCGGCCGGGCCCGCCACGCCAGGGGACAGCAGGCCACGCGTACCGCGCCTGTCCCCGCGCGCGTCGTCATCTGGCCAAGCACGCCTGCCCTGCCCGCTTCCGGGGCGAGCGGCTCATCCCAGGTACCCGCGCCCCTCGGGAAGCACGGCGGCGCCTACCGGCGCCAGCGTCCAGCGGGCAATCCCCCCTGGCAGCCCGCCGCGCCGCCAAGGAGCCCGGGGTCACCACCGATGATGCTTCCCGCGCAGCCCGCACTGGAGTCCGCCGAGCAGCCGCTCGCACCGTGGGAGCAGTCACCCGCGGAATTCGCCACCGCGCCCGCCATCGACGACGTCGCACCGTGGCCGCTTTCTAACACCGGACCGATGTATGTGTGGAACCCGTCCGCCACCGGCCCGATCGTCGCTATTGGCAACGAGGAAGGGGAAGGCGGCTAGCCGCCGAGGCGGGCCTTGACGTCGGACGCGTACTCGTGGACGTACTCCTGGCCGGAGAGGTCCGCGATCACGTGCATCACCTCGTCGGCGATCGTGCGGCGTGCCTTCGCGGGCGGGTCGCTCGCGAGGTGACCGAACTCAAGCGGCTTGCCGATCTTGATCTCGATCCTGGTCGGGCGGGGCAGCGGCGCACCAGGCGGCAGCATCTTCCTGGTGCCGAGCATGGCCACGGGAATGACTGGGGCGCCGGTGTTCAGCGCCAGCCAGCCGAGCCCGGCCCGGCCCCGGTAGAGCCGGCCATCGGGCGACCTCGTGCCCTCCGGGTAGAACCCGAACAGGTTGCCCGCCCGGAGGATCCCCGCGGCCGCCTCCAGGGTGGCTTGCGCGGACTTCGAATCGCTGCGGTCGATCTCAAGCTGGTTGGTGGAGCGCAGGTAGGCGGCCCAAAGCCGGCCGAGTGGCCCCTTCGCCGAGAAGTACTCCGCCTTGGCGGGGAACACCACCGGCCGTGGGATCACCAGCGGCAGGTACATCGAGTCGATGAACGACAGGTGGTTGGACGCGAGGATCGCCGGACCACTCGCGGGGACATACTCAAGCCCCGTCACCTTGGGTCGGCCGAGCACGTACAGAGCCGGACCCATGACGACACGCGAAAGCTGATATTGCATCCGGCGTCCTCTAACTCGGGGGTCTGCCTGCGACGGATGGCCCGGCGAAGGCTCTACCAAAATATCCTGCCCCATCAGCAGCTATGGAAACTGGACGGGGTTGGGTTCACCGAGGCGGCCATGGCGATCGTCAGCGGCACCGCGAACGGGAGCGCCGCGGCGGGAACGATGACCCCCGAGTCGTCGGCGAACCAGCCGATCACGAGGACCAGCCAGGTGAGCCAGGCAAGCACGCGCAAGAGCGGAAGGGCCGCGAATGCGAAGGCGAGGGTCCGCAGCCGCAGTGCGGCGGGCCGCCACAGCGCGGCGCCTGCCAGCACCGCCGCGACGGGAATCAGCCAGCTGAAGACGTGCAGCGTGAGAGATCCCACGTTGGCGCTGACCTTCCGCTGTAGGAGGTCACCGGCCCGGCCGTGCAGCAGGTTCCCGGCGAACGTCCCTATGTCGGACCCGCCGCCCCCCAGGAGGACGTAGCTGGCCAGGGCGAACGCGAGGAACAGGACAAGGCCGCTGGCCAATACCGGAACCGCCCACCGCACGCCGACTCGCGCCCCGGCCAGCCAGGCGGCGAGCAGCAGCAGGCAGGGCACGAGCGCGATCGTCCCGCCCACCTTCGCCCCGAACCCAGGCCATCCGGAGGCGACCACGGCAAGCAGCCCGACCGCTCCCACCACCAGGACGGGCCGGCTCTTAATCACGACACAAGCGAGCCACGCGGCGGCGACGAGAGTGCTGACGCAGTAGACACCGAGTGCGTCGTTGCCGATGCCGTAGAAGCGGCCGCTGACCAGCAGTGACAGCCCGAATGGCGCGTCGAGCTGCAAACGAGAGCCGGCCATCACGTCCACGGCGAGCAACAAGAGCGTGGCCGAGGCGATCGCACCGAACGGGCCGGTCGCGTCCCGCCGCCACGGCCCGGCAAGCGCGGCCGCCGCAATCACGAGCGTCCAGCCGATGGTCATCCCGTACAGCCACCAGGCGGGGTGAATCCAGTACCACCAAGGAGCCAGGTTCGCCAGGTACGAGCCGAGCGGAACCGCGGCCGCCGCCACCCCGGCGGTGCGCCAGCACTGGGCGCGGCGGCGGCGGCGTTCCTCCTCGCCGCCCCAGAAGAGCACGACCGGGAGGCCAAACGCCAGCGCGTCCGCGACCGCGTAGCCGATGAAGAACCAGCCGTGCGTGGCGATCCACACCTGCTCGGCGGTATCGCGCGCGATCAGGCTCGCGATCGTCGAGCCGAGGTCGCCGCGCTCGCCGCGGGTGATCTGCGCCCCCACGGTTCCCGCGGGGACCGTGGCGACCGAGCCAGGCGGCCACCGTCGGCGTCAGGTCGGTGAGCGTCACCACGCCCGGGCGCCTCGTGGCCGTGGAGTTAAGCAGGCCGCCGGCGAAGCCCGGCCCGTTCACCAGCACCGACATGAGATGCGGCGGGCCGGCCGGCGCCTGGCCCTGGCCCGTTCCCGCCGCCGCGCCAGGAGCGGTGACGAGGAGCAAGGTGCTCGGGGGTAGCTCGGCGGCGATTCGAGCTAGCTGTGCGTCGAGGGCGGAGACACGACCCCGTTCTGATGCCGCTATCTGTCCCAGGTCGATGACGGTCAGCGGACAGCGGGCCAGCACCGACGGTGACAGGTCGTCGGGCGACGGCACGTAGGAGGAGACGGTGCCGGCCGGCGAGGCGAGCGCGAGGGCCGCGCCCGGGCCGACGGCGGTCGTGCAGCTCGCGAGCGTGCCGAGCAGGCCCCAGTCGGGCGACTCGTGAAATTGCTGGTTGTCCCGGACGAGCTGCGGCATCGCCTGGACCTCGGCGCCTGCGCCTGACTTGGTCACCGTGGGCAGCGACGCGCACGGCCGCGGGCCCTGGGCGCGGGCGGCGGAGTTCAGCGTCAGCCAGCCGTCGGCGGGGCAGGCGAGCGGTTCCTGCGCGTAATCCACCAGCGAGCCGACCGAGCCCGCGGCGGCCAGGCGCCACAGCTCCCCGGTGGCGGACTGCGTCACGATGTTCCAGGTGAGGCCGGAGATGCCGACGATGACCACGTGATTGGCGTGTGCGGTCGCGGACGACGGCGTACCCGCGGCCCGCGCCTGGGTGCCGAGACCCTGCATGCCAAGGACGGCGAGCAGCGGCACCGCGAGCGCGGCGCACAGCGCCGTGCCGACGGCCGCGAGCCACCCACGCCTGTTCACCCGGTTAACGGTAGCCGCCCCCGGCGCGACGGGTCGTCAGCCAGCGCAGATGGACTGGTTGGCGGTGCGCGCCTGAATGCTGATGTGGCTCAGGGGCGGGCTGGTCGACGGGGTCGGCTTCGTCGCTGGGTGAGTGGCAGGCGTGGCCTTCTGCGACTGCGTCGCGGTCGGGGAGCTTGACGGGGTGTCCAGGCGCTGGCCGTCCGTGGCCAGGCCCGCGGCGACGCTCGTCTTCGTCCCCGAGGTCGTCGGCGGGAACAGCGTGCTGCTCGCGGGCACGTCGTTGCGGAACGAGGCGAAGATCCGGCTGTCTTCCGGCTGCGTCCACAGCACGTTCGCCGTGTCGCCCGGCACCACGTCGCCGCGCGGGAAGTTCGGGATGGTGAAGAAGGCGATCTTGCTCGACGGGATGCCGCGCAGCGACTGGCCAAGGTTGTAGAGGCCGGTGATGCCGCCGAGCTGGCTATCGATCGTCAGGGACTTCGTGGTGGCGTCGAGGAACCGGTAAATCGCGATCGGGTCGAGGAGCTCGCTCTTGACCCGGCTGACCAGGGATGACATGAATGCCTGCTGGCGGCCGATCCGCTCCAGGTCGCTGCCGTCGCCGAGGGTGTACCTGGCGCGGACGTAGCCGAGCGCCTGGGCCGGGGTCAGCAGGTGGGTGCCCGCGGCCAGGTGCAGGTTTGAGTTCGGGTCGTTGATCGGGGTCGGGTTGCACTCGTAGACGCCGCCGAGCGCGGCGACCATGTTCTCGAAACCGGTGAAGTTGACCGCGATGAAGTGGTTGATGTAGATGCCGGTGTCCTGCTCCACCGTCTTCACCGTGCAGGCGATGCCGAGCGCGGTGTGATTCCCGTCCAGGTTGCCGATGGCGAACGCCTCGTTGATCTTGAACTGCTGCGGCGCGGACACCTGACCGTTGCCCATCTGGCAGGCCGGGATGTTCACCCAGGAGTCACGCGGTATCGACATCACCTCGGCCCACTTCCTGTCGGCCGGGATGTGGATGATCATCAGCGTGTCCGACTGGTCGGTGACGAGGCCGCTGCCGTACGCCTTGCTCAGCCCTTGCCGCGAGTCGGACCCGAGGACCATGATGTTCTCCGCCTGCGGGTGCAGGTTCACCGGCTGGGCACCGAGCAGGCCGCGAATGTCGTCCTGTTGCAGGTTCGCGTTGAAGTGCTTGAGCATCACGTAGCCGGTGCCGGTAACCGCGACGAGCAGGAGGGCGAGGCTGGCTGAGCCCCAGATCAGGATCTTCCGGCGCGGCCAGTGCCGTAGCCACCGCGCGACCTTAGAGAACGCATTGCGCATACGTCACCACACCGATCGGCCTCGATCCGCGGACCCGGAAAGAACCTTTCCCGTCCCACGCGCCGTTATGCATAAGTAGCGATATTTATGCTCATCAGTCCAGGCATGCGCAATATTCAGGATATTTACAGCTAGTCCGCTGCGTTACCGGCTGTCACCTCGTGGCGCTGACCTGGCGAAGGAACTGCTCGTTGGGCGCGGTGGTCTTGTCGAGCAGCAGCTCAAGCGCGCGCTGGCTGTCCAGCGCGGCGAGCGCGCGGCGCAGGCTGACGACGGCGGCATGCTCGGCTGGATCCATCAGCAGGTCCTCGCGCCGGGTTCCGGAAGGCACCGCGTCGATCGCCGGGAACAGCCGCTTCTCCGCCAGGTCGCGGCGTAGCCGCAGCTCCATGTTCCCGGTTCCCTTGAACTCTTCGAATAGCACGTTGTCGAGCAGGGAGCCGGTGTCGATCAGGGCGGTGGACAGGATGGTCAGTGAGCCGCCTTCTTCGAGGCAGCGGGCCGCGCCGAGGAACTGGCGGGGCGGCTGGAGAGCCGAGGCGGCGACGCCGCCGCTGAGGGTGCGGCTGCTCGGGGGCGCGGCGAGGTTGTAGGCACGGCCGAGCCTGGTGAGCGAGTCGAGCATGACGACCACGTCCCTGCCGAGCTCCGCGAGCCGCTTGGCGCGCTCGATGGCGAGTTCCGCTGCCTTGATGTGATCGGCCGGTGACTGGTCGAAGGTGGAGGCGATGACCTCGCCGCGTACGGTGCGGCGCAGGTCGGTGACCTCTTCTGGCCGCTCACCGACGAGCACGAGCATGAGGTGCACCTCTGGATGGGCGGTGGCGATCGCGTGGGCGATCGTCTTGAGTACGGTGGTCTTGCCTGCCTTGGGCGGTGCGACGATGAGGCCGCGCTGGCCCTTGCCGATCGGCGAAACCAGGTCGATGATCCGCGCCGCGGGAGACGGGTCGCCGTCCTCGAGACGGAACCGCTGGTTGGGATAAACGGGGGTCAGGTCGTCGAAGTCGGGCCGGTCCCTGGCTTCGGCCGCGGGGAACCCGTTGACGGACTCCACGCTGAGCAGCGTTTGGTCCTGTCGGGCCTTGCCTTGCCTGGTCCCGCCCTGCTGGGCTTTATCGTGACGGCGCCCCGCGGTGCCCTCGATGTGGTCACCCGCGCGGAGCCCGTACTGGCGGACCTGGGCGGGGGAAATAGGGATGTCGGCGGCGGAGCGGCGGTACCCCGCCGTCCGCAGGAACCCGCGACCGTCGCCGAGATCGACGACACCGGATATCGCGGTGGCCGTTGTCTGTGGTTCTGTTCTGGTGATTTCTTCCGCGATTGCGGTCATGAGATCTCCACTCGATGGAGGGTGAATTCGCGCAGCCTTAAGAGAGCGGCAGAAGGGCCGCTGAGCTGCGCCGATGCTGGATGTGCAGAACTCTGGAGTAATAATCCAGATCTTCGCTCGCGCCGGACAGATATGGCGCTTGGAATGCTGGCCGGGCCACTCAGATGGGCACCAGGCCGATACAGCAACTGTAGCCGATAACGCCGGTGGGTGCCAGTTGCATTCCCCGGCTAGCTGGTCATCCTCGGGACCTGCGTGTCGGGCGGAAGGTGGGCAGTCCTCGTGACTTGCCCGGCCGAGCGGTCTGCTGGTCGTCAGGCCCGGCGGTCTCCGGCGCCGGGGCGTTCAGCAGCAGCCACTCGCCGTCAGAGACGACGTCGACCTCGTCGCCGCGGACGCGGACGGCCGAGTCGTCATCGATGGCGTAGACCGGGCAATCGAGCTTCGCGGCGGCCTTTTCGAACCAAGCCGGAGTCCGGTTGGGAAAGCTGCGCGAGTTCAGATGCGGCTTGAGGTACCAGTCGAACAGCCCGAATGGTGAACGTGCCCGCGTCTCGCCCAGTATTCCCAGGTCATCCTGCTCGCTGAACGCCTCGCCTGTCCGCTCGGACAGGTTCCTGCTGAAGATCATCGAGCCCGCGCTGACGCCGACGTAGACCTTGTCCTCCAGGAGGTCCGCCATCTCCTCGGCGAGACCGTTCACGATGATGCTGTTCGCGAGGTGGTAATGATTGCCGCCCTCGGCGTAGATGACATCGGCATGCCGCAGTCGATTGAGGACCAGCTGCCCGGGCAGGCCGTTCAGCTCAAGGATGTCGAATTCACGCCAGCGCAAGCCGTGCAGCTTGCCCAGGTCCTCGATGAACCAGCCGTGGTCCCCAGGCGCCGCGACGGAGGCCGTGGGAATGAACACCACCCTGGCGGCCGCGAACCGCTTGCCGACGAGGTCGGTGAGCGCCGACTTGAGAATCTCGTTCCGGATGCCGTTCGACGTCAGCAGCATTCTGCGCACGGGCTGGAGTCTAGCTCGGAGCGGCGCGAGTGAACGCGACTACCTGGCGAAACCCACACATTTGCCGATACTTAGCCGGAGATCACCCATCTCCGCATACTCTCGTCTTTACCATTTGTAACCCGGCGCACGGCCTGGTGCGACAACGTGAGGATCATAAGGATGGCCGCAGAAAAGTTCGAGGGGCAGGCACGGGATCGGAAAGGACCCGCGGAACAGTTCGACGTCCTCATCTTGGACGGTTCGCACAAGCACAGCTTGACGAGCGCTCGAAGCCTCACCCGGGCGGGGCTCCGTGTCGCCATCGGCGAAAGCGTCGGCCAATATCCTCCGCACCATGAACCGCCAGCGTTTCACTCTCGTTCCTGCGCACGCGCCGTCGTGCTGCCGGACTACGTCAGCGAGCCGACGGCGTACGTGGACGCGGTCCTCGGGTTCGTCCGTGAGCACGGCGTCAGGGTCGTCCTGCCGGTGGGGGATGCCAATATCACGCTGCTGGCGCCGAACCGTGAGCGGTTCACGGAGCTGGGCTCCTTCCTCGCGGTGGCCTCGGACGCCTCGCTTGAGATCGCTAACGACAAGACCCGCACCCTCGAAGTCGCCTCCAAGCTTGACATCGATTACCCGAAGTCCGTCCAGGTGCGCGCCGTCGAAGACCTGAGCACGGCCGTGGCGCAGTTCGGCTACCCCTACGTGCTGAAGCCGACGGTCTCGTGGACTGGCGCGGTCGCCAACCGGATGGTCCCCCTCGAGGTGATGAACGAGGCGGAGGCCGCAGAGGCGACCACGCGCTTCCTCTCGACGGGCTGTGAGGTGATTGCCCAGCAGCTGGCTACTGGCAGTCGCGAGGGTGTGAGCCTCTTCATCGTTAACGGCGAACTACTTGGATACTGCGGTTGCGCGGCGCTGCGCACCACCCCGCCGCTTGGCGGCGTCTCGGTCATGCGGGAGAGCATTCCGGTCTCCGAGGAGCTGCTCAACGCGGCCGTGAGCCTGGCCACCACCATCGGTGTGGAGGGCCCGTCCGAGGTTGAGTTCCGGCGCGATGCGAGCGGCCGCCCGCTGCTCATGGAGATCAACGCGCGGCTCGCAGGAACGCTGGAGAACGCGATCCACTCGGGCGTCGACTTCCCGTTGATGATCTGGCAATGGGGCACCGGGCAGCCGATCGAGCCGGTGAAGTCGTACCGGACCGGCGTTCGGACGCGCTGGCTGGCCGGCGACCTGCGCTGGCTCTGGGACGGCGTGATGCAGGCGGGACGCCCGGACAGCGTGCCGCTTACGCGCGGCCTCTGGACGTTCACCTCGGAATTCTTCCGTACCCGCCATTACGATTTCGTCGACAGGCGAGACATGCGGCCAGCGCTGGCCGAGATGTGGGACACGGCGGGGATCATCAGGAAGCAGTGGCAAAGCCGGAAGCAGTGGCGCGAGGAGAAGCAGTCGCAGTAGTCATGTGGTCCGGCCCGTTCCCCGCATACGTTGCCGCGGGCCCTCCGTGACTTGGGCGCATTGGCGCCTGGGCGGGCCGGGGCGAGAGAACGATCTCGCCCCGGCCCGCCCGTATGTCATGCCAGCAGCGGGCGCCAGCCGTCTCATTAGCTGATACCTCGACTGGGCGTCCCACTCAAAATCGGTAAACCTTGCCGCGACCCCGCGGGCAGCGGTTCGGCGGCCGCCGTGTTGACAGCGCTTGTATGCATTGCATACATTGCATACAAGAATGGAGGCCGATGATAGACAGCGAAACGGTGTACCAGCGGCTGCGTGAGCAGATCGTGTCCGGCGTGTACCGGGCCGGCGACCGGCTCCCTGAGGTAGCGCTGAGCACCGACCTGGCGGTGAGCCGGACTCCGGTCCGCGAGGCGCTGCGGCGCCTGGAGAGCGACGGCTTGGTGCGCAGCTCGGGCCGGGGCGTCAGGGTGACGGCGATGACCGAGGCGGCGGTGCAGCACGCGCACGCCGTGCGGGCCGCGCTTGAGGCGCTGACCGCCGAGCTCGCGGCGGGTCAGCAGTTGGCCGGGCGGCTGGCTCCGGCGGTCCTGGCTGACCTTGAAGGCAAGGCGGCGCACCTCGAACGGGTCACCGCCGCGGGCGATCTTGAGCGTGCCGTCGACCTGAACCGCCAGTTCCATCTGACGATCGCGGAGCTTTCAGGTAACCCGATCGCGCTGGAGATGCTCGACCGGCTCTGGAACCAGCTCATGGTGTCGGCCCGGGCGTCGCTCGAGCGCGCCGGACGTCCGGACGCGGTGGCTGGCGAGCACCGCGAGCTGCTCGCCGCGATTTCGCGGGGCGACGCTGCCCTCGCCAGCCGGATCGCCGCCGAACACGCGCGGGCGACCGCGGGCACGGCGGGCGCCACGACAAGTGAGGAGCGGCACGATGGCAAAAACCCATAGGTACGAGACGACGGTCACGTGGACCGGTAACACCGGGTCGGGAACCAGCGGTTACCGCGATTACGAGCGATCCCATGAGATCTCCGCCGCCGGCAAGCCGGCCATCCCAGGCAGCTCCGATCCCGCTTTCCGCGGTGATCCCGCGCGCTGGAATCCTGAGGAACTGCTGGTCGCGTCGTTGTCGCAGTGTCACATGCTGTCGTTCCTGCATCGGTGCTCGGCGGCTGGGGTCGTGGTCACCGGCTATCGCGACCGGCCGATCGGTACGATGACCGAGACGGCGGATGGCGGCGGATATTTCACAGAGGTCGTGCTGCGTCCTGAGGTGAGCTTCGCCGAGCCGGACGACGCCGGGCGCGCCGATGCGCTGCACCACCGGGCACATGAGCTGTGCTTCATCGCCCACTCGGTCAACTTCCCTGTGCGGTGCGAGCCGGCGGGACAGGCAGGGACACCGTGAGAACCCAGGTAACCTTCGACGCCGCCGACCCGCACGCCCTGGCGGCATTCTGGGCGGACGTCCTCGGGTGCGAGGTGGAGGATCACTCCGATCTCGTCGACCAGCTCGTCGCGGCCGGGCGCATGCCGGCGCAGGACCGCATCGTCATCGGCGGCCGCTCTGCGTTCCGGGACGTCGCGGCGTGCCGTGACCCTAGCGGCACCGAGCCGCGGCTGTTCTTCCAGCGCGTGCCAGAAGCCAAGGTCGCGAAGAACCGCGTTCACCTGGACATTCACGTCGAGCCCAGCCGCAAGGCGGATGAAGCCGCCCGGCTGACCCGGCTAGGCGCCGAGCTGATCGCGACCCATGACGACCGCGGCCCGCTCACCTACGTCATGCGCGACCCCGAGGGCAACGAGTTCTGCCTGCACTGACACGCGTGCGGCTGGTCAGGATCGAGGCGGCGACGGGTGCCGGGGCTCGTAGATGGGGAATTCCGAGCCGTCTGGCAGCCGGATCGCCGCGAGAAGCCCCCAGCCCTGGTCGGACACTTCCCGTGCCACTTCAACTCCCTTGCCCCTCAGGTCGGCGAGGGTGGCCTGGATGTCGTCACACATGAGGTAAAGCTCGTGACGGGTCTCACCGTCGGCCGGGTGAACGGCGAGCTCGGCCGGAGGCAGGGCAAAGATAAGCCAGCCGCCGCCCGCGTCTGCCGACGACATGCCAAGGACGTCTGAGAAGAACGCGCGGACCTTCTCGGCCTCAGCGGAGAACACGATGGCGTGCATTCCGGTGATCATCCCGGAATCCTAGCCGCAGCCCGCCTGGCGGCCCGCGCATGCGGCGCGTGGCCCTGGAAAACGAGTTGCTGGCCGGGGCGGTGGCGGGCTACGGTCGCCGCGTGGGTATCTGCATGGTGATGGTCCGTCGTG
Source organism: uncultured Actinomycetota bacterium (assembly GCA_963759545.1). Lineage (GTDB taxonomy): Bacteria > Actinomycetota > Actinomycetes > Streptosporangiales > Streptosporangiaceae > Trebonia. The sequence continues at coordinate 159,715 of CAVXAB010000003.1, forward strand.
CCCGCCTCCGGGCGGTCGCGCCGGGCATGGGGCTGGCACCGGCTCGCTGACGAGTGGGCGGCAGCGGACGCTGCTTGCCCCCGGCAGCAGCCTGGCCGCGGCCGACCTCGTGCTGCAGCGTGCCGTGGTGCGCAGGTACGCTTCCGGTACCGCGCGGAGGTTCAGCCTGACCGCCGGCCTCACGCTGCCGCGGCGCGCGTTCCTGCCGCCGCCGCACGTGGACTCCGCGGTCCTCGTCATCCGGCGCAGGAAATGAGCGAGGCCGAGATCCTGGACGACCCGCCCTTGGCGAGCAGTGACGCCGTGGTGCTTAGTTGCCTCTTGAGGCGGCCGGGGCGTAGCGTCCCGAGTAGGAAAGCGTGCTCGCTTTATCAGCGTATTCGCGGGCTTGAGATTCACTCCACGCTGCTCTGGACCTCGGTAGCGCCCTGCGCGCAGCCAAGCCGAGGTGGGTCCATCGCCCGAGCCAAGAGCCATGAAGGAGCCCTCGTGTCTAACCACTTCAGTGCAGACAATCTCAAGTTTCCCGGCGACGACAGGCGCCTGGACTTGACCGACGTGTACATATTCAAGTCGGCAGACGACCCTGACAAGACGATGCTGATCATCGACTCGAACCCGACCAGCGCCCCGCCTCCCATACCCGCGCCCACGACCGGGCCGGAATTCCACCCCGACGCGGTCTACCGGATCAACGTCGATACCGACGGCGATCTGCAGGCCGACATCGCGTTCACTTTCACCTTCTCCGCGTTCGAGAATGGCAGGCAAACCGGGACCGCCTGGTACGCCACCGGTGCCCAGGCCCGCCAGTCCGAGCCAGCCGGCGAACAGCTCGCCGCGTCCTTCCCTGTGAGCTTCGACGGCACGGTCGAGCCCGTACAGGCCGGCCCGATCCGACTGTCCGCCGGTCTGCGCAGCGACCCGTTCTTCGCCGACGTCGAGGGTGCCCTGCACGGACTCCAGTGGACCGGGCACGACGACTTCGCCGACAACAACGTCGACTCCATCGCGCTTGAGGTACCCAACGACATGCTCGGCGCCGGGCCGGTGATCGGCGTGTGGGCCACGGTCAGCCTGCGCCGCGACGGCAACCTCGTGCAGCTGGACCGCGGCGGGCACCCGACCATCAACCCGTTCATCAACCCAGACGGCGAGAAAAACCTCTACAACACCCGGCACCCGGCCGACGACGTCGCCAACTACCTGGGACCGTGGTCCAAAGTCCTGGAGAACGGCGGCTACCCACCTGCGGAAGCCAAGGCGGCAGCGATGCAGGTCCTGCCCGACATCCTCCGCTACGACCGCACTAAGCCCGCCACCTACCCCAACGGCCGCGTCCTTACCGACGACGTCTTCAGCATGCGTTTTGCCTGGCTGACCCACGGCAAGGTTCCGCCGACCGGCCTCAAGCCGCACGACAACCTGCAGGCCCACTTCCCCTATCTCGGACCGCCGAGTCCCTAACCCGGCCGCCCGACGTTCACGACCTGGACGGGCAGGTCGCCGGCCGTACGGAGCACCTGGTCCGCCACCGTAGACCCGCTCAGCAGACGTGACCAGTGCGACCGGCGGCGCGACCCGATCACGAGCTGGCAGGCGCCGACTTGGCGTGCGGCCTGGATCAGCCCGGAAGCGGGGTCGCTGGCCCTGACTTCAAGCAAGGTGCCGCCCAGTTCGCCCAGCAGCCTACGGTCCTTCTCAAGCCGCTCCGCCGGTGGCTGGTCGAGGTTGTCGATCGCCCGGACGTACACCGCCTGGAGCCGGGCGTCGGACAGGGCCGCGAGGCGGGCGGCGTAGCGGATGAGCCACTCGTCGGCGGGCGACCCCGCCAGCCCGACCATGATGACCGAGGCCTGCACCTGTTCCCTGATGCCGTGGGCGGCGGCGTACGCCGTGACGGGATCGGGAACGGACTCGTCGAGCCACAGCTGTGCGAGCTCCCGCAGGGCGGCGAGGTTCGCGAACCGGAAGTAATTCGCCAGTGCCGTATCTACCTGGTCCCCTGGGACGACGAGGCCCTGGGCCAGCCGGTGTCGCAGCGCCGAAGGGGTAAGGTCGACGAGCTTGACCTCGCCGGACCGCACGAAGGCGTCCGGCACCGGCTCGGCCGGGCGCACGCCGGTGATCCGGGCGACGGCCTGGCCAAGCGATTCGATGTTGGCGACGTTGAGGGTCGTATAGACATCGATGCCGCTCGCCAGCAGGTCGTCGATGTCCTGCCAGCGTCGGGCATGGCGCTCGCCGGGGAGGTTCGCGTGGGCGAGCTCGTCCACCAGGGCCAGCTGCGGACGCCGACCGAGAACCGCCCCGACGTCCAGCTCCGCGAAGCTCGCATCCCGGTACGTTACGGTGCGCGCAGGAAGCACTTCCAGGTCGTCGAGCTGGGCAGCGGTCCCAGGCCGCCCGTGCCGCTCCCATTGGGCCACGACGGTTTCCGCACCAGCGCGCCGCCGGGCGCGTGCATCCCGCATCATCGCGTAGGTCTTTCCCACTCCGGGAGCGATCCCGAGGTAGGTGCGCAGCTTCCCCCGGCCGGCCAGCGAGTCCGCGTCTTGTACAGCAGCCCCGGCGATCAGGTCCTGGCGTTTCTCGGGATCGGGCCGGACACGGCTGGTCATCGCTGGATCCATTCGGACATGGTTATCGGGGCAACGGTGCCAGTCCAGACGCTATCCGCTGGATACGGCATATGCCAGCGGTCCTTGGCGAACCGCGGCCCGCGCCAAAGGATGCGCGCGGCGATGACCCCTACGACGGTGGTCGGCGCTTACGAAGCCACGCGCTGTACCGTCGAAGCAGCCAGAATGGAGGGAGGCCGCCGACATCACCGAGCAGACAAGCGCCGCCAGGCTTGAGTGGACGGGCGAGGGACGTGAACCAGGCCGCCCAGGCGGGCACAGACACCGCCGGGGAGGTCGAGGCAGCCGGCCATTTCCGCATCTACCTGGGCGCGGCGCCAGGCGTCGGCAAGACCTACGCCATGCTCTCCGAGGCCCATCGCCGTCAGGGGCGGGGCGCCGACGTCGTCGTCGGATTCGTCGAGAGCTACGGGCGACCGCTCACCGAGGCACTGATCGACGGCCTTGAGGTCATCCCGCGCAAGACGGTTGACTACGGGGGAACCCGCCTGGAGGAGATGGACCTGGACGCGGTGCTGCGAAGGCGGCCCGGGGTGGCCCTCATCGACGAGCTCGCCCATACGAACGTGCCTGGATCCGGCAGGAACGGCAAACGGTGGCAGGACATCCGGGACATCCTCCGCGCGGGAATCGACGTCATTACGACCGTCAACATCCAGCACCTCGAAAGCATCGCCGACGAGGTGGAGCAGATGACCGGGACGCGGGTCCGTGAACGGGTGCCGGACTGGTTCGTGCGTAAAGCCGACCAGACCGAGCTGATCGACTCCTCACCGGAGCAACTGCGTCGCCGGATGCTGCATGGCAACATCTACGCGAAGGAAAAGATCCCTCAAGCCCTCACCCACTTCTTCCGCACCGACAACCTGATCGCCCTGCGGGAGCTCGCACTCCGGTTCGTTGCCGACGAGTCGGACGAAGAACTCCTCGAGCACCTCAGGCAAAAACGGTCTCAGGTCCTGTGGGAGACGACCGAACGCATCATGGCTGCCGTCAGCGGGCTGCCGGGTACCGACGTGCTCGCTGCGTCGCGCAGCCCGCATCGCATCGCGGTTCAAGGGAGAACTCGACGTGGTCCACGTCATCGTCGGCGACACCGGCCTGCCCGGGGATCGCCAGTCGATCGACGGGCTGCGGCAGTTGACGGCCGACCTGGGTGCCCGCTGGCACGAGATACAAGATGATGACCCCGCCCGGGCCATAGTCGGCTTTGCGCAGCAGCATCAGATCACTCAGATCGTCATCGGCTCTATCCTGCGCAACTGGTGGCATATCACCGACGGCGGACCGATCCTACGGCGCGTTATCCACGAGGCAGGCGCATCCGGCATCGACGTCCTAGTCATCTCCCGCCGTGGGACACCTCCCACCGAGGCCCTCGACTCCAGTGCTGCCAAGGAATCCTGACCTCGCGCGGCATACGCGGCCCCGCCTGCCCCGCTGTGTCGCGGCTTTGGCTGTGACAGGCTTCGCCCACGCACCCCGACGGCTACTGCGGCGGACGGTACTGAGAACCTTGCACCTTGCGCAAGGACTCGATCCACTCCTGGCCGCTCAGCAGCCGGGTGGTCTTCGCCGACTTAGCCGCACCGCCGGACGCGACCGCCAGCGCGAAGGCAGCCGCGCTCGCGTCATCCGGCGCCTCGTACAGGACAACCGCGTCGTACTCGCCGAACGGGTAGCCGGCTGCCACCAGCTTGCCTCCTAGGGCCTCGATGGCCGGCCGGACGGCCTCGACCCGGTCTTGCGGCTCCTTGACCATGGCTGCCACCGCCTGCGGGGTGTAGGAGACCTGGTACATGTACAGCGGCATCGGTAGATCCTCTCACCTGGAGATGTCAGGGAATCCGCTGAGATCTTGCGGGAGGCCACCGCCTCTGCTGACGGCGGAAGAGTCCAGGGACCCGAGATTGGCTATTGAAATCGTAGATCGCCGCCGACCTGCGGTACACCCCCTGGCATTCCCTCGAGCGATCTACCTAGGCTGGTGGGTCCGCATCGGACCCACCAGCAGTTCAAGCAGGTCAGACGGCGATCCTGCCGCCGTCGACTGGCAGGAGCGCGCCCTGCACGAAGCTCGCCTCGTCGCTGGCGAGGTACACGATGGCCGAGGCGATCTCCTCCGGCAGACCGGGGCGACCGCTCGGGGCGGCGGCGGCCAGCTGGTCGAGTGCCTCCCCCATGCCCGCAGTGCCTTCGGTGCGGGTGGGCCCGGGGCTGACGGCGTTGACCCGGACCCCGGCGGGCCCGTACTCGGCCGCCCAGGACTTGGTCAGAAGTACGAGCGCCGCCTTGCTCGACCCGTACAGCGCCATCTGCGGCATGCCGAACTCGGCGACCATCGTCGAGACGTTGACGATCACGCCGTGCCCGCGCTTCGCCATCTGCGGCGCCAGCTCGGCCACCAGAAAGAACGGAGCCTTGACGTTGACGTTGAAGACCTTGTCGAAATCTTCTCCGGTCGCGTCGTGGGTCGGGCCGAAGGGAAATACGCCTGCATTGTTGACCAGGATGTCCACGTGTCCCCCGCCGAGGTCGGTCGCCTGCCTGGCTAGTTGCCTGGCGCTTGCCTCATCGCCGAGATCGGCCGCGACGAAGTCAGCGGTTCCACCTTGCGCGCGGATCTCCGCCACCGCCTTTTCGCCGCGCTCGGCGTCGCGCCCGGACAGCACCACGTGCGCACCGCGGCGTGCCAGGGCCAGCGCGGTGGCGCGGCCGATCCCGCTGTTTCCCCCGGTGACTAGTGCGGTGTAACCGGCAGGGCTGTTGGTCATGTCAGCTGTTCCTTTGCTGTCTTTGATCAGGTGCAGGTAGACCCATCTGCCTGCTCACGGGCACCAACCGCAGGCGGCCGGATGGCATTGCGGTATGGCGGACGGTTATGCCGATCGGGGCCATAAGCCGCGCTAATGGCCCCGGCCGGCTCCCGGGACTAGCGGCGCTGCTGCTGTCATCAGCCGTGCTGATAAGACGTGCTCAGACTGGCCTTTCCCCCGACGGCGGGTGCTGCGGGTCGCCCCGCACCCGACGACCCCGCACCCGCGGCAACCGCCTCCGCCGCACCAGTCGGCTAAACAACCAGATAAGCGCGGGAGAGCGGCAGCATTATCCTTAAATTCCGCCCCGTATCGCTCGGAGGCTAATGCGCGTTGGACGCCGCACGCCGGAACATATGCCGGCCGAGCAATACCAGCAGCACGCAGAGCACAGGCGCAAGCAGAATGCCGCTGATCCACAACGGCGACAGCACCCACCACCAAGACCAGTCGATCACCCCGGTGAGCTTGAGCACGATGAGCGCGGGCAACGAGAGAACCCACAGGTCCTGGCCGCGGTTCCAGATCCACACCCCGACCGACCCCGGTAGGTTAAACCGGAAGGTGACTACCATGCCGCCGAGCCACAAAGGCGACAGCGCCACCCACCACCAAGACCAGTCGATCACCCCGGTGAGCTTGAGCACGATGAGCGCGGGCAACGAGAGAGCCCACAGGTCCTTACTACGATTCCAGATCCACGCCGCGACCGACCCCGGTCGGTTAAACCGGAAGGTGACTTTCACCGCACCAGCGTAACGACCAAAAGCGAACCGCACCATGGCGGAACGACCGCCACTCTCCGCCTCTGCCCCGAGCCGCATCCCATCTCTACGTGGGATCGGGCTATAAGGTCATAATGGATCGGCCGGTCGGGGTTCCGCTTTACGAAGTAACAGCCGGGACGCGAAGCCCGCCGTTACGGCGTCACAAATCGTCGGGCGCTGGTCAAGAGGTACAACCCCGCACCCCCTGCCTTGACGCTCTACGAGCATTTGGACTTCTCCTCCGGATCACTGGACGCCCAGTTCCGTAGCGTAGGGACATGGTCGATCACCCGGAGCGCTGGAGCTCACCGTTCACCCAGGTCGAAATGCGCAGACTGTGGACGTACAACGATGGCGACCTGACGGTCAAGGGTTACCGGTTGCCAAGCGGCACTGCCCGGGCCGGAAGCTGGGTGCTGGTCGACCAGGCGACCGGGGACGTCCATGGCGTAGTTCCGCCGGGAGAATTCTCACGCCGGTTCCGGCCGGTGGACCTGTTCGCCGATGTGCCGAGTCTTGCCACCTACCTGGGGACAGTTACCGCGTCTGACGGTGCCGCCCTGGTGGACCTGGTCCTTGACCGCAACCCCTTCATGCTGGCCAACGGGCCCCGGCGGGCGGCGAGGCCCCACGCGCTCATAGTGCCCCGCAGCCATCGCGACGGATGGTCGTCGGCCACCGCCCAGGAACTGGCGGCTTGTCACACGGCGATGACCCTGGTCGCCGCGTGGTACCGAAGCGTGGACGGCGGGCACGTGGTGTTCTGTGCCAACGACAGCGCACCCAACCTGGACTACCTTCGCGACGTGGAAGCCGCGGGCGGGACCCTCGCCGGCGGCGGCGCCGGCGTGGCAGTCACCAAGAATCCCAGGCAAGAGGTGCAGCACGCCCACTTGCATGCCTTCTATGCCGAACGCGACAGGACCGAGAACCACGAGTCGTCGGCGGTTGAAGGGCATCCCGTCATCGGAGCGGGTTACCGGGCGTTCAGCGCCGCCCTCGGCAGCGACGCCGTGCCGGTGGAAACCGACGGCACGAGGCTCGCCGCCGACGTTAGCGCTGCGGCGCGGCCCTGGGGCGGCAGTTATTGCTCGTACCAGCTCGGTGTGGACGGCCCCTTCTGGGTCATGCCCGCACTGGGACCGTCCATGGACGAGTTCAACCTGCGCCTCGCACGGGCCGACGGCCTCAAGGCGGAGCCCGACCCGAAGCTGGGCGGGGCCGTCAACCTGGTGCGGCCCGCCCTGGCCGACGCCGAGCGGCTCCATGCGGCACAACGGGCCACAGCCGAACAGCGGGCGAGTTTCGAGGCCTTCACCGCCCAGCACGGACTGAACGCACGATCGCTCGACGTGGGTCTGGCACTCGGAAGGCCCCGCGCTCAGTAGAGCCCGCTCCCCTCGCATGTGGTCCAGCTGCTGCATGCGTGCGATCACCGCAGCTCTCTCTTTTACTTCACTTTACTTACCCTTTACTTAATGGGCTCGTCGATGCTACCGTTTTGCTTGCCCTTTACTTAACGGGACGATGGCCTGCCAGAGCGGCGGGCACAGCCGCGAGGAGGATGCACATGCTGGCACCTAAATCCGACATGGGAGGGTGCACGCCTACCGGGCACAACACTGGCTGGAGGTTGGCACGGTGAGCCGCCCGGCCCTGGTGGATGTGGGTAGACGCTATCGGCTGGTCCTTATCGCATGCCCTATCGCAGGGCTCACCGGGCTCATCGTGCTCAGCGTTCTGGGGTATCCCGTAGCGGGGATTGCGTTGTGCGTGGGCCTGTTCATGGGGTTCATAAACAGCCGCATGGTGATCGCTCAGGCTGCGAAGTTCACGCAGATGGAGAACCCGAACAAGCGCGCTCTGACGTTTGGGGTGCTCCAGAGGCTGGGGGTTCTGACGGCGATCGCCCTTTTGATCGCCTTTGCATTCCGGCCGCAGGGCTTCACCGTCTTGATCGGTCTGGCTGTCTTTCAGCTGCTGATGATGGGCAGCACGGCTAGCGCGATGGTGAGGCAGTTGCGCGGATGAGCCATCACGTCCTCGCCTCCGTGAACATCGAAGTCGGCGTGCACAGGACCGTGACCGTCTTCGGCTTCGCGCTGAACATCGACACGATCTGGACCACAGCTATCGCGGGCGCGATCGTGATCGGGCTCGGACTCGCGCTGCGCTGGAGCGTCACCAAGGCCGTGCCGACTAAGGTCCAGGTCTTCTGGGAGACCATCGTCGAGACTATTGAGGCGCAGGTTGAGGAGAACATCGGCAAGCCGTCGCGCTTCGTGGTGCCGCTTGCCGTGACTGTCTTCGTCTTCATTCTCGTCGCTAACTGGCTGGAACTCCTGCCCAGTGACGGGTACCTCAGGTCGCCAAGCGCCGATGTCAACTTCACCTACGCCCTGGCGTTGCTTGTCATCATCTGGGCGCACGTGAACGGTGTGCGCCACGTGGGGTTCAGGCACTACATCAAGCACGTGTTCTTCCCGCCCGGGCGCCCCGCTTGGCTCGCCCCCTTCAACCTCATCGAAGAAATCGTCCGCCCGTTCACGCTGGCACTGCGGCTCTTCGGGAACATGCTGGCAGGCGGCATCATGCTTTCGGTGATAGCCCTCCTGCCGTTCTACATCACACCAGCGCTGGGTGAAGCCGCCTGGGACCTCTTCGATATGTTCATCGGCCTTATCCAGGCCGGCATCTTCGCCCTATTGACCATTCTCTACTTTGGATTCGCCTTGGAGTCCGAGAAGGGGATGACTCACTGACGCTGACTCCCAAGGCCAGCTACGCAACGTTCATACAGAACGAGTTACGCAACGTTCATACAAAAGTCGGAAGTGAGGGCCCAGTGGCCGCAACAGACATGGAAAAGGCAATCGAAGCCGCGGGCGCGTTCATCGGCGGCGGCCTCCTGCTCGGCGGCGGTGCTATCGGCGCCGCGATCGGTGACGGTCTCGCGGGCAGCGCCACCATTAACGGTGTCGCCAGGCAGCCCGAAGCGCAGACCCGCCTGTTCACGATCTTCTTCACCACAGTCGGCCTGTGCGAGGCCATGTACTTCATCAACCTCGCATTCATGGCCCTGTTCGTGTTCGTGTTCGGCAAGTCGGTCTGAGTGGACGCCATGCCACAAGCACTTGCCGCCGGCAACTTCCTGATTCCGAACATGACCTTCGTCGTCGAACTGGCGGCGTTCATCATTGTCCTCGGGGTTCTTTGGCGGTACGTCATCCCACCCGTGCAGCGGGCGATGACTGCGCGGCAGGAAGTGGCAAGGAAGCTGGTGATCGACAGCGAGGAGGCCAAGCAACTCCTCGAGAAGGCGCAGACCGCCTACAAGACGGCGATGGCCGACGCCCGCCACGAGGCCGCGCAGTTGCGTGCCCAGGCCGAACATCAGCGGAGGGAGATCGTCGAGGGAGCATCGACAGAGGCAGAGGCAGGGGCCGCGGAGATCATCTCCCGCGGCCAGGCCCAGCTCGAGGCCGAGCGGCGGCAGGCGATCCGTCAGCTAAAGACCGAGTTGGGCAACTTGGCGGTTGAACTCGCTGAGAAGATCCTTGGCGAAGCGCTGGCCGACAACCAGCGCCAGGAGCGACTGATCGAACGGTTCCTGAGCCATATCGAGGAAGAGGCGAACGCCGGGCACGTCGCCAGCGTGCTGCGTCAGAAACCCCGCGGATAGCCTTCAACCGCATCAAAGCGCACAGGTCGTGCCTCTCGACGCGAACTACTACCGGCGTGGTGCAACTGCACGTGGTCCTAGCCCTCGCGCTCCTGTCGGCCTGGTTTCGTGGAGACCGTCAACTCAATGTGACTGCCAGATGCCACCTCATTCCCGGCGGCCGGTCGCTGACCAATCACCATGCTGGGAGGCGCCTTGCCCGGGTCGCTGTGTTGGATGGTGACTTGAGGATCGGCGATAGCTGTGCTGATGATCGCCTGCGCCTGTGCCAGGCTCATGCCAATGACCGAGGGCATGCGCGGCGCATTTGACTCCATGGCAGTCATGGTAGGCAGGAACCGATCGGCCTCGCTTGGCTACCACCTCGAAGCAAGTTGTCACAGGCCGCGGTGCTGACTTCACGCGGTGCCAGCATGTCGGTTCAAACTGCCACGAGCTACTGTGACTGCACTTGATACCCGACATGAACCGAAATGGAAGCTGGCCGCCATGCCGTCCTCGCGCCGCTCGCCGTCACCCGAGGTCGCTGCCCTCCGCGCCGCAGTCGAGGACAGCTGCCGGCAGCTCCGGGACCAAGTGCATCAGCAAGCCCGGCTCATCCGCTCCGGCGCCGCCGGCGAGCTGACGCAGGCCGATGTCGAGCGCATGGCCGAGGACATCGCCGCCGCCGCGCGTGCGCGGCTCGACGCGGCTGCGCCGCCCTGTCAGGGGCCATCGGCTGACCAGGAGCTGCAGGCAACCCGCAGAGAAGCCGCCCAAATCATGGCCGCTGATGGCGCGCGAGGCTGCCGCCGTACTGCGCAAGGCGTGGCGAGCCAGGCAGAAGGCTTGACACCAATAAGAGCGTCAGCGCGCAGTCACGTCACATTAGGCCCCGCTTGATATGCGACACCGTGGCTTCACGCGGACCAGCACGTCGCGGCCGGCGATCTCGGGCTTGCCGATATCCCGGAGCTCGAGCACATCCGCCGAGCCGTAGCGGTCTTGGACGATCGCTTCCACGCGCTTCTCCTTCTGCGAGTCGCGCGAGAGTCTGCTCTTCGGCGCGGATGCTGGTGGCGGTAAAGGCGTAGGACTCGCCGGTTTCCTAGCCAGGCTCCGACGAAGGCACCTCCGCTGCAAGTCCAGGGTTCCGGGCGCAGAGGCCGCAAGCCGGTCTTGCGGTGGTCGGCCTGATCAGGCGTTCTGCTTCTTGCCGAGGATGTCCTGGGCGATTGAGGCGTTCTCGCCTTCGCCGGGGATGATCATCCACGCTGCCAGGTAGGCCAGCACGCCGGTGCCTCCGGTGATGACCGAGACGACGGCCACGATCAACCGGACCAGGGTTACGTCCAGGCCGTAGTAGTCGGCGATTCCCGCGCAGATCCCGGCCACCATGCGGCCCTTCCGGCTGCGCACCAGGATCTTGGTTCCGTTTGTGCCGTTCATGCCGGCCGTCCTCGCGGTGACCCCGGGGGTAGCTGGCCGCCTTCGGCGGCTGATCCCGGTGCCTGCCCACAGCCTATGCATGCAATCTGAAACTAGCAATATTTTTCAAGAAACAGTTGTACCCTTATCTGCATGGCGGACTGGGGCTTCCTGACCAACCACGCCCGGGTCCTGTTGCACATTGCCCACGATCCGGGCGCAAGGCTGCGCGACATCGCGGCCACTTTGGGCATCACCGAGCGCCGTGCCCACGGCATCGTCACCGACCTGGCCGAGGCCGGCTACGTGATCACGCACAAGGACGGCCGCCGCAACCGCTACGAAATTCAGGCTCACCTGCCGGTACCCGGGCCCGGAACCAGGGAGCCGGCCGTCGGCGAGGTCGTCGCCCTGTTTGCAGCCCGGCACCGGACCGGAACCGGGGCCGCCCAAGCCAGTGACGATGATGCCGACGGCGCGCGCCGGGCGCAAACTCCCTGATCTGGCGGGCCGGCAGTATCCGGAGAGGGCTGGCAGGGAAACTCGACTCAGATCCGGACTGAGTATTGTTATTCATTTCTAGAAATATATTGCTTGTTTTTTGTGCCCGGCGTAGCGTGGGCGGCAGGCACCGAGGTCCCGCTGTCGCCGACGGCCCCGGCTGCTCGGAGTCAGGGAGGACCCGGTCATGGGCGAAGACAGACTGCACATCGTGTTCGGGACCGGCCAGGTCGGCAACGCCCTCGCCGCACACCTGGCCGGGCTCGGTATCACCGTCCGGGCGGTGTCCAGGCACCGGCCGGCCCACTGGCCGGCGTCGACTGGCGGGCCGCGGATGCCACCGACCCCGAAGCCGCCGCCGACGCGACCAAAGGTGCGGCGGTCATCTACCAGTGCCTGAACGCCCCGTACACTCAGTGGCCGGAGCGCTTCCCGCCGCTGCAGCGGGGGGTGCTGGCCGCCGCCGAACGCAACGGCGCGCTGCTAGTGAGCCTGGAGAACCTGTACGGCTACGGCCCGACCGGGGGCACCCCTATGACCGAGGACCTCCCGCTCGCCGCGACGGGCGTCAAGGGGCGGGCCCGGGGCGCCATGACCACCGAGCTGCTGGCTGCCGCCGACGCCGGCCGGGTCCGGATCACCATCGGGCGGGCCTCGGACTTCTTCGGCCCCGGCGTCACCGCAGGGTCCACGCTCGGCGAGCGGGCTTTCGGCAACGCCCTGGCCGGCCGGCGCGCCGACTTCATCGGCAACCCGGGACTGCCGCACACCTACAGCTACGTTCCCGACATCGCCGCCGGCCTGGCCACCCTGGGCACCGACGACCGTGCCGTCGGCCAGGTGTGGCACCTGCCCGGCCCGGCGACCGCCACCACCCGGGCGGTCCTGGACCTGATAGCCGACCAGGTCGGGCATCCCGTCGGCGTGCGGTCGCTGCCCAAGCTTGCCGTGCGAGGACTGGGCCTGGTCAACCCCATGATGCGGGAGCTGGCCGAGACGTACTACCAGTTCGACGAGCCCTTCGTCCTGGACACCAGCAAGTACCAGGCCACGTTCGGTGCGGCCGGCACGCCGCTCGCCGACGCCATCGCCGCGACCCTGGCCTGGTACAAGACCCGCCCCGGCACGCCATGACCACCAACCCGGAGGCGGCGAAGCCCCATGACAACTCACCCGGTCGTTATTACAGCCCGACGCGGGGCTCCGCGCTCGCCGTGACCACCGGCATCACCGCCGGCGTTCTGCTCCTGGGCACCGCCGCCGCCGGCTTCCACGACCCCGCGCGCCTGCGACCGCCGCGCCCGGCGCAGCTCCGCGCGAAAGCCCGATGACCATGTCCCAGGCTGGTAGGCCCGTGACCGACTTCCGGCCCTTCTTCAACCCGGCCACAGGCGAGTGGATCACCTACACCGCCATCGCCGAGGACAACCACGGGCAGTTGGTCCGCTTCACTTGGCGCAGCGTCCCGGGCGGGGTGATCACCGAGCACATCCATCCCCGCCAGGAAGAGCGCTTCACCATCTTGACCGGCGAAGCCCACTTCACCCTCAACGGCCAGAAACGTATAGCCAGAGCGGGCGAGACGGTCATCGTCCCGGCCGGCGTCCCGCACTCCGAAGGGAACCCAGGACCGGCCGAGATCGAGGGCATCGTCGAGCTCCGCCCGGCCCTGCGCACCAAAGAGCTGCACGAGGCCTTCGCCGGCCTGGTCGCCGACGGCAAGACCACACCCCGGGGCGCTCCGCGCAACCCGCTTCAGCTCGGCGCCACCTTCTGGCACTTCCGCCACGAAAGCCGGGTCACCTCACCGCCCATCTGGACCCAGAACCTCATGCTCCCCCCGCTATGGGCACTGGCCAAAGCCTTCGGCGTCCGCCCCTACTACGACCGCTGGGACAGCCGGATCCCAGATGCGGGCTCAGCCCAACCGCAACTACCCCGTAACTGACCCGCCGCAACGACCCCGCAGGGGTGATCAGGCCGGCTCAGTCACTGAGTTGACTGGAACCTTCTCGTCAGGCGGCCGGGTGAAGACGGCGCTGTTGCTGTCATCAGCAGTGCTGATAAGGCGTGCTCAGACTGGCCCTTTCCCCCCACGGCGCGGTGAGGTCTGCTGGAAGGCAGGAGACCGGGACTTCCAGCCCTGAGTTTTCCGCCCCGGCCGCGTGCCGCGTGCCCCTGGCATGGATGCGGCACCCGCGGGAGCCGATAAGGAGGAACCATGGACCAGAGCTACCCCGTGCAGGTGCGAGCCCGCCTGGACGAGCCGCTGAGCCGCTGGCTGTGGCTCGTCAAGTGGCTGCTGGCGATCCCGCACTACATCCTGCTGCTCTTCTTGTGGATCGCGTTCGCCGTCGTCACCGTCATCGCGTTCTTCGCGATCTTGTTCACCGCCCGCTACCCCCGTCGGCTGTTCGGCTTCAACCTGGGAGTGCTGCGCTGGTCCTGGCGGGTCGGCTACTACACCTACAGCGCCCTGGGGACCGACCGCTACCCTCCCTTCAGCCTGGCTGAAGAGCCGGACTACCCCGCGACGCTGGACGTCCCCTACCCCGAGCGGCTCTCCCGCGGCCTGGTCCTGGTCAAGTGGTGGCTGCTGGCGATCCCCCAGTACGCCATCACCGCGGTGTTCGCCGGCGGCGCCGCCTACACCGCTACCGGGAGCAAGGGGGGCACCTGGCAGGCCGACGCCCTCTCCGGCGGCCTGATCGGCCTGCTCGTGTGCTTCGCGGCGATCACGCTGCTGTTCGCCGGCCGCTACCCGCGCGGGCTGTACGACTTCGTCGTCGGCATGAACCGCTGGGTACTGCGGGTCATCGCCTACGCCGCCCTGATGACCGACGCCTACCCGCCATTCCGCCTGGACCAAGGCGGAGCCGACCTGCCCGCCCCCGCACCCGACGACCCCGCACCCGCAACGACCGCCTCCGCCGCACCAGTCAGCTAAACAACCAGATAAGCACAGACGGGGAGCAAAGTAGTGCGCCCGCGGTGCTCAGCCGGACGTATATGTGACACGGCGGTACTTATGGTGCATGATGCGGCCTTCCCCGGCTCGACCACACAGCCACGCCGACTCTGGGATTTCCGGCCTAGTCGAACTGAAGGTCACTGTTGGTTGCATTGATGTGTTACCGTCTCGGTAGTCGAGTCGTTACTCCCGTGTCGCGGGAGTCATTCAGTTTTGACTGCTGCTCAGGACCCCGGCAGCGGACCTTGTGGACCGCCAAGCCGGAGGAGCCGTGCGACATACCCCGAGGGAACGTCTGCCGGGCCGTCGTCCGCCGCCGCCATCCAGCTCCACCTGTTTCCGTCAGCGGAGCCGGAGCCCTCCCGGGCCCGAATTGAGTGATCTGGTGACGTCGTGATTACCACGCAAGGACGCTCTGGACAGGGGCGAGCGTCGACCCGTCGGCGATTCGCCAGATCAGCGACGCCTTCGGCGACAAGTCTGAGGTGGTATTAATCAGGCTTTTTGTGACTTAGGTATTCAAAGTCCCCGGCAGCACCATCCACGTCGCTCGGGGCGCGACGAGGGCCGCAAAGGTCTGGCGATGATGTTGTGCGGGTCGAGGCGACGGCGGCGAGCAGGCTGGGGGGCCGAGCTGGTCGCCGTCGCCGCTCCACGTCAGGCGACCGGCCACGGTCGAAGGCACGCCCCCCGCGCCTGCCGAATACGAGCCTCGATGGCTTGGACTCAGAGCTACAACGCCTTCGCACATATGCTCTATTCTGTGCGTATTTGATCGTCTAGTGGACGTCATATTCGGCATGAGCGACGATCCATGGATTCTGTGCGGGCTGTGTAAGGCGTACAGCTGGAACGCGCTGGGCGGTCAGTGGCGCGGGGCTGGAGAAGGCGGTTACTCTGCAGGCAGGTGAGCCGTTTTTTGAGTGCTCGCGGCTGGCGACCTGGGTTGGAGAGATATGTCCGCCAATCTCAGCTACGCGGATGCCGTCAAGCTGCTCGGCGGCGGTGACAAGGGAATTGTTTCTGCGCTGGACAAGTTGACGGGCGGCCTGCTGCTGGCGGCAACAGGGGGTGGCGCGAGCTTTGTGCTGAGCCTTTTTGACGTCCAGGGTGAATTGGCGCGGCTTAACCAGGAACTGGTGAGCCGCCTAGGGGACCAGGTCCGCGGGCTGGGCCGTTTCGACCGCACGCAGCGGCTGGCTGCCGCACATAGGGTCATCGTCCTCACCGGGTTCTTCGAGGCGGTCAGCGGCGCGAGGTTTCCTTTGGGCGCGGGGGAGCTGCGGCTGGGCAAGTCTGAGCAGGTCGGTGTCACCACTGGCGAGCAGGTTCCCTCCCAGCGGCTTGGCGTGCTCGCCGGCATTCTCAATGACAGTGACATTCCGGGGGAAACCATGCGGTCAGGAAGCGGTATAGCGCCTGACTCTCTGAAAGATTTTTATACGCGCCTGAGCGGACGGCTAATCGTTTACGTAGAAGGACTCGACGCGTGGGACGAGGTTAGCGACGCTGCCCGGGAGAGCTTCGCCGACGTGCTGCGCGGCCGGGTGCCCGGGATAGCCGTGCGGCGTTATGAGGAGCACCTGCGGCGGCTCTGCGGCGAGTTTCCTGAGGTGGCGTTCTGGGTGAACCGCCTAGACCATGCCGCAACCCACGATCGGCTTCAGCAGCTGCGCACGGGCTTGGAGGGAATGGGGGAGGTTCTCGACAGAATCGCCTCCGGCGGCCCTCCCGATGACCGGCGGCAGGCGCTGGCCAGGCGGTATCACAAGAGCCTCGGCCGGCCGGTCGTCGCTGCAGGCGACGCTCCCGAGGGAATGATCATCCCGTCGCTGGCGGCTGGCTATCTCAGCCCCAGGTACCGTGCCGCGCCTGCCACCCGCACGGCTCGCCTGGACCAGGAGCACTGGTGGCGGGAACTCCCGGTCCGCGGTGACCTTGAGGCGTTCCTCATCGGCCACCTGACATCCGTTACCGCCACCGAGGCCCCGCTGATCGTGCTCGGTCAGCCAGGGGCGGGGAAGTCGGTGCTGACCCGGGTCATCGCGGCGCGATTGCCGGCCCGTGACTACATGGCAGTCAGGGTGGAGCTGCGCGACGTCCCCGCCGACACTGACCTGCAATCTCAGATCGAGTACGCGATCAGGGACGCGACCGGCGAAAGCCTGGGCTGGCCGGGGCTGGCACGGTCAGCCGGCGGCGCTCTCCCTGTCGTCTTGCTCGACGGGTTCGATGAGCTCCTGCAGGCGACGGGCATCGGCCAGACCGACTACCTGGAACAGATCGTCCGCTTCCAAGAGCGCGAGGCCGATCAGGGCAGGCCGGTCGCCGTCATCATCACGAGCAGGACAGCAGTCGCTGACAGAGCCCGCCTCCCCGCGTGCGGGGCGGTCGCCGTCCGGCTGGAACCCTTCTCCGAGGAGCAGGTACGCCGCTGGCTGGCGATCTGGAACGCCAGCAATGCCGCCTACCTGGCCACACGAGGACTGCAGCCGCTCTCAGCCGACGCCGTCCTGCGGCAGCCGGCGCTTGCCAGTCAGCCGTTGCTCCTGCTCATGCTGGCCCTCTACGACGCGGACGACAACGCCCTGCAGCGGCATGCGGCCGGACTCGGCGAGGCGGACGTCTATGAGCGGATCTTGACCCGCTTCGCCGAACGGGAGCTTCGCAAAACCCAGCCGGGCATAGAGGCTGAGCCGTTGCGTGCCGCAGTGGAGGCGGAACTGCTGCGACTGTCAGTTGCGGCATTTGCGATGTTCAACCGGGGCCGCCAATGGGTCACCGATGAGGAGCTGTCCGCCGACCTCACCGCGCTGTTCGGTGCCGGCGACACGCGTCAGGCCACAGCAAGCTTTCATGCTCCCGCAACGTTCGCGCAGCTGGTTGTCGGGCGGTTTTTTTTCATCCACCAGGCGCAGGCCATGCGTGACGGCGCATCCCTCACCACGTGCGAGTTCCTGCACGCAACCTTTGGCGAGTTCCTGTCTGCCCGCCTGGTCCTGCGGGAACTCGGCGACCTCGCCGCAGTCGCTGCCACCCGCAGCAGGCAGGCTACCGACGACGGCTTCCTGCGTGCCCTGCTGTCATTCGCTCCCCTTACCATGCGTGGCACGGTCATCGAGTTCCTCGCTGCGCTCACCCGGCAACTCAGCGGCCATACCCGCGGGCTCCTTCGCGGCCTCCTGCTCGCCGCCTTCCACGACGCACTCGAACCCCGCGCTGATTCGAGCTATGACCGCTACCGCCCTGGTCATGTCAGCGCACCAGCCCGTCATGCCGCGTACTCCGCGAACCTACTGCTCCTCATCGCCCTGATCGGCGGCCCGGTCACCGGCCGGGAACTATTCCCCGATGGCCTGTTCCCTGCGTCCGACTGGCGCCACCACGCGATGCTGTGGCGGTCGCAGTTCACTGCCGAGGGATGGAAAAACCTGGCCGCAGCACTGCGGCTGCAGCGCATCTGGCACGCCGGCGACCGTGAGATCCGCGTCAGCCTCGAACCGTGGAGCACTCCTCGCCTCGACCCCTTCTGGACCTTCATGATTCCCCCAGAAGGCAAGATGCGGAAAGGATACGGCTGGTGCCACATCTCGGCATACGATATACGCAAGGAGAGCTACTTTGTTTGTGATACGGCCGATGACATAATCTGGCATGGCCTTGAGCCGATTGTCTTTGAAATGGACCAGCGCGCCCGCGAGGACGAGTACATGGAAGCAACAACGGCATTCGGTATCCTTTCTGAGGAGCGGGCTGTCTCCGTAACGCACGCCATGACCAGGCTATGGCTCGCATCAAGCGACCCGGCCGGAACCGAGAAATTGCAGCAAGCCTACGACGACTGCCTGAAGATCATCGAGCGCAGCCGTCCCGAGGAAGACACGGTGACCAGGAATGACTACCTAGCCCGTGTCCTGCGCCAGCTCGCCGCCGATAGCGAGCGGCTCTCGACAGAATTCCGCGCAGAAATGCTTAGCCGTCTCACGGAGTCCGTCCTTCACGAGTCCTACCTGAACAGCCACCCGGCAATTCGGCACTGGGCACTCCAGGCATTCCATGACATCGAGCACGGGCTGTGATCGTGACAGAATATTCGTTCTCGCGCTAAATGGGCCGTGCGGTTCAGCTATCAGAACGCCCATAACGGCGGATATCGCGTGCCGTAAAGCCACCACGCTGTCACCATCAGGTGCAGCCAGGCCGGTGGTAAGCCCGACGTCGGGGCTTCAACGAAGTGACCAGGCAGATCGCCGGCTGCTTCCGGGGCTTATCTCGCTCCAGCCATCGCACTGACCGCGCAATCACCTGACGAGGCTGGGGAATGACCTCGCCCGCGGCCCGTGCGAGATGCCCGGCGATGCCGCCGGGCTGGACGGCCAGCCCGTCAGCCGGCAGGGCCGGAGAACGCACCGGGATCGACTGTGCCGGGCTGCCAGTCCGGAACAGCGCCGGGCGGCGGGCAGTGCGGGGGCGCGGAGCGGAGCGGGAAGGGCCTGGTGTGCGGGGACGGTTTTTTTCCGCCGGGGCAGTGACCGGACAGGCCGTCAGCCGCACTATAGGGATATGGAGTCCGGTGCGAGCAAAGCCGCGTCGGCCGGGGCTCGCCGCCCGGCCCGTTCAGGATCAGGTATCACGCCGCCACCGAGTACGGCGCAGGGCTGTTCCTCAATCCCGCCGCCGCCGGTGACCGCGCTGGCCTCGTGCTCGGCCATCCCGCCGCCGCCGGAGACGGCGCTGGCCTCGTGCTCGCCGATCCCGCCGCCGCCGGCCACCACGCTGGCGTCCAGCTCGCCCGTGCCGCCGCCGCCGGAGACGGCGCTGGCCTGCTCCTGCATCCCGCCGCCGCCGGTGACCGCGCTGGCCTCGTGCTCGCCGATCCCGCCGCCGCCGAGCATCGCGCACCTCGTCCCGGCTGATGACGCAGTGTAAACATGGACGTTCCACATCTCGGAAGCAAATCGCCGATTATTTGCTCATGCACCAACGTTGTCCGATAGTCAATCTGGCAGTTCAGAAGAGCCAGTTCTACGCGGATCGCTGGCGGCTCTGGCATGCCCTGGTCAAGGTGCGACGCGGCTATCGCGGTGCCGTCGGACTGCGGCCACCGCCGGGCGACGGCAAGTCACCGTTCAGCTGCGCCGGCCGGGATGCGGAACCAGGTCCTCCCGCAACACGTCGCCCGGCGCCAGCCCGTGCGGGGAGTCGCGTGCGGGGTCGGCGAAGCCAGGCCTCCGGGTAACGGGCGCGTTCATGAGCTGATAACCGCGTACGCGCCGCCGGCGTTCCAGCGCACGTCTCACCGCCCGCCCCGCGTGGTTAACTGCCGGCATGAGCTTGACAGTATCCGTGCACGTCAGGGATGGCTCGGGGAAGTCGTTCAAGGACGAGGCGCTGGGCGGCTCGCTAGCCGCGGGCTTCGAGAACTGACGTACGCAGGTTTGGGGATCCCCGCAGGCCCGCGCACTGGGCGCGGAGTACCTCCCGCGGCTTGCCGACGCGGACCTGCGCGTCGGGCCCGGGGAGACGACAGCGTTCCTGCGAGAGTGCGCGCTGCTGCGCGAGCACCTGGATGTCATCGCGGCCGGGGTGGACCTGGCCGGCCAGCCCGGAGTTGCCGTAAACACGACGACGGGTCGTGTCACCACCGTGTCGGCGTCGCGCGAGATCTTCCGGGAGCAGGTCTCCCTGCGCCTAGCCAACATCGAGGCCGCCGCCCGCCGGGCCCTGGAGGTTGGCGGCGAGGTGGTCATCTGGTGAATAGCCGCCGACCTCGCCGCCCGCCCAGATTGCTCTCATCGGTGCCACAGCCGCCGACGGAATCGTACGAATCTCACCCGCTCAGATCGGCGGGTTCCGGCGTTCGACGGTTGCGTCTCGCTTGTCTGTGCTTACTGTGGCGGCCAGCGACGGCGGTTGCGGTTGTAACCTCACTGGCGCATCAGCGGTACTGGCGGTGCTGTGCCTCGAGGAGGCGCTGGCGCAAGTCACCCGGAAGGGTGACGACGCGGACGCCGATGAGGTGGTCTTGGAGTGCGCGAGATGCCCAGGTCCGTGCGCCGGGCAGGAACGGCGCTGCGGCCAGCGGGTCGCTCAGGCACAGGATGAGCTGTGGCTTCGGGTAGATGGTGGTGGCTATCCAGGCCAGCTTGAAGGCATCGGCCAGGACCTTGTGCTTCTGCGCGCTCTTTGGCGGGCCCCTGGTGTGCCCAGCACTCGGCCAGGACCGTCCGGCTCGCGTCGGCGCCGTCAACTTGGACGCGTTCCCCCGACGGGACGGTGATGCTGTCCGGATTGAGCTCAAGGCCGAGCTGCGCACCGAGAAGGTCGAGCATCACCCGTTCCGCACCGCGTTGCTCAGCGGAATCTCCTGCCGGCACGGCTCCGTCCTCGGTGGCGGAGGGATCAGCGGGTGCGCCTTTCCCGGAAACGGCTGCGCTCGCCGGCCCGGGGATGCTTCCGGGTCTTGGTCCCGGTCTCCGAGCCATTCATTGACGACCTTGCCGTCAGGGCCGGGCCGGCGCCGCACTATCCCAGCGCGCTCGAAGCGGTGTTCCTGTTGGACGCGCAGGCAACTTCGGTCCGAGCAGATCCCGCGGCATCATGGCGCAGTTGCCCGGATCTCGTCGCTCACCGCGAGGTCTCCGGATCCGGTGTCGCCCGCGCAGCGGCACACTTGCCTTCAAGGCGTCCGCTCGCGAATCTGCACGGGCGGGACGGGCGAAGGGCAGGAGGCTGAGGTGACCCGGGTGTTCCTGATCCGCCATGGTGAGAGCGAGTCCAACGCGGGGCTGCCCTCCGCCGGTCCGGGCGCGACCCCGCTGACCGCGGCCGGGCACCGGCAAGCCGAGCAGGTCGCGCGGGTACTCGCCGACGTCCCGGCCCTGATCGTGACATCGCCTTACCTGCGGGCGCGCCAGACCGCCCAGCCGACGGTCAGCCGGTTCCCGGCCGCCGCATGCCAGCAGTGGCCCGTCCACGAGTTCACCTACCTCGGTGACCTGCACGGGCGCGCCAGCACTCCCCGGGAACGCGAGCCCTACGCCCGGGCCTACTGGAACCGGGCCGATCCTCATGCCGCCAGCCCGGGGGCAGAGTCCTTCGCCGGCCTGCTCGGCCGCACCGCGGATTTCCTGAAGCGGCTCAGCACGCAGGAATCCGGACCAGTCGTGGTGTTCACCCACGGGCTGTTCATGCGAGCCGTCGCGTGGTCGCTGCTGACCGGCACCACGACACCGGATCACGAGCAGATGCGCAGCTTCCGCAACTTCGCGGACCGCTACCTGATCCCCAACGCCGGCGTCGTCGAGCTCCGTCACGCCGGCAACGGCGCTCCCGTCCTGCTGGGCGGCGCCACGATTCACCTGCCCGCCGCCCTGGCACCGCGGCCGCGATGAGACCAGCGGCCACCGTCGCCGCATGAGCCGACCCCGGGCAAGCGCTCATAGCCGCCCCGGGAGCTTGCGCGTTCCGAGCGGTGCGTCGATGACCCGGGCACGGGTCGCTCGCGGCGGGGCCCGCCCAGATCGCCCGGCTCTGTGCGGACCCGAGCGGTCCAGCCCACCCGCCAGCCGCAGCGCCAGATCGGTTTGTTCTGCGCGGGACTCCCGACGGCCTGTCATACGTGAACTGCCGACCATAACGGCGGGACTGTGTGCTGGTTGCCGGGTCAAGGTTGATCACGTACGGTCAGTGAACGCTGCGAGGGGCCAGCGTCGAGCGATTCCGGGCGCAAGGCGAACAGCAGCCGCGGCGACGGAGGTGTGCGCACGTTGTCCCGGTTCGGCGTACCGGAATGCGGGGTGCCCGGGCGTGTCCCTGGTGTTCCTTGCCAGGCTTGGCTCCAAGGCTATGGCGAGGGGAAGCGGGCGGAGGCCTCGCCGAGGGCCGCCTGCGCCTGCTCCCAGAGTTCGCGGACGAGGTCGGCGGCGGGAGCGGTGGCCGTCAGCGGGTAGGCCTGCCCGGCCCACAGGTTCACGTAGTCGGCAAGGCCGGCCTGGCGGGCTGCCGTCCGCATCGGCGAGGTGAGGTAGTGCACCTCGGGGTAGGCCGCCGGGGCCGATTCCGAATGGGCGCGCAGGAAGCCGTTCTCGATCCCGCGCGCGGTCCGGCCGCTGAACGCCCGGGTGAGCCTCGTCGGAGCGTCATCGTGCAGCGCGGAGCGGTGCACTGGCGCGGTCGCCGCCTCCGGGCAGTCGAGGAACGCCGTCCCGAGGGCGGCGGCCCGGGCGCCCAGGCACAGCACCGCGGCGACGGCCCTGCCGGTCGCGATGCCGCCGGCGGCCACGACGGGCGTGGCCACGCGCGCGGTGACGAGCTGCAGCAGCGCGATGAGCCCGGCCGCCTCTTCGGGAGCGTCGCTCGTCCCGCCCCGGTGCCCGCCCGCCTCGTACCCCTGGACGACCAGCAGGTCCGCGCCCGCCGCGGCCGCGCGGCGGGCCTCGTCCAGGCTGGTGACCGTCACCCAGACTTCGGTTCCCCTGCCGCGCAGCCCGGCGATGACATCCCCGCCCGGGATCCCGAACGTGAACGACACCACGGCCGCCGGGGCGCTCATCAGGTACCCGATCTTGGCGTCCCAGTCGTCATCGTCGTGCCGCGCCTCGCCCAGCCGCGCGCCGGCGCCGGACACGTCGGCCTCGATCTCCGCCGCGAACTGGCGCACCCGGTCCGAGTCCCCGGCCGGCCCCGGGGCGAACAAGTTCACGCCGACCGGCCGGCTGGTGAGCTCGCCCGTCCGGCGGGACCGGGCCGCCAGCTCGGCGGCGGACAGGTAGCCGGAAGCGAGGAAGCCCAGCCCGCCCGCGTTGCTCACCGCGGCGGCCAGCTCCGGCGTCGACGGCCCGCCCGCCAGCGGGGCCAGCACTATCGGGATGTCGCAGCTGTCGAGGATCATGCTCCCATCCTCCGCCAGCACGGCAGGCGCGCACCGTGACGCTGATCACGGCGGCTGAGCCGTCACCGGCGGGCCACGCCTGGTACCCCGGCCCCGAGGCGCACCGCCAGTGTGCCGGAGCGGGGCGTGCCGTCGCCAGGCTCCCGGCGGGTGAGCGCCGAGGCGGCTCCCCGGCGGGCAGCGACCAGGATGCGATGCCCGTACGCCGGCAACGCCATTGACCGCCCTCGCATAGAAGGTCACATTTCCAATGTCCCGTCCTGCCGAAGCCGCCATATCGCCGATTATTTTCGCTGACCAGGATGGCAAGCTGGATGGTTGAGATACGCGCAGATCGCCCATTACGGCGCCGCTCACCATCGGCCCCGCGACCGGCAGATTGTGAGTCCTGTGTGCTGGTAGCTTCCCGCAGCGCTTTTACCTGCGCCAACGCAGGTCTGATAGCCGCTGCCGACTTCGACTTGACCACGCATTTGCCACATGACCTTTGAAGATCCGGCGAAATCGCATTGGGTGCAGCTCTTCTGAAGGGACTTCTGACCAGCAGTTTTGCCGGACTATCGGCTGATCGGCAGCTTGGTCTTCTACCGTCGTGTACGGGGGAAGGAGACCTGGTTGGGGTCGCTGATCGAGGAGCTCAGGCGGCGGGAGGCGGCTGCCCAGGGCGGGAACGCGCGCGGGGCGCCGAGCCGGGCACGCGGGTCGAAGGCGAACGGGGTGGCGCGCCGATCGGCGCGCGCCGGGCATCGCGGCCGCAAGCCCCTTCACTGTCCCGTCACACCGTGTCCCTATGCTGTCGCGCATGCGATTGATGCTCGTGGTCGGTGCGGTGGTCTGCCTGGCGACGGCGTGCACTGCTACCCCGGCCGCGGCACCCGCCGCCAACAGCAAGCCCGGGACGTCCAGCGCGCCGTCCGCGACGCCGGCACGGCACGCTAGCGCGACGCCTACCCCGAAGCCCAAGCCCAAGCCGAAGCCGAAGCCCGTGCCGCACGTAACTGTGCACCAGGTGCGTACTGCCGACGGCGTCAAGGTGACCGTCGCGGTCTTCCACGGCCCGGTCCGGTACGTGCTGCACACCGGCGGCGCGGATCCAGCGCTCTCGGCGGCCCTGGTCACGGCCGGCCCGGCCGTAGGCGGCACCGAACGCAAACAGCTGCTCGCCGCCTTCAACGGCGGGTTCAAGCTGTCCGCGGGCGCCGGCGGCTACGAGCAGGAGGGGCATGTCATCAGCCCGCTGCTGACGGGGTACGCCAGCCTGATCATCGACCGGTCCGGGCGCGCCCGGATCGCCGCCTGGGGCTACGGCGCGCCAGCCAGAGGCGAGGCGGTGTACAGCGTCCGCCAGAATCTGCGACTGCTCGTCGAGCACGGGCAGCCGACGGCGGCGGCCGCCGACTGGTACGCGTGGGGTGCGACGCTCGGCGGTGGCGAGTACGTCGCACGCAGCGCGCTCGGCGAGGACGCCTCCGGCGACCTGCTCTACGCCGGGAGCATGTCGGCCAGCCCCGAGGACCTCGCCCAGGCGCTGGCCGACCATGGCGCGCGGATCGGCATGGAACTGGACATCAACCCGGAATGGGTTCAGCTTGACGTCGCGTCCCGGCCGGGCGGGCCGCTGACGGCCAAGGTGCCTGGCCAGTACCGCCCCGCCGACCAGTACCTCCTGGGCTGGAGCCGGGACTTCATCACCGTCCTTGGCGGTTAGCCGGAGGCTGTACTCGCCAATCTGGCGGGGGCGGCCCTGGTCGCAGGTCAGGCGGGGGTTCTGGCCTCCGGTCAGCCGGAGGATGTCCCCGCCGGTCGGCCGGAGGCTGTGCTCACCGGCCATGGCCACGGTCAGTCCCGCCACCAACCGGCGGGTAGAGGTCGATCAGCCACCAGCCGGCCACTCTCAGACAGCCGAGGATGTACGCCGCGACCTGGATGACCAGCGCATGGGTGCGGTCGGCGGATACAGCCCGAACATGAGAATGCCGATCCACGCGTAGCCGAGGGCGCGGATGACGACGTTTAGTGGAGCGGGCATGACACCGACGCTACGCGCGCGGCCTGGTACCCGCATCAGCCCCTGGTCCTACGAGTGGTCTGATTTCCGGTCGGCCCTGGGTCGCGGGGCGTCATACCCGATATCGCCGCGCGGTCCGATTCGCCGATTCGCCCGGACCGCGATCGTGGAGTCATCAGCAGCACAACGCAGTGACCCGCAAGGAGCCCACGATGTTCAGTCCCTGATCGAAGCCATGATCGTCAACGCCATCGTGCTCGTCACCGTCCTGGCAACCGACCTGGGGCCGGCCCGCAAGATCGGCGCGATGCGGCTGCTGCGCCCGGTGATCGCCGCCGCGGTGATCATTCCCGCTGTTCGTCACCTCGCCCGCCACTCACGGAACCGGCCTGCTGGTCGAGATCGTCGGCGCGGGGCCGGACTGATCGGCGGGCTGGCCGCCGTCGCGCTGATGCGGGTCTACCGCAGCCCGCGCACCGGGAAGCGGGTAAGCAGCACCAGATGGCCGTACGCGGCCTTCTGGACAGTTACCGTCGCGGCCCGTGCCGCTTTCACCTACGGTGCCGCCCACTGGTTCAGTTCCTCGATCGTGAGCTGGGCCATCGCCAGCCAGGTCTCAGCGGCCGCTATCAACGACGGGATGATCTTCATGGCCTTCGCGCTGATCCTCATCCGCACCGCCGGCCTGCTCGTCCTCGCCGCCCGCCCCCCGGAGGACACCCCGGCCCAGGCCTTGGACCTGCCCGCCGCCAAGTACGCGAGCCACGCCGGCGGCCAGCCCGCTTAGCACCAGAAACCCGCGAGAGCCAGTCCCGGAACAACAAGGAGCACACCGATCATGGAAGCGACCGCCAACCACTACCCCGTAGGCGAACTGCGGGTATCCGACGCCGATCGCGACCGGGCCGTGTCCGAGCTGAGCGAGGCATTCCAGGCCGGACGGATCATGCACGAGGAGTTCGAGCAGCGGTCGGGGCACGCCCTGCGCGCCCGGACGGGAAACGAGCTGAGCGCCCTGCTTACCGACCTGCCAGCCGATGGCGGCAATGCGGCCGCTGCCCCCGGGCGGGGCCTCGTCATCGCAGCCCGGACGGTCGTGGCCGCATCCGCCGTGGCGGCCGTCCCCCTCGGCGCCCTCGCCCTGTCAACCGGGCTGTCGGGCGCCCCGGCCCCGCTGACCCTGGCCCAGCGCGAGGCCAGGCGCGAGATCGCCCAGCAGGTCCTCGCCCATCAGGGCATATCGGTCACGGTCCCGCTCCCTCCTGCTGTCGCGGCCCCAGGCTTCGACTGGGTCGGCACGGTAACGCCGGCGGCGATTGCCGTCCTGCTCATCGCGGTGATCGTCGTCGTGCTCCGCGCGATCCGCGTCTGACGGGGCCACACCGCCGAGCTGCCCGCCTATCCTGTCCGGCACCACCCGCCGCCTGCCGGGGAATCTCCCCGCAGGCGGTTTGCCGCCTCGTGGCGGGCGGAGGCTCACAGCGCCTTGTTCCCGCTCACTGGCCGTTGCGGCAGTTCCGGCTCGTGGAAATGTTCTTCGAGTGTGTCCGCAAGCCTGACCGGCTCTCCGTTGACATTCGGGACGATCAGGTCATCTCCCTGTTTGATGAGGGCGAGCATGTCTTGGGGCTGGTTAGGGTGATGGAGGCTCTCAGGGCGGTGAGGACCTCTTCGGTCGTTGCAAGTTCTGCGATCTGCGGGAAGATGGCTCTGAGGCTGTTGAGGTGGGCGCCTTCGTCGGTATCGGTGATGGCGTCCTTCACGATCGTCAGTTCGTAGCCTCTCTCGTTCGCCGCCCGGGCAGTCGACTCGACGCCGATGCTGGTCGAAATGCCGGCCAGGACGATCCCGGTGACCTTGCGCCGGCGGAGTTCAAGGTCGAGCTCGGTGCCGTAGAACGCGCTCCAGCCGTGCTTGGTGATCAGCATGTCGCCGTCGCTCAGTCCTATCTCAGCGCGGAGCTCACCGTAGTCCGGGACCGGCTTGACATCGGCCGGGCTCTCTGCGGTACGCGTCTTGATCACATCCCCGCCATCGCGGGCAAAGGTGACCCTGGTGGCTGCTACGAGCTTGCCATTGGCCCTGAACGCGTCGGCCAGTCGTGCGCACCGGGCAACGATCTGTTCCGAAGGGTGCGCGGTAGGCAGGGCGGTGATGCCGTGCTGGAGGTCGATCAAGACCAGGGCCGTCGCTGGGTCGAGAGTTGCCGACATTTTGTGAACCTTCTTCCGGGTGAGCAACGAGCCCGAAGAGTGAGACCGGAGACGGCTCAGGGGACCGCCTCCGGTCGGGAGTCTCAGCCGAGCGGCGAGTGCACGGCGGGTGTGAGAAGGGCCGTCAGCTGAGCGATGTCGTCGACAGTGTCGATGCCGAGGACGGCTTTTTCGATTGCGGCCTGGCGCTCGGCCGGGATGGTGCGGTGGGTCAGCTTGGCGTACTTGTCCCGGATTTCGGCGTTGGTCAGGTTCCGGTCGCCGGTACCGCGCGGGTGGACGACCTTGGCGGCGCGAGTGCTCCCGTCCTTGAAGGTCAGGCGCACCTGCGTGGTGAGCCGCTCGTCGATCGGGAGATTGTCGTAGGCCCGTTCGTGGTGGGTGACCGTCCGGTCGATCAAGGCCCAGACGTCATCGCGGTTGATCCGGTCCTGGGTGAACTGGTCGACCAGCACGTCGCCATCCAGCAGGGCCACCGCGACGGCGTAGGCGAC
Organism: uncultured Actinomycetota bacterium; assembly: GCA_963759545.1. Taxonomy (GTDB): domain Bacteria; phylum Actinomycetota; class Actinomycetes; order Streptosporangiales; family Streptosporangiaceae; genus Trebonia. The sequence goes on from CAVXAB010000003.1 coordinate 188,109, forward strand.
GTTCATCTGCGCGCCGATCACCTGCAGCGGGCGCTCGGCCTTCCACCCGCCATGCGAGTAGGCGGCGTCGCCCATGTCGATGTCGATCCGCTGGATCTGGCTGACGTCGACCTTGGGCCGCAGCTCGAGCGCGGCGTCGATCGCCGCGTGCAGCAATCCCATGCACGAGTACGCCTTCACGGCGATCCGTTCGGTCTCCCACAACGTGCCCAGGCCCGCGTAGATCTCCTCGGGGTAGGTGCGGTGGCACTCACCGAAGACGGCCAGCCAGCCGCCGTAGGGGCGCTCGAAGACCCGCTTGATGCCGACGTAGCCCGCTGCCGCGAGCGCGGCGGCGGTCAGCCCGTTGCGCGCGGCGAAACCGTGCTGCATGCGCTTGACCATCGATTCGTACATCGCGGACATGAGCCCGCAGGACTGGGTCGCCGCCATCCCGAAGGCGTCCTCGAACCCGGCGGCGTCCAGCCCGTACAGCGTTCCCGCGGCCGCGGCCGCGGAGATGGTGCCGAAGACCACGCCCGAATGCCACCCGCGCGACAGCATGTCCAGGCCGCCGAGCGCCTGCCCGACCCGGGGGCCGGTCTCGTAGCCAAGGATGGCACCGAGCAGGAAGCTCTCACCGGAGACGCGGCCCACGCGCGGAGCGGCGGCTAGCATCGCCGGGAGGACCAGCGAGTTGGAGTGCAGCGGGGCCAGCGGGTGGTAGTCGTCGAGCTCGAACCCCTGGATGAAGCTGGAGTTCACCATGGCCGCCGACGTGGCGCTGGTAGCCCGGCCGCCCCAGCCGACCAGTACGGCATCCCCGGCGTCATCGAGCGCCGTTACCCCCTCGACGCCAATGCGGGACCAGGGCAGCTGCGCACCCACGAGAGCACAGCCGATGCCGTCCAGCACCAGGTGCCTGGCCCGGTCGCGGACGGAGGCGGGAACGTCATCGAGCGTTGTTTTCGCGACCCAGGTAGCAAGCCGACCAGTCGGGCCGGCAGGATCGGTGGCGGGACGGGCTGGCTTTCCCGTGTCCTTGACGGTGGCGGGTGCTTTGGCAGCAGGCATAGCCTTTCATCCTTCACTTCGGTTGTCTTGGCTTTGCGCTTGGTTTTGGCCTGGTACAGGCACAGGGCGGTCCGTTCTCGCCGCCAGTGCACTGGATTGCTCCTGCACGGTGCCCGCCCGACTGATTGCTACTGGCTCTCGATCTTCTTCCCGGTCTTCGTGCCGGTTAGGCACGCCAACTGGTTCCTGACAGCGCTGCTCATTACGGGGCAGATCTGGGTGATCCGGTCCACTACGCCACTGTCATGCGGGTGCGGTCCCACGTGGTCCTGGTCAGATGTGTGCGGAAGAATTCGGTGAGTTTTGCGATGACGGGAGTCACGTATTCCTCTTTGTCGTACAGCGCGACGTGGGTGGCGCCGTCGACCCAGAACAGCTCCTTCGGCTGTTGGGCGTTCCAGAACGCCTCCGTTGTCATGTGCGAGGTAACGGCCTCCCGCCCGACGATCATGAGCAGCGGGCGCGGTGCGATGAGGGCGATGAACCGGAAAGCATCGAAGTAGGCGATGCGGTCTAGGCTGCTCCAGGTGAAGACCTTGGCCGAGCGTGGGTGGTACGCCCGGTCAGTGCAGTAGTACTCCCAGCCCTCGAAGATGTGCCGACTGAGTGCAGCGGAGACGCCATTGTGCGAGTTCAGTCCCGCGCGGGCCTCCTCCTCGGTGTCAGGGAAGATCGGGAACGTCCCGGTGCCTTCGCCGCGGGCCTCGGCAGTGCGTGCCGCGGCGGCGGTGTCGAGCATGCCCTGGATGACCGCCGGATCCTGCTGGCCGTCGGCGCCTTCGCGGAACTGGCGGCCGAGATCGGCGGCGCTGACTGTCGCGACGGCCTTGACTCGATGGTCGGTGGCCGAGGCGGGGATCACGTAGCCGCCCGAGGCGCAGATACCCAGCGCGGCGATACGCTCAGCGTCTACCGCGTCGCGCACGCTGAGGAACGACACCGCAGCCTTGATGTCCTCGATCCTGTGGGCGGGGTCCTCGAGCCCGCGCGGCTCGCCCTCGCTCTCACCCTGAAAGGCGGCGTCCCACGCCAGGGTGACGAAGCCCTCGCGCGCCAGGCGCTCGGCGTACAGGCCCGCGGCCTGTTCCTTGACGCCGCTGGCGGGATGGGAGACGGCGATGGCGGGCCGAGGGGCGCCGGACTGGCCGTCGGGGGTGTACAGGTGTCCGGCGAGGTTCAGGCCGGCGCTGGGAAAGGTGACGTCTGTCCTCACGATGATGCTCTCCTGCTAAGACGGGCCTGCGAAAGACCGGGCCGGGCGGCCGGCGTGGCTGCCCGGCTACACGCAGCAAGCTATGTCCGGTCCTGCCTGGGTACCAGGGAGAACTCTGCCTATGCAGGCCGGTACCAGGCACACAGCCTTGAACCAGCCGGATACTTAAGCCATGGGAGACCGTGGCGGACCGTCAGGCGGCAATGACCTAGGAAGCTTCCTGCGCGCCCGCCGCGCCGCCCTGGACCCGCGCCGGGCAGGCCTGTCAGACAACGGCCGGCAACGCCGGGTACCGGGCCTGCGCCGGGAGGAGCTCTCCCAGCTCGCCAACGTGAGCATCGACTATGTCGTGCGGCTGGAGCAAGGCCGCACCCGCCGAGTCTCCCGCCCGGTGCTCGATGCCCTCGCAGACGCGCTGCAACTGACCCCCGACGAGCGCGCATACCTCGCCACACTGGCCGAAGTAGCGTCGGCCGTACATCCGCGACGGCAGGCGAAACCCGAAATCACCCCGCAGCTGCAGCAGCTACTCGACGACATGCACGACATCCCCGCGATAGTCGTCTACCGGCGCATGCACGTGCTGGCCTGGAACCGAGGAGCGGCCGCATTGCTGACCGACTTCGGCGCCATGCCCCCGCCAGACCGCAACCTGGTCAGGCTCATGTTCCTCGATCACGCATTCCGGTCTCTGTACGCAGACTGGCCCCGGGCCGCACGCGACTGCGTCGCAGTCCTACGGATGGAAGCCGGCCAACACCCCGACGACCCAGACCTGATCGCACTGGTAGGCGAGCTGAGCATCCGCGATCCGGACTTCCGTACCTGGTGGACGAGCCACCCGGTACACGGACTCGGCCCGGTGCCCAGGACCTTCCACCACCCCGTCGCAGGCACCCTCACCCTAGACGTCCACCAACTGTCCGTCGGCACACACCCCGACCTGCTCCTCGCGGCCTACACCGCCCCGCCCGGCTCCCGCTCCCGCCAAGCCCTGCGCATCCTCCTCCGCTCATCCGCTGCCTCCGCCGGCCAGGAGGAAGACGACGCCACCGACCGGAGCGGCCATCAATAGATCGTTTCGGGGTTCCCCTGACAAGGGGAGTATGAGAGAGCGAGATGAAACGCGGTCCATGACCGGTTGCTTTTGGTAGGAGCCAGCCGGTACGCCGGTCGGGTAGAGGTGCAGCCGCTCCTCACGCAAACTGTCCGGTTGGCCTCGGCCCGATGTCCCTTCGCAGGGCTGCACGTCGCCCCCTAGCCAGAACGAGCACGTCCGGTCACCGAACGATGCCCGTTGCTCTTGGCCAAGGCTGAAGGCTTAACCGGGCTCGTGCCCACCCTCGTGCTCCCCGTCGCCATCGGCGCAGCATGGCCGGCCTTGCCTACGCGCTACGCACCCTGCCCGCCGGCACGGCCTATGCGGTGTGGGTCGGCATGGGCGCCTCGCTCACCGTCGCCTACGGCATGTGGACCGGCGACGAGCCCATCAGCATCGCCAAAGTCCTGCTGTGCGCCCTCATCGCCACCATCATCGGCCTCAAGCTCGCCCGCTGACCCCGGCCAAACTCGAAGGGACATGCGCTAGTCTCGGCGAGAACCTCGACCCTCGACGGACCAAGTGATGGCCTGAAGGACCTGATATGCGCAGGTTTCACCGTCTGGCTCTGGTCGGTCGCCACTCACTGATCAGGGTGATCTGCGCGCCAAGTCCGCGGTCGGTAGGGCGAACGGACGCTCGCTCATGCCGACGTGAGTGAGTCTGCGCCTCGTGCCGGGTTGCTCAGATCGCGCGAACCTCGGCGAGCCGCCTGACCGCGAACTGGTCGGTCCCGCTGGGGTCCCAGCAGACGGCGGCTTCCCATGCGGCCCGCGCTTGCGCGGCGATGCCGTACGCGTCGTTGCCGAGGCCGGCGGCGTGGTGCGGCAGCGCCAGGTCGAGGTCGGGGACGTCGACGTGCGACTCGTCCCAGTCGATCACCGCGACGCGATCGGCTGTCATGCGGATGTTGCCAGGGTTGGGGTCGCCCTGGACGACGCACGTCGTGCGGCCGGTGAGCCCGCCCGCGCTGCCCGGCACCGGGCCACACCGTCGGGCGGCATCGCGCCGAGGTTGACCCTGGTCCCGGTCTCGGCATGCAGGAGGCCGGCCGGCGATCGCCAGCCCGGGCGCTGTGGCCAGCCCTGTGTCAGCCGGTGCAGCCGGCGGAGTGTGCCGGCGACGCGACTCCAGTCGGCTTCGGTCTCGGGCGGTCCGCCCTCCACGTAGGTCATCACCACCAGGCCGCCGGCGAAGTGCCGGCCGTCCGTGGCCGGGACCGGCGCCGGCACCGGCATCCCGGCACGGTGGAGATGTCGCAGCAGGCCGGTCTCCCAAAGGGTCAGCAACTTCGCGGTGCGGCCGGACCGCCCGAGACAGGCGCCGCGTCCAGGGATCCGTCCTCGAGCTGGATCCCGAGGCCGCCGATCGCTGACGCGAGGCCCTGGTAGTGCCCGATGAGCAGGCATGCCTCGATCATCTCGCGTTCGGTCAGCGTCTGGCGCGCGGCCTGCCACGTGTCGTCGGACAGGGCCTGCCGTGCGAGCACATCGTCGGTGATGGCGATGAGGACCCGCCGGCGCTCGGAGAGATCGGCGGCCGGCGGCACGCCTGCCGCAGCCGCGATCTCCTCCGGGCGCAGCCCGGCGCGGAGGGCGAGCGGCACGTGGTGCCACCACTCGTAGGCCGCTCCGCACTGCCAGGCCACCCGCAAGATCAAAAGCTCGGCGTCGCGCCGCGGCAGCGTGCCGAATGGCATCAGACGGGCGGAGTAGAACAGCCAGGCGCGGAACAGTCGCGGGTGCCGGCCCAAAGTGGTGAAGATCGTCAGAGGCTCCGTCCCGGTGAGGCGGCCGCTCACCAACGCCACGATCCGCGCTAGCGGCCGCAGCTTACGCAGAGATGCCGGAGGCACGCGGGGGGCCCGGCTCACCGGGGGCAGCAGCGCCTGCAGGCGCGCGGCTGCAGGATCGGTGCCAGCGCGCATCCGGCTCACCCGCGGCAGAGCCATCCAATGTGCCATGCTTCATGACACTCGCCGCCCGGTCCTCGGGGACACCATCCAAAGACCCTGGCCGCCGGGACCTACGTCCCAGACAACCTCGACCGCGCGAGCCGACGCTCGGCGTCGTCAGAGCCTCCGCGATGCCAGCACTTTCTGTCATCAACGCTCATCGCAGCAGACGTGCGAGTAACCGCCGATCGGCGCGGACGGCGAGTCGACACCGATCACCGTGCTGGCGATGCCGATCCGGGTACCCTGCGCGCCACCTGCCGTACGCGGCAGAGATCGGGCGGTCCGCCATACCGGTGCGGGTTGGAGCTGGCCGCCCAGTATGGCGGAGCGTCTCGGGTCCGCAAGTCAATCGTGCCGCCTGGCTGCTGGGCCCACTGAACGGGCTGGCGGCCCGGGCGCGTCGGCTTTGCGTCAGGCCGGCCGGACTGGCTCGCCGGATGAGTGCACGATTCGCGCGTGCGGGTCCGCGGTCCCCAGGTCCGGCGGCATCTGCGGGCCCGACCCGGGTTGCGCCTTCTGCGATTGCGTCGCGGCGGCGGAGGCGCCGCAACGCGCCATCCCGGATACCCCCGTCGCCGCCGGTCGCTTCATCGTCGGCGCCGCCAGGAGGGCCAGGATCTCGCCGATGGTGCGTTCCCGGTTGTCGGTCTGGGGAGCGGCAGGTGGGCCTGGATCTGGTAGCGGTTGCGGCGGCCGTCCTTGTGCTTGACGACGTACCCGGCCTCGGTGAGATCGGTGACGATGCCGTAGGCGGTGCGCTCGGTGACGCCCGTCCTGGCCGCGATGTCAGCGCAGCCGCACGCCCGGGTCGTGGGCGATGCACAGCAGCACCCGGGCGTGGTTGGTCAGGAAGCTCCAGTCCGCCAGCCCGCAATTACTGTAGATCATTTCCAGAAATCTATTGCTAGTTTCTGGTTGCGGACGTAGCGTGAAGACAACCCTGGGCCGGTGATCCGCCCCGGCCGGTGCCCATCGCGTGCCGCTGTCATGGATGTGGCGTCCGCGTGCACTAACGAGGAGGAAGCCATGGACCAGAGCTATCCCGTGCAGGTGCGAGCGCGCCTGGATGAGCCGTTGAGCCGCTGGCTGTGGCTGGTCAAGTGGCTGCTGGCGATCCCGCACTACATCGTGCTGTTCTTCTTGTGGATCGCGTTCGCCGTCGTCACCGTCATCGCGTTCTTCGCGATCTTGTTCACCGGCCGCTACCCCCGCTCGCTGTTCGGCTTCAACCTGGGGGTGCTGCGCTGGTCCTGGCGGGTCGGCTACTACACCTACAGCGCCCTGGGGACCGACCGCTACCCGCCGTTCAGCCTGGACGAGGAGCCGGACTACCCGGCGACGCTGGACATCGCCTATCCGCAGCGGCTCTCCCGCGGCCTGGTCCTGGTCAAGTGGTGGCTGCTGGCGATCCCGCAGTACGCCATCACCGCCGTGTTCGCCGGCGGCGCCGCCTACACCGCGACCGGGGGCTCGGGGGCCTGGCAGGCCGATGCCCTCTCCGGCGGCCTGATCGGGCTGCTGGTGTGCTTCGCGGCGATCACGCTGCTGGTCGCGGGCCGCTACCCGCGAGGGCTGTACGACTTCATCGTCGGCATGAACCGCTGGGTGCTGCGGGTCATCGCCTACGCCGCCTTGATGACCGACGCCTACCCGCCGTTCCGCCTGGACCAGGGCGGGGCCGACGCGCCCGCCCCCGCACCCGATGACCCCGCACCCGCATCGGCCGCCTCGGCCCCGACTCCGGCCGCACCGGTCAGCTGAAGGACCCTGTGGCACCCCCCCTCCGCCCTACGTCACCGCCTAACCCCCGACAAGGCCGGGCCCACCAACGGCCTGCCGGCACTTGGTCGCCGCCGTCATGGCCACGACCGTCGCCTGGTAGCGAGGCCAGACCAAAACCACTGGTAGCGAAGCCAGACCAAAATCAAA
>CAVXAB010000004.1:0-144834 GCA_963759545.1 uncultured Actinomycetota bacterium
TGCGGCGGTGTCCTACTCTCCCACGAGGCCTCCCTCGCAGTACCATTGGCGCTGAGGCTTAACTTCCGGGTTCGGAATGGGACCGGGTGTTTCCCCCTCGCTATAGCCGCCGGAACTCTATTGAGTTGTTACGCCTTGTCCCGGCCGTAGTCCGGGAACTGCACAGTGGACGCGAACCCGCCTACCAAGGGTGCAGGTAGTGCGTGTAGTGTCAAGCCCTCGGCCTGTTAGTACCGGTCAGCTGAGCACGTTGCCGTGCTTACACTTCCGGCCTATCAACCCAGTCGTCTGGCTGGGGGCCTTACCCACTCGATGGTGGTGGGAGACCTCATCTTGAAGCGTGCTTCCCGCTTAGATGCTTTCAGCGGTTATCACTTCCCGACGTAGCAAACCAGCCGTGCCCTGCGGAACAACTGGCACACCAGAGGTCAGTCCGTCCCGGTCCTCTCGTACTAGGGACAGCCCTTCTCAAGTCTCCTGCGCGCGCAGCGGATAGGGACCGAACTGTCTCACGACGTTCTAAACCCAGCTCGCGTACCGCTTTAATAGGCGAACAGCCTAACCCTTGGGACCTGCTCCAGCCCCAGGATGCGACGAGCCGACATCGAGGTGCCAAACCATGCCGTCGATATGGACTCTTGGGCAAGATCAGCCTGTTATCCCCGGGGTACCTTTTAGCCGTTGAGCGACGGCGCTTCCACTTGCCACCGCCGGATCACTAGTCCCAGCTTTCGCTCCTGCTCGACATGTCTGTCTCACAGTCAAGCACCCTTGTGCACTTGCACTCGGCACCCGGTTGCCGACCGGGCTGAGGGTACCTTTGGGCGCCTCCGTTACCTTTTGGGAGGCAACCGCCCCAGTTAAACTACCCGCCAGGCACTGTCCCTGACCCGGATCACGGGCCCAGGTTAGACACTCAAAACGACCAGAGCGGTATTTCACCAGTGACTCCACGAGCACTAGCGTGCCCGCTTCCCAGTCTCCCGCCTATCCTACACAAGCCGTCCCAAGCACCAATGCCAAGCTGCAGTAAAGGTCCCGGGGTCTTTCCGTCCTGCTGCGCGTAACGAGCATCTTTACTCGTAGTGCAATTTCGCCGGGCCCGTGGTTGAGACAGCGGGGAAGTCGTTACGCCATTCGTGCAGGTCGGAACTTACCCGACAAGGAATTTCGCTACCTTAGGATGGTTATAGTTACCACCGCCGTTTACCGGCGCTTAAGTTCTGAGCTTCGCCATTGCTGGCTGACCCGTCCCCTTAACGTTCCGGCACCGGGCAGGCGTCAGTCCGTATACATCGCCTTACGGCTTGGCACGGACCTGTGTTTTTAGTAAACAGTCGCTTCCCCCTGGCCTCTGCGACCCCCGCCAGCTCAGGCAGCAAGTGCCGTCACCAGCAGGGGCCCCCTTATCCCTAAGTTACGGGGGCAATTTGCCTAGTTCCTTAACCACGGTTCACCCGATCGCCTCGGTATTCTCTACCTGACCACCTGCGTCGGTTTAGGGTACGGGCCGCGTACGTCCTCGCTGCGAAGATTTTCTCGGCAGCATGGCATCACTCGCTTCGCCTTACGGCTCGGCATCAGGTCTCAGGCACATGACCCGCGGATTTGCCTGCGCGCCGCCCTACGCCCTTACTCCGGGACAACCACCGCCCGGTAGAGCTAGCCTCTTGCGTCTCTCCTTCAGCTTGCCTACTACCCGATCGGTCCGGCGCCCCCCTCAGCCCGAAGGCCTCAGCAGGTGACTTAGCATCACGGATTCAGCATGGACGGCCGTACACGGGTACGGGAATATCAACCCGTTGTCCATCGACTACGCCTGTCGGCCTCGCCTTAGGTCCCGACTTACCCTGGGCGGATTAGCCTGCCCCAGGAACCCTTGGTCAATCGGCGGGCGAGCTTCTCACTCGCCTTTCGCTACTCATGCCTGCATTCTCACTCATGCAGCCTCCACAGCTAGATCACTCTGCTGCTTCACGCGCTGCATGACGCTCTCCTACCCATCCGCGCTTACGCGCGAATGCCGCGGCTTCGGCGGCGTGCTTGAGCCCCGTTACATTGTCGGCGCGGAATCACTTGACCAGTGAGCTATTACGCACTCTTTCAAGGGTGGCTGCTTCTAAGCCAACCTCCTGGTTGTCACTGCAACTCCACATCCTTTCCCACTTAGCACGCGCTTAGGGGCCTTAGCCGGCGATCTGGGTTGTTTCCCTCTCGACCACGAACCTTATCGCCCGCAGTCTCACTGCCGCGCTCTGGCTTCACCGGCATTCGGAGTTCGGCTGAATTCAGTAAGCTTGTGGGCCCCCTAGTCCAACCGGTAGCTCTACCTCCGGGAAGGAACACGCGACGCTGCACCTAAATGCATTTCGGAGAGAACCAGCTATCACGGAGTTTGATTGGCCTTTCACCCCTACACACAGGTCATCCCCCAGGTTTTCAACCCTGGTGGGTTCGGGCCTCCACGCGGTCTTACCCGCGCTTCACCCTGCCCATGCGTAGATCACCCCGCTTCGGGTCTACAGCACGCGACTCATCGCCCTATTCAGACTCGCTTTCGCTACGGCTACCCTCACCGGTTAACCTCGCCACGCACCGTAACTCGCAGGCTCATTCTTCAAAAGGCACGCGGTCACCCCCCGAAAGGCTCCCACGGCTTGTAAGCACACGGTTTCAGGCACTATTTCACGACTCCTCACCGGAGTGCTTTTCATCTTTCCCTCACGGTACTAGTTCACTATCGGTCACCAGGGAGTATTTAGGCTTAGCAAGTGGTCTTGCCAGATTCACACGGAATTCCACGGGCTCCGTGCTACTTGGGAAATCACCAAGGAGTCGCCAGGGTTTCACGTACGGGACTGTCACCCGCTATGGCCAGACTTTCCAGACTGTTCCGCTACCCAAACGATTTATAACTCTCTGCCGGATCAGCAGCTCTGGCCAGGTGCTCCCGCAACCCCCGTCACGCAACGCCTGCCGGCTATCACACGTAACAAGTTTGGCCTGTTCCGCTTTCGCTCACCACTACTCGCGGAATCGCTTTTGCTTTCTCTTCCTGCGGGTACTGAGATGTTTCACTTCCCCGCGTTACCACCCACTGCCCTATGCATTCAGGCAGGGGCGACACCCCATGACGGGTGCCGGGTTTCCCCATTCGGAAATCCTCGAATCACAGCCCGGTTGCCGGCTCCTCGAGGCTTATCGCAGGCTCCAACGTCCTTCATCGGCTCCTGGTGCCAAGACATCCACCGTATGCTCTTAAAAACTTGACACTGCATGCACTACATGCAAACTGCAGAACGAACCTCATAAGAGGTTCGCCAGAAGATGCTCGCGTCCACTGTGTAGTTCTCAAGATACGGACGGAACCATGTATCGCGGATCTCCATCCGGAGACCCGCGATGACAGGCCGTTCGAGGTAGCGCCCTAAGAAGCGGCTGCTTCCTCAGGACCCAACAGCGTGCTCATCAGTCCGTCGCCTGCGCTCGTTCCGCGACTCCCCGAAGGAGAAGCGTACTAACCGCGCTTTCGCGCGTCGGCTGAGTGAATAACCAGTGCTCCACTAGAAAGCATGGACGCCCAGTCACGCATTCGGTGACTTAGGGCGCCGGTGCTCCTTAGAAAGGAGGTGATCCAGCCGCACCTTCCGGTACGGCTACCTTGTTACGACTTCGTCCCAATCGCCGACCCCACCTTCGACAGCTCCCTCCCTTACGGGTTAGGCCGCCGGCTTCGGGTGTTGCCAACTTTCGTGACGTGACGGGCGGTGTGTACAAGGCCCGGGAACGTATTCACCGCGGCGTTGCTGATCCGCGATTACTAGCGACTCCGGCTTCACGGGGCCGAGTTGCAGACCCCGATCCGAACTGAGACCGGCTTTCCGGGATTCGCTTACCCTCGCAGGTTCGCAGCCCTTTGTACCGGCCATTGTAGCATGTTTGCAGCCCAAGACATAAGGGGCATGATGACTTGACGTCATCCCCACCTTCCTCCGAGTTGACCCCGGCAGTCTCCAATGAGTCCCCGGCATGACCCGCTGGCAACATTGGACGAGGGTTGCGCTCGTTGCGGGACTTAACCCAACATCTCACGACACGAGCTGACGACAGCCATGCACCACCTGTGAACCGCCCCGAAGGACCCCATGTCTCCATGAGTTTTCGGTCCATGTCAAACCTTGGTAAGGTTCTTCGCGTTGCGTCGAATTAAGCAACATGCTCCGCCGCTTGTGCGGGCCCCCGTCAATTTCTTTGAGTTTTAGCCTTGCGGCCGTACTCCCCAGGCGGGGCGCTTAATGCGTTAGCTGCGGCACAGACCCCGTGGAAGGGACCCACACCTAGCGCCCAACGTTTACGGCGTGGACTACCAGGGTATCTAATCCTGTTTGCTCCCCACGCTTTCGCTCCTCAGCGTCAGAACAGGCCCAGAGAACCGCCTTCGCCACCGGTGTTCCTCCCGATATCTGCGCATTTCACCGCTACACCGGGAATTCCGTTCTCCCCTGCCTGCCTCTAGCCTGCCCGTATCCACTGCAGGCCCAGGGTTAAGCCCTGGGATTTCACAGCGGACGCAACAGGCCGCCTACGAGCTCTTTACGCCCAATAATTCCGGACAACGCTCGCGCCCTACGTATTACCGCGGCTGCTGGCACGTAGTTAGCCGGCGCTTCTTCTGCAGGTACCGTCTGAATTCGCCCCTGCTGAAAGCGGTTTACAACCCGAAGGCCTTCATCCCGCACGCGGCGTCGCTGCATCAGGGTTTCCCCCATTGTGCAATATTCCCCACTGCTGCCTCCCGTAGGAGTCTGGGCCGTGTCTCAGTCCCAGTGTGGCCGGTCGCCCTCTCAGGCCGGCTACCCGTCGTCGCCTTGGTGGGCCGTTACCCCCCCAACAAGCTGATAGGCCGCGAGCCCCTCCCTGGCCGAAAAACTTTCCACCCTCCCCCATGCAGGAGAAGGTCATGTCCGGTATTAATCCCCGTTTCCGGAGGCTATCCCAGAGCCAAGGGCAGGTTGCTCACGTGTTACTCACCCGTTCGCCACTAGGCGCAAGCGCCTCGTTCGACTTGCATGTGTTAAGCACGCCGCCAGCGTTCGTCCTGAGCCAGAATCAAACTCTCCGTTGAATGACTGCCACCAGGCCCCGAAGAGCCCGGAAACCAGCAACCCAACCATGAGCTCAAACATCATGGCTATATCCGTGGAACCAGCTCCGAAGAACCAGCCCCGACGGGGGTTTGTACATTTATAATGCACTGGCTTTTAGCACGCTGTTGAGTTCTCAAGAAACAGATGCTCACCTTTGGAGGAACTTGCGTTCCCCTCCGGGGCAACCCTTAAACCTTACTCCAGAGATTCTTTCGTGTCAACTTCGTTTCCGGAAGCTTTCCCGAAGGTTGCGAAGGCGACGCGGCGGTCTCTCCAGACGCCAGGGGTCACCCTCCGTCAGCCTGGTGGCCGCTGTGGGCACACGCGAGACCTTCGGAAGTTGATTCCTAGGCGGCTCCCCGGGTCCCGGTCCGCCTTCCGGCGTGCCGTCCCCCTCGGGGCAAGATGAACTCTACGGCTGACGGGAACCCCCGTCAAATCGGGAGTTCTACCCCGCTGGCATACCGGTTCTAACCTGCCCAAACTGATTTTGATACCTCTGTGACTGGGTGTGCCGCGTGGTGTCGGCGCTCTCGGGCTAGCGGCTTCTGCCCTTGTACGGGCGGTAAGCCGACACCGTGGGGTCGTCGGCTAGCCAGAAGCGCCAGGGGATGTCCGCGGCCGCGCTTATCCCAACGCGCGGGCCTGCTTCGATCGCGGGCGCCGCGCCGCCAGCCGGGCCGCGCCGGGCACGCCCGCCTGGAGACCGGGGTCTGCGGGGCGCAGGCGAAGCTCTGAGGCCGGAGAGCAAAAGTCGGCACCGTTCTGGGTGCGGTCGATCGCCAGGGCCTGACAGAGGCGCGCCGGGCCGCGGGCTAGGTCCCGTCCGGGTATGACGCTCGGCTGGCCAGTTCCCGCGCGGCGACTGGCGCGCCTGAGTCGCGCCAGGGGCTCCCCCGCGACCACCCGGCCCGCGCGCAGCAGCACCGCGCGGGCGATGCCCTCCGGCATGCAGACGACGTTGACGCAAAAGTGCATGCCGTACGTGAAGTAGACGTAGGCGTGGCCGGGCGGGCCGAACATCACCGCGTTGCGGCCAGTCATGCCTCGGTACGCATGAGACGCGGGGTCGGTCTCCCCCGCGTAGGCCTCCACCTCGGTCAGCTCGACCGCGACGAGACCCTCGTCGGTCTCGTGCTCAAGGACGCAGCCGAGCAAGGCCGGCGCCACTTCATCCGCCGGCCGGTCGAAGAAGTCCCTCGCGATCAGGTCCACTGCATGCCCGACTTTCGCCGTGTGCCGTTGGGCCGGCAGTAGCCGGCCCAACGGCACACGGGGGACGATTACTGGTGGGGACGGGGTTACGCGCCGCCCGCCGCGGCCCAGGCCGCGCCGTCGTCGACGGTGGTACGCAGCGCGACGAGCTGCTCGGCTACCCTGTCGGGCGCGGTGCCGCCGAAGCCCTTGCGCGCGGCGAGCGCGCCCTCGACCGTGAGCACCGCGCGTACATCCGGGGTCAGGTACGGCGAAACCTTGACCAGGTCCTCGTCGCTCACCTCGTCGAGCGTGACGTCGTTCACCTGGCACCACACGACCAGGTGCCCGACGATCTCGTGGGCCTCGCGGAACGGCACGCCCCGCTGTACCAGGTACTCCGCCAGGTCGGTGGCGAGCGTGAACCCGGCAGGGGCAAGCTCGCGCAGCCGCTTCGCGTTGATCCGCAGGGTCGCGATCAGGCCGGCCATCGCCGGCAGCACGAGGAGCAGCGTGTCGACGGCGTCGAACACCGGCTCCTTGTCCTCCTGCAGATCCCTGTTGTAGGTGAGCGGCAGGCCCTTGAGCGTGGTGAGCAGGCCGGTGAGCCCGCCGATGAGGCGGCCCGCCTTGCCACGGGCGAGCTCGGCGACGTCCGGGTTCTTCTTCTGCGGCATGATCGAGGACCCCGTGGCGTACGCGTCGTCGATCTCGACCCAGCCGAACTCCTGCGAGGACCAGAGCACGATCTCCTCGCCGAGCCTGGACAGGTGCACACCCATCAGCGCGGCCGCGAAGCAGAACTCGGCGGCGAAGTCACGGTCGGCGACGGCGTCCATCGAGTTCGGCGCGGCCGTGGCGAAACCGAGCTCGGCGGCGAACTGCCGCGGGTCGATCGGCAGCGAGGAGCCGGCCAGCGCGCCGGCGCCAAGCGGGCTGACCGACGCCCGGCTGTCCCAGTCGCGGAGGCGGCTCACGTCCCTGGTGAACGCCTGCACGTGGGCGAGCAGCTGGTGGGCGAACAGCACCGGCTGCGCGTGCTGCAGGTGCGTCATGCCTGGCGCGGGCAGGTCGCCGCTCGCCTCCGCCTGGGCGATCAGCGCCGTCTCAAGCTCGGCGAGCCTCGACACGACGAGACGCGCGTGGTCGCGCAGGTACAGCCGCAGGTCGGTGGCCACCTGGTCGTTGCGGCTCCGGCCGGCCCGCAACTTGCCGCCAAGCGAGCCGAGCCGTTCGAGCAGCCCCCGCTCGAGCGCGGTGTGCACGTCCTCGTCGGCGACCGTCGGCCGAAAGGTACCGTCCTCGACCGCCTCGTCCAGGTCATCGAGGGCCGCGAGCATCGAGTCGGCCTCGGTGTCGGTCAGCAGGCCGGCCCTGTGCAGCATACGGGCGTGCGCGCGGGACGCGAGCAGGTCGTACCTGGCGAGCCGCCAGTCGAAGTGCACGCTGAGCGACAGCCGCGCGAGCGCGTCCGCGGGCCCGCCCTCGAACCGTCCGCCCCACAACCGCGTCGCTGGCCCGCCGGTCGACTGATCGCCCGTTCCCATCTGTCCCACCTATCTCACTTCCAACATTATCGGTCCGGTACTCCCACCTTATTTGCCTGGCCGCCGCCTACGGGCCACGTCGTCCCAGCGGGTCCATGTCCCTGGGGGACACAAGGCCGGCTCGGCAACTGGCCCTGCGTGCCACAAGGTCAGTTACGTTCTGGCCGAGGGTGCCACAAGGCCACTAGAGCCAGACCTGGGTGCCACAAGGCCGGAACCTTCTGTCCCGGAGGGCCACAAGGCCAGATGCGGCCCGGCGCCCGTCCCGGCCCGCGCCCTCGTCCCGGCCGCGCCCTCGTCCCGGCCCGGCGCCCTCGTCCCGGCCCGGCGCCCGCAACGCGCTCCCGTTAGCGGCGGCGCTCTGCCAGGCCGAGGAACTCGGCCGCCAGCGCGTCGCCGCCGGCCGGATCCCTGGCGATGACCAGGACCGTGTCGTCCCCCGCCACCGTGCCGAGTATCGCGGGCCAGGCGGCATGGTCAATGGCAGAGGCGAGGAACTGCGCCGCGCCCGCCGGCGTGCGCAGCACGACCAGGTTGGCGCTGGCCTCCGCCGAGGTCAGCAGCTCCTTGAGGTACCTGACCAGGCGGGACGACACGCCGCCAGCGGGCACTCCCGGCTGGGCGGTCAGGTTGTCCTGGGCCGGCTGCGGCTGCCCCGCCTGCGGCTGACCGCCCCCGGTGCCGCCAGCCGCCACGGTACGGCCGGCCGCCCCCGTGCCGCCTGCCGCCGCGTCGCGGTCGGACGTGGCCGCCTCGGCGCGCGGCCCGGTGGCGGCCGAGTCGGCCGCGGGAGGAGTGGACGGGTCGGAGTTGGGCCGCATCCGTTCTGGATAATCGAAGGCGGTACCCGGGTGCGAGTTCGGGTCGCCTGGCAGCGCGTAGAACAGGGTGCCGTCCTGGGCGCGCAGCCGGACAACGCCGAGCTCGTCCAGGTCGCGGGACAGCGTGGCCTGCGTGACGTGCATGCCGGCGTGCTGCCTGAGCAGGCCGGCCAGCTGCTCCTGGGAGTGGACGTGCTCCCTGGAGAGGATCGCGACGATCCTCCCCTGCCTGGCCGCCTTGGTCGCTGGAACGGCGGGCGCCTGCCCGTGCGGGCCTCCCGACGTGCTCATCTAGGCTGCTCGAGTAGCCAGGCGAGCAGGGCCTTCTGCGCGTGCAGCCGGTTCTCCGCCTGGTCCCACACCACGCTGACCGGGCCGTCGATCACCTCGGCGGTGATCTCCTCGCCGCGGTGCGCGGGCAGGCAGTGCAGCACGATCGCGCCGGGCGCGGCCAGCCCGACAAGCTCGTCGTTGACCTGGTAGGCGGCGAGCGCGGCCCTCCGTTCCGGTGCGTCGGTCATGCCCATCGAAACCCAGACGTCGGTCGCGAGCACGTCGGCGCCCTTGGCCGCGAGTGCCTGGTCGTCGAAGACGGCCGCGGAGCCGCCGGTCTGCGCGGCGATCTGCTGCGCCTTGGCGACGATCTCCTGGTCGGGCTGGTAGCCGCGCGGTGCGGCGACGCGGACGTGCATCCCGGCGGTCGCGCCGCCGAGGAGGTAGGAGTGCGCCATGTTGTTCGCGCCGTCGCCAAGGTAGGTGAGCGTGCGGCCCGCGAGCGAGCCGAGCTGCTCGGCCACCGTCTGCAGGTCGGCGAGGATCTGGCACGGGTGGAACTCGTCGGTCAGCGCGTTGATCACCGGGACCGTGGCCGCCCGCGCGAGCTCCTCGATGCGGTCCTGTCCTGACGTGCGCCAGGTGATCGCGGCGACCTGCCTGGTGAGCACCCGGGCGATGTCGGCGATCGTCTCGCCGCGCCCCATGTGCGTCTTGGTCGTGTCGACCTCAAGCGGCAGGCCGCCGAGCTCGGCGACGCCGACGGTGAACGAGACGCGGGTGCGCAGGCTCGGCTTGTCGAAGAGCAGGGCGACCGCCTTCGGCCCGGCGAGCGGGCGGAAGGCCTGGCGGTCCGCCTTCATCGCCTTCGCCAGGTCGAGTACCTCGGCCTGCTCGGCCGGGGTGAGGTCGTCGTCGCGGAGGAAGTGCCTTGCCATCGTTACGCCTTCTGCTCGTTCTGCTCGTGGACCTGAGCCAGGATGGCGGGCAGCGCCTCGACGAAGCCGGTGGCCTCGGCCTGGGTGAGGATCAGCGGCGGCGCCAGCCGTACCGCGTCCGGCTGCACCGCGTTGACCAGGAACCCCGCCTGCCTGGCGGCGGCGTTGACCTGCGGGGCCTTGTCCTGGGTGAGGACGGCGGCGAGCCAGAGGCCTGAACCGCGGACGTCCGCGAGCAGCGGGTGGTCGATGGCCGCGATGCCGCTTGCCAGCGTCTCGCCGACGGCCTTGACGTTCTTCAGGATGTCATCCCGTTCGATCGTGTTGATGACGGCGAGGGCCGCGGCACAGGCGATCGGGTTGCCGCCGAAGGTGGAGCCGTGGTCGCCAGCGACGAGGGCGCTGCCCGCCTCGCCGAAGCCGATGCACGCCCCGATCGGCAGGCCCCCGCCGAGGCCCTTGGCGAGCGTCATCACGTCCGGGGTGACGCCCTCGGCCTGGTGGGCGAACCAGCTGCCGGTGCGGCCGATGCCCGACTGGATCTCGTCGAGGACGAGGAGCGCGCCCGCCTCGTCGCAGGCGCGCCGCGCGGCGGCCAGGTAGCCGGACGGTGCGGGGATCACGCCGCCCTCGCCCTGGGTCGGCTCGAGGATGACACCCGCCACCTGGTCGTCGACGGCGCTCGCCAGGGCCGCCGCGTCGCCGTACTCGACCCAGCGGACGTCGAAGCCGAATGGCTCGAACGGCGCGCGGATCGACTCCTTGCCCGTGACGGCGAGCGCGCCCATCGTCCTGCCGTGGAAACTGTGGTCCGCGGCGACCATCACCGGGCGGCCCTTGCCCTGCTTGCGGCGGACGATCTTGAGCGCCGCCTCGTTGGCCTCGGTGCCCGAGTTGCAGAAGAAGACGCGGGCGTCCTGGTGGAGCAGGCTCAGCAGCTTCTCGGCGAGCAGCACGCCTGGCTCGTGGAGGAACAGGTTGCTGGTGTGCGCGATCTTGCCGACCTGGGTGGTGACCGCCTCGACGATGGCGGGGTGCGCATGGCCGAGCGCGGACACCGCGATGCCGGCGATCAGGTCCAGGTAGCGGTTGCCGTCGACGTCCCAGACGTGGCTGCCCTCGCCGCGGGCGAGGGCGAGCGGCGGGACGCCGTAGTTGCCCATCATCGCCGCCGCGAAGCGCTGCTGCAGCGCTGAATTCTCTGTCGCGAAGGGCTGGCTCACGGGGTTTCTCCAATCACCATGGTGCCGATGCCCGAGTCGGTGAAGATCTCAAGCAGGATGGCATGACTGAGGCGGCCGTCGAGGACGTGGGCGTGCGGCACGCCGCCCCTGACGGCGGTGAGGCAGGCCTCCATCTTGGGGATCATGCCCGCGGACAGGGCGGGCAGCAGCTTCTCCAGGTCGTCGGCGTCGAGCTGGCTGATTACCTCATCCGAGTTCGGCCAGTCCCGGTAGAGCCCCTCGACGTCGGTGAGCACGACCAGCTTGGCCGCGCCGAGCGCGACGGCCAGGGCCGCGGCGGCCGTGTCGGCGTTCACGTTGTAGACAGTGCCCGCGCCGTCCGGCCCGTCCGCGCCGCGGGCGACGCTCGAGATGACGGGGATGCGGCCGTTGTCGAGTAGCGCGCGCACCATCGAGGGGTCGACGTCGGTGATCTCGCCGACCAGGCCGATGTCCACCAGTTCGCCGTCGACGGCGGCGAGCTTGCGCTCGGCGCTGAAGAGGTTGGCGTCCTCGCCCGACAGTCCGACGGCGTACGGGCCGTTGCGGTTGATCAGGCCGACGATGTCCTTGTTGACCTTGCCGTTGAGCACCATGCGGACCACGTCGATGGTCTCTTCCGTGGTGACGCGCAGCCCCGCGGTGAACACCGACTCGATCCCCAGGCGGTCGAGGTGCCCGGTGACCTGCGGGCCGCCGCCGTGCACGACGACCGGGCGCAGCCCGGCGTGCTTGAGGAACACCAGGTCCTGGGCGAACCCGGCGCGCAGCTCCGCCGCGGTCATCGCGTGGCCGCCGTACTTGATCACCACGGTCTCGCCGTGGAAGCGGTCAAGCCAGGGCAGCGCCTCGATCAGCGTGCCCGCCTTCGCGGTGGCGGCCGCCCTTCTCGCGGCGTCCTTGCGTTCGGCGATAACGATCGTCATGTGGAGTAGGCCGAGTTCTCGTAGACGTAGGCTTCGGTCAGGTCGGTGGTGAGGATGACCGCGCTGTGCGGGCCCGCGGACAGGTCGACGGTGATCGTGATGTCCTTGCCCGCGAGGTCGACCTTGGACCGGTCGTCGCCTGGCGCGCCCGCCCGGCAGACCCAGACGCCGTTCATCGCGACGTTGAGCCGGTCGGGGTCGAAGACCGCGTCGGTGGTGCCGACCGCGGAGAGCACACGGCCCCAGTTGGGGTCGGACCCCGCGAGTGCGCACTTGAGCAGGTTGTTCCGCGCCACGCTGCGGCCGACGGTCACCGCGTCCGCCTCGCTCGCCGCGCCGACGACCTCGATCGTGACGTACTTCGACGCGCCTTCCGCGTCGCGCTGCAGCTGGCGGGCCAGGTCGGCGCAGACCTCGGTGAGCGCCCTGGCGAAGTCCTGGTGGCCGGGCTTGACGCCGGACGCGCCGCTGGCCATGAGCAGCACGGTGTCGTTGGTGGACATGCAGCCGTCCGAGTCGAGGCGGTCGAACGTGACGGCGGTGGCGCCGCGCAGCGCCGCGTCAAGCTCCCCGGACGTGAGGTCGGCGTCGGTGGTCAGCACGACCAGCATGGTCGCCAGGGAAGGGGCGAGCATGGCCGCGCCCTTGGCCATGCCGCCGATCGCGTAACCGTCCTGCCGCCTGAAGGCGATCTTGACGACCGTGTCCGTCGTGCGGATCGCGTCGGCGGCGTGCACGCCGCCGCTCCTGTCCGCCTCGGCGACGGCCGCGTCCACGGCGGGCAGCAGCTTGTCCATCGGCAGCCGCTCGCCGATCAGGCCGGTCGAGCACACCGCGATCTCGCCGGCGGAGTCGTCAAGCGCCGCGGCAAGCCGCTCGGCCGTGGCGTGCGTGTCCTGGAAGCCAAGCGGGCCGGTGCAGGCGTTGGCGCCGCCCGAGTTGAGCACCACCGCCCTGACCCGGCCGCCGCTCGCCACCTGGCGTGACCACTTGACCGGGGCGGCCTGCACCCGGTTGGTGGTGAACACGGCCGCGGCCGCGCGGGACGGCCCGTCGTTGATGACGACCGCGACGTCACGGTAACCGGACGGCTTCAGGCCTGCGGTGACGCCCGCGGCGCGGAAGCCGAGGGGTGCGGTCACACTCATGGGGCGACTCCGTGGGTGGTCAGGCCCGCCGTCTCCGGGAGGCCGAGCATGAGGTTGGCGATCTGCACGGCCTGGCCGGCCGCGCCCTTGCCGAGGTTGTCGGTGGTCGAGATCACGACGGCGCGCCCCGCGTGCGGGTCGGCGGCGACCTGGACGTGCGCCCCGTTGGAGCCGTACACCGCGGCGGTGGCCGGCCACTGCCCCTCGGGGAGCAGGTGCACGAACGGGCTGTCGCCGTAGGCGTCGGCGAACGCGGCGCGCAGCGCGCTCGTCGCGTCACCGCTCGCCGCGACCGCAGGCGCGAGCTTGGCCGCGGAAGTGGCGAGGATGCCGCGGGGCATCGGGGCCAGCGTCGGCGTGAAGGAGAGCGTCACCCGGCCCGGCTCTGGCAGCACTTCTGACAGTGCCTGCTCGATCTCCGGCGTGTGCCGGTGGGTGCCGCCGACCTTGTAGGCCGACATGCTGCCCATGATCTCGCTGGCGAGCAGGTCGTAGCGGAGCGAGCGGCCCGCGCCCGAGGTGCCTGAGGCGGCCACGATCACGATGTCGTCGGCCGCGACGAGACCGGCGGCAAGCAGCGGGGCCAGGGCGAGGATCGACGTGGTGGCGTAGCAGCCGGGTGCGGCGACCGTCCGTGCGGCCTTGATCTTCTCCCGCGCACTTGGCTGCCCTGGAGCACTGGGCAGCTCCGGCAGCCCGTAGGCCCAGCGGCCCGCGTAGGAGACGTCGCCGTAGAACTGGTGCCAGGCCGCCTCGTCGTCCAGCCGGAAGTCGGCGGACAGGTCGACGATGCGCGCGCCGGGCAGCCGCGCCGCCAGGGTGGCCGACTCGCCGTGCGGGAGGGCCATGAAGATCAGCTCGGCGCCGCCGAGCGTCTCCGCGGTGGTCGTCTCGAAGTTCTTGCCGTCGAAGGCGGGGTGACCCGTGAGGTTCGGGTGGATCGAGGTGATTGGCTTGCCCGCGCTGCTGCCCGCGGACACCGCCGCGATCTCCAGGTCGGGGTGCCCGGCGAGCAGGCGGAGGAGCTCCCCGCCCGCGTAGCCGCTGGCGCCCGCGACAGCGACCCGTATACCCATGCTGATGCCTCCTTCTCCCTGAGAGAGTATGCATCCCATTGCATGAATATGCAAGATGATTTTCGCGGAGACGGCCTTGCCCGGCCCTACTGTCACGGCCCTACTGTTGCGGCAGGATCCGGTGCGCCGGTGACGGTGGACGGGTGGACCTGCGAGGCGTACCCGACACCGCAGGTGCTGCGGACCGGGGACGCGTCGGAGTGTTACACCGCGAGCGCCGAGGTGGTGGCCGTGCTTTCGCTGCCTTCCGCCTCGTCTGCCGCGTCCACGGGCAGCTGAATCGTGCCGCAGGGGTGCAGGCCGCCGGCTCGCGCGGTGCCGTCATCCTCGGCGAGCACGGCCTCGGCGCCAACGGTGACCGTCCTGCGCGGTCCCCCCTGCCAGAACCCGGCGTCGGCGGGGTCGTCACTGGGGCGGACCGCGCTAAGCCCCCTGCTGGTGCTGATCATCTGCACCTGGTCACGGCCCGACGCCTTCGCCCGGTACAGGGCGGCGTCCGCCGCGGCGAGCAGCTCCGTGAGCTCCCTGCTCGACCCGGCGTCCAGCGCCGCCACCCCGATCGAGGCCGTGACCTGGACCCGCTCGCCCGTTGGGGAGGCGATCGGCAGCCGCGCGATGTGCGCGCGGACCCGCTCGGCGATCCGGAAGGCGTCGACCGCGCGCGTCTGCGGCAGCAGCATCACGAACTCCTCGCCGCCGAACCGGCCGGCCAGGTCGTAGTCGCGCAGCACGCCGGTCATCGTGTCCGCGATCGCGCGCAGCACGTCATCGCCGAGCAGGTGGCCGTGGGTGTCGTTGATCTGCTTGAACCGGTCCAGGTCAAGCAGGGCCACGGCGAGCGGCGAGGAGGTGCGGACCGCGCGGGCGATCTCCGCTCCCGCCTCACGCTCCCAGGTCGCCGCGTTGAGCAGCCCCGTCTTCGCGTCGGCGCGCGCCTCGTTGAGCAGCTGCGCGTGCCGGAAGGAGCGCTGCAGCAGCGTCGCGAGCGGTAGCGCGATGATCAGCGTGAGGTCGCTGATCGTCATGCCCACGGCGACGAGCAGCGCGGCGCACAGCTCGGTCGCGTCGTTGTGCAGCATCTCCTTGGCGAACAGCTCGTGCTTGATGCTGGCCGCCGGGTTCTCGAGGCGGAAGACCGCGGCGATCAGCCCCTGGTTGATGGCCCACTGGGCGAGCGCGCCGCAGCCCGCGGCGATCAGCCACATCTCGGTATGGCTCCACAGGTAGGCCCGCGGGTCGACGTGCGCGGGAAGCAGCCCCATGTACACCATGCGGGCACAGCCGTAGGCGATGCCGATCGCCGCGACCGTGTAGA
Organism: uncultured Actinomycetota bacterium; assembly: GCA_963759545.1. Lineage (GTDB taxonomy): Bacteria > Actinomycetota > Actinomycetes > Streptosporangiales > Streptosporangiaceae > Trebonia. Next base: position 15,609 of record CAVXAB010000004.1, read on the forward strand.
CGCGCTTGTAGGCCGGGGCCCTGCGGACCCGCCACTGGGTCAGCGTGAGCCTGATGGCCGGGACGATCAGCGCGTACAGGCCAGGCAGGAGGAACACGACCGGGAGTTCCCAGACCGCGTACACGTCCTTCACCACGCCCGCGGGCTCGCTGGCCCGGCGCGCCATCTCGACCGAGAAGGCGCCGCAGGCGAGCAGCGCGGCGAACAGCACCAAGTCCGAGAGCCTGAAGTGGAACCTGGCAGCGCCGGCGATGATCCACGCCACGTACACGCAGGTCACCACGGACCACAGCGCGAGCAGCGGCCGAGGCAACGACCAGACGGCCCACTCCCGGACGCGAGGCATTCCGTGCCTAAACACGGCGCGACGCGCGTGATCCATCTGACCTCCCTGGCTTGCACGGTGCTTTCCGCCGCCCTCCAGGCTGACCACGCTGGATAGCGCAACGTGCGGTGCTAACCCCACATTGTCACAGATTTCACGTGCACACAGTCAAAACGCGGCTACCGAACGACAGCGCACGCTTGCCGCGATCGACACTGCAAGCGACGAAACGCCTGCGCTGCAAGCGATTGCAGTTCGCTTGACGTACGAGAGCAATCGCTTTCCGTAACCAAAATGTGACCTTTCTCTATTCCGCGTGCCGGTCGCGGCCGATGCTGGCATGCTCTAGGGCGCCGACCGCAATGACCCCAAATGCGGTCTAGTGCGGTTATGTACGTGATATGAGGCAGATGCAGCAATAGTCCCGTCCCGTCGAGAGGAGGACGGCATGGGAACGACCGGCTGGGCCTAGCAGAAGCGCGTCAGGCCGGCCCGCTCAAGAGCGGGCCGGCCTGACGCGTGTCGCGGTCTTACTGGCGCAGCTCCGCGCCCGTGCGGCGGGCGGCCTCGGCCACCGCGGCGTCGCGGGCGGCCGTCGCCTCCGCGGCGGTGAGGGTGCGGTCAGGGGCGCGCAGCCGCAGCGTGTACGCGAGGGACTTGCGGCCCTCGCCGAGCTGCGCGCCGGTGTAGACATCGAAGAGCCGCACGTCCTCGAGCAGCTCACCCGCCCCCGCGGTGAGCGCGGCGACCACCTCGGCGGCGGGCACCTCCTCGGCCACGACGAGCGCCACGTCCTGCGTGGCGAGCGGGTACGCGGGGAGCGCGGGACCGCGCACCGGCTCGGCCGCCGCGATCGCGGCCGCGATGGCCGTGAAGTCGAGCTCGAACGCGCTCGTCCGCGGCGGCAGCCCGTACGCGGCGATCACGCGCGGGTGCAGCTCGCCCGCGTGCCCGGCCAGCCACTCCCGTTCCTGGCCACCACTGGCCTGGCCGTCACCCGCCGCCGGGCGGACGTAGAGCGCGGCGCACCGGCCGGGGTGCCACGGCGCCTCGGCCGCCGCCCGCACCTCGAAGGTCAGGTGGTTCACCGCGCCGACCGAGCGTGCCGCCTCGATCGCGTCCGCCCAGGTTTCTGGCCGCCCAGGGCCCCACCAGCCGGGCAGCTCGCGGTGGCCTGCGAGGACGCCGGCCACCCGCTGCGGCTGGTCGGGCAGCGCGGCGGCGAGGGTCGCCAGTTCCGCCTCGGTGGGGCCGCGGTCGGTGGCGAGGATCGGCGCGACGCCGGGCGCGCCGGGGCGCGGCAGGAACACCAGGCCGGTCTCGAACAGGGCGGTGTCGGGGAAGCCGCGGCCGATGTTCCGCACCAGGGTGCGGAACAGGCCGGGCAGCAGGGTGGTGCGAAGCTCCGGCTGGTCCTCGCTCAGCGGGTTCGCGACCTTGACCGCGGGGCGGCGCGGGTCTTCCGGCGCGAGCATGAGGCTGTCCGCCTCCGTCGCCGTGGCGAACGGGTCGCAGTGCACCTCGACGAAGCCGGCGGCGCCGAGCGTGCGGGCGATCGCCCGCAGCGACCTCTGCCGCTCGGTCAGGCCACGGCCCGCCGTGGCGCGGGGCTGCCTGACGGGCACGTTGCCGTAGCCCTCGAGGCGGATGACCTCCTCGGCCAGGTCGGCGGCGTCGGTGAGGTCGGGTCGCCACGACGGCGGCGTTACCAGCAGGACCATGTGCTGGTGGTCGTGCTCGCCGTGCTCGTGTCCCTGCCCGTGGGCCGGCTCCTGGCCCGCCGCGCGCCCTGGCCCGTCGGCGCGCCATGGGGCGATCGTCGGCACCTGGCTCGACGGCGTGCTGCGCACCTCGCAGCCCACCTCCTGGAGGCGGGCGACGACCGTGTCCATGCCGTAGACGACGCCGGCCACGCGATCCGGGTAGTCGGCCGCCAGCTGGATCGTCACCGGCGTGACCGGCACCTGCGCGTGCGTGACGCCCGGCACGATCGTCGCGCCGCCGAGGTTGGCGAGCAGCGCGGCGGCGCGTGCGGTGGCGCGCAGCGGCAGCTCACGGTCGGTGCCGCGCTCGAAGCGGTAGGACGCCTCGGAGTGCAGCCGGTGGCGGCGGGACATCTTCGCGGTCCCGGTGTCGCTGAAGTGCGCGCCCTCGATGACGATGTCGGTGGAGTCGTCGTCGATCTCGGTCGCCAGGCCGCCCATCGTGCCGGCCATCGAGATCGGGCCGCTTTCGTCGGTGATGAGGATGTCCGACTCGTACAGCGTGCGGGTGACGTGGTCAAGCGTGGTCAGCGTCTCGCCTGGGCGCGCGCGCCGCACCACGATCGTGCCGTTGAGCTTGGCCCGGTCGAAGGCGTGCAGCGGCTGGCCGAGCTCGAGCATCAGGTAGTTGGTCACGTCGACCGCGAGGGAGACGCCGCGCATCCCGCAGCGGGCGAGGCGGACCTGCATCCAGAGCGGCGTCCTGGCCGCGGGGTCGAAGCCGCGGACCTCGCGGAGCACGAACCGGTCGCAGGCGGTCGGGTCCGCGATCTCGGCGGGCCATGGGCCCGCACCAGGTTCCGCCGGCGTCGTCCACGACGCCGGAGGCGTCCTCGCCAGGCACGAACGTCCGCGCGGGGTCGGTATAGGGGACCTGGTAGGCGCTGGCGAGCTCGCGCGCGACGCCCCTGATGGACACCGCGTAGCCGCGGTCCGGGGTGACGGTGATCTCAAGCACGTCATCCCGCAACTTGGCGTAGGCCGCGAAATCGACGCCAAGCGGCGTGTCAGGCGGCAGGACCAGGATCCCGGTGTGATCCTCGCCGATGCCAAGCTCGTCGACCGCGCAGATCATGCCCTCGGAGACCCGGCCGTACTTCTTCGCCGCGGTGATCTCGAACCCGCCGGGCAGCACGGCGCCGACCGTGGCGAACGCGACACGGTCACCCGCGCTGAAGTTGGTCGCACCGCAGATGACGCCGGTGAGCGTCTCTGGGTCCGCGGCCAGCTCGGCGTCGCTCGTCGCGACACGGCAGTAGCGAATCGGCTTCTTGAAGCCGGCCAGCTCCTCGATGGTCATCACCTGGGCGGTGATGACACCGCGCACGTCGTGGCCGACCTGCTCGACCGCCTCGACCTCAAGGCCCGCCAGCGTCAGGCGGCGGCCGACCTCAAGCGCGTCATACGGCTCAGGGATGGGCGCGTACTCCCGCAGCCAGGAAATTGGTACTCGCATCGCTCAGATCTCCATCCCGAACGCCCGGCTGAACCGCACGTCACCGTCGTAGGTGTCGCGGATCTCGTTGATGCCGTGCGCGAGCATCAGCGCCCGCTCGATGCCGAGGCCGAAGGCGAACCCGCTGTAGCGGTCGGGATCGATGCCGCAGGCGACAAGGACACGCGGGTTGACCATGCCGCAGCCGGCGATCTCGATCCAGCCCTGGCTCCGGCAGACGCGGCACGGGTCGGCGCCCGGCTTGGTGGACTCGCCGCGGCAGACGTGGCATTCCATGGACACGTCGGCGGACGGCTCGGTGAAGGGGAAGTAGTCCGGCCGCAGCCGGGTCCGCAGGCCGGTGCCGAACAGCGCGTCGACGAACGCCTGGATCGCGCCGCGCAGGTCGGCCATGGTCAGGCCCTCGTCCACCGCCAGGCACTCGATCTGGTAGAAGACCGGCAGGTGGGTGGCGTCAAGTGCCTCGTTCCTGTAGACCTTGCCCGGGCTCACCACGTAGAGCGGCAGCGGCCTGGTGAGCAGGCTCCGGATTTGCACGGGCGAGGTGTGGGTGCGCAGCACCATGCCCGACCTGGTGCCGGGCGGCGCGTCGTCCGGCGGCGGCGACGAACAGGGTGTCCTGCATCTCCCGCGCGGGGTGGTCGGGCAGGAAGTTAAGCGCGTCGAAGTTGTACCACTCGGCCTCGACCTCTGGCCCCTCGGCGACCTCGTAGCCCATCGCGACGAACACGTCGGAGAGCTTGTCGGCGAGCATGCTGACCGGGTGGCGGGCACCCTGCGGCGCGCGGTCGTAGGGCAGCGTGACGTCGACGCGCTCGGTGATCAGCACCTGCTCGTCGCGCTCGTGCTCAAGCTGCTCCTGGCGTGCCGCCAGGGCGTCCCTGACGCGCGCGACCGCGGCGCCGACCCTGCGGCCCGCGTCGGCGCGGGCCTGCGGCGGCAGCGCGCCGATCTCGGCGCGCGCCAGGGAGAGCGGCGCCTTGTCCCCGGCGTGCGCGATCTTGGCTTCCCTGAGCTCGTCCAGGGTCCTCGCGCTGGATATCGCGCTAAGCGCGGCCGCCGTGGCGCGCTCGACCGCTTCGGCCGTCAAGGCGGTCACCTCGACCGGGTCGTAGTTCTTATTAGGTGCGGACATCGGTTTTCCGTTCGCTTCCCTCAAGGTCGTCAGCCAGCTGGAAGGTCCGCGATGGTACAGGTTCCGGATTATCCCGAACGAGTGGGACCGACTCTTATCCAGCAGTCATGACCCTACCGGGAGCGCCGGCGGAGCGAAGCCACCGCCGTGCACGGCCTCATCGCGGACCATGGCCCGCCACTTGGCTTATCGACGGCTGCGGCAACCGCCGGCGCTTCGCGGGGGCTGGTCAGGGGCTCGCCCGCGTGCACCCTCGCCGCGACGTCACGGCGCAAGCGCCGTTACGCGATGGGCGTGCCCGCGGGCAGGGTAAATCGGAACTCAGCGCCGCCGCCTGGCGCGCGGGCCACGGCGATCTCGCCGTTCATGGCCTCGATGAGGCCCTTGACGATGTAGAGGCCGAGGCCGGTGCCGCCACGGCGCTTGCCGCGCCAGAACTGGCGGAACACCCGGAGCGCCATCTCGGGCGGTATCCCCTCGCCCTGGTCGCGCACGGACACGGTGACCGCTTCCTGCTGATCACCGCTCAGCTGATCTCCCAATACCTGGGCGCGCCGTACCACGACAGTCACGATACCAGCCCCGTGCCTGACCGCGTTCTCTACGAGGTTGCCGAGGATCTGGTCGATCTTGTCGGCGTCGAGCCAGGTCTCCGGCAGGTCGTGCGCGGCCTCGAGCCGGAACCGGTCCTCCGACTCGCCGGAGGCGACCCGCCCGGCGATGATCTTGCGCGCCCGCTCCGGCACGTCGACCAGCTGCCGCCGCACCTCCATCCGGCCCGACTCGATGCGCGACACGTCGAGCAGCTCGGTGATCAGCCGGGTCACCCGGTCCGCGTCGGCGTTGACCGTTTCAAGCATGACCCGCTTCTGGTCGTCGCTGAACCTTGACCACTTGGCGAGCAGCGTCGCCGTGAACCCCTTCACCGACGTCAGCGGCGCGCGCAGCTCGTGCGCGACCGTGGAGACGAGCTCGGCGCGACTGCGCTCAAGCCTGGCCCGCTCCTGCGCGCCGCGCAGGCTGATCACCAGGCGGCGCACCGGGCCTGAGCGGCCGTCACGGACGTAGCCGACCGAGACGAGCACCTCGGTGCGGTCCCTGGGGTTTGAACCCCCGTGCTCCGCGGTGCCCTCGCCGAGGAACAGGCTGCGCTCCGGGTGCCTGCTCCTGGTGGCAAGGCCGTTGTACGGGTCGGCGAACATCCACCAGTCGCGGCCGTCATCATCCCTGAACGGCAGCACGTCGTAGACGTACTTGCCGATGGCCTCCTCGGCCGCGATCCCGGTGAGCCGGTCGGCGGCCCGGTTGAAGACAACCACGCGGCCCGCGTCGTCGGCGACCACCAGGCCGTCGGGCAGTTCGTCGGCCATCAGCGACTGGGCGTCATTCAGCGACTTCGCGGTCAGGGGAGCGGGACTCCCGGACGATGCAGACGGTGCGGACGGCGCGACGGGGGGCATGCCACTGGCACGCCTTGTCCCGCCGGATGCCTTCCGGCCCGGTCTGTTGTCCTTCACGGCGCTTGCGCCTCCGTCCAGCAGGGGAGCGCATCGGGTCGGCCATCGCTGGCCCGATCCGCGATGCGGGTGACGGAATGTGATCAGACTCTAGCGCGTTTACCCGCCCTTAGGACAGTACCCGCGTTCAGGGATTTCGCTACGTCATAGCGTAAATACCCTATGCGAGGGATTCATCTGCCGCCAATAGGCGTGCAACGCGACGTAATCATAATGCTTCGCGCATAAGCACGTGACGCCTAACAACGCCGGGGCACCATCACGCTGGGCGTGCTCTCCCCGGCCAGCCATCGCCTGCGCGGAGGCGTAGAGGCACACCGCCGCCGCCGAGGCAAGGTTGAGCGATTCCGCCCGCCCGTAGATCGGCACGGCGACCGACCGGTCGGCGAGCGCGAGCAGGTCGTCCGGTAGTCCCCACGCCTCGTTGCCGAACAGCCACACGGTCGGCTCGCCGAGGATGGCCCGAGTGCGCGGATGGTCGAGCGTGCTGCTCCCCCGGCCGTCCGCGGCGAGCACCCGCAGCCCGGCCGCCTTGAGCGCGGCGACCGTCTCCGGCAGGCGCACGCCGGCCACGACCGGCAGGTGGAACAGGCTGCCAGCGCTGGCCCGGACGCACTTGCCGTTGTAGATGTCCACCGAGGCGTCGGCGAAGATGACCGCGTCCGCGCCCGCCGCGTCGGCAGTGCGGAGCACGGTGCCCGCGTTGCCCGGGTCCCGGACGTTCGCGAGCAAGGCGACCAAGGCCGGCCTGGCCGCCGTGACCCGGTCAAGTGGTACGTCGACGAAGTCGCAGACGGCGAGCAAGCCCTGCGGGGTGACCGTCTGGGCGAGCTCGCTCATCACCTCGCCGCTGACAAGCAGAACGTCGACGCCGGCGTCTTCCGCCCGCGCGACCAGGTCGGCGTGCCGTGCCTGCGCGGGTGCGGTGACGAAAAGGCCGGTGACGTGAGCATCAGTCGCCAGCGCCTCGGAAACGGCCTGCGGGCCTTCCGCGAGAAAGGCCCGCTCATGCTGGCGCAGTGCCCGCTTGGTCAGCCGACGGGCAGCCTTAATCCGCGCCATGCTGGCGCTTGCGTACATCGGATCAACCCTAATTCGCGAGGTGAATGTGACATTGCTCGCCCCACTCGGCGATATCGCGGAATGTCACATTCATCCTGCGAGTATGCATGCCGAGGCGGGTTAGGCCGCCGCGCCGACGGTCTCGGGGAGCGCCTGGCGCGCCACCTCGACCAGGGCGGCGAAGGCCGCCGCGTCGGTCACCGCGAGGTCGGCGAGAACACGCCGGTCGACCTCGACGCCTGCCGCCTTCAACCCCTGCACGAAACGGTTGTAGGTGAGCCCGTTCGCGCGCGCGGCGGCGTTGATGCGCTGGATCCAGAGCCTGCGGAAGTTGCCCTTGCGGTCCTTGCGGTCGCGGTAGGCGTAGGTCATCGAGTGGAGGACCTGCTCCTTGGCCTTGCGGTAGAGGCGGGACCGCTGGCCCCGGTAGCCCTTCGCCCGCTCGAGGACAACCTTGCGCTTCTTCTTGGCGTTAAGCGAGCGCTTGACGCGTGCCATCGTTCAATCTCCCTCTGAGCTGCGGTTACTTGACTCGGCCACGATGGCCTTGAGCTACCTGCCGAGCAGTCGCTTGATCTCGCGGACGTCGGACTTGGCCATCTGGACCTCGCCGTCAAGCCGGCGCGTGCGGCGCGAGGACTTGTGCTCAAGCAAGTGCTGCCGGTTGGCACGCAACCGCATCACCTTGCCGGTGCCGGTGATCTTGAACCGCTTGGCGGCGCCGCTGTGCGTCTTCATCTTAGGCATGGTGTCGCCGTCGTCTCCTAGTTCCTTGCCGCCCGGAGGGCAGCATCGCCTCGCGGAGGACCCCGCACCAACCGTGCGGGGCCGCTCCGCCCTCTCCCCCGGAATCTTATTTTTTGCCCTCGCCGTCCAGGTCTCGCTGGGTTGGCGGATCAAAAAGTAAGGTTCCGTACCGGGGTAACCTGCTACGCGTCGGTCGGCGCCGGTGCTGTGGTCTCAACCGGCGTCTCGGCTGCGTCAACCTCGTCCGGAGCCTCAGCCTCATTGCGCGGGCTGGGCACAGGGCGCGACTGCGCCGGCTTAGCCTCGGCCTTGCGCTCGGGCGCACGCCGGTGCGGGCCGATCACCATGATCATGTTCCGGCCGTCCTGCTTGGGCTGCGACTCGACGAAACCGAGCTCGGTGACGTCGTCCGCCAGCTTCTGCAGCAACCGGAAGCCAAGCTCGGGACGGGACTGCTCGCGACCGCGGAACATGATCGTCACCTTGACCTTGTCCCCCGCCTTGAGGAACCGCTCGACGTGGCCCTTCTTGGTGCCGTAGTCGTGCGGGTCGATCTTCGGGCGGAGCTTGATCTCCTTGACGATCGTCTGCGTCTGGTTCTTGCGCGACTCCCTGGCCTTGACCGCGGACTCGTACTTGAACTTTCCGTAGTCCATGAGCTTACAGACCGGGGGGCGTGCGGTCGGCGCAACCTCGACAAGATCGAGGTCGGCCTCCTGCGCGAGCCGGAGCGCCTCGGTGATGGAGACGATCCCGATCTGCTCACCCTTGGCGCCCACTAGCCGGACCTCAGGTGTGCGGATGCGCTCGTTGATGCGCGTTTCGACGCTGATGTGACCTCCACAGGTTCATCATGTTCTGCCGTCGCCGGACTATCCGGCGGCGCCTTGCGCCTGCCCCGGCAGTTCTCCCGCCGATGACAGTGGCCTGTCGTGACCGGTGCCAAACGAGAAAAGCCCCGTCAGGCGCGTGCGCCGCGGGGCTACCACATGGACGGCGCCATCCCCAGCTATGCTGGCGACCGCGCCGCACCGAACCCGCCGACCCGTGGATCAGCAAGGTGGGAGGTGGTCCTCCGCTTGCACGCCCGGCACGTGATGCGTACCGGACTGGTCACCGACAAGAGTATCAGCACTTTGCGGCGATCGGGTATTCCCGCGTCGCCTAGCGCACCCATTCTGAGGCCAGGATGGACATGACCGTCGCGTCGATCCACTCGCCGTTGTAGCGGAGGGACTCGCGCAGTACGCCCTCGGCGCGGAAGCCGGCCTTCTCGTAGGCGCGGCGGGCGCGCGGGTTGAAGGCGTAGACCTCAAGCGAGATCCGGTGCAGGCCCAGGTGCTCGAAGCCGTAGCCGACGATCAGCCGGGTCGCCTCGCTGCCGAGGCCTCGGTCACGGCCGTTCGGGCCGATGAAGATGCGGAAGTTGCAACTCTCGTTGCCGGGGTCCCACTCGTTAAGTACCGCCTCGCCGACGCACTCGCCGGTCACCTTGTCGGTGACCGCCAGGTCAAGGCGGTCGGCCTGGTCATTGCGGTTGCAGTACCAGTCGAGCAGCAGCTCCTCCTCATCCGGAGGCTCCGGTGCGTTCGCCGCCGCCTCGTCGTGGACGCTGCCGGTGAGTATGCGGGCCTCTGGATCAAGCAGGACCGCGCGGATGGCGGGCAGGTCGCCGTCGTTGAAGGGCCTGAGCACCACCTTCTCGCCGGTGAGCGTGGGCTTGGCCGCGAAGCCGTGGCTTTCCTTCACCCCGCCATGCTAGGGACAAGCGCGTGAGCGGCCAACCGGTCTACCCGCCCGCGCCGGCCGGCCAGCCGCTGGCCCGCGACCGCGATGCCGGCTAGGCCGCGCGGCGCGGCAGCAGGAAGGTCAGCGCCGCGGCGAGGATGAGGATCGCCGTGTCGACCCACGCGACGACCACCAGTCCCGAGACGAAGCTGGCCCGCGAGGGCGCGCCGCCGAGCACCTCGTAGAAGACGGCGCCGATCACCGCGACGCCGCTGGCGATGGCGAACTGCTGGGTGGTGGTGAGGACGCCGGCCGCCGCTCCGGCCTGTTCCTGACGGACGTGGCTAAGCACCGCGCCCATCAGCGACGGCACCATCAGTCCCTGGCCGATCCCGATCAGGCCGGTGGCCGGCGCTGTCTCCCACCCGGTGAGCTGGCCGCCGGCGTGCATGGCGATGAGGGCAAGCGCGACGACGCCGAGGGTGGCGAAGGCCGCGCCCACCGTGATCGACCGCGGCCCGAGGCGAGCGGCCAGGTGCGGGCCGGAAAGCGTCATGGCGATGAACGTCAGGGCGAGCGGCAGGTTCACGATCCCGGCGTGCAGCGGAGACAGTCCGAGGCCCGACTGGAGCAGCAGCGTCAGCACGAACATGAAGCTGCCGAAGAAGAACAGGGCGGCGAAGTTCAGCAGCAGGCCGGCGGAGAACGCCCGGTCGCGGAAGAGCGCCAGGTTGAGCAGTGGTTCGCCGCCGTTGCGGGTCAGCCGCCGCTCCCAGGCGATGGTCGCCGCGAGCACCGGCAGCGCCGCGCCGAGCGAGACCCACGTCCAGACCGGCCAGCCCTCGTCGCGGCCAAGCGTCAGCGGCACCAGCGCGAGGGCGAGGCTGCCCGACACGCCGACCGCGCCGAGCGGGTCGAGCCGCGGCCTGCGCTGCCCGCGTGCCCGCGGCACCACGATGCTGGCCACGATCACCGCGAGGACGCCTACCGGCACGTTGACCAGGAAGACCGCTCGCCAGCCGAGGCCCAGGACGTTCGCCTGGATCAGCCCGCCGCCGAGTATCTGCCCGGACACGAACCCGAGCCCCATGGTGGCGCCGTACCAGCCCAGGGCGCGGCTTCGCTCCGCGCGCCGGGAAGGAAGCCGTGATCAGGGCGACCACCTGCGGGACCATCACCGCGCCGGTAAGCCCCTGCACGAGCCGGAAGGCAACGAGCGCGCCGGAGGAGGGCGCGAGGCCGCACGCTAGCGAGGCGAGCGCGAAGGTCACCACGCCGATCAGGAACAGCCGCTTGTAGCCGAAGAGGTCGCCGAGCCTGCCCCCGGTGACCATGCCGCTCGCGTACATGAACGCGTAGCCGCCGACGATGAGTTGCAGCGCCGCGTCGCTGACGTGCAGGTCGCGCTGGAGAGAGGGTGCCGCGACGTTGACCGCCCAGATGTCGAACCCGGCCATGAACATCGCGATCAGGATGACCGGGAGCATCAGCCACCGCCGCGGGTAGCCGTCCTGCCCGGCGGGCGCCTCCGCGCGCGACGTGACGGGGGAGGCCGCCGCGCTCGTCCGTTGCGGCGCGGTTCTCTCCTGCACGATCCGGCCTCCGGTGTTCGACGATGACCAAAGTTTGACGTCAATCGAACTGTACGACAGGTTTCGAACTTAGCGCAACTTGGCTTAAGCTCAGGAGCGTGATGGACGATGTGGTCGAGCCGGCCGCGGACGATTTCCAGCTTCCGCGCATTCTCGCCGCGCTGGCCGACCAGCACCGCCTGGCGACCGTGCAGTACGTGGCGCACAGCGGCGAGTCCTGCTGCGCGGACATAATCCAGGAGGCGGGCCTGGCGATCACCAAGTCGACCTTCTCCCATCACCTGCGCATCCTGCGCGAGGCGGGCGTCCTCACCAAGCGCATCCAGGGCACCAGGGGCTACACGCGGCTGCGCAAGGACGACCTGGACCAGCGGTTCCCCGGGCTGATGGACTCAATCATCGCCGCCGACGCCAGCCTCGCCGGCGACGCGAGGCCCTGATAGCGCCGCGCGGCCGGGCCGTGCTCGGCGGCGAGAGGGTGCGACGCGCTGCACCCCGGGGCCGGGCGGACCGAGCTTGACGTGGTCGTCGGCTACGCCGCCGTCCGCCGTCGGCCAGAACAGCCGTGCGCGACCGCGTGTAGGGCGACGGCCGCCCCGCGCGGCAGTTCCTGCGACGGGGGCCGACAACGCCTCGTGGCTGAACCATCCGCCATCGGACCCATGATCGTGGACGTTTGGGCACACCAGACTGTGCCCAAACGTCCGCCATCATGCTCTTGCCGGATTACGCGAGGGCTCCGACCATAGCCCTGGCGGCGGAACACCTGGAAAACGCGGTCACCACGCATCAGCGGATCCAGGTCACCCGCAACGGCGTGCCGGCGATCTGGATGATCGCCGATGAGGACTTCGAGTCGATCATGGAGACGCTCGACATCCTGTCTGACGCCGCCGCTATGCGGGACGTGGCCCAGTCGCGAGCGGACGCGGACTCTGGCCGCTACTTCAAGGCCGCGGAGACCGAAACGATCCTCGCGGCTCGCACCGAGGGCATCGACCTCGGAGACGACGTTGAGGTGGTCGCTGAGATGCACGCCCGCGGCCTGCCCGACCCGGTGTGTATGGCCACCCCAGACGGGCTTATCGCGGTTCGTCGGCACGCCCAGCTGTGAGCTACCGGGTAATCCTGCGCCCCGCCGCGCTCCGCACGCTGCAGGCCATGCCGGAGAAGATAGCCACGGCATGCTGGGAGTTCGATCCACGGGGCGCTCGCCGAGAATCCTTACCGCGCCGGGAAGCCGCTGCTCGAACCGCTTGCGGCACAGTACTCAGCCCGCAGGGGCGAGTACCGCGTGCTCTACCTGATCGATGATGACCGCGTCATCGTCAAAATCACGCCGGTGACTCACCGCGCCGACGCCTACCGGCGCCGTTAGGGCCACGGTCACTGCTTGGTGAAGACGGCGTGAACGGTAATCGTGTTGTTCATCGACGTCATGCCCAGCTGGTTCCAGGTGAGGCCGAAGTCGGCACGGTTGACTTCGATCTCGCCGTCCAGTTCCACCTGTGCCCCGTCTGAGCCGGAGACCCGCGCGGCGAAGGACACCGGACGGGTGCGGTCCCGGACGGTGAGGGCCCCGGTCACGGTGACGCCCTCGGCCGACGGCGTGACCTGCTCCGCGGCGAAGGTGATGTCCGGGGTTTTGGCGACATCGAAGAAGTCCGCCGAGCGCAGGTGCTCATCCCGCTTCTTGTTCTTGGTGTCGATCGACTTGGCGGCCACGGTGATCGTGCCGGTCACGTCCCCGGCCGCCGATACCGTGCCGCTGCCGGTGACCTCGCGGAACACGCCCTTGACCGGCATCATGCCCCACATGCTCTTGCTCTTCAGCCCGATCTCGGACTTGGCCGGCGTCCAGCGCCCAGGACCCGGCGAGCTTCCCGTCGCGCAGCAGCTCCTGCAGCGCCGATGATGTGGTCTGCCCCGACTCCGACATGCCGTCTCCGTCTCTATTGCTTCATATATCAAAACTATTTTGATATCGGAACCATATACACTGAGCTACGAAGTGTCAAAGGAGGGCCATGGCCGACGAAACCGGCGGCTCACAGCATTCGGTGCTGTGCCTGCGGCTGATGCAGCTGTTCCCGCGCGTCACGCGCGGGATGCGGCGCTGGCAGGATCGCGCCGCGCCGCCGGTGACGGCGCCGCTCGGCCCCAGGCACGTCGCCGCGCTCCAGCAGATTCGCGGCGGCCCGGTCACCGTCAGCGAACTGGCGGCCCGACTTGGCCTGACCCTGCCCACCGTCAGCGGCCTGCTCGCCGAGCTCGACCGGGCGGGCTTCATCGAAAGGCACCCCGACCCGGCCGACCGGCGGCGCACCATCGTCGCGATCACCCCTGACCGGTCCGCCCTGATCGGTGAATGGCTCGACGGCGCGGCCAGCCCGATCGCCCGGGTACTCGACAAGCTCTCCCCGAGCGAGCAGGAGGCCTTCCTCAAGGCCATGGACCTGCTCGAAACCGAGCTCGGCGGCAACCCGTCGCCTTGATCCGGCCCTGCCCGATTTACGCTCTGCGCTGACCATGAATTTGCTGGTCCTGGCTATGAGTTCGCACTGATAGGCGATTCTTGCAGCGCGTCGGCCGATGACTCTCCGTAGCGTTGCGCGCATGTCAAACGGCACACAAACTCAAGCGGGCCGCATTGGCCTCATGCTTAACAAGGTCCCGGAAGTCACCCTCTACTTCTGGCTGATCAAGGTGCTTTCCACGACCGTGGGCGAGACGGCGGCCGACTTCCTTGATACGAACCTCAACCTCGGCCTCACGACCACGAGCCTGATCATGACTACCCTGCTCGTGGTGGCTTTGATCGCGCAGGTCAGGCTGGACCGCTACGTGGCGGTCGCCTACTGGCTCACCGTGGTGCTTGTCAGCATCGTGGGAACGCTGATCACCGACAACCTCAGCGACGGGTACCAGGTGCCGCTCGAGGTGACGACGCCGGTCTTCGCGGTGCTGCTGGCACTTACCTTCATCGTGTGGTTCGCCGCGGAGCGGACGCTCTCGATCCACTCGATCTTCACGCGGCGGCGCGAGGGCTTCTACTGGACCACGATCCTGTTCACCTTCGCGCTCGGCACCGCGGCCGGCGACCTTATCTCGGAGAAGCTGAACCTGGGCTACTGGGTCGCGCTCGGGCTGTTCGCGGCGGCGATCGGGGTCGTCATCGTGGCCCGGCTCTGGCTGCGGGTGGACGCGATCGCGAGCTTCTGGGTCGCCTACGTGCTGACCCGGCCGCTGGGGGCGTCGCTCGGCGACCTGCTGTCACAGCAGAAGGACGCCGGGGGCCTGGGCCTGGGCACCACGGCAACGAGCTTCCTCTTCCTGGCGGCCATCCTGGTACTGGTGGGCTACCTCACTGTCTCCAAGCGGGACGTGAGCGCCGAGCCCGCGGAGAGCTGCTAACGGGTCCCGACCGTCACTCGAACCCGCTGATCGCGTTTATCTCGCTCGGCTCCAGGTCGATGCTCGCGGCCAGGATGTTCTGCTCGACGTGCTCCGGGGAGCCTGAACCGGGGATCGGCAGGATCTGCGGCGATCTCGACAGCAGCCAGGCGATCGCCACCTGACGCGGGCTGACGCTGTGCCGCTCGGCGGCGGTCAGGATGGGGATGACGCCATCGGCGCTGTTCAGCGGCGCCCACGGCAGGAACACGAGCGACTCCTGCTCGCACAGGTCCACCATCGAGTCGGAGGAGCGGTCGGTGGCGTTGTAGCGGTTCTGCACCGACACGACCGGGACGATCCGCTCCGCCTCGCGCAGCTGCTCTTCTGAGAAGTTCGACACGCCGATGTGCCTAATCTTGCCCTCGTCCTTCAGCTCGGCCAGCGTGCCGATCGACTCCGCGATCGGCACCCTCGGATCGGGCCGGTGGAACTGATACAGGTCGATCCGATCGAGGCGCAGCCGGGTCAGGCTGCCCTCGCAGGCCTGGCGGAGGTGCTCGGGGCGGCCGTCGGGTTCCCATCGCCCAGGCCCCGGCCGCACCTGGCCGCCCTTGGTCGCGATGACGAGGTCATCGGGGTATGGGTACAGGGCCTCGGCGATCAGTTCCTCGCTGACCTCCGGCCCGTAGGAGTCGGCGGTGTCGATGAACGTGACGTCGAGCTGCACGGCCCGGCGCAGCGCCGCCTTGGCACGGTCCCGGTTAGGCGGAGCACCCCACACGCCGTCGCCCGTGATCCGCATCGCGCCGAATCCCAGCCTGTTCACTGTCAGGTCGCCGCCAACGTCTATCTTGCCCGCGGCCGCCGCTGTCGGCCTTCCCTGCATGGGCGCTCCTTCCCTCGTTCCTTGGCCGGTCACCAGAATCCCTGCGGCGCGCGGTGCGCGCATCCCCAGTTCGGCTAGTCGCCTCGCAAATGAGCCCACTGTCCACACTCCAGATGGCGTGGCCGGCCGGGGGCCGATAGGCGCTAGCTGAAACTACGTACCCACTCTGACGATGTATCCCCGCGTTCGCGAGCGCTCGCCGACAAGCCGCTTCCTACTTGCTCCCTGACGCCAAGGCACCCCGGAATGTCAGTGGATCGCGGAGGAGCCGGGACAGGGCGTGGCATGAAATACGCCTTCCGGTGGCGGGACAAGGCAATTAGGCAACTACGCGCCGTCCCGCAGTCCACTGCACTCACTATTCTCCGCGCGCTCTCACCACTGGGCGACGACCCCCGTCGCTCGGATGCAAGCAACACCAAGATGGTCGGCCATGACGATCGCTACCGGCTCCGCGTCGGCGACTACCGGGTCATTTACGAAATCAGGGACGGACAACTAATCATCTTGATCGTCGGTGTCGGTCACCGCCGCGAGATCTACCGGAATATGACGTGACTCGCGGCGGTGCGCGTGCCGACCTGCTAGCGGACCTTAGTTCACGACGCGGTTGGTGAAGGTGCGGACGGCCAGCGAGCCGAAGACCACGGTGCCGCCGATGAGCGCGACCAGGATCGCCCACAGGGGCATGTGGCCCAGGTTCGGGGTCAGCGCCGCGCGCAGGCCCTCGGTCATGTAGACCATCGGGTTGACCAGCACGACGATCTGCAGCCAGCGGATCACGTGCAGAGCGGACCACGGGTAGTAGACGCAGCCGAGCATGGTGAGCGGCAACAGGATGACGGCGAAGACCATCTGCATCTTGCGCGGGTCGACCACCGTGCCAAGCCAGAGGCCGAGCGACGCGGTGAGCGCCGAGGCGGCGACCATGACCACGGCAAGCAGGAACCAGTTCGTCACGTGGATGTGCGGGCCCTGCCCTGGAGCATGCACCCAGTACACGACGGGGAAGACGATCGCCGCGCCGATGAACGCCTGGATCGCGCCGGCGGTGATCTTCTGGATGGCGAGCACGCGGATGGGGACGGGCGCGAGTGCGCGGTCCTCGATCGTGCGCTGCCAGGAGAACTCCATGACCAGGGGCATCGTGGTGCCGAACATGCCCTGCATGAGGAACATGGAGCCCATCAGTCCCGGCACGAGGATCGTGGAGAAGGTGACGCCGCCGGCGGCGCCCGCCGCGGCGCCGGTGGAGAAGCCGCTGCCGATCTTGGGCAGCACGTAGGCGAAGACGAACGCGAACAGCAGCGGCTGCATGACCGCGCGGATGAAGGTGGACGGCGCGTTCCTGCCGAGCACGCGGAACTCGCGCGCCATCATCGCGGCGAACGTCTTCCACAGGGTCGGGTGCGGCACCGGCGCGTCGGTGATGAGCGCGGCGATCGACGCCGCGACCGGCGCGTCGCCGCGCGCGGCCGGATGTCGCGTCCGATGCTGGCGGTTTTTGCCATCGGGCGCGCAGCCGGGGGTCGTCCCCCGGGGGTAGCGGTGGTGGCCATTGGTCTCTACTCCCGGTACTCGCGGCCGGTCAGGGCAAGGAAGGCGGTCTCCAGGCTTGGCTTGGCCTCCGACGCGTCGCGGACGTGCAGGCCGTTGGCCGCGCCTATGCTCACCAGGTCACCGAGCAGGCCCTCTGCGTCGGCGCTGAAGACACGGATCTGGTCGCCGTCGGCTTCCACCTTGGTGACGCCCGGGCGCTCCGCCAGGCCGGCCCGCTCGGCGAGCCCGTCAGGCACCGGCTCCGCGTAGCGCACGGTGACGATGGTCTGCGCGCCGGAGTCCGCGAGGAGCTTGTCGACGGAGCCTGCGGCGAGGACCTTGCCGTGGTCGACGACCGCGACCCGGTCGCAGAGCGCCTGGGCCTCTTCCATGTAGTGCGTGGTGAGCAGGATCGTCTGGCCCTGGTCGTGCAGCACCTGGAGGATCTCCCAGAGGTTGACCCGGGTCTGCGGGTCGAGGCCGGCCGTCGGCTCGTCGAGGAAGAGCACGTCGGGCTGGTGGACCAGGGCGCGGGCGATCATCAGGCGGCGGGCCTGGCCGCCGGACAACTGGTCGGCCATCGCCTTGCGCCGGTCGGACAGGCCGAACGCGTCGATCAGCTGGACCGCGCGCTTGCTCGCGGCCCCCAGGGACAGGCCGAAGAAGCGGCTGCGGAACTCCAGGTTCTCCTGCACCGTGAGCTGCATGTCCAGGGTGTTGTTCTGGGTGACGACGCCGATGCGGCGCTTGACCGCGACCGGGTACTTAACCACGTCGTGGCCGGCCACCCAGGCTCTGCCGCCGGTGGGCGCGACCAGCGTGGTGAGCATCCCGATCGTGGTGGACTTGCCCGCGCCGTTGGGACCGAGCAGGCCGAAGAACTCGCCCTGCGGGACGCTGAGGTCGATGCCGCGCACCGCCTCGACGTCGCCCCTGCCCGACTTATAGGTCTTGCGAAGACCCTCGGTCCTGATCGCCGCGAGTTCCGCTGGCGATCCCTGGCCCGCGGGCCGCGCGGTGATGGCGGTCACGCGCCGCGCTCCTCTCGCATGAGCTGGCTGAGATGGTTGATCATCTGAATGAAGAACCTCCGGACGACAGCTTCGTCGTCGCTGTCCACGAAGTCGAATGCTTTACGCCACCAGGTGGCCGCCCGGGAGACGTAGTAGGTGATGACGGCACGGCCCTGGTCCGTGATGTAGAGCCGGACGACGCGCCGGTCGGTCTCGTCCGGTCTGCGTTCCACGAACCCGTCCCTGACCAGGGTGTTCACCACCGAGGTCAGCGTGCCGGGGCTTGACCAGGCGCGGTCGGCGACCTCGCTGGCCTTCAGGCCGTCCTCGCTCATCAGGATACGGAGCACGCCAAGCCCGGCCAGGCTGAGCTTCAGGCCGGCGGCCCTGACGCTGTCTTGGCCGTAGGCGCCCATGAGCTTCGTCGCCGACAGCATGAGCGCCTGCAGCGGGGCGTTATCGGGGAAGCTCGTGGCGTCCCTCGGCCAGTCCCAGGTGTCGGGATCGCCGACGGGCCCGACGGGCTGGCAGGCGGCAGCGTCCGGCGGCACGTCGGCGCCCGGCTCGCCGGCCGGGCCGGCGAGCCCCCGGTGTTGCTCCGCGGATGGCATGCCTTCAGTATTACGGACCTGAGATTTGAGGTCAAATATTTTGACCTCAAATCATGACATCACGCGGGCTCCCGCGCGGTCACGGCACTTGCGCGGGCACGAATTCGGCGATCGCGCCGGCCACCGCGGCCGGATTGTCGACCGGGACCCACGTCTTGGCTCCGGGAACGGAGACCAGTGTGGCGCGGGGGAAATCAGACGCGAGCCGCCGCGCGTGCGACATCGGGAAGAAGCCGCACTCCTCGCCCCAGACCAGCAGCACCGGCCGGTCGAATCGCGGGATCGCGGCGGCCGCGTCGAGCAGGAGCTGCGGACGGAAGCCGGCCATGGCCGCGACGAGGTCGCCGACCACTCCCCCGTCACGCACGCCGGGGCCGGCGAACGATGCCATGCGTTCTCGGTCGAGCCCGCTCGCGGTCACGCTGGAGATGCCCCTGCTCTGGACGGTCGGCCGGCGCAGCTGCCGCCGAAGCTGCAGCCGGATCGCCGTTCCGGCGAGCCAGGGGAGCGCGCGCGACAGCGCCGAGGCCTTCTTGAGCGCGTCCGGCGGGAACTGGTCGTAGCTCTCGCAGTTCGTCAGGACGAGGCGGCCCACGCGCCCGAGCGCCTGGTGACCGCTGGCCAGCGACAGCAGGAGCAGGCCGCCGGCCGTGTCGTTGGCCACCACGGTGGCATCGCTGAGGTCGAGCAGCTCAAGGCAGTCGAGGAGCAGCCGGGCCAGCGAGGTGGCCGATCGGTCCGCGCCCTCGGTCAGCGGCCTGGGATGCGCGCCAAGCGGGAGGTCGATCGTGACGCAGCGGTAGCGGTCCGCGAGTTGGGCGACGACGTCGCGCCACAGATCGTGATTCGCGAGCGCGCCGGCGAAGAAGACGAGCGTCGGACCTTGGCCGGACGACTGCCAGGCCACGGGGCCGAGTCGGGTTTCCAGCATTCCGGATTCCATGGGTATAAAACATACTCTCGGTATGCCAGAAGGGCAAGCGGCCCGGCTTGGACTAGTCCCGCTCCGATTTCATGAAATTTCCGGCATGTCGTGGCGCGCCAGCGCCCGACATGCCGGGCCAGGGGAAAGGCGCCCGACATGCCGGGCCAGGGGCGATTAACGCTGGCGCGTGCCCGGGGCGAGGCCGCGGAGCATCGCGTCCACCGCCCGCCCAAGCGCGGCCCTGGTCGCGTCGGGGTCGGCGGAGCGCGCGATGAGCCAGCCGGCTACCCATGCCAGGCCACCGACGAGATCCGCGAGCGTGCCCGGGTCGAGGTCAATGAGCTGGCCGTTTTTCATCGACGTGGCGAGGAACGCCCGCACGGCCAGGTAGGCCGGCTGCTGCGCGGCCGTGTCGTCGGGCTCGTGACCGACGATGGCCGGCCCGTCGATCAGCGTGATCCGCCGGATCTCCAGGTCGAGCGCGGCGTCCAGGTACGCGTTCATCATCGCCACGATCTGGTCGACCGGCGGACTCTCCGGGTCCGCCGCGCGCAGCGCCCGCGCCTGCGCGTCGGCCTCCACCTCGGCGTACACGGCGCGGAACAGCGCCTCTTTGCCGGCGAAGTGATGGTAGACCGCGCCCTTGGTCACCAACGCCGCGTCCGCGATCTGATCGACCGACGTCTGCGCGTAGCCCTGCCGGCCGAACAAGGTCCGTGCGGCATCGAGCACGGCGCGGCGGGTGGCCTCGGCGTGCTGCGACCGCAGCGTGGCCGACGGCCCGGCGGCACCGTCGCCATTGTCCGCTCGCCGAGTCATGCGGCAAGTATGCCAGCCGCCCACCTGGTGATGAGTGCGAGCACCGCGGCGCTCACCGGCTGGCGGAGGGCGCGGCGGTAGCCGACCGGGCCCTTCCTGTTCGGATCCGGGCGGAGCAGGTGGCTGAGGTCGCCGAGCACGTGGCCGTCGAACGGCCCCTGGACGAGGTGCCCGATGGCCGCCACGTCATCCGGCGGTACCTGCATGTCGTGGCCGCCGGTGATCGCCAGGACCGGCGCGGCGATCCTGGCGTAGTCAGGCGCCGGGTCATGGCCGAGGAACTCCCGCCACCACCTGGCGTTGGCCCGGACGCCGCCGACCCTGATGACGTCCGGCTTGGACGCCTTGAGCATGGCGACCCGCTTGTGCTGTGTCCTGACGAAGTCCTGGCCGGTGAGGCGGATGAACAGCCTGACCGGCCTGGGCAGGGTCGGGGCGAGCGCGGCGATCTGCCAGTTGATGATCTCCTCGCCCGTGCGGGCGGGCGCGCCGAGCAGTACCGTGCCCGCCACCAGTTTCTCCTCGGCGGCCAGCCGCGCGGCGTGCCAGGTACCCTCGCTGTGCCCCACCGTGAGCAGCGGCAGGCCAGGGAAGCGGGCGGCGAGCCAGCGCAGCGCGGCGCGGGCGTCGGCCAGGTTCTCTGTCAGCCCGGCCCGCAGGTAGTCGCCGCCGCTCGCGCCGATCCCCCGCTTGTCGTACCGCAGGGTCGCCACGTTCGCCGCGCCGAGCGCCTCGGCGACCTGCCGGGTGACGCCGGTGCGCAGCACCACCGGGCCGCGCCGTCCAAGGCGCGCGTCCGAGTCCCGGTTGAGCCTGCCAGAGCCGGTGATGAGCAGCGCCGCCGCCACCGGGTGCGGAACCTCGGCGAGCGTCCCGGCGATGAGGGTCCCTTCGCTGTAGAAGTGCGCGTCCATGCCTGGCCCGGTCACGTGGTCCTCCGCCGCAGCAGCCAGACGGCGGCGCCTGCCGCCGTCAGCCCGACCCCCAGGAAGATGCCGCCGACGACGAACTGCAGCGGCCAGAAGGCGCTGGCAGGCACGTAGCTCACCACCAGGTGGTCGCCGACCTGCGTCACGCTGTTCACCAGGTCGCCGAGGTTCCCGGTGACCGGCGGCACCGAGTTGGTGGACGCCGCGGTGCAGGCGGCCCCTGCGCACGGGATCGTCTTGCTGGCGGAGAACAACTGCAGCGGGCCGGTCAGCAGCAGCGCGATGCCGAGGCAGAGCTCCCACGCGAAGTACCCCGCCACCATGGCCCCGATGGTGTTGCGCAGCAGCAGCCCGGCGAGCAGCGCCAGCCCGAACGCGCACAGCAGCGAGCAGGTCAGCGCCACGCCCTCGACCACGAACTGCGGCGGCTGCGTCCTGATGCTGACCTGGTCGAGCGGCGACCATGACCACGCCACGATGGCGGTGAGCGCGACGCCGAACACGGCAAGCGCCGCGATGACCAGCCCGAGCTTGGCGACGAGCCAGCGAGTGCGCGGCACTGTCTGCGTCCAGGCCAGCTGCCAGGTGCCGCGCTCCAGCTCCTGGCCGAGCAGCGGTGCGCCTACGGTGGCGCCAAGGACGCCGGGGACGACGAGCAGGACAAGGTTCAGCGGCACCGCCGCACCGCCCTGCACGGCATGCATGAAGGAACTGATCGTGCCGCCGCAGCCGGCGCCCCCGCTGCGCGCCAGGCAGGTCCCGATCGCGTCGGCGTCGAACGTGGAGCGCATCCAAAGCCCGAGTACCAGGGCGTAGACGGCGACGAGCGCGAAGGCGCCGAGCGCGGTCAGCGCCTGCGGCCGGTGCTGTCGCCAGGTGACCCAGATCATCACGCCACCGCCGTTCCCTTAGCGACCGCCGTCGTCGCCGTCGCGACCTGCGGCCGCCGCAGATAGGCGAGCACGAGCTGTTCGAAGCCGGCCGGCTCGGCGGCCCAGCCGGGCGGCGGGGCCGTGATGGCGGCCGCGACCGCGCCTGGCGGCGCCGACACCAGCACGGTGGAATGCCGGTCACTGTCGGTCCGCTCGATGACCCGGCCGAGCAGCGAGCCATTCGTGGCATCGCGCGGCACGGTGAGCACCGCGTGCCCGGCCAGCAGGTCGTCGACGGCGCCCGCGAGTTGCAGCCTGGCGCCGTTCAGCACGAGCAGCCAGTCGCAGAGCCGCTCAAGCTCGGCGATCACGTGGGAGGCCACGAGGACGGTGAGGCCCGACTCGGCCGAGGCCGCGACGACGTCGCGCATGAAGTCGAGCCTGGCCAGCGGGTCCAGGCTGGCCACCGGCTCGTCGAGGAGCAGCAGCGGGGCGCGCTTGGCGAGGGCCATGGTGAGCGCGACCTGCGCCTGCTGGCCGCCGGACAGCGACTTGACCTTCCGGCGCAGCGGGATATCGAGCGCCGCCATCCGCGCCGCGGCCAGCCCCGCGTCCCAGCTCGGATTGAGCGACCGGCCGAAGCGGAACATGTCCGCCACCGTGAATCCACGGTAAAGCGGGTGGTCTTGCGCCAGGTAGCTAACCCGGGCGAGCGTCGCGGCGTCCTGCGCGCGCGACGGCTCGCCGAACAGCGCGACCTGACCTTCGGTCGGCGCGAGCAGGCCCACGGTCAGCGCGAGCAGCGTGGTCTTGCCCGCGCCGTTCGGCCCGACCAGGCCGACGATCGAGCCTGGCGGCACCTCGAACGTGCAGTCCCGCAGGCCCCAGGTGTGCCCGTACCGCTTACCGAGCCGGTCCGCGCGCAGCGCGGGGACGCGACCGACATCGTGCGTCATCCGACCTCATCCTCCATGGTGGTGCCGCGGCGGACCGCGGCGATCAGCGCCGTGATGGCGTCCTCGGACAGTCCCGCCTCGGCCGCCTCGGCCAGCCATCGCCGCAGCGACCGCCGCAGCGCCTGGCTGGCCGCGGCGGGAGGTGACGACTCCGCGGTAGTGCCGGTGATGAAGGTGCCCTGTCCCGGCCGGCCGCCCGCAAGACCCTCGTGCTCAAGCTGCCGGTAGGCCTTGACGACCGTGTTCGGGTTGATGGCGAGGTCCACCGCGGCGTCCTTCACCGTCGGCAGCCGGTCCCCTGGCCGCAGGTAGCCGAGGAGCAGCGACTGCCGCACCTGGTGCACGAGCTGGAGGTAGGGGGGAACCCCCGACGACCCGTCAAGCCGGAACCGGAACATGACCCTTCAATCGTTGTTCTGCTTTACTATGATCATAGTAAAGCAGCAGAATTGAAGTCAACACGCGCCCGCACGGCCACCGTGCCTGGACGTGACCCGCCACAGGCAAGCGGCGTGGGGAACGGGAGTCAGCCGCTATCGTTCTGGACTACCGAGAGGTTGACTTTGACCTCGACCGTCACCGTCATGTCGCCCCCGGTGGGGCGCGGCAGAGCAGATTACGGCGAGATGACGGGCGCTCTCACCGGGGTTGACCGCGCCCGCGTTCGTGCAAGCATTCGGTCATGGGCCAGGAACTTACCCGGATGCTGTGCCCGGAGTGCGGGACGGCCGGCGAGTCCGATCCCGGCCAGAGCCGCTGGCAGTGCACCAAGTGCGGCCGCGGGTTCTTCCTGCGGCGATGCTCGGCGTGCACCAGGGTGAGCTATGTCGACGGCCTGCAGGGCTTCCACATGCCGTGGCCGTGCGCCTGGTGCGGGCGGTTCAATACTGGCTTCAGCCAGAACCAGGATCCGGCCGAGGCGAGCGCGGCCGAGCTAGCCGCCGAGTTGACCCGTTACGGTCCGGCAGGCGGGGCGGCGGGGCCGGAAGCGGGCGACCAGGCGAAATCCGCCCCGGCCACGGACAGCGGCCCGCCGCCGACCCGGGAGCCGGGAGACCGCGACCCTGCCTGGGCGGCGAGCGCCGCCGCCGCCCCGGCACGGCGCATCCGCGGCCTGGCCAGGCCGCCAAGCGGCCGGGGACGCGGCGCACGCGGCGCGTCGGGCTGTCCGTAGCCGCTGCCGTGGCTATTGCCTGCGCCGCTACCGCCGGGGTCGTGCTGACGGCGGGAGATCCCGGTGCCGCCGGCCTGGCCGCCGCACCGGTCGCCGTGACGCGGCCCGTCCTGTTCACCGCCAGCGGGGTCGGCAGCATTGACTTCCGGGGCGTGCCCGGTCAACTGGTCCTCGCCGGCACGAGACCGGGCCAGGTGACCATGACCGGGCAACTGCGCGGTGAGGGCGGTGCGCCGGTTGTCGAGACCCGGTTCGACCACGGCACCGGCGTCTTGACGGTGTCCGTCCGCTGCGCGCCCGCCACCAGGTGCACCCAGAACCTCCGGCTGGCGGTGCCGGGGGTTACCGGCGCGGCCGTATCGCAGCCGAGCGGCCGGGTCGTCGCCACTGGCCTGGCCGGGCCGCTGCGCATCACCGCCGCGAACGCGGACGTCAGCGCCAGCGGGCTGCGCTCGGCTGACCTGTCCGTCGTGGTCGCGAACGGGCACCTGAGCGCCGCCTTCGCCGTGCCGCCGCACCGCGTCAGCATCACGCTGATTTCGGCCCAGGCCACGGTCCGCCTGCCGGACCACACGGGCTACCGGGTCATCAGGGAAGTCACGTCCGGCTCCATCAGGGTCGCCATTCCCCAGACGGGCGGCGCGACCCGCATCGTGACCGCGCGTATCGACTCGGGCGAACTCAAGTTGCTGCCTGCCTGACCGGGAACCCGCCTGGGTCAGCCGCACTCGTTCCTCATGAGTCTCTTCTCGGCCTTGACCTGGGTCTTGCGCTAGGCGAGGCGGGTGACCTGTACCGTCACCGTCATGTCGCCCCCGGTGGGGCCGTGGTAGATGCCCTTGAGCGGCGGGACGTCGGTGTAGTCGCGGCCGCGGGCGACCACGACGTGGCGCTCGCCGACCGCGGCGCCGCTCGTCGGGTCGAGCGGTGTCCACGAGCCCGCCCAGTACTCCACCCAGGCGTGGGACTGGCCGATGGCGGTGCTGCCAGGCTCGGCCTTCGGATCCGGGTGCAGGTAACCGGAGACGTACCTCGCCGGCAGGCCAGCGGCGTGCAGCAGGGCCACCGTGAGCTGGGCCATGTCCTGGCAGACGCCCTGGCCCTTGTCCCAGGCCTCCTGGGCGTTGGTGCGCACGCCGGTCGCGCCTGGCATGTAGGTGACGTGCTCGCGGACGCGGGCGGAGATGGCCTCGGCTGCCGTGTCCGGTGACAGGCCGGAGATCTCGGCGATCGCGGCGCCGGAGATCTCGTCCGTGACCGTGGTGAGCGGCGTCGGCATCAGGAACTCAAGAAGCCGGCCACCTGCCGACTCCGCGGCGAGCTCCGCCCAGGAGGGGCGCTCCTCGGTGGCCGGGATACCGCCGAACGGCTCGGTCTCCACCGTGGCGGCGGCGCGGATGACCAGGTCGTCGTGCGGTTCTGGCAGGTCGAAGACGGAGACGAACGTGCCCCAGTAGTCGTTGTAGGTCCAGACGGGGACGCCGGGACCCGCCGTCACCCGGGACTCAAGCGTGATCTGGGACGGCAGCGTCAGCGGGGTCATCCGCGCCTCGTTGAACGAGGTCGCCACCGGGCCCGCGTAACTGACGTTGGTGATGTGCTCGATGCGCAGTCGCCAGCCCACGGTCAGCCGTCCCGTTCCCAGGCGATCGGGGTCTGGTACTGGAAGTACCGTTTGGCGATCGCCTCACTCGCCCGCACGCAGGTCTCCTGCAAGGCACTCAGCAGCTCAGGCAACTGCGCCGTGAGCTGTTTCGGGTCAGCGTACTCCAGGCGGTTGCGCAGCCGCCCGACCGGACGCCGGGCCGAGTCGTCCACCCCGGCCCTGGTCGGGCCGGGGTTCAGCGCCGCCAGGCACTCCTCCGCGGTGGTTAGCGCGTGCACGACGCTGCGCGGGAAAAGGCGGTCAAGGAGCAGGAACTCGGCCACGCGGTCCGGCTCGGCGGCCCAGCCGTGGGTTCTTATGAAGGACTCGTGCGCGCCGCAGGCTCTTAGCAGGACCGGCCACTCGAGGTCGCCGGGGGCGGACATGCGTGCGAGAAGGAGCCTCGCCGTCATGTCGGCGCGTTCCAGGCTGCGGCCGAGGACCAGGAACCGCCACGCGTCGTCATGGCTCATCGTGGAGTCGGCGAGGCCGAAGAACAACGCAGAGCGTTCCCTGATGTAGCGGAGGTAGACGTGCGGGCCGAGGCGCTCGGCGGCGCGCTTCTGGCCGGCGAGGCCGTGCCCCGTGACGTTCAGGCACTCCCACATCTCGCTGGAGATGACCTCGCGGATGCCGCGTGCGCCGGCCCGCGCGCCGAGCATCGAGCCGGCGATGGCGCTCGAGGACTGTGCCTCGAAGACAAGGCGGAACAGCACGACGTCGACGTCGAGCTCCGCGTCCGGCTCCACCGGCACGCCGAGGATGCCGAACAGCGCGCGGCAGGCCGCGTCGGAGTCCGCGCCGGTCTCGCCGAGCATCCGGTGGATGTACACGTCGATGAGCCGCGCGGTGTCGTCGGCGCGCTCCACGTACCGGCCGGTCCAGTAGATCGTCTCCGCGATCCGGCTGAGCAGCTCGGCGTTCACTGCTCGGGGCCGATCTGCCTGGCGATGGCCACCATTTCTGGCGCGCTCGCCGCCTCGGGCAGCGCCATCGCCAGGTGTTCCCTGACCTCGGCGGCCGACTCCTCGGCCCGGCCGGTGTTAATGACCCAGGTGTCCTTCGAACCGCCGCCCAGGCTGGAGTTCACCTTGAGCTCGCCCTCTTTGAGCGCCACGCGGGTGAGTCCGCCTGGCAGGACCCAGACGTCAGTGCCGTCGTTGACCGCGAAGGGCCGCAGGTCGATGTGGCGCGGGGCCAGCTTCTCGCCGACCAGTACCGGGGAGGTGGACAGCGCCACCGGTTTTTGGGCCATCCAGCCGCGCGGGTTGGCCCTGACCTCGGTCCTGAGCGCGTCCAGTTCCTTATCGGTGGCGCGCGGGCCGATGACGATGCCTGCGCCCCCGGCCCCGTCGACCGGCTTAAGCACGAGGTTGCCGACCTCACCGAGAACCCAGTCGAGCACGTCCGGGTCTTCGAGGCGGTACGACTCCACGTTCTCCAGGATCGGTTTCTCGCCTAGGTAGTACCGGATGAGATCTGGCATGTACGTGTAAATCAGCTTGTCGTCCGCTACGCCGTTGCCGATGCCGTTGGCGATCGTCACGGTGCCGTGCCTGGCCGCGTTGACCAGGCCGGGGCAGCCGAGCAGGCTGTCCGGCCGGAAATGCAGCGGGTCGAGCCAGTCGTCGTCGACGCGCCGGTAGATGACATCGACCGGCCTCCTGCCGTGGGTGGTGTGCACGTAGACGCGGTTGCGCCAGCAGAACAGGTCGCGGCCCTCGACGAGCTCGACCCCCATGAGCCGGGCCAGCAGGGTGTGCTCGAAGTAGGCGGCGTTGTGCATGCCGGGCGTGAGGACCACGACGAACGGGTCGACGACGCCGTGCGGCGCCGCCGCGCGCAGGGCCGAGAGCAGCCGTGACGGGTACTCGTCCACCTGGTGGATCTTCTGATCGCTGAACAGGGCGGGGAACAGCCGGGTCATGGCGAGCCGGTTCTCCAGGACGTAGCTGACCCCGGACGGGACCCGCACGTTGTCCTCGAGGACGCGGAACTTGCCCTGCTCGTCGCGGATGAGGTCGATGCCCGCCACGTGGACGCGGACGCCGTTGGGCGGCGTGATCCCGGCGACCTCGCGGCGGAACTTCCCGCTGGTGAACATGAGGCTCCAGGGGATCACGCCGTCGTCGAAGGCGCGGCCGGGGCCGTACACGTCTTCGAGGAACGCCTCGAGCACCCGCACCCGCTGGCGGACGCCGTTGGATACGAGGTTCCACTCGGCGGCGTCGATGACCCGGGGAATGAGGTCGGTGGGCATCGCCCGTTCCTCGCCGGCGTAGTCGTAGGTGACACCGCGGTCGGTGAACACGCGGGCCAGCTGGTCGGCGCGGTACCGCAGCTCGGCCGGGTCCATCGGCTGGAGGACGGCGACCAGCGCGTCGTAGGCCGTGCGGGGCTTGCCCGGGGCCGCGAACATCTCGTCCCAGGCCTCGGCGAGCCGGTAACCATCGAAAATGTCCGCCACAACCCCCAGCGTAGAGAGCCGCTGTTCCATGTCTATTTCGGCAGGTGACAGCCGTGTTTCCGACTATTTCATTATGTGTCTGATGCTGGCGGCCGGCCGGTTACGTGACGTTATCGTTTACCCGGGAGTCGCGGCAAGGTCCGCGGACCGCGGGACGAGCGGTGCCGGTTAGTCTGGTTGGGAAAAGGAGGGCGGTATGTACGTTCCAGCCCATTTCGCGCCCGACGCGGCGCAGGTCGACGAGTTGCTGCGCAACCACGGGGCGGCCGACCTGGTGACCCTGACCGAGCAGGGGCTGGTGGCCACCATGCTGCCGTTCATCTACGTGCCGCCGGAGGGACCGCGCCCGGCCGGAGAACTTGGTGCGCTGCACGGGCACCTCGCGCGGAACAACGACCAGTGGAAGCTCGGCTCGGCGGGCGAGGCACTGGCGATCGTGCGCGGGCCCGATGCCTACATCTCGCCCGGCTGGTACGCGTCCAAGGCCGAGCACGGGCGCGTGGTCCCGACCTGGAACTACATCACCGCGCACGTGTACGGGCGGTTCGTGGTGCACGACGACCCGGCCTGGACGGAGGACCTGGTGCGGCGGCTCACGACCAAGCACGAGGCCCACCGTGACCACCCGTGGTCGGTGGACGACGCGCCCAGGCCCTTTGTCGAGGGGCAGCTCAGGGCGATCGTCGGCGTCGAGCTTCAGATCACCAGGATCGAGGCGAAGGCGAAGCTCAGCCAGAACCGCCCGCCCGCCGACGTCGAGGGCGTGATCGCCGGGCTGCGCGAGCGGGGCGACAAGGAGATGGCGGACGCGGTTGAAGAGGCCAGGCGCTAGCGCCGCTAGCGGGCCGCTGCGGCGCGCGTGGCGGTTTAGTTCTCGCTCGCCGGCCTCGCGCATCGCTTCCAGCGGGGCCGGCTTGCCGGTCATCAGCTCTACCTGGGCCGCGGCCTGGTGCAGGAGCATCGCGTAGCCGCTGGCGACGACCGACCCGGCGGCCGCGGCAGCCCGGGCTAGCGGCGTTGGCCACGGGTGGTACACCACGTCGAGGACGGCGGGTGGCGCTTGGCGAGTAAGCCGCAGTCGTTCGGCATACTCATCGGCGGCACCGGCGGGGACGGTCGAGATCAGCAGGTCGGGAACCGGCGCGTGGCCGTCGGCGAGCTCCGCCCAGGGGCGGAGCCGCGCGGTCAAGCCCAGGCGGTCGGCGGTGGCGAGCAGGCCGTCCGCGCGGGACGGGTCGCGGGCCACGATGTCGGCACCGGTCGCGCCCAGCTCGCCGACGGCGGCCAGGGCCGAGCAGGCGGTCGCGCCCGCGCCGAGGATCGTCACGCTGCCCGGGGCCGGCGCGCCCGCCTCGGTGAGCGCGTCCACGATGCCCTGCACGTCGGTGTTGTAGCCGTAGCGGCCCTCGGGGCGGAACACCACGGTGTTCGCGCCGCCGGTGGCGGCCGCCAGGTGATCGACGTGATCGAGCAGCGGCAGCACCGTGCGCTTGAGCGGCATGGTCAGCGACAGGCCCGCCCACTCCTGGCCCCTGGACTCCACGTAGGCGGCCAGGCCTCGCTCGTCGCATTCGACTAGCTCGTAGGTCCAGTCGGCGAAGCCGAGCGCTTCGTAGGCCGCGCGGTGGAGCACGGGCGACAGGGAGTGGGCAATGGGCTTGCCGAGCACTGCTGCTTTCATATGGTGCGAGGTTACCGTGAGCGCTACTGGCCCTTCAGCGGGCTGGGTGAGAACTCGGACTTGCCACCGGGCTTGGTGAGGAAGTACAGCGAAGTTGCCTTGGTCCGGGTGCAGGACGCCCTGGATCGCGGCGTCGCCCGGGTTGGAGATCGGCCCGGCCGGCAGCCCGGCGTTCAGGTACGTGTTGTACGGCCCAGGCGTCTGGGTCTGCTTGATCGTGGCGCTGACGGCGTACTTGCCGAGCCCGTAAAGCACCGTGCTGTCGAACTGCAGGTGCATGCCGATGGCGAGGCGGTTGTGGATGACCTCGGCGATCTTCGGGTAGTCGCTGACCGAGCCGCCCTCGGCCTGGGCCAGGGACGCCTCGATGATCAGCTGGGTGGGCGTCAGGTGAACGGCCCGCGCGGCGTTCACGAGGTTGATCCCCTGCGCCTCGACGTTGAACCGCTGCACCATGGCTTGCAGGATCTGCAGCGCCGTCTCGTGCGGCACGACCGCGTAGGTGGCGGGGAACAGGTAACCCTCCACCTTGCCGCCGGCGTAGGACGGCAGGCCGAGCTGGCTGGGATGCGCGAGAACCTGCTGGAAGTTCTTGAGCGGGATCTTGGTCTTCTCCGCGATGATCGCGATGACGTCGACGGCGCGCTTGCCCTCGGGGATCGTCACCGTGGTCTGCACCACGTTCTTCGGGTTGGTCAGCGCCGCGAACGCGATGCTGGCCTGCATGTGCTCGTGCAGCTGGTAGTAGCCGGCCTCCAGGCCCGACGAGCTGGTGCTCGTGGTGGTCGTGGCGGACTCCGCCGCGTTCGTGAACGCGCGCGTGCTGGCGATCACGCCGAGCTGCAGCAGGCGCGGCGCGAGGCTGAACGCGGTGTCGCCGCTCATCACCTGCACGGTCACGTCGCCGGTGCCCGGGCCCGCGTAGTCCGCCGGGTGGTACCTGGCCTGGTACTTGTGATAGATGTCCAGGCCGCCGACGAGGCCGCCGATCACGATGACGGCGACGACGGTAAGCACCAGGATCCTGGGGATCCAGCGAGTCGCCTTCTTGCGGGGCCTGCGGTCCCTGTCGTCCCAGTCGTCGCGGTCGCGGGGGTCGGGGCCCATGCCCAGGGGGTCGGGGCCGCGGAGGTCGGGACCGCGGCCGCCCGGGCCGCGGCCGCCACGGTCACCCGATCCGCCGGCGGGGCCGCGGCCACCGGGCCTGCCCCTGCGGCGATCGTCGTAGTCGTAACGGCCGTCGCGGCCGGGCGCGCCGGGTCGTGACCGAAGCCCGGCAGGAACGAGCTGTCCTCCTGGTCCTGATCCCATTCGTCGTAGCCGCCGGTTCCCCGCGGTGGTTCGCCCCGCTGGTCGTAGCCGCCTGGCGGGCGGCGCGGCCCGGTGCCGTACTGGTCGGACTGGGGCATGCCGCCGGTGCCGCCGTACTGGCCCTGCTGCGGACCGGTGCCCTGGTAGTAATGACCGTCGTCCGGCTGGCCGTAGCCACGGGGATCGTAGGACTGGTCGCGGTAGCCCTGGTCGGCGTAGCCCTGGTCGCGGTAGCCCTGGTCGGCGTAGCCCTGACCGTGGTAGTCCTGTCCGTTGTGGCCGGGGGGCCGAACTCCTGGCCGCCGTAACCGGGCGGGCCGTCGTAGCTGGCGTTGCCCTGGTCACCCTGCCAGACCGAGCCGTCCCGCTGTTGCTGGCCGCCGCCCTGCCGTCGCGGCCTGGTGCGGTCGGGGTCACCCTCGTGATCGGGTGCGCCGTACCCCTGCCCCGGATAGCCGCCTGGGCCGTAGCCGCCGCTCAACGGGCTGACCCGAGGTCGACGAGCTGGCCCGGCGCGTTGCCGGTGCGGCGCTCGGACTCGAGCGCCGCCTCGAGCAGCACCGCCGCGGCGGCGGAGTCGACCGTCTGCCGCCTGGCTCGCGAGTCGTGGCCGCCGGCGCGCAGCGCCTCGTGCGCGGTCGACGTGGTGAAGCGCTCGTCGACGAGCCGTACGGGAAGCGGCGCCACCCTTGCCGCGAGGTCCGCCGCGAATTTCCTCGCGGAGACGGCGGCCGGCCCCTCGCGGCCGGACAGGGACCGAGGAAGGCCCACCAATATCTCCATTGCTTCTTCGGTCGCGGCAAGCGAGGCGAGGGCGTCCAGGTCGCCCTTGCCCCGCCGCACGACGGTGAGCGGGGTGGCGAGGACACCGCCCGGATCGCTGCGGGCCACGCCAATGCGGACAGTACCCGGATCGACGGCCAGACGCACGCCTGTCCTCACCAGAATATTTGTCCGTATGAACATGCCATCACGTTACCCGGCAGTCCGGTTGCTGTCCCGCAAGCTACTACGAATGCTCTCAAACGCGGCATTCACCGCAGCTTGCCCGGCACCGGGCGCCCCGCCACCCTGCGCGATGTCGGGCTTGCCGCCGCCGCCGCCGCCAAGCGCCCTGGCCGCGCCCGCGACCAGCGTGCCCGCGGACAAGCCGAACCCGCGCCCCGCCTCGTTCACCGCGATGACCACGACCGGCCGGTCCGCCGGGGTGCCGATCAGCGCGACGACGCCGGCTGCGACGCCGGGATCTTGGACCGCACGTCGAGGGCGAGCCTGCGGATCGAGTCGGCGTCGGTGCCGCCAGGCACGTCGTGCGCGACGAGCGCGACGCCGCCGATGTTCTCCGCGGCCGCCGCGATCTGCCCGGACGCCTCAAGCAGCTGCGCGGACTTGAGGCGGGTAAGCTCGCGCTCCGCGTCGCGGAGCCGGGTCACCACGTTCGAGATCCGCTCTGGCAGCTCCTCCGGCCGCGCCTTGAGCTGCTCGCTGAGCTGGTTGACGAGCACGCTCTCCCTGGCGAGGAAGCGGAACGCGTCGATGCCCACGAGGGCCTCGATGCGTCGCACGCCTGAGCCGATCGACGCCTCGCCGAGCAGCTTGACCAGGCCGAGCTGGCCCGACCGCGCCACGTGGGTGCCGCCGCACAGCTCGCGGGAGTACTCGCCGACCTCCACGACACGGACCTCCGAGCCGTACTTCTCGCCGAACAGCGCGAGGGCGCCCATCGAGCGGGCCTCGTCGATCGAGGTGTGGTACGCGCGCACCGTCAGGTCGTCGATGAGGATCCGGTTCACTTCGTCCTCGACCTCGCGGAGCACCGTCACCGGCACCGCACCGGTCGCGGTGAAGTCGAACCGCAGGCGGCCAGGCGCGTTCTCCGAGCCCGCCTGCGCCGCCGACTCGCCGAGCGCGCCGCGCAGCGCGCGGTGCACCAGGTGCGTCGCGGTGTGGCTGCGGGACGTCGCCCGGCGCCGCTCCACGTCGATCTCCGCCCACGCGGGCGACCCGGTGGTGATCTCGCCGTGCCTGACCGTGCCGCGGTGCACGACGAGGCCGGGCAGCGGCGTCTGCACGTCGGTCACGTCGACCTCGGCGTTGCCACCGGGGCCCGTGGTCTTGATGACGCCGTGGTCCGCCAGCTGGCCGCCACCCTCGGCGTAGAAGGGGGTGCGGTCGAGGACGACCGCGACCTCCATGCCCGGGGTCGCGGACCGCACCGGCACACCGCCCGCGAGCAGCCCGACGATGGTCGCCTCGCCGTCGGCCGCGTCGTAGCCGGTGAACGTGACCTTGCCCGCCTGCTCGAGCAGGCTCGCATAGACGGAAATGTCCGCGTTGCCGGTCTTCTTCTCCCGCGCGTCGTCCCTCGCCCGCTGGCGCTGCTCGCCCATGAGGCGGCGGAAGCCTTCCTCGTCGACGGACAGGCCCTGCTCGGCCGCCATCTCCAGCGTCAGGTCGATCGGGAACCCGTAGGTGTCGTGGAGCTGGAAGGCCTGCGCGCCGGACAGCACCGTGCCGTGCCCGCGCTTGGTCTCCTCCACCGCGACGTCGAAGATCGCCGTGCCGGTGCGCAGCGTCCCCGCGAACGCCGCCTCCTCCGCGTCGATGACCGTGTGGATGTTCGCCGCGTCGCGGCGCAGCTCGGGGAACTGCTCCCCCATCGCGTCGATGGTGACCGCGGTCAGCTCGTGCATGAAGCCGGTGGTCGCGGACGCACCGCCGCCGCGCTGCGCGCCGGCCAGCAGCCGCAGGTTGCGCATGGAGCGGCGCAGCAGCCGCCGCAGCACGTAGCCGCCCCCCTCGTTGGAGGGCAGCACGCCGTCCTCGATCAGCATGACCGCGCTGCGCACGTGGTCGGCGACGACGCGCAGCGATACGTCGCTGCGCGGGTCGGTGCCGTAGTCCTGCTCGGTGAGCTCGGCCGCCCTGGTGAGGATCTTGAAGGTGGTGTCGATCTCGTAGATGTTGTCGACGCCCTGCAAGATCGACGCCATCCGCTCCAGGCCCATGCCCGTGTCGACGTTCTTGAACGGCAGCGAGCCCTCGACGTCGAAGTCGTCCTTGGCGCGCACCGCCGACAGCATGTCCTGCATGAAGACCAGGTTCCATACCTCCAGGTACCGGTCCTCGTCCGCCTCGGGACCGCCCTCGCGGCCGTGCTCCGGGCCCTTGTCGAAGTAGATCTCCGAGCAGGGGCCGCCCGGGCCCGGGACGCCCATGTGCCAGTAGTTGTCCTTGAGGCCGCGGCGCTGGATCCTGGACTCCGGCAGGCCGACCTTGTCCCGCCAGAGCGCGAAGGACTCGTCGTCGCCGTGCAGCACGGTGGCCCACAGCCGGTCCTCGGGGAAGCCGAAGCCGCCGTCCGCCTGGGACTTGGTCAGCAGCTCCCACGCCCAGCGGATCGCGTCTTCCTTGAAGTAGTCACCGAACGACCAGTTGCCGAGCATCTGGAAGAACGTCGCGTGCCTGGTGGTCTTGCCGACCTCTTCGATGTCAAGCGTGCGCACGCACTTCTGCACGTCCGCGACCCGCTTCCACGGCGGCACCTGCTGGCCGAGCAGGTAGGGCTTGAACGGCTGCATGCCGGCGACCACGAACAGCAGCGTGGGATCGTCGGCCACGAGGCTGGCCGAGGGGACGATGGCATGTCCTCGCGCCTCGAAGTGCGCCAGGAAACGGCGGGCGATCTCTGCCGACTGCATCAGTGGTCTTCTCTCTTCTGCTGCTGTTGGATGTCGGCGCTGGCGTTCGCGCCTTGGCCAAGGGTAGGCCTTGGCGTGTCGCCGTGCCGACTCAAATAAAGGTCCATGCCCTCACGCACGTCACGGGTGAAGCGGATCGTCTCGCGTGCCCAGTGGCGTTTCACCGCTCCTGGCCGCTTGGGCCGCGCGCCAAGCGTCTCGGACACCTGGCGGCTCAGCGAGGCGGCACGCCGGTAGCCCATGATGCCGCCCGCGGCCCCGACGACGACCCAGAACCCGCGGCGGATCACCGCCGCGCGCCCGTCTCGCGACGGCCGGCCATTGGCAGCTCGGCGCCGTTCACGACCTGGCCGGGCAGCGTGCCTGGCTTGGCCACGGTGCCACGGCGCAGCCCGACCGCGTGCCGCACGCCGTAGGCGACGGCCGCGGCGTGGCCGAGCGGCCCGCCGACCACCGCGCCTGCCACCGTCCGGCCGATGCCGGCCAGCGCGCTTGCCTGCCCCGCGAGCTCGGTCATCGAGTCACCGAGGTCCGCCACGGCCGACGTGGCGGCTTCCGTCTTGTCGAGTTGCGCGCTCGCCCGGTCGACCGCGGCGTTAGCGCGGGCGAACAGCGCCTGCTGGTCGGCTCGGGTCTCACGGACCAGCGTGGCCGCGTCGCCGAGCACCCTGGTGAACCGCATCGCCAGGTAGACGCCGGCGCAGGCGAGTACGGCGAAGCTAACCGCGGCGATGAGCGCCGCCACCCCGGTCAGAGTCATTCCGTTGCCCCCTCGTCGCCCGTCTCCTGGTTGGCTGGCCCCCCGGCTTCCTGCTCAGGATGCAGGATGGCGCGGATCAGCCGTGCCCGTTCGGCGAAACGGCCTTCCATGCCATGGCTTGAGGGCTCATAGTACGCGCGCCCGTCGATCACGTCGGGGGCGTGCTGCTGTGTGACGATGCCCTCGGGCAGGTCATGCGGGTAGACGTAGCCCTGGCCGTGCCCGAGGCGCTTGGCACCAGGGTAGTGCGCGTCGCGCAGGTGCGACGGCACCGCGCCGATCAGGCCCGCTTTCACGTCGGCCTCGGCGGCGCCGATCGCCCGGATGACCGCGTTGGACTTCGGCGCGAGCGCGATGTGGATGACGGCCTGGGCCAGGTTGATCCGCGCCTCAGGCAGGCCGACGAACTCGACGGCGTGCGCGGCGGCCACGGCGGTCTGCAGCGCGGTCGGATCGGCCATGCCGACGTCCTCGCTTGCGTGCACGATCAGCCGCCGCGCGATGAACCTCGGGTCCTCTCCCGCCGCGATCATCCGCGCCAGGTAGTGCAGCGCCGCGTCGACGTCGCTGCCCCGCATGGACTTGATGAACGCGCTGATCACGTCGTAATGCTGGTCGCCGTCCCTGTCGTAGCGGACGGCGGCACGGTCGACCGCGCGCTCCAGGGTCGCCGTGTCGATGTGGCTCGTCCCGAGGGCGGCCGCCTCCAGGTAGGTCAGCGAGCGCCGCCCGTCACCGCCCGCCAGCCGGACCAGGTGCTCAAGCGCGTCATCGTCGATCGCCACCTTGCCGTCGAGACCGCGCTCGTCGGTCAGCGCCCGCTTGATCAGCGACCTGATGTCATCGTCATCGAGTGGCTGCAGCGTCAGCAGCAGCGAACGGGAGAGCAATGGCGAGACGACGGAGAACGACGGATTCTCCGTCGTCGCCCCGATAAAGGACACCCAGCGGTTCTCCACGGCGGGCAGCAGCGCGTCCTGCTGCGTCTTGGAAAACCGGTGCACCTCATCAATGAAGAGCACGGTCTGCCTGCCGCTCATGCCGAGTTGTTGCCGTGCGGTGTCCACGGCGGCGCGCACGTCCTTGACCCCGGCGGTCACGGCGGACAGCTCGGTGAACCGCCGTTTCGTCACCTGGCTCACGACGTAGGCGAGGGTCGTCTTGCCCGTGCCCGGCGGCCCCCACAGGATCAGTGACATCGGCGCGTCATTGTCGATGAGCTTACGGAACGGCGTCCCTGGCGCGGTCAGGTGCCGCTGCCCGATCACCTCGTCAAGCGAGCGCGGCCGCATCCGCACGGCGAGCGGCGCGGCGGAGGCGGCGGCCCGCTCCCCCGCCTCATCGAACAAACTGTCCACGGTTGCGAGCCTACTAGCGCCTGGAACCAAGTGGATTTGCCGACGGTTACCACCGGTTCCAAAAGGCTGCAAGCGGCTATCCACAGGGCGGACATTCCGGGCACGTTATCCACAGTCCGATTGTTGGGGTGGCCGCAGGTGGCCTCAGCGACCAGCCTGACGGCATGCCGACCGAACTGCCTACTCAAGTCCGTGACCTGCTTGCCAGCCAAGGGCATGTCATCACGCGCTCGCAAGCTATCGACCTTGGGCTTGACGTAGAGAGCATCCGCAACCATGCCCGCTACGGCGACTGGCAGCGACTGGCATTCGGCGTCTACGCGGATTTCACCGGTGCGCCTACGCGCGAGGCCGAGCTGTGGGCGGCACTCTTGCGAGCAGGGCCGGGGGCGGTCCTGAGCCACTGGACGGCTGCTGAACGCCACGGGCTCGTGGACAGGCCCAGTGCGGCGGTTCACCTCACCGTGCCCGCAGAGCGCCATCCGGCGCGGTGGGCCGCGATCCCCGGCGATCGTCATCCACCGGTCACGTTCTCTGGATCAGGCCATTCATCCCGCTATGTGCCCGCCGTGCACGCGTGTGGAGCACACCGTCCTTGACCTCATCGAGGTGTCGGCGACTTTCGAGGAGGCATATGACTGGATCTGCCGTGCCGTCGGCCGCCGGCGCACCACACCGGCTCGGCTCCGGGTGGCGATGGCAACGCGCCCCAGGATGCGCTGGAGACAGGATCTCGAAGCTGGCGTTCGGCGATGCCAAGGGTGCGCTATCGGTCCTTGAGCGCCGCTACGTGCGGGGCGTCGAACGGCCGCACGGCCTGCCCACTGCTCAACGGCAGGCGCGCGTGTGGCAGGGAACGGGCAACCGATACCTGGACAACCTGTATGCGGAGTACCGGGCCTGCGTGGAGATCGACGGGGCCGCCGCGCACCCGGCAGGCGAGCAGTGGAGGGACAAGGACCGCGACCGCTGGAACGCCGTGCATCACAACGATCGACACCATCCGCATCGGCATGCTCGGCCTGCGGACGGCGCAGGACCAGTGCGCGACGGCAGCGGACGTGGCCATGTGGCTGAGCGGCCGCGGCCCCGGAGCCGGCCACCCGTGCGCCCGCGAGGGCTGCCCGGTACCCGCCCGCGATTGTGGGTCAAACGCGTGAACCGGCCATCACGCCGAGGCAGTTCGCCCCGGTTCATCACGTTTTGCCAGGCCCGGTTTCCGGGCCGGAGTCAGTGATCGTGGGTCATCCGCGGCGAATATCGCCGTGGATGACCCACGATCTTTTTGCCGCCCTGAGGTACAGCGCGCGGCCGGGGTCGGGGCTGGTGCAGGGGTGGCGGGTGGTCACGGGGACGGCCTGGGTTGGCGCGCAGCTGGCGGTGGTCACGGGGAGAAATCGGATTGGGATGGTGCGGTTGGCGGCTGGCTCAGGCGGGTGGCTGGGGTTGTCACTCAGGGCTCGCCCCGCGGCGGTTCCCGTCTCGGTACAGGCAGTCGCCAAGGGTAAGCCCCACC
Organism: uncultured Actinomycetota bacterium; assembly: GCA_963759545.1. Lineage (GTDB taxonomy): Bacteria > Actinomycetota > Actinomycetes > Streptosporangiales > Streptosporangiaceae > Trebonia. The sequence continues at coordinate 54,493 of CAVXAB010000004.1, forward strand.
CCACGGGTCAAGGGCAATGTTCGGAGCCAGAGACTTGCCGGGCAGTTAGGCAGGCTTCGGAGGAGCGTCGATGCCGGCTTCCTTGCGCTGGGCGGCGGTGATCGGGGTCGGGGCACCGGTCAGCGGGTCGGCGCCCGAGGCTGCCTTGGGGAAGGCGATGACCTCGCGGATCGTTTCCGCGCCGGCGAGGAGCATGACCACGCGGTCCCAGCCGAAGGCCATGCCGCCGTGCGGTGGCGGGCCGTACTTGAACGCGTCGAGCAGGAAGCCGAACTGGGACCTGGCCTCCTCCTGGGTCAGGCCGATCACGTCGAAGACCTGCTGCTGCATGGCCTGCTGGTGAATGCGGATCGAGCCGCCGCCGATCTCGTAGCCGTTGCACACCATGTCGTAGGCGTCGGCGAGGGCGCCGCCCGGCTCGGTGGTGAACTTGTCCGCCCATTCCGGCAGCGGCGAGGTGAAGGGGTGGTGCACCGCGGTCCAGCCGCCCGCGTCGGTCTCCTCGAACATCGGGGCGTCGACGACCCAGAGGAACGACCACGCGGAGGTGTCGATGAGGTCGCAGCGGTTACCGATCTCCAGGCGGGCCGCGCCGAGCAGTTCCTGGGAGGGACGGGAGGCACCCGCCGCGAAGAACACGCAGTCTCCAGGAGAAGCGTTGACTGCCTGAGCAAGCCCAAGTCGTTCGGAATCCGAGATGTTCTTCCCCACCGGACCTGAGATGGAGCCGTCCTCGGCGATGAGGGCGTACGCCAGGCCGCGCGCGCCGCGCGACTTGGCCCAGTCCTGCCAGGCGTCTAGCTCGCGGCGGGTCTGGGCCGCGCCGCCAGGCATGACGACGGCGCCGACGTAGGGCGCCTGGAAGACGCGGAACTCGGTGCCGGAGAAGTAGCCGGTCAGGTCGGTGAGCTCCACGCCGAAGCGCAGGTCGGGCTTGTCCGAGCCGTACCTGGACATCGCGTCGGCGTAGGTCATGCGCGGCAGCGGCAGCGGGATCTCGTAGCCGGCGATCTCCCGCCACAGGGTGGAGACGACCGCCTCGCCGACGTTGATGACGTCCTCGCGGGTGACGAAGGACATCTCCAGGTCGATCTGGGTGAACTCCGGCTGCCTGTCCTTGCGGAAGTCCTCGTCGCGGAAGCAGCGGGCGAGCTGGTAGTAGCGCTCGAGGCCGCCGACCATGAGGAGCTGCTTGAACAGCTGCGGTGACTGCGGCAGGGCGTACCAGTTGCCCGGGCGCAGCCGGACGGGGACGAGGAAGTCGCGGGCGCCTTCCGGCGTGGACCGGGTGAGGTACGGCGTCTCCACGTTCACGAACCCGTGGTCGCGCATCACGTCGGACAGCAGGTAGGCGGCCGTCGGAGCGGATGCGCAGCGCGCGGGCGGTCTCCTCGCGGCGGATGTCCAGGTAGCGGTACTTGATCCGGATGTCCTCGCTGACCTCGGTGTTGCCCTCGACAGGGAACGGCAGCGGGTCGGCCTCGGAAAGGACCTCGAGCTCTTCCACCGCGACCTCGATCGCGCCGGTGGGCAGCTCGGGGTTCTCGTTCCCTGCCGGGCGCAGCCGCACGTCGCCGGTCACCCGGATGCAGAACTCGGCCCGCAGGCTGTGCTCGCCGCCTCGCTCGTCGCCTGCGCCAGACGACCTGGACGACGCCGCTCGCGTCGCGCAGGTCGATGAAGACCACGCCGCCGTGGTCGCGCCGCCGCGCCACCCAGCCTGCCAGTACAACGCGCTCCCCCGCGTGCTCCGCACGCAGCGTGCCGGCCTCGTGGGTCCGGATCATTCCGCTTCTCCCGATAGTTTGCTAAGCAGCCAGTCGGTGGCTGAGGTCGCCGCCACGTGCTCCTGGTCACCGCTCTTAAGGTCCTTCATCTGAACGAGTCCGGCGTTCTTCTCTTCCGCGCCGATGAGCACCGCGAAGCGGGCACCGGACCGGTCGGCCGCCTTCATCGCGCCCTTGAGGCCCCGGCTGCCGAACGCCATGTCGGCGCGCACCCCGGCTCGCCGCAGGGCCGTGATCGAGCGCCAGCACGTCGGCGTGCGCGTCCGTCGCCGAGCGGCACGCCGAAGACCTGGCAGCCGGTGGCCGCGTGGGCGTCCTGGCTCGCCGCGTTCGGACTCGATGGCTAGCACTATACGGTCAAGGCCGACCGCGAAGCCGATGCCGGGCAGCGACGGGCCGCCGATGTCCTCGGACAGGCCGTCGTACCGGCCGCCGCCGCCGATGCCGGACTGCGCGCCGAGCAGGGCGTGGTCGAACTCGTAGGTGGTCCGCATGTAGTAGTCGAGGCCGCGGACCAGGCGCGGTGCGTCTTCGAACGGGATGTTCAGGCTGGTGAGGAGCGCGCGGACCGTGTCGTGGTGCGCCTTGCAGTCCCCGCAGAGGTAGTCGACGATGTACGGCGCGTTCGCCGTCTGCGCGCGCACCTCCGGCCGCTTGTCGTCGAGCACGCGCAGCGGGTTGATCTCGATCCGCTGCGCGCGTGTCCTCGTCCAGGTCGAGCTTCCGCAGGAAGTCCTGCAGCGCGGCACGGTAGGCGGGGCGGCAGTTCTTGTCGCCCAGGGAGTTCAGCAGCAGCGTGAACTGGGTGAGGCCGAGGGACTTGTAGGCGTCGTAGGCGACGGCGATCGTCTCGGCGTCCACCGCCGGGTCCTCGGTGCCGATCGCCTCGAGGTCGAACTGGTAGAACTGCCGGTACCGGCCGGCCTGCGGCCGCTCGTAGCGGAACGCGGGGCCGCTGAGGTGAAGACCTTCACCGGGAGCGCGCCCTTGTGCAGGTTGTGCTCGAGGACGGCGCGGAGCACGCCGGCGGTGAACTCCGGGCGGAGCGTGATCTCGCGGCCGCCGCGGTCCTGCGAAGGAGTACATCTCCTTGCGGACCACGTCGGATGACTCGCCGACGCCGCGGACGAACAGGCCGGTGTCCTCGAACACCGCCGTCTCGACGCTGGCGTAGCAGGCGCGGCGGGCGGACTCGGCGAACGCCTCGCGCGCCTCGGCGAACAGCGCGCTGCGCGGCGGTACGTATTCTGAGACCCCCTTCGGGGCCTGGAAGGTCATCGGTGGTTACAGCCCCTTCTTGGCCGGCTCAAGTCCGGTAAGGAACGGGTTGGTCTTGCGCTCGTCGCCGATCGTCGTCGTCGGCCCGTGACCGGGCAGCACGACCGTCGCGTCGGGCAGGGTGAGCGTGCGGGCCAGGGACCTGAGTATGGTCTCGTGGTCGCCGCCTGGCAGGTCGGTGCGGCCGATGGAGCCGGCGAACAGCAGGTCCCCGGTGAAGAGGGCGTCGAGGTCATCATGGCCGCTGCGGAAGGTGACCGAGCCCGGCGTATGGCCAGGGGCATGGCCGATCGCGGAAGTCGAGGCCCGCCAGGGGGACGATCTCGCCGTCCGCGAGCGCCTTGACGTCGTCCGGCTCGCTGAAGGTCATGCCGCCGAGGAACTGCTGCTTGGCCATGAGGGACATCCCCTTGGCCGGGTCGGCGAGCATCTCCCGGTCATCCGGGTGGATATAGGCGGGGATGCCCTTCGCCCCGCAGACGGGCGCGACCGACCACATGTGATCGATGTGACCGTGCGTGAGCAGCACCGCGATAGGCTTCAGCCGGTAGCGGTCGAGCAGTTCCTCGATCCCCCGCTGCGCGTCCTGCCCTGGGTCGATGATCACGCACTCCTCGCCGGGCGCCGGCGCCACCAGGTAGCAGTTGGCGGCGAAGGCACCCGCGGGAAAGCCAGTCACTAGCACGGTCACAGGCTACCGACTCAGCGCGTAGCGCAGCGAACCGATAACAGGGTCGCACACGGGCAATCGAGTACACGAACTCATAACGACAGTTCCGTTTCGGTACTGCTGGCGGGTACGATGCGCGAACGATCGTGCGCTAACGCCCCCAACAGGGCGTTGCGGGCTTATCGCGATAAATAGGAGGCGGCACCCTTGGCGGGGAGCAGAGAGCGGGAGCGACGGCGCGCTCGCGAACGGTACGAGCGGCAACGGGAAGTACAGCTCGTACGGAAGCGCAAGATCCGTCAGCGGTTGGGCATTGGCCTGGCCGTTGTCTGTGTCCTTGGCCTCATCGGCGGCATTACCGCCGTGTTCGCCACCGGTGGCACGCCCGCGGCTAAGCCCAAGGCCTCGGCGTCTGCCTCCCCCTCGGCGTCCGCCTCGGCCTCTGCCTCTGCTTCCGCGACCACGTCGGCCGCCGCGGTCGCCGAGCCCGCGACGCACTGCACGTACACCACCAAGCGGGGTGGCGGCGGCGGCCAAGAAGGTATCGGTGCCGCCGGTCGCGCCTAATTACAAGGCGACCTATACAGCGGCAATCCATACCAACCTCGGCACGATCGACATGAACTTGCTTAACTCGAAGGCCACCTGCACCGTCAACTCCTTCGTGCACCTGGCGTCGGCCGGCTACTTCAATGCCAGCCAGTGCCACCGGGTCACCAACACAAGCGGGCTCTACGTCCTGCAGTGCGGCGACCCGCACGCGAAGGCCAGCACAAAGCTGACCTGCTCACAGGCCGCTAACTCGCCTGGAACCGGCGGCCCTGGGTATGAATTCGCCAGTGAGAACCTGCCTACGGGGGCGTCGTCGTCCGGGACCGTGACCTACAAGGCCGGAACCGTGGCGATGGCGAACAGCGGGTCGTCCACGACCAATGGGAGCCAGTTCTTCCTTGTGCTACAAGAACAGCACCCTAGGACCGGATTACACGCCGTTCGGGACAATTACCTCTGGGCTGGATATCCTCCAGAAAGTGGCTAATGCTGGCACTTCGTGCACGTATTCCGGGCCGGGCGATGGTGCGCCTAAGGAGAAAGTCATCATCAACAGCGTGACCATCAAGCAGACCTGAGCAAGACGACGCTCCGGGCATCCGCCCGGGGCAGCAGATGAACCAGGAGGTTCGCCGTGACCACCGCCAACGATCCCTGGGGTCGGGTAGACGCCGACGGGACGGTCTACGTGCGTACCGCCGATGGCGAGCGGGTGATCGGCTCGTGGGCGGCGGGGAGCCCGGAAGAGGCGATCGCGTTCTTCCGGCGCAAGTTCGAGTCGCTCGAGACCGAGGTGACGCTGATCGAGCAGCGCATCACGACGACGGAGATCGCTCCCGCCCAAGCGCAGTCGACCGTGCAGCGGCTGCTCAAGTCCGTGGCCGACGCGAACGCGCTCGGCGACCTGGACGGGCTCCGCACCCGGCTCGAGGCGCTCACCGGCGCGGTCGACGCGCGCCGCGAGGAGGTCAAGGCCGCCCGCGAGCACGCGCGCTCCGAGGCCCGCGAGGTCAAGGAGCGGATCGTCGAGGAGGCCGAGCACATCGCGGCCGAGGCGACGCACTGGAAGGCGAGCGGCGAGCGGATGGCGCAGCTCCTTGAGGAGTGGAAGGCCGCGCCGCACGCCGACCGGTCGATCGAGGCGGTGCTGTGGAAGCGGCTGTCCGCGGCGCGCAACGGGTTCACCAAGCGGCGCAAGGCCTACTTCGCCTCCCTTGAGGCCGAGCGGGAGACGGTCAGGGCCCGCAAGGAGAAGCTCGTCGAGGAGGCCGAGGCCCTCGCGGACTCGACCGACTGGGGCGGCACCTCCAGCGTCTACCGCGACCTGATGCGGCAGTGGAAGGAAGCCGGGCGGGCCGGCCGGGACGACGAGGCCGAGCTGTGGAAGCGGTTCAGGGACGCCCAGGACAAGTTCTTCGCCGCGCGCTCGGAGGTGTTCGCCGCCAAGGAGACCGAGCTGCGCGGCCACGCCGCGGTCAAGGAGCAGCTACTCGCCGAGGCGCAGGCACTGCTGCCGATCACCGACTGGCGGGCCGCGCGGTCCGTGCTGCGCGGCATCCAGGAGCGCTGGGAGCAGGCCGGGCCCGTTCCCAGGGAGATCGCGCGACCAGCTGGAGCAGGGACTGCGCCGGGTCGAGGAAGCGGTTCGGCGCGCCGAGGACACCCAGTGGAAGCGGTCCAACCCCGAGGCGGTCGCCCGGGCGGAGGGCACGGTCAACCAGCTCCGCACGGCGATCGCGACGCTTGAGTCGCAGCTCGCCAAGGCCCAGGCGCGCGGGGATGCCTCCGCGATCCGCAATGCGGAGGAGGCGCTGGCGGCGCGGCGGTCCTGGCTGGCGGAAGCCGAGCGCACGCTGGCGGAGTTCTCCGGCTGAGCTGATCACCGGCGACGGGACGGCCGCCGCTCCGCTCCCAGCTCGGTCACGGTTACGAGTTCCCCGACGACTGTCGTGCGACTGTGATGATGTCGCTGAGCACTCCCTGGCCCGCCAGGTGCGGTCCGGCGCCCGGTCCGATGATCGTGACTTCTCCGACCGGGCTGGCCTGGCACACCAGAGCGTTGGTGGCGCCGTCGACGCGGGCCAGCAGGTCGTCGGCAGGCACGGCCTGGGGCTGCACGCGGGCGGTCACGGTTCCGGTCCCGCCTGGCCCAGAGAACGCAAGCGTCGCGACGTGCCTGAGCCGCCCCCCATCCGATGCCGCCTGACGGGCTTGCTCGCCGGTGATACCGGTGATGCCGGAACAGGTGACCTGCTCACGGCGAAGCTGCCTGCCGAACACCAGCGCCGAGAGGATCATCACCTTCGCGACCGTGTCATGGCCCTCGACGTCGGCGCCTGGATCCGGCTCGGCCAGGCCGACGCGCTGGGCCTCTGCCAGCGCTTCCGCATAGGACAGGCCGTTAGCCATCTGGGACAAGATGTGGTTGGCGGTGGCATTGAGCACTCCGCGCAGTGCCAGCGGCACGCTGCCCGCTAGGCCCTCGGTCAGCGTGCTGAGCACCGGCGTCCCTGACATGACCGTGGACTCGGCGCGGAACGCCACTCCATGGCGTTGCGCCAGCGCGGCCAGGTCGGCCCCGCGCAGGGCGACCGGCCACTTGTTGGAGGTGACCACCGGGATCCGGCGCCGCAGCGCTTCCCGCATGTGGCTGAGGCCAGGCTCACCGCCAGCCGACGGGCTTGCTGTCACCTCCACCAGAAGGTCCGCATCGGTGGCACGAAGCCCCTCGATCGCACTCGGCCACATCCGCGCGCCGCGCTGCTCAGTGATCGGCCGCCCGCGAGCCGCCGCCGCCAGCATGGCACCGAGGTCAAGGCCGTTCGGGTCGTAGCTGAATCCGTCTCTGGCATTCCCGATCCCGACGACCGTTACGGCACAGCCGTACCGGGCCGCGAACTGTCCCCTCTGCGCGTCGAGGGCACTGGCCACCCATCTGCCAACCACGCCGAACCCAACAAGCCAGATCCGCAGCTGGCTCACAAGGCCACCAGGCGCTCTCGCATGCAGCGAGGATAACGCCGACCTGCGGCGGGCGCCATGCCCAGGATGGTATAGAGCGTGATCGCGATGTCCCCCATAACCACCCGGCCCAGAATTACCAGGCTGATTTCTCCGGGCTTCAAGCCCTTTAGTGATGGCGGAATAAGCACATCCGTCACGCTACTAGGGGTAGCAGTTGAATTCTTCTATCACACGTACTTCGTGATGTCGGCGACGGTGAAGCCCTGCGCCTGGATGCGCCTGAAGAGGTGGATCATCATATGCACCATGGTCTCGCCATCGAGCTGCGCCGGGCCGCGGAAGTGGCAGAGGATGATGTCCCCCGGGCTGAGGCGGTGCACGGAAGTCTGGTACTGCATGTCAGTGATCTGCATGGCCTCTTTCCAGAGCATCAGGCCCTGGAGGCCCGCCTGGCTGGCCGAGACGATCGTCGTCTCGTTGTAGTTGCCGCCCGGCGGCCGGAAAATGTACGGCGTCACCCCGTACTCCTTACGGAGCTTCTCCTGCTGGGCGGCGATCTCGTAAAGCTGCTGCGAGGCCGAGAGAGCAGGCATGTCCAGCGGGTGGTCCACCGTGTGGTTCTGGATCGACACGTAGCCGGTCTCGTACAGCTTCTCGAAGTACGCGTAGTCGTCTCTGATCAGCACGTCCGCGAGGCTGATGGTGATGGGCACCTGGAAGTCCTTCACCATCTGGATGAACTTGGGGTCCTTCTCAATGCCGTCATCGATCGTGACGAACACGACCTTGTCGGTCAGCGGTACGCGCGAGAACACCGTCGGGTCGGATGCGCTCAGCGTGATCGGCTTGACGGCCGGCGGCGGCGGCGCGGGCGCGAACGGCTTCATGCCCAGGTAGCGGGAGCTGATCAGCTCGGCGTCGACGCCGGAGGCGGCCACGGCGGAGGGCGCCGGCGCCGCTGGCCGGCCAGCTTGGCGCCTTCACGAGGACGCTCGCCGACGGACCCGCGCCGCCGCACGCGGCCGCGAACGACCCGAGCGCGGCCACCCCCACCGCACCGCCAAGGAAGCGACGGCGCGACCAGCGCTGTGTGGTGGTATCCGTCACGATCTTGGGGACATCCACAATCCGTCTCCTGTCCGTGAATGATCTTGCCGGGAGCGGGTCAGGGTGGCGTCGCGGAATACCCGGCGTAACAGGGGACGGGCGCGTTCCAGCTTCATGGCGATATTAGGGGATCGCACTGAGATTCTGATGGATGTCGCTGTCCTCGGGACGGAAGTGTTGCGCGGCCGAAGGTGACGAGGCAGCTCGAGCAGCGAGCGGCCCAGGTCTTACAGAAGTTGATGGTCCGGGCCGGCCCATATCGCCTGATCCATACCCCCGTGGGGTATGCATCAGGGATCGCGGGTCAAAGGCGGCGAATACGCCGCCTTTGACCCACGATCACACTAGGTGCCCGGTTCCGGGGAGCGTTCATGCCCGAATGCCGGAAATGTCCACCCTGCCCTCTGCAGCCCCTGCCGACACCTCCGCCGCGCTTTGAGCCGCGCGAAGCTTTGAGCCGGAAAATCGCGAAAAATCACTACTTCCGCTAGTCCGGCCGTCGGCGCGGTGTGCTTTAGCATGGTGGGTAGCGGCGGCCGCGCCCGCCCGCTCCGAGCCGGTTGCCACCCACGCTGGAACGGCGACGAGGACAAGGGTCATTGACTCGCGCGTTCTTCCCTGGAGTGCGTCGTGCCCGTCTTGGCGGGGCGCGTGGGGCCTTGCCGGAGGGATAGCCCAGTGACCAGGGACCGCGCCCGTAAGAAGGCCATCCGCACGCGGATGGCCGCCACCGGAGAACCGTACAGCGTCGCCGCGCGCGAGCTAGACACAACGCCCCCCGCGAGCGACGCGGTCGTCCGCGAGGTCATCGCGCGCGTGAACGCGACGCTGGCGGCGCCGAGCGCCCGGATTGAGTACCGGCGGGAGTCGGACCTCGGCCCGCCGAAGCGGCCAACACGTCCGCGCCCCGGCCCGGTCGGGAGGCTGGTCAGGCTCGCCGCCGGGGCGGCATGGAAGCGCATCGCGCCCGGGGTGGACGCCGGGGAGCTGCGAGAGGCGTTCTTCCGCCCGATCGGCGTGGGCTTCGTGGAGCCGGCCGCCGGCCGATACCAGATCGATTACGGCGCGTACGCGCAGATGTACATCGACGGCGAGCTCTTCGGCGGCCAGTCCGGAGCCCCGCTGCGGGACAACAACCTAAGCCGGCGAGCACTGCCGCAGCAGAACGACCCACTGCGGCTGCTCGGGCTGCTGCGCGAAGTGACGCAGGCCCAGTACTCCGGCGCGGAGACGTTGCGCGGCACGCCGTGCCGCGCGGTCGCCGTCCTGGCAGGCTCGGCCGAACTGACGGTCTGGTTGGTAGGACCGGCAGAACTGACGGTCTGGATCGACGACGAGCATGTCCGGCGCATCCGGTCCGAGTGGCGCGACCCCGACCCGCGCCACCGCGGTTCACTGAAACAGACATTTGAGCTGTGGGACTTCGGTGTCCCGGTCGGCTCACTCGACTGGTCGTGCCTGCCGAGTTTCCAGGTCGCCGGGTAACCGCTCAGGCACATGGGAACGCCGCGGCGGCTCAGCAGCAGGATGCGCGGTCTTCCGCGGCGGTGGCCGTTTCCACCGCCGGTGCGCAGCAGACGGAGTTCTCCGCCTTGTCCAGGACGTCGGCGTCGGACTTGACCACGTAGACCTCCCACGGCTCGCCGCCTGGGGCGGTGACCCAGACCTTGTCCTGGACGGCGTAGCAGCAGGCGGTGTCTTCCTCCGTGGCGGTGGGCAGGCCCTCGGCGGCCAGGCGGGTAGTCGCGCCGGTTACTTCCTCGGTGGTCTCCACCTCGACCCCGAGATGGTCCATCCGGGTGGGGTCGCCCGGCGTGCCTTCGAGCAGGACGAGCTTGAGCGGAGGCTCGGCGACGGCGAAGTTGGCGTAACCGGGACGGCGCTTGGCGGGCTCGGCGCCGAACAGCTTCGAGTAGAAGGCGATCGAGGCTTCCAGGTCGGCGACGCGGAGGGCTAGCTGGACGCGGGACACGGCGTTCCTCCCTTGTGGGACAGGCACTTGGCGACTGATTAAAAAAACCTCTAATCAGCAACAGGGCCCAGTTTGGCATCCTGCTTAAAGATGTGTCAAATTAGAGACGTGGTTAACCAGAAGCTGCTTCCCCTTGCGGACCCTGACGGGCAGGAGTGCTGCGCACCGCTGGCCGCTGAGCCGCTGTCACCGGGCGGGGCCGATGAGCTGGCTCCGCTGTTCAAGGCCGTGGCCGATCCGATGCGGCTGCGGCTGCTGTCGCTGATCGCCTGCCATGAGGGCGGGGAGACCTGCGTCTGCGACCTGCTCGAGGCGTTCGAGGTGACCGCACCGTCGGTCAGCTATCACCTGAAGATCCTGCGCGAGGCGGGCCTGATCAGCTCGGAGCGGCGCGGCACCTGGGTCTACTACCGGGTCAACCCGGAGGTGATGGAGCGGATGTCCGCCGTCCTCGCGGCACCGCGCCTTCTCCAGGCGTCCAGGTGAGGTTATTCGTCGAGGCTGCTTCCCGCCAGGCTGAGCGGGATCTCCGCGGAGTCGGTGATCCGCAGCTTGCGGCGGGCACGCTGGTAGAACGTGGTGCGCCCGAGCCGGACCACGCTGGCGCCGCCTGGCCGCGATCGCAGGTCGATGTTCTGCCCGGCGTCCGCGTAGCACATGAGCCGCCCGTCGACCTCGATGGCCAGCCGCCCGGAGGACTGCAGCAGTTCCAGGGTCACCGGGTCCTCGACCGACAGCACGACACCCCGGTTGTACGCGGAATGCGGCGAGGCGGGCGTGACGAGCAGCGCCTCGACCGAGGGGCTCATGATCGGGCCGCCCGCGGAGAAGCTGTACGCGGTGGAACCAGTCGGCGTGGCCACGATCACCGCGTCGGCCGCGTAGCTGACGAACGGCTGCCCGCCGACGTGGACGGCGACGCGGGCGCTCCCCTCCCCCGGGATGCGAACGGCGGCCACGTCGTTGAAGGCGGTGACTTCCGTGGTGCCGACCACCGCGTCGATGGCCATGCGCGGCTCGATGGTGAAGTCGTGACGGTCGATGGCCGACAGCGCGTCGGGCAGGTTGGGCACGTCGACCTCGGCGAGGAAGCCGAGTTTACCGAGATTGACCCCGAGAACGGGTGCCCGGTTCCTGTCGGCCAGCCGCATCGCGCGCAGCATCGTCCCGTCCCCGCCGAGGCTGACAACCAGGTCGGACCTTCGGCCGAGCTCTTCCACGGAGACCGCGGTCGCGGCGCAGTTCAGCCGCTTGATCTCGTCGCCAATGCCGAGGATCTCCGCGCCGTTGCTCGCGGCCCAGCCGAGCACCGCCCCGACCGCCTCGGCCGAATCGCGCTGGGGATGCAGGACAAGCCCGATGGTATGCATCGCGAGAAGCCTACCCATCCGACTTCGCGAGAGCTAGCGCGGGTACATGCCCCCGTCTAGGCCGATCACCTGGTTGGTGAGGTAGGCGTTGCCCAGGACCGCGACCACGAGGTCCGCGACCTCTTCTGGGCGGCCCAGCCGTCCGGCTGGTATCCGGGCGCGTAGCTCCTCCGGGTCGCCTGGGAGCATCGCCGTGTCGGTGATGAGCGCAGGGGCGAGGGCGTTGACCGTGATGCCGTGGCTGGCGAGGCGGACGGCCAGGTAGTGCGTGAGCCCGTGCAGCCCGGCCTTCGATGCCGCGTAGTGCGGCCCCACGCTCCCGCCGGTGAACGCCGCCACGGAGGAGATGAACAAGATCCGCCCGAAGCCCCGCTCGCGCATCCCGGGGACCACGCGCTGCGCGAGCAGGAAGGGCGAGCGCAGGTTGACCGCGACCATGTCGTCGAAGTCGCTGACGGCAATCTCCTCAAAGGACTGGCGGCGGCCGAGCCCAGCGTTACTGACCAGCACGTCGACCGGCCCCAGCTTGCTCTCGGTCGCCGCGATAAGCGCCGCGGGCGCCTCGTCGCTCCGCAGGTCGGCCTGAACGGGCACGGCGTGGCCGCCGGTAGCGATGATCTCGACGGCCAGGTCCTTAGCGGGCCCCCCGTTAGCACCGTAGGCAAGCGCCAGCCGAGCACCCTCGGACGCCAGCCGCCTGCCGATCGCCTGCCCGATCCCGCCGCTCGCGCCGGTGATCAGCGCGACGCGGCCAGCGAGCGCGCGGCCACCGTACGCTGCGCGCTTCCCCGGCATGGTCATGCCCCCACTCTTTCCGCCTGACCAGCCGGGAAACTGCCGGGGCGGTTAGTCCACCGCGACCTCGGCTTCTATCTCGATCGCGAGGCCAAGTGGCAGTTCCGCGACGCCGATCGCGGACCTCGCGTGGGCACCGGTCTCTGGACCCCACAAGTCGAGGATGAGGTCGGAGAAGCCGTTGATGACGGCGGGCGTCCTGGTGAAGCCGGGCGCCACGTTGACCATGCCGAACACGCGCAACCAGCCGGTGACCCGGTCCAGGTCGCCCAGGGCGCGCTGCAGGCTGGACAGCATCGCCAGGCCGGTGAGCCTGGCGCCCTCGTAGGCGTCGGTCTCGGAGACGTCGCCGCCGACCTTGCCGATCAGCCCCTCCGGTACCGAACCGTCGGGCAGCAGCGGGCCGTGCCCGGACACGAAGGCCCGGCCGGGCAGGTGCCCAGGCCACAGCCGGACCCACGGGAAGGGCAGGACCAGCCCCGCAGGTGATTCCATGGGGGCAGGCAGGACAAGGCCGCGTTCCGCGAGCCGCTGTTCAATCCGCATGCGCACATCCTGGCAGGCACGCCGTCTTGCTGCGCAGCGCGATCAGGTTCCTAGAAGCTCATACGAAAAGTATGCTGATCGTATGAGCGACACGACGATCAGGCTGGACAGTGCCGTGCGCGACAAGCTTCGCGCCTTGGCCGACGAGGATCATGTGACGCTGGGAGATCTGCTTGCACGGCTCGCGGAGCGCGAGCAGTACCAGCGCGAGATGCGGCGCGCGAATGAGGTCATGGAGCGCATGCAGCGCGAGGACCCGCAGGCATGGCAGGACTACCTGTCCGAGCTTCGCGGATTCGAAGGTGGCACGGCACGCGACGGTCTGTCGGACGCTACGGCCGAGTGGCCTGAGTACAACGACGGCACTCAAGGGACGCAAGGTGCCGTATCAGGCCGGTGACGTCCTGCTCGCCGACCTCGATCCGGTGGCGGGCCATGAACAGGGCGGCAGGCGTCCAGTGCTAGTACTGTCCGGTTCGTCCTACAACGAACTGCGCAACGAGCAACTGATCGTCGCTGCCGTCACAAGCCGACACAGAGGGTTGCCCTTCCACGTTCCCATCGGCTCCGAGAGCGGCCTACGCGGACCGAGTTGGGTCCAGTCGGAATCGGTCCGAGCCATCTCGGTTGAACGAGTCATCAAGAAGCTGGGCCGAGCACGTTCAGAAACCCTGGCCGATACCCGGAACCGAGTAATGAACTTCCTCCGCGACTGGTAGCGCCGCGCCGCGACGACTGTGGCGAGGTTGCTTCCGCTCCCCCGCTGGTCACTCCTGGGACTACTTGGAATGACGGATGATCTCCGTTGCCACTACCTCGGTGGGTGTCCCTGCGCGCCGGGCGCGGCGTGACCGCGCCGGATTTCCTTGATCATGCGAGATCCGCAGCAAATACGCTGCGGAATCCACATGATCATGGTCCGGGCGGCGGGGCGCCGGGACAAACGGGGAGGAATGGGCGTGGTCTGGCCTGCGCGAAGGCGGGTTGCGCTCAGGGAGCGGCATTGCGGGGTGGACGGTCATATTTCGCGGGTGGGCGAAGTCACAAGTCGTTCGGAATGAGCTTGGGGTTGAATTTGACCTTGGTTAGTTCGTGACGCGGTAGACGTCGTAGACGCCGTCGATGTTTCTTACCGCGCGCAGGACGTCGCCTAGGTGCTTGGGGTCGCCCATTTCGAAGCTGAAGCGGCTGAGGGCCACGCGGTCCCTGGTGGTCTGGACGCTCGCGCTGAGGATGTTCACGTGCTGCTCGGATAGCACCCTGGTGACGTCGGCCAGGAGCTTGGTCCGGTCCAGCGCCTCCACCTGGATGGCTACCAGGAAGACCGAGGCGTCGCTCGGTGCCCAGTGCACGGGGACCATGCGCTCGCGCTGGGTGTCGGACAGGTGCTCGATGTTCACGCAGTTGGCGCGGTGGACCGAGACGCCGTGGCCGTGGGTGACGAAGCCCAGGATCTCGTCGCCAGGTACCGGGGTGCAGCACTTGGACAGCCGGACCCAGACGTCGGCCACGCCCTCGACCTCGATGCCCGAGTCGCTCGCGGTGCGGGCACTCGAGACCTTCGGCGCCTTGCGCGGGATCGGGGTGACCTCGGCCAGGTCCTCCTGGGCGCCCGCCGTGCCGCTGACCGCGCGGACCAGGCGGGTGACCACCGACTGGGCGCTGATCCTGCCCTCGCCGACCGCGGCGTACAGGCCGGTGAGGTCGGGGTAGCGGAGCTCCGCGGCGATCGCCTTGAGTGTGTCCGCGGACATCAGCCGCTGCAGCGGCAGGCCCTGCTTGCGCATGACCTTGGCGATCTGGTCCTTGCCCGCCTCGACCGCCGCCTCGCGGCGCTCCTTGGAGAACCACTGGCGGATCTTGTTGCGGGCGCGAGCGGACTTGACGAAGTTCAGCCAGTCGCGGTTCGGCCCCGCCTCCTGGGACTTGGAGGTGAAGATCTCCACCGTGTCGCCGTTGTCGAGCGTCGATTCCAGGGCGACGAGGCGGCCGTTGACGCGCGCGCCGATCGTGCGGTGCCCGACGTCGGTGTGGATCGCGTAGGCGAAGTCGACCGGGGTGGCGCCGTGCGGCAGCGCGATGACCTCGCCGCGCGGCGTGAACACGAAGACCTCGGCGCTCGCCAGGTCATAGCGGAGGGAGTCGAGGAACTCCGCCGGGTCCTCGGTCTCGCGCTGCCAGTCGACGAGCTGGCGCAGCCAGGCCATCTCCGCGGCGTCCTGGCTCGCCTTCACCTCGGCCTTGCTTCCGGCCTTGCCCGGGGTGCCGCTGGCCACGGCCGGGCCGTGCGCGTGCATGTCTTCCTTGTACTTCCAGTGCGCGGCGACGCCGTACTCCGCGCGCTTGTGCATGCCCCAGGTGCGGATCTGCAGCTCGACCGGCTTGCCGCCCGGGCCGATGACGGTGGTGTGCAGTGACTGGTACATGTTGAACTTCGGCATCGCGACGTAGTCCTTGAACCGGCCGGGTACCGGGTTCCAGCGCGCGTGGATCGTGCCGAGTGCGGCGTAACAGTCCCGCACGCTGTCGACGAGGACGCGGATGCCCACCAGGTCGTAGATGTCGTCGAACTCCACGTTGCGGGCGATCATCTTCTGGTAGATCGAGTAGTAGTGCTTCGGGCGGCCGCTGACGGTGCCCTTGATCCGCGCCTCGTGCATGTCCGCCGAGAGGCTCTCGATGACCTCCTGGAGCAGCTGGTCGCGCCTTGGCGACCGCTGGGAGACCAGCCGTGCTATCTCGTCATACCGCTTGGGGTAGAGCGTGGCGAAGGCGAGGTCCTCAAGCTCCCACTTGACCGTGTTCATGCCGAGGCGGTGCGCCAGTGGCGCGTAGATCTCCAGCGTCTCGCGTGACTTGCGCTCCTGCTTGTCGCGCGGCATGTAGCGGAGCGTCCGCATGTTGTGCAGCCGGTCGGCGAGCTTGATGACAAGGACCCGGATGTCGCGGGACATCGCGACGACCATCTTGCGGACGGTCTCGGCCTCGGCGGAGGCGCCGTACTTGACCTTGTCCAGCTTGGTGACGCCGTCGACGAGGGCCGCGACGTCTTCGCCGAACTCGCTGCGCAGCTCGTTGAGCGTGTACGCGGTGTCCTCGACGGTGTCGTGCAGCAGCGCGGCGCAGATCGTCTCGGTGTTCATGCCGAGTTCGGCGAGGATCGTGGCCACCGCGAGGGGGTGGGTGATGTACGGGTCGCCCGACTTGCGCTTCTGGTCTTTGTGCCAGTGCGCGGCGACGTTGTAGGCACGCTCCACCGTCCGCACGTCCGCCTTCGGGTGGTGCGCGCGGATGGTCTTGATCAGCGGTTCGAGTACAGGGTTCACGTTGGACCCCCGCTGTGCTCCAAGCCTGGCCAGGCGGCGGCGGACGCCGGCGCCTGGCGGGGCGGGCTGCGCCGCAGGCGCGGGCCCCTGACGAGTCTGGCGAGTCGGACGCGTGGTGGCCGCTGGCCGCGTGTCCGATGCACTCGCCTCTCCATCGGACACGCCTCGGGGAGTACGCGGGGTCGTCCCCCCGGGAGACGACTCTGCAGGTTGGCAGGCGTGACAGTCTGCGGCCCGGTCGCCGTCACCTGGTCCGTCTCGCCGCGGTCCTGCCCGCTGAGCTGGGCAGAGTCCGCCGATTCCCCGATCCGGGCAGCCCCTTCGGCGCCGGCCGTGGCGGTCGTCAGTACATCACCGGCCACAAGCGCTCCTCGCATCTGCCAAGTCATCAGTCTACTTGGGGTTATTAACCCACGGGTAGACTCCTGAAATTCCGCAGTTCAGGAACGTTCGCGGACCGTCTCAGACTACGAGGAGTGACCGGACCTCAAGGTCGGGGATGTTCTGGCGGCCCTTCAGGAACGAAAGCTCCATCAGCACGGCGACGCCGACAACGTGGGCGCCCGCCCGGTGGATGAGCGCGGCGGTGGCGCGGGCGGTGCCGCCGGTGGCGAGCACGTCGTCCACGATGAGCACCCGCTCCCCCGGCTGGAACGCGTCCTGGTGGACCTCGAGCGTGGCGCTGCCGTACTCCAGGTCGTACTCCTGCGCGAAGGTCGCGGACGGCAGCTTGCCCTTTTTGCGTACGGGGACGAACCCGGCCCTGATCTCGTAGGCGACCGGGGCGGCGAAGATGAACCCGCGTGCCTCGATGCCGACGACCTTGTCCACCGGCCCGTAGGCGGCCGCCATGGCCTCCACGACGTCGCCGAACGCGTCGGCGTCACCGAGCAGCGGCGTGATGTCCTTGAACAGCACGCCGGGCCGCGGGTAGTCGGGGATGTCGCGGACGTGCGCCGTGATCGTGGCCTCGATGTCCGACACTCCGCTACCGCCTCTTCTTCCTCGCGCCCGGCCTGCGCTGCGCGCCGCCGGTGACACGCTGCTGCCTGGTGACCGGCCGGGGCGGCGTGTCGCCCGTCCTGGCCGCGGCGGAGACCGCCACGCCGTCGACGGTGTCCTGCTCGGCCGTCTCGTCCGTGTCCTGGTCCTCGGGCCCGGACGACACGTCGGACACGATGGCCGACGCGACCGTAACCGGGGCGCCCGGCGCCGCGGGTGCCGCCGCGGTGGCGGCCGTGGCATCGCCCGCCTCCACCGTGCCGCGCTGCGCCGACCGGCCGCCGGCGAGGCGGCGGTTGACCTTGACGGCCAGGTCCTTGTACTGCGGCTCGCGCTCCTTCAGGTCGGCGAGGACCGGGGTCGCGATGAAGATCGAGGAGTAGGTGCCGGACAGCATGCCGACGAAAAGCACGAGCGCCAGGTCCTTCAGCGTGCCCGCGCCGAGCAGGCCGGCGCCCACGAACAGGATCGACGCGACCGGCAGGAGCGCGGTCAGCGAGGTGTTCATCGACCGGACCAGGGTCTGGTTGAGCGCCAGGTTGGCCGCGTCGCTGTAGGTGGAGCGCTGGGTGGTGAGCAGGCCGGCGGTATTCTCCCGCACCTTGTCGAAGACCACCACGGTGTCGTAGAGCGAGTAGCCGAGGATGGTCAGCAGGCCGATGACGGACGTCGGGCTGACCGTGAAGCCGGTCAGCGCGTACACGCCGATCGTGATCAGGATGTCGTGCAGCAGCGCGACGAACGCCGCCACGGCCATCCGCCACTCGAACGCGATCGACAGGTAGATCACGATCACCACGAGGAAGATGATCAGCGCCTCGACGGCCTTGGACGTGATCTGGCTGCCCCAGGTCGGGCCGACGAACTGGACGGCGATGCTTGTTCGGGTTGAGGTGGAAGGCGCTCGCGAGCGCGTTCGTCACCTGCTGGGACACGTGCGAGGTCAGCACCCCGGTCTGCACCATCCACTGGTGCAGCGACGGGCTCGAGCTGTACTGCACGCTCGCGTTGCTGCCGCCCGCGGCGTTGACCACCCGGGAGATCGCGTTCTGGCTGGTCGAGGCGGTGGGCGGGAAGGTGAAGCTGGACCCGCCCTTGAACTCAAGCGAGTAGTTCAGCCCGCGCACCAGCCAGGGCGATCGCGCTGATCAGCAGGATGACGCCGGAGATCGCGTACCACAGTCCGCTGGCGGCCGACGAAGTTGATCGAGACGTCGCCTCGGTACAGCCGCCCGGCGATGCCGCCGCCTGCCATCATGACTCCTTCGAGGTCGAGGAGATGCCGCTGCTTCGCCCGCCGGTCCGCTGCGTGCGGACCGTGCGCCGGGTGGAGGAGCGCCATCTCGCCTTCGCGCCGAGCCGCTCGGGATCGAGCCCCGACCACTTGTTCCCGCTTGAGAAGAACTTCGTCCCGGCCAGCAGGGTCACCATCGGCTTGGTGAACAGGAACACCACGATCACGTCGATGAGCGTCGTCAGGCCGAGCGTGTAGGCGAAGCCCTGCACGTCGCTGACGGCGAAGTGGTACAGGAGCACCGCCGCGAGGAAGGACACCGTGTCGGAGACCAGGATCGTGCGCCGCGCCCGTTTCCAGCCCGCCTCGACGGCGGGGCGGAGCGTCTTGCCGTCCCGTACCTCGTCACGCAGCCGCTCGAAGTAGACGATGAACGAGTCCGCCGTGATGCCGATCGCCACCACGAGGCCGGCGATCGCCGACAGCGACATGGTGAAGTTCTGGTACTTGCTGAGCAGGACCACCGAGAGGTAGGCGAGCAGCGCGGCGATCAGCAGGCTGGACACCGACACCAGGCCGAGGCCGCGGTAGTAGTAGAAGAGGTAGATGATCACCAGGATCAGGCCGAGGATGCCGGCGAGCAGCCCCGCGTCGAGCGAGCTGTGGCCGACCTGCGGTGAGATCGACTGGACGCTCTGCTGGGTGAAGTTGACCGGCAGCTGCCCGTACTTGAGGACGTTGGTGAGCTGGGTCGCCTGGCTCTCGGTGAAGCCGTTCGGCTGCGGGCCGGTGATCGTGAACTGCCCGGAGGTGAGCGCGCCGTTGGTCTCCGGCGCGCTCTGCACGCTGCCGTCAAGCACGATCGCCGTCTGGTTGAGCACGGCGTCGTTCTGGTTGCCCGACTGGTACCCAGGGAAGTAGTCGTTGTACTGGTTGGTGGTCAGCTTGCCGAACGCCGCGGTGGCCGCGCTGTTCAGCGTCAGGTTGACGACCCACTGCGTGCTGTTCGACTGCAGGGCGGCCGACACGCCGGTGAGCTGGGTGCCCTCGAAGACGGTCTGGCCGAGGACGTACTTGGTGCCGTTTGAGTCGCAGGAGACGGTCTGGCTCGTCGGGTTGTCCCACTGGTCGCCCCCCTCGGTGTACCCGACGGTCGCCTTCCAGCTCGGGTTCACCTGGGTCGGATCGGAACTCGGCGTGCACACCAGCTTGTTGAACAGCTTCATGGTGGCCGCGTTCACCGCGGACGGGTTGCCGAAGGCGGTGCTGCTCGCGGCCGTCGACGTCGGTGTCGGGGTGGCGCTGGCCGTGGGGGTGGCGCTGGCCTTGGCGGTCGTGCTCGCGCTCGGTGTCGTGCTCGCCTTGGCGGAAGCGGTGCCGGTCGCCGTGGCGGACGGGCTCGCCAGCTTGGCGGAGTAGTCCTGGGCCGAGGCCTTCGGGCTCGCGCTCGTGCTCGCGGAGGCGCCCGTCGACGGGGTCGGCGAGGTCGTGGGCGACGGGCTCGCCGAGCCGCTGGCCTTGGCCGACGGGGTGGCCTTCGGCGTCGCGGCGGCCGGCGCGGTGTACGTCTGCGCGAGCAGCACCGGCCGGAACGCCAGCTTGGCGGTGGAGCTGACCAAGTTGATGACGTCGTTCGCGGCCTTACCAGGGACGCTCACGTTGATCAGGTTGGCGCCCTGCTGCTGGACCTGGGCACCGGAGTTACCCGTGCCGTTCACCCGGGATTCCAGCACGGAGATCGCCTGCTGCATCTCGGCCGCCGACGGGTCGCCCTTCGCGGTCTGCGCCTGCAGCACCACCTCGGTGCCGCTTGACAGGTCGAGCCCGAGGCCGACCTTGAACTGGTTGTGCCAGTTAGCCGGGTTGAACGTCTGGCCGGCCGTGATCGAGAAGAACATGACCAGGATCAGGACGGCCAGACCGGCCAGCGCGCGGCCCGGCCGCGAGCCGCTTCTGCTTGGGGGTGCCACTTGTCGCCTGCCTCTTAGCGTGCGTCGTGCGCCGAGCTAGCGCCTCTTAGTCCTTCTTGCTGCCCGTGGCCTGCTCGTACGCCGTCTCCTCGGCGTCGTCGGCGACCGGCGCTGGCGCGTCATCGGTCTCCTCGGCGTCGTGCACGTCGGTCTCTTCGGTCTCCTCCTCGGAGTCCGTGTCCACCTCATCGGCCTCGTCGACGGTGTCCTCGTCCTCGTCCACCGCCTCGCCCGGTGACACGACGTCCATGACGGCGCGCCGCATGTAGCGGACCTCGACGCCTGGCGCGACCTCAAGGATCACGTCGTCGCCGTCCACGTCCACGACCGTGGCGTACATGCCGGCCGTCGTCCGGACCCTGGCACCCGGCTGAAGGGTGTTCTGCTTCTGCTGTGCCTGCTGCTTACGGCGCTGCTGCGGCCTGATCATCAGCAGGTAGAACGCCACGACGACGATCAGGATCAGGATCAGCGTCGACGGGTTGAACCCGCTCGACGACGACGAGGCTGCTAGTGGTGCGACATTCCCCATGATCGGGGCATCCTTCCGGTTGACTTTCCGCTTGCCGGCTGGCCCGCCGTGTTATGACGGTCATGCGCCAACCTGCGCAGTGTAGCGGCGCTATTAAAAACGCATAACCACCCTACGAGGTTTCCGATGTGGATCGTTACTGCCCGGCGCGATTCGGCGGCTGAAACGGACATCTGTCCACCGATTGCAACCGTTTCGCTACAATCCCTGTTCCCGGTCAGCCGAACAGCGTCGGCGTGTCGGCGGACGGCGGCGGGACGAGGCCCAGGTGCTCCCAGCCGGCGCGGGTGGCGACCCGGCCGCGCGGCGTCCTGGCGAGCAGGCCGTGCCTGACCAGGAACGGCTCGGCGACCACCTCGACCGTCTCCGCCTCCTCCCCCACGGCGACCGCGAGGGTGGACAGGCCAACCGGGCCGCCGCCGAACCGCCTGACCAGGGCGTCGAGCACCCCCCTGTCGAGGCGGTCGAGGCCGAGTTCGTCCACCTCGTACAGCTCAAGTGCGGTTCTGGTGAGCTTCCTGGTGACCCGGCCGTCGGCGCGGACCTCGGCGTAGTCACGTACCCGGCGCAGCAGGCGGTTCGCGATCCGTGGCGTGCCCCGTGAGCGCAGCGCGAGCTCCTCGATGCCGCCGTCCTCGATCCGCACGCCGAGCAGGCCGGCCGACCGCCGGACGATGACGCCGAGCTCATCCGGCTGGTAGAAGTCCAGGTGCGCGGTGAAGCCGAAGCGGTCGCGCAGCGGCGCGGGCAGCAGGCCCGCCCTGGTGGTCGCGCCGACCAGGGTGAACGGGGCGATGTCGAGCGGGATCGCCGTCGCGCCCGGCCCCTTGCCGACGATGATGTCGACCCGGAAGTCCTCCATCGCCAGGTACAGCATCTCCTCGGCGGGGCGGGCGAGGCGGTGGATCTCGTCGATGAAGACGACCTCGCCCTCCTGGAGGGTGGACAGCACGGCCGCCAGGTCGCCTGACCGCTCGATCGCCGGGCCGCTGGTGAGCCGGAGCGGCGCGCCGAGCTCGGCGGCGATGATCATCGCGATCGTGGTCTTGCCGAGGCCGGGCGGGCCGGAGAGCAGCACGTGGTCCGGCGGGCGGCCGCGGCGCAGCGCGCTGTGCAGCAGCAGGGTCAGCTGCTCGCGGACCCTGGCCTGGCCGACGAAGTCGTCGAGGCGCTTGGGCCGCAGCGCGCTCTCGATCACGCGCTCGTCGCCGTCGGCGAGCGGCGAGACGATATCTCCCCCGGGGGAATGATCCCCCCGGGGACCCCCCAAGTCATGGGGGAGTCCCTCCCCCATTGCCCCCTCGCCGGGGCAAGCCCCCGGGACGGCGCCTGCGGCGCCGAGTACGTCTCCGGTGGTTTGCGTTCTTGGTCCGCTGTATGTGCCCGGGCGCCTCGCGCGCGGCGGGCGAACTCGGCTTCCTCGGCCCTGGTCAGGGCGTCGTCTTCATCCGCTCACGACTTGGACAGCTTCCGCAGGGCGGCGCGCAGCGCGGTGGCCACGTCGGGTGCCTGCCCGTCCGCCTCCATCGCCTCGGCCTCGACGGCGGCGACCGCGGCCTCGGCGTCGCGGGCGGACCAGCCGAGGTTGACCAGGCCGGTCATGACCTGATCACGCCAGGACGGCGCGGTACGGCGGGACGGGGCGGCGCCAAGGCCAGGGCCCGGGTCGCTTGGCGCGCCGAGGCGGTCCTTCAGCTCGAGGATGATCCGCTGCGCGACCTTGTTGCCGATGCCGGGCACCATGGTGAGCGCCTTGACGTCCTCGGCCGCGACCGCGCGGCGCAGCGCGTCGGGCGAGTGGACCGCGACCATCGCGAGGGCGAGCCGCGGGCCGACGCCGCTCGCGGTCTGCAGCAGCTCGAAGACGTTCCGCTCGTCGTCGTTGGCGAAGCCGAAAAGCGTGAGCGAGTCCTCCCGCACCACCAGGGAGGTCGCGACCAGCGCCTGCTCCCCCGGCTTGAGCCTGGCGAGGGTGTCCGGAGTGCACTGCACCCGCAGCCCCACGCCGCCGACCTCGATCACGGCGCCATCGAGGCCGACGCCGGCCACGGTGCCGTTCAGGTGCGCGATCATGTAGTTCCTCCCACCACGGGTCCGCCAGCCACGGGACCTCTCACCACGGGACGTCCGGTCATCGCCGCCCGGACGGTTGCCTCCCTGGCCCGCCTCGCCTCGATGGCGGGGGCGCGCCACAGGTGGCAGATCGCCAGGGCCAGGGCGTCGGCGGCGTCGGCCGGCTTGGGCCGGTCGGTCATCCGCAGCAGCCGCATGACCATCAGCGTCACCTGATCCTTGTCGGCCCGGCCGCTGCCGGTCACCGCCGCCTTGACCTCGCTCGGCGTGTGCAGGGCCACCGGCAGGCCGCGCCTGGCGGCACAGACGATCGCGACGGCGCCGGCCTGCGCGGTGCCCATCACGGTCCGCACGTTGTTCTGGCTGAACACCCGCTCCACCGCCACCGTGTCCGGACGGTACTCGGTCAGCCAGCGCTCGATTTCTTCCTCGATGGCCAGCAGCCTGCCCGCGATGTCCTGGTCCGCGTCGGTGCGGACCACGCCGGTGGCGACGAGGCTGGGCGGTCGTCCAGGGACCCCTTCGACCACGCCGAGGCCGCACCGCGTGAGGCCAGGGTCGACGCCGAGGACGCGGGACGGCGGGCGCGCGGCATAGCCGGTCACCGCGTGCACCAGGTCATCGCGCCCCACCGTCCCGTCTGCCAGCGAACACCTGTTCGCCACCCTACCGCGCCGCCGCCCGGCGCGCTCGCATCGTCGGGTCGTGTCCCCGCGCCAGTCTCGGGCTAGAAGTCGTCGAGCATGAACGAGGTCGCGGCGAAGGCCGTGTCCAGCGCGACGGCGGACTCCGTTGTGCCGCCCGACGCGAGGCCGGCCAGGCGCAGCGTCGCGACGGGAGTACCGGCGTAGAGGGCCGCCACGCCGCGGGGGCCCAGGGTGAGGGGGGCAGGCGAAGGCACGCCATCGTTCGGAGTGAGCGCGCCGGTGCCGTCGGCGACGGTCAGCTGCCAGCGACCGGAGTTGGCGGGGCGGTTCTGGTCGTGGATTTCGAGCGGCACGCTGGCGGAGACTCCCGGCGGGAAGCCCCTGGCGGCGATCGCCGCCGCGGCGTCGACCACGCGGAGCATCCACATCGAGCGGCGGGTGATCGTGGCGTCGCGTTCCCTGGTGAGCCACCAGAACGGGTCATCCGGGCCGGTCAAGCCGCTGACGTTGTCGGTCGTCGAGCTGTGTGAGGCGATGACCGACCAGAGGGCGCGCAGCGTTTCCTGTGTCCTGGCGTGGACGCGTTCCACCCATAGGTCGTCGCCTGCCCACCGGTAGGCGGCGAAGCCGTCGTCGCCCGCCAGGTAGGAGTACAGGTCCTCGCGGCCGAGCCACTGCGCGGCCGGGCCCTCGTCCCAGGTCAACGGGCCGGCGTCGCGGGCGGCGCGGTGGCTTTGCGCCATGACGTTGATAACCGTCGCGACGTCGGCGGGCGCGGCCCGGCGGACGGGGACATCCTGGTGGCCGGTTCCACCGCCACGCGCCGCCTTGTCCGGCTCGGTGAGGCCGCGCAGCGCGCCGGCCGGGACGGAGAACTTGTGCCGTCCGCCCGCCAGTTCCCAGCCGAGCGAGCGGTAGATCGGCATCGTGGCGGGGTAGAGCGCCGACAGCGGGTAGCCGCGCTCGGCGATGCGGTGAAGCATCTCGGTCATGAGCGTGCGGCCGATGCCCCTGCCCCGGTGCTCGGGCGCGACCTTGACGCTGGCGACCCCGCCCATCTTGACCGGCCGGCCGACCCAGTACTGCCGCATGTCGTGCAGCATGGCCGCCCCCGCGGGCGCCCCGTTGACGAACGCCCCGAGAAACATCCCCTGGCCTGCCCGCAGCCGCGCGACGTGCAGCCAGCTGGCCTTCTGCTGCGGCGAGTAAATGCCGAAGGCCCGCTGGCTGAGGTCCATCTGGGCGTCGAAGTCGTCGTCGAGGCCGATCGGGCGGATTTCCACGTCAGTCACGAGCTACCTACCCTACGACCCAAGGGATCGACCGAAGATCATGTAAGGCCTCGGGCGAGGATTGCGGGTCATACGCGGGCCAGGCGCCGCCACGGCCACGAGCGAGGCGGACATTTCGACCACCTATTCGCAAAACACCCCGCAGATCCGGACACCCGGCATGATCGAGGGTCATACGCGGCGCTATTAGACGCTTTTGACCCTCAATATCCCCGTATACCCCACGGGGGTATATGAGCAATGAGGCGCCCGAAGAGACGCCTCCCATGACAAGGGCTTTTGAGCGGCCCGACGTGGGCAGACGCGGGGCGCGGGGGGTGGATCCGCGCGCGTTCGGGGCCCGGGATGGGTTTAACCGGGCACCGACTGCGCGCGGAAACACCCCTAAGCCCCGCGTCAGCGCAAAAACGTTAGGCGAGCTTCTCCATGATGTCGTCGCTCACGTTGTAGTTCGCGTAGACGTCCTGGACGTCGTCGGAGTCCTCCAGGGCGTCGATCATCTTGAGTACCTTGCGGGCCTGGTCCTCGTCGAGGTCGATCTCGCTGCTCGGCAGGAACGCCGCGTCGGCCGACTCGTAGTCGATGCCGGCCTCCTGCAGGGCGGTGCGGACCGCGACCAGGTCGGTCGGCTCGGAGATGACCTCGAAGGACTCGCCGAGGTCGGTGACCTCCTCGGCGCCCGCGTCGAGGACCGCCATCAGGACGTCGTCCTCTGACAGCTCCTTCGTCTTCTCGACGACGATCACGCCCTTGCGGTTGAACAGGTACGACACCGAGCCCGGGTCGGCCATCCGGCCGCCGTTGCGGGTGAACGCCACCCGGACGTCGCTCGCCGCCCGGTTGCGGTTGTCGGTGAGGCACTCCACCAGGACCGCCACGCCACCGGGGCCGTAGCCCTCGTAGGTGATGTTCTCGTACTGCGCGCCGCCGGCCTCCTGGCCGGAGCCGCGCTTGACCGCGCGGTCGATGTTCTCGTTCGGCACCGAGGACTTCTTGGCCTTCTGGATGGCGTCGAAGAGCGTCGGGTTGCCGGCCGGGTCGCCGCCACCAGTGCGGGCGGCCACCTCGACGTTCTTGATCAGCTTGGCGAACAGCTTGCCGCGCTTAGCGTCGACCACCGCCTTCTTGTGCTTGGTGGTGGCCCACTTGGAATGGCCGCTCATGACGTTCCCTTCACCATCTTGACGAACAGCTCGTGAATGCGCCGGTCCGGGGTCAGTTCCGGATGGAACGCGGTCGCGAGAAGCGGACCCTGCCGGACGGCGATGATCCTACCGTTATCCTCGCCGAGCACGGTGACTTCCTCGCCCGCTTGCTCCACCCAGGGCGCCCGGATGAACACCGCGTGGAACGGCGCCACCTCTTCAGTGGCGGCACCGGCGGCACCGAGGGCACCGCCGGCACCCGCGGTGCCGCCGTCGCCGTCGCCGTCGCCGTCGAGGCGCAGCAAGACGTCGCGCTCGAAGGAGTCCACCTGACGGCCGAAGGCGTTGCGCCGCGCGGTCATGTCGATGCCGCCGAAGGTCTGCTGGCCCGCCACGCCGTCCCGCAGGCGGTCGGCGAGCATGATCAGCCCCGCGCACGAGCCGAACGCGGGCATGCCGTCGGCGATGACCTTGCGCACCGGGTCAAGCAGGTCGAACGCGGTCGCCAGCTTCCACAGGGTGGTCGACTCCCCGCCGGGGATGACCAGGCCGTCGACCGACTCGATCTCGGCCAGGCGGCGAACCGGCTTCGCGGTGGCGCCTGACTCTTCGAGCGCGCGCACGTGCTCGCGGACATCGCCTTGCAGCGCGAGTACTCCAATGACCGCCAAGAAAGTCCCTTTCCCCCGGGGGAATGATCCCCCCGGTGACCCCCCAAATCATGGAGGGACATCGTCCCCCCATTGCCCCCCTACGGGGGGACTCGCACAAATCGCTCGCCCCCCGCGCGGTGGCTCGGGTTAAAGCGCTGTGGCTGAGGTTAAGGCATGCGCGAACGCTGCCGTAGTCCGGGGTTTTGCATGTACAACAGCCGAACGGGGGCGTGTGTTCCCGGCCTTACCAGCCGCGGCTGGCGTAGTGCTGCTCGGCGGGCAGCGTGTCGATGTTGATGCCGACCATGGCCTCGCCGAGGCCACGGGAGACCTTCGCGATCACGTCGGGGTCATCGTGGAACGTGGTCGCCTTGACGATCGCGGCCGCGCGCTTGGCCGGGTCACCCGACTTGAAGATGCCCGAGCCGACGAAGACGCCCTCCGCGCCGAGCTGCATCATCATCGCGGCGTCGGCCGGGGTCGCGATGCCGCCCGCGGTGAACAGCACGACCGGCAGCTTGCCCGCCTTGGCCACCTCCGCGACCAGGTCGTACGGCGCCTGGAGGTCCTTGGCCGCGGTGAACAGCTCCTCCTCGGGCAGGCTCGCGAGACGGCGAATGCCCTGGCTAAGCGAGCGCATGTGCCTGGTGGCCTCGATCACGTTGCCCGTGCCCGCCTCGCCCTTGGAGCGGATCATCGCGGCGCCCTCGGCGATCCGGCGCAGCGCCTCGCCGAGGTTGGTCGCGCCGCAGACGAACGGGACGGTGAACTTCCACTTGTCCACGTGGTGCGCCTCGTCGGCGGGGCTGAGCACCTCGGACTCGTCGATGTAGTCGATGCCGAGCGACTGCAGCACCTGGGCCTCGACGAAGTGACCGATCCGGCACTTGGCCATGACCGGGATCGACACGGCGCTGATGATGCCCTCGACCATGTCCGGGTCGCTCATCCTGGCGATGCCGCCCTGCGCGCGGATGTCGGCGGGCACCCGCTCAAGCGCCATCACGGCGACCGCGCCGGCGTCCTCGGCGATCTTGGCCTGGTCAGGCGTCACCACGTCCATGATCACGCCGCCCTTGAGCATCTCGGCCATGCCGCGCTTGACGCGTGCGGTGCCGGTCTCTGGCCCAGTGCTTTCAACCACAGGACCGGCGGCCTGAGAACTGGGCGTTACGTCGGCGGTGGACACGTCAAAACCTCCTGGGACGGGCATGTGCTTGCCTCCATCGTATGTCGTCCCAGGCGAGAGGCGGTTCCGCCGATTGGCTCTAACGTGGCCCTATTCGATGCCCTCGCCGGTGATGGCGTCGTCCATGTCGAAGAACTCTGGCTGCTTCGCGCTGCCCGACAGGTGCAGCACCTTGGCCAGCGGACGGCGGCGCGCGTCGACCGTGCGGCCGGCCAGGTCGTTGTAGAACTTGCGGGCGATGAACACCTGCTGCGCGGCCGCCTCGACCTCGGCGACGAGTTCGGCCGCGCCATCGTCGCCGGCGAACTCCTTGCGGAAGTCGGGGTCGCCAAGGGTGGCGCGCAGCAGGCGGGTCAGGTCGGACTCGGCCAGGTCACGCTCTGCCTGGCCGACCTGCCTGGCGCGGCGGACCGCATCGCCGAGCAGCAGGGACGCCGCCGGGTCGAGCAGGCCGGAGGAGGCGAGCTCGGACGCGGCCGAGGCCCGCCTGACCAGGGCGAGGTCGAGCGCGGTGCGGGCCGCCTCCACGCGGTTGTGCAGCCGGTCGAGGCGGCTGGCCCGCCAGGAGACGTAGAAGGTCCACAAGACGACGGCCAGCACGACGAGCACGATGATCGTCAAGGTCATCGAGCGGCCTCACTTCTTGCTGTTATCCGACAAGGGGTGGTCGTGGGCTCATGTCCCGGCCGAGAATTCGGAGATAGTGGATCGCTATGCACGCTATAGCGTGTACAGGTATCCGCTATCCCGGAGCGGCCCGAGCGGCACGCTCATTCGGCGATGCTCACCGTGGTGCGGCCGAGGACGACCGTCTCGTACACGCTCAGCACGTTCCGCGCGACTGTCCCCCAGTCGTAGTCGGCTACCGCGTCGAGGGCGGCGAACGACAGCTCCGCGCGGCGGGCGGGGTCATCGAGTAGCCGCCCCGCCACCCGGGCCAGGTCGCCGGAGTCGCCGGTGACGAACAGCTCGCCTGCCTGGCCGCCCCGGAGCACGTCGCGGAACGCGGTGATGTCGGACGCCACGATCGGCAGGCCCGGCCGCCATCGCCTCGGCGGTGACGATGCCGAAGGACTCGCCGCCCGTGTTCGGCGAGCAGAAGACGTCGACGGAGTGGAGCACGCGGACCTTGTCCTCTTCCGACACCTCGCCGAGGAACACGGCGCTGTCGCGCAGTTCCGCCGGGAGCGAGCGCCGCTGCTCGTCGAT
Organism: uncultured Actinomycetota bacterium; assembly: GCA_963759545.1. GTDB lineage: Bacteria > Actinomycetota > Actinomycetes > Streptosporangiales > Streptosporangiaceae > Trebonia. Next base: position 83,806 of record CAVXAB010000004.1, read on the forward strand.
GTCGCCATGGCCGGCGATGAGCAGCCGCAGTCCCGGGCGACCAGGCGCGAGCAGCTCGAAGGCGCGCAGCAGCACCGCGAGGCCCTTGCGCGGCTCGTCCATCCGGCCGAGGAAGCCGATCGCGCCGCCCTCGCCCGGCCAGCCTTCCAGGGGGTCGGCGTGCAGGTAGCGGCGGGTGGCGACCCCGTTGGGGATCAGCACCGCGTCGCCGCCCAGGTGCTCGACGAACGTCGACCTGGCGGCCTCGGAGACCGCGATCCTGCCGTCGATCTTCTCAAGCGCGGAGCGGAGCACCGGCTGGGTGGCGAGCAGCACCCTGGACTTGCGCATCGCGGTGTGCACGGTCGCCACGATCGGTCCTGAGGCCACCCAGCAGGCCAGCAGCGACAGCGAGGGCACGGCGGGCTCGTGCACGTGCAGCACGTCGAAGTTGCCGTCGCGCAGCCAGCGCCGCACCCGGTGCGTCGACAGCGGGCCGAACGCGAGCCTGGCCACCGACCCGTTGTACGGGACGGGCATCGCCTTGCCCGCGGGGACGACGTAGGGCGGGAGCGGGCGGTCCTCGTCGGCGGGCGCGATCACCGAGACCTCGTGGCCGAGTTCGATCAGCGCCTCGGCCAGGTCCCTGATGTGCTGCTGCACGCCGCCTGGCACGTCCCACGAGTACGGGCACGCGATGCCTATCCGCACGGGCGCGCCCCCCGAGCTTGCGCGCCCGATGGCAAAAACCGCCATCGTATCGGGCGCGCAACTCGGCCGTCCCCCGGGGGGACGACCCCCCGTACCCCCCGCCAGGTCATGCGCCGTCCCCGTTCGCCGCAGCGCGCCGGTGCCGTTCGCCGGCAGCGCCCCGGTCCTGGCGCGGCTGCGGGCAAGCCGCTCAGGGTCGAGGTCGTTGACGAAGACCTTCTGCAGCATGTGCCAGTCCTCTGGGTGCTCGCGGATCGCCTGCTCGAAGACCGTGGCGAGGGCCTGGGTCATCGCGGCGGCCTTCTCCTTGCGGGTGCCCTCGGCGGGAACGGGGATCTCGTCGTACACATGGGCGGCCCACTCGGCCTCGCCGACGAACCAGCAGGACACGGGCATCAGCGCCGCGCCGGTTTGTACGGCGAGGGCCGCCGCGCCGGCCGGGAACAGCGCCTTCTCGCCAAGGAAATCGACCTCAACGCCGGTGTCGGACAGGTCTCTGTCGGCGATGATGGTGACCAGCTTTCCCGCCCGCAGCCGCTGGGCCATCACTCCGAACGGGTGCGGGCCGCCTGTGGTCGGCACCACTTCCATGCCAAGGCCTTCGCGGAACGCGAGGAACTTCTGGTACACCGACTCTGGCTTGAGCCGCTCGGCCGGCGCGGTGATCGACCCGGCGCCCACCAGGATCACCCAGCGGCCCGCCTGCTCGAAGTCGCCCATGTGCGGCAGCGCGTAGATGACACCGCGGCCGTTCTTCATGTGCTCCAGGGTCAGGTCGACGTTCTCCTGGTTGACGTGCATGCCGGCCCGGATGCGCTCATCGGGGATGATCTGCAGGCGGAAGGTCTCCAGGTAATAGCGGGCGTAGGAGCGCATGACCGCGCGCGACAGCGCCCGCAACTCCGCGCCGAACTCGCTGGGGGGAAGGGAGGCGGCCGAAGTCGTTCTGAGGACTCTTACCAGGTTGCCCTCGAGGACCTGCACCCCGGGACCCTGGCGGCGCCAGGCGACGTCGGCTCCGAAGTTGAAGAGCGCGCGCGCCACCGACTCGGGTAGGCGGCACACCAGGTTCCAGCCGGCGCCGAACGCCGCGCTGGACAGGCGCTCCCTGAACGTTTCCGTTTCCATCAGGCTTCCTCTGACTGCGCGGGGGCGGACTGTGCCGTCGGGGACTCGGCTGGCGCGGACTGCCCCGCCGCGGCCTGGGCCGTGGGCCCGCGCGGCCTGCGCCGCCGCGGCCTGTGCCGCCGTGGGCTCCGCCGCCGTGGCCTGGGCCGTCGCGGACCCGGTCGTCGCCGACTTGGCCTTGGCGTCCACGTACACCGCGCGCATCCGCTGGTAGAGCGTGAACGCCGTGCCCGCGGCGAGCCCCCACATGCCGATCGGCAGGACGTACGGGATGCCGAGGCCGGAAAGGCCGATGCTGGTGAGTCCGATGATCAGGCGCTCGGGTCGCTCGATCACGCCGACGTCCGCATTCAGGCCGAGGGCCTCGGCGCGGGCCTTCACGTAGGACACGCTCATGCCGCCGGCCAGGCAGAACAGGCTGACCACGCCGAGCAGGTGGTCGGTGCGCATGAACCAGATCGTGATGCCGCCGAAGACGGCCGCGTCGCCGAGCCGGTCCATCGTCGAGTCGAGGAACGCGCCGTACCTGCCCGAGCTGCCCTTGATGCGCGCGAGCTGGCCGTCGAGCATGTCGGTGAAGGTGAAGACGGTCGCGGTCGCGGCGCCAGGGAACAGCCAGCCGATGGGAAACATCGCCAGCGTCGCCGCGGAGACGCCGACGGTGCCGGCGACCGTGATCATGTTCGGCGTGACCGGCGTGCGCGCGAGCCCCTGCACGATGGGGCCGAACAGCCGCGCGAAGAAGGGACGGAGGAAGTTCAGCATGGCCGAATAGAATCTTACTGCGGACGCTGCCCGCCGGCTGGACTGCCCCTCCTGCACGCGAACCCGTCGCTGTCAGCTTCGCCGCCTACCGGTGAACACCGGCTGTCTCTCAGCTACTGGGGGGTCTTGTGGTAACGCGCCCGTCGGGTTCACGCTGTGCTTACGAAAGCTCATCGAGCGCGAGGAGGCGACGAGAGTGACGGACACAGGCAGCTCAGGAGGGGCAGGACCGGCAGGCGCGGGCAGGGAATCGGGGGCCGGCGGCATACGCAATGTCGTGCTTGTCGGCCATTCGGGGAGCGGGAAGACAACGCTGGCAGAGGCGCTCCTCATGTACACGGGTACCATCCCCCGCGCCGGGCGGGTCGAGGACGGCACCACGGCCAGCGACTTCGACGAGGTAGAGATCAGGCAGAAGCGGTCGGTGAACCTGGCCCTGACGCCGTTCGTTTCCGACGGGATAACCGTCAACCTGCTCGACACGCCCGGGTACGCGGACTTCACCGGCGACCTGCGGGCGGGGCTGCGCGCGGCGGACTGCGCGCTGTTCGTGGTGGCGGCCACCGAAGGGGTGGACGGGGTAACCCGGCTGCTCTGGGACGAGTGCGCGGCCGTGGGGATGCCGCGGGCGGTCGTCATCACCAAGATCGACCACGGGCGCGCCGACTATCGCGACGGTGCTCGCTGAGTGCCAGGGGGCGTTCGGCGAAGGGGTGCTGCCGCTGTACCTGCCGGTTCCCGGCGCGGGCGGCACTGGGGTCAGCGGGCTCATCGGGCTGCTTTCCGAGACGCTGTACGACTATTCCTCGGGGACGCGGGACGCGTCGCCGGTGTCCGCGGAGTCCGACGTCGAGCGGATGGCGCCCGAGCGGGACACGCTCATCGAGGGGATCATCACCGAGAGCGAGGACGAGACCCTCATGGAGCGGTACCTGTCCGGCGAGACGGTGCCGACCGACGTGCTCATCTCTGACCTGCTGACCGCCGTCGCGCAGGGGTCGTTCTACCCGGTGCTCGCCGTTTCCTCGCCGCTCGGCATCGGCATGGCGGAGCTGCTTGAGATCGTCACCCTGGCGTTCCCCTCGCCGCTTGCGCACCCGCTGCCGCCCGTGACGTCGGCCGCTACCGGCGATCCGGTCGAGGGGCTCTCCTGCGACCCGGACGGTCCGCTGCTCGCCGAGGTCGTGAAGACCACCTCCGACCCGTACGTCGGGCGGATCTCGCTCGTGCGCGTGTTCTCAGGGACGCTGCGCGCCGACATGTCGGTGCACGTGTCCGGGCACGGGCGGGCCGCGCGGGGGCATCCGGACCATGACGACGACGAGCGGGTCGGCGCGCTCACCTCGCCCCTCGGCAAGCAGCAGCGGCCACTTACCGAGAGCCAGGCGGGCTCGATCTGCGCCGTGGCGAAGCTGTCCACGGCGGAGACGGGCGACACCCTGTCCTCGCGGGAGCAGCCGCTGCTCATGGAGCCGTGGACGATGCCAGACCCGTTGCTGCCCGTCGCGATCGTGGCCCGGTCGAAGGCGGACGAGGACAAGCTGTCCGCCGCGCTCGGCCGTCTTGTCGCCGAGGACCCGACGATGCGGCTCGAGATCAACCCGGAGACCCACCAGCTCGTGCTCTGGTGCATGGGCGAGGCGCACGCGGACGTGCTGCTCGACCGGCTGTCCTCGCGGTACGGCGTCGCGGTGGACACCGTGACGCTGCGCGTGCCGCTGCGTGAGACGGTGTCGGTGTCCGCGCGCGGGCTCGGGCGGAACGTGAAGCAGACGGGCGGGCACGGCGAGTTCGGCATCTGCCACATCGAGGTGGAGCCGCTGCCTGACGGTGCCGCCGGTTTCGAGTTCGTCGACAAGATCGTCGGCGGCGTGGTGCCCAGGCAGTTCATCCCGTCGGTCGAGAAGGGCGTCAGGTCGCAGATGGAGGCCGGGGTCCTTGCCGGGTACCCGATGACCGGGCTCCGGGTGACGCTCTTCGACGGGAAGGCGCACTCGGTTGACTCCTCGGACATGGCGTTCCAGAAGGCCGGGCGCGCCGCGCTGAGGGACGCCTGCGAGAAGGCGTCACCGAGGCTGCTCGAGCCGGTCGACGAGATGTCGATCCTGGTGCCCGACGAGTACGTCGGCGCGGTCATGTCCGACTTGTCGGGCAGGCGCGGGCGGGTGATCGGGACCACGGCGGTGGGCATCGGGCGGACGCAGATCCGGGCCGAGGTGCCGGAGCTCGAGATCACCAGGTACTCGATCGACCTGCGGTCGGTGTCGCACGGCACCGGGTCGTTCACCCGCGGGTACCTGCGCCACGAGCCGCTCCCGTCCCACCTGGCGGCCAAGGTGGCGGCGGACTCCCGGCCCGGCTAGCCGACCCGCCGACGCCTGGCCGGCGGCCTTACAGGCCGCCGGCCAGGCGTCGGCCAGCAGCTTGCGGGTATCGGCCAGGAGCTGCGGCAGGACGCGGGTCCTGCCGACGACCGGCATGAAGTTAGTGTCGCCGCCCCAGCGCGGCACCACGTGCTGGTGCAGGTGGGCCGCGATCCCCGCGCCCGCGACCGTGCCGAGGTTCATCCCGATGTTGAAGCCGTGCGGCCCGGAAACCATGCGCAGCGCGGTGATCGCGCGGCTCGTGTAGTCGCTGAACTCAGCGGTCTCATCGCGGGTCAGCTCCGTATAGTCGGCCAGGTGGCGGTACGGGCAGATCAGCACGTGGCCGCTGTTGTACGGGTACAGGTTCATGATCGCGTAGACGAGCCCGCCGCGGGCGACGATCAGCCCCTCCTCGTCGCTGAGCGTCGGCGCGATGCAGAACGGGCAGCCCTCGTGCGCGCCGGGCCCCGTCGGCTTGCCCTCGCCCTTGATGTAGGCCAGCCGGTGCGGCGTCCACAGCCGGCCGAACCCGTCGGGCATCCCGGAATCGGGGAACTCCCCCTCCGGTGAAACTGAGCTCTCCGGTGAAACTGAGCTCTCCGGTGAAACCGGGGCCGCCGGGGAATCCGGCGAATCGGCGGCGGCGGCCGCAGGCGGCAGGTCCTGGCCGGGGCCGGCGGGTTCGGGCGACGAGGGAGCACTCACGGTACCGATGCTATCGGCGCGCCGCGGACGGTGCGCCCCGGCACCTGGCGTGCCGCGGCTGGCTGCTAGCGGTGGCCGGCTAGGTCGAGGAGGTCGTCCAGGATCCGGTCGATGGCCGTGACGGTCATCGTCACGTGGCCGGCGCCCGGCTCCAGGTGCCCGCGGGCACCGGGGATGTGCGCGGCGAGCCACCGGCCGTGCGCGAACGGGACCATGTTGTCCTGGTCGCCCTGCCAGATCGCCGCACGTCCGCTGAGGGCGTCCAGGTCGAATCCCCAGTCGGCGACGAACGCGAGGTCGTCGTCGCGCCAGCCCGCGATGCCGTTGCGGACGGCGCCGGCCAGGCCCTTGGCCAGGTCGGCGGCGAACTCGCCGGTCAGCACCGCCGCGTCGGCACCGGAGATGAGGCCGCCGAGCGCGGCGGCGATCTGCTCCCCGGTGATCCCGCGCAGGGCGTCTGCCTCCTTGTCGAGGAACGGGGTGAGCTCGTCAGAGCCGCGGACCGCGAGGCCGAACTCCTCGATGTTCTCCGGTCCCATGCCTGCCAGGAAGTCCAGGCCCTCCGCCTGGTAGGGGGCGACGCCGGCGACAGAAGCGGTCCCGAGGCAGCGCCCGGGCGCGAGCGCGGCGCACGCCAGGGTGTGCGGCCCGCCGCCGGAGAAGCCGATCGACACGAACTCGTCAGCGCCGATCGCGTCGAGTACCGCGATGACGTCGGGGACGACGTCCGCCACGGTGCGGCCTGGCCGCGGTGTCGACCCCTCGTAACCGGGCCGCGCGGCCTGCACGATCCGCAGGTCCCGCGCGCCCGCGGCGCTGCCTAGCCGGTTGTTGAGTACCAGGCCCATCGGAGTGCCCTCGTGCACCACCAGGGCAAGCCCGTCCGCGGGTCCCGCCGTCTGGAACTCGATGTCCCTGCCGTCCGCGAGCCGGACTAGCCGCCGCTCAGTCTGCATGCTGGCAGCCTAGCGGTACACCGGTCGAATCTCATGCCACGGCGAGCTTGCCACCAGCAAAGTCAGCGGCGCGCGCTACTGGCCGGGGTTGGCGTAGACCCGGTCCGGGTGGACGAAAACCGCGGTGCGGCGCTCCTCGCGCATTACCCGGTCGTAGGTGTCGAAGTCCTCGTGGGTACCGCCCGCCGCGGTGAAGATCTCGCGCAGCAGCAGGCGCAGGCGCTCCGCGTCGAAGCCGGGAGCCGGGTCATCGGGGCCGATGAGGTCGACGCGGCCCTCGGCCGCCGCCCATTGCCAGCCGGACCTGATGACGACGTTCGCGTAGGGACGGGCGCGCCAGTTGGCGAGCTTCCTCGTGCCGCCGCGCACGACCATGCCGACGACGCTCTCCCCGGTGACCGGGTGCGGCAACACGCCCGCGTTCACCACCGACGAAGAGATCGTCCCGTCGCCGCGGGTCACGGAGACCACCACGAGCCCGTGATCCCCCGCTACCAGCTTCCTGAAGTCCTCGATGTTCGCCACGAGACCTATTCAACCCTGCTTCAGCCGGCGCAAGATCCTTCTGTTAGGGGCGGTTGGAGCGGCGGTCTTGCTTGCCTGTGCCGTTGCCCTTGTCGTTGACTAGGCCGGCGCGGCGGAGGGCCTCGGCCATCGCGCTGTTCGCCGGGGCCGGCTGGGCGTTGCCGGGATCGCGCTTCGCCCTGGACTGGCCTGCCCCGCCCTGTCCCTGGCCACCGCCCCTGCGGTCGTTGGCGGCGCCCTGGCGGTCACCAGCGCGGCCACCCGTGGTGCCGTCGCCCGAGCCGCCTCCTCGGCGGTTGTCGCCCGGCCGTGCGGCCGGACGGGGGCGACCGGAGTCAGCCGCAGTCGTTCTGGATGATCCTTGAGGATCGCGCTTCGCCCCGCGGGGGGACCGGCCGCCGCCCGCGCCCTGCTCGCCGTCGTCTTGCAGGCGCATCGTCAGGGAGATGCGGTTCCTCGGGATGTCGACGGACAGCACCTTGACCCGCACCACGTCGCCCGACTTGGCGACGTCGCGGGGGTCAGCGACGAAGTTGTTCGACATGGCGGACACGTGGACGAGGCCGTCCTGGTGGACGCCGATGTCGACGAACGCGCCGAAGGCGGCGACGTTCGTGACGACGCCCTCGAGGACCATGCCAGGCTCTAGGTCGCCCAGGGTGTGCACGCCCTCGGCGAAGGTCGCGGTCTGGAACCCGGGGCGCGGGTCACGGCCGGGCTTTTCCAGCTCCTTGAGGATGTCGTTGACCGTGGGGAGGCCGAACGCCTCGTCGGTGAACTCGGCCGGGTTGAGGCCGCGGAGCGTCTTCGTATTACCGATGAGGGTCGCGACGTCGGCGTGAGTCTTCTCCAGGATGCGGCGGACGACCGGGTAGGCCTCTGGGTGCACGCCTGAGGTGTCGAGCGGGTCCGCGCCGCCGCGGATCCTGAGGAAGCCCGCGCACTGCTCGAACGCCTTCGGGCCGAGCCTCGGGACGCCCTTGAGCTGGTCGCGGGTGCTGAATGCGCCCTTGGCATCGCGCTGGGCGACGATCGCTACCGCTAGGGAGTCGGTGATGCCGGAGACCCGGGCGAGCAGCGGCCTGCTCGCCGTGTTGACGTCGACGCCGACCGCGTTCACCGCGTCCTCGACCACGGCGTCCAGCGAGCGCTCGAGCTTGGTGCCGGTGACGTCGTGCTGGTACTGGCCCACGCCGATGGACTTCGGGTCGATCTTGACGAGCTCGGCCAGCGGGTCCTGCAGCCGCCGCGCGATGGACACCGCGCCCCGCAGTGACACGTCGAGGTCGGGCAGCTCGCTGCTGGCGTAGGCGCTCGCGGAGTAGACCGACGCGCCGGCCTCGGAGACGACGATCTTGGTGAGCTTGAGGTCCGGGTTGGCCTTGATGAGGTCGACGGCCAGCTTGTCCGTCTCGCGGGAGGCGGTGCCGTTGCCGATGGCGATGAGCTCGACGTGATGCTGCTCCGCGAGGTTCTTCAGGATGAAGAGCGACTCGTCCCACTTGTGCTGCGGGACGTGCGGGTAGATCGTGTGGGTCGCGACCACCTTGCCCGTCGAGTCGACGACGGCGACCTTGACGCCGGTGCGGAAACCGGGGTCGAGGCCCATCGTGGCCCGCTGCCCGGCCGGAGCGGCGAGGAGCAGGTCCTTCAGGTTGGCGGCGAAGACGTTGACGGCCTCGGCCTCGGCGGCCTGCCACAGGCGCATGCGCAGGTCGATGCCCAGGTGGACGAGGACGCGGGTGCGCCAGGCCCAGCGGACGGTGTCTTCCAGCCACTTGTCGGCGGGACGGCCCTCGTTGCGGATGGCGAACGTGTCGGCGATCGGCTGCTCGTAGGAGGCGCTGAGGCCGCTCCCGGTGCTCCCTGACACTGGGAGGTCGAAGCCCTCGTCGGCGGGATCGAGCGTGAGGTCGAGTACCTCTTCCTTCTCCGCGCGGAACATCGCGAGGACACGGTGCGCCTTGAGCTTGCCGAACGGCTCGGCGAAGTCGAAGTAGTCGCTGTACTTCTTGCCGTCCTCCGCCTTGCCCTCGCGCACCTTGGCGACCAGGTTGCCCTGCGACCACATGCGCTCGCGGAGCGTGCCGATGAGGTCGGCGTCCTCGGCGAAGCGCTCGACGAGGATCGCGCGGGCGCCGTCGAGGGCGGCGGCGCCGTCAGCGACGTTCTCGTTCAGGTAGCCTTCCGCGGCCGCGCGCGGGTCCGTGGCCGGCTCGCTGAGCAGCAGGTCGGCGAGTGGCTCGAGGCCGTTCTCGCGGGCGATCTGCGCCTTGGTCCGCCGCTTCGGCTTGTACGGCAGGTAGAGGTCTTCCAGCCGGGCCTTGGTGTCGGCCGCCTTGATGCTCGTCCGCAGCTCGTCGGTCAGCTTGCCCTGCTCGTCGATCGAGGCGAGGATCGCGGCGCGGCGCTCCTCAAGCTCACGCAGGTAGCGCAGGCGCTCATCCAGGGTCCGCAGCTGAGCGTCGTCCAGGGTGCCGGTGGCCTCCTTGCGGTACCTGGCGATGAACGGGACGGTCGCCCCGCCATCGAGCAGGTCAACGGCGGCGGCGACCTGGTTGTCGCGCACGCCGAGCTCGGCGGCGACCTTCTTGATGATCGACGCGGTCTGGTCGACGGTGGTCTCGGAGATCTGGCTGGTCACGATGCGATGCGGCCTTCCTGGCTTGCGTTGCCTCCAGTGCAGCCTAGCGGGAGCGGTACCGCCGGGCGCGCAGCCGACGCAAGGTAATAGCTCTGGCCGCCCGGTCTTTTATCGGTGGGCGTCCAGTCACGGTGCGCATTAGGGTTGGTCCATGACCGATGCCTACCAGCAGCCGCCCGCTGCCCCCGTGCCCGATAAGAGGGTGCCAGACAAGCCCGCTCTCGACGGGCTCGAGGCGGTATGGAGCGAACGCTGGGAGGCCGACCAGGTATACCGGTTCGACCGGTCCAGGCCGCGTGAGTCGGTGTACTCCATTGACACGCCGCCGCCGACCGTGTCCGGGTCGCTGCACGTCGGGCACGTGTTTTCCTACACCCACGCGGACATCGTGGCCCGCTACCAGCGGATGAACGGCAAGGCGGTCTTCTACCCGCTCGGCTGGGACGACAACGGGCTGCCGACCGAGCGGCGGGTGCAGAACGTCTACGGCGTGCGCTGCGACCCGTCGGTGCCGTACGACCCTTCGTTCGCGCCGCCGGTCTCAGTGGGCGGTTCTGGCGGGAAAAAAGCAGAGCTACCGATCTCCCGTGGCAACTTCATCGAGCTGTGCGAGCGGCTCACCGAGATCGACGAACGCGCCTTCGAGGACGTGTGGCGGCGCGTGGGCCTCTCCGTGGACTGGTCGCTGCTCTACACCACGATCGGTGACGACTCGCGGCGGGTGTCGCAGCGGGCGTTCCTGCACAACCTCGCCAGGGGCGAGGCGTACCGGGCCGAGGCGCCCACGCTCTGGGACGTCACGTTCCAGACGGCGGTCGCCCAGGCGGAGCTTGAGGACCGCGACTACCCCGGCGCGTTCCACCGGATCTCCTTCCACGGGACTGATTCCTCAACCACGGGCGGGCCCGTCTGGGTCGAGACCACGCGGCCGGAGCTGCTGCCCGCCTGCGTCGCGCTGGTCGCGCACCCGGACGACGCGCGTTACCAGGGGCTCTTCGGCGGCACCGTGCGGACGCCCGTGTTCGGCGTGGAGGTGCCCGTCTACGCGCACCCGCTCGCCGAGCCGGACAAGGGGTCAGGCATCGCGATGGTGTGCACCTTCGGCGACCTGACCGACGTGACCTGGTGGCGGGAGCTCGACCTGCCCACCCGGGCCATCATCGGCAGGAACGGCCGGCTGCTCGCCGACCCGCCGGCCGGGTGCCGGCCGCGCCGTACGCCGAACTGGCAGGGAAGACGGTGTTCTCCGCCCGCGCGCGCATGGCCGAGCTGCTGCGGGAGAGCGGCGACCTGGACGGCGAGCCGCGGCCGGTGACGCGCCCGGTGAAGTTCTACGAGCGGGGCGACAAGCCACTTGAGATCGTCACCTCGGGACAGTGGTACATACGGAACGGCGGGCGAGACAGCCGCATCCGTTCCGCACTACTCGACCGCGGCCGGGAGCTGAGCTGGCACCCGGCGCACATGCGGGTGCGGTACGAGAACTGGGTGGAAGGCCTCGCCGGCGACTGGCTTATCTCGCGGCAGCGGTTCTTCGGCGTGCCGTTCCCCGTGTGGTACCCGCTTGACGCCGCCGGCTCGCCGTTGTACTCGTCGCCGATCGTGCCGTTGTCGCAGGACGCGCTGCCCGTCGACCCGGCCTCCGACCCGGCGCCCGGGTACGACGAGTCGCAGCGCGGCGTGCCCGGCGGGTTCATCGCCGACCCGGACGTGATGGACACGTGGGCGACCTCCTCGCTGACGCCGCAGATCGCCGCCCGCTGGGGCACCGACCCTGACCTGTTCGCGCGGGTGTTCCCGATGGACCTGCGGCCGCAGTCGCACGAGATCATCAGGACGTGGCTGTTCGCCACGGTGACCCGCTCGCACCTGGAATTCGATTCGCTGCCCTGGTCGGATGCCGCCATCTCCGGGTGGATCCTTGACCCGGACAGGAAGAAGATGTCCAAGTCCAAGGGGAACGTGGTCGTGCCGACCGAACTGCTCGCGCAGTACGGCTCAGACGCGGTGCGGTACTGGGCGGCCAACGGGCGGTACGGGGTGGACACGGTGTTCGACCCTGGGCAGCTCAAGGTCGGGCGGCGGCTGGCCATCAAGATCCTCAACGCGTCGAAGTTCGTGCTGTCGCTTGACGGGCCCGCCGGGCCGGCGACGTCGCCGGTCGACCGGTCCCTGCTCGCCGCGCTTGACGAGATGGCGCGGGAGGCTTCCGCCGCGCTGTCGTCTTATGACCACACCGGGGCGCTTGAGGCGATCGAGCGGTTCTTCTGGATGTTCTGCGACGACTACCTGGAACTGGTGAAGGCGCGGGCGTACGGCGACAGCGGGGCGGGAGACAGTGGCGCGGGAGGCAGTGGCGCGGGAGGCAGTGGCGCGGGAGACGGCGGGGCATCCGCGCGCGGCACCCTCCGGCAGGCGCTCGGCGTGCTGCTGCGGCTGTTCGCGCCGTTCCTGCCGTTCGTGACGGAAGAGGCCTGGTCGTGGTGGCACGACGGTTCCGTGCACGCCGCGGCCTGGCCCTCCGCCGAGGTCGCGGCCGGCGCCGACGCGGGCGATCCCGCGGTGCTCGCGACCGCGGCGGCCGTGCTCGGCCAGGTGCGGAAGGCCAAGACGGCGGCCAAGCTCTCCATCCGCGCCGAGGCGGCGCGGGTCGTCGTGCGCGGGCCCGACGAGGCCGCCGTGCGGGCCAGCGAGCCCGACCTGCGGGCGGCGGGGAACATCGCCGACTTCTCGTTCGAGCACGCGCCGGAGCTTGGCACCGAGGTCACCCTCGCGGAGTCGGTAGCGTCCTGAGCCCCGGTGCTAGCGGCGGAGCCTGGGCAGCCGGGGCAGCGGGCCCGTGGGGAGCCGTGGCATCGCGCCGGCCGGGTGGGCCTTCGGCATCGGGCCGGTCACCGGGCCGAACCGGAGCACGGCCCGCTCGCCGACCAACTGATAGCCGAGCCTGCCGCCCCAGCGGTCCGACCGGTTCTTGTCGGTGATCATCACGACCTCGTCGACCCGGCCTGACGCGCCCGGCCAGGCACCCGCAAGCACGGCGCGGCTGACGGCCAGCGTCAGCGCGGTGGCGTAGCCGCTGTGGCGGCGTTCTGGCGGGGTGTAGACCATGCTGACCCGGACGGTCCCGGCGACCGGACGGGTCAGGGTCACCAGCGCCACCGGCTGGTGCGCGGGCTCACCGAACTGCGCGGGGTCACGGTGGTGCGGTATCGCCAGGTGGTGCGCGGCGTCCCTGCAGCCGGCTCGGCCGCTGCGGCACCTCCCAGAGGACCGCGCGGCCGTCGCTGATCAGGTCGGCGGCCAGGTCGGACGCCGAGCCAAGCCGTTCGGCCGCCTCGGCCGCGAACGCGGTGAGCCAGTCGGCGAGCAGCGCCCTGTCCCCTGCCGTCGCGCACCTGAGCCTGCCCGCGGGACCTGGCATCTCCACTCCCAGGGGCGCGCCCGCGAGCCGGTAGACGCGGCAGTTCCTGTGCCCGCGGACCGTCGTGCCCGCCCGCTGGCTCCACGCGGCCGCGAACGCGTCCGCCACCTCGGTCGGCGCGTCGACGCCGAACACCTGCCTGCCCATCTTGGCGAGGGTGGCGGCGAGCGCGGCGCCCATCTCGGGTGCCTTGCCCGCGATCAGCAGCGGCGCCGAGGGATCGTGCACGAACGCGCCGCGCGGCTCGCCGCCGTCCGGCGGCTCCCACCAGCCGAACAGCACTACAGGACCCGCCGCCTCCGCTTGCTGGCCCGCCACCCGCGTACGCCACCCGGCCCTGGCGGCCTGCCCGTCCTTGGCGTCCCTGGCGGCCTGCGCCGCGGACAGCAGCAGGGTGTTCTCCGCCGCCCTCGACCTCAGGTAGCCGCCCGCCGCCGCGGCGAACTGGTCCAGGTCGAAGGTGGTACACCAGCCCATAAGGTCATGCTTCCCGTCGTGCGTTCATGCCGGGATCTGCTCGATTCTTCTGGTGTTCTCGGTCGCGGCCGTCAGGCATGCCGGGGCACCCTTGCCCGTCTGGGCGGCCGGGTAGGTGGCGGTGCGGCCTGAGTGACAGGCGGCGGAACGTAACGGAAAATCTTCCCGGCAAGTAACATAATGCCTTCAAGTATGCAGTCTCCACCCCGGAACGCAAGATTACCGACTGGTAACTAACGCGTGAAAAGGGCCAGCACGACCCGGTCCTCGACCGGGCGGTAACCGATCCGCTGGTAGATGGAATTGGACGTGGGATTGGCCAGGTCGGTGTAGAGCAGGACCTCCTCCGCGCCGGCTTCCCGCGCCCGCAGGCTCGCCGCGGCGGTGACGGCGCTGGCGTAGCCGTGGCCGCGTAGCTCCGGCGGCGTGTAGACGGGGCCGACCCTGAGCATCCCGGCCACCTGCCTGGTCACCCCGGCGATGGAGACCGGCCGGCCACCCGCCTCCCACACCAGGATGCCCCCGTGGCTGAGCTTGTCGCGCACGCCGGCCGCCTGGTCCTCCCCCGCGTCCGTGTCGTGCACCTCGTCGACGAAGGCGGCGAACCAGTCGGTCAGCAGCGGCGCGTCGGAGTTCGCGGCAACGCGGGGCGCGCCGGCCGGCGCCGGTTCCGGCCAGGCGAGTTCGCCGAGCCGGTAGAGCCGCAGCCTGCGCTGCTCGGCCGTCTGCCCGCCTGGCGTGGCGGCCCGCCAGGCGGCGGCGAACGCCTCGGCCGCATCCGCGTGGCCGTTCACCCCGCGCAGCGGCCGGCCCGCCAGGGCCGCGGCCAGGCCTTCGGCGACGTTGGCGGGGACGGCGCTGAGCAGCAGCGGATGCGGCGGCGTGTGCAGGAAGGCCCCGCCGGCCGCGCCCGCCTGGTCGGCCCACCAGCCAAACAGCGGGCGGATCGCCGTACCGTGGCTTTCGCTGGCGCCGGCCGGCGAGGAGTACATTGCCCGGTTCACCCGCAACTGCTCGCTCACGGTGAGGATCACGGTGTTCCTGGCACGCTCGCGCGACAGGTACTCGCCGGCCGCCGCGAGGAACTCGGCCACGTCGCCGGTCGTCTGCCAGCCCATGCCCGTCATGGTGACACGCAGGCCACGGCGCGTGCATCCGGTTTTCGCGTTGAACCTGGCCAGGAACGGCGAAAGCCAACTCGGTGCACCAAATGCGGAAATTTCACTATCCGGGCCGCCGCACGGCACTAAGGATTTCTTTTCGTGTGAATTCCGCAGCCTGTAAGCGCTTATAGGGCGGCCTGCGATGCTGCCACAAAGGGGGGCGCCCGACTTAGTGGATTGTCGACAACTCCACCGAGTGATTGTTGACAATCCGCGGCGCCGGTACGTAGCGTCGAGGCATGGCAGCAGGAACACCCGGCGGTCCCCTGGCCGGGGAGGCGGCGCGCGCCCATGCCATTGCCGCGCTGCGGCGGGCCATCCTCAGCGGAGACCTCGCTCCTGGCCAGCGGCTTGTTGAGGAGGAGCTCGCCGGGACGCTCGGGGTGACGCGGCAGTCGCTGCGGGCCGCACTGCTTGATCTCACCGCCGACGGGCTGGTCGAGCGAATCCCCAATCGCGGTGCGCGCGTGCGGGTCGTCACCACCGAAGAGGCCGTCGCGATCACCGAGTGCCGGATGGCCCTTGAGGCGCTGTGTGCCGCCAAGGCGGCGGAACGGGTCACCGACGACGAGGCCGCCCAGCTGCGCGAGCTCGCGGAAAACCTCAAGCGCTCCGTCGCGGAGGGGAACCCGCTGAAGTACTCAGAGCTCAACCGGGAACTGCACCGCCGCGTCGGGGTGATCTCCGGGCAGACCGTCGCCGTCGGGCTGCTCGAGCGGCTGCACGCGCAGCTCGTCAGGCACCAGTTCCAGCTCGCCCAGCGGCCCGGCCGTCCCGAGGTGTCACTGCCCGAGCACGTGGCCATCGCCCACGCCGTCGCCGACCGGCGTCCGGCGGACGCCGACCGTGCCGTCCGCGTCCACCTGGCCAGCGTCATCGAGGCGCTGCGGGCGGACCATCCGTCCGATCGAGAAATATCCGCGTAAGAGGAGCCTTGCCACCGATGCTTAACGTCATCGTCACCGACCCGCCGCGTGCCGACCTGGCCGAAGTCGACAAGCTCGCCACCTACGGCGTCGCCACCGTGCACGAGGCGATCGGCCGCGGCGGCTACCTCGGCCCGGAGATCCGGCCGAACCAGCAGGGCACGCGCATCGCGGGCACCGCGCTCACCGTGCTGTGCTGGCCGGGCGACAACCTGATGATTCACGCCGCCGTCGAGCAGGCCAAGCCGGGCGACATCATCGTGATCGCCGCCGCGTCGCCGAACAGCGACGGCGCGTTCGGTGAGCTGCTCGCCACCTCGCTCGTCGCCCATGGCGTGCGTGGCCTGGTCATGGGCATGGGCCTGCGCGACACCCAGGAACTGCGCGACATGGGCTTCCCCGCCTGGACCGCGCACGTGTCCGCGCAGGGCACCGTGAAGGAGACCACGGGCTCAGTTAACGTGCCGATCTCGCTCGGCGGCCAGCTCATCCGGCCGGGTGACGCGATCGTCGCCGACGACGACGGCGTGTGCGTCGTGCCGCGCCTCGACGTCGCGAAGGCGGCCACCGCGTCCGAGGCACGGATCGCCAAGGAGGACGCCAACCGCAAGCAGCTCGCCGACGGCGCCCTCGGCCTCGACATGTACGGCCTGCGCCAGAAGCTGGGACGCGTGGACTACATCAGCTACGCCGAGTACGTGCGCCGCGCGGGCGAGGGTGTCTAAAAGAATGATTATCCCGAACGGGAGCGTGCCGTCGCGTGACGGGATCCGGGCCATGCAGATGCGGGGCGGTACGTCCAAGGGGCTGTACTTCCTCGCCGACGACCTGCCCGCCGATGCCGCCGCGCGGGATGACCTGCTGCTGCGGGTCATGGGATCGCCCGACCCGCGCCAGATCGACGGGGTCGGCGGTGCGCACCCGCTGACGTCCAAGGTCGCGGTCGTCGCACCGTCCGCCCAGCGCCAGATCTCCGGGCCTTTCATCGACGTCGACTACCTGTTCCTGCAGGTCATGGTCGACCAGGCGATCGTCACCGACAAGCAGAACTGCGGGAACATCCTGGCGGGCATCGGGCCGTTCGCGGTCGAGCGAGGCCTGGTGCCCGCGGGCGGCGACCAGACGAGCGTCCGGATCCGGATGGTGAACACCGGCGGGATCGTCACCGCCACGTTCCCCACCCCGGGCGGAAGGCCCCGCTACGACGGGGACACCGCGATCGACGGCGTGCCTGGCACGGCGGCGGCGGTCGTGCTCGACTTCGAGGACTCAGGTACCGCCTCCGGCGTGTTCCCGACCGGGAACCTCACGGACGACTTCGGCGGCATTCCGGTGACCTGCGTGGACAACGGCATGCCGGTCGTCGTGGTCGCCGCGGCCAGCTTCGGCAAGACGGGGCAGGAGCCGGTCGCCGAGCTCGAGGGCGACGAGGAGCTGAACAAGCGCGTTCAGGAGTTGCGCCTCGAAGCGGGCGAGGCGATGGGCCTAGGCGACGTCAGCGGCACGACGGTGCCGAAGATCTCCCTGGTCGCGCCGCCCGCGCACGGCGGCGCGATCTCGACCAGGACGTTCATCCCCGTGCGGGTGCACGAGTCCATCGGGGTGCTTGGCGCGGTCAGCGTCGGCACCGCGATCATGGTCCCCGGCGCGGTCGGCCACGATCTCGCGGTGCTCGATGGCGGGCCGCGGCTTTCGATCGAGCACCCGAGCGGCGCCCTCAAGGTCGAGGTCGAACTCGACACCTCGGTGGCGCCGGCCAGGGTCATCAGGTCTGGCGTGGTCAGGACCGCCCGCAAGCTGTTCGACGGCACGGTCTTCCCGCGCTAGTCGTCGGTGAGGGAGTCCTCGGGGGTCGAGATGAGGCTGAAGACCGCGCCCTGGTTGTCGGCGACGATCGCCATCCGGCCGTACGGGCTGTCGCTCGCCGGGCGGACGACCTGGCCGCCGTGGCTGGTGGCCAGGTCCACGGCCTTGTCGGTGTCCGAGGTGCCGAAGTAGACACCCCAGAACGCCTGGTGGGTGTCCTCGCTGCCGCCCGGGTAAGCGCCGATGCCGCCGACGACCTGCTGGCCGTTGATGAGCAGCGTGGCGTAGCTGAAGCCGTCGCTTGACATGTCGCCGTACTCGTAGCCGAAGACCGCCGCGTAGAACGCCTTGGCGCCCTCGAAGTCGCGGCTCATGTGCTCGCTCCAGGTGAACGCGCCAGGTACGTTGACGACCTCCGCGCCGGTGTGGTTCCTGCCCTGCCAGACGCCGAAGGACGCGCCGGTGGTGTCGGCCGCGACCAGCATCCGGCCGGCGTCCATCACGTCCGTCGGTTCCATGAGGAGCTGGCCGCCGGCGCTCTTGATCTTGGCCGCGGTGGCGTCCACGTCGCTTGACGCGAAGTAGGTGGCCCAGGCGCTCTGCGTCCCTGGAGGGCCCATGAGCGGTCCGACGGCCGCCACGTGCCTGCCGTCGAGCTTGGCCATCGAGTAGCCGCCGACGTCCTGGCCGCCCTGCTGGATGTTCCAGCCGAACTGGCTTGAGTAGAAGCTGATCGCTTTAGGGATGTCATTGGTGCCGAGGTCGACCCAGCAGGGGGTCCCATCGGGCCAAGGAGTGTCACGGGTAACCATTCTTGTCACCTCCGTGTCGTAAGCAGCACGCTCCGTCGCGGGCCACGCTACAGCAGACGGTAACACCTCAGCAGCTGACTCTCCGCTGGGTCGCACACCAGTTCTTAATTCTCCAAGAATTACCGCTTCTTTTCCTAATGTTACCGATTTGTAAGATCACTGGACATGCGCGGGAAGAAAAGGGTTTGATGGGGCGACCATGAGTGAGGTTGCGATGTACAGCAAGACCCGGCTCGGCAGCGATCAGATCGAGGGCACGCTCTCCCTCTCGCCACGCGGAAAGCGGATCGTGTACCTCATCGTGGCCGTGCTGGTCGCGGCAGGCGTGGCGATCGGCGTGTGGAGCGCGGTCAGCCATGACACCTACGCGACGTCGGCGAACGGGTGCGTGAGCGTGACCGTCCCGAGCACGACCGGCGGCGGCACGATTCACTACTGCGGCGCGCAGGCCGTCACGTTCTGCCGGGCAGCGTTCGCGAACTCGGACACGGTGTCGCTCGCGGCCAGGCCGCAGTGCGACCTGGCCGGGCTGACCAAGGCTAAGGTCGCCGCCGGCTAGCTAGCGGGGGCTAGAGACTGGGGCTAGAGCTCGATGATGATCGTGACGGGTCCGTCGTTGACCAGGGCCACCTGCATGTCGGCGCCGAACTTCCCGGTCTCGACGCGGGCGCCGAGGCTGCGCAGCTCGTCGACGACGGCGCCGACCAGGGGCTCGGCGACCGGCCCGGGGGCCGCGTTGTTCCAGGTCGGCCTTCTGCCCTTAGCCGTGTCCGCGTAGAGGGTAAACTGGCTCACCACAAGCAGCGGTGCGCCCAGGTCAGAGCAGGACTTCTCGCCGTCGAGGATCCGCAGGCCCCACAGCTTGGCGGCCAGCTTCCTCGCCTTGTCACTCGTGTCATCGTGCGTGACGCCGACGAGGACGAGCAGTCCATGCTCGTCGATGGCACCGATGACCTGGCCGTTCACGGTGACGCTGGCCTGAGTTACCCGTTGCGCTACTGCCCGCACGAGACGTCAGCCTAACGGCTCGCCGGGGACGGGCGTTTCGCGGGATGGACCAGGCCACGGCCCCGTATCGGTCGTTACCGGACTTCGTGCTACTTATCAGACTGATATTGGGCAGGCGGGAGGTATCGACCGGCCATAATGTCTCGCGTGACCCCTTTGGAGCAGTTGTCCGTGAGCGACGTGGTTGCCAACCCCGTGCTCGCTGAGGTGATCCGGTCCGGTTTCGTGGAGTCCCGGCACCGTGGCAGCATCGTCGCGATCGCGCCCGACGGCACGTACGCGTTCACCGCGGGCGGCGCGAACGCGCCCATCTTCCCGCGGTCGTCCAACAAGCCGCTGCAGGCCGCGGCGATGCTCAGGGCCGGGCTGCCGATCGAGGGCGAACTGCTCGCGCTCGCCGCCGCCAGCCACTCCGGCGAGGACTTCCACGTCCAGGGGGTCCACGACATCCTCGACTACGCCGGCCTCACGGCGGACGACTTGCGCTGCCCGGCGTCGCTGCCGATCGACGAGCCGACCGCGCGGCGGCTGATCAGGTCGTGCCCGCCCGATGCGGATCCGGCGTCGCGGGTCCGGTTCAACTGCTCTGGCAAGCACGCGGCGATGCTGGTCACCTGCATCGCCAACGACTGGCCCACCGAGACCTACCTGTCACCCGAGCATCCGCTGCAAGTGCACATCAGGCGGACCATCGAGGACCTCGCGCGTGAGCCGGTCGCGGCGGTCGGCGTGGACGGGTGCGGCGCGCCCCTGTTCTCGCTGACCCTTGGCGGCCTCGCCAGGGCGTTCCGCGGCCTGGTCCTCGCGGAGCCTGGCTCACCGGAGCGCAAGGTCGCCGACGCGATGCGCAAGTTCCCCGAGTGGACCAGCGGGACGACGCGAGACGAGAACAAGCTGATGGCGTCGGTCCCCGGGCTGCTGCTCAAGTCGGGCGCCGAGGGCGTGGACGCGTTCGCGCTGCCGGACGGCACGGCGGCCGCGGTCAAGATCGACGACGGCAACCCCCGCGCCCGCACGCCGATCACGGCCGCGATCCTGGCACTGCTCGGCGCCCAGCCGCCCGTCGAGCTCGCCACCTCGGTGGTGCTTGGCGGCGGCGACCCCGTTGGCGTCATCCGGGCGACGCGGCTGGCCTTATCGCCGCGCTCAGATTTCCCGCGCTCGCGTCAAATCACCCGTTTACCCAGGCGTAACGAGGATGCTTCCCGGCGTAACGTCGTGGCAGTTAGCCGCAGGTACAACACGGAGCATGGCACCTCAGACACCTGAAGAACTCGCCGCCGCGGTCGAGCGGGACGGAATCGAGTTCATCTTCGCGATGTTCGTCGACATGCACGGCAAGCCGTGCGCCAAGCTCGTCCCCGTCGCCGCCCTCGACCAGACGCTTGAGGAAGGCGCCGGGTTCGCGGGCTATGCCGCAGGCCCGATCGGTCAGTCGCCCGCGGACCCCGACCTGATCGCGATGCCGGACATCGCGACGTATACCCCGATGCCATGGCGGCCGGGCCTCGCGATCCTGATGTGCGACCCGCACGTCGAGGGCAAGCCCTGGCCCTA
The DNA here is from genome assembly GCA_963759545.1 of uncultured Actinomycetota bacterium. Taxonomy (GTDB): domain Bacteria; phylum Actinomycetota; class Actinomycetes; order Streptosporangiales; family Streptosporangiaceae; genus Trebonia. The sequence continues at coordinate 104,755 of CAVXAB010000004.1, forward strand.
CGCGCCCCGGGTCATCCTCAAGAACCAGCTCACGGCGCTCGCCGACCGGGGCATGTCGCTGCACGCCGGGGCAGAACCCGAGTACTTCCTGGTGAAGAAGGACTCCCGCGGCGGCCTCCAGGTCGCCGACGAGCTCGACGACACGGGCCTGCCCTGCTACGACGCCAAGGGGCTGACCCGCAGCTACACGTTCCTCACCACGCTCAGCAAGACGATGAACGCGCTCGGCTGGGCCAACTACGCCAACGACCATGAGGACGGCAACGGCCAGTTCGAGCAGAACTTCAAGTACGCCGACGCGCTCACCACCGCCGACCGGATGATCATCTTCCGGTACATGGTGCACGCGCTCGCCCAGCAGCAGGGCATGCTCGCCACGTTCATGCCGAAGCCGTTCAAGGACCGCACCGGCACAGGGATGCACATGCACCTGTCGCTGTGGGACGCGGCCGGGAGCACCCCGCTGTTTCCCGACGCCGCCGACCAGCGCAAGCTCGGCCTGTCCGCACTCGCTTACCAGTTCATGGCGGGTGTGCTCGCGCACGCCCCGGGCCTGACCGCCGTCACCTGCCCCACGGTGAACTCCTACAAGCGGGTGTCGGCGGGCGCGCCGACGTCAGGCGCGGCCTGGGCGCCGGCCTTCGTCACCTACGGCGGCAACAACCGGACGCAGATGATCCGCGTCCCCGACGGGAACCGGATCGAGATCCGGGTCGTCGACGGCCTCGCCAACCCGTACCTGGCGCTCACCGGGCTGCTCGCCGCCGGCCTGGACGGCGTCGACCGCGGCCTTGACCCCGGCGAGCCGAACATGGAGAACCTGTTCGAGCTCTCCCCCAGCCAGGTCGGCGAGCGCGGCATGGTCCAGCTGCCGGCGACGCTGGCGCACGCGGCGGACGAACTCGTCGCCGACGCGGTGCTGCGCGAGGGGTTCGGCAAGGTGCCTGGCGGGACGTACGTGGACTACTACGCGGCCGTCAAGCGCGCCGAGTTCGCTGACTACCACGCCGAGGTCTCCGCCTGGGAGATCAGCCGGTACCTCACGCTCTGAGCGCTAGTCCGTACAATGAGCGTCGTGAGCGGAGACGGGACACCGACGGACATCGCTGGCACTGGGGCAGAACCTGGACTCTACGACGTCGACCGCCCCGCCCCGCTTGAGGCCACGCTCAACAGCGTGATCGCGCTGCGGGTCAAGGAGGCCAGGCAGCGCAAGGGCCTCCCGATGGGGCACCTCTCCGAGCAGACGGGCATCTCCAAGGGGATGCTGTCGAAGATCGAGAACGCGCAGGTATCGCCAAGCCTGGCCACTCTCGCCCGGCTGGCGGAGGCGCTTGACACGCCGCTCACCGCGTTCTTCCGCGGCTTCGACGAGGAGCGGGACGCGGTCTTCGTCAAGGCCGGGCACGGCGCGGAGATCCGGCGGGAAGGAATCGCGGCCGGGCACCACTACCAGCAGCTCGGCACCATGCGCGGCCAGCATCGCCGGATGACGCCGCAGCTCGTGACCCTCACCGAGCAGGCCGAGGTCTTCCCCCTCTACCAGCACCCGGGCACGGAGTTCCTCTACATGCTGTCCGGCATCATGGCCTACGGGCACGGACGGGCCGTCTACGTGCTCGAGCCCGGCGACGCCCTCCAGTTCGACGGCGAGGCCTCCCACGGGCCCGTGGAGCTGATCAAGCTGCCGATCCGCTTTCTCTCTGTGACCGCGATCGGCACGGTCCACGACCCCGCCTGAACCAAGACCACTGGCGAGATGTGGACCTGCCGCGACACCAGCAGATGACCACCCTGAGGCTTGGTTAGACGAGGGTGAGGGGTACGTCGCGGAGGCGCAGGCGGAGGTAGCGGGCTGTGGCGCCCGCGTCCAGGCGGGTCAAGGGGCCGCCCTGGGGGTTGTCGAGGACGACGTGGGCCGCGCTTGCCGCGCGGGCGGCTCTGGTGAAGGATCGCGCCGGGGATCTCGTGATCACTACCTCGCCGTCGGCCTTCAGGCCGGAGTGCTGTAGGGACTTGATCGCCTTGGTGACGATGGCCTGGGCGGCGTCCTTTTCTTTCTTGTTGGGCATCAGGCCGGGATGCTGGAGGCCGAAGGAGGTGCCGTGGATGCGGGCGATCGTGATCACCCGGACCCGGCCACCGACCGGGCCGCCCGCTAGGCGGGCGGCCTCAGCGATCGCGGCCTCGCTGAACGGCTTGCCTGTCGAAGCCAGCAGCACACCCGCAGCCGGCAGGGCCGCGTGAGGCGGCGCGGGACGCCAGGGTGCCCTCACCATTTATGCTTCTTCCTCGGCGAGTACCGGGGTGGCGTCTGTCATGACGAGGGGGGCGCGGCGCTGGTCGGAGCGCTTGCGCCAGTAGTAGAGCGGGAAGTAGAGCGCCATGATCACCAGGCCCAGGATGAACAGGACCGGGCCGGAGTTCGGGGCGACGACGATGTTCGGAGCGTTCCAGCCGCCGTAGAAGTAGACGACCACCCAGAACAGGAAGATCGCGAGGGCGACCCAGCGAACCCAGCCGGGAAGGCGGAGCGGGCGCTCGGCGGCCGGGCGCATTTGCCGGTAGACGAAGTAGCCGGCCAGCGACATCGCGCAGGCGAACAGGTAGCCGGCGTTGGAGAAGATGTAGATGCGGACCGGGGAGCCGAAGAGCACCACGAGCATCGAGGCCGCCACGTTGAAGGCCATCGCGCGGGCTGGCACGCCGTGCACGTTGACCTTGCCGAACCAGTGGGGCAGCGCGCCGTCTTCTGACGCCTGGTACAGCGAGCGGCCGGTGCCCATGATCGCGTTGAGTACAGACAGCAGCAGCGCGAGGACCAGCGGCAGGCCGATGAACCACTTGATCCACGAGCCGTGGCCGAACAGCGCGCTGGTGAAGTCGGTGTAGAGGGTGAGGGGGTCGGCGGAAGAAAGGGCCGCGCCGAGCACGCCGACGAAAACCAGCGGGGTCAGGATGTAGATGAGCGTGCCGTAGACACCCTCGGCGGTCAGCGCGATCTTGGCGTCGCGCGGTCCGTTGCGGCACTCCCCGACATAGCAGGCGGCGGCCTCCATCGCGATCACGTTCCAGGTGATCGGGAACATCCAGGCGATGATGAAAGTGAAGTTCTCGTGCACGCCGGCCGGGGTATGGAAGCCGGCGATGTTGGACCAGTGGAAGCTGCCTGACTTGAACAGCGGCAGCAGCACCAGGACCGTCAGCGGGACCATGGACAGGATGCCGAGCGCGGTGGCGAACCCGGCACCCAGCTTCACGCCGAAGTAGCACGGGACGTAGATCGCCAGCAGGCCGATGAAGCTGATCAGCAGCACGGTGGTCGAGATCGGCGCGCCGTAAGAGCCGAACAGGTGGATCGTGCCGCCCTGCGGAATGCCGAACAGGCTCGACAGGTAGGCGGCGGTGAGGATCATGTTGATCGGCGCCACCGGGAACCAGCCGAGCCAGTACGACCAGCCGGACAGGCCGCCGATGTGCTTGGCTACCTTGGGGCCGACCAGCGGCTCGAAGCTAGCGCTCGCGTAGCTGGGGATGCCGCCGGCCCTGTCCGGCCACATGCAGGCCAGCTCGGCCAGGCACAGGCACAGCACCAGGCCGAAGACCGTGTTGATGCCAATCGCCCAGATCGCGCTTGCGCCCATGCCCTGCACCGCGTACGGCGCGATGCCGGTGACGAGGATCGTCCCGGCCAGGCCGATGACGAACGCGCCCCACCAGTTGGTGCCCTTCTGCAAGCCGGCTCGCGGCTCTGTAGTCACTGCCATGCGGAACTCACAATCTCCCTGACGGGCGGATGTGATCTAGCAGACAGCGGCGGCGTTACGCCTGGATGTTGCGCGGGCGTTTCGGTGTTAGCCGCGTGTTACAGCGTTGGCCGCGAGCGTAAAACACCATGGCGCCGGCAGCGTAAAACGCGAGTCGGGCGGGGGCTTGCCCGCCGCCAGGTCGGCAATGATCTCCCGAGCAGCGGCGCGAACTTGGCTCCGTGGCCGGAACACGGCGACGCGACGACGAACGGTCCGGACCGGTCGAGGACGAAATCCTCGTTGTCCGTCCAGGTGTACAGGCAGGTCACCTCGTTGACCGGGGCGGCCGCGTTCAGGCCGGGCAGCCGCCTGCCGACGAAGTCGGTGATCCGGGCCCGGGCGGCGGGGTCAACCTTGAAGTCGCGGTCCGCGGCGGTCGTCGGGACCGCGGCGGTTGTCGCCGGGGAGGCAGCGGTTGTGTCGGGGGGGCGATATGCTCACCGATCTTGATCGCGCCGGGCACCTCGCCGTCGCGGCCGCCAGGCAGGCCGTAGCAGTTGTCGGCGCCGTCCTGGCAGACGAAGATCGGCCACGGCTCGGCCGGGGCCGACTGTCCCGGAGCTTGCACCGGGGCGAAGTGGAAGGACCTGCTGCTGGGTCACCGTCAGCCGCGGCAGCTCGACTACGCCGTCGAGCAGCGGGGCGATCCACGCGCCGGCCGCGACCGCGATCACCGGGGCGGAGAAGGTGCCGCTGTCGGTGTGCGCGACCGCGCCGTCGCCGGCCGGGGTCGCCTCAAGCCGGGTGACCGGGGTACCGAACCTGATGTCGGCGTCGCTGGCCGCCGCCAGCCTGAGCATGGCGGCCATCGCGTTGTCCGGGTCGAGGACGCCGGAGTCGGCGTGGTACATGACCTGGCCGGCGCCGGTGAAGTCGAAGTACGGCCAGCGCTCGGCCGCCGCCTCAGGTGCAAGCAGCTCGGCGGGCACCTTGCAGGACGTCAGCATTTCATGCAGCTTTTCCGGTTTGCGGTCCGCGCCGAAGTCAACGCCGCCGGTCAGCGTGAGCAGCGTCTCGCCTGCCTCGTCCTCGAGCTGCCGCCAAGCCTTCTCGGCCTTGCCGGTGAGCTTCACGTACAGCTCATCGGGGTAGGCGCGGCGGAAGATCCGGGCGCTGCCGTGCGAGCTGCCGTTGCGGTGCCCGGAGTCGAACTGCTCAAGCAGCACCACGTGGAGGCCGCGCGCCGACGCCGCCCAGGCGGCGGCCGATCCCGCCAGGCCGGCGCCGACGATGATCAGGTCCGCACGTGTTGTCATGACAGCAGCCTTTCCTTTGGTATAGTCGAATATACCAGCGAGAGCCAGGCTCGCAATTGCTTGGACGTCACGTGCTTGAACGTCACGGGGATACCCAGCCACCGCGCCGGCCGGTCTCGGCCAGGACGACGATGCCCGACCCGTACATCCGCCGCCGCAGCTCGGCGATCAGCCCGGCGGTCCCCGCGCCGACCGGGTTGACGCCGGCCGTGGCGGGCGGTTTGCTCGCCGGGAGGCCGGGCTGATCGAGGATCACGGCGCGGGCACCGCACGCCCGTGCCACCCGGGCGACGGCCCGGGCCGGCGGGCCGCCGACCGCGACGTGCCCGGTCGCCACGACACCAGTGTCCTCAAGGACGGACATGGCAAGCGCGACCGTGCGCCGCACCTGCTCTGGCGCTCCGGGTCGGAGGGGACGACAGGATGCCGAATCCGTTCTGGAGCGGTCGTTTAGTTCGATGCCGACGACCGTTACCGGCGCGCCCGCCGCCAGTTCCGCGGTGCGGGCGATCGCCGCCCGGGAGACGGCGCCGCCCGACGACGACGAGCAGCACCGGGCCGGCCACGTCCGGGGCGGGCCGCGGGGTCACGGTTGGGCTCCCGGGATCCAGTCGGTGCCGGCCAGCGGGACCTTGGCCATGGCGGCGGCCTCGATGGTCAGCGCGGCAAGGTCTTCCGGCTCCAGGTTGTGCACGTCAGACTTGCCGCAGGCGCGGGCCAGCATCGTGACTTCCATCGTGAGGGCGCGCAGGTAGTTGGCGACGCGGCGGGCGGCCAGGTCCGGGTCCAGCCGCTTGCTGAGCAGGTCGTCCTGGGTGGTGATGCCGACCGGGCAGCGGCCGGTGTGGCAGGCGGAGCACTCGCCTGGCCTGGTGCCGAGCGCGGCGTAGTCGTGCGTGGCGTCGATTTCTAGCGAATTTTCGCGATATGTCGGGCGGTTGCAGCCGAGGGCCAGCAGGGCGCCGATGCCGATGGAGACCGCGTCCGCGCCCAGGGCCAGGGCCTTGGCGACGTCGGCGCCGGTCCTGATGCCGCCGGAAACGATCAGCTGCACCTCACGCTCGACGCCGAGCTCGCGCAGCGCGTCCGACGCCTGGCGCACGGCGGCCAGCGTCGGGATGCCGGCGTGCTCGATGAACGTGTCCTGGGTGGCGCCCGTGCCGCCCTGCATCCCGTCGACGACCACCACGTCGGCGCCGGCCGCGACCGCGAGCTTCACGTCGTGGCTGACCCGGGTCGCGCCGACCTTGACGTAGACGGGCTTCTCCCAGCTCGTCGCCTCGCGCAGCTCCTCGATCTTGATCTGCAGGTCGTCGGGGCCTGTCCAGTCGGGGTGGCGGCTCGCGGAGCGCTGGTCGATGCCCTCGGGGAGGGTGCGCATCTGTGCGACGCGCGGTCCGACCTTCTGGCCGAGGAGCATGCCGCCGCCGCCGGGCTTGGCGCCCTGGCCGATGACGATCTCGATGGCGTCGGCTTGGCGGAGGTGGGCGGGGTTGAAGCCGTACCTGGACGGGAGGCACTGGTAGACGAGGGTTTTCGACGCCTGCCGTTCCTCGTCCGTCATGCCGCCGTCGCCGGTGGTGGTGGAGGTGCCGACCTCGTTGGCGGCGGCGCCGAGGGCCTGCTTGGCCTGGGCGGACAGCGCGCCGAAGGACATTCCGGCGATCGTGATCGGGATGGCCAGGTCGATGGGGTGCGCGCCGTGCCTGGCGCCGAGCACGGTACGCGTTTCGCAGCGCTCGCGGTAGCCCTCGAGCGGGTAGCGGGACGCGGAGGCGGTGAGGAAGACCAGGTCATCGAAGTTGGGTACCTTGCGCCGCGCGCCAAAGCCGCGGATCTGATACCGGCCGAGGTCCGCCAGCTCGTGCACGCTCGCGATGACGTCCGGGGGGAAGGTGTGGTTCTCCATGTGTTTGCCGGCCCCTCAGTAGCTCGACGCGTGGCGGGTCGTGAAGTGGTACAGCTCGCGGGCGGAGGTGACCTTGGTGACGTTCTGCGGGTCGATGTGGTCGAAGCCGGCCTTGTCACAGAGCTGCTTCACGGCGATCACGTCGTCCTCGGTGAACTCGGTTCGCTTGGCGTCGGCGCCCAGGCTGGCGATGCTGCCCGCGACGTAGATCGTCGTCTCGTACAGCGAGTCGCCTAGGGCCTCGCCCGCGTCGCCGCCGATGAGGATCGTGCCCTGCCTGGGCCATGAAGCCGGTCAGGTTGCCGGCGTCGCCGGCGATCGCGAGGGTGCCGCCCTTGAGGGAGATGCCTGCCCTGAGGCTGGCGTCTCCTTCGACAATGACCAGTCCGCCGTGGGCGGAGGCGGCGGCGCTTTGCGACACCGACCCTTTTACCCGGATGTTTCCTGATATGAGGTTCTCGCCGATGCCCCAGCCGGTGAAGCCGTTCACGGTGATGTCCTGGCCGTGGCCGAGGCCGCCGATGTAGTAGCCGGCGTTACCGTCGATGGTGACGCTGATGTTGTTGGTGAGGCCGACGGCGAGGTTATGCCTGCCGTTGGGCTCGGTGATCATTACCGCCGCACCGTCGGGAAGCGCACGCAGCGCGGCGTTGATCTCCCGGGTGGTCAGTTCGGCGGCGTTGAGGGTGACGACCGCGGTGCCCGCGCTCTGGGTGCCCGTGGTTAGCGTGTCCATGTGTGCAGTCCCGTCGGCTCGAAGACCTTCGCGTCCTTGATGCCGGGCAGCCCGGTCAGCGCCCGGTACTCGCTCGCCATGGCGATGTAGCCGCTGGCCTGCGCGATCACCGCGGGCTTGCAGGCGATGGGGTCACGGTGCACGGCGAACTCGGTCGGGGTGGTCACCAGCAGGGTGTAGAAGCCGTCCATCACCCGGGCCATGGCGGTGAGCGCGCTTTTCAGGTCATCGCCTGCGGCTAGGCGCTTGGCTATGTAACGAGCGGCGACCTCGGAGTCGTTGTCGGAATCGAACGCGACCCCGTCCCGCTCGAGTTGACGCCGCACGGTCGCGTGGTTGGAGAACGAGCCGTTGTGCACCACGCACACGCCCTCGGCGGGGGTGAACGGGTGGCAGTGCGCCTTGGTCACCGCGGACTCGGTGGCCATCCGGGTGTGCCCGAGCCCCTGGTACCCGTGCGCCGCCCCGATGGCGAACCGCTCGCACACGTCTTTGGGGGTACCGACGTCCTTGGTGACGTCGAGTTGCCCGTCGTCGTGGTAGACCGCGACCCCGGCGGAGTCAGGGCCGCGCTCGCCGAGCGCGACGAGCATGTTGGTGAGCAGCGCGCCAAGCTCCGGCTCCAGGCTGGCGTCCAGCAGCGTCAGGCCGGCGATCCCGCACATCAGATCACCCTAGGGTCAGCCGACATTACGTATCCTCCTACAGTCAACCGCCCGGTACCGGGTTCGATGGTGAACTATGTTTCTTCAGAGTGAACCATTCAGACATGGCGGTCAACGGTTATCCGCATGTAGAAAGCCACAAAATCCCGCCTACGGCCGCCGCGTTCGTCCACTCACAGGAAACAAGGATCGGAGTCCAAACCGGGATCACCCAGTGGCCGCCGCGGTCAAGATCGACGCCGGTAACCCCCGCGCCCGCGGCGCTGCGACGAACGAGCCGCTCCGGTCGAGGACGAAGTCCTCGACCGCTGTCCACGTGTAGAGGCACGTGACCTCGTTGGCCGGGATGGCGTTCTGGCCGCAGATCCGCATGCCGACGAATTCCACGATCCGCGCCGACTCGCCATGCCCAACCAGGTTTTCGAAGATAGTGGATATTTAGGCGCACTATAGTGTGCCTAAATATCCACTATCACATGTTCACGGAAAGGCACAGCCCAATTTGTCTGGATTGTCCAGCAGGCGCTGGCCGACTCGATAGGTTCCGCGAAGGTACCTCTGCTGTCCGCTGCCCGGAGCGTGAGAGGGTTGGGTGGGAGGTAATCATCGTGAAGGTCGGGCTGCAGATTCCGGATTTTTCCACGCCTCGGGGGCCGGAGGCGCTTGGCAGGGAGCTCGCTAACGTCGCGCGGACCGCGGACGACGCGGGGTTCGAGTACATCACCGTGATGGACCACTTCTTCCAGATTCCCGTGGTGGGGCCCGCGGAGAAGGAGATGCTTGAGGCGTACACCACGCTGGGGTACCTGGCCGCGTGCACCTCGCACGCCACGCTGGTCACGCTGGTTACCGGCGCGTTCTACCGCGAGCCCGGCATCCTCGGGAAGATCGTCACCACGCTTGACGTGCTATCGGGCGGCCGGGCCTGGCTCGGCATCGGGGCCGGCTGGAACGAGCAGGAGTCCCGCGGCCTCGGCGTCAGGTTCCCCCCGGTGAGCGAGCGATTCGAGCGGCTTGAGGAGACGCTGCTTGTCTGCCTGCAGATGTGGCGCGGTGACGAGAAGCCGTACGAGGGCAGGCACTACTCGCTCGAGCGCCCGCTGAACTCGCCGCAGGCGCTGACGCGGCCGCACCCGCCGATCATGATCGGCGGCGGCGGCGAGAGGAAGACGCTGCGCCTGGTGGCGCAGTACGCCGACGCGTGCAACCTGTTCGCTGGCCGGGACGAGGTGCACAAGCTCGACGTCCTGCGCCGGCACTGCGAGGCGGTCGGACGCGACTACGACACGATCTACAAGACCGTTTACTACTGGTTCGACCCGGCGAAGGGCGCGCAGCGGATGGTTGATGACCTCGGCGCGCTCGCCGAGGCCGGGTTCGATGCCGCGATCGGCGCGGTGGCGAACGTGTGGGACGTGACGCCGCTCGAGGTCATCGGGTCCGAGGTCATCCCGGTCGTCGCCGACTTCTAGCCCGGCGTATGGATGTGCGTTTGGTGTCGCTAGGACGACACCAAACGCACATCCATAAGGCGCCTGGCCTAGCCGACAACGTCGATCGGGGTTCCCGGCGGGACCTCGGCGAGCCTTTCTAGTGCCTGGTCGTGCAGGCGGATGCAGCCGTGCGAGATCCGTGCGCCTGAGGTGCCGATCTCGGTGTCGTCGCCCAGCGGGCCGTGGATGCCGATGACCGCGTCGCCCGAGCCTTCCCAGTCGGCGATCGCCAGGGAGTGGGCCGAAGTGACGATGATGAACGAGCCGTAGCCGGGGTTGGGCTGCGGCGGCTGCTCATCGAACGCCACGAAGTACTCCCCGGCCGGCGTGGGGTCCTCCAGGGTGCCCAACCCGGCCGGTGCGGAGAAGACCAGCCGGCCGTTGTCATAGAGCGCCAGCCGAGTCGTGGCGGCGTTGATGACGATCCGGTAGGGCGTGCCGCCGAGCGTGACGTCCTGGTCGGGTACCCAGGCCGTGGAGCCGTTCGGCCGCTGCGCGAGCCGCACCTGGACCCAGCCGGGACTTGTCGCGATCACCGGCAGCACCGAGGGCCGGTCGTACCAGCTGGCCGGCACGGTGCCGGCCGCGAGCACCCCGGGGCTCGCGTACCTGGGCACGGTCCGCAGCACGGTGGCGAGGACGGTGCTGGCAGGCACGGCGGCAGCAGGCACCGTGGTGAAAGGCACCGTGGTGAAAGGCACCGTGGTGGCAGGCACCGTGGTGGCGGGCACCGTGATGGCAGGCACCGTGATGGCAGGCACCGTGGTGACAGGCACCGTGGCGGCAGGCACCGTGATGGCAGGCACCGTGGCGGCAGGCACCGTGATGGCAGGCACCGTGGCGGCAGGCACCGTGGTGGCAGGCACCGTGGCGGCAGGCACCGTGGCGGCAGGCACCGTGGTGGCAGGCACCGTGGCGGCAGGCACCGTGGCGGCAGGCACCGTGGCGGCAGGCACCGTGGCGGCAGGCACAGCGTCCTGCCGCTGCCGGGCGGCCTGCCTGGCCTTCGGTGCCTGCCACGGGCTGGCGACAGCGGCGGCTGTTCCGCCGCCGGAAGGGCCGCTGCCGGAAGGGGCGCCGCCGGAAGGGGCGCCGGAGGGGCCACCGCCCGATGAGAGCAGCAGCCCGGCGGACACCGCCGCGGCCGCCACGGCGACCACGCTCGCGGTGGTCGTGGCGCGTGCGGCGCGCGTTTCCCGATTCGCCAGCGCGGCCCTGACACGGCCACGAAACACGGCGACCCTCCGCTTCGCTTACAGTCAATTACGCATGGTGACGAAGTCGCAAGTTAGCAGTTCGGCGAGGGCCGCCGGCCGGTAATTCTGCGGAATTCGGCGTGTCATGACCGGCGATAGCGCATGGAACACGGCGGAATAAGCTTTTGCCGCGAAGGAGTCAGCCGCCGTCGTTCGGGATAATCCTGGCTTTTGACTTTTGCCGTCGGCCGTTAGCCGCGGGCGAGGAACTCCTCGATGGAGACCGCGAGGGCGGCCGGGGTCTCGAACATCGGGTAGTGGCCGGTGCCGCGGAGGACTTCAAGCTCGGAGTTGGGGTAGACCTGCAGCCACGCCTGCTCCATGAACTCGGCGGGCTGCGTCGGGTCGTACTCGCCGGTGATCACCTTGACCGGGACCTCGTTGCCCTTGACCCTGGCGAGGATGTCGGCCTTGGCCCAGGAGGGGAGGTAGCCGCCGAACGCTTCCTCGGTCGAGTTGTCGCGCGAGTGGCGGACGATGAGGTCGACGAACGCGGGGGTGAGACGGCTGCCCGTCGAGTAGTTGACGATCATCTCGCGGCTGGCGACGTTGCGGGCGGCGGAGGCGAACAGCGCCCATTCTGACTCGCCGAGCGGAAGCCCGGTGGCCGGGACCGGAGCCACGCCGACCAGCCGCCGCACCCGGTGCGGCGCCTGGTCGAGTACGTGCTGGATCGCCACGCCGCTCATCGAGTGGCCGACCAGGCTGAACCGCTCCCAGCCGAGGCGGTCGGCGAGCTCGATCGCGTCGGCGGCGGCCTCGGCCATGGTGAACTCGCCCGGCTCGTCCCTCCGGGAGCCGTAGCCGCGCAGGTCAGGGAAGACGTAGGTGAACTGCGCGGTGTTGAGGTAGTCGGTCAGGTGGCCCCAGCCGAGTGCGGAGCCGAACCAGCCGTGCAGCGCGATGACACGATGGTCACCGGATCCGACCATGACATAGGAGCCAGCCATGAAAGGTAACTTAGCGGAAATTTCGCGTCAATCCAGACCATACGGCGTCGTAATCACCCTGACGGAAGCTCGCCTCCATCGCCTGCCTCGTCGGCAAGATCGTCCACCGGCTTTCGAACATGAAAGCGAGCGTTCCCTCGAGCTTCTGTGGCTTGAGTTCGGCGGTGGACGCCTTCGCGTAGGTGTCCGCGTCCGGGCCGTGGCTGGTGTACGTGTTGTGCAGCGAGCCGCCGCCCGGGACGAAGCCCTCCGCCTTCGCGTCGTACTCCCCCGTGACCAGGCCCATGTACTCGGACATGATGTTGCGGTGGAACCAGGGCGGGCGGAAGGTGTGCTCGCCGACCAGCCACCTTGGGGCGAATATCACGAAATCGACGTTGGCGAGGCCCTGGGTGTCGGTGGGGCTGGTGAGGACCGTGAAGATCGACGGGTCCGGGTGGTCGAAGCTGATCGTGCCGATCACCATGTAGTTGGCCGTGTCGTACTTGTACGGCGCGTAGTTCCCGTGCCATGCCACCACGTCGAGCGGCGAGTGGTCGTAGTCCGCGGCCCACAGGTTGCCGCCGAACTTGTTCACCACCTGGACAGTGTGGTTGCGCTCCTCGAACGCCGCGTGCGGCGACAAGAAGTCGCGCTCGTTGGCCAGGCCGTTGGCGCCAATCGGTCCCCGCTCAGGCAGGGTGAAGTTCGCGCCGAAGTTCTCGCACACGTAGCCGCGGGCGAAGGAGTCGGTCAGCTCGACCTTGAAGCGGATGCCGCGCGGGACGACGGCGATCTCGCCGGGGCTGACGCGCATCGGGCCGAGCTCGGTGTGCAGGATGACCGTGCCTAGCTCGGGGACGAGAAGAAGCTCGCCGTCGGAGTCGACGAAGTAGCGGTCTCGCATGGAGCGATTGGCCGCGTACAGGTGAATGGCCATCCCGGCCCTGGTCTTGATGTCGCCGTTGCCCGCGACCGTGAACAGGCCGTCGATGAAGTCCTGCGGCGTGTCTTCTCTTGGCAGCGGAACCGGGTCCCAGCGCAGCCGGTTTGGATTCGGTTCGAGTTCGTCGAACGGCGTGCCATTTAGGTTCTTGTTGTCGATCCGCGAGAACGCGGGGTGCTTCGCGCTCGGCAGGATGCGGTACACCCACGATCTGCGGTTCACGCCCCGCGGCTGGGTGAACGCGGCCCCGCTCAGCTGTTCGGCGTACAGGCCGAGCGGCGCCTGCTGCGGCGAGTTGCGCCCCGCGGGGAGCGCTCCGTCGACCGCTTCTGTGGCGAACTCGTTGCCGAAACCGCTGGAGTAACTGAACTCGTCATCGGCCATGGGACTGCCTCCTCAGTGGTCGCCTATCCATCCACGATCATGCCCCCACGCATTGCCTCATGTCAGGCCGGGAGGGCGCCGGTGCGGATCGGGTGGCTTTCTACGGATTCAATGGGAATTCACCACTCAAAAACAGTTAACAACAGTTACTGTAGAGGCCAGCTCCTGCTACAGATGTTCGAGTAGGGAGGGTTGATGCCCGGAACACGATGGCTAACCTTCGACTGCTATGGCACGATCGCGGACTGGAACGCCTGCATGCTTAGCGCGTTGCAGCCGGTTGCGGGCGTGCACGCCGAGCCGCTGCTCGCCGCTTATCACCGGGCGGAGTCGATCCTGGAGGCCCGGCCTGCTTCCGGCCGTACGGGGAGATCCTCACCGACGGGCTCGGCCTGGCCGCGCGACGGGTCGGCGTGCCACTCGCGGAAGGGAAGGCAGGGGCGTTTGTCGAAGCCTGGCCGTCGATGCCGATTTTCCCTGACGTGGCGGAGGCGCTCGGCACGCTCGCCTCTTTTGGCTGGCGACTCGCGATCCTCACCAATTGTGATGACGACTTGTTCGCGGAGACTTCGGCGCAGCTTCCGGTGTCATTTGAGGTTGTAGTGACGGCGGAGCAGGTGCGGTCCTACAAGCCGGACCTCGGTCACTTTCGCCGATTTGCGGAATTGACCGGGGCGACGCCAGCGAACTGGATTCACGTCGCCAACAGCTGGGTGCACGACATCCTGCCGGCCGCCCGGATGGGGCTGCGCTCGGTCTGGGTCGACCGCGACCACACGGGTCACCCGGCCAAGTTCGCCGAGCGCCGGGTCACCACGATGCGCCGCCTGCCGGAGACGGTGACTGACGTGAGCGCGCTGCCCGCCTGGCCCGTTTCCTGACCGCGGGGACCGCGGGGACCGCGGGCGCGGACCGCGGGGACCGTAGGGGCTCGGCCTACGGATACCCGGGGTGTCCACGGGGACGATAATTGACTCATGGCTACTAGTGCGGAATTGCTTGTCGACGGGTTCGGGCGGATCCGGGAGAACGTGGCCGACGTGCTTGGCGGGCTGACCGCGGAGCAGCTCGCCTACCAGATCGACGCGGACGCCAACCCGGTGAGCTGGCTCGTCTGGCACCTCACCCGAGTGCAGGATGATCACGTCGCGGCCGCGTTCGGTGTGCCGCAGGTGTGGTCGTCCGAGGGCTGGGCCGGGCGGCTTGGGCTGCCGGCCGGGATGATGGACCACGGGTACGGGCACGACAGCGACCAGGTCGCCGCCGTCGCGGCCGCTACCGCGGCGTCCGGGCTGCTCGGCGAGTACCACGAGGCGACGTACGCGCAGACGGTAAAGCTCGTGTCCGAGATTCGCGACGCCGACCTCGACCGGGTCGTCGACACGCGGTGGACCCCGCCGGTGACGCTCGGGGTGCGGCTCGTCTCCGTGCTCGACGACGACATGCAGCACGTGGGGCAGGCCGCCTACGTGCGCGGCATCGTGCTGCGCGCGGCGCGCTAACTCTTTGTCCCGCTGTCCCCGTGTGTCGTTGGGCCGGCTATAGCCGGCCCAACGACACACGCGGGCAGGGGCGGCGGGCCGGGCGGGCTATGCCGGGTCGGTGCAGATGAGGCCCCAGGGCTTGTCGCTGACCCTGGTGATGACGACGGTCGCGCGGGTTTTGCCTGCCAGCTTCAGGCGCCGCCTTATCTGGTCGACGTCGCCGGCCAGGCCGCGACGCCTGATATCGACCGCGCCCACGTCAAGCTCGCGGAGGCGCTGCGCGAACTGCTTCTCGTGCCACGGGGCCGAGTGCTTGACGCGGAGCGTGCGGGCGAACGGCGTTCTCACGTCGCTGTCCAGGGTGAGGAACGCGATCTGGGGGTCGATCTTGGCGATGTCGCCGCCAAGCGCGCGCGCCAGGTCCTCGACCAGGCCGGCCCTGGTGACGGCCGGGTTGGGGTCGAGCAGGAACTCCCCTGGCTCGCGCAGCGGTACGGGGTCACCGGGATGGGCGACCAGCGTGCAGGGCGCAGATGGCGTCAGCACCGTCGCTCGGCGCGGGCCGTGAGCGGCGTCCGGCGCGCTCGCCAGGGACGGTGACCATAGCACCGCCTCCTTGAGGTCGCGCGCCTCGGCGATGAACTCCGCCTCCCAGGCCGGCGGGATCAGCTCAACGGGAATGCCGGGGGCGGCCTTGATGCAGACCGCCTCGACCTGGCCGGTCAGCGCCAGGCACCAGTCAAGCGGCGGCTCGGACGTGCCGGACCGGAAGCGGCGCGGGCCTGTGGCCGCGCCCGGGCCCGGACCGGCGGGCCGGGTCGATGAACACCGCGTCGACACCCGTCAGGCGCACGTCGCGGACGTCGGCCACGACGGCCGTCACGCGCTCCGCCCGGCCGTAGACCGCGGCGTTGTGCAGGGCAAGGCGAGCATGGGTCTCATCCCGGTCGACGGCGAGCACGTCACTCGCCGCCGCCAGGGCGATCAGGTCGCCGCCGATGCCGCAGCACAGGTCCGCGACGCGGCTCGCGCGGCTCGCGAGGCGGGCCTGCCCGGTAGCCGGCGATCGCCTCCGACGAGGACTGCTCGTAGCCGGCCCTGGTGAACAGCATCTGCGCCGCGCGGCTGAACTTGGCCTCGGCGGCCAGCCGCAGTTCCCGCTGGGCCATCGCCGTGGCGACCAAGTCGGCCGGGTACTCGCGGCGCAGGCGTTCCGCGACCGCCAGCGACCCGCCGTCCCGCTCGGCGGCGAGCCTGGCCAGCAACTCCTGCCCGCGCGGCGTCAGCAAGATGGCCGGGTCCTCGTTCATCGTCACGAGGCTAGCCCAGGTGGTACTTGAGGGCGTCCGCAATGATCATATGCGCAAGTAGATGTCCATTTAACGCTTTCATTGCTGTAGTCCAGCACCGCCCTCGAATGTCTGAGTCAAGTGACAGACTGTAGTTATGACTACAACAATACGCCAACCTTCCGATCTCACGGCATCGGGCATGTATACGTCAATGACGTATACTTCTTCAATGGCTATGACCACGATCCGCGTTGATGCCGAGGTCAGGGACCGGCTCGCCGCCCGGGCGCAAGCACACGGCCGAAGCCTCGGCGGGGAACTCAGCGCCATGCTCGACGAGCTGATGTGGCAGGGCATCGAGGACGGCTACCGGCGACTCGCGGCCGACGAGGCAGAGTTCGCGTCGTACCGCAGCGAGACGGCCGAGTGGATTGGAGCAGACCTTGGCGGGCTAGCGAGCACCGCCGCCGAGGAGTACCCGGAGTACAACCCATGACGAGTGGCGACGTGCTGCTTTGCGACCTCAACCCGGTCGCAGGCCGTGAGCAGGGCGGCGTGCGCCCGGTTGTCGTGGTCTCCCACCCGCGCTACGCCGCAGTGCCCGGCCTGTTCATCGCGGTGCCACTGACCACCCGCCATCGTGGCCTGGAGCATCACGTCGAGATCCCGGCCGACGACCATACGGGACTGAAGCAAGTCTCGTACGCCATGACCGAGCAGGTCCGCACGATGTCCCACGAGCGAGCCGGACGGCAGCTAGGCCGGATAAGCGACGATGCATTGACCATAATCAGCCGCTACTTGCACTTGTTCATCGTCTAATGAGCTAGCGACTGGCGGGTCCCATGTCGGCGAGCACGCTGTTGGCGCGCGCCCTGACGGTTGCCAGGACACGGCCGGCTGCCGCCAGGTCCTCGGCGGGAAGGTCGAAGACGTAATCGGTGATCTCTTCGACGCGGGCCCGGACCCGGCTGAAGCTGGCCTGGCCAAGGTCGGTCAGGGTCACCTGGTCGCCCGCGGTGACCAGCGCCGCGGCACTCTCTAGTTCGGTGATGGCCGCCGACACGTCGGCCGCGTCAACCTTCCTCGCCTTCGTGATCCCGTTGATGAGCTGGTCCCGGCCGATGCCGGGACTGCTCGCACCGCCAGCCGTGGCGAGCGAGAGTACGACCCACTGGATGAAGGTCAGTTCGGCTTCGGCAAGCAACGGGGCAAGCAGCGCGCCGAGTGCGCTCTCGGTCTCGCCGATGAGACGGGTGCTGAGCTGGGGATAGTCGGTCATGGCGCCTCCTCTTCATAATTTCGTTGGCGTAGCCAACGTTTACTCGGCCAACATTATCATTGGTTGGCTCGGCCAACAAGTTTTGGATTACGCTTGGCCCATGACTTCGGACGAGCACGCGACGCCGGCGTTGCTGATGGCCAAGCCGACCTGGCTGATCACCCAGCTGTCGGCGCAGGCGCACCGGCTCCTCGGGTCGCACCTGGCAACTGTCGGCGCCAGGGGGTACCACTTCCGCCTGCTGGCCGCGCTGGCGGAGTCCGGGCCCGCGTCGCAGGCCAGCCTGGGGCGACGGACCGAGATGGACCGGAGCGATGTCACGGCGGCGGTCGGGGAGCTAGCCGCCGACGGCCTTGTCGAGCGGACGGCTGACGCCGACGACCGCCGGCGCAACGTCGTCACGATCACTGACGCGGGGCGGGCACGGCTGCGGCGGCTCGACGAGGTACTGAACGACGTCCAGGACGAACTGCTCGCGCCGCTGTCTGCTGACGAGCGGGCGACGCTGGTCGGCCTGCTTGAGCGGCTGACAAGAAGCCAGGCAAGCGAGACGTGAAGGAGTACGTCAGCTGTTGTGTTCGCGGTCGTAGACGGCCTGGGCGGCGGCAACCGCGTCACCGTATCGCTTTGCCCAGTCGGTGAGTTCTAGCAGCGACTTGTGAAGCTCCCTGGCCATCTCGGTGAGGGTGTACTCAACCTTGGGCGGGACGACCGGATGGACAGTGCGTACGAGCAGGCCGTCCCGCTCCAGCCTGCGCAGCGTGAGCGTGAGCATGCGCCTGCTGATCCCGCTGATCGAACGTTCCAGCTCCGTGAACCGGACCGGACCCTGCGCGGCGGCTACCAGGATGCCGATGCTCCACTTCCCGGAGACGTGATCGAGGACCTCAGAGACCGGGCACGCCTCGCTGGCCAGGGCTGACACATCGATGTGACTCTGGGACACGAAAGTGCCTTCTTCCGCCGGGCTCGACAGTCACCAATCATGTACTCCGTATCAAATCGTGCACCGAACTGGAGGGCGGCTCAATGCTTCAGGAGCTCGCAGACCGCGCCGCGATCGTGGACGCCGTCATCTCGTACGCGACAGCCCTGGACACCAGGGACTGGGAAAGGCTGGGCTCGCTGTTCACCGACGATGCCTGCTGGGAGTACAGCGGCTCAGGAGAACGGATCTCCGGGCCGGCGGCGATCGTGGCCAGGATCAGCACCAGCCTGGAGCGATTCGACGCCACCCATCACCTGAACGGCAACCATGTCGCCGCAGTGCACGGTGACGAGGCCGAGCACACGTGCTACTACCAAGCCCAGCATGTCCGCCTTGGCCTGCCCGGTGGCGAGAAGTTCCTCGGCGGGGGCCGGTACGACGACCGGCTGCGCCGCACACCGGACGGCTGGCGGTTCACGCACCGCAGGATCACCAGCGTCTGGAGCGAGGGAAATCCCGCCGTGATCACGTCCTGACCACATGCCCGAGAACAAGTCACCGGGCGGTGCGTTCCTGGCGCGCTCCCGACGGGTTCCCGGCGCGGTGGATGAGGAGCATCGCGACGGAGGCGACGACGATGACGCCGCCGAGCAGCGTGGCAAGCGTGGGCCGCTCGCCGAGGAACAGCGCGCCAAGCGAGACGGCCACCACCGGGTTGACGTAGGCGTAGGTGGACACCACCGAGGTCGGCAGCCGCCGCAGCGCGATCACGTAGCAGGTCAGGGCGAGCAGTGACCCCGGGCCGATCAGGTAGAGCAGCCCGAGCAGCGACTGCGCGCTGACGTGGGCGGGATCGATCCGGGTCAGCTCGCCGGTTGCCGCCGCTATCACGGTGAGCACGATCCCTCCGGTCAGCATCTCCATCGCGCTGCCAACCAGCGGGCTGGCCGGCGCCGGCATCCGGCCGGCCAGCACGGAGCCGATGCCCCAGCTGACGCTGGCGCCGAGGACGACGAGGACCGGAAGCACCGCGCCGTTCCCTGAAGGCCGGGCGAGGACCGCGATCCCGGCCAGCCCGATGACGAGGGCAAGCCAGCCGCGCAGGGGTATCCGCTGCCCGTTGATGACCCGGTCGGCCAGCGCCATCCACAGCGGCACGCTGGCGACAAGCAGCGCGGCCAGCCCCGAGGGCAGGGTCTGCTCGGCATATGACACCCCGCCGTTGCCGAAGGCGAGCAGCATCGTGCCCACCACCGCCATCCCGCCCCACTGGGCGAGCCTGGACGAGGGGGCGCGCCCGGCCGGGCCTGGCCGCTGCCTGGGCCGCCGCCTGGGCCGCCGCCCGTCGCCGGCGGCCGGCGAGCCACATGACCAGGTAGAGCACCGCGCCCGCCGTCAGGTACCGCGCCGCGGCCATCGCGAACGGCGGGATGGACCGGTCTGCCACCCGGATGGCCAGGTAGGTCGAGCCCCAGACCAGCCAGACCACCAGCAGCGCCGCCCAGGCGGAGAAGTTGCCGCGCGAGCCGGGCAGCCGGGCACGGCGATTCGCCCGGCGCCTGCTCGGGCTGGACTACGTGACTCGGCGGTCGCGTCCGAGGTCAGCTGTGCCATGTCTCAAGCCTCTGCCATCAGGGTCCGCCGGCACCAGTGGCAGGAATGACAATCACCGGTACTTTCCTGCCGTACAGTGAGAGCATGCTGTCCTCTGTCGCGGTCCTCGCCTACGAGGGCGTGTCAACGTTCGGCCTGGGGGTCACGGCGGAAGTGTTCGGGTGTGACCGCAAGGGCGAAGGAATCCCTCGTTATGACTACTTCGTAACGGCGGCACAGCCGGGGCTGATCCGCACCGACGTCGGCCTGCCGATCCTGGTCGAGTACGGCGTGGACCGGCTGAGCTCCGCCGACCTGGCCATCGCCGTCTGCTGGGACGACATAGACACACGACCGCCCGAGTCGGTGCTGGCCGCGCTGCGGACGGTGGTGGACCGCGGCGGCCGGGTGCTCAGCCAGTGCACCGGGGCCTTCGTGCTCGCCGCGGCGGGGCTGCTCGACGGCCGTCGTGCGACCACGCACTGGAAGTACGCGGCCGAGCTGGCCAGGCGCTACCCGCAGGTCGACGTGGACCCGGGGGTGCTCTACGTCGACGAGGGCCAGGTGATAACGAGCGCGGGGACGGCCGCCGGGATCGACGCCTGCCTGCATGTCATCCGGCTGGAGCACGGCGCCGCGGTCGCCAACGAGATAGCCCGCCACATGGTGGTCGCCCCGCACCGCGACGGCGGGCAGGCGCAGTTCGTCCCGATGCTGGTGGACAACGCGGCGGACGGCCCTGACCTGGCCATGCTGCGCGACTGGGCGCTCGGTCACCTGCGCGAGCCGCTCACCGTCGCCGACCTCGCCGGCCAGGTGCACATGTCGCCGCGCACGTTCGCGCGCTGGTTCGCCGCGCGCACCGGGACCACCCCCCATCAGTGGCTCACCAGCCAGCGGCTGATGATGGCGCAGGAACTGCTTGAGCGGACCGACCACGGGATCGAGCAGGTGGCCGCCGACTGCGGGCTCGCGCCGCTAATGCTGCGCCGTCACTTCACCCGCCGCTGGGGCGTCACGCCGCAGGCCTACCGGCACCGGTTCAGCCAGCTGGCGGGCTAGCGTCGCCCCGGTAGGTGCGGGTTCGCGTCGGTAACTGCTTTGGATCATCCCGAACGAGTTCGTGCTCTACCCTTCCGCGCCACCCTGAAGCCGCCAGCGCCTGGCAGCAGGCCGGGGGTGGTGTACCCCTGACCTCGGCATGGCTATCCGGCTGCCGCCATGGCGGCGCGAACGGCGGACGGGCTAAGCGTGAGGATGCCGTCGATGCTCTCTATGTAGCCGGTCATGACCTTGGTGCAGCCTCTGACGTCTCGAGCGGTGGTATAGAGAGCGCGGAACACATATGTGCCGCTGCCTGCCAGGCCGGAGAACCGGCCGGTCCCGTCGATGACACTGAACGGTCCCGTCTGGGTGATGGTCCCCACGCACGTCTCTGCGTTGAAGCGGGCACTGGGATGCCCGGCACTGTGATCGATGCGGAAGCCACCGCCGGCGAACGTTGCGTCGTCGATGGCTCGTCCCGGGTGCTCGGTGCCCCCGGCGTCGACAACCCCGGTGATGATGATGGTCCCCGGGCCGGACGGGACGGTCGATGCCACATGGAAGTACTCGGTGTCGGCGGATCGCGCCGGCGTCCATGGTCCCTGGGCAAACTCCGCCCATCCAGGGCCCTGGGACCAGGGGCCAGCGCTCATCAGCAGCGCAGCAGTCGTGGCCTTCGCAGTCGTGGCCTTGGCTGTTGTGGTCCCCGCCGAGGATGTACCAGCGCAGGCCGCGAGTGTCGCGCCTAGAACGACTGAAGCGACGGTGGTGGCCAGGATGGGGCGGGATGACCTGTGCTGGCGATGAGGCCTTGGTGCGGGGGTGAGATTCATGCGTTGCTCCTATCAGTCCGTTCTGCTGGCTCGGTTTGCGCGGGGCGGTATCGTGCCGCGAACTTGCTCGTGCGCGGCAGACTTGGGCGGGGACCTGTAGTGCTCTTCCTGGTGTCCTGTCAGCGCGCTCGCGCCGTGTGTGCCATGGCGGGGATCACGGCGGCTCCGACGGTCAGGTGCATCACGATCAGCCCGGCGACGGCTGAGCTGGTCGTCGCGACGGCCAGCGGCAGCGCCAGCGACGCAGCCAGCGCCGCCAGCGCGATGGTGGTCCAGAGAAGCCGGGCGCGCAGGGTGCGCCGCTCAAGCAGGGCGAGCAGCAGCCACCCGAGCAGCGAGGCAGCCACGGTGACGCCGATGACCTGGCCGATCGCGATGGTCTGGATGTGGCCGGCGCCGAAGCGGAAGTTCAGGTCGATGCCCAGCAGGGGGACTTCCACGATCCAGGCGAGGGCAGCGGCCAGTGCGCCGCCCGCAGCGCACAGCGCCCGGGCGCGGCCCTGCTTGATGTGCGGCACGGCGGAGGTGGTGGTGGTGAGCATGTGCGGACTCCCTGATGTGGCTCGCGGCGCCCGGTTGCGCAGCTGATCACCAGGCTCTGCCGGGCTGAGGTAATCGGGCATCGTCCTGCCGGCGTCCGGTGAGCTACTCCGCCGGCAGCAGCGGGTACTCCCGGGGCGGTAGCTCGCCCGCCTGCACAGCGACGATGACGCCGGCCCGCCGCCGGCGTACGCTCCGGATGATGGGCATCAAAAACGTGGTCAGGCTGCCGCGGCGCTGGCTGGGCGCTGCGGGCGTGGTGCTGGTGACCGCGCTGGCCGTGGCTGGCGCCTACGTCGAGGCCAACCCGGTGCACCGCTACGGTGGCCTGCACCTGGCCAGCCATCCGCCGCTGGCCGCTTACCTGCTGCTGGCGGTGCCCTCCGTCGCGCTGGTCTGGCGTAACAGCCGTCCGGTTGAGGTGCTCGGGCTCGCGGTGGCCGGCGCGGTCGGGTGGGCGGCGCTCGGCCAGATCGACGGTGCCGCGCTCGTTCCGGTCATCGTCGGCGTGTACTGGGTCGCGCTGACCCGTGGGCGGCGCACCGCGGTCGCCGCCGGGCTCGCCGGGGCGGCGGCTATCTTCGTGACCGAGGGGCTGCTCGGGCCGTTCGGCTGGTTCGGAGGCCCGAACGCCACGATGTGGCCGGAGCTGCTCGCAGCCGGCGCGGTCGGCGCGTACGTGGCGGCGCGCCGGCAGTGGCGGGCTGCCGAGTCTGACCGCGCGGCGCTGGCCGAGCAGGCCCGGGAGGAGGAAACTCGCAGGCGCGTCGACGCCGAGCGAATGCGGATCGCGCGCGAGCTGCACGACGTGGTCGCGCACTCGATGGCGATGATCAACGTCCAGGCCACGGCGGCTGGCATGCAGCTGGCCGCCGATCCGGCGAGCGCGGCCGAGGCGATCCAGGCGATCCGCAGGGCCAGCAAGTCGGGACTGCGCGAGCTGCGGACCATACTTGAGGTGCTGCGGCAAGTCGACGGCGGGCGCCCGGCGGTGCCGGTGCCAGACCTGCGCGCCATCGCCGCGCTCGTCGAGGCGACCAGCGCCGCCGGCACGCCGACCACGCTGGAGCTGGCCGAGCCGCCGGTCCCGCTGCCGCCGCCGGTCACGCTGGCCGCCTACCGTATCGTGCAGGAGTCGCTCACCAAC
This sequence comes from uncultured Actinomycetota bacterium, assembly GCA_963759545.1. Taxonomy (GTDB): domain Bacteria; phylum Actinomycetota; class Actinomycetes; order Streptosporangiales; family Streptosporangiaceae; genus Trebonia. The sequence continues at coordinate 128,281 of CAVXAB010000004.1, forward strand.
GTGGTGCGTCACGCCGGCCGGGTCGCCGCGACCGTTGGCCTGCGGCAAGACGGCGGATACCTGCACGTGGACGTGGTCAACGACGGCGGGGCCGCGCCCGCGGCCTTCAGTGACGGGACCGGGGCGGGACTGACCGGAATGCGAGAGCGGGCGGCCGCCCTGGGCGGCACCCTGGATGCCGGGCCGCGTCCTGGCGGCGGGTTCGCCGTCCACGCCCGGCTGCCGGTGGTGGCAGCCCTCCCAGCCCGAGGACCGCGGTCCCCCGCCGCGGTCGCGAGCCGGCCGTGATCCGGGTCCTGCTCGCCGACGACCAGGCCCTCGTCCGGGCTGGCTTCCGGTTCATCGCCGGCTCGGCGCCCGACATCGAGGTCGTCGGGGAGGCCGCGGACGGGGCGACCGCAGTCGATCTGGCCCGCTCGCTGCGGGCCGAGGTGGTGCTGATGGACATCCGCATGCCTGGCACCGACGGGCTGGAGGCAACCCGGCAGATCGCCGCCGACCCCGAGCTGAACGGCGTGCGCGTCATCATCCTCACCACCTTCGAGGCGGACGAGTATGTCTTCGAGGCGATCCGCGCCGGGGCGAGCGGCTTCCTGGTCAAGGACACCGAGCCGGAGGACCTCATCAGCGCCATCCGGGTGGTCGCCCGTGGCGATGCCCTGCTGTCGCCGAGCGTTACCCGGACGCTGATCTCCAGCATCGCCGGGCGCCGTCCGGCCCAGCTAGTCAACGCCTCCGCGCTTTCGGTGCTCACCGACCGGGAGCGGGAGGTGCTCGGCCGGGTCGCCGCGGGCATGAGCAACGACGAGATCGGCGCGGCCCTGTTCATGAGCCCGCTGACCGCCAAGACCCACGTCAACCGGACGATGACCAAGCTCGGGGCGCGAGACCGGGCCCAGCTGGTCGTGATCGCCTACGAGACCGGCCTGGTCCGGCCGGGCCTGCCCTGAGGCCGCCAGCAAGCCCGGCGATCGCGCACAGATACGCAGCAGAAGGAGTACTGGCCGGAAGACCCGTACTCCCCTCCCCAGCGGGCACCGGTTGAGCCAGCTGGCGGGCTAGCGAGCCGGGCGCCACCGGTGGCGACGCGGGCGACGCCGCTACGGGTAGCGGGCGTCCACGGTGGTGGTGACGCGCCCGCTGGCGATGTCGTACACGTGCCCGGAAACGCTGACCCTCGGTGAGAGCAGGGGGGAGGCGAGCAGGCGCTCGACGTCGGCCTTGACGGTCGTGTGCGGGTCGGCGACCGCGGACGCTTCCAGTGCTGCCTCGGGGAGCCCGGTCGCCGCCGCGGTTAGCTGCCGGAAGCTGGGGTCGGCGAGAAAGCCGGTGCCGCATTGGGTGTGGTGGACGACCGCGACTTCGAAGATTGTGTCAGCGGCGCCCTGGGCGCCGGACAACTGGTCGATGAGGAAGGCGAGGAAGGCGATGTCGTCGATAACGGCCTGGGTGACGCGGCCCCCCGCGTTGCGGATGACGGGAGCCTCTCCGAGCTGGAGTCCGAGGACGATCGCGGGGTCGACGCGGTGGTCGAGGCAGGCGACGACGACCACTTGTGCCGTGGGCAGGCCGAGGGCCGCCGAGGTGTAGGTGCGGGTGAACTGCTCGTTGCGCTCGAGCAAGCCGGTCATGTTGGTCATGTTGCTCATGTCGGTTCCGTTTCGTTTCATTGGTTGTGTCGGGGACTTCGGTCGGGCTCAGCTTGTCTGGACGGCTGCTCCGCATTCCGGGCAGAGGAACGGGCGGCGCTTGGCGACGGCCCGCCAGATGGCGAAGAAGACGAAGGGGAATCCCGTGCTGATGCTGTCCATCTCGTTCCTCATGCCGGGGTTTCCGCCACATCAGCGTGCGGCGTGGCGCCGGAAATGAGCGGGCTGGAGGCTGACGGCGCTGGTCGTGGAGCTCTGACCAGCCTGGTCATGGACGTGATGTGCAGCGCGAAGAACAGCGGCACGGTCGCGGTCGGGATCAGCGCGAGCGGCAGCTCGGTGATCGGCGCACTGGACGGGGTGACGTTGAGCAGCTGGAACCCGGTGAGGGCGCCGAGGGTCAGCGCCACGACCTGGTCCGTCAGGCCGAACGCGTTGAACCACAAGGCGGCACGGCGGCCTGTGCCCCGCGCGAGCTTGCGCGCGACCAGCGGCGCGGCGATACCGGCGGCGATGTCCCCCAGGCCCGCGGGCAGGGCGAACACCGCCGGAAGGTGGCCGAGGGCCAGGTAAAGCAGGAAGGTCACCCCGACCACGCGGGGCGTGTGCGGAAGCTCCAGGCGGCCCGCCATGCCCGGCGCCGCCAGGGCGCGCGCCACCAGCTGGGATGCGGCGCAGTGCCAGCAGCAAGCCCAGGTAGCCAGTTATCGCGACAGGAAACCACGGCAGCGTGCGGTACCAGCCGTGATCCGCGATCACCGCGCTGGCGGTCAACCAGCCGCCGAGCACGGCGGCCGCGGCCCCGGCAGCAGGGCCGCACGCCTGCGGCCCAGGCCTGCGCGTTCTGCCCCGCCGTACAGCACGATGCAGGTCAGCGCCGCGACCGCGACGGGTCCGGCGATGGTGATCGCCCACAGGTAGGCAGGCGGGTCGTACATGACATCCTCCAGGCAGACGGGTGGCTCGCCTCTGCGGGGAACAGTACGAATCCTGGCTGCCGCGGGGCATCACCCGAAGGTGCCTGCCTGGTGGAATGTCGCGGCCGGGGCGATCCCTCACCCGAAGGTGCTACCGGGCAGGTGTCAGGGGATCAGGCCGAGCTGCCTGGCCCGCGCGGCGGCCTCGGTCCGGTTGGCGGCGCCCAGCTTGCCCAGGACGTGGGTCACGTGCTTCTTGACCGTGTCGAGCGCCACCACAAGGTCGTGGGCGATGCGCTGGTTTGACTTGCCCGCGGCGAGCAGCCGCAGCACCTCAAGCTCGCGGTCGGTCAGCGGCTCGGCCAGGCCTGGCGGCGCGGCGGCGGCTCGCCGCGGCGGCGGCACGGTGTCCTGTCCTGGCAGGCGCGCATGCAGCGCGGCCAGGTAGCCGGGGTCGATGCGGCGAGCCGCGTGCGGCTGGCCCGGCCGGGCACCGGACAGCTGGGCGAGCAGGGCGTGCATCGGCGCGCCCTCGTCGGCAATGACCCGGACGTGGCCGTGCCGTGCGGGCGAGCACGAGCGACTCGGTCAGCGCGCCGAGGGCGCTGGCGTGATCGCCGCTAGCGGCCAGCGCCAGCGCCCGCAGCGCCTGGATCTCGATGATGCTGCCGGTCCGGCCCTGGCTGGCCGCGGCGTCGAGCAGCCGCTGCAGCAGCGTGAGCGCCGGGCCGTGGTCGTTTTGGGCGAGCAGCACCCGGGCCAGCACCAGATACGCCGGCTCACGCGGGTAATCCGGCTCGTCGTCTGGGCTAAGACCAGCCGCCGTCGTCCATTGCGCGGCCGCGCGGACGTCGCCCTGGGCCAGTAGCAGCCGCGCACGCACCGGGTTGAGCAGGGTGATCACCTGCGGGCTCAGCCCGGCCTGCCCGGCCTCGCCCATCGCCTCCCAGGCCCCGGCCGCGTCACCATGGGCCTGCCGGATCCTGGCCAGCATGGCCAGGCCGGTGGCCAGCGGCGTAGTGAAGGCGAGCTCCCGGCACAGCGTGACCCCCCGGGTGGCGTGGTCAAGGGCGGCGGTCAGCTCGTTCCGCTCGTACAGAACCTGGGCCAGGCCCACGTGCGCCAGGCCCAGGGGGGCTGTCTGGCTGCTCTCGCCGACCGTGGCCAGTGCTTGCCGGTAGGTCTGCAGTGCCGCATCCAGGTTGCCCCGGGCGCGCTGCACCTCGCCCAGGTCGTAGCAGACGCGCATGGCAAGGAAGCCAGCGAAGAACCCGGCGCCGCCCGCTACGGCGCGGAGGACCTCCGCGGGCTCGCCGCCTACCCGGCGGACCGCCGCGTCCGCCGCCCGCCGCTCGGCGAGCACTTCTGCCAGGCCGGATTCGGCTGGCCCGAGCCGGCCGCCCTGCCAGTCCGCCGCCGCCTGGTTCCAGCGCACGAAGGAGCGCATCAGCCAGTCGTCCTCGCCCAGCTGGGCCAGGGCCTGCCGGTTGTAGCCGGCCGCGAGGGCGGCATCACCGCGCAGCCGCGCGAGCACGGCGCGCAGGAACGCGATCGCCGCTGGGACATTGGCCAGCACGCTCACCGGGCGCCCGGCGGGGTCCGCATACGGTTCGTCCCCGCTGACCGCGAAGGCGCGCTCGGCGTCATCGATCAGGGCCTCGAGCGCTTCCACCTGGAAGCCCATGGCGGCGCCGTACGCCTGGGCCAGGCACAGGCGCGGACGGCCGCGTACCGACTCCGCCGGCAGTGCGGAGAGCCAGCGGCGCAGGGTCGCGCCCTCGCTGCGGCCGAGCAGCGTCTCGACGTGCCGCTCGACCAGCCGCGCCGCCCACGCTGCGTCCCCCGCCGCCAGCGCATGCCGCACCGCGTCATCAGGCAGGTCATGCTCGTCGCACCAGGCGGCCGCGGCCCGGTGCAGCGCCTGCACCCGGCCGGGCTGCTCGGCCTGCAGCCGGGCGCGCAGCAGGTCGGCGAACAGGTGGTGGTAGCGCCACCAGCCGCGCACCTCATCCAGCGGCACCAAGAACAGGCCCGCACGCTCGATGTCCTCCAGCATCGCCTGGCTGCCGGGCTGGCCGGTGACCGCATCACACAGGTCTCCCGACAAACGCTCAAGCACCGAGGTCTCCAGCAGAAACGCGCGCACCTGCCCGGGCTGGCCGACAAGGACCTCATCAGCGAGGTAGTCAAGCACGAAGCGGTGGCTGCCGCTGAATGCCGCCACGAACCCGGCCGCATCCGCGTGCCCGCGCAGCGACAGTCCGGCGAGCTGCAGCCCCGCCGCCCACCCTTCGGTGCGGGCCGCCAGCGCCTCCGCCGCCACGGTCGGCAGGCCAGGCCCCGCCGTCTCGCCAAGCAGCGCCGCCGCCTCCTCAGCGGTGAAGCGCAGGTCGGCGACGCGCAGCTCAGCCAGCTGGCCGCGAGCCCGCAGCCGCGCCAGCGGCAGCGGCGGGTCCGCCCGGCCGGACACCACCACCCGCAGGCCCGGCGGCAGATTCTCCAGCAAGAACGCAACCGAATCGTGCACCGGCCCGGAATCGACCAGGTGGTAGTCATCCAGGACCAGCAGCACCTCATCCGGGCCGGGATCGGCGGCCAGCTCATTGATCAGGGCCGTCACCAGCCCCTCAACCGAACCCGGGGGCAGCGGGCCCACCCGCCCGGCCAACCCCGGCCGGGCCCGGTCAAGCGCGGCCACCGCGTAGCGCCAGAACCGGGCCGGATCGCTGTCGCCGCCATCCAGTCCCAGCCACGCCACCGGCCGCCCGTCACCGCGGGCCCAGTCGGCCAGCAGCGCCGTCTTGCCGAATCCCGCCGGAGCGCACACCAGCACCCGGCCCCGCACCAGGCCCTCGCCCAGCGCCGCCACCAGACGCGGGCGCGGCACAAAACCCGGCTGCAGCCGTGGCACATGCAACTTGGTCGCCAGCAGGACATCCTGCTCGGACATGGCAAACCCCGTGGGGGGCGCCGCCGGGGCCCTCGCCGACGGGTCAGCCATCGGTGACCTGCCGCCCAGGCCAGGCTTATCACGCGGAAGCGCGTCGCTCATGTCGCAAGCTCACCACAAGATTCCACTCACCTGCCACCTTCGGGTGATGCCCGGCCCTTGCGTCCGCTCCTACCGTCCAGAGATGAAGGAAACACGACCGGCGAGCGCCGCCGGCGGGCCTGCCAAGTACGAGATCCGCGTGGCGGGTGTCCTGGACAGCCGGTGGGCGGCCTGGTTCAACGGCCTCCAGATCAGCGGCCAGGGCGACGAGACGGTCATCTGCGGCTTGCTCGCTGACCAGCCCGCGCTGCACGGGCTGCTGACCAAAGTCCGCGACCTCGGGCTCTACCTGATCTCCGTGCGCCGGCTGGACGCCGGCGAGGCCGAAGCGAGGCACCGTGAGCAGACCTAGCCGCCGCGGCGGCGGGCAGAACAGGATTATGGAAGGAGGAAGACATGTTCCGCACAACCGGCGGCGGCCAGGTCGCCGACGAGGTGACCGGGCTGACGGCGGCCGCCGAGGAGGTGATCACCGCCCGGCCGGAGTTGGTGTGGGACCTGGTCGCAGACATCACCCGGGTCGGCGAGTGGAGCCCGGAATGCATCAGGGCGGCCTGGCTCGGCGACCCCGGCCGCCCGCAGCCCGGTGCCAGGTTCACCGGGCGCAACCGGATCGCCAACGGCTTCGAGTACGAGGTGACCTGCGTGGTCACCGAGGCGGACCGGCCTCGCGCGTTTGCCTGGGTGGTCCTGGATGACAGCGGTGACCCCGCCCGCCCGTCCTCGTCGTGGAGGTACCAGATCGACCCGCTCCCCGGCGGCAGCAAGGTCCGGCAGCGCTTCACCCACGGACCCGGCGCCAGCTACCTGCGGGCAGCCGCCGCGAAGGCGCCCGACCAGGCCGCTGAGATCGTCGCTGCCAGGCGGGACGCGTTGCGGGCCAACATGAGCGCCACCCTGCGTGCGATCAAGGCCGCCGCGGAATCCTCTCCCGCCACCGGCGTCTGGTGAGACGACTCAACGCCGCCCGGTCGCGGCGAGACGCCTAGGCGCTGAACCGGAAGGGGCCGCGTTCCGTTGGCCTCAATGGGGGCCGACATTGGGTGCGGGCATTGGGTGGTGACGGGTGCGGATCGACCGGTCGGACGACGGCGACGAACGCCAGGACGCCGCCGACGTGCCCCGGGTGCACAGGGCCGACGCCGGACGCGACGCTGACCAGAACCGGGACCTCGCGGGCAAGGACGCCGGCCATGGGGAAACCGGCAGCGCTGTCCGGGTGGAGCGGGCACTTGAGCACCGGGCCACCGTGGATGCCGTCAACCGCGCCTACGCCATCGACCAGGGTTACGCGCGGGTGCAGGAAATCGAGGAGAAGACCGTCACCCCGGCGATGCGGCGCATCGAAGCCGAAGACCCCGACCGCAGGCTCGTCGGCCTGGAGAACCGCCTGAAGGGCAAGGACCGACTCACCGAGAAGATCGACCGAAGCGCAGAGGAACGGGTCTACGGCAGACGAGGCGTTCGGCCTCGTCAAGGACGCGATCCGGTATACCTTCTGTTATCCCGATGATCGCTATACGGACGGCGTTTACGCAGATTGCGAACGGCTTGAGGCAGCGGGTTTCGAGCGCTTTGATCGTAGGAACTCATGGAACAGGAGAGTACAAAGGAATCAACAGCCGATGGCGGGTACCGGGAGTCGGGCAGCTCTTCGAGGTTCAGTTCCACACGCAGGCGAGCCTCGATGCCAAGGAGGAGACACACTGGGCGTACGAGCGGCTGCGCGAGCCTGCCGGAAGACGACGAAGAGGTGCAGCGAGTTGCGCGCTTACCAGCGCGAGGTCACCTCAAGGTGCCGATCCCGCCGGGGGCACTTGAGATTCCGGATTATCCGTAGGAGGACGCGATGCCAACGAAGGTTACTTACTACGCGATCGTCGATGACCTGAGCAGCCGGAAGAAGCCGGCGGGGTGCTCCGCCGCATCGAGCACGACGACGGCGAACGACGAGGCATTTACGGGCAGACCTGAGTGGAAGCGCAGCGCCTCTCTGTATTCCTATCGAGCGCGGGAACCGGGACAGCCGAGTTCTACGAGATCACCGAGGACGAGGCGAACCGGATCGTCGAGCGCATCCGCCGCTCGGTGACCGGCCAGCCTTAGGGCTTCTCTGGCGCCGACTAAGAGCGCAGCCGCGTGACGAACGCCGCCCACACCCCGGCGGGAAACTCCAGTGTCACGCCGTCACGGTTCGTGGTGTCCCGTACCATCACGCCCTGACCGGAAGCGACCTCTACGCAGGACCCGCCGTTGCCGTCCGAGTAAGTGGACTTACGCCATCCGTCCATATCTCGCCAAGCCTCTCGATCAGCGCCGCACTCTCCGACACGCGGTAGCACTCCCCCCGAAGGCTATCGAACCGCGCGGTCAGTGCCGAAACTGTTTCCTCGTCGGTGTAGGTGAACCCTCCGGCCATGTGCTCGGTGTACGCGGCGTTGTCCGCGATGATCAGCTCGCTGGCGTTGGCAGGATGGGTGACTGCTGGCATGACCGTCAGCGTCATCACGAGGCAGTCCCGCAACCACCAGCAACTGTCGCATCTGGGCAGCCATGATCTCGGTGCTCCCCACAAGGCGGTACAGCGCCAACTCATCAACGACGAACCACGCCGATGGAGGATCGTCCCGCGCGAGTACGCGCCGCTGCCGTTCCATCCTGTTTGCCAGCCGGGCGCGGGCGATCTCGGCGGTGACGGCCGGCTGCACGGAATCAGCGCACGCGCGTAATCCTCCGTCTGGAGCAGGCCTGAAGATCCCCGGTGACCACACACGGAGGCTCGCCGCCTTCTCCTCGACCTCGGCCCATGAGCGGAAACCGGGCGGCACCTCGGCCCAGGTCCGCGACTCGTCGTACCAGTCGGAGAACCAGCCGCGCCGCTCAGGAAAAGCGGCGTCGCAAGCCTGAGCCAGCGCTTCGGTGGGCGGGCGCCTCCCGTTCTCTATCCGGCTTAGGTGCGCGGCGTTGATTCCGGTTCGGCGGGACAACTCGTCAAGGGACCACCCGTGGGCCAGCCGTTCCTTCCGGACCTGCCTGCCGAAGTGCCCTGCCATTCCGTTTTCTTTGCTGCCGACCATACGAAAATCATGCCACAAAGCTGACGTGTGCGTAAACGATCCGTCACGCTATGTCCACGGCACCCTCCGCGCTCGCGACCGCTGGTCAGGCGGCGGGTGCCGCCCACCGGAGACAGGAGGCCAGCACATGGAAATCACCGTCGGGCCGCCGAAGTGGAAGGCGGAAGGCGTCGCATCGGCGGACCTCGTTCGCGGCTATCGGGCGGCAAGGGAACTTCAGCGGCTTCCGGTGCCGCCGCACCTTGGCAAGGAGCTGGCCGGTTACATCATGCGGGCGGGTACGGAACTCCTCGCCCGCGAGATCGACCCGCTGAAGTACAGTACCAACGAATGACACTTGTCGACCATGCTCGTCTCTATAAATTGTCGATCGAATTGAGCGCTTGGTGGAGCCTGCTGACGGCATCGCGGACCTTGTGACCACCGAATACGCGAAATTGCGGCTGTCCGACGTGACGCTTGCCTCGGCTACGCAAGAGCAACTGGAACGGGTGCTGCACGAGCAACGACGGCGCGACCTGCTTGAGTCACACGGGTTCGCCCCGCTTCACCGACTGCTGCTCACCGGTCCGGTCGGCACCGGGAAGTCGATGACCGCGTCGGCCCTGGCGACCGAATTGTCGCTGCCGCTTGTCACGATCCGAATCGACGCGCTGATCAGCAAGTACACGGGCGACACAGCGGCGAAGCTGCGGGTCATCTTCGACGCGATGGCACACCCAAGGACGGTGTACCTATTTGACGACCTGGATGTGATCGCCGAGCGGCAGACCTTCTGGACTGACATCGTGGACGGACGCCGCATTCTCGACATGTTTCTCTCGTTCCTCGACGGCACCCAGCCGGAAAGCCTCGTCGTCGCGGTGGCCGACCACCCAACTCTGCTCGACGACGCACTGCTAAGCCGTTTTGACGCCGTCATCGCCTATTACCTGCCCGATTCCGCACAAGCCCTTGACCTGCTGCGCAAGCGTCTCGGTGCCATGGATACGTCAGCGGTCTCCTGGGACGAGATAGGCAACCACGTGAAAGGCCTCAGCCAGGCGAGGCTGGTCCGCGCCGCCGAATCAGCGGCAAAACGAGCCATCCTGTCCGGCAGCGACTCGGTGTCGACCTCCGCCCTGGTCTCGTCGCTACGTGAACTCCGTCGAATCCATCACGCGACGGGATTCAGCAGTGGCACTTGGGCGCTTCTTCGGTAAATTCGAAAATGATCTTGATAGATGAATTGTGATCATGGGAATGTGTTTGCTAAGCTTGAGCTAGATGATCCTGAAAGATCGCTAACGAAATCGATCTTTGCCGTCTTTCAGGGAGGTGATCAGCGTGTGCGGTGATGACGATCAGGAGTGTGGTAGTGAGGTGCCCGGCAGTGTCGCCGACGCGCTGCGGATGGGGGACGCGTTCGCCCGTTACCTGAACTCTCCCGCCGCTGCCGGGCTTGACGGGGCGGCGTGCGGTGAGGTGCTGATCGCGCTTGGCGGCATCCAGGCGAAGCTCGCCGCCGCGTACGCCGGGTTCCTGCGGCGGTTCGACGCTGCGGACGCGCACAACGCCGACGGGTACGGTTCCTCCTCGGCCTGGCTGGCCGCGAAGGCCCAGCTGACCAGGCGGGACGCGCGGGCGGCCGTCCGCCAGATGCGGCAGTTCGGCCAGCGCAAGCACCTGGCCGAGGCGCTCGCCGCCGGCGGGATCACCGGCTCCTGGGCCGCCGCGATCGCCGACTGGACCAAGAAGCTCCCGGCGGACATGCGCGACGAGACCGACCGGATCCTGCTCGAGGCCGCGGCGGCGGGGGCGTCCCTCGATGACCTGGCCACGATCGCCGCGTGCGCGATCGAGAAGTGGCGGCAGCAGCAGCCCGACCCGGACCAGCCCGGACGACGGCTTCGACGACCGCTACGTCCAGGTCGGCACCACGTTCGGCGGCGCCGGGGTCATCCGCGGCAACCTCACCCCGCGAGTGCGCGGCGGCGGTCCGCGCGGTCGTGGAGGCGCTGGGCAAGAAGGCCGGCCCGGAAGACGACCGCACCGAGGGCAAGCGGTTCCACGACGCCCTGCAGCTGGCCTGCGAGCTGCTGCTGCGCGCGAAGCTGGTGCCGGACCGGGCCGGCGCCGACACCCAGGTCATCGCGCACATCCCGCTGTCCCAGCTGCGCGCAGCTGCCCGGCGCCGGCGACCTGGAGGACGCCTGGATCCGCGCCTTCATCGGCGAGGACGGCTACCTGACCGGCAAGGACGCCGAGGCCGCCGCCTGCGACGCCCCGACCGTCCCGGTCGTCACCGGCACCATGGACCCGGCGGTCATCGACCAGATGATCGACCTGGCCCGCACCGCGGCCGAGGCAGGCGCCCCGGCCCCGCGCCCGCCAGCACGCGCCCGGCCGCCGACGGCGCCGGCACTGACGGCGCTGAGCCGACGGCGCTCAAGACCCGGGCCGCGGCCCGGGCGCGCCCGCTCCCAGGGCCTGTCTCCCGAGGCGTGGCGGGCCCTGCGCTACGCGATGGCCCGCCTGGCGATCGACCTGGTCTCCGGCCCGGCCGGCGTCGCCGCGATCCTCCGCCAGGGCCTGCTCGACCAGCCGTACAACACCCCCAGCCTCCCGCTCGACATCGGCTACTGCAGACTCCATCCCCTGGCACATCCGCCGCGCCGTCCTGCTCCGGGACCGCAAGTGCGCCTGGCCGAAATGCGGCCGCCCCGCCGTCTACTGCGACGTGCACCACCTGCGCCACAAGGAAGACGGCGGCGAGACCTCACTCGACAACTGCGTCCTGGCCTGCCAGTACCACCATGACGTCTGCATCCACCGGCTGGGCTGGCAGCTCATCCTCCACCCCGACGGCACCACCGAGGCCCGAAGTCCCGACGGCAAACAGGTCCTGCACAGCCACGCCCCACCCACCCAGAACGCCGCCTGAGCCGCACAGAACGAGGTGCGCCCGCCCACGAGGGCGCTGGCCGTCGCAAGCGATGCTGTATTTCTTGGAAGGCGCGGCACGAGTATTTCCACTGGTCCTCGCGTGGGTGCCCAGGCTGGAGGGGGACCACGGCCGGGAAACCCCGGCGGTGCCGCAGCCGCGAGCAGACCCCGGCCACCCCCGCGAGCCAGACGCGGACAGCACCGTCCTTCTCGGTTTTCTCCGCTACGGCCACCACTGACCAGGGGGGCGTCCGCTCATTTGACCACCCGCACCCTGACGCAGGCGGATGCGACTCCCGCCGTCACAGGCCAGATGCGAACGGGGGGACTGAGAACTCGCGGGCAACTCGGGCCGGGCTGGCGTCACAACTCGGAACGCGTCCCGCACCTAGATGCAGGGTGCTCGGTGTCCGGGCTGGCCGCGAGCACCGCATAATCCATCACGTGAAGGGATTTGGCCGCACTCTCCCGCGAAACTGCACGGGGGTGGACGCCGGCCCACCATGGGAACTAGCCGGTGCCCGGGAGAGTAACCACAAGTCGTTCGGTGGAATGCCTTTGTTTCTTTCAGGCCAGCCGGCCGCGCACCGCACGGCCGTCCTTGTAGACCGCGCGGATGTTCTGCTTGAGTGCGGCCAGGTCGAACGGGTCTCCGGCGACCACGACCACGTCGGCGCGCTTGCCGGGGGTTAGCGAGCCGGCCTGGGCGGCGAGGCCGAGCAGTTGCGCGGCGGAGCTCGTCGTCGCGACGAGCACGTCCGACGGCGTCATGCCGCCCTTGGCCATCAGGGAAAGCTCGTCGAGGTTGCTGCCGTGCGGTCCCACCCCGCTGTCGGTGCCCATCGCCACCTTCACGCCCGCCGCGACCGCCCTGGCGAAGGACGCCTGGTGGGCCTCGATGACCTCCTGCGCCTTGGCGACGACGCTGGGGGGCAGCTGCGCGCCGTTCTTGACCGCGTCGAGCACCGCGTGCGGGGCGACCAGCGTCGGCACCAGCCAGGTGCCGGCCGCGAGCATCATGTCGATGGCCTCGTCGTCGAGGTAGATGCCGTGCTCGATCGAGCGGATGCCCGCCCGCACCGCGTTCTTGATGCCGTCGGTGGCCTGGGCGTGCGCCATGACCGGCAGCCCGGCCGCGGCCGCCTCCGCCATGAGCGCGGCCAGCTCGTCCTGGCGGAAGTGCGCGTGCCGCGGGCTGTCGCCCGGTGAAAGCACGCCGCCAGACGTGCAGACCTTGATGACGTTGGCGCCGGCCCGGACGATCTCGCGTACCTTCTTCCTCATCTCCTCTGGGCCGTCGACGATGCCCGCCGGACGGCCGGGGTGCGCGACGAAGAATCCGGTCGTGACGCCGGAGGGCAGCCAGCCGTCGCCGTGCCCCGCGGTCTGGCTCAGCACCGTGACGGCGATCCGCATCCGCGGCCCCTCGATGAGCCCGTCGTCGACCGCCCGCTGGATCCCCAGGTCCGCGCCGCCGGCATCGCGGACCGTGGTGATGCCGCAGTCCAGGGTGGCCGCCAGGTTGCGTGCGGCCTCGTAGAACTGGTACGAGAACGGCTGCTGCAGCCGGCGCAGCAGGTCGACGCCGGAGCTGGTCACGTGCACGTGGCAGTCGAACAGGCCGGGCAGCAGGGTCATGCCGGTGACGTCGACCCGCTCGTCACCGTCCAGGCCGAGGCCGATCTCGCGGATCCGCCCGTCCTCGATCAGCAGGTCACCGTCGGCCACCGGGCTGCCGGTGCCGTCGAAGATTCGCCCGCCGTGCAGGACCGTCCGGCTCATGTGCTGTTCCTCCTTGGTTTCCAAGCCAGCGACCGCTGGGCGCCTATTGGCGGACCGGGGCGTGGTTGTGCAGGCTGGCGAGGTCGGCGGCGGCCCGGCCGGAGGCCCAGCCCTCCGCGTCGGTGACCCGTACGGACCGGCCACGGCGCAGGGTGTCGCCGAACATCTCGTCCACCGCGTCGTCGACCGCCTGCTGGCGCGCGGCGAGGAACGGCACCAGCGCCGTGCCGCCCGCGCCGGCTACGGCACCGGCAGGCTGCCCGGCCGCGGCCTCCTGCTCCGCCGCGGCTTCCTGGGTCGCGTGCTCGGCCGCGTGCGAAAGTCGCTCCCCGATCCGGATCGCGTAGGACACCAGGAACGACTGGCGGAACGCCCTGGTCCTCGACCGGCCATACGCGTCCTGCCGCGACCCGGCGTATAGCATCGCGGCGCTCGCCTGCACCAGCAGCGACGTGAACAGCAACTCGACGGCGTCCAGGTCGGCCTCGAATCCCACCACCGTGGCCAGGCCCACCTCCTTCGACCAGACGACTCGGCAGCGGTTGGCCGTCGCCACGGCCTGGAGCAGCGACGTCTTCGGCGCCTCATAGGGGTTGTCAACGGCGATCCGCCGTCCAGCCGGAGCGTCTTTCCGCCCCGACTCGGCGGCCAGCAGCGCCTGGTCGATGCTGTATTTGGCCATCAGCTCCTGCGCGCGGGCCGACAACGCCTCAGCCTCCTCCGCGTACTCTGTCGCCTCCGCCTTGGCGAGCAGCGCGCGGATCCGGCTCAGCATCCGCTCGTCGGCCTGCCCGCCAGACCCGGCTGGACCCGTCGGCGCCGCCGTCCCTGGCGACGCGGCGCGCTCCGCCGTGGCCACCCGCGCGGTGCCTGGCAGCGGGAGCAACTGCTCAAGGACAGGCAAGTGCTGAAACAGGTGGAGGAGTTCGATCGCGGTGGCGACCGCGTCGCGTAGGCCGCCGGCAGTGCCCGACCGCCGCTGCCAGGCACCCAGGTAATCGCCCTCGTTTCCCCACCAGGAACCGCCGTCCAGGGTGACGCTCCCGGTGGTACCGCCTGCGGTCGCAGCTACCGACGACGCACCCACCGCGGCGACCTGGGCCGCCCACCGCTGGTCCACCGTGACGGCCGGGTACTCGCGCATCTCGCCGATGATCATGTCCGCGGCCACCGAGACATGCTCCTGCGACAGTTCGCGTCCAACGTGGCGGGTCAGCTCGGCGGGCTGCCAGCCCGCGCGCCACGCCCGCTTCACCGACATCCGCAGCAGTTCGACGAGGCCCCGGCTGACCTCCCGGGTCCAGGCCGGCGTCCGCTCGCCGGCCAGCTCAGCCAAGGCTTTGGCATAGGCGTCCTGGTGACCGACGCAGACCGCCTTCACCGCCTCGGCGACCACGATGGAAGCCCGCTCCCTGTCCATCGGGACACGGCGTGCACCCGCGCCCGGCCCGGGCCCGAACGCCGCACCGGGCGCAGTGCCACCGGGCGCGCCGCGCCGCTGCTGCCGTTCCTTCTCCTTCTGCTGCCGTCGCTGCCGGCTGGCCTTGCCCACGCCCAGCGCCTCCCCGTCAATCCGAACCGCAGGCCGGCCCGGAACCATCGGCCAGCAACCATTGTGCCGCCCGGCGCTGACACCCTAGTCGGCTTTGCGCTGTTTCCGGGACTGCCGTAGGCCTCAGCGACTCTGCCGCCGAACGGTTTCTCAGCCTTGGGCGACCCAGGGACCCACGCCGGAGATCCGGTCCACGGTGATGTGGGTGATGTAGCCGGGCGGGGGGTTGTCCCCCGGCGGGAAGCGGACGCCAGGGCCCAGATAGGTGTGGGCGAGTTCCTGCAAGAGCTCTGCGGCGCCTCCCTCGGTGACGCGGGCGGTGCCGTAGATGACGAGGTACTCGTTCAGGCCCGCGGGGTTGCGCTCGGGGGTCTCGATGGAGAGCGCGACGCGGCTGTCGTTGCGGATGTTGCGTATCTTGCGGTGCTCGGGAAGGTGGCCGATCACTATCTCATCGCCGTCAAGGCCGACCCACACGATGGTCACCTGGGGGCTGCCGTCCGGGTTCAGGGTCACCAGGTGCGCCAGGGCTGCGGACTCAAGCAACGCCCTGGCGCTGTCAGGTAGCGACGTCATAACGCGACGCTAGCAGCCCGGTACGGCTTGACCGGGTCAAGCCAGCAGGTCTGCGGTGCTAGACCGCGGCGACTCCGCCGTACACCCACGCCTTGTCAGCGTCCGGGCCTGGGTCACCGCCTTCCGGACGCCAGTAGGAGACCAGGACAAGTCCCGGGTCAACCAGGTCACGGCCGTTGAACATGGCCATGATCGCTTCCTTGCTCCTTGGGACAAGCACCGTGCCGCTCTGGTCGGCTACCGCGGCGTTAGCGCCCATTTTCTCCGGTGAGAAATCGTTGGTGGAGTGCGAGATAACGAGGAAGCTGCCCGGCGCGAGAACCGCGAGGTACCTCGCCACGATCCCGGCCGGGTCCTCGGAATCCAGGATGTGATGCAGGCAGCCGACGAACAGCAGCGCGACGGGCTGGGTAAGGTCAAGCAGCTTCCCTGCCTTCCCGATCACCTCGTCGACGGCGCGCAGGTCCCCCACCATCGCGTGCGTGGCGTCGTTGGTCGCCATCAGCGCCGCCGCGTGGGTAACGACGATCGGGTCGTGGTCCACGTAGACGACCCGCGCCCCGGTACCGCCGTCCTGGGCGATCTCGTGCACGTTAGGGCTGCTCGGCAATCCGCTGCCGAGGTCGAGGAACTGGCGAATTCCGGAGTCGCGCAAGAACGTGACGGCGCGGGCAAGGAAACGGCGGTTACCGCGGACCGTGTCCAGGATCTCCGGCATGACGGCGAGCACCTGCTCAGCGACCGCCCGGTCCGCGGCGAAGTTGTCCTTGCCGCCCAGCCAGTAGTCATACACGCGCGCCGGATGAGGGATTCTGGTACGGATGTCGGCCGGAACCGAGTCGTCCGGCTCCTGGGCTGCGGCCATCCCGTTCTCCCTCTTGTCCGATTGTCCGATTTCCCGCCGAAATCAAGTATCGACCCTTGGCGGCTATTGTCACAGTTTGCCATTGCCGACATTGGGCACGCACCGTGTTCGCCGATGTCGTCTGCGGGTCTGCGACTACCAATTGAGTCGCGGCTACCA
>CAVXAB010000005.1:0-138141 GCA_963759545.1 uncultured Actinomycetota bacterium
CCTTATTCGCCGGACCATCCGTCGTCGGTACGCCGGAATCCGAGAACGGACGCCAGCTCGCGGTTCAGCACCTTGCCCGACCCGGTCCGCGGCAATGCATCCGTGAACGCGATGACCCGCGGGATCTTGTAGCCGGCGAGTTCAGCGCGGCAGTGCTGCTCGATTTCCGACGGCGCGTGTTCGACGCCTTCGTCAAGCACAAGGACGGCCTTCACGCTTTCCCCCCAGACCTCGTCGGGAATTCCGACGACGGCGGCCTCCCGCACCCCCGGCATACTACGGATGACGTCCTCGATCTCAGCGGGATATACGTTGATACCCCCGGACACGATGACGTCCTTCCTCCGGCCGACGAGGAACAGGTACCCATCCTCGTCCACGTAACCGAGGTCACCGGTGCGGAACCAGCCGTCATGAAAAGCTTCCGCGGTCCGCTTGTCGTCACCTAGATAGACCGGACCGGTCAGTAGTCCACGTTTGGCGACCTCCCCAATCTTCCCCTGCGACTGGGCCTTGCCCGCCTCGTCCAGGATCCCCAGCCGCGTCCGGAAAAACGGCAGGCCGCAAGAATCCGCCTTCGACCCGCGCGGGTCTTCACGGTTCAGCGTGATGATGCCCGTCTCGGTACCAGCCAGGAACTCGCAGATGACCGCGCCTCGGAAAGCTTCCGCGAGGCGCCGCTTCAGGGCGCCGCCGGCCCGCGCGCCGGAACTCATGAGAAGACGCACGGAACTCGTGTCGGTGTAAGCGGCGCCGGACTTCAGCTCCGCGAGGATCCGGTCAAAGATCATCGGAACGCCGGGGAAGACGGTGGTCCTGTCCCGGGCGATGGAATCAAGCACCTTGCGAGCATCGAACCGTCGGTGGATGACCAGGCTGCCGCCCACGTACAGTTGCTGCAGCGCGCACGTGAATCCCAGTCCGTGGAACAGGGGTCCCGCTACCAGCTCGATGTCGTCAGGCCCGATCCCCAGGCCGATGCTCATCTCGGCCCAGCCTTGCATTGCGACCCGATGGGGGACGACGCATACTTTGGGTGTCCCGGTCGTGCCGCTGGTCAGCGACAGTCGAAACGGGACGTTTTCATCAGGCTCAGCCAGTTCCGCGATATCCGATCCCGGCGCGCCCGCGCTGGCCAGGATGTCTTCGTAAGGCCGGACGTCGTCGGCCAATTCTGAGAAGTCCCCCGAACGAGTGGTTGGTTCCCTCAACCGCGCCACAGTCAGCGCTCCCCCGGGCGCTGCGGTGGCGGGCAGGCCGAGCGCCCCGGGGTTATCCGTGACCAGCGCCCGGGCCCCGGTCGCGGTGACCGCGCCCGTGACCTCCGCGGCGACGAACCTGGGGCTGAGGGGGACGATCGGACAGCCGGCCTTGGCTAGCCCGTACATGAGCTCGATGTACTCAATCCGGTTTCCCGAGTACAGGGCGACCGGATCGCCCTGCCGGACGCCACAACGGATGAGCCCTGCGGCCATGCGCGTCGAGCGCTCGTCGAGCTCCTGCCATGTGAGACGGCGCTCATCCTCGGTGATGGCCACCTTGTGGCGGGTGACCGGATCCGCCGCATGCATGGCTGGGACGCTGCCCACCGTGAGCGCCTGCTGGTATAGGTCTCCGGATGTCATGAGCTGCGTTGCTCCATACACGTGTTTACCTTGGATGAGCCGTGGCGGTCTGGCTTTTAGCCGTGGAAATCCGGCTCTCGTTTCTCGAGGAATGCCGACAGGCCCTCCCACGAGTCGTCTGACTGGGCGAGCCACGACTGGCCGAGCCGTTCGATCTCGCGGCCCGTGTGGAGATCAGTGCTCAGGCACGCGTTGATGACAAGCTTGGCGAGACCGACCGCCCGCGGCGCTCCAGCCATGAGGTCGGCCGCGAGCGATTCCGCTTCCGCGGTGAGCTCGTCGCCAGGCACCACGCGCGACACAAGGCCCATTTCCTTGGCCTCGGCGGCGGTGTACTTCCGGCCGGTCATGACCATTTCCTTCAGTCGCTCGACACCGACGATGCGGCTCATCCGCGAGCAGGCGCCGGACGCCGGTATGACGCCGATGTTTATTTCGGGAAGCGTGAATACAGCGTCCGCTGATGCGATCCGGAAGTCGCAGGAGATCGCTAGTTCGACCCCGCCTCCTGCACAGGGGCCGTTGACCGCGGCAATGACCGGTTTCTCGAGGGTCTCGAGGTCGTCGAAGACCGCATGGTTCGTGCGCACATACGAGCGGTAGCCGTTTCCCGGGAGCGCCCGCTGCGCGCGCAGCTCGGTGATATCACGGCCGGCGCAAAATCCGCGCCCTTCGCCGGTAATGATGATGACGCGGACGGAGTCGTCGAAAGTCGCCTGCCAAAGCGCTCCTCTAAGTTCTACTAGCATGCGCCAGTCGAAGGCGTTCAGGCGTTCCGGGCGGTTGAGGGTGATCCAGCAGATTCGCGAATTGGCATCCATGCGCAGGCGCAGTCTGGCGAACTCTTCTGGTGAAATCCGGTAAGGGGATTCCGGAATCTTATTCTGTCCTGGCGTGGGCATGATTACTCACATTCTTGGCGCGGAGTATTGGCTCACGCAAGCATAAAGGGCTAGAAGCCGGTCCGCTTCACCGATAACACGGTTCAGCCCGTAAGCGCGGCCCTCGTACCCCGTGCGGCGCTGACACTGGTGACCGTCGCGGCGGTTACCACCAGGACCAGGTAGCTGCCGGGGAGGATGGCGTCGTGGTAGCCGGCAAAGTCAGGTGCCCACAGGCAGAGGCCGACAACGGCGACGACGATAGCCGCGGCGGCCACCGCCATCGCCGCGGCGGCCATGCCCGCCGCGGTAGCGGCTAGCCGCAGGGCCGGGCCGCGGGGCTGCAGCCGGCGCAGGGCCAGGCCGGGACCGGCCGCCGCGATCGCGGCCGCGGCGAATCCGGCCAGGACGATCAGCAAGAACCAGGACGGGCCGACACCGTGCGGATGCGGGCTCAGCCCGAGGGTGATGATCAGGCCGAGGAGGTAGGCGGCGGGCGCGACGAGGGGCAGCAGCAGGCAAGCCGAGTCACGTGGCCGGTGCTCACGACGAGCCCGGCGCAGCATCAGCAGCCAAAGCGGCAGTCCGCCGGCCGCGGCGACCAGCGCTGAGACGGCGAGCGCACCATCAAAAACCGCGTACGCCCACCCGATGACCGGATGGCCAGGCACCCTGAACCCCTGAAGCTGAGTGAGCTGGGCGAAGACCAGGCCGAGGCCGGCCAGCATCGACCAGGCCACGAGCGTGGTGACCACGCTGGCTCGCATCCGGCTCGACGGGTCGTGCAGTTGCCGGGAAGGCCAGATCCAGGCCGGTATCGCGCGCCAGGCCAGGCTGGCCACGGCAGACGGGCCGCCGCCTGATTCGTCGAGCAAGGCGCCGACTTCGTCGGCGTAGCGGGCTCGCCAGGCGGGCGGGTAGAGGGCCAGCGCGGCCCGGACGGGCAAGGTGCCACTTGGTGCGGTGCCCGGTCCCTTCATGCTCCGGCCCAGCCCGGGTGAGTGCTCAGCCGCTCCCTGGCCAGCGAGGCCACCCGGCTCATCCGCTCCGACTGCCGAGCCAGTGCCTGCGCCCCGGCCATCGTGATCCGGTACGGCCGACGACGGTCCTCGGACTCCATCGCTTCGATCAGGCCGCGAGACTCCAGGCGGGCGATGACCGCGTAGAGGGTGCCGGCGCTGAGCCGGACTCCCATGGTCTCCGCCACGTCCTGAGTGATGGCATAACCGTGCTTCGGCTCATCCGCCAAGCTGGCCAGCACCAGCAGCGGCGGATCGGCCCATCGGCCCAAGTTGTCTCGCACGTTGCGCTCCCTGCCGTCAGCGCGCCCGCCGGCGCCCCAGAGGTGATGCCGTCGACCATATACCGCATGCCGCTATACCGCAACACGGTATAGCGGCAAGCATTGCAACAGGGGCGCCCTACGCCGATCGAAGTGACCGTGGGGCGAGAATTAGCCCGTCGACTACCCTCAGTGTGGTGGGCGTCTGCGGCTTCCGCGCGGTACGGCCGGCCATGGCGGCCGCGGGCCGTGCACGTGCCGTAGCGGCGCTGGCCGCGCTGGCCGCGACCGGGCTTTCTGGCTGCACGTCACCCTCTTCGCAGGCTAGTCATGCCGGGAGCACCGCGACGCCCCCTGGACGCCGGTCAGCCCCACCCTCGTATAGCGCGTCGTCCCGGTCGGCAAGCGCCTTCCGGCTGCTGCCTGCCCGCGGTCCGGGGCATCTGGCACGCGGGTCAGATCCGCGGGCGCTGCCAGGGAACGTCCTGATCGCCGACGAGGACAACCGGCGCCTGCTGCTCGTTGACCCCTACGGGCGGATCCGCTGGCTGTTCCCCCACCCCGGCGTCCCGGGGCGTGGCCAGGTGCTCGGCTTGCCCGATGACGCGTTCGTCTCAGCAGACGGCCGGTCGATCGTCGCGACGCAGGAGATGAGCGAGACGATCTCGGTGATCGATATCGCAACGGGCCGCATCACGCGCCAGTACGGCCATCCGGGGGTGCCCGGGTCCAGGCCCGGCTACTTCAGTCATCCCGACGACGCCATGCTGCTGCCTGACGGCGAGGTCCTCGCGGCGGACATCCGAAACTGCCGGATCGTGCTGCTGTCGTCCCGGCGCATCACCCGCCAGTTCGGCAGCGCATCGGCGTGCAGCCATGAACCGCCACGGCAGTTCGCCCTGCCGAACGGCGCCTTTCCGCTCAAGGACGGGCATTTCCTGATCACCGAGATCCTTGGCGACTGGGTCGACGAGATGAGCCTGGACGGCCATGTGTACTGGTCGGCGCACCCACCGGGAGTCAGCTACCCGTCCGACGCAAACGAGGTGAGCCCGGGCCGCTACATCGTCGCCGACTACTCCTATCCAGGCCAGGTCGTCATCTTCAGCCGCACCGGGCACGTGGTGTGGCGCTTCCGGCCCTCCGGCGCCGCCGCGCTCAACCACCCGTCGCTCGCGATGCCGCTCCCCAATGGCAACATCCTGGTCAACGACGACTACAACGACCGCGTGATCGTGATCAGCAGAAAGACGAACCGGATCGTCTGGCAGTACGGCCACGACGGCGTCCCCGGCAGTGCCGCCGGCTACCTCGACAACCCCGACGGCGTCGACATGGCTCCGCCGGACTCACTGCTGATGACGCACACCGCCACCACGGGCCGCCGCTGACCTCCCGGCCGCCGAGCAGTGAGGACTCAGCGGGCGGGAACCGGCTCGGGCAACGGCCGCCATTCCCGCCTGATCAGCCCGTAGACCCACGAGTCAGAGACCTCGCCGTTCACGACGCAGTCTTCCCGCAACGTCCCTTCACGCACGAAGCCGAGCTTTTCCAGCACGCGAGCAGATGCCACGTTGCGTGTATCGGTCTCAGCCTGGACGCGATTCAGGTCCAGCGTGTCGAATGCCCACCGCAGCAAACCGCGCGCGGCCTCCGTCGCGTAGCCGTGGCCCCACGCTGCATCATCAAAGCAGTAGCCCAGCGATGCGCTGCGGTAGTCCGGATTCCACCGCTTCAGGCTGCACCAGCCGATGAACGTCCCGTCGGAGACACGATCCACGGCCAGCCGCGCCCCGGTGCCTTCCTGTGCCATCTGCCGGCAAGCCGCGATGAAACGCTCGGCGCGCACGCGCTCGCTCCACGGCGGCGCGTCCCAGTAACGCAGCACGTAGGCGTTGCTGTGCAGCGCGAAGAGGACGTTCGCATCCGCGTCGGCGAAGGGACGCAGTCGAAGGCGAGCGGTGTGCAATGTAGGGGCGGGCAGCGCCATGCGCATCATGTTCCCTCCCGTGATCGACGGCCCGTCAATCAGACATCCGATGTCGGCCGCTCGCAACGGGTTTCTCGGCGGACGGGCAGAATGAAGTGCCCGCTCATCGGCATGAGCAAGCGTCCGTTCGTCTTGGAGCCCTGCCGTGATCTCGGCCGGGGCCGGTGGCGAGTGCTATCGAGGTGCAGCGCGGTCATCGTGCCGCGCGCTGCCCGACTGCCTGGGCCTCTCGCCCGTCAGCTGACCCGCGCGGTGATCTGCGCCCACGTCAGCGGCAGGTCGGACCCGGAGATCGGGAAAAACTCGAACCGCGTCGGGCTCATCCGCGGGCGCAGCCGCCCGATGATGGCGCGGTGGGGGTCGCTGGCTGCGAACTTGTCCAGGCTGGCCTGGTCCTCCCAGACCGAGAACGTCCAGAACGTCTTTCGGGCCAGGCCGGCGTTCAGCGTGTAGCCGACCAGCCCGGCGGCCTGCCCGAGCTGGCGGCGAATCCGCATGGTGTCGCGCATGAAGCCGGGGATGAACCGGTAGGACTTCAGCGGTAGCCGCGACGCCATCGCGACGTACTGGCGCTGCGGATCGATGGGCTGGCGCTCGAGCCAGGGCAGGGCCGGCATCGGGGTCCTCCTAAGATTCAGAGAATCTGTCCACTGGAAAGATAATCTATCCACCGGTAAGATTGCAACTATGATTGCTGGTGTGGCATCCGGCAGCCGTCCCTACCATCACGGCAACCTCCGCCCGGCCCTCATCTCCGCTGCGATCGGCGAGATCGAGGAGTCCGGGTCCGCGGCGATGAGCCTGCGCGCGGTGGCGCGCCGCGCCGGGGTCACCCACGCGGCCGCCACTTACCACTTCGGCGACCGGGCCGGCCTGCTCACCGCCGTGGCGGCCGAGGGCTACCGTCTGCTGGCCGAAGCGCTGCGCGGGGCCCAGGAGACTCGCGGCAGCTTCCTGGAGGTCGGCGTGGCGTACGTGCGCTTCGCGGTGACCCACCGGGCCCATTTCGAGGTTATGTACCGGCCGGAGCTGTACCACCGCGACGACGCCGAGCTCGGGCGCGCCCGGGCGGCCGCGGCCACCCTGCTCTACGGCACCGGGGAGATCACCAGGGAGCGGATGGCCTACGGGGTCGCCGCCTGGTCGATCGTGCACGGGCTGGCCACGCTCTGGCTCAACGGGAACCTGCCAGCGCAGCTCGGCGACGACCCCGAGGAGATCACCCGGGTCGTCGCCGCCCACCTGGGCCCTCCGCGGCGGGACCCGGCTTTAGCCGGCGGGCAACCGGGGTAAGGCCGTCGGCAACCTGCCCTTGACCATCGGCTCGGTGCTGCTGGCCCTGACTGTGGGCTACTTGCTCTGCAGGCCGCGCACCTCGAACGCCAGAAGGATGTCGGAGAAGCCCCGGAACAGCGCGAAGAACCCGACCCAGATCAGCAGCAGCAGGGCCTGCGCCGGGAACTCCTGCTGGGAGACCCAGAAGCCGAGCAGGATCTCCAGGACGCCCGCGATCATGCCAAGCCACCAGCCGGGGTTGATCTCGCGCGAGGAGATCGAGGTGACCAGGTCGAGGCTGCCGCGGAAGATGAGCAGCAGCCCGAAGATCGTGGCCAGCGCCCAGAAAGCGCCGAACGGGCTCGCGAACGACCAGCAGGCCGCGAACAGGAAAAGGATCGCCATCAGCACGTGCGCCCAGCGCCACCGCGACCGGATCGAGGCGATGAGGAGCTCACTGAGCCAGCCGCCCAGGAAGACCACACCCATCAGCACGCCCACCGCGACCACAGAGGCGAGCCGGAACCGCAAGACAATCAGCGAGATCACCAGCCACGCGATCCCGGTGACGAGGAACATCCACCACGGCCCGGCCAACTGGTCCAGCACTGTCTCGACCCTGCCGCGGGGGCCAGCGCCCGTCGGCGACTGCAAGCGCATGCTCATGCCCGTATCCCTTCGCAAGCCCGCCTCCAGCGTCTCACCAGGCCCCGTAAATGACCATGGGGACCTGCACGAGGTTTCCCCGCAACTCGTCTCGCACGCACAGGACGCTGACCTGGACGAGCCGCCGGGGCCAGCCAGATCGCTGTACAGCGTTTGCCGGTTATCCCGATGGCTCCCGCAACGGGGCGAGCTGAAAGTGGCTATCAGATAAGCGGCCGGGGGCCGCGGGCGGGATGCCGGCTGCCGCCCGGGTAGCGGCACCGCGGCGGACTCGCCGTCTGCGGGCCGTCCGCTGCCCGGGGTGCCCCACTGCTGGTGATCTGAGGTAGGCGGTGCTAAGGGCTGCATGACCAGGACAGCGTTCGGCGCGGCATTGACGTCACGGCAGGACCGAGCGATTGCCCGGGTCTATGACCAGCTGTCCAGGAGCAAGGAGCAAGCCTTGTTGCGGCCGCACTGCGCGTACACCGTCGCTCGAGATACCCGGCTCACTTGACGATTTGCTCGACCTCGTCTGGAAGGAGCCGTTCTCGGCGAACAGCTGGCGCGCCGCGGCAATCCCGCGGCGCGGGTCTGGTCGGCATACCGCGCGCCGCGGCCGGTCGGCTGGTAAGTCCATGGCGACATCCTAGTCAGTCGAGCCGCCCGCGGCTTGTCAGGTGAAAACCCTGACCGTTAGAGTTGGACTCCAGCGAGAAGAGCCGACATCCAGCAGAGAGAGGCAAGCCATGGCCGACTTCACGACCCGAGACGGAACTCAGATCTACTTCAAAGACTGGGGCTCCGGTCAGCCGATCGTCTTCAGCACGGGTGGCCCCTGGCGGCCGAGGCCGGGATCACGCAGAGCTTTTCCTGGACATCGGCTCCGGGTGCTCGCCCAGACCGGCGCGGGCAACGGCCGCCCGCGCAGGTCAGCGCGGGCAACGACATGGACCACTACACCGACGACCGCGACCCGGTCCAGCCCGGCGTGCAGGACGATCCACACCGGGCACTCCGCCGGCGCGGGGAGGCGGCGCGCTACCTCGGCCGCCACGGCGAGTCCCGCCCGGCGACGGTGATCCTGGTCAGCGCGGTGACCCCGTCGGTCCTGCAGACCGACGCATCCCGCGGCGTCCGGGCCGTCTTCGAGCTTCAGCCGCCCGGTCGGACTGCTCGATGTTCACCGGGCCATCCTCCGGGCCGTTACCACATCACCGAGCGCGAGGACCCGGCGGCGATCACGGCGCGGTTCCGCAGGGCGAGGGCTCGCGACGGGCAGTTACCTGGCCGTCTCCGAGCGTCCGCATGCCAAGCGGCCCGAAGAAGAGCACCCTGCGGGACGCGGCAGAACGGCCAGCGAAGGTCGTCCCCCACGACACCTCAGGTCCCGAGCCGTCAAACTGGTGCAGAAGGCACGTTGAACGAGACCCTGGCCGCACGGGCTGTGACCGCGGGAAGACGGCGAAATCCTGGCCTGGTTCGGCGACTGGGAACTGCTCGAGCCCGGCCTGGTACCCCTGCCGGAATGGCGCCCCGACGCCGCCGACCCAGCCAAGCGGGACTCCACCTACCACGGGTTCGTCGGCGGTGTCGCCCGGAAACGGCAGCCCCCGGCCAGTTCCTGAAACCGGGCGGCGCCCGCCCAGCCTCAAATACTTGTTGGCTAGATGACAAGTATGTTATAGCCTCATATCCATGACCACCACCGACCGCCGCACCCAGCAGCAGCGCCGCGACCAGGCCGAAGCCGCGTTGCTCAATGCCGCCGCCGAACTGGTCGTCGAGCAGGGGGTGCACTCGCTGACGCTGGCGCGCGTCGGTGAGCGGGCCCGGTACAGCCGCGGGCTCGTCACCCACTACTTCGGGTCCAAGCAGGCGCTCCTGCAGCGCCTTGCCTACGCGACCCAGAGCGGGTTCGTGCCCGGGCTCGACGGCATGCCACCCGGCCTTGACCGGCTCCTGCGGCTGATCGACGGCTACATCGGGGCGCTCAGCCAGCTGAGGATGCCGAACCGGGCATTCCTGCTGCTGTGGGCCGAGGCGGCCACGGCGCCAGACCTGGCCCGGATCTTCCGCGAACGGGACGAGGCATTCCGCGCCGACCTGCGCGAGGACGTCACTGCCGGAATCGCCGACGGCACCATCCGGCCGGACGTCACCGCCGAGGAGACCGCGGTCGCCGTCCTCGCACAGCTCCGTGGAATCGGACTGCAACGGCTTGTCGATTCCCCGGCCGTCGACACCGAACGACTGCGCCACCCGGTCACCGAGTACTGGCGCCGGGCGCTGGCCCTCCCGCAGCCTCCCGCATAGCGGCGGCCGCAGGGTGCTCGGTTCGGGTGACCAGGACCTGAAAGCCGCTGACCTGACACACTCAGTGAGCTGTCAGCACCATTACGGTGCTCCCGGCGCGGTCCTCGCCAGGCTGTACCGGATCATCTCAAGCAGCTGGGCGGGCGCGGCGAGTTCGATGTCGGCCCCGCCCGCATGCAGCGTGATGACGCGGACGTTTTCACCCTTGTAGTAGGAGGGAAGGCTGAGCGTCATTTCGGTGTAGGTCGGGTCGATCTGGCGGCCGCCGGTGCACTGAGCGCCAGTGAGGTCGCGTGCCCGGCCGGTCAGGGGTACCCAGATCACTGACTGGGGGGTGATCTTCACCCGGCCGTGTTTCCAGCGCGTGCGCGGCACTCCTGGCGTGACATCGCGCAGCCCTGCCTTGAACTCCCCGGACACCGCCTGCCCGGCATCCATGGCCTGGGACATCGCGATCAGCGGCCGAGCCCGCACCGGGATGCGCACCTCGGTCATGTAAGCCTTGCTGAGCATGGCGATGGCGAACCCAAGCGCGATGCCTACAATGCCCACCGCCAGCCCGTTGAGGCCGTCCATGTGATGGGCGCTGGCGACGGTGCCCATCACGATGCCCGCCACCGCGACGGCGAAGAAACCGGTTGCCCGCAGAACGTACCGCCTGGGTCGTCGTGCCGCGTTCATCTCCGATATGAGACCACCGCCCAGCTGCCGTTAGCAACTGCGCCAGCCCGGCAGCCGCGCTTGGGGTCGGCCGCACCCGGCTCGGGATACGGTCGGCCGTTACGCGAGGAGTTGGTGCCCCAAAGACACGTCCGCGCAGATCGGCCAGCTCTGCACCGATGTTAGGCGGTTCCAGGACGCACCAACCAGGCGCGGATCGGCGGTTCCGGCGTCCCAGGCGCCACAAGTTCCCCGTCGAGCACCGGTGGAGCCTGGCGGAACTGGCCGGCTACGTCCGGTCCACCTCGGTTCGGCGCCGCCGCGGGCCAGCCCGCGCTGTACGCGGTGGTCGCGATGGGCGCGGTGTTCACCTCCGCGGCCCGCGCGCCGCTGACCTCGCTGGCCAGCGTGGTGGAGATGAGCGGCGACTTCTCGCTCACCCTCCCGGTGATGCTCGCGGTCGCGATCGCCTCGACCGTGTCCCGTGCGCTGTCCTACGGCACGATCTACACCACCAAGCTGCTGCGCCGCGGCACCGACATCGACGGGCCGCCCCGTGGCGCGCCGTGGCGGACCTGAAGATCACCGACGTCATGCGCCCGTTCCGGCCCGCGCTCCCGATTCCGCCGGGCGACACCGCACCCGCCGCGCCCGGCGGCGCTGCCACGCAACCGCAGGCAGTCGAGGTCGCGGAGAGACCGCGCATCCGTTCGGAATAATGCTTTTGATTTTCCCGAACGGAGGGTGGTGACTGCACCACCGACGGCCGTCACCCTGGGCCCGGGAGACCGCGTCAGCCTGCCGGCCCTCCCGCCACGCTCCCGGCACCCGCCGGCTGATGCCGGGCCGGCGGGCACCGCCGTTAGCATGGCCTTTCCGGGGGCCGGGCAGCTAGCCGCGCGTCCGGGGCGTAGAGACCGGCCGACGCTGCGCGGGCTGGTCCGGCCGTGGGGAGGATGCCGTGTCTGAGGAGGGGCCG
This sequence comes from uncultured Actinomycetota bacterium, assembly GCA_963759545.1. Taxonomy (GTDB): domain Bacteria; phylum Actinomycetota; class Actinomycetes; order Streptosporangiales; family Streptosporangiaceae; genus Trebonia. The sequence goes on from CAVXAB010000005.1 coordinate 11,654, forward strand.
CCGTCGGCGGTGCGCCCGTTTTCCGGGCGGACGGCGTGGGCGCGGAACCTGCAAACGCCGCTGCAGCTGTTCCTGCGCACGGAGGCCGGCAGCGCGGCCGTGCTACTGGGCTCGGCGGTGGCCGCGCTGGCCTGGGTGAATATCAGCGCGTCGTCCTATGACGCCGTCTGGGGCGCCCGGCTGTCGGTCCTCCTAGCCGGCACCGGGGTGTCGCTGGACCTGCGCGAGTGGGTCAACAGCGGGCTGATGACCTTCTTCTTCTTCGTCTTCGGCCTGGAGGCGCGCCGCGAGTTCGACATGGGCGAACTGCGGGAGCGGGCCCGCCTGGCGCTGCCCGTCGCGGCCGGCCTGGGCGGGCTCGTCATCCCCGTCGTCATCTACCTGGTCCTCAACGCCGGCGGCCCGGCGGCCCATGGCTGGGGCGCGGCCATGTCCACGGACTCGGCGTTCGCACTCGGGACGCTGGCGGTGACCGGGCCCCGGTTCCCCGACCGGGTGCGCGCGTTCCTGCTGTCGGTCGCGGTCGTGGATGACCTGGTCTCGCTGGTGGTGATCGGTGCCGCCTACAGCAAGGCCGTCGTGCTGGCCCCGCTGGGCATCGCGGCCGGGATCTTCGCCGTGATCCTGCTCCTGCGCCGGGCCAGGATCCGGTACGGGATCGTCTACGCGGCGGCGGGGATCGCGGCGTGGGTCGCGGTCCTGAAGTCTGGCGTCGACCCGGTGGTCGTCGGCCTGGTGATGGGGCTGCTGACCTTCGCCTACCCGGCGGCCCGGACCGACCTGGAACGGGCGAGCGACCTGTTCCGCAACTTCCGCGAGCAGCCAACCCCCGAACTCGCGCAGTCAGCGCGCGCCGGACTCGCCACGGCACTGTCGCCGAACGAGCGGCTCCAGCAGCTCTACCATCCCTGGACCAGCTACGTCATCGTCCCGCTGTTCGCGCTCGCCAACGCCGGCATCCCGCTCAGCGGCGCCTTCCTCGCCCGCGCCTACACCTCCCCCGTTACCCTGGGCATCCTCATCGGCTACGTCGTGGGCAAGCCGCTCGGCATTACCGGCGCGTCGTGGCTGCTCACCCGCCTGAGCCGGGGACGGCTCCGGCCGCCCGTCGGCTGGGTCACCGTCGCCGGCGTCGGCACGATCGCCGGAATCGGCTTCGCGGTGTCCATCCTGATCGCGACCCTGGCCTTCACCGGCACCCAGCTGCAGGAAGCCAAGCTCGGCGTCTTGTCCACCGTGCTCGCCGCGCCGGCGGTCACCTGGCTGGTCTTCCGCGCCGTCGGCCTCCTGCCAGCCCGGCTGCGGGTCCGCGCCCTGCTCGGCACCGCCGAGGTCATCACCGACCTCGGCGCGCCCGTTGACCCGGCCCGCGACCGCATCCGCGGCCCCGCCCGGGCACAGGTCACCATCGTGGAGTACGGCGACTTCGAGTGCCCCTACTGCGGCCAGGCCGAGCCCGTCCTGCGGGACGTGCTCGCCGGCCACGGCGACGTCCGGTACGTGTGGCGCCACCTCCCGCTGAACGACGTCCACCCGGACGCCCAGCTCGCCGCCGAGGCCGCGGAAGCCGCCGCTGACCAGGACGCGTTCTGGGAGATGCACGACCTGCTCCTGCAGCACCAGGACGCCCTCCAGCCGCGCGACCTGATCCGCTACGCCAGCGACCTCGGGCTCGACCGCGAGCGATTCGGTGAGCACCTCCGCAAGCGCGCCGGCGCCGCGCGGATCGCCGAGGACGTCGACACCGCCGACCTCAGCGGCGTCACCGGCACCCCGACCTTCTTCATCAACGGCCGCCGCCACTACGGCAGCTACGACATCACCGCACTCACCAGCGCCGTCCTGGCCGCCAAAGCCGCCGCGCCCGCTCATGACCCCAGGTGAAGCCCGCCTGCCGCCGCCTTTCAGCACGCATCATCTGTCCGGAAACACGACGTCAGAGCGATAGCGCTAAACGCGCAACCGGATGCCCCGCTCCTCGAGGGTTAAAGAGCAAGAGTGACCGCTTAGCTGACTCTCAGGAACTTCGTACATGGTCGTCAGGCACCATGGAGGCTGGCTGGATGTCACGGCGCCAGCATTGGTGTCGTGACTACGCGACTCGCGGTGCTGGCCAGCTTCCGCATTAGGCGGCCGATTTGCGCGGCCTGATCATGGGGTCCTGATGCCACGCCAGCGACTCGACCAGGTCGACGCCATGCGGCCGATGAAGCAGGCCGGCGTGATCAGCACCCACGTGCTTACCTACTTCGTGCCCGCGGCGGCCATCGTGAGCACAAACGCCGTGATGCTGCTGACGCACTTCTCCCGCGAGGGCTTCTTCTTCATCTCCGCGTGCATGCTGACCTACGCCTACATGGATCTCCACAGCGGCGGGCTGCGCCGCTTCTACGGGCGCCGATTCCTCGCGGTCGTTGTCCCTTACCTGTGCTGGAGCGTCATCTACTTCCTGTACCTGCTGCCCACCGCGCACTACGCGAGTGCGGCGGTGGCGCTGAAGAATTTCGCCATTGAGCTAGCCACCGGGTACTACCAGCTGTACTTCCTGGTCATCATCATGCAGTACTACCTGGTGTTCCCGCTCCTCATGATGTTCCTGCGGCGGACCCGCGGTCACCATGGCGTTATCGTCGTCATCGCCCTGCTGGGGCACGTGGCGCTCATGACCCTGATGCACTGGACGATCGTGCCCGTGCTCCGCGACGGCTGGATACGGGAGTTCACGCCCTACGCGTTCTACCTCTTCGCCGGAAGCATCGCGGCGTTCCACCTCGAAGCGGTGAATGACTGGCTGCTCAGGCACGTGCGCCTGGTCATCGCGCTGACCGTAGCCGCGGCACTCTTCGCGGAGGCCGTCTACTTCCTGGCCGCCAACGGCGTCACCACCGTCCTGGGCTCAGGTAACGACCCGTTCCAGCCGAGCGTGATCCCGTTCGACCTCGGCGCCATCGCCTGCCTGTACCTGCTGGGCGTAACCCTGGTGAAGCCCGGGCGCTCGCGGCGGCTGCGGGCGGCGGTACGCGTCGGATCGGACAACTCCTACGGCGTCTACCTGACCCAGATGGTGTTCATCAACGTCCTGATCTGGACCGGCTGGGCCAGGCTGGACACCGTGGTGTGGTGGCCGCTGCTCTGCGCGGCCACCGTCGTCATCGTCTTCCTGGCCGGCGTCGCCTTGACCAGCCTCCTGGCCCGGACCCCGCTGGCCGTCCCGCTCACCGGCCGCCAGCGGCAGCCCTGGGCTACCTGGTGGCGCAGGTCGACGGCCGGTCCTGCCAACGACACCGCGGTGAGCGGCCAGCAGCCAGAGCCTGCGGCAGCAGAGCACGCCGGAGCCCCCGATCGCGTTCCGGACCTCCGCGCCAGCACCCGTATCGCCGCCGATCAAGCCTCGGTCGAGCAACGTGAACCGGGAGCGCGCCATGACGGCAAGCTGTGGCTCCGCCAGCCGGCGAACCGCTGGCGGAGCCCTGCTGCGGCCGACTAGCACTCTGCGTTCCGGCTTTGGCGTACTGGCTTCGCTGCGGGCACCAGGACAGGCGGGCTAATGAAGACCGCCCGGGCCGGTGACTTACCGGCCCGCGGCACGTCTAATAGGAGCAGCCTTCGCGGTCCGTGGTCGGCTTCGCCGCGCTGCGGCGCTACCACGAACTCCCGCAGTGGCGCTCTATCTGGCGCGAGATCAGGCTCGCCCGGGTACCCGAGGGCATGTTCAGCATCGACCAATGAGAAGGGGGCACGGACCCATGCTGAAGCAGGTCGCGGAGGGTGTGCTGATCCACCAGAGCGAGTTCTGCCAGAGCAACGCCGTTGTCGTGCAAGGCCGGGCTGGCGTGCTGCTCATCGACCCCGGGGTGCTCGGCAACGAAATGGCCGACCTTGCGAACGACCTTCGCGAGCTGGGCCAGCCCGTTGTGGCCGGTTTTTCTACCCATCCGCACTGGGATCACCTGCTCTGGCACGCCCGGCTCGGCGCGGCGCCCCGTTACGGCACGGCCCAATGCGCGGCCACTGCCCGAGACCAGCTGTCGGATCCGCACGCGAAGGCCCGCACCGCCGAGTGGATACCGCCGGACATCGTCGAGCAGGTACCGCTGGACCTGCTCGGACTCGTTGCCGGCCTGCCCGCCGAGACGGCGCAGATTCCCTGGGACGGCCCTCAAGTCCGGATCATCGAGCATCAAGCGCATGCCCCGGGCCATGCGGCACTGTTGATCGAGGAACGCGGGGTTCTCGTCGCCGGAGACATGCTTTCCGATGTCCTGATCCCGATGCTCGACCTGAACGGCACCGCGGACCCGATCGAGGACTACCTCGCCGCGCTGCGGCTGCTCGAGGACGCGGCGGGCAACGTCGATGTCCTCGTTCCCGGCCACGGATCCATGGGCGGAGCCGCCCAGGTACATGAACGGATCGACCAGGACCGCGCATACGTGCACGCCCTGCGCGACGCCCAGGTTCCCAGCGACCCGCGGATCGGCCCATCGGCCACGTACGATTGGGTGCCTGGCGTGCACGCACGGCAACTGCAGCGCCTCGCCCAAAGAAGCCAGCGCGATGGGACGCCCCGCTAGCGACCGGCGTGCGGCACGATGCCGAGTTTGGGCGACGGCGATCATTCGCACGGCGCGGAGCCTGACCTCAGTCACCTAGGCCTCGTCGATGCCATCGACGAAGCCGAGAAGGACCTTCGCCAGCTCCTCTGGCGCCTCCATCGCGGCGTAGTGGCCGATGCCGTCGAGCTGGACAGAACTGATCCCGCCCGGCGCGGCCTTGGACATGGTCCCGGCCGTGAAAGGGCCACCGCCGGCCCCGACCGCGAGCACGGGCACGCTCAGCCCGGGGGACTCGGCGAGTGCCCTGATCTCCGGCCCTTCCCGCAGCATCGACCGGTAAAGGCCGGCCGCGCCGCGCCAGCCGCCGGGACGAGCGTAGGTCCGGGCGAAGTCGTCGATGTCGGCAGCGGTGACCGCGCCAGGGACAGCGGTCATGGACGGGAACGCGTACTGCCCGATGAACTCGCGCTCGCGGCCGGCCAGGAGCATCTCGGGAATGCCGGGGGCGGCGAGGACCCCGATGTGCCAGACGCCGCCGTGGGTGACGTCGGCCAGCGCCTCAAGGCCGAACCCGGCTAGCCCCGTCTCGATGGCGGTGAGGCTGAGCACGTCCCCCGGGTGGGTGACGGCCAGCCGGAAGACGGTCGCCCCGCTGATGTCCTGCCCGGTGAGGTGGACCGGGCCGAGGTCAAGGTGCGCGATCAGCTGGTGCAAGTCCTCGGCTGAGGCCTTGCTGTCGTAGTCGCCCGGCGCGGTGTCCGAGTCGCCAAAGCCTCGCAGGTCCACGGCGAAGACCCGGTGACTGGCGGCAAGCAGAGGGATGAGCTTGCGGAAGGCCCGCCAGGTCTCGGGGAACCCGTGGACCAGCAGGACCGGGGACCCGGCGGTCCCGGCGGCGGCGTAGTGCAGGGTCGCTCCGTTGACGCGGGCGCGGTGGCGGGTGATCCCTGGGACGGCGGGGATCGCTGGTGCGGTGGCCATGCCTCTCTCCTTAATTCGACAGCTTGACTGTCTAATAATAGACAGCCGAGCTGTCTTTTGTCGAGGGCCTTATCCTTCTCACATGTCTCGCTCTGGCGCTGATCTCGCGCTGCTGCTGCTCGGGGGCTTCCGCACGCTCGTGGATGCCGCGAACGTCGAGCTAGCCGATCGTGGCTACGAGGACGTGCGTCCCGTTCATGACTTCGCCATGCGGGCCATCGCCACCGGAGCCGACAGCGCCTCAGAGCTAGGCCGTCGCCTGTCAATCACTAAGCAGTCGGCCGCCAAGACCATCGCGGTCCTGCAGGAGCGCGGATACGTCGTCCGCGACCCGGACCCACGCGATGCCCGCCGCAAGCGCCTTGTGGTGACCGAGCTCGGCTTCGACGTGCTGCGTCAGGGCGAGGCGATCTTTGACGAGCTCCGCGATCAGTGGGCGCAGCGGATCGGCGCCGCCGAGCTGGAGAGCATCGAGAATCACCTCACGGCGCTGATAGGCGTGCAGCCGGTGCGCTTCGATACCCCCGGATGGATTGCCCGCGACGTCGGCGACCCAGCCTGAGCTAGGGAGTGGTGCTAGCTCCACCCTGGGCGGGGATCGCGCCTCCGTGCAACTCGGTGCTCAGCACCACTGATATCCGGCGTGGTACTCAGTAGCCTACCCAGCATGATGCCAAGTAGGGGCGGGTCATGAGTGTCCGCCACGCGCTGCTCGCGCTGCTGAGCGAGGGTCCTAAGTACGGCCTGCAGCTTCGCGAGGAGTTCGAGGCGCGCACCGGCGAGGTCTGGCCGCTGAACGGGGGTCAGGTGTACACGACGTTGCAGCGGCTGGAGCGTGACGGGCTCGTGGAGTCCGACGGCACCGGCGAGGAAGGCCCGCAGAAGGGCTTCCTGATCAGTGCCGAAGGGGAGCAGGAGCTGGCCAGATGGCTGCGCACGCCACCGGACCTGAGCTCGCCGCCACGCGACGAACTCGTGATGAAGGTCCTGGTGGCGCTGTACGTGCCGAGCGCCGACGTGCACGCGGTGATCCAGGCGCACCGGCGCTACCTGGTCGAGCTGATGCAGCAGTGGACCCGGATCAAGGAATACGACGCCGAGGGCGACTTGAGCATGTCGCTGGCGATCGACGCCGAGCTGTTCCGGCTCGATTCGGTTGTCAGGTGGCTGGACGCCGCAGAAGCCCGCGTCAATCGCGCGGCAACCGAGGGGGCGACGACCTGGGCGGACCAGGCGAGCCCGCGAAACCAGACACGAGCGCCGCTGCCACGGCACCGGCGGGAAATGAGATTACGGCGATGAGCATGCTGGAGCTGCGCCGGGTGTCCAAGTCCTACGGGCAAGGGGACGCCGAGGTGCACGCCTTGCGCGAGGTAAGCCTGACGGCAGATGAAGGCGAGATGGTCGCGGTCATGGGACCCAGCGGCTCGGGGAAGAGCACGCTGCTGACCATCGCCGGAACCCTGGAGGAGCCGACCTCCGGCGAGGTGCTGATCGCCGGCCAGCCGGTCAGCAAGGCGTCTCGCAACGCCAAGGCGCGGCTGCGGCGGCGCGTCATCGGCTACGTGTTCCAGGACTTCAACCTGCTGCCAGGGCTGACCGCGGCGGAGAACGTCTCGCTGCCGCTCGAGCTGGACGGCGTGTCCGCGCGCAAGGCGCGCGTCCCCGGCCTGCGGGGGCTCGAACGACTTGGCCTGCGCGAGCGGGCGGCGCACTACCCCGACCAGCTCTCTGGCGGGGAACGGCAGCGGGTCGCGATCGCGCGCGCGATGGTGGGCGAGCGGAGGCTGCTGCTCGCCGACGAGCCCTCGGGCGCGCTGGACTCAGCCAACGCGCAGGCGGTGATGCGCCTGCTGCTCGACGCGTGCAAGGTGGGCGGGATGACCGCGGTGGTAGTGACCCACGACGCGCAGCTCGCGTCCTGGGCGGACCGCGTGGTGTTCCTGCGCGACGGCCAGGTGACAGACCAGACCGCTGCGGCGCCAGGTCCTGAGTCCTTCCTCACCCCGGAGCGAAACCAATGAGCGCCACGGCGGTAACGGAACGGCCTGCGCACAGAATGCAGAACGGCGGGGTGCCTGCCCGCCGCGCGGTCGTCCGCTGGGCCGTACGGCTGCTGCGCAGCGAATGGCGGCAGCAGCTGCTGATCCTCGCGCTGATCACCGTCGCGGTCGGCGCCACCGTCGTGGCCTCGACGGTCGCGACCGACACGCCGGCCCCGGTCGCCGGGGTGCTCGGCAACGCGCAGGACGCCGCCTCGTTCTCCGGCTCCCCGGCGAACGGTCAACGCCCAGATCAAGAACCTCGAGCACCGCTGGGGCAGGGTCGACGTGATCGAGAACGAGAGCGTCCAGATCCCCGGCACCTTGAATACCTTCGAACTGCGGGCACAGGATCCGCACGGACCGTACGGCGGTCCGCTGCTCAGCCTGGTCAGCGGTCAGTATCCCGCCACGGCGAGCCAGATCGCCGTGACCAGCGGGGTCGCGACCGACTTCAATCTGAGAATCGGCAGCAGCTGGACCGTAAACGGCGTCACCAGGAAAGTAACGGGCATCGTCCAGAACCCGGAAAGCCTGCTCGACGAGTTCGCCCTGGTCACCCCCGGGCAGGTCACGAACCCGGACAACGTCACAGTGCTGTTCGACGCGCCCGGGGTAAGCGCGTCAAGCCTCAGCACCAACAGCATGAACGTGACGACCGCGCAGACCGTGGCGAACACCAACGAGATCAACCCCGAGACGATCTCGATCGCCGCGGCCGTGCTCGGCATGCTGCTCATCGCGCTCGTCGGCGATCGGCGGCTTCACGGTCCTCGCGCAGCGCAGGCTGCGGGCGATCGGCATGCTCGCCGCTCAGGGCGCGACGCAGCGGCACATCCGCCTGGTCGTCAGGGCCAACGGCGCCGCCACCGGCATCGTGGGCGCCGTCGCGGGCGCCGTGCTCGGCTTCCTCGCCTGGCTCGCCTACCGCCCGCAGGCGGAAAACAGCGCGCACCACGTCATGGGGGTGTTCCAGCTGCCGTGGGCGGTCATCGGCATCTCCATGGCCCTGGCGATCATCGCGACCTACTTCGCCGCCTCCCGGCCGGCGAAGACGATCGCGAGGGTCCCGGTCGTGGCCGCGCTCGCCGGCCGCCCGCCCGCGCCGAGGAAGACCCGCCACCTGGCGATCCCGATCGGCCTCTGCTTCCTGGTCGGCGCGTTCCTGCTGCTCGGCGCGGCCGGGGCTACGGCTGGCAGCGGCGGAGGCAAGAGCAACGGGACGCTGGAACTCGCCGTCGGCTTCATCGCACTCACCGTCGCCATCGTGCTGCTCGCCCCGGCGCTCCTGTCGGTGGTCGCCGCCGCCGGGAAGCGGAGCCCGATCGCGATACGGCTCGCGCTGCGGGATCTGGCGCGGTACCGGGCACGGTCCGGCCCGGCGCTCGCGGCGATCAGCCTGAGCACGCTGATCGCGGTCATCATCTGCGTGGCGAGCGCCGCCAGGTTCGCCAACGCCCTCGACTACACCGGCCCGAACCTCAACTCCCATCAGCTCATCGTGTACGCGCCCGGCGACGCCGCCGGCTTCTCCAGCGGCCCCAACAGCCAGGCGACCAACGGCGCAGATCGCCGCCGCGCCGAAGGTCGCGAAGGACATCGCCGCCGAGCTCGGCACGACCAGCATGATCGCGCTCGAGCAGACCAGCGCGAACCTGAACCACGCCGCGTCCGGGCGCTCGTGGAACGGCCCGATCTACGTGGCGACGCCGCAGCTGCTGAGCGCGTTCGGCATCAAGCAGTCGCAGATCAACCCGGACGCCGACATCCTCACGATGCGTCCGGGACTGTCGACGATGAGCCTGATGCAGCTCACCTACGGCAACCACGGCGGCGGCAAGGGAGGCGGCGGCCAGGTCCTCAACGGCACAGGGAACGGGGGCGGAAACGGGCCCAACCGCCAAAACCAGTGGCCCTGCCCGGCGGGAAGCTGCATCGCCAACCCGCCCATCCAGGAGATCAGCCAGCTCCCGTCCGGCACGTCCGCGCCGAACACAGTGGTGACCGAGCACGCGATCACCACTTTGCACCTGCAAGAATCGGTCGGCACGGTCGGCTGGCTCATCCAGGTGCCGAACGGCCTCACCGCCGCCCAGGTAACCAACGCCCAGCGGACCGCCGCGGCCGGCGACATGTCGGTCGAGACCCGCAACAGCATCCCGTCGCTTGCGCAGATCATCGACGCGGCCACACTGTTCGGGATCGTGCTCGCGATCGGCATCCTCGGCCTGAGCGTCGGCCTCGTCCGCAGCGAGGCGGCCCGTGACCTGCGCACGCTGTCCGCGACCGGGGCGGGCGGCAGCACGCGCCGCACCATCACGGCGACGACCGCGGGCGCGCTCGCGTTCACCGGCGCCGTGGTCGGGATCGTCGGCGGGTACCTGGCGGCGATCGGCTTCTTCCGGAGCAATTCGCTCGACGGCCTGTCGTCGCTGACCAGCATCCCCGTGACCAACCTGCTGGTGATCCTGGTTGGCATGCCCCTTGCCGCGACGGTCCTGGGCTGGCTGCTGGCCGGCCGCGACCCAGGGGGTATCGCCCGCCAGCCGCTCGAATAACGCCGAAGCACAGTCCCGGTATCCTTGACGCCTCACTCCCTGCCGAGCGAGGCGTCAAGGCCCGGCTCATGAGCTGCGGCTTACGGCACTGGCGCCCGGCTCTCCCGCAGGCCATTCGGCCAGGGTTTCCAGGTAGGCCGTCCGGACCTGCGCGATTCGTTCCCGCAGGTTCAGCAGTGTCCAGCCCTCGACGCTGACCGGCGGCAGGACGGCGATGTCGACCGTACCCGGATTGAGCTTTGTCGTGTTTCGGCCTGCCACCGACTCGGAGTTCCTGATCACGATCGGGACGATCGGCAGTCCGGCCGCCATGGCGATGAGGAAGGCCCGCTTCTTGAACGGGCCCACCGACTCGGTATCAACCCTGGTTCCTTCCGGGGCGATCAGGATCGACAGCCCCTTGCGCGCGGCCGCCTCAAGGGGCCTGAGCGCGGCAGCCGTTCCCGGGTGCTCGCGGTCGACGAACGCGACGTCGAGCAGCTTCCCGAGCTGGCCGAACACGCGGCTGCTCTGCATCTCCTTCGTGGCGATCCCGGTCCAGTTGTCCTTGACCAGCGCGGCCACAAGGAACACGTCGGCGTTGCTGCGGAAGTTGAACAGGAAGACCGCGGGCCGCCGCTCGGTCAGATGCTCCGCGCCCGCCACGTTCAGCTTGACACCGCTCAGCGCGAGCACCGTCCCCGGCCAGAACCTGGTAAGGAAGTTGACCCCGGCGCGCTTGTTGCGCCGCACCAGCCCGACGCCAAGTGCGGCGGCGGCCAGCGGCCCGAGGGAGCTGGCGCTGGCCAGCCGACGGGCCATCCCGCGCGGGCCGCCGCTGCCTCGGCTGCTGAACCGCATGACGGGCCAGCCGCGGCGGACGGCGACCTTGGCCAGCAGGGGTGCCGGGTTGACCGGCCGCGGACGGCCGACCAGGCACATGAGGCTGAGGTCTTCGTCGCCGTCGGCGTAGAAGTAACTCGATCCCAGGTCAACCTGATGATCGGCGGCGAACTGCTGTACGCCGCTGGCCTTGGTGGGGCCCCACACCACGGGCTGTTCGATCTCGCCGGTCAGTATCCCCTGCTCGTCGGCCACGAGCCGGTTGCACACGATGTGCTCGATGCCGAGGTAGCGAGCCACTGGCGCCGCCTGGTTGGTCAGCGCGGACGAGCTCAGCACCACGGTATGGCCGCGGCGCTGGTGAGCCCGGACCAGCTCGCGCATTTCCGGGTAGATCAGGTCCGCGACGGACTGCCGGAAGATGCGCTCTCCCATCTCGTCGACCTCCCGCGCCAGCCGTCCCTTGACGGTGAGGGCGCTGCTTTCGATCAGGGTCTCGAATGCGCGCCTTCCGAGCCGGAACTGCACCGCGAGATCCACGATCGTCAGGAACTCGACCATCCGCAGATCCCGACGGCGCAGCCGGTCCCTCGTCTGGGCCGCCGCGGTGTACCCGGCGACCAGCGTCCCGTCCAGGTCGAAGAACGCGCCGACGTCCGGGCCCTCTGGACCCGCGTCGACTTCCGCCGCCGGCCCGGAGAGCCGCGGCGGCGGGTAAGCATCGTTCAGACCGCTCACGTGTCAGGCTGACTCTGGCGGCATCCGCAGCAGCAGCGCACCTGGCTGCGCCATCACCGTGAGCTGGCGGGTCGATCCCATGACCTCGCCGTCCAGTTCCCACGGCTGCTCCTGGTCCAGCGTCACCTGCAGCTCGGTGAACTGAACGCGGTAGATCCCGCCGCGCGCCGGGCGCCGCAGCACGATGCCCGCGGCCACCGCCAGCCACCGGGTCAGGCCGCCGGCGATCAGCACGACGGCATCCAGCATGCCGTCGTCAGGCCGTGCGTCCGGCAGCAGCGGGAGCCCGCCGCGCAGCCAGCCCACGTTGCCGACGATCAGCGCGCTGGCCCTCATCCGGCGGCGCCGGCCGCCGTCGGCGCTGACGGTCACCCGTATCGGCCGGTCGCCCAGGTGACGGGCAGCCGAGATCGCGTAGGCGAGCCAGCCCAGCCGCTTCTTGAGCGGCTCGCTGGTACCGCTCAGCATCTGGGCATCCAGCCCCAGGCCCGCCATGACGACGAACAGCGTCCCGTTCACCCGGCCCGCGTCAATCGGCTGCTGCACGCTGCCGAGCGCGACCGCGAGCGCCTCGTCCAAGCCCATCGGCAGGCCGATATTGCGAGCCAGCAGGTTGCCCGTTCCCATCGGGATGATCGCCAGCGGCACCCCGGTGCCGGCGACGCCCTCCGCGCACGCGGTGACCGTCCCGTCACCGCCGCACGCGAGCACGAGGTCGACCCCGGCGGACACCGCCCACTCAGCCTGGCCTCGGCCGGGATCCTCCGGCGTCGTCTCCAGCCAGAGCGGCTCGTCCCAGCCGTGATCGTCCATGACCTGGCGGACAGACTTGCGGAATGCCTCGTCGTCATCCAGCTTCGTCGGGTTCATCACTACTGCGGCCCGGCTCATGGGCGGATGCCGAGCAGGACCGCGAACACGAACGCCGACGCGCTTACGACGGCAGGCGGCGCGAGAGAGCGCCTGGCAACGGCTGACATGGGCTGTCAACTGCCCGTTGCAAACGGCTTCACACAACGGATTTCTCTTACTTGACGCTCACGGTGATCCCCGCCGCAGCGGTCGTCCACCTGACAACCTCGTCCGGAGCCAACCGTCGTTGTTAACCGTCCGCGACGTGGACGCGGCGGGCACAATGCCACCGCGGTGCCCGGTGACGCGCCGGTACCGGTGCGACCACAACGCGTTTGACCTGGTCCGCAGGATCCCGGGAGCGCCAGCCCAAAATTAACAAGAAAGTTTCTTGTTAGTAAGCCTTGACGGCCAGGCTCTCCGGGCTTACAAAATGACCAATAACCGGCAAAGTCACACAACCGGTTGACCGGCTCATGCGAGGCGCCGAATCGCCTCAGCTTCTCTCGCCCCTGGAGGGTCCATGAAGGTCGGAAGACGGATTCTGCGCACAGCTCTCATCGCCGGCTCGGCGCTCGGGCTAACAGCCGGCGGCTCGGTCCTCGCGCTGGCCTCCGGTCCCGCCGCACAGGCAGCCACCGCATGCGCCGCAGCATGGAGTTCCACCGCCGTCTATACCGCCGGCAATCAGGCAAGCGAGAACGGGATCAATTACACCGCCAACTGGTGGACCCAGGGCAACGATCCGGCGACCAACAACGGCGGCAGCGGCTCGGGACAGCCGTGGACGTCCAACGGCGCCTGCACCGGCTCGGGCGGGGGCGGCGGCGGTGGCGGTGGCGGTGGCGGCGGGGGCGGCGGGACGGGCACCGGCTCGGTGAGCGGCCTGCTCTTCAGCCCCTACAAGGACGTCACCATCAACATGAACTGGAACACCTACCAGATGCAGTCGGCCGTGGAAGGGTCCGCCATTCCGGTGGTGGGCTCCGGCAGCCTGGTGTCGACCTACGTCCCGAAGCTGCCCGCGATCACGCTCGCGTTCGCGACCGGAGCCTGCGGCAGCGAGACCTGGGGCGGTGCCTCGGGCGCGAGCTGGGCGGCCGAGAACATTCCGCAACTCAACAGCGCCGGCCTGAACTACGTGGTCTCGACCGGCGGCGAGGCCGGCACCTTCACCTGCACCTCGGCGTCTGGCATGGAAGCCTTCATCGCGCGCTACGCCAGCCCGCACCTGGTCGGCATCGACTTCGACATCGAAGGCGGTCAGTCCCAGTCGGATATCCAGAACCTGGTCGACGGCGGCGGCGGGCGCGCAGTCGCAGTACCCGAACCTGCAGTTCTCGTTCACGCTCGCCACGCTGGCAGCATCCGATGGCAGCTACGGCGGAGTGAACTCGCTCGGCAACGAGGTCGTCCAGGCGGTGCTCGGCTCCAGCATGAAGAACTACGTCATCAACCTGATGACCATGGACTTCGGCAGCGCGTCGAGCGGCGTCTGCGTCGTCGTCTCCGGCAGCTGCGAGATGGGGCAGTCGGCGATCCAGGCAGTGGGGAACCTCGAGCACACCTACGGGATCGCGGCGAGCAAGATCGCGGTCACGCCGATGATCGGACTGAACGACAACACTGCCGAGACCTTCACCGCCGCTGACGTGGACACGCTCACGAACTACGCGAAGAGCAACGGCCTGGCCGGGCTGCACTTCTGGTCACTGGACCGGGACACGCCCTGCCCCACGACCACGACGTACGCGTCCCCCACCTGCAACTCGGTTTCCGGCACGACAGCACTGGAATACACCAACAGGTTCCTGAACGACGGGGCCTGACGGAGATCCTAAAGCGGGCCGTGCACGGGCTACCGTGCGCGGCCCGCTTTACCGCGTAGCCTAAAGCGGTCAGCCCTGCTTGGTCAGGCCCACGACGTGGCCCTGCGGGTCGGCGATCAGCGCGAAGGCCACGCCGGGCACATGCTGGGGCTCCTGAATGACCTGGCCCCCGAGTTCCTTGGCCCGGTTCACGGCGCTGTCGACGTCATCCACCGCGATGAAGAAGGTGACCAGATCGCTGCCGCCCTGCAACGGGCTGATCGCCGTGTACAAGGCGTCTGGTAGACCGGTGTCGACGAACGTGTAGCCAGGGAGTCGCCCCCTGGTCCGGATAGGTCCATCCGAGCAGGTCACCGAAGAACTTGCGGGTGGCGTCCGGGTCTGTCGACCGGATCTCCGCGTGCACGATTGGATGCGGCATCTTTGCTCCCTGAGTCGTTGCCAGCGGGCGCCGCTGCGACGCCCTCCTTGCACTCACCACGAACGAGACGACGCCGGATCCGACGAGGGCGGCGGCCGACCTGGAGACGAGGAGGCTGTCACCTTCACGCCCTGCCAACGCTGCCGCCGCTACGGATAAGGAGCAAGCCACGATGTCCTCCATCGCAGGACAGCTCGTCACCGAGACGTTCGGCTACGATGGCGGCCGCCAGGTCACCGTGTACGTCCCGCCCGGTCCGCCCGAGGCGGTCGTGTTCGCGGGTGATGGCCAGCTGACCTCGCAGTGGGGCGGGGAGCTCGAGGCGTCCGACGTGCCGCCCACGATGATCGTCGGCGTGCACCGGATGGCCGATGAGATGCTCCGGCTCCACGAGTACTCACCGGGCTTCGACCCGGACCGGTTCGCGGCACACGAGAACTTCTTCACAGGCGATGTCCGCCGGTGGGTGCGGTCGCGCTTCGGCGTCGGGCTGCCCGCAGAGCGCACCGCGGTGCTCGGCGTCTCGGCCGGTGGCGAACTCGCGCTCGCCATCGGGCTGCGGCACCCGGACGTCTACGGCGCGGTCTTCTGCGCCTCACCCGGCGCGGGTTACCGGCCGCCCGCAGAGATGCCGGGATCGCTGCCGCGCGCGTACCTCGTCGCCGGCACACAGGAGCCGTTCTTCCTCGAGAACGCGACCCGCTGGGCGGACGCGCTGCGCGCTGCCGGGGCGGACGTCGTCATGACCGAGCGGGCCGGATCGCATGGCGACCCGTTCTGGAGCGAGGAGTTCCCGCTGATGGTGTCGTGGGCGTTCGGACGATAACCGGCAGTCACGACAGGCATCGGCTACGGCATGCGCCCTCCCGGCGACGATCTATGAAGGCAACGGTAGCGGACACCGCTTCGCGGCGGGTTTCGTCGCAATACGCCCGTATCCCGCGAATTGCCAAATTACGTAATACCTTAGGATTAATACACAGCCGAGGCCGGACCCGGGAATACCGAGCCTGCCGATCCCGCGGAGACGGTGCGTAAAGGCCATCGGGGAATCCGCCGCAGCGGACGGGCCGACGGCCGGAGCCGGCCACAGCCTCCGGGATACCCGCGCCTGCTTATGGCAGTGTCATAGTGCGACGGCAAGCAGGAACGCGGCCGCCGCCTAGGCCTTTCGTGAAAAAACAGGAAACACGGGACTCTTGCGGAATGATTGCGGCTCGCAACCGGTTACGCTGTTTCATAAATCAGGCAAACGACATGCGGGGTACGCGGCATGGCACAGAAGATTCAGACGCTGTTTATCGACGACATCGACGGCGGCGCAGCTGAAGGCACCGTCCGCTTCGGCCTGGACGGGACCGAGTACGAGATCGACCTCAACGCCCAGCACACCGAGGAGTTGCGCACGGTGCTGGCAAACTATGTGGCCCACGGCCGCAAGGCCCCCGGCACCCGGCGCGCCTTCCGCGGCCGCCGCTCCGGCGCCGGCGCCGTCGACACCGCCAAGGTCCGCGAGTGGGCCAGGGGACAGGGCTTTGACATCAAGGAGCGCGGCCGGGTCCCGGCGAACGTGGTCGAGAAGTACCAGGCGGCCGTCAGCGCGTAAGCCCCTCAAGGCTGCATCGCCAGGCCGGACCGCGGCTGAGCAGGCCCGGTCCACGCGTAGCCGTCGTTGCCAACGGTGAACGTGAGCTTGACCGTGAACCTGTGCTGGGTGGCCGACAGTCGCGTCGACTTGCTGACGCTCGCCCTACCGCCGTTCCTGGTGAGAGTGGTCGGCGGCTTGGGTGTACCGGTCTTCGAGAGGCTGAGCGCGACGTAGGCATACACCGGCTTCGCCAGCTCGGTGCTCAGCGCCGAGCTTGGCACCTTGGTCGTCATTGGCCGCAGCCGGTCAATTGGTCTAACCGATTTCGCGACCTCGGACACGGTAAATCCCCGTGATCTCCAGTTTCCGCGTATGCCGGATTGTCACCCGGGCGCGAGTCGCCGCCAGCGCGGGTCCGCCTCCGCGATGCCATGTCGACTGCGGCACCGATGATGAGCAGGACGAGCAGTCCGGTGACGACCTCGCACAGCCGCAGCGGGAGCGGCTGTGCGCGCGGGTCGGCCCCGGAGAGCATGAAGTACTCGGTCAGCGGGTGGTCGTCAGTGAGCAGCGGGCCCGGGCCGGTGAAGGCGTTGACCTGGTTGTTGGTAAGCCGGACGCTGCCCTGGATTTTCGATACCCACTGCGCGGTGGAGATGGCAGGGAAATCGGGCGCGCCCGCCAGGTCGGCGCGCGCGGCCGGGGTGCCGAAGACCGCCTGGAGCGCGGCCGTGCTGAAGGTGATCGGGGCCTGGGAGCCCATTATGTACATGCCGCCGGGATGGTTATGGGGCTCGTAGACAACCGTCATGTAGGGGAATACCGACCGGAAAGTCCGCAGGACCAGCTTTTGCAGCGGCGGCGGCTGCAGCGGGAGGTAGGTGGTCAGCACTCCGCCGGGTGTCAGCCGCTGGAGGGCCTCTTGGTAGAACTCCTGGGTCAGCAGCACCACCGCGCCAGCGCTCCAGATCGGCGGGGGCGAGTCGATGTCGATCAGGTCATAGCGCTTGCTGGACAGGCGGACATAGTTGCGCCCGTCGTTGATGACGACCTGGCCGAGCGGATTGTGCAGGTACTTATTGGCGTCCGGGTAGAACCACGACATCACCGACGGCTCTGTCGGGTCCAGGTCGACTGCGGTGGTGTGCAGGCCGGCAATGATCGCGGACCGGTAGGTCGTGCCCATCCCGAAGCAGATGCTGAGCAGCGTGCTGGCATTCGGCCGGGCGGCCTTCGGCACGTAGGCCAGCACCTTGGTGACGATCGTGAGCCTGGTGATGTTCGTGCCGTTGATGTACAGGCTGCGGCTGCGGGCGGGGCCGCCGGTGACATCCACCGAGGCAACCGTGTCCTCATGGTGCGCGGTCGCGACGGTATGGTCGATCTTGCGCTGGGTGTAGGTCAGCCTGGCGGCCGGGATGAAGAGCACCACCAGCAGCGCTGCCGCGGCCGCAAGGCCGACCGCCGGGCGCAGCAACTCCCTGCGCTGCACGATGTCCCGGCGCTGCGCGGACCCGACCGCCACCGCGCCGCCGACCGCCGCCAAGAGGATGCCTACTACGATGATCGACGCGTTGTACCCCAGCGTCGGGATCAGCACGAACCCGGCAAGCACGGTGCCGACCACGCACCCCGCGGTGTTGGCCGCGTACGCGAGTCCGACACCCCGGCTGGCCTGGTCGGCGCTGTCGACGAACAGCCGGACCGTGAGCGGGAAGGTGTACCCGAAGATCGTGGTGACGGGCAGGATGAGCACGACCGCGAGCGGCAGCCACGTCGGCCCCAACATATTGCTGACGATCATCGGCACGAGCGCCAGCGCGGCAGCGACGGCCAGGAGCGCGCCGAGAGTGGCCATCTTCGGACTGCGGTCGCCCAGTCGCTCGTAGATCAGGCTGCCGCCCGCGACGCCGATGAGGAAGACCGCCACGACCGCGACAAAGACGTAGATGGACGAGCCGGTGGCCTGCTGCATCATCCGGGTCCACAGCACTTCCAGGGCCAGGCTGACCAGGCCGGAAGTGAAGGTAACGGCCAGCAGGAGCCGCTGTCGGCCCTGCAGCGGCGGCCTCGGCTCCGCCTTCGGCCGGGGCTCGGCCTCCGCCGCCCCGAACGCCCTGGACATGAGCAAGGCGCCGCCGCCGGCGCACAGGTTCAGCCCGACCGCCACCAGCGTCGTCTCGCGTAGCCCGATCAGCTCGATCAGCAGGTAGCCGCTGGCCACCGACCCGACCACCGCGCCCAGCGTGTTCAGGCCGTAGAGCCGGGCTATCCGCTCCCCCACGTCCGGGTCCTCCCGGACCAGATGCCGGGTCAGCACTGGCAGCGACATCCCCATCAGGATCGTCACCGGCGCCAGCGCCACGAACGCCAGCCCGAACCGGATCAGGCCCACCTCAGTCGGCGGCAGCGACAGGTAGGCGTTTCTGAACAGCGTCGCGATCACATCGAACGCCAGCGGCATCAGCAGCGCCAGGCAGCCAACCGCGATCTCCAGCAGCCCGTATACCGCCAGCGCCCGGCGCAGCCGCGCCCCCACCGCGGCTCCCACCAGCGAGCCGATCCCCAGCCCGGCCAGGAACGCCGTCACCGTCGTGACAATCGCCAGCGTGGTATCCCCGAAGATCAGGACCAGGTTTTGCGTCCACACCACCTGATAGATCAGCCCGGCCGCGCCGGAGGCCAGAAACAGTACCGGAACCCACGAGTCAAAACTCGCGGGCCGCAGACCGGTCCAGGCGGCTGGCCGGCGTGAACTGGAGGCGATTCCCACATCGTAAACCTACAAGGGCAACATGATAAACGCCAGCCTCTTTGCATTGATCGGCTGACCCTGGACGTCACGGGACCGGACCTGCACGCAGATTGGCCAGTTCTGAGCGGTACTCACCGCCGAATCAGCGATCTCATCGCGGCAATTGAGGACGATCATTCCGAAGGTAACAAGGATTAAACATATATGTCGGCGAATCCCATATGGGGACGATCGCCAGCGGCCGGCCGCGTGGCTGACCGGTTCCGCTTGACCTGGGGACAGCCGGCGGCAGCAACGAAGATTCGACCGCTATGTCCGGTTCAGGAAGCACCCATGCCCAGCGCCGTCTTGATGTCCTGGATCGCTTGTGCCTCCGGCGGGCTTACCTGCTGCCCTCCCTCCCGGTGGGCCGCGGCGACCTTGCTGGCCACGGTGAGCACGAAACGCCGGTAGTCTTCGCGCTCCTCGGCGGTCGCCTTGTCTTCAAGCAACGCCGTCACTTCGGTCAGGCAGTCGAGCCCCTGGTCCCTGAGCTCCTCGGGATTGTGAACCTTCCCGCCGCGCTCCACGCGCGGCTTCTCCGCCACGATCTCATCGAGAAGCTCACTCTCGCCGTGCTCGGCACGAGCCTCGGCGTAGGCCTTCGACATCGCCATCGTCTCCCGGAACGTCCCTCCGCGCGACGCTGTGATGACGAGCAAGCCCGCGGCTGGCGGCCCCTCGAGCACTAGATGCCATTCGCTAGGTGAAAACGCGGCCTTGGTAGTCACGGCACTCTCCTACGGGATGCGGATGCGGATGCGGATCACGTAAAAAGCATCCCGCGGCTGGCGGCTACGCACCTCACCCTCAACGGGTCATACGCGAGAGCGGGCATCGGCGGCGTGGTGTTGACCCCCGTGACCCACCGCCTGGGCCCGACGGTGTGATCGAATACCTAACAACGTGATTAAATCTCCGAGGGAGCAGATCATGGCAGACGCCTCAGCACCACACCCATCGCCGCCCCCGGCCACGGTCGCGGACGTCATGAATCCACCGGTCACGACGGTTGAACAAAATGACCATGTGGCCGGGGCCGCCTTCCTGATGAAGCGCGCAGGCGCGACCGCCCTCGTCGTCACGCAGGCACAGACCCGCGAGCCGATCGGCATCATTACCGAGGCTGACATTTCTCACCTGGTCGCGGACGGGAAGAACCCGAACGACGTACGGATCTACCAGCTGATGACTGCCCGCCCGACCGTCGTCAGCGCGACAACAAGCATCCGTGACGCGGCCAGAGTCATGACAAGCGGGCGTTTCCGGCACCTGCCGGTCACGGGAGGCCCCGGCCTGGTCGGCATCGTGGACATCACCGACATATGCCGCGCGCTGCTTGAAGTATCCGAGGAAGCGGAGCAGCGGTCTGGTCTGTAGTCACTGGCGAATTGCCTCGCGTGGTTGTTGCCCATAGGGCCCTAGGAATCCGCCGGCAGGACCCGGCGCGGGTGGCTGCCGTCGACGTAGCCGACGAACGGGGGGTAGATGTTGTAGCCGAGTAGTTCCTGCAGTCGCTCTGGCAGGTCACGAACAACGTCGCGGGGAACGGCCAGGCAGTGGTTCTCCTGGGGTCGCAGCCAGCCCGCGGCGTACTCAAGGATCACGCCGAGTCGTGGCTTGACTGTCTGGTTCGCGCCGCCTCCATGCCAGAGGCTGCCCAGGTAGAACAGGGCCGCGCCGGGTGACATTACGGCAGTCTCCAGCGGATCGCCCGGGCCCGGCCGTCGCCCCGGCTCCCACCGGTGGCTACCGGCTATGAACCTGGTGGCCCCGTTCTCCGCAGTGAACTCATCCAGCGGCCACATCGTGTTGACCACCAGCGGCGGATGCGGCTCAGGCACTGGGTAAATGGCGTCGTCCCGGTGCAGGACTTGCGCCTTTTCACCTGGCCCGATGCAGATGCCGACCGGTGCGCTGAGCTGGTAATGGCCCAGCACCTGGTCAAGGACGGCGAGCAGCAGAGGGTGGGTAGCGACCGCATCGAACATGCGGGTCTTGGCAAACAGCGCGTAGATCCGCTGCGTGCTGAATCCCTCGAAGGAGTTCCGCCCGGTCCGGGTGGTGCGCAGCAGCCGGTCCAGGTCAGAGCGGGCCTCCCGCACGCCCTCCGGGGGCATCATGCCGGTCACTACTACGTAACCCTCGCCGATCAGCCGCCGGGTTACATCCTGACTGGTCGACGTGGCGGGCATTGTCGCCATCATCAGCATGAGACTAGGCCGCCCGGCGACTGCCGTCCACCAAGGTCATAGCCAAGGCGACGTCGCTCGTGGTGAACCGCGTCCGAACCTGGGAGATCAGGTCTCGGAACATTAACAGTTTTTTACGGTCTTGTCGGATTGCGGGCAACGCACCGCCAGCGCACATTCGAGTTAATTCAAGCTCCAAATTAACTCTAGGAGCGTGGCAGTGCCCATTGATGCATCACGCGTTGCCATGGCCAGGAAACCAGAAGGGAAGCAAGGGAAGGAAGTAAGGGATGGGATCATTTCACGTCTCACGCATGACGCGGTTCCAGCGGGGCAGGTCGCGCCTAGGCCGCATAAGGCCCCTGGCCATCGCGGCGGCGGTCGTCGTCGCCCTGGCGCTGGTGGGCATCGGTGGCACTCGCACCACGGCGTACGCCGCTACTGACGCCCCGTACGGCGGGACGCCCGCGGCGGTGCCTGGCACGGTGCAGGCGGCCAACTACGACACCGGCGGCCAGGGCGTCGCCTACAACGTCGGCACGGTCTACGGCACGGCCAACAGCTACCGGTCCGACGGCGTCGACCTTGAAACGACCACAGATCCCCCTGGCGGCTACGACATCGGCTGGGCCGCGGGCGGGCAATGGTTCAACTACACCGTCAACGTGGCCACTGCCGGGACTTACGCGGTCAGCCTGCGACTGGCCGCCCCGACCGCGGTCACCGACGCGCTGCATATCTCCAACGCCGCGGGGACTAACCTCACCGGCTCGGTCACCGCGCCAGCGACCGGCGGCTACCAGGCCTGGACCACGGTGACGGCCAGCGTCACCCTGCCCGCCGGCGTGCAAACGCTGACCGTCCACCAGGACAACGCCGGCTGGAACATTCACTACCTGACGTTCGCCGCGGCCGGCGGTGGCGGAGAGGGCCCGTACGGCGGGACGCCCGCGGCGGTGCCTGGCACCGTGCAGGCGGCCAACTACGACACCGGCGGCAAGGGCGTCGCCTACAACGTCGGCACGGTCAACGGCTCGGCCAACAGCTACCGGACCGACGGCGTCGACCTTGAGACGACCACCGACACCGGCGGCGGGTACGACATCGGCTGGACCGCGGCCGGGCAGTGGTTCAACTACACGGTCAACGTCGCGACGGCCGGAACGTACACCGTGAGCCTGCGGCTGGCCGCACCGGCCGCGGTCACCGACGCGCTGCACATATCCAACGGCGCGGGGACCAACCTGAGCGGGAACGTCAACGCCCCGGCGACCGGCGGTTACCAGGCCTGGACCACGGTGACGGCCAGCGTCACCCTGCCCGCCGGCGTGCAAACGCTGACCGTCCACCAGGACAACGCCGGCTGGAACATCCACTACCTGACGTTCGCCTCGGGCAGCGGCTCCGGTGGCGGCTACGGCGGCTTCCCGTCCTCGTTCTGGGGAAACACCAGCAGCATCCCTAGTGCGTCGGGTGCCATCGAGTTCGACTTCATCAACGCGACCAACGGCCAGTACCCGGACAACGAGGTGTACTGGGACGTCAACGGCGTCGAGGAGACGATCGCGCAGTCGCCGTACTACACGATGACCGCGTGCAACTCCTGCCGGATCTACTTCTACCTCGGATCTCCCAACAGCCAGTACTACGACTTCATCGAGTTGAACTCCAGCGGCACGACGATCAACGCCGACACCTCGCGCGTTGACGCGTTCCGGCTGCCGCTGGCCATCCACCTGCACAACTCCGACGGCAGCGACACCGTGGTCGGCGAGGACTACCAGGTGTTCTCCGAGAGCAGGACCGCCCTGTTCCAGCAGTTCGAGAACTCGGTGCCCGCGGCCTTCCAGCAGCTTGCCACCGTGAACGCGCCCTACGCCATCCCGGCACCAGGCGACATCGCGGCATTCCAGCCGGGCGGGGCGGACGCGAACTACATGACCTCGTACGCGGCCTCAGTGGGAGCCACCGAGACCACGCAGGAAGTCTTGGGCTGCTCCGGCGGGGGCAGCCCGAACCTCAGCGGTGACCCGACCCTGTGCGCGGCACTGAACCGCTGCGTCGCGCAATTCTCGACCACCGTGCAGAACACCCCAGCCGACTACTACCAGAACGCGCCGTGCAATTACTACTCCGCCTTCTGGCACTCGGTCGCCGTAAACGGCCTGCAATACGGCTTCGCCTACGACGACGACAACGGCCAGTCGTCCGATTTCAACTCCACGGATGCCCAGTACGTCCAGGTAGCAATCGGATATTAGCCCGACATGACAACTCGGCAGTTAAATGCCAGGCACCGTGCACACAGCACGGTGCCTGGCGCCTGCCAGTCGTGTTATGGGCGCAGCACGCCGAGCAGGCCGTCCTGCTCGTGGTTGATACCCGAAGTGAACCAGACCGCGTCGGTGCCACCGGTCGCCGCGGTACCGGGCAGCAGGGCCCACAGGCCAGGCTCGGTGAACGGCTTGCCGGTCGACTTGTCCACGACCTGACCCGTGATGTGGTTTCCGAAGTGATTGCCGTGCTCGGCAACGATGTTGATCCGGCCGTCACCGAAGTTGCCGATGAGGAGCGAGCCGGCAGCAGAACCCCAGCTGGCCGGCGCGATAGCCAGGCCCCAGGGCGCGTTGAGCGCACCGCCGGAGGCGATGCGGGCGATAAAGCGCCCGTCGGTGCTGAACTCGTCGACGACGCCAAGGCCCTTACCGACCGCTTCCCTGCCCGTGCTCCGGTCGGCCTTGTCGAAGGTCACGAAGACGTTGCCGTTCAGCGCCTGCGTATTGAAGGGCTTGAAGCCGTACGGCAGCCGCGGGTCCCTGAACTGCCAGGGAGCCGTCCTTACCTGCGTGAAAGTCGAATCGAACACATCGACCTTGCCCTGGCCGAAGTTGGCGGCGAAAAGCTCGTCGCCGTGGCTGCTTGAGGCGAGCGCGAGTCCGGTGTAACTGGCGCCAGGCACGGTGGCCTTGTTCTCGGTGTTACCGATGAGCGGGTCGACCTTGGGATTCCAGGCCTCGATGTGGCCGTCGAGCGTATCGAAGATGAACGCGGCGGGGGCGCTGGTAGTCCCGTTGCTCACTACGAACCCGGTACCCGTGTTCGCCACCTGGCCCGTTGGGCCCGCGACAGAGTTCCCCATGGTCACTCGCACTGTCGGCACCTTCGTCACGGTGCTTGAGCCTGGAGTGAGGGTGTAGAGGGTGGAGCTGTTCGTGCCCTGATTGGAGACCCACAAGGGAGAGGTGGGGGACAGCGAGATGCCCCAGGGATTTTTCAGATCGGGATCGGTCAGCGGCGCCATGCCAGGTATGTCGGAGGCAAGGTTGACCTGGTTCAGCTTCAGATCACCACCCTGGTGGTGAGGGGAACCGGTACTCGCGAACGCCGCGGTCGGAGCGGCGAGGGCTAGTCCGCCGGCCGCTGCGATCAGCACGGCCAGGGTGCGAGGTGAACGACGTCGTTTCAAGATCACACATCCTTTTGAGTGGGTGTCTTCCACCAGATGTACGGATCAGCCAGCAACGCCGGTTTGCCGATTTCATGAGGCCTAGGTCACAACGCTGTTTATTCGCCCATTCGGAGGGACGCCGCGCCGCGCTTGCGTCCCGACCTGACCTCTATGCCGAGCGCCACGGCCGCGAGCACGGCCAGGCCGGCCAGCGGCACCGCGAAGGAGGCCACGTCGGCCGCGAGCCTCACGGTGACGGAAGACCCGGTGAACACCGACAGGTCGAGGTCAGGCCCGAGCACCTGGGGAAGCGCCAGGGCGCAGGCCCAGGCGGCCACCGCCGCCGTGATAACGGCGGGCAGCACCTCAAGGGCCACCACCCACGCCCGCTGTCCCTCGCCCAGGCCCATAGCCGCGAGGCGAGCGAGCGTCGCTTCCCGTTCCGCGGCACCGAGCGCGAGCTCGAGGAGCATGACCGCGAGGCCGAGGATCGCGGCGACCACGAGCGCGAGCGAGAACAGCGTGAACGCCCCGTGCTGCAATGGCCCGCTGGTCAGTGCGGAGAGTACGTCCGAACGGAAGGTAGTGACTGCGTCCGGCAACGTGTGCCGCACCACCGCGGTGAGCCGCGCTCGGTCGATGGACCCGCCGGTTAGCAGCATCTCATTGACCGGGATCGCCGCCGGCGGCGTGATCGTGGACTTGATCGCGGCCAGCGGCATGATCACGAACGCGCCGCCGCCGGGCAGCGCGGGGGTACTTGAGATCACGCCTGCCACCCGGACCTGGACCGGCCGAAGGGCCGCCTGCCTGGTGCTCAGCGTGACCGCGCCGCTGCCTGGGCCGGGGGCCCTGAGGATTGCCGCGGCTTGCGGGGAGACCAGGACGGGCTGGGGCGCCCCCGCCTTGCCTGACGTCGCCAGCAGCCCGGCCGGCACCGGCGGGAACCCGGGGGTGCCGGCGACAAGCTCCGCGTAACTAGCGGGGTCCACGGCCAGGACGCTGACCTGGCGGCCGGCCGGGGTGGTCCAGGACTCGTTCATGACCTCGGCCGCGTGCGTCACGCCGGGCACGGCGGCGACCGCCCGGGCCGCGGCCGGCGAGATGGTGAAGCTCCGCGCCGCGTACGAGGGGGTGACCGTCGCGTCCGCGCCGACCGTCTGCCAGGACGCCGCGACCTGGCCGTTGGCCACCGCGTCGCGCACCATGCCGGCGAAGGCCGCCACGGTGAGCGCGAGGACAAGGGCGAACGCGGGCAGCGCCGGGGTAAGCGCGGTCCTTGACGCCCGGGCGAGGCCGAGGAACGCGGGCGCGCGGGAGGTGCGCGCGCTGGCTCGCAGCAGTTCGCGCAGTACCAGCGGGTACAGCCGGAGCACCACGATCACCGCCGGGATGGCTACCAGGACCGGCGCGGAGCTGGTGTAGAGGTTCACGCCCGAGCCGGCCTGCGCCCCCTGGTCGCGGAAGGCGACGATGCCCGCCACCGACGCGGCCACCAGCGCCGCCTCGATGACCAGCCGGGTCCCGCCCCGCGGGAGACGGGGAACGGGCGTTCGGCGGCGGGGCAGCCGATGCTGCCAGGCCGCGATAATTGCGGGACCCACGACCGCGACGGCCACCACCGCGATCGGCGGCCACCAGCCCCCCGCCGATCCCGCGCCCTGCGCGGAACCTGCCCCGGGAACGACGATGATCGCCAGGACGGCCGCGATCACGGCCGCCGGGACGCAGAGGAGCGCGGCATCGCGGCCCGTGCCGATGGCGATCTGCCGCAGGGAACCGCCGCGCGCCCTGATCACCGTGATCTCGGGTGACCGGCGTATCGCGACCATCCGCGCGGCAACCAGCAGCACGGCCAGGCCCGCGACCGTCAGGCTCAC
Organism: uncultured Actinomycetota bacterium; assembly: GCA_963759545.1. Classification (GTDB taxonomy): domain Bacteria; phylum Actinomycetota; class Actinomycetes; order Streptosporangiales; family Streptosporangiaceae; genus Trebonia. Next base: position 38,355 of record CAVXAB010000005.1, read on the forward strand.
GTAGAGCAGCCAGAGCAACGCGTCCACCGACTGCGCGGTCGCGATGAACGCGTTGAGCGCGGGCAACATGCTCGAGGAGACGGTCAGCGTGGAGGCGACCGGCGCGAGGGGACCGGAGAGGGCCGGCGTATCGGTGCCGATCTTGTCAAGCGCGTCGCTCAGCGGCCGCACCTGCTGGCCGTCGAGCGAACTCACGTCAAGCGGGAACACCCACTCCATCCGGGGATTGCGCGAGCCGAAGTACGACTGCAGCTCGCCGGCCTCGTCCGGCCCGACCATCACCCCGGCTGCCCAGTACGGGGTCTGGGCCGGCCCTTGGAACTGGAGGTCGGCGGCGAGGACGCCGGGGTCGATGCCCCAGAACGACGACGACGGGTTAACCGGGGCCACGATTCCCGTGACCAGGACGGTGACCGGAGTGACGACGCCGGTCGATGCGAGCTCGGAGCCGGGCATCACGAACTCGGAGCCCGCGTGCAGGCCGAACGTTGCCGCTGTCTGCCTGGTCATGACGACCTGGAGCGTCGCGGCCTGCCGCCTGTCGCCCGGCTGGCCGGCGCCGGCCGCGGGCGACGGGACCGGCGTGGCTACCGGGAGGTGCCCGCTCAGCAGCCGCACCTGCGGGCCGAGCGGCTGCCGTTCGGTTATCTCGATCTTGACCGGCGTGCCGCCGGTGCCGGGCAGGTCGTCGTTGATTGGGTTGAACGGGACGGTCATAGACGACCAGTCCGTGCCGGCCGGGGTGAGGCTGACCGGGGCGCGGTTGAAGGCGGCGTGCAGCGATGAGGTGATCGCGTCGATCGTGGCCGACGGCACGATCGTCGTGGGATCGCCGGTGTTGTTGACCATCGAGATAACGCTTTGCACGTCATGCCAGGCCGCGGAGACGGTGATGGTCCGGGTCGTCGGGAGGGTGGCGGCCACCGTCTGCCGCACCGCCTGGGTCCTGCTGGCGAGGGTCTCCCGCGCGCCGGCCGTGGCCGCGAACACGGCGCAGAAGGTGAGCAGCGCCAGCCAGATGTAGATGCCGCGCACGGGTCGGCCGCGCCGGTCCCCGGGGAAGTACCTGCGGGCATGGGGCTCGTCCCCCGGGGAGATACTGTTCACGCCGCCTCCGCCGCGCGGAGTTCGGCGGCCGGGTCCGGTCGCCGGAAGACGACGAGCGCGGCGGCCAGTGCGGGAAGCACGGCGACCGCGACCGCGAGCGGGATCGTCTGCGGCAGGTCGAACATCGTGATCGGCGACGGGACCGGTGTCTGCGCGGTGGGGCTGAGGGTGACGGCGGGCACCAGCAACCGGGCGACCACCGCGCCGAGGAGCAGGCCGAGCGCGGCCGCCGGGACGGACAGCAGCAGCTTTTCTAGGAACAGCTGTGCGGCCGCGGACCGCTGACTGACGCCTAGCGCCGCCAGCACGGCGTTTTCGGCGCGCCGCTGCCTGATGTTCGCCGCGATCGAGACCCAGAAGCCAAAGATCGCAAGCAGCGCGGCCGCCACGGTCATCGCGAGCAGCGCCTGCTGCGGTGCGGCGGAGAGCGGGTCGGCGACGGTCGCGGCGGCGAGCGCGGCGCTGCTCTTAGCGGTCGCGCCCGACGGCAGCGCGCGCGTCAGGGACGCGGGGACCTGGCCGGCGGCCGTGGCCAGCCACCACTGCGTGACCGCCACTGGCGCGGCGTCGTGGCTGACCAGGTACGCCTCAAGGGCGGACAGGTCCACCACCAGCCCGGCGCCCGTGATGGTGGGGAACGCGCTGGCGGTGGCCACGATTTTCGCTGGCACCGTTATGCCGCTGATGGTCGTTTGCACGATGCTGCCGACGTCGGTGTTGTTGGCGCTGTCGAACGCCCGGGTGGCGATGGCGGGGACGGCGGCCGGCACCGTGCTCACGGCGGAGAGCGATATCTGCCCGGCTACCGGCTCGGTGACGACCGCTGGCGAGCCCGGAGCGGGCGACCATTGCCCGTAGCCGGGGGTGAACGTGAGCATCGCGCCGCCGGGCGCGCGCTGCCAGCCGGTCGCCTTCGGTTCGGCTGACGGGCCGTACATATTGTCGGTGGAGAGTTCCGAGACCATCTCGGGTGAGCTTGCGACCGCGGTCCACGTGCTGGGCGCCGCCCCGGCGACGGTCAGCGTGACGGGAGTCTTCAGATGTTTCGCGGGCAGCGTGTAGAAGAGGGTGACCTGGCTGAGCCGGAGCGGGTAGGCGGCGCCGGTCCCGCCGAGCGAGGCGGTGAGCACGTGCGGGCGGCCGTCGGCGGGGAACAGCGCCGATGAGAGCTGAAAGGCGGCGCCGGTCGCGTCGGTGACCGTGAACTGCGCTTTCACCAGGCCGAGGGGGGCGCGGCTGAGCGTGACGGTGAACTGAACCGACCGCGGCCTGCCGCGGATGAGCTGGCCGCCTGGCGGCGACGAAGGTGTGATCGACCGGAGCAGGGCGGCTGGCGGCAAGCTCGACTGATCGGCCCGCAGCAGCGCGACCTTAGGCGCCTGGGCGGCGTCGATGGCCACCACCGGTGCGGGCGTCGCCGACTGGTAAACCGAGACCGCCATCGCCGCCCGCACGCCGGCCGCCCCGGTGATCGAGGTGGTCGCCCCGGCCGGCACCGGGCTGGCCAGGTTAACCTGTGCGTCCCCGCCGGTCACGTACGCCGCCTGGTCGGCGGCGGACCTGGTCCAGCTCTGGTGCTGAGCGAGCGCCAGCGTGCCGGTGCCGACGGCCATCACCAGCAGCAGCGCGGCGCCGCCCTGGCGCAGCGGCTGACGGCTGAACCGCCAGCCGGCCAGCGCCGAGGTGAGACCGCGGCCGGCCGCCGACACCCGGTCGACGGCGCGGGCCGCGGCGGGCAGCAACCGCAGCGTGAGCACCGTGCCGGCCGCCAGAGCGAGCGCCGGGGCGAGCACGAGCACCGGATCGATGGCCGCCGGGCCGCCCGCGGACGTTGATACGGCCGAATACCGGCGCAGCTGCCAGCAAGCGAGCACCGCCAGCGCCACTAGCGCCAAGTCCGCGCCGGCCACCGTCGCGCGGGAGAGGGCGGCCCGCCTGCCCCGCCGGACCGGTGCTGCGGCCCGGCCGGGCCGCAGCACCGGGTAGAGGAGCGCGCCGATCGACAGCACGGCGATCCCCAGCGCGGCGGCCAGCGCGTCGAGCCAGGTGCCCGGGGCGGCCACGCTGATGCCGCCGTCCAGGACGCCGCCGCCGGCGGTGCCAGGGCCGTAGAGCGTACTGCCGAGCAGCCGGGCCAGCCAGATCCCGGCGACCCCGCCGATCAGCGCGGCGACCAGCGACAGCGGGATCACCTCGGCCGCGGTCAGCCTGGTCAGCTGCCACCTGGTCGCGCCGCGCGCGGCCAGCAGCGCGGTCTCGCCCTCGCGCTGGGCGGCCAGCAGCCGGGCGACCGCGAGCAGCGCCGCCACGGTGAGCACCAGGAGTTCGAGCGCGCTGATGCCGAGCAGCGACCTGGCGACCGCGAAGTTGTCGCCGGTATCGGCGAGCACGGTCGGCAGGTTGGTGGTCAGGGTGACGCCGCTGAGCAGACTCGAGGTGCCCTCGATGGAGATAGCGAACAAGTCGGCGGCGCTGAAGCCGGCCATGTCGGGCTGGGCGACCCAGGTCCCGGTTCCCTCGGCGAGCCGGCCGGGGAACACGCTTGGCGACACGACAAGGGGCCCGTAGGTGGTGTATCCGCTGGCTGAACCCGTTCCACTGGCGGATCCACTGGCGGGAATCGAGTTCAGCTGCCAGTACGAGGCGGCGCTGGGGGGCGACTGCCTTTCTGCGTACAGGCCGGTGAGAATGAACGTCAGGTCCGCGCCCGTGTTGCGGTCCTGTACCCGGAGCACGTCACCGGGACGGAGCTTGAGCAGCGCCGCCGTGCTTGCCGGCAGCGCGGCAGGGATGGCGCCGCCGGCCGCGCTGCCGGCCGGGTCGCCTGCCGATGCGGAGAGCTGCCCCGGCCATTTCCCGGTCACCAGTACGGCGTGACCCGTGACGCCGTCAAGCGAAGCGGCCTGCAGCTGGGGGATGTTGCCCGAGGTGATGCTGGCCGGCTTGGCCGGCAACGACCCGGCCACGAAGACGAGCGGGTCGGACCAGATGCCTTGCCAGAAGGTGAACGACACCCCGCCTAGCCCCGCGGCGATGGATGACCGCAACGCCGCCGAGGTCTGCGCCGGATTGCCGCTTGCGAACGATCCCGCCGCGGCCACTGTCGTTCCTGGCGCGACGACCAGGTCATGCCGCACGGCCTGCGGGAGCGCCTGGCCGGCGAACGCGGCGAACGCCGCACCGACCGCGGCCGCCACCAGTGTGGTCAGCGCCGCCGCGGCGAGCACGACCCAGTGTGCGCTCATCCGCCGTACGGCCAGCGGCCCCCGCACACTTGTCACGCGCCCACAATTCCGCATCTTTCAAACCACGGCAAATCGGACAGGTAATGAATCGATGCCGCTCCCGCTTGAGAAATGGCCTGGGTAGTGCCGAGGATTCTTTCCGCGCCAGGTAAGAGCCGGGCATGCGCGGACGCTGACCAAAGGACAGCATGAAGGTGGCCGCCAGGAACCGTGGCTTGAACGCATCAGCGGTCGGCTGCCAGGTGCAGCCGACCGCTTGGAGCTAGCCGCGGGCCCAGGTCGAGGGCTACGACAAGGTGACGGACCTACAAAGGGTCACGTGCTTCGTCGGCCCGCCACCGGCGGTACAGCCTGATGAATTCGCCTCGCATGCGCGGAGTGAGGTCATCGGGCGTGATGCTCCCGGCCAGCGCGATGACAGCGCGTATCTGGGCGAGGTATTCGGGGCAGTCAGGGCAGCGCGCGAGGTGCGCTTCGAACCGGCGGCGCTGCGCCGGCGACAGGGCGCCTTCGAGGTAGTCAGTGACAAGCTCGACCGCCTCCCGGCAGGCTATGTCCCGACGGAGCTTGAGCCTCAGGGGGATCACCGGCCTCTCCCGAACTCGGAACCGATGACCTGGCGCAGCTTGCTGCGGCCACGGTGCAAGAGCACCCGCAGATTGCCGTCGCTGATATCGAGGACAGCGCAGACTTCCCCGCTGCTCAGCCCCTGCACGTCGCGCAGGGTCACGACTGCTCTCTGCTGAACCGGGAGCTCATCGATGGCAGCCAGGATCCTGGCGGCTATCTTCGCCGCGATCACCTTGTCGTCGACCTGGTCAGCCCAGGGCTCGGGCGGCACCCGCCAGCTGCCGCCAGCGTCGAACGAGGAGGCGTCGACGACGGGCCCCATGTCGTCCACGGGTATGCTCCGGCGTTCCCTGACGCCGGCGCTGATGGCCCGGTTGACCAGGATGCGAAATAGCCAGGTGCGGAACGATGAACGGCACTCGAACCGGCCGATACCCCGCAGCACCCCCACCCAGGCGTCCTGGACAACTTCCTCGGCCACCGCGCCGCTCGGCACGTAGCCCCGGGCCATGGACAGCATGGCGCCCTGGTACTTCCCGGCCAGCTCGGCGAACGCGCTCTCATCGCCGGCGCGCAGCCTGCTGACCAGTGCTGAGTCCGGGTCCCCAGCTTGGCCCGGGTGCGGCAAAAAGGTATCCATCGCGCTAGTAAGCGGCGGAAACACGCTCTCGTCTTACCTGCGAGCGGCAAGAGCATTCGCGTGCTGCGGCCAGCCACCGTCGTCACCAGGGCAATGGCCGGTGACCGCGTACCCGGTCACCGGCCATTGGCACGGCTCGGCAGGCTCCCGGCTAGCTCACCGCTATGCCGGCCGGGGTGGCCCCTGCGGGCAGGGGGGTGGGTGAGCCTGGCAGCTCGGTCAGGTTGCCGCCGCTGACGGCGAAGGCGCCGACCGACGCGATCTTGCTCTCGTTGACGTAAAGGAAACGGCCGTCCGGGCTCAGCCCGGGGTCGACGGCGCCGACGCCGCCGCTAGCCGAGACCTGGGTGCTGCCAAGCAGTGTCAGGGCGCCGCCCCGGGCGATCGAGTAACGCGAGATGGTGCCTGACCCGGTGTTCACCGCGAACAGGTAGCGGCCGTCCGGGCTGATCGTGACCCAGCACGGTGCGGTCTGCTCGTCGGGGACCGGGGAACTGCCGATCGAGGTGAGTACTCCGGCGCGCGAGTCGCTGAATGCCGAGACCGTGCCGAGCCCGGTGCCGTTGTGGGCGTTGGACACGAACAGCTGGCTGGGGTTAGTCGGCCGGAACTGGCTGCCGAACGGGCCAAGTCCCTGGGCGGTGAACGGCGAGCCCGGTGCCGCCGTCAGCCGGCCGCTCAGTCCGACGGTGAAGCTGTCGATCTGCGAGGTGCCCACCCGCGTGCCGACCAGCTTGGTGCCGGCGCTGTTGAACAGCACGTCACCGGGCTGGGCAGCAGCAGGCAGCGCTACCGTCGACCCGGGCACTGGTGTCAGGCTGCCCCACGGAGCGAGCCGGAAGCCGGCGTAGTTGCTGTCGGCCGGGCCAGCGTTGGCGACGTAGACCAGGCTGCCGTGCACCGCGATGCTGACCGGCAGGGCGCCGCCTGAGGACACCACGCCCGCCGGGTGCAGCGACCCGTCCGGCTGGATGCGCAGCACCGAGACCTGGTTGCTGCCCGCGTCGGCGGCCAGCAGGAGCCGGCCGCCGTCGGCGATCTGCACCGCGCCCTGCGAGGCCAGGCCCGCCCCGGTGCCGACGCCGCCGGCAGCGAAGGGGGAGCCAGGCACCGGGGTCAGCGTGCCGTTAGCGTGCCGGTCAAACGCCGCGATCGTGTTCGCGCCCGCCGTGTTGTCGTCGAGGTAGACATGCCCGGTAACCGGAGACGGATAGGGCGAGGCCGAAGCCACCGCCGGAGCGGCCAGCACGGCTCCGGCCGCGAGCACGCTGAACGCGACCGGGATCCGCCACCGGGACGCCAGCAGGCGCCTGGCACCGAACGGGCGGGCATCTCCGGCCGACGCGCTCTGCTCGGCCTGCCGAGCCCGACGGTCATTCAGGATTCTCAATGTTCCTCCACTGTCGAGAAATACAGAACCGCTCCCACAACACTCAGTCCCTGGCACAGGCCGACCTGTTACGGTCAAGCGACTCCGGGTTCCGCATCCGGTTAGCTCGCGCAGTCAAGACGTGGACCTGGCGTGACGCTCACCTGGTAGCGGGTGGCGCAGCTGCCCGCGTGTCCTGCAGGCGTTCTAGGAGAAGTGGGTGGTCGGACGGGCGAGTCGCTGCCCGTCGAGGACGATGTCGACTTTCTCGTTGTAGAAGGCGACCAGCCCGGCGACGGGGAGCAGTTGCCTGGTCGGGAAGTCGTAGCTCCAGGCGATGTCTGACGAGACCGTCGACGTACGCGCGTCCCCGCCCGAGGTTACCAGCGGATTTCACGCGGGCGCGCCGGTAAGACGCCGCCGCCGTGCGCCGCTAACAGGCCAGGCAGAAGGTTCAAAGTTCAGCCGAACGGCAGCGGCTGACTCCCCTGCCGTCCTGCTCGTGCCGTCAACCGTTGAGGAGACCACAGTGGCAACTGACTTCGCTGGCAAGACCGCCCTGATCACCGGGGCCGGGCGGGGCATCGGCCGCGCCGTCGCGCTCGGGCTCGGCGGCGCCGGGCGCCCGCGTGGTCCTGCTCGCCCGCACCACGGCCCAGCTGGAGGAGACCCGCGCCCTGCTGCGCGAACACGGCGTGCCCGCCGGGCGGGTCAGCGTGCTGCCCGCCGACCTGGCCGACGAGGAAGACCGCGGCCGCGCCGTGGCGGCGGCGCTCGACGTTAGCGGCGTTGACATCCTGGTCAACAACGCGGCCACCGTCGAGCCGCTCGGCCCCACCGCCGGCATCAAGGCCGGGGACCTGCGGCTGGCGTTCGAGGTCAACGTCGTCGCGCCGGCCGTGCTCACCGCCGCCGTCCTGCCCGGCATGCTCGACGCCGGCTGGGGCCGCGTCGTCAACATCTCCAGCGGGATCGTCGCCAGCCCGGCCGGCATGGTCCGGGGGAACGCCTACGCCACCACGAAGGCCGCACTCGAGGCGCACACCGTGAACCTCGCCGCCGAACTGCGCGGCACCGGCGTGACCGTCAACGCCTACCGGCCGGGCGGGGTCGACACCGCCATGCAGGCCTGGATCCGCCGGCAGGCCCCCGAGCGCATCGGCGCCGGCCTGCACGAGCGGTTCAACAAGAACTACGCCGACGGCGCCCTGATCACCCCGGAGCACTCAGCCGCCGCGCTGCTCGCCCACCTGGCCGGCGACGACACCGGGGCCATCTGGGACGTCAGCACCGCGCCCGCCGGCGCCTGACGCCCCCGCGGGCCGTGTGTGTCCAGCCCCGTCACCTGACGCCGCGATGACACAGGCGATCTGAGCGCCGCCTGCCATCACGGCGTCAGCCGGCCAGCGCCTCGGGCAGCCGGTCGAGGGCGGGCACGGTGAGGTCCGGCCGCGCGCCGATCGTGTCGAACGGGGCGGCGGAGCGGTTCACCCAGGCCGTGCGCATCCCGGCGGCGCTAGCCCCGACACAGTCGAACGCGTTGCTGGTCACGAGCCGGACCTGCCCGACCGGCACCGACAGCCGCCCGGCCGCGTGCCGGTACACCACGGGCGACGGCTTGAACGCGCGGACCTCATCCACGCTGATCCGCTGGGCGAAGAAGCCGCCGAGGCCGCTGTTACCAAGGCAGTTCGCGATCATGGCGGGGGTCCCGTTGGAAAGCACCGCGAGCTCGTACCCCAGGCCGGCCAGCGCCCGCAGCGCGGGGACGGCGTCAGGGAACGGCCGCAGGTGGTCATACAGCTCGACAAGCCGCCCGAGCCTGCCCGTCCGGCAGGCGTGCCCCGACGGCGGCCAGGGCGAAGTCGAGCGCGCGGGCCGTCACCCAGCGGAAGTCCTCGTAACGGCCCATCGCCGTGAGCCGGAAGGAGTACTCCAGCTGCTTCAGCCGCCACAGCCCGGCCGCCTCGCTGCCGTCGGAGTCGCCGAGAACCTGACCGAGCTCGCCGGCGATGGCGATCGGGTCCACCAGCGTCCCGTACAGGTCGAACGCCAGTACCTCACGGCTCCGCACCGCGCCTCCCGGATCATCCGCCGCGCTAGCCACCGGCGACCGCCTGGAGGAGCCCAGCGAAATCCTCACCGCACGGGCCGCAGGCCAGCAGGTGGGCGGCGACCCCGGGGTAACGCCCGGCCGCTTCCTCGCCGGCGGCCACGAGGTCGACGTAGATATGCAAGACTGCCATCGCCTCGTCGCAGCCGACGTCGCGCGGGTCGGTGCGCAGGAACCGGTCCAGCCTCTCCAGCTCACTCATCGCTGCTCCAAGCCCGATTCTTCCAGGTACCCGTTGGCTACCAGCGCCCGGCGGATCTTACGCCGCGCGTCGAAAATAACTTTGTAAATCGCGTTACGTCGCAGGCCAAGCTCGACGGCCAGCGCGTCGAGCGGTATCCCGTCGACCACGATCGCCACGAAGACCCGCCGCTGGTGGCTGGTCAGCTCATCATCAACCACCCGGCGCACCTCCGCGAGGATGCCCGCCGACTCCGCATGCCGCTCCGGATCAATCCCAAGCCGGTCCGGGAGCCGCTCCCACTGCCCTGCGTCGAGCGCGACCGGCGGGTTGCGCCAGTAGTGCCGGCCGAGCTTGCTCGACACCTCCAGCATGACGAACCGGTAGGCCCACGTGATGAACCGGCTCTCGCCGCGGAAGTCGCCGAGCTTGGCCAAGATGGCAAGCATGGCGTCGTCAGCGGCCTGGTGCGCGACGTCGTCGAGTTCCTGGCCGGTCACCGGAGTGCTTGCCGCCCTGCGCCGGACCTCGGCAAGCGCGATGCGGACCAGCCTCGCGTGCAGCTCACGCTCGGCCGCCTGCCGCTCCCCGCCATCGGCGTCCAAGCGCCGCAGCCATCCCGCAGACTCCTCGTCCAGGTCCTCAGCCGTCACCCTGGCACATTCCACGCCCGACAGGCTACCGCCAGGTGGCTGCCCTAGGCGCGAGCCACCCGGATCGCCGGTCTTCGCTGCTTTCACTCGCGGGTAAGGGGCAGGCCAAACCTGGCGAATAGGCCGGGACTGGGGAAGCCGGTGATCGTGGCGATGCCGTCGCGGGTGGTGGTGAAGACCATGATTCCGTATCCGTGGCAGCGCGCGGACTTGTCAGGCAGGTAGGCGGCTAGCGCCGGGTGGCCGTTGGCGCCAGTGGCGACCAGGCGGATGGTGTCGAGGCGGCCGCCGGCTGACGTCCGCGGCCTGCCTTGAGGATGTTCTTGGCCCGGTCCTGGGCATCGCCGAACAGCCTGTGCGTGTTCTCGCCAGGATTCAAGCGGTCTGCTCTGGCCAGTGTGCAAGGTGGTCGAGGGCGTCGATGACCTGCCGGGGTTCGGTGCGGGTGCTGTAGTCGGGATGAACGTCGATCCACCGGACGGTGTGGCTGGCATCGAGGATGACGGTGGCGGGCATCGGCAGGGCAACGGTACCGTCTGCGTTGACGCTGGTCAGGTCGAGTCCGAGCTCCAGCTGGGCGGCACGGGCCTCGTCCGATGGCTGCGTGAGGATGCCGAGGCGGCCGGCGATCGTGTTGCCCCGGTCGGAGACCACAGTGAAGGCCAGGCTGTGCTTCTGCTGCATGGTAAGCGAACCGTCCGGCTTCTGCGGGCTGATCGCGAGGAGCCGGATGCCGCGTTCCGTGAGCTGCGGAAGCAACTGGTCCTGGTAGGCGGACAGGGCGATGTTGCAGTACGGGCACCAGGCTCCCCGGTAGAAGACCAGGACCGACGTGCCGTTCCCGGCTTCTGCGTACAGCGTCGTGGCCCCTCCGCGCACGTCGAGGAGCTCCGCGTCGGGCAGCACGGTCCCCACCGGGACGATGCCGGCTGGCACGCTGACCGCCAGCCCGGCCTGTTCGCGGGCGAAGGCGCCCATGGCCTCGCTGGGCGGTTCGACCGCCATCGCGGCGTGCATCTCGGCGACGCGCTCGGTGATCGTGGACGGGCTAGTCATTCCTGGGCTCCTGCCGCTAGGTGTCGTCGGGTCGCGGAGCGCCGGCGGGGCGACGCCCTTCAGCACGTGAGCGTCACGCCCGGGCGACGTCTTACCTTCGCCAGCCGGACCGTCATGGCGGGCAGGCCCCGGCGGTTCCGGATGACCAGGAGTTACGTCCGAAGCGGGAGCGGCGACTCCCCCGCCTGACGTACGCCCTTTCCGTGTGCCGCGGCGGACTGCTCCCAGCCGCAGGGCAAGCGCAGTGGCGGACAGCAGGAACAGCGCTCCAGTCACGGCGAGCCAGTGCCACAGGTACGGGTCAAGTGACAGGGTCGTCGTGGCAGGGAAACGGGAGGGCAGCCGGAAGATCAGCGGGAACCAGATCAGCAGCAGCAGGCCGGAAAGCACCACCGGGACGCGCAGGTAGTTGATCCCCGGCACGGCCGACAGCCTAGTCCTCCTGTGCCTGAACACCGCCATGGCGGACCTGTCGGCGATCGTGTACAGCGGCATCAGGAGCAGGTCGTGGCCGACGACCGCGCCGACGAGCCAGACGGGGATGCCGACGGCGTTATTCGGCAGCAGCTCGGCAGCGGCGTACCCGGCGAGCGCGAAGCAGCCGAGCAGGGCGAGCAGGTGCAGCGGGCCGGCACCGTACCAGCGGGAGAACCAGCGCATGTCAACTCCGGAAGGTCAGGCTGGCGACCCACTTGGTGTTGTGCACGCCGGGACTGGCGGGCACGATCACCCGGGCCGGGTAGCCGTGGTCGGGCGTGAGGTCCGCGCCGTTGACCCGCAGGGCGAGCAGCGAGTCCGGGTCCATGACCTGCCCCGCGGACAGCACGACCTGGCTGAATGCCCCGCCGCGTTCAAGCGACTGGACCAGGGCACTCGACGGGCGGGTGACGCCGGCCAGCCGGGCGAGGTCGCGCAGCCGGACGCCGGTCCACTCCTGGTCGTCGGTGGACCAGCCCTCGACGCACGCGATCGGCAGGCCGGCGGTGTGCTGCTGCATGCGGAGCAGGTCGGCCCGGCGCAGCACGACGGGCGCCCGGCTGGCCAGGCCGTCGCTCCCGAGCGTGAGCCGCCAGGCATCCCCGGTCTCTGATTCCTTGATCCCGACGCTCGCCGCGGTCTTGTTGACCTGGAAGTCGTCGGGGCGGCTGACGTCCTCGCCGTGGGGCGCGAGCAGCGCGGTCCAGTGCAGCGGGCCGCCCAGGGACTGGCCCACCGAAAGCAGCGCGATGAGGGCCGAGCCCGCCCCCGCGAAGGCCAGCACGCCACGCCGGGAGATCGTCGCAGCGGCGGGCGCCACGGGGGCCAGGTACCCGGCGTCCGGTGGCTCCGGGCGCGTGCGGGCGAGGTTCGTGCGCAGCTCTCCCCAAAAGCTTCGGCTGCGCAGCGCCCTGATCAGGGTGGGCAGCTTGAGCGGCACGTGGACGACGAAGCCCGCGATGAACACCCAGGCACCGTAGAAGTGCAGCGGATAGAAGGAACCGGGGAACTTGTACCACGTCTGGATGTTCAAGATCCCCGTCGCGAACTCGAACACCGCGCCGCCGACGAGCAGGAACAGCGACAGGCGTTCCAGGGCGTGCGCGGGCGAGCGCAGCGGCGGCCATTCGAACAGCTTCGGCAGCACCGACCACAGCTTGAACAGCAAGATCGGCACCAGCACCAGCCCCAGGGTGACGTGGACACCCTGGTTGAGCCGGTAGAGCCAGATCGGATGCGTGGGCCAGGAGAACAGGTAGAAGCCGAGCGGCCCCTTGCCTGGAGTCAAGTCGTTGACCGGGCTGAGGTCGGGGTTGTAGGCGGCGTAGGACAGCAGGCCGGTCGCGAACATCACAGGGATGCCCGCCAGCAGCAGCAGGCCGAACACCGAGGTCAGCCACGGGCCGCGGACCGGGCTGCGCCAGAACGAGCGCCGGAACGGCCCCGGAGGAGGGCTGGAGGGGATGAGGGATTTCACGGGCGGCTCTCCTTAGCGGTGCCGTCGAGGATGCTTACGGCGGTAGCGCAGGAACCGCCACCCCGAGGGAGCCACACGTACATCGGGCGGACCTTGGCCCCCGCGACCGGGAGGAACAGGGCGGCCGGGACCCCGGCGAGCAGCGGCTGCGGGCACTGGTAGTAGTACCGGCGGAGCGAGGGAGGATTCGCGAATGGCTGCCCGGGGCCGTCGGTGATGATCGCGCTGAACCGGCGGGCGGCGAGCGCCTCCGTCGCGCTGCGCCGGAAGCTGGCGATCGCGGCCTGGTCCGAGGCCCGCAGCACGTCGTACGCCGCGTCCTGGTGCGCGACCGGCGCCATCCCCGCCATCAGGCTCAGGCCGGGATCCGCAGGGACCGCGACGGTCCCGCCGAACGCTCGCATGCCCGCGATGAGCCGCTCGCCCGCGGTGCGGTCGGCACTAGCGGGAATCGCCTGGGACGGGTGAAAGCCGCTGAGCAGCAGGGCCGACTGGGCCAGGACGAGCACGCCCGGCACCACGGCGGATCGCCGGGACTCCACGCTGCCGAGCGCCAGGCCGGCGAGCAGCGCCACGGCCAGGTACGCGGGCAGCAGGTCGTTGATGCCGCCGCCGCTGTGGACCAGGGCGGCGCAACCCTCGGCTGCCAGCGCGGCGCAGCCCGCGAGCAGCACGGCCGGCACCCGTCGCGCGCCGGCCAGGGCGGCACACGCGGCGATGCCCATCGTGGAAAGCAACGCCGTCCAGAACCAGCCGAAGCCGCCGTAGCTCAGCGAGTGCTCGCCCATCAGCTCGAAGACGTAGTAGACGTACCAGCCGCCGGTGGTGAGCGCGAGCACGAGGGTACTGATGACGAGAACCGTCATTTCGGCCAGCGCGGCGACGCAGGCGAGGCGCCGCCGCGGGCCTGCCAAGAGGGCGGCGATCACGGTTATCCCCTCGACGAGCCCGGTCTGCTTGGTGAGGGCGGCGGCGGCCAGCAGCACGCCCGCGGCGATGGCACCGCGCGTGCCGCGCATGTGCCGGGCGGCGTACAGGCCGCCGATGCTGAGCGCGAGGAACAGCGAGTCAACCCGGCCGACGTCCAGCCACGTGTCCGTGGCGAAGTAGGTCGCGGCGAACACGCCCGCGGCGCCGGTCCCCGCCGCGATGCTGCCCGTCTCGCGCTGGACCAGGCGTCCAAGCACGGCAAGGCAGGCGAGCGAGGACACCAGGGATACCAGCCGCAACGGCAGGTAGGAGACGCCGAGCACGCGGGCCGCCGCGGCCGACACGGCGAAGTAGAGCGGAGGGTAGCCGTCGGGGACGTACCCGGCGGTAGGCGCCGGGTACAGCGGCTGGCCGGCCAGGATGCGGTGGACCTCGACCAGCGAGTTGCCCTCCAGCCATTCCACGGTAAACGGGTAATTCAGACGGCTCAGCGCGATGAACAGGTAGCTGCCGATCGCGACCAGGCCGGCCAGCGCCGCGGCCAGCCGCGCGGCGCGCGGCGCGGCCAGCCGCCGGGGCGGCCTGGCCGGGGCCTGCCGGGCAGCGCTGCGCGGACGCGCCTTGACGCTGGGACTGCTGACAGAGGTCACGCTGTGTATTACATGCGCCAGCCCCAGATGGCAGCAAGGAACTGCCCCATTACAAACTGAGGAGAACGCGCAGCTCCAGCGGTGTAGGGGGAGTGACGGTCCGTAGCCTCAGATCAGGCGAGTCGTAGTGACCGCTCCACCCGACGGCGGGCAATTCACGAGCAGGCGGGCAGCCTCATCTCGAAACAGCAGCCGTCCCCTGAGTTCAAGACGCGCACGCTGCCCCGGTGGGCCTCTACGACGCCGCGCACGATCGCCAGGCCGAGGCCGGCGCCGCTGTCGGGCCCGGGGCTGCGCGCATCGGTGCCCCGCCAGGCCAGGTCGAACACATGTGGCAGGTCGCCTTCCGGGATGCCGCCGCAGCCATCGGCGACCGCCAGCAGTGCGTCCCCGTCCTCCGGCCTGGCCTCGACGTGCACGCAGCCGCCCGGCGGGGTATGCCGGATGGCATTGGCCAGCAGGTTAGTGAGCGCACGCGACAGCTCGCGCGGGTCCGCGCGTACTGCGAGCTGCCCGGTAGCCCTCCCGTCCAGCCGCACACCGTGCTCCCGCGCGAGCGCCTCCGTGCTCGCGAGCACGTCACTGACCAGGTCACCCAGCACGATCTGGTCCGAAGACAGCCGCAGGGCACCCGACTGGATGCGGGACAGCTCGAACAGGTCATCGACCATGGTCGCCAGCCGTTCGGCCTCCGCCCGCATCTGCTTGTGGTACCGCGGCGGGTCGGCGGCCAGGCCGTCCTCCAGGGCCTCGGCCATCGCGCGCAGCCCGGCCAGCGGGGTGCGCAGGTCATGGGAGACCCACGCCACCAGCTGCCGCCGGGACTGCTCAAGCGCTCGTTCCTTCGCCCGGGATTCCGCGAGCTTCGCGCTGGTGTCGGTCAGTTCCCTGGACAGGGCCGCGAACTCCGCCGCCAGCGGCAGCACCGGGGGCCGGAACTGGCCCGCCTCGTCGCCCAGCGACCGCGCGGCCTGCCGCAGTGCCGCGCTGCCGGACGTGACCTGCCGCCCGAGCAGCCAGCCGAAGGCGGACGCGACGACGCCGGCGATGACGCACACCATCACGACGACGCCGAGATCGTGCCGCGACAGGAACATCGCCTCGGCGGTGCCGAGCGTGCCTGCCACGATCGCGAGCACCGGCACGGCGCCGCTCGCCTGGATGGACAGGCGGAGCGAGGCCCGGCGCAGCAGCCGGATGACGCCCATTCCCGCCAGTCCCACGGCGCTCGTGCAGCCGGCTGCGATCAGGAAGATCTGCACCTGGGCGCTCATGCCGGGTTCGCCTCCCAGCGGTAGCCGACGCCCCAGACCGTCTGGAGCTGGGCCGGAGAGGCAGGCTCCCGCTCGACCTTGTCTCGCAGCCGGCGTACGTACACGGTGATGGTCGACAGGTCGCCGACGGACCAGCCCCACACGTGCTCGAGCAGCTGGGCGCGGGTGAACGCCCGGCCCGGGTGGGAGACGAGGAAGGCGAGCAGGTCAAACTCACGCACCGTCAGGTCCAGTTCCCGGCCGTCGCTGCGGGCGCGCCGTGCCGCCACGTCGACCTCAAGCCGTCCCGAGCGAACGGGCTGCGGCGTAGCCGCCGCCGCGCCGGCCGCGCGTGCCCGCCGCAGGACGGCCTGCACCCGCAGGGTAAGCTCCCGCGGGCTGAACGGCTTGGTCACGTAGTCGTCGGCACCGCTCTCCAGCCCCAGCACGCGGTCGCTCTCCTCGCCCAGTGCGGTCAGCATGATCACCGGCAGCGGCACCTCGGCGTCCCGTCCCTCGCGCAGGCGCCGGCACACCTCCAGGCCGCTGACTCCTGGCAGCATCAGGTCGAGTATGACCATGTCGGGCCGCCATGTCGCGGCCATCTCCAGGGCGATCTGACCGTCCACCGCGTGCCGGGGATCCAGCCCGGCGTGGCGCAGGTAGTCCACGACGACCTCCGCCACGGTCAGGTCATCTTCGACAACGAGAATGCGTGCGTCCACGACCCGAGTCTAAGAACGTCGGCCGGTCATCAAGGACGGCCAGGCGCTCATCCCGGCATTACCGCCAAACGTTTCTGCAGTTTGTCATATCCGCAGGGCAACGTTCCTGGCCGCCAAAGCCGCCGCCGAGGGAAAGACACCACCTGTCGTTCGGCGGAAAAGCTCTTGAATTTGATTGGCGGGCCGGGAGACGCTGGACGGCATGACCGTGCATCTGACTCACTGGGGGACATTCGAGGCCGTCAGCGATGGTGAGCGGCTGACCGAGGTGCGTCCATGGCGCGCTGACCCTGAGCCGATGCCGCTGATCGAGAATGTCGCCTCCGCGCAGCATCACCCGGCGCGCATCGCCCGGCCGCACGTGCGCAAGGGGTGGCTGGACCACGGGCCCGGTGCGCCGGGGCGCGGCGACGAGCCGTTCGTGCCGGTGTCGTGGGACACCGCGCTCGGCCTCCTGTCCGGAGAGCTGCGGCGCGTCTACCGGGACCACGGGGCCGAAGCGGTGTACGGAGGCTCCTACGGCTGGGCCAGCGCGGGGCGGTTCCACCACGCGCAGAGCCAAGTGCACCGGTTCCTCAACTGCCTCGGCGGCTACGTGCGCCACGTCAATAGCTACAGCCTCGGCACCTCCACGGTGCTTCTGCCCTACGTGATCGCCGACGTCAACGAACTGCAGACCCACGCCACGGCCAAGTCGGTGATCGCGGAGCACAGTGAACTGGTGGTGGCCTTCGGCGGACTGTCACCGAAGAACGCCGCGGTCTCTCCCGGCGGGGTGTCCCGGCACCATGCCCGCGGCTGGATGAGCGCCGCCCGGGCCAGGGGCTGCCGGTTCGTCTCGGTGAGCCCGCTGCGCGACGATACGCCGCCCGACGCGGAGGCCGAGTGGATCGCGCCGCGGCCCGGCACCGACGCCGCCCTGATGCTCGCGATCGCCCAAGTGCTTGACGCCGACGGGCTGGCCGACACCGGCTTCCTTGACCGCTACACCGTCGGGTTCCCGCGGTTGGCCAGGTACTTGCGCGGCGAGGCGGACGGGGTCGTCAAGGATCCCGCGTGGGCTTCGGCGATCACCGGCGTGCCGGCGGCGCGGATCAGCGAACTCGCGCACGAGATGGCCGCGGCGCGCACCATGGTGACCGTCAGCTGGTCGCTGCAGCGGGCCAGGCACGGGGAGCAGCCGCTGTGGCTCGGCGTCGTCCTCGCGGCCATGCTCGGCCAGATCGGGCTGCCGGGCGGCGGCTTCGGCCACGGGTACGGGTCCGCGGCCCTGGTCGGCGAGCCGGCGCCCCAGGTGGGCGTGCCGCGGCTGCGTCAGGGCCCGAACGCGGTCTCCACGTACATCCCCGTGGCGCGGATCGCCGACATGCTGCTGAACCCCGGTGCTCCCTACGACTACAACGGGGAGCGGCTGACCTACCCGGACATCCGGCTCGTGTACTGGGTCGGCGGTAACCCGTTCCATCACCACCAGGACCTCGCCCGGCTGCGGGCGGCGTTCACCCGCCCGGAGACCGTCGTGGTGCACGACCCGTTCTGGACGGCGACCGCGCGGCACGCCGACATCGTGCTGCCGGCGACGATGAGCATCGAGCGTGACGACTTCGGCTCCGGGCAGAACGACCGGATGTTCTTCCCGATGCCCGCGCTGACCCGGCCGCACGGCGAGGCCCAGGACGACTATGCGATCTTTTCTGACCTGGCGGACAGGCTCGGCGTGGACAAGGACTTCACTGAGGGCCGCACCGCGTTGGAGTGGCTGCGGCACCTGTACGACGAGTGGCGAGATTCGCTCGCTTCGCGGCACCGGGGCTGGCCGGTTCCGGGGTTTGACGAGTTCTGGGCGGGTGACGGGCTTGAGCTGCCGGTGGCGGACGAGGCGCAGGTCGCGTTCGCTGACTACCGCGGCGACCCGGAGGGGCACCCGCTCAGCACGCCCACCGGGAAGATCGAGATCTTCTCCTCGACCATCGACAGCTACGGGTATCCGGACTGCCCTGGCCACCCCGTGTGGCTTGAGCCGGACGAGTGGCTCGGCTCGGCCAGGGCTGCGCGTTTCGGTCTGCAGCTGGTCGCCAACCAGCCGAAGGCGCGGCTGCACAGCCAGCTGGACGTCGGCGCGCACAGTCAGTCGGTCAAGATCGCCGGGCGGGAAGCGGTGCGGATGCACCCTTCCGACGCGGCGGCTCGCGGGCTGCGCGACGGGGACCTCGTGCGGATCTTCAACGACCGGGGTGCCTGCCTGGCGGGGCTGGCTCTCGACGAGGCCGTTCGGCCTGGGGTGGCGCAGTTGTCCACCGGGGCCTGGTACGACCCGGACCCGGCTGACCCGGGGTTTTGCCGGCACGGGAACCCGAATGTGCTTACCGCCGACCTTCCTTCCTCGACTCTCAGCCAGGGGTGCACGGGGCAGCTGGCGCTTGTCGAGATAGAGGCGTATCGGGGTGTGCCGCCTGAGCTTACGATCAACCGGCCGCCGGAGACAGCCTGAAGCGTTCACGTTACGAGCACCGGAGGCCGCGTGGGAGCAATGTCGGGCACGACCTGCCTAGTGACCGGGGCGACCGGCGGGATCGGTAAGGAGACTGCGCTGCGGCTGGCCCTGCTGGGCGCGACGGTGGTCATTGTCGCCAGGGACGCGGCGCGCGGTGCGGCGGCCGGGGCGGAAATCACCGGCCGCGTGCCGCTTGCCCAGGTCGAGGTCATGACCGCGGACCTGTCAAGCCTCGCGCAGGTGCGCCGGCTGGCCGGGGATGTCCTGGGCCGGCACGGCCGGCTCGATGTCCTGGTCAACAACGCCGGCGTGATCTCGCCGCGCCGCCAGCTGACCGCCGACGGGCTGGAGACGACCTTCGCCACCAACCACCTCGGGCCGTTCCTGCTCACCAGCTTGCTGCGCGGGCTGCTGGAACGCAGCGCTCCCGCGCGGGTGGTAACGGTCTCCTCCGCCGCCCACAAGCAGGCCGGCGCCATCCCGTGGGACGACCTGCCCCGCGGCGCGCAGTCCGCGCAGGCACAGGCCTATCCCGTCTCCAAGCTGCTGAATATCCTGTTCACCGCCGAACTGGCCAGGCGCCTGGCCGGCAACGGCGTCACGGCCAACTGCCTGCACCCCGGCTTCGTGCGCACCGGTCTCGGCCGCGACGTGACCGGCGTCCTCGGCACGGTCCTGCCGTTGATCCTGCGCGTGCGGCCCGGCCCCGCGGCCGGCGCCAGGACCCCGGTGTACCTCGCCAGTTCCCCGGAGGTCGCCGGCGTGACCGGAGGCTACTTCGTCAACTGCAAGCCTGCCGAGCCAAGCGCCCTGGCCAAAGACACCCGGGCGGCCGCGCGGCTCTGGGCACTCAGCGAAGACCTGGCCGGCCTAGGTGGCACTGGCAGGTCCTGATCGGTTGAGCAGGTAACATTCTTGATGTGCGAACGAACAGTCCTGATGAGCGAACGCCGGGCGCGGTGGTGTTCGACGTCGGCGGGGTGCTTCTCGACTGGGACCCGCGTCACCTGTACCGGAAGCTCATCTCAGATCCGGCGGAGATGGAATGGTTCCTGGCGAACGTGTGCACCCCGCAGTGGCACGCGCAGCACGATCGCGGGCTGAGCACAGCGGAATCCTGCGCGGCCCTGGCGGAGCAGTGGCCGCAGTACGCCGGGCTGATCCTGGCGTGGTCCGAGCGCGGCGAGGAGATGGTCGCCAGGGCCCTGCCAGACGGGGTGAAGCTGCTGCGCCAGGTGATCGGGAGCGGCTTGCCCTGCTATGCCCTGACGAATATGGAGGCAGAGACTTACCCCAAGCGCGCGGCCCGCTATGACTTCCTGCGCTGCCTCACTGGCACTGTCGTGTCCGGGTTCGAGGGGATCGCCAAGCCCGACCGCGAAATCTACGAATTGCTGCTACGCCGCTTCGGTCTCGACGCCGCGACGACGCTGTTCATCGACGACTGCCCGGTCAACGTCTCGGCCGCCGCGGACGCGGGAATGGCGGCCATGGTCTACAGCGGACCCGAGCCGGTCCTTTCGCGGCTGGGGTTGCCGGCATCGTGAACGCCTCGGCGAGGAGGCGGGCGCTAGCGGGGATGGTGCAGCAACGCGGCTCCGTAACGGTCAGCGAGCTAGCTGCCGAGTTCGGTTGCTCGGAGATGACCATTCGCCGGGACCTGGACGCCCTGGGGCGCGACGGCGTAGTCCGCCGAATGCACGGCTCGGCGGTGACGGCCAGCCTGCGGGCCGACGAGAAGCCGTATCCGGTGCGGGCCTTCGAGGCGAGCGGGGCCAAGGAGCGCATTGGCCGCGCAGTTGCCGCGCTCATCGCCGATGGCGAGACCGTGGCACTTGACGCGGGTACCACGACCGCCGAGGTCGGGCGGGCGCTGCGGGGCCGGGCGGTGACGGTGATGCCTCTCGGGATCCGGACGCTCGTCGACCTTGCCCACGACGAACAGGTGCGCCTCATCGCGCCGGGCGGCGACATCCGCGCTGGCGAGCTGGTTGTCACCGGAGACCTGGCCGAGGTGGCGTTCGAACGACTGCGCTTCGACACGTTCGTCCTCGGCGCCTGCGGAATCGACGCTCGCAACGGCGTGACCACCCACCTGCCTGGCGACGCCCGGGTCAAGCGCGCCGCTGTCGCATCCTCAGGACGCACCATCATCGTTGCCGACAGGTCGAAGCTCGGTGTCGTGACCTTCGGGCACGTGTGCGCCCTCTCGGCTGCGGAGAGACTCGTGACCGACGCACCCCCGGACGACACTGCGGACCTGGAGAGACCCGGCTTCATCGTTCAGCGCGTTTGATAGCCGGTTGCCTCTGTCTGAACCGTCCGCGTACGATCACTGGGAAGGCTAGAGAGGGTGCCTCCGGGTTCGCGGGAAGGACTAGAGTCCGCCTCTCCGTTTGTGCGTGGCTTTCCACCATCTTCGTCTTCTTGGCGGGCCTGAACGCGGACCTGGGCTCCGAGGAGACACCATGCCTGACCTTCCCGAGCGCGCCGACATTGACCAGCTTCGCCGCAGGGCTCGTGAACTGCTTCGCGCCGCCGTCGCAGGGGAGCCCGAGGCGCTAGCGCGGCTTAGCGCGGTATCGGGGCGCCCGACCCTCGCGGCAGCCCAGCTCGCGATCGCCAGAGAGCACGGCTTCCGCAGCTGGCCCGCGCTGCGGTCGGAAGCGGCAAGCCACCGGCAACCCGGCGAGTTGTACCCGCGCGCAGACGCCAGCCTGCGGGAGACGCCGGACAGCACCCCTGGCCGGCGGTCATTCGGCGGTGCCGAGGCCATCGAGGTAGCGGAAGGCGAGTTCCTCCCCCGCATCCTGGTGGTCGGCCAGGAACGCGCGTACCTAGAGGCCACGCTAGTGGTTGCGGAGGCCATCGCCGACACCATCGCGGGCACGCGCCAGTCGCGGTTTGGGTTGCCTGAGCTGCGCGACGTGACCATCACAGATGATCAGGGCCTGACGTCCGCACTGGGCCCTGGGTCGGGGTTCTACCGGCAATCTGGGCCGGACCAGCGGCTCTGCTGCGAGCTAACTTTCGAGCTTGACCCGGTTCCGGAAGGCGATATCCGCTGGCTGGACGTGCGGGGTACGGGACACTTCCGTGACCCGCCTCCGGCCGGCCGATCCGGTGCCCGTCCGGGTCAGCGGGCTCAGCCCGGTGGCGGCCAGTCCCGCCGAGCGGGAGCTCCGGGATCTCGCCTGGTGGATCCTCCTGGGTTACCTAACAACGGACATCCGAGACAGCCCGGACCTGAAGCGGCGATGCCGGAACGTGCTCGAGCGAACTGCCGAACTGCGGGAAAGTGGCTCGGCGGACGACGCGGGCCCGCTGTCGAATCAGCTCACCCGCCTCTGCACGTCGCTCATCAGGCGGCGTCAGCCAGCCGGCCTTCCCGGCGGCTGGCACAGCGTACTTAACGCCGCCGACCGCGCTGACGGGCCAAGGCTGCACGTCGACATCGACACTGCACTGCCACCGGTTGACGGCACGGCCGTACGCCTCAATACCCTCGTGTCTTGGCCCGACTCGTGGGACCTGCACCTTCAGGCCACGCCCGGCTGGTGGACCTACAGCACAGATGGCCAGCACAAGCGAGGTGCCATGACGGTCTTCGCCGAAGACGACCTTGGCGGCTTGTACATAAGCAATTTCGGCGGCAGCCGCGGCCGCCCGGGCCTTGAAGAACTCAAGCTCACGATGCGACCTCGGCTGGCACCCGGGGCCAGCCTCCTGACGCTCACCTTCGCAGGCGAGACGCGGCAAGTCACCGCCGAGATACCACTAGCGCCCTGTAACTACCGAAATACCACTTATCTGGTATCGCACTCGCAGAAAGCCATTTCTGCCGCGCCTGGCCAGGCCGGAGGTGCTGGCCAGGCCAGGGCGTCGGTCAGCTGCCTGAGCGCTCAGCCGAGTCCGACGGACTGCAGCCATTGCTGCGCTGCGGTGGTGTAACCCTCCTTGTCGACGATGACCTTGACGTCGAGTGCCAGCAGTGCGCTGGTAGTCAGCTTGGCGTCAACCGCGTTCAGCGTCGAGGAGATCGTGGGGGTCAGCGCGGGCTTGTAGACGAGCGGGATGACGTTCTGCGCGGCGAAAAGGTTCTTAGGGTCGGTGAGCGAAACGAGCTTGTCGGAAATAATCTGCGGGGTGGTGGTGAACACGTCCGCGGCCTGCACCTTGCCGCTGGTCAGCGCGGCCAGGGTGATCGGGCCTGACTCGTCTAGCGGGTCGAAGCCCTTGAACGTCAGGCCGTAGACGGACTTCAGGCCGATGACGCCGTCCGTGCGGGTCTTGAACTCCGGCGGGCCGCCCAGTACGAACTGCGACGTGACCGACTTCAGGTCGGCGATCGACTTGAGGTTGTACTTGGCCGCGGTCGCCTGGGTGACCGCGATCGAGTCGCTGTCCTGCGCCGGGGCCGGGTTCAGTACGGTGAGGCTAGACGGTAGCTTCGCAGCCAGGGCCGCGTCGACGTCCGCGGTGGACTTCGCGGTGGAGGCCTTGTCAACCTCGACGGTCAGCAGGGTCCCGTTGTACTCGGGGATGATGGTGATGGCGCCCTTCTCGACCTGCGGGTAGTAGACCTCGCGGGCGCCGATGTTGAGCTTGGTGGTGGCCTTGACGCCCGCCTTCTGCAGCGCCAGGGCGTAGACCTCGGCGAGCACCTCGTTCTCAGGGAAGTTGGCCGAGCCGACGATCACCGATCCGGACGAGGTGCCGCCGCCAAGCGGGTTGGAGCCGGTGCTCGACGATGCCGCTGACGCGCCCGTCGAGGCGGACGAGGAACTCGAGGAACTGCTGCTCGAGCAGGCGGTCACGGTAGCGATGCCGACTACCGCAAGCGCGGCGATCCCGCTCTTGGCGCTGATCTTGATGGTCATATGGATTTCCCTTCGTACGGGTTATTCAGTTTGGCCTGCTTACACCGGTCAGCCGGAAGAAGCACCCCGATCAAAACTGAAAAGCACAAGCGCGAACTTGGACAGGGGTAACGCCGTTGATGTGACCCCATGACCTATCGGTCGCGCGCTCAGCCTGCCACGTTCCAGGCCGCGAGGACGTTCGCGTCGACCGCCGCGCCCGCGACGCCGAGGATGGGGTGCAGGTCCATGGCCGGGGCATACTTGCTCGCCGGGACCTCCCGGCCCAGCGCCTCGGCCATGGCACGCACCTGGTGCGGCGCTCCGCCGCAGCACACCCCGATGTAGTTCACGCCCAGATCGCGGGCCGCGCCGGCGAAGGCGGCCATGTCGAACCGGGTGCACGAAAACGGCTCAAGCGCCAGCGGGAACACGTGGTCCACGCCATCGGTGCGCAGCGACTCCATTGTCGGCATCGCCGGGCTCGTCCGGTACGGCACCGGCTGGGCCGCCACCGCGCAGTCCACCGCGCCCCGGATCCGCTCCAGCAGCGGCAGCATGGTGGACGGGCCCCGGTCGCAGTTCAGTCCGACGATGGTGGCCCCGTGACCAGCCAGGATGCGGCACGCCTCGACGTAGTCATAGCCGTCGCGGGTAGTGTCCGGCTGGGTCGAGGCGAGCGTCACCATGGCGGGCAGGCCCAGCTCCTGGGTCACCTCGAGGGCGATTAGGGCCTCGCCGAGGTAGTCATTCGTCTCGGAGATCACGAAGTCGATGCCCTCGTCAACGGCCCAGCCGAGCTGCTCGCTGTACTGCGCCCTGACCGCCGCGCTGGTCGCCGGGTCAGCGGGATCGTAGGCCCAGGTATTGCAGACATTGCCGGCCACCAGCGCGCCGCCCTCGTGCGCTACCTCTCGGGCCAGCCGGACGGCGTGCCGGTTCATCGCCTCCAGGTCGTTCTCGCGACCGATGTGCCGCAGCTTCTCCCGGTGCGCGTAGTAGGTCAGGGCGACCATCACGTCCGCGCCGGCCCGCAGGAACTCACGGTGCAGCCCGCGCACCGCGTCGGGAAAGTCGAGCACGACCTCGGGCACGTACGGCCCGGCCTTGATGTAACCGCGGCGCTCCAGCTCGAAGACATAGCCCTCGGCCCCTAGGACCACGCCTTGCGCGAGCCGCTGCTCGATTCCCTGCCCTGCCATCATGCGGCTGTTCCTCCTGCCTGAGCGACGGACGCGAACCGGCCAGGCGCGAAGCGGCTGACGTCATACGCGGTGCCGCGGGTCACGGCGAGCTGAGCTAGCACGCTTCCCACCCACGGCGCGAACTTGTACCCGGTGCCGCGCCAGCCGACGCCGACGAAGGCGCCGTCGGCCCCCGGCAGCGGGCCGAGGATGAAATCGTCATCCCCGACCAGGTCGTAGAAGCAGGTGTCGACGCCGCTGGCCTCGGCGACATCGATGGTCTCCGCGCCTTTCAGCCCGGGCATGCACTCGGCCACGAAGTCTTCCACCGACCTGATCCGCGAGGGCACGACGGCCGCGTCCGGGGGGTGGTAGAAACCGATTTTCACGCCTGGCGTCTTTCCTGCGTACAGCGGGTGCCCGTAGATTCCGACGTCCAGGTAGGCGAAGACCGGCAGGGTCTCCTCGGTGTACTGATCGCGGACAGACGGTTCTGGGATGAAATACTTGGACTGCACCGGGCGATCTGGACTAAGCGGGAAGCGGACGGAGCAGCCGGGGATCAGCTCAAGTAGCTCGTTGGTCCCCAGGCCTGCGGTGATCACCAAGACGTCAGACTCGACGGGCCCGGCGCTGGTCTGCACCTGCCAGCAGCCGCCAGACCGGGTGATCGCGCGGATCTGCGTCTCCTCGCGGATCACGGCCCCGCGGGCCGGCACCACCGACCGCAGCAGGGCCGTCACCGCGGCCACGTCGGCGAACCCCGCGTCGACGTCAAGCCAGCCGCCGTCGGCCGCGAACTGCGGGAAGCGCTCGGCCAGCGCGGGACCCGGCAGGGCCTCGCAGCGCAGCCGCAGCTCCTCAAGCACGGCGAAGCTGCGTACGGCATAACTCGCGGGCACGTCGGGGGTCACGCTCGACTTAGCCAGGTTCAGGCAGCCGCAGTCGACCAGCAGCCGCTGGCCGGCCCGTTGCTGCAGGTCCAGCCAGAGCTGCCGGGCCTCGAAGGCCAGGCGCGAGTACTGCGGGTCAAGGTAGTCGTTGCGCACCGACCTGGTCAGGCCGAACGAGGCGGTACACGGATCGCCGACCCGGGACTTGTCAAGCACGGTGACCGAGCCCGCCAGTGGCGCCGCATAGTACGCCGTCATCAGGCCCATGACGCCGCCGCCGATGATGGTCAGCCGACTACCGCGAGTTCCGGTCAAGTCTGCGCTCCGATCTCCCGAATGCTGAACGCCACCTGCGGAAATCCGCAGCCACGCGCGAGCCATGGTAACGCCTGCCTGTTTCAGGCCGATTTCCCCTGTCGGCCCTAGTAATCCTGCAGGGTCACGGGCACCCAAGGAAGCTTACTTTTCAGACCTGCCCGGTAGAGAATATTGTCAGCCAAGCTTTCGCATGCTCTAGGAGGGGATTCAACGATGAGTGTCACCGACCAGTACCTGAAGAACAACGAGGCCTACGCGGCGCAGTTCGAGGGCCCGCTGCCGCTGCCGCCCGCGAGTCACGTCGCCGTCGTCGCGTGCATGGACGCACGGCTGAACGTCTACGGCATCCTCGGCCTCAAGGAAGGCGAGGCGCACGTCATCCGCAACGCCGGCGGCGTCGTGACCGACGACGAGATCCGGTCACTCGCGATCAGCCAACGGCTGCTCGCCACGTCAGAAATCATCCTCATCCACCACACCGACTGCGGCATGCTCACGTTCACCGACGACTCGTTCAAGCGGTCGATCCAGGACGAGACCGGCATCAAGCCGCAGTGGGCGGCCGAGGCGTTCACCGACCTGGCGGAGGACGTACGCCAGTCCATCGCCAGGATCAAGGCCAGCCCCTTCATCCCGCATAAGGAGGCGATCCGCGGGTTCGTCTTCGACGTGGCCACGGGCAAGCTCAACGAGGTCAACTAGCCGGTGCCGGTCATGCGCTAGCAGCCGGAGAGCCGCCGGCATGGACGCACTGGCAGAAGATACCGCTGAACACCCGCGCGGTCGCCCGCGGGCACGGCTGGTTCGGCAACGGCACCCTCGACGACCTTGTCCGCTGCCTCGACGGGCTCAAGCGGGCGGCCACCGAGGTCGAACGCCCGGCGCGGCTCGGCCCCCTGGAGATCACCTACCTCCAGCTGAACCCGGTGACGGTCGACGCGAGCGCGGCACTCCGCTACGCGGAACTCGGGGTGAGCCGGCTGGTCGTTTACCCGCTCCCGCTGGAAGACCCCGACGACGTCCTGCGGTTCCTCGAGCGGCACGCCGCACTCCCGCGCTGACCGCGGTGCCGCTGTCCCGCCCAGGGGTCACGCGTCGTGCCAGCCCAGCCGGTTATCCAGCCGGGTATTCGGAGTACGCGAAGAACGGGCGGTAGCCCGGGCCCGGGTCGTAGTCGACGAACCGCGTGCCGCTAGGGTCGATCGAGTCCGCGCGCAGGCTCATCGCTTCCGGGCCGACCGCCGGCCAGCGGCCGGTCTCGATCCGCTCGGTCACCGTTGCCAGCGCCGCTCCGATCTCCGCCAACGTGAACATGCAGTGGCCGGGGGCCTGCACGTAGAGCATGCGGAGCTGCTCGCCGGCCCCGGCGGCGCGGGCGGCGGTCTCCAGGGGCCGGGAGTTGGACACCGGCGACAGCGGGTCCCCGGTCGTGGTCATGTAAAGCAGCGGCTTGGCGAATTGATCGCCGCAGCTGCTCTCGCGTGCGTAGTCGACGCCCGCGGGATCGGCCGCTATCCGCGGCGCGGCGTTGATCCGCGCGAGATCCGCTGCCAGGTCAAGGCCGGCCCCGGCGTAGAGGGCGGCGACGGCTTGGCGCGCGGCCACCTGGGCCCCCTCGAAGAGCTCTACGTAGTCGACCCCGGTGTTCCAAGACGGGTTGCCGGCGAACGACTCGACGGCATGGCGGAGCACCGCCCGGTGTCCCCCGGCGGCGAGGTAAGCAAGCTCCCGGCAGAGGCCCTCCTGGACCGCCGGGATGTCCCCCGGGTCAGGCGGACGGCGAGCGCCTGCGTCAAGGCCCCACTCCGGCAGCTGCGCCAGCGCCGCGGCGAGCGCGATGCGGGCGCGGCCTTCCCCGGTCTCTTGGGCAGCCGCGAGGACGTGCCGCCACGCTGCCTCCAGGCGGGCGCGGTCCGCCGATAGGCCCACGAGGACGAGCGCGTCATTGCCCGGCGCGAGCAGCGCCTTCGCCGCGAACGTGGCATCAAGCGCCTGGTTCAGCAACGAGACCTGACCGCTGCCGGGGGTGGACATGGCGACCGCGCCGTCGACGCTGTGCGGCATCTCCTGGACGAGGGCCCGGGCAGTCGCGCCGCCGCCCGACTGCCCGTAGGCGATGACCCTGGCCGGCCTGCCGCAGGCCTTCCGCACGACGTGCAGGACCTGAAGCAGCCGGTGCGCCCAGACGGAGGCGCTCACCGTATTCATGACGCGCGCCGTGCCGGCGACCGCGTACCCGCGGCCGAGCAGCCATCGGTGGACTTGGCTGGGGGGCGCGCCGGACGCAGCGACGAAGTCCAGGTCGAGGAGCAGTGTCCCGTTCCATTCCACCGGGATCGCGATGCGGTAGGGCGTGCCGTCAAGGAGCACGTCGCGCAGGTCAGTCTTCAGCGAAGCATTCACGGGTTGATCCTCGCCCAGTCCGCCGCAGGAAGACCACCGCGGTCCCGGGAGGCGGCCTGGCCGATTAGATTCCGGGGCCGCTGACGTCTGCCTGTTGAGGTAGTCAAGCGGGAGGGCGAAGGATCATGACACACGCGACAGGCGTGCCGTGCTGGATGGACCTGCTGACGTCGGACACGGCGCGGGCGCGGGAGTTCTACGGGAGGGTCTTCGGCTGGACCGCGGAGGAAGCGTCGCCGGAGTTCGGCGGCTACTTCATGTTCACGGTCGGCGGCATGCCGGTGGCGGGCTGCATGCCCGTGCAGCCCGGCATGGACCTCGGCGACGTGTGGGGCGTCTACCTGACCTCGGCTGACGCGGCTGGCACGCTGGCCGCGGCAGTGGGCCTCGGCGCGACGACCCGGTCGGAGCCCTCGCCGGTGGCGGACCTCGGCATCCAGGCGCTGCTCGATGATCCGTCCGGCGCGCGAGTCGGGATCTGGCAGCCGGGAGTGTTCGCCGGCTTCGGGCCGATCGGCACCGGCAGGCCAGGGACGCCCGCGTGGTTCCAACTGCACGCCACGGACTACCCGGGTTCGGTGAGCTTTTACCGCGACGCCTTCGGCTGGACGCCGCAGGTCATGAGCGAGACGGACGACTTCCGGCTCACCGCGATCATGGACGGTGAGGCGGGCGCGCCGGGACAGCCGGGGCAGCCGGTTGCCGGGATCATGGACGCGAACGCCCACCTGGCGGCGGGCGAGGGCGCACGCTGGGAGATCTACGTCTCGGTCGACGACGCCGACAAGGCGCTGGCCACGGTCTCGGAACTGGGCGGCACGATCATCCAGCAGGCCGCCGACACGCCGTTTGGGCGGTTCGGGGACGTGCGCGACCCGATGGGCGCCATCTTCAACGTCATCGGCCGCATCGGCTGACGCGATCGTGCAGATGGTGGATCTTTGAACATACCCTATAGTGCGGCCAACGATCCACCATCTTGTTGCCGAGGTACTGGACGTCCTCGCTGAGCAGAAGTGGGTCCACATCAGAGGCTGAGCGGGCTGCTGCCCGGTGGCCTTACTGGCGGCCGGTCCGGGTTGGGCACGTCGTCGTGCTCGGGCTCGGCGCCTCTTGAGCAGGTTGGGCGCTGGGTATACCGATCGTTATGGGCCGTCGCGGAGGCGCACTCCCATCGAAGCGGAGTCCGCTTCAGAGGCTGCTGCGCCCACCCGGCCGCCAGGTGAACCAGGCGCTGCTTGTCGTCCTGCTGTTCGCTTTCTGCACCGGGGTCGCCGCGATCGCGATCGGCTCACCAAACGGGTCCTGGGTGGCCATCGGGCACGGGATCTGCGGAATGGCCGTCGTGCTGCTCATCCCGTGGAAGTCCCGGGTCGTGCGCAGCGGGCTGCGGCGCGTACGCCTAAGCCGGTGGCTGTCGCTGCTGCTGGCCGCTTTGGCGCTGATCACCCTCATCGCGGGCCTCGGTTATGCCACCGGATTGGTGCACTCGGTCGCCGGCGAGAACGGGCTGTGGCTGCATATCGCGGTCGCCCTCGCGCTAGTGCCCCTTCTGCTGTGGCACGTCTGCGCCCGGGGCATCCGACCGCGCAGGACCGATCTCTCGCGCCGGACGCTGCTGCGTGCCGGCGTGCTGGCAACGGGCGCGGTCGGACTCTATGCCGCCAGCGAGGCCGCCATCCGCGTGCTGGGCCTGCCTGGGACAAGACGCCGCTTCACCGGCTCGTACGAGACGGCCTCGTTCCGACCGGAGGCGATGCCGTCGACTAGCTGGCTGCTCGACGCGGTCCCCAACGTCGACCCGGACCGGTGGCGGCTGACCATCAAGGACGCGCAGGGCCGCCGAGAGCTGACGCTGGTGCAGCTGGCCACGTTCGCCACCCAGGTGAGGGCCACGCTGGACTGCACGTCCGGTTGGTATTCGCAGCAGGACTGGACCGGCGTGCCGCTCGGCACGTTGCTCCACCGCGGACCGGGAGCGCAAAGCGTGTACGTGCACTCGGCCACTGGCTACTGGGTCCGTTTCCCGATTCACGACCTGGGACTTTTGCTGCTCGCCACGGGGGTAGGCGGTACCCCCCTCTCGGCCGATCACGGGTTCCCACTGCGCCTCGTGGCCCCTGGGCGGCGAGGCTACTGGTGGGTCAAGTGGGTCGACCGCATCGAGCTACAGGCCACGCCGTCGTGGTGGCAGCCGCTGTTCCCCGTCGGCTGACGACCTCTCCGCTTTACGTCAATCTTTCCTCGTCGTCGGATGGGTGGACCGGCCTGATGCGCCGGTACATGGCGAGCGCCGCATAGATCTCGCGGCCCTCGGCTATCTCTTTCTCGTACGCCCATCGCCGGCGTGCGGCCTGCTCGTAGTGGGCGGCGGTAACCAGCACCCCGATCGCCGCCCCGATCAGCAGGGTTAGCAGCAGCTCGACATCGTAGAGGATGACCACGCCCTCGCCCTCGCCCTCGCTTCTAGCGCACGCCCGGCTTGCGCCAGTCGGCGTCCGTAGCGGGCCAGTCGGCGTCAGTACCGAGCCAGTCGGCGTCAGCGCCAGGCCAGTCGGTCGGCTCAGCCGAGCGTCCCGTGCCGGCCTCCAGCTGCCTGAGCACACTTTCCGCGACGGAACGGGCGTGTATTGCCTCGCTTTGCCAGTAGCGGACCTTGCGTTGCGTCTGCTCCTGAGCCCAGGAGATCTGGGCCATGACGTACCCGGTGCGCAGCAACCAAGCGACGATGAAGCCCGTGACGAAGCAGGCCAGGGCCAGCATCCCGGTCATGGCGCGTTCCGCCGGTAATAAGGGCACGACCATCGAGAATCGGCGGTTTCCGGACCGGCTTGGCCGGTAATACACTGTCGTGATTGCACGTGTGATCCCTTCATGCGAACAGTTGCGGACTGCGTGGCATGATCAGGGCCGGTGGAGCCACCCATCGGCCCTGTTCCTTGGGTGAAATCGGCGGTCCGCGCTGGCCGCCTCCGAGTACGGCTGGTGCCCCGACCGGAGGAACGCCCCGGATCCCGGTAGCCCAGCGGGCCACATCTCTGTTGCTACGACACGGATGGAACGCGTCGGTCTCCTGGGCGCTTTGGCCGCCGCTAGGAAGCGGCGGCGTGGGTGGTATCTGCTTCCGGCCCATGATGCGCCTGCCTTGAACTCTGTTTGCAAGTCCCCTAATGGGATTCCCATGACGGGATCGGCCAAAACGGTAACTTTAGGCAAACAGGCAGGTGACCCGGTTGGCGTGCGGACTGCCAGCGTCGGATGTACGGTTGCGAGATGGGAATCCCACACCAAGCGGGAATCGCTGAGTCCAGCGCACTCGCGAAGGCGGCCGGTGGTGGCTAAGGTAACGGGCCCGCTCAGCCCTCGACGCAGCATCGCCGACGCGATCAAGAAGCTGAGAGAAGACCGGGGCAAACTCCTGAATGAGGTCGCCCGGGACCTGATGATGTCCTCAAGCAAGCTGTCCCGGCTGGAGAACGCCCAGGGGATGCCGCTCCCGCGCGACATCAGGGACTTGATCGGGTACTACCAGATCCAGGGCACGCCGCTGGCTGCCAGCCTGGAACGGTGGGCACAGAATGCCAGGCGCCGCGGCTGGTGGACGGACTACGACGACGAGGTCATCGAAGGCATGGACGCCCACCTGGCCTACGAGGTGGACGCCGCCGTGGAACGCGTGTACACGCTGCCTTTCGTACCGGCGCTGCTGCAGACCCAGGACTACGCCCGGGCAGTTTTCCGTGACATGGAGAGCCGTTCGGAGGAGCAGATCCGGCAGCTGCTTGAAGTCCGGGCCCGCCGCCGGGAGGCACTGCGCCGCAGGGAAGGCCCTGCCCCGCTCCGGCTGATTGCGGTGACGCACGAGTCGACACTGCACCAGCTGGTCGGCTCTCCCGGCATCATGCGTGAGCAGCTGGACGAACTCGCCGAGCGCTCGGCTGATTCCAACGTGAGCCTGCACGTGCTGCCGTTCACGGCCAGGCCCGCATTTTCGATGACGTGCATGTATGCGCATTTCGAATACCGGGACGCAGGCGAGTCGGACATCGTCCATGTTGAGACCCACGCCGGGTATTTCAGCGTGGAAGACGCAGACGAGGTCAGGCGCTACCGTTCCGCCCACGACGCCCTGGTGCGGGCCTCGCTTACCGAAGAGGCCTCTCGAGAGCTTATTTCTAACATCCGCGATTCGCCATGAGAATTTTTGCGCGGCGAGGTATACCCTGCTCCGCATAGGTGCCGGGCATCTGCGGTTACTGACCGGTATTTTCACCCTTCACATACTTGCGAGTGCCACCGTGAGCCGATGACGCAACACAGCATGTCCCCGACGCTCTTAGCGGCGTTTGGCACGCGCTGAAGAACAAAGGCTACGCCGTCACCAGCGACCAGTCGATCGGGCTGCCTGACAAGTTCCGGCCGAACTTCCGCGGTGCGTACTTCAACGACTGGACGCTCCGGCACGACGCGGGCGACCTTCCGGTCGACCGCCTGCGAGCCCGGGACGTTATCCGCTACCAGTGGAATGACGAACGTCTCAGCCTGCAGCGACACGACGCGATAACGATCACCGACCGGGCTGGCATCGCAGGCCGACGCGAGCATGCCAGGGTCGAGCTTCTCGCCGACCCCCAGGCCCGGGATCTCATCGGGGCCCTCCTCCACCTGGTGCCGCCCGCCCGCCGACAGCCGGAAGGCACATTCGGCGTGAACCTCTTCCGCACATTCACCAATGTCGTAACGAAACCGCATCACGACAACGAGCAATTTATCATCATTTACGTACTCGACCGAATCGGGGAAGGCGCAGAAACATACCTTTACGCCCCGGCCCACGTCACGGACAGCGGCGAGATAAAGGGCCAGCCGGTCCTTCGGCAGCAGCTGAACCCGGGCGACATTATCATTTTCGAGGACGCGCTCTTCAAGCATGGCGCCACGCCGCTGATCAACCCGGACGGCGGGCCGACGAAGCGGGACGCACTCATCTGCACGGTCGACTACCGCAGTACCTATCTGGAGACGGCCAGCTGACCCGCCCCGTCGCCGCGTCAACCGCGATCCGCCCGCCAGCCAGGCGGCGAGATCCGCAAACTGCCGTGACTGCCGGTGCTCGTGTAGCTATCCGGGACTGACGCTACATCCGCCACGCAGCGCACGTAAGCCAGATCATTGATCAAATGCGGGGATATGCATATCGTGCTTTGGTGCGGATTAACCAGGGCTTCAAGAGTTCGGCGCGATTGCGGGCCTGGACGCCACCTGCGGCACGGAAGGCCGGAATTTGCCCGAGCTGAGCCCGGCCGCGGCCAGCGCCGCCATTGAGTCCGCGTTCCCCCTCATCCGCAGCGAGCTCGACAAGCTCGTCCGTATCCCGTCGGTTAGCGCGGCCGGCTTCGACGCCCGGCAGGTACGGCGCTCGGCTAGGGCGACGGCCGCCTGGCTGCGGCGCTCCGGGTTCCGCGACGCCAGGCTGCTCGAAACAGAGGGCTCCCATCCGGCGGTGTACGGCACCATCCGCGGGCCGTCCGGATCGCCCCGGATCCTGCTCTACGCTCACCATGACGTCCAGCCACCCGGTCGCGCCGACCTCTGGGAATCGCCACCGTTCGAGCCGGCTGAACGCGGCGGGCGGCTGTTCGGGCGGGGCACCGCCGACGACAAGGCCGGGATCGCCGTGCACGCTGCGGCTGTTAAGGCGTGGGCGGGGCGGCCCCCGCTTGACGTCGCCATCTTCGTCGAGGGTGAAGAGGAAACCGGCTCGACGCACCTGCCCGGATTCCTCAGCAACTACAAGGAACTGCTGCAGGCCGACGCCATCGTGATCGCGGACTGCTCGAACTGGGACATCGGGCAGCCGACCCTGATCACGTCGCTGCGCGGTATCGTCGACTGCGCGGTCGAGGTGCGCACACTCGATCACGCCGTGCACAGCGGCAAGTACGGCGGCCCGGTACCTGACGCGCTCACCGCGCTGTGCCGCCTGATCTCCACGCTGCACGATGCCGCGGGCAACGTTGCGGTCAAGGGCCTGCACACAGGACCGCCACACCCTGTGTCCATGAAAGCCTCCCGCTTGCGCCAGGTCGTCGGGCTGCGCCCCGGGGTCCAGTTCCTCGGCGAAGGCGCGCTGACGCAGCAGATGTGGGCGAGCCCCGCCGTTGCCATCCTCGGCATCGACGCTCCGTCCGTGGCCGGCGCGGCCCACCAGATCGTGCCGTGGGCCCGGGCCGGCATCAGCGTCCGGCTGGCCCCAGGCGACAACGCCGAGCGGGCCTTCCACGCCCTCAAGGAGCACCTTCTCCGGCACGCGCCGTGGAACGCCGAAGTCGTCGTCACCCTGGACCACCAGAGCCAGCCGCACCTAATCGACGCGTCCGGCCCGGCCTTCGACGCATTCCGCCGCGCCTGTACCGATACCTGGGGCAGTCCCCCGGTCCAGGCCGGAAGCGGCGGCTCGCTCCCGCTGGTCGGCGCCCTCACCGAGGCCTATCCCGACATGGCCATGCTGCTGACAGGGGTTGACGACCCGGAAAGCAAGGCGCATGCGGAGAACGAAAGCGTGCACCTTGGCGAGCTGAAGAAGTGCTGCGTAAGCGAGGCGCTGCTCCTCGGGTACCTCGCCGCGGAGATCAGCTAGCGCAAGCCCGTGGCTGGCTGAGATTGTGGTTACGCGCCGCAGGAATTGCCTATACGTGACTGATTCCTCCGCTGACGGTTTTCCGTAACGTTCTGACCTGCAGGAACGCAACCCCCTGCCACTACGCGCAAACCGTTCACGCGAAAGGAAACCGACATGCCCGCTTACGTGATGGCACACGTCCACGCCACCAACTTCGGCCAGGAGATCATCGAGTACCTGCGCAGCGTCGACGCCACGATGGAGCCGTTCGGCGGACGGTTCCTCGTCCACGGCGGCCCGGTCGACGCGGTCGAGGGAACGTGGAGCGGCGACCTGATCATCATCGAGTTCCCTGACCTCGACTCGGCGCGACGCTGGTACGAGTCGCCTGCCTACGTGGCGATTCGCCACCTGCGCACCGGGAACACCACCGCGGACACGATCATCTTCGACGGCCTGCCCGCCGGGTACCTGGCCAAGTCTGCCCTCGACCACGCGCTCTCCGCCGCCTGAGCTGCCTGGCCGGCTACGTCTCTGATAGAACCGCAAAAGGGGAATCGAGCGAGGTATCGACCTTGCTCGATTCTCTGCACGGGTACGGATACTCTTGCCTATCCCTGCGACAGGGGTAGACCATCATGAACATGGCAACGGGCTTCGACCGCAGGCATCCGCGTGGCGTGATACTCATCCGTGTGCTCGTCACGGCCTGGCTGCTCGCCCTGACCGGCATCCTGCTGGCTTACGGCTACTGGGGCTGGGCGCTGGTGACCCTCGCGGGCGCGGCGGCGAACATCGCGTGGGCCTATCGTGTCTACCGGGCGACACAGCGGTAGTTCGCCCGGTTGGAGGGATGATGATCCGGGTCGGTGGCCCTCGGCATCACGTTCATCGCCCTGGGCCTGCGATGCGCCCCGTGGCTGCTGCGCCGCTACGGCGCCCTCGCGCGGTCGCTGCTCGCCCCCACTCCGAGAACCTAACCCAGAAACAATCAGCCAGAACGGATTCGTGTTCCACGCTCCCGGCCGACCGCTTCATGGCGGTCGGCCGGAACGCTCGTCACGCCGCTTCGCTAGGGCTTATTGGCCTGCCTGCCAAGTTAGTCCAGGTAGTCGCGCAGGACCTGAGAGCGGGACGGGTGGCGCAGCTTCAGCATCGTCTTCGACTCGATCTGGCGGATCCGCTCGCGGGTGACGCCGTAGACCTTGCCGATCTCATCCAGCGTCTTCGGCTGGCCGTCGGCGAGGCCGAACCGCATGCTCACCACGCCCGCCTCCCGCTCGGACAGCGTGTCGAGCACCGAGTGGAGCTGCTCCTGCAGCAGCGTGAAGCTCACCGCCTCGCCCGGCTGGATCGCCTCAGTGTCTTCGATCAGGTCACCGAACTCGCTGTCGCCCTCCTCGCCGAGCGGCGTGTGCAGCGAGATCGGCTCACGGCCGTACTTCTGCACCTCCACGACCTTCTCCGGCGTCATGTCAAGCTCGACCGCCAGCTCTTCCGGTGTCGCCTCGCGGCCCAGGTCCTGGAGCATCTGCCGCTGCACGCGGGCCAGCTTGTTGATGACCTCGACCATGTGCACCGGGATCCGGATGGTGCGGGCCTGGTCGGCCATCGCCCGGGTGATCGCCTGCCGGATCCACCAGGTGGCATACGTGGAGAACTTGTAGCCCTTGGTGTAGTCGAACTTCTCGACCGCCCGGATCAGCCCCAGGTTGCCCTCCTGGATCAGGTCAAGGAACAGCATCCCCCGCCCGGTGTACCGCTTGGCCAGCGACACCACCAGCCGCAGGTTGGCCTCGAGCAGGTGATCCTTGGCCCGGCGGCCGTCCTCGGCGACCCACTCCAGGTCCATCCGCGGGCCGCGGGATAGGTTTTCGCCGGACTCGGCGAGCTTCTCCTCGGCGAACAGGCCGGCCTCGATCCGCTTTGCGAGGTCGACCTCCTGCTCGGCGTTGAGCAGCGGCACCTTGCCGATCTGCTTCAGGTAGTCCTTGACCGGGTCCGCGGTCGCGCCGGCGATCGCCACCCGCGCGGCGGGAAGATCGTTGTCATCGTCATCGAAGGCGAGGATCTCCTCGTCCTCGCCTCCCGCCTCGGCGGACGGCTGGCCCGGCTCAGGGTCCCCGAGGTCTTCGGGCCCGTCCGGCAGCCTCGCAGCCCGTCCGGCACCTCGAGCCCGTCCGGCACCTCGAGCCCGTCCGGCACCTCCAGCCCGTCCGGCACCTCGAGCCCGTCGGCGTCGCCGACCAGATCGTCGGCGACCTCGGCGAGATCGCTGATGTCGTCTTCGAGGACAGCGAGGACGGTGAGCGTGGCCTGGAGGCCGGCATCGTCGGCGTCGAGACCGCCGAAGTCGCCAGGATCCGCATCGGTATCCAGATCAGCCTCGCCGGGTTCCACCGCGATCAAGCCGCCGTCGGCGTCAGGACGTCGCCCGGAACCGCGTTCACCCGGGTTCCTGGAACCAGAACCGCCTGGCCGTGGACCCACCAGAAACGCCTGAGCCTCGACGGCCTGAACCTCGGCGGCCTGAGTCCCCTGGCCCGAAGTCATGGTGCCACGCCGCTGGTCACGCTCCGCGCGGCGCCGTGCTTTGCCCTGCCTGGTGTTACGCCTGCTCATCCTTATCGCCTCCTAGACCAACGCGACAAGGGACACTGATAACTACATCCCCAAATTTGGTGCATCATAGCCGCAAAGGCTTGGTATGCCATCCATCGCTCCGAGCGTGAAGGTTGACACCCTTACCTGGCGTCACAGTGATCAGCGATGATCTTGCCGATGACATTCCTCGTGAACTCGGCTTCGTCGGGGTCGGTGTCCAGCGCGCGGACCAGGACGATCATCGCCTTCCAGATCGCCCAGCCGCGGCCGCGGGCCCACGTCGCCTCGTCAGCCGGCAGCCGCTCCTTGAACACGCGCTGGCTCTCCCCGGACAGGAACGTCCACGCGATGGTCGTGTCGCACGCCGGATCGCCGATCCCTGAAGTGCCGAAGTCGATGACGGCGCTCAGCCGGCCGGAGGAGTCCAGGAGCAGGTTGCCTGGCTGGGCATCGCCATGGAACCACACCGGCGGACCGTCCCACCGGGCTGCCAGCGCCTGCTCCCAGACCTCGGCGGCCAGGCCGGTATCGATCTGACCGTGCAGCGCGGCGAGCGCCGTCCTTGTCTCGGCGTCGTAGTAGGCCGGTGATCCGCCGCGGAAGAAGTTGTGCGTGCCGGGTAGCGGACCGCCGGACGGGTCCACCTTGTAAAGGGCGGCGAGAAAGCCGGCCAGGTCAGCGGCGAACTCGGGCAGGTTCGCCACCTTCGCGGCCGCGGCTGTCTGGCCTTCCCTCCACTGGTACACCGACCATGGCCGCGGGAAACCGCAGCCCGGCTCGCCTTTGGCCAGCGGCTCAGGGATTTGCAGCGGCAACTGCGGTGCCAGGATCGGCAGCCAGCGGTGTTCCTTCTCGACCTGCTCGACGTAGGCCTGCGAGCTGGGCAGGCGGACCGACATGCGCTCGCCGAGACGGAACGTGGCATTGTCCCAGCCGTCGACATCGACCGGACGGACGGGCAGCTCAGCCCACTGCGGAAACTGGCTCGCGACCAGCCGCGAGACAAGCTCCGGAGTTATGTCTGCCTTCTTCACGAGCACGCATTATTAGGCACGCTTGCGCCTTGCGCAAGATTGACCTTCGTGCACATAGCTCCGCCCGGCCGACCGTGTCGCTGGTCGGGTGTCGCCGCGCCGCGAAAACCGGTTGCGGAGGGACGCCGGGCTGAGCGGTAATTGATCGTCCGTGACGATCTTCTCCAGGGGGTAACCGCGATGAGTGCGGCGACTGCACCGCTGACAGTCCCGACCCGACTCCTGGAGCAGTTGTCCCTTGCGCACACTCAACCTCGGGATCCTGGCGCATGTTGACGCGGGCAAGACCAGCCTGACCGAACGTCTGCTGTTCGAGGCTGGCGCCATCAGTGAACTTGGCAGCGTCGACGCCGGCACCACCCGCACCGACTCGATGGACATCGAGCGCCGTCGTGGCATCACCGTCCGCACTAACGTGGCGTCCTTCGCCGTGGGCGACGTTCAGGTTAACCTCATCGACACCCCGGGCCACTCCGACTTCGTAGCCGAGGTGGAGCGCAGCCTTGCCGTCCTCGACGCGGCTGTGCTGGTGGTCTCCGCGGTAGAGGGAGTGCAGCCGCAGACCGTCGTCCTGTGGCGGGTACTGCGGCGCCTTGCCGTGCCGTGCGCGGTCTTCATCAACAAGATCGACCGCCGGGGGGCGGACCCCGCCCGGGTGCGGGCCGAGATTAGCCGCCGCCTCGCGGCGGGTTCCGGCGCGCTGCTGCTTCCCCTAACGGACGTGCTGGCAGCGGGGTCACCCGGCGCGGCCACCAAGCCGGTCGTCGCTGACGGACCCGGTGGTGATCGACGTGCTCACGTCAGGGGATGACCGGCTGCTTCGCGCCGCCGTGGACGGGCCGGGCATTACCGAGGCAATGGCGCTACGCTCCGCGCGGACCCAGGTGAGTCGCGGCGCAGTGGTGCCGGTGGCGGCGGGATCGGCCCTGACCGGAGCGGGCGTGCCCGACCTGCTGACGACGCTGCCGCGCGTCCTGCCATGGGCTCGCCCGGCGACTAGCGACCCGTCCGGGGTCATCTACAAGATCGAGCACGGTGACCACGGCACGCTAGCGCACTGCCGCATATTCGGCGGCGAACTGCGCGTCAGGGACCGCGCGGGGGACAGGCGCGACGTGATCACGTCCCTGGAGCGGTCGACGCCGCAGGGCTGGGTGCAGGAGAGCGTGGTGCGGGCGGGCGACGTCGTGCGGATACGCGGGATAAGCGCGGCACGCACCGGCAGCTGGGTGGGGGAGACGATCCCCGGCCGGGTCACCCGCCAGTTCCCCGCCCCCGCGCTTGAATCCGTAGTCGAGCCGGTGGACCCGGCCATGCGCGGCCGGCTGTTCGCCGCGCTGCGGGAACTGGCCGACGCCGACCCGCTGATCAACCTGCGCGTCGATGAGGAGCACGGCGAGATCGCGGTCAGCCTCTATGGTGAAGTCCAGAAGGAAGTAATCGCCGACCTTCTCGACGAGCAGTTCGGCGTGGCCGTCGCCTTCCGCCCTACGGTGACCGTGCACATCGAGCGGATCACGGGGACCGGTGCGTCGTTCGCCCTCATGCCGGAGAAGACCACACCCTACCTGGCGACGCTTGGGTTCCGGGTTGAGCCCGTGCCCGCCGGCCAGGGCTTGGTTTGCGACCTGGAAGCCGAGCGCGGCTCCATGCCGCCCGCCCTCTTCGCCGCGACGTGGGAAGGAGTGCGGACCGGCCTGGCGCAGGGCCTGTCTGGCTGGGCGGTCCCCGACGCCCGCGTGGTGCTCACGCACACGGGTTACAGCCCTAGGCAGAGCCACATGCACCAGAAGTTCAACAAGAACATGTCATCGGTCGGCGCCGACTTTCGCAACCTGGCGCCGGTGCTGATCCACGAGGCGCTCAGGCAGGCGGGAACCGTCGTCTGTGAGCCGGTCGAGCGGTTCCACCTGGAGATCCCCGCCAGCGCGCTGCCCGCCGTGACGGTAACGGTGGGCCGCCTGTCCGGCCTCATTACCGGCACCACTCCCGTCGGCGATGCCCTGGCGCTCACCGGCACCCTGCCTACCAGAAGCCTCCAGCCCCTGCTGGCGCAGCTCCCCGAGCTGACCAGCGGCGAAGGAGTCCTCACCTCGGAAGTGACCCGCTACGCGCCCGTCGCCGGCCCGCCCCCTGTCCGGGCGAGGAACGGTCCCGACCCCCTGGACAGGGAGGAGTGGTTCCGCGCCCGTCCCCGTTGACCGGGCTCACGTCACTTGGCCGGGAAAGTTCTTCAGCCCGGTGCGGTGAGTTCCGTGGCCCTCGCCGGTATGTACTGGCGGGCCTGCCACAGGCCACGGGGAACGCAAGCGATGAGGAGAGCCATGACCGAGACCCGACCGCACGACGTGGCCGCCATTAAGGGCATCCTGGAGAGCCTCTATGGTGATCCTGACAGGAGCGGGGAAGGGACGCGGGCGTGACGACGAAGGTAGAAGGCTTCGATCGCCTGGTCGAACCGTTCCGCTCGCGAGCTGCTGGCGTACTGCTACCGGATGCTCGGCTCGGCTCACGACGCCGAGGACTTGGTCCAGGACACGTACCTGAGGGCGTGGCGGGCGCGGGATCAGTACGACGAGACTCGCAGCTCACTGCGCACCTGGCTCTACCGGATCGCGACGAACGTTTGCCTGACCGCCTTGGAGGTCCGCGGCCGCCGACCGCTGCCGTCGGGGCTGGTGGCCGCGTCGGACCCGCTCGGGCCGCTCGTCAGGGGAGCGGACGCCACCTGGCTGCAGCCCTTGCCGGACTCGTTGCTTGACGCGGGCGATCCGGCCGGAGCGGTGATCGACCGCAGCAGCCTGCGCTTGGCGTTCGCCGCCGCCCTGCAGCACCTGTCGGCGCGTCAGCGTGGTGCGCTGATCCTGCGTGACGTGCTCAGCTTCTCCGCGTCCGAGACAGCGGAGATCCTCGGTACCACCGTCGTATCGGTGAACAGTTCGCTACAGCGGGCGCGTACCCGGGTGAAGGAAGGCGGGGTCAGGCAGGAACGGCTCAGCGAGCCGTCCGCCGCCGAGCAGCGCGCCTGGGTCGATCGCTACATGGAGGCGTTCGAGCACGCCGACGTCGAGGGGCTCAAGCGGCTGCTCACCGAGGACGTGCTCATGGAGATGCCGCCCATGCTCAACTGGTTCACCGGCCCGGGCAACTACGGCCTGTTCATGGAGTGGGTCTTCGCGGCGGCAGGAACGGACTGGCAGCTGAAGGCCGTCGCGGCCAACGGCCAGCCCGGGTTCGCCGCCTATCGGCGCGTCGGCGACGGGTACGAGCTGCACACGCTCCAGATCTTCACCGTCACCGCCGCGGGCATCAGCCGGAATTCGGTGTTCCAGGATTCCGAGGTCTTCGCGTCTTTCGGTCTGGCGACCGGACTCGGCGGCCACGGACTTGTCGACGTCGGGTCTTGTGCCTAGCCGGTCGAGCGCGCCTCGATACCTCTTTGACCTCTTTGCCGCGGGCGCGATGAGTTCCGGCCCCGCCGCCGGTATGTACTGGCGAGTTCGCCGGAATACCCCGGGCGACCCCAGCACAAGGGAGAATCCGATGTCAGACAGTCGTGCGGCCGACGAGGCCGCTATCCAGGCCATACTGGTTGACTCCTACAAGGCGTGGGAGGCTGGCGACGCCGACGGCATGGTCGCCGACTACACCGCGGACGCGACCGCCATCATGACCGGCTCGCTCCGCGACAGCCGTGACGTGATCCGCGAGAGCATGGCCCACGCCTTCGAGGGGCCACTCAAGGGCAGCTCGACCTGGAACAAGCAGCTGAGCCTCCGCTTCGTCGGCCGGGACGCCGCGATCGCCGTCTACGAGTCCGGCATCCTGTTCCCCGGCCAGACGGAGGTTCCGGACACGGGCAAGGTGAACGCGACCTGGGTTTTCGAGAAGCGGGACGGCCAGTGGCTGATCGCCGCCTATCACAACAGCCCGGTGCTGGCGCCTGGGCAGTAAAAGGCGGCCGGTACCGCCGGCAAGGGGCGATCCCCGGCCAGGGTGGGTCTGGCCGGGGATTGCTGGTCGATACGGCCGGTCAGAACTTGCCGGCGGCGATGTCGGCCAGGCTGACCCGGGTCACCACGTAGGTGACGGTGACCCCGGCGCCGGTGCCGGTGCCGCCGACCATGTTCACCGGGATGCCGGTGTCGGCGTTGATCGTCATCGCCTCTTGATAACCCGGTCCCGGTGTCCCTTGGGATGCTGACGATTTCCCGAACTCGTCCCCAACTCGGCCCCGCGCGGTGATGGTCAGCGTCGGCTGGCCGTCAACCGTGCCGTGGGTGACGGTGATGCCGGGCAGGACGGACACCAGCCGCAGCACGCCCGCCTCCACCTTGGGGTCGCCCGCCCCGGTGACCAGCGCGTCCTCGCTGTTCTCCCAGACGTAGTTGTCGATCTGCAGGTTGCCCTCGGAGATGTGCTTGAGCTGGGCCTTAATCCAGGCCGGGACCGGGGCCGTGTTGGATCCGGCCCACGCCATCTTCAGCGCGGCCGTGTCCAGGTCGCCGTTCTCGGCGTAGGTCGCGGCCGCGACCTCCTCCGCAAACAGGCCGCCGCCCTGGTTGTTGTTGTCGCGGACCTGGGCGGGCAGGCCCGACTTGGTCCGCGAGAAGTAGTACTTGCCGTTGTCGGCGTAGAGGTCCCAGACGTTGATGCTGGCCTTGCCCGGATAGGCCGTCTCGCGCTCGAACAGGGTGGCGTCGCCCTTGGGGTGCGGGGATGCGGCCAGCAAATTGGCGGTCTGCACCAGTGTTTGCTGAGCGCTTGGCGGCGCGGCCGGGGTCTTGGACGCGGCGGCCTTCGACCGGGTGGCCGTCGACTGGTGCGCGCCGCTGGACCCGGCGGCGCCCAGCTGGGCCGGGCTGGCCGGCCCGGAAGGGATTGCGACGGCCGTGCCGACGGCCGCGACCGCGGCGACGGCAACGGCCCCGGCACTGCCGACGGTGATCCGGCGGCGCCGGCGGGCCTGCCGGGCGCGATGCTCGATGGCCAGCACGTCCGGGGTGAAGGGCTGTTCTGCGACGAGGTCGCGGAACGCCGCGCCCAGGTGCTGT
Source organism: uncultured Actinomycetota bacterium (assembly GCA_963759545.1). Lineage (GTDB taxonomy): Bacteria > Actinomycetota > Actinomycetes > Streptosporangiales > Streptosporangiaceae > Trebonia. The sequence continues at coordinate 82,266 of CAVXAB010000005.1, forward strand.
TCGGTCGGGGAATTCATAGTGGCGACTCCTTGTGTTCCAGGCGGCCGCCGAGCGTGTTCAGCGCCCGGGCGGTCTGGCTCTTCACGGTGCCCTCACTGCACCGCATGACCGCAGCGGTTTCCCGCTCGCTCATCCCCTCCAGGTAGCGAAGGACGACGGTGGCCCGCTGCCGGGCCGGGAGGGTCAACAGGGCGCGCAGCAGATCGGCGCGGTTGACGACCTCGTCAGAGACGTCGGGGATGGCGGACTCGGGGCGGTCGACGTCGGCGCGCACTGGCAGTCCGCCATAGCGTTGCCAGTGCCGCTTGAACTCGTTGATCAGGATGCGTTTGACGTAGGCGTTCTGGTTGTCGGCCCGCTGCACCCGCCGCCAGTGGCGGAAGGTCAGGACGAACGTCTCCTGTACCAGGTCGTTGGCCAGATGCCAGTCGCCGCAGAGCAGGTACGCGGTGCGATGCAGCGAAGCCGCGCGGCTACCGACGAACTCCCGGTACTCCTCTTCGGGGCGACTCATCGCCGCCAGCTTCCTGTGGTCACACTTGCCTAGAGGCCGATCCCGCCGAAAAGGTTGGCAACGAATTTCTTGCCTGCTTACCGAAGGCGTCAGCCGCGGAGCACACAGCGCGCGCTAAGGCCGCTGGCTTGCAGGACTCTGCGGACAATCGGCGACGGGCAGACGATGACCGGCTTGACGCCCGGCGAAAGCAAGTGGTCGGTGCCCACGATGAGGCGAGCTGACGCGCAGTCGATGAACGTAACCAGCGCTGCCTCGAAAACGAGTTGGCGTGGCCGTTTCAAGGGAAGATGCGCCAAGCGGTCGGCGAGAAAGCACTCGCTCACGACGTCGAACTCACCGCTGAGTTCGACCACGACCGTTTCCGAGCTGACGGTCACCGCGAAACCGGGCAGCTCCGCAAGTGGCTGGTTATACACGCGGCCTTCCCGCTGCCAAGCCCACCGGTACCCACGGGCCCGGCGAGCGTTAGCTACGGCCGACTGCTGCCAGGAGGCGCCTTCCGCATGCTCACACGAAGGCGCGGGGACAAGGCCGACATGACATGGACCGCGAGGTTCTAGGCGGCATCCTGTCGGTTAGCCTACCTACACGCGCCGAGGAGGTTCAAGGACGCCATAGGTGTTCTGGCATTCGCGGCCGGCGCCGCGCACCGCGCACGCGCCGCCTAGCCTGAGCCGGGCGCCGGGCCCGTGCTTTCGCGCACGACCAGGCGCGTCTCCAGTTCCATGCTCAGCGCCTCGTGCGGGTGCCCGTCCAGTTGGCGCATCAGCATCGTGACGGCGGTCCGGCCCATCTCCTGCAGCGGCTGGCGGACGGTGGTCAGGCGGGGTGTGGTGGCCCTGCTCACATCGATGTCGTCGAAGCCGGTGACGGAGAGTTCCTCGGGCACCCGCAGCCCGCGCGCCGCGGCCGCTTCCATCACCCCGACCGCGACTTTGTCGTTGAAACAGACCACGGCGGTCGGCCGTGGCCGCAATTCGAGCAGTTCCCCGCCTGCCTGCACTCCCGTCTTGGTGGCGGGCTCGCCGTACCGCATCAGTTCCTGGTCGCCGAGCACTCCGGCCTCGGCCAGCGCGGCGAGGTGCCCGCCGACCCGGTCGTCCCTGGTGCGCCAGTACGGTGGTCCGGTTACCACTCCGATCCGCCGGTGACCGAGCTCGATCAGGTGCCGGGTGACGGCCCGGGCGCCGGAGAAGTGCGCCGCCGAGACCGACACCATTCCGGGCGGCACGGCGGTACGCGGGTCCACCACCACAAAGGGATAGCCGCGCGCGACCAGTGCCTCAAGCTCGGCGCGCGGCTCCGGAGGGAGGATCAGCACCGCGCCCTGTACGCCGCGGCGGCGCGGCAACTCGCGTACCACCGTGGACCTGACCACCGCGTCGCCCGCGTCCAGCAGCATGCTCTGTCCGTGCAGCGCCAGCGTCTCGGCGATCGACGTGACGATGTGCCCGAAGTAGTCGGCGAGCAGGTACGGGCAGCGCACGAACACGGGCGGGCGGGTAGCCCGCGCCGGTGACCGCCGACGCGGCTCAGGTGCCCGGTCGCCGAGCCGTTCCACCACCTCGGACACCCGTTGGCGGGTATCCGAGGCGACGTTGTCGCCGCCATTGAGCACCCGGGAGACGGTGGCGATCGAAAGCCCGGTTTCTGCCGCGATCGCCCGCACACTCACCCGGCCAGTCCCCGTAACAAGATCTGAAACAGATTTTTGTTTCAACGCTTCTCCATAAGAGTTCCTTAGGCAGAAGTTAACAAACTGTCAACATCGCGAACACATATTGACGCTCTTGAAGGCAAATGCTCCAATCCTCATTAACAGGATAGTTTCTTTACTGTTTCAGAAACAAGTCCTGTCGGCTCCATGCCGGCGGGTCCCCCTCTCCCGCCGGACCCTTGGTCGAAGGGATCACCCGATCGCTATGCGAATACCAAGAACCCCCAGGAAAACGTGGTCGGCCGCGCTCGCACTGGCCACCGCCGCCGCACTCGGATCCGGCGGCCTCGCAGCTCGCCACCGCGGGAACGGCCGAAGCGGCCGGTCCAGCCTTCCCCGCCCACTTCGCCGCGCCCTATCTGCAGATCTCTACTTCGGACTCCGGCGACATGGCCGCCGACATGTCCGTGTCCGGCGATAAGTACTACACGCTGGCCTTCCTCGTCTCCCAGTCCGGCTGCACTCCCGATTGGGAGGACGGCGGCTACAGCTTGGGCACCTTCAACTCGCAGATCAGCGCCCTTCAGGCGGCCGGCGGCAACGTCATCATCTCGTCCGGCGGTGCGGGTGCCACCGAGCTCGCACAGACCTGCACGAACGTCTCGCAGCTCACCGCCGCCTACCAGAACATAGTGAACACCACCGGTTCTACCCGGCTGGACTTCGACATCGAGGACTCCGACCTGGCGGACACCTCCGCCACGTCCCTGCGTGACCAGGCGCTCGCCGCGCTGCAAGCGCAGGATCCGGCCGTGCAGGTCGACTTCACCCTCGGCGTCTCCCCGCAGGGGCTGCCCACCGGCAACGGCTCCCAGTACGCGGTGCTCCAGGACGCGAAGGCCAAGGGCGTGAAGGTGTCCACCGTCAACATCATGACGATGGACTTCGGCGCCGGGACCAACGACCTCGCGGCCGCTGAATCCGCCGCGCAGGGCGCCGCGGGCCAGCTATCGAGCCTGTACGGGATCTCCACCTCGGCGGCCTACGGCATGATGGGCCTGACGCCCATCGCCGGCGTCAACGACGACGGCACCGACTTCTCCATCTCCAACGCCTCGTCACTGGAGAGCTTCGCCGCGTCCAACGGCGTCCAGGAGCTGTCCTTCTGGGAGGTCGACGGCTACGACAGGGGAACCGGGTACCAGTACTCGTCGATCTTCAACAAGATCAGTGGCGGCGGGGGCACCACGCCACCACCCGGGAATACGGGGCAGATCACCGGATACCAGGGCCTTTGCCTGGATGACCGCTCGGCAAGCACCGCGAACTTCAACCCGATCCAGGTCTACACCTGCAACGGGACCAACGCGCAGCAGTGGACCGTGAACAGCAATGGCACCCTGACGGTCCTGGGTAACTGCCTGGACGTCTCCGGCGCGGGCACGGCGAACGGCACCCTCGTCGACCTGTACCCCTGCAACGGCACCGGCGCGCAGTCCTGGGTGCACCAGTCCAACGGCGAGCTGGTGAACACGAATTCCGGCAAGTGCCTGGACGACACCGGCTTCGGCGGCTCAGGCACTCAGGTGCAGATCTGGGCCTGCGCCGACTCCTCCAACCAGCAGTGGAATATACCGTGAGGCGCCGACTCCTCGCCGCCCTCGGGGCGGTAGCCCTCATGTTCGGCCTCGCCATCGCTGTTGCGCACCACGCGCAGGCCGCTACCACCGGCGCGATCACCGGGTACCAGGGCCTGTGCCTGGATGACCGGTCAGCCAGCACCGCGAACTTCAACCCGATCCAGGTCTACACCTGCAACGGGACGAACGCGCAGCAGTGGACCGTCGCATCCGGCAACACCCTGCAGGTGCTCGGCAACTGCCTGGACGTCAACGGCGCGGGCACCGCGAACGGCACCCTTGTCGACCTGTATACCTGCAACGGCACCGCTGCCCAGGTCTGGGTACCGCAGTCCAACGGCGAACTGCTCAACCCCAACTCCGGCAAGTGCCTGGACGACACCGGCTTCGGCGGCTCGGGCACCCAGGTGCAGATCTGGGCCTGCGCCGACAGCTCCAACCAGCAGTGGACGCTGCCGAGCGGTGGGACGCCCCCGGGTAACACGCCGAACTTCGGATCGAACGTCTACGTGTTCAGCACCAGCATGTCGACCACGACGATTCAGAACGACATTAACGCGGTCTACAACTCGCAGCAGTCCAACCAGTTCGGCACGCAGCGCTATGAGCTGATGTTCGAGCCGGGCACCTACAATGTCAGCGTTCCTGTCGGCTTCTACACCGAGGTCGTCGGCCTCGGGCAGAACCCGACGCAGACGGTGATCACCGGCGGCGGAATCTTCGCCAACGCGGCCTGGAGCGGCGGGAACGCCACAACAAACTTCTGGCGCGGCGTGGAGAACATTACCCTCGACCCGTCGTCCGGCAGCACCGAGTGGGCGGTCTCGCAAGCCGACCCGATGCGCCGGGTGCAAGTCGACGGCAATATGGTGCTGGACGATGACACGTCGGGCAACACCACGAGCAACTGGTCGTCCGGCGGCTACATCAGCGACTCGGTCGTCACCGGTCAGGTCAACTCGGGCACCCAGCAGCAGTTCATCATGCGGAACGACCAGCTGGGCAGCTGGGCCGGCTCCAACTGGAACATGGTGTTCGTCGGTGACACCGGAGTCCCGGGGCAGAGCTTCCCGAGCCCGCCGTACACGACGGTGAACCAGACCCCGACCGTCGACGAGAAGCCGTACCTCTACATCGACTCCTCGGGGAACTGGAACGTGTTCGTGCCTTCGAACCGGACCAGCTCGTCCGGCGTATCCTGGGCGAACGGGAACACGCCGGGGACCTCGCTGCCGATAAGCGATTTCTACATCGCGACGCCAAGCAGCACGGTCGCGCAGATCAACTCCGCGCTGTCTAGCGGGCAGGACCTGCTATTCACCCCGGGCGTTTACCAGATCAACGGCACCATCAACGTCACCAACCCCGACACCGTGGTGCTCGGCATGGGCATTGCTACCCTGGTGTCCAACGGCGGCAACACGATCCTGCAAACCGCCGACGTCAACGGAATCCGCATCGGCGGACTGCTCTTCGACGCGGGCAGCACGAACAGCTCCGTCCTCGTTCAGATCGGCCCGTCCGGCTCCAGCGCCAGCCACGCCTCTGACCCGACCGTCCTGTCCGACGTCTTCGCCCGAATCGGCGGGGCGACCGTCGGCAAGGCCACGCAGACGCTGGTGGTCAACAGCAGCAATGTGGTCGGCGACGACCTGTGGCTGTGGCGGGCGGACCACGGCAACGGCGGCACCGTCGGCTGGACGACCAACACCGCCGCTAACGGCATGGTCGTCAACGGCGCCAATGTCACCATGTACGGACTCGCGGTCGAGCACTACCAGGCCGTGCAGGTCCAGTGGAACGGCAACGGCGGGGCCGACTACTTCTACCAGAGCGAAATGCCCTACGACCCGCCCAGCCAGTCCGCCTGGATGGACGGATCCTCCGACGGCTATCCCTCTATCGCGGTCGCCAACAGCGTGACCAGCTTCCAGGCCTATGGCCTGGGCGTGTACTGCTTCTTCAACGTGAACCCGAGTGAGGTCAGCGCGAACGCGCTCACCTCGCCGTCCTCGTCCGGAGTTCAGTGGCACGACATGGTCACCGTCTCGCTTGGCGGCACCGGAACCATCCAGCACATAATTAACGGCACCGGCGCCACGGTCAACTCGGGCAGCACGGTAGCCGACCTAACCAGCTACAACTGACCACAACCGGATAGGACCCGGCCGCATCAGAGCAGAGCCGATGCGGCCGGGTTCCCCGGATGTTCCCACCGCGTCCCGGTGCGCGCGGCGCCATCGCCGCCTACCGCTTGCGGCCCACGCCGCCGTAGCAGCTGACCTCGGCCAGGGTCGGCCGCGGCCCGGTGGGTTCCGGCCGCCACTCCGACACCGACACGACACCGGGCGGGACTAGTTCCAGGTCGCGGAACGCGAGCGCGGCGAACTCGCTTGAGTCACGTGCCTGGACGGTGACCCCGCCAGCCTGATAGGCGCGTACCCCAGCGGCCACGCCCGCCGGGTCATGTTCCGGGTTGAGATGCGAAGCGGTGAGGTACGAACCCGGCGGCAGGGCACCGAGCAGGGTGTCGATGATCAGCTCTGGCTCGTCCTTGTCCTCAAGGAAGTGCAAGATCCCCACGAGCATGAGCGCCACCGGCTGCGAGAAGTCGAGCACCTCCCGGACGACAGGCGAGGACAGGATCTCGCCCGGCGATCGCAGGTCGGCGTGGATGTAGGCGGTGCGGCCCTCCTCCGAGGAGGTCAGCAGCGCCCGCGCGTGCGCGAGCACCAGCGGGTCGTTGTCGACGTAGACCACGCGGGCGGAAGGCACGATTGCCTGCGCCACCTCGTGCACGTTGTCCGTGGTCGGCAGCCCGGTGCCGATGTCAAGGAACTGCCTGACGCCCGCCTCTGCCGCCAGGTAACTGACCGCGCGGCCAAGGAATGCCCGCTGCTCGCGCGCGCCGGTGCGCCCCGAGGGAACGCTGGCCAGCGATTTCTCCGCAACCTCACGGTCCGCGGCGAAGTGATTTTTCCCGCCGAGGAAGTAGTCGTAAATCCGCGCCGAGTGCGGCCTGGACGTGTCGATCTCTGCCGGAAGTCCCGGCATATCAGCCTCTGTCATCTCAAGAGGAAAGGGTACAGCCGCGCCGCGGCGTCGCATGCCGGGCATCCACGGCGATGCCTTACAAGGTCGGGGCATGCTTAGCCCGGGACAAGGCGGGTAGCGCAGGGCACCTTGCAGGGAAGACGAAGGGATCCTACGCATGTTGGCATTTTTCTCCAGGCGCCTACGGATGTGGCTGCTGCTGGCCATCGCCCTGCCGCTGACCCGGGCGCTCGTCCACCGCCTGGCGCTGGCTGCCAAGCGCCGTGATCCGTCTACCCGAACAGCGAGGGCGCTGTTCAAGGCCGACTCCGCGGTCACGGCCGTATCCCAGCGGGCGGCCCGTAAGAAAGAAGGCCGCAAGGTAAAACGCTGATTGAACCGGCGTAGCTCAGCCCCCGCGGAGCGCGGACTCCGTTACGGACCCCAGGTCTAGGCCGCCGCAGCCTCCAGGCTCTCAGGTGGCGTGGAGGACTCGGAAGCGGTCGGGTTTTGCCGGATCCCGATCCACGACCTGGGTTGGCGGCCAAGTCCATTGCCAGACGCTGATGCCTGGCGGGCGAGAGAACTGGATCTGCCCGCGGGTGCCTTCGACGGCGACGCGCGGCCACGACTCGGCAATGCGCGCCCGATCCGAGCCGTGAGAACGCAGCATGTGGGCGAGGACCACGACAGTGTCGTAGCCCTCGAACGCGACGAAGGAGGGCGCTTCGGCTAGCCGCTCACGGAGTGCCGTCTCGACTCGTGCGCCGAGTGGGCTAAGGCGCTCAGGCAGGTAGCGCAAGAACGGGACCGCGACACTGTCGTCGCCCAGCAACCTCGACCATTCGGCGAACTCTGGTTGCCCGGCCGGAGCGCCAATCATGATCTCGGCAAGGCGCTGGTCGCGGCGGACAGACTTAACGATCGACACCGCGGGCTCCGGGAAGCCGACCAGCAGAAGGAGCGCTGTCGCGCGGTTGCTGACGAGTTCGTCGCATACGGCCGTGGGGGTGAGCGCGCGCGCATCGAGTTCGATCACGGTGCCGCCGCGTGCAGAGAGGTAGTCCCGAAGGATGCGGGCCCCTGCCGCCCAGTACACACTCGGCTCGGTTGCCACGGCGATTCGACTGTGGCCCGCGCCGAGGAGGAACTCTGCGTAGATCTGCCAGCCGTGCGACTGCGCCGGGGCAAGGCGCGCGACCCATTCCGTCGGCTCCCCGGTGAGAGCATCGAGAACCGCTGACGAGCAGAGGAACGGCAAGCCAAGGGCGTCGGCCTTGGCGGCGGCGGCGCGAGCGACGACGCTGTGATACTCCCCGACCAAGGCGGCCACGCCCAGGCGAGCCAATTCGTCTACGGCCGCAGTGGCCCGCTGCGGATCAGCGGCAGTGTCGCGGATCACCAACTCGAGTGGTCTTCCGCCAATCCCGCCGACGTCATTGACTTCGCCAACGGCCAACTCGAGTCCAGCGAGCAAGTGCCTGCCCGCCTCGACCCAGCCGGGCCGAGCTAGCGGAACGAGAGCACCGATCTGGACGGCCGATCCGCCAGAACGTTCCGCTCCAAGTCGCGGTGGTGGCGCATTCATGCGTTGGCGTCGGCAGCGTCAGAACCGGACGCGAGTCCGGCCGCCCGGCTCCGCCGTCAGGGTCACGATCGCCGCTCGCGGCTCAATGGCGGTACTGGCTTCGCACGGCTCGGCGGTCCTCCCTCGATATGCGCGATTGAACGGCGCAGCCGATCCCGCCTCCGCTGGCGTCGGCTCCGCCTTCCGCCCGCCGCCGCGACCACTGCACGTCGCGCCTCGGCTCGCAGGCCGGGCTTGTCACGTGACGTCGAAGTCCACACCCTCGATCTACATTCGTCCGCGCGCGGCCGACGACGTCGACCAGAAGCTGCTGGACATCGTCCAGGTCACGGGACTCGACAGAGAACGAGGCCTGGCACTGAAGCCAGGAACTTGCGCTCATCCCGAAGTTCCACTGGCTCTTCAGCGACGGCCGCGAGCGCTGCACGTCCGCGTCCGGAACATTGTGGGCGCGGATCGCCCGCCGCACCGCCCCCACCGCTTCGGTGGCCGCCGCGAACGCCTCCGCCGGAGTCTGCTGCATCCTCGCCACCTGGAACCGTAGCCGTACCAGATCCGGGGCCGCCTTGACGCTCGCTGTGCTGTACACCGTGATGCCCCAAGGGCGCTCGATCATCTGCATGGCTCAATCCAACACAAATCGCCCCATGCGCGAGCCGATTCCACCAGCCTGCCCATGATCGTTCATCGGGCGGCGCGCTGCCAGACCGTCTTCAGCTCCGTCGCCGCGAGTCCGCGACAGGCAGCCTCGCCTGGGATCCTAAGGTCAGGAAACCGAGGAGTCGACGCGTCAGGAAGACGCCCGCAGCGCATCCGTCAGCAGCGCGGCCAGCGCATCGAGCTGGACGCCCGCCGAGGAGGAGACCTCTTCGTCGGACCCGTCAAGCGCCCGGGCGGCAAGCCCGGCCTTGCTGTCGATCAGCTCGGCGATCCGGGTGTCGATGGTCTGCGCGGCGATGATGCGCCACGCGGTGACCGGTTCGGCCTGCCCGATGCGGTGGCTGCGATCGATGGCCTGGGTCTGCTCGGCGTCGGTCCAGGACAGCTCGGCCAGCACGATGTTCGATGCGACCTGCAGGTTTATGCCCACCCCGGCCGCGGTCAGCGAGCACACCGCGACCGCGACGTCCGGGTCGTTCACGAAGGCGTCAATGTTCGCCTGCCGCGCCTTGGGCGTCTGGTCGCCCCGGATCGATGAGAAGCGCACGCCCTGCCGGGCGAAGGTCTCTTCGGCCGCGTCCATCACGTCGATGTGCTTGGCGAAGAAGACGACCTTGCCGGTGCTGCGGGCCAGCTGCGCCGCATAGTCCGCGGCCAGTTCGGCCTTCGCCTGGCCGATGCGCCGCATCATGGTGAACACGTTCTCGCCGGACTGCGCGGTCATCGCGTCCTTCAGCTCTGCCCGGGCCACCCGGCGGACCAGGTCGTAGTCGATGCCTTCGACGCGAAGGTCGGCGGATCGGTTCGCGAGCGCTCTCTCGTACTGCGCCACCATCCGGCGGGTGAGGTCCCGCTCTGCCGCCCGGATCGACCGGCCGGCCGGTCCCTCCAGCTCGACGGGGAGGTCGGCGATGCGGCGGGCGGGGATATCGGCGGCCACGTCGAGCTTGCGCCGGCGGACGATGCCGAGGTCGATCACGCACTGGCGCGCCGCGGTGTAGAAGCCCCGGTCGGCGGGCGTCAGGCCGGTGTCCTCGAGCGCGTCCGCCAGCTCGCCGAGGGGCTTGCTGTCGTCGATCCAGCCGAGGAACTGCCAGATCGCCCGGAAGTCGTCGATGTCGTTGATCAGCGGGGTGCCGGTCAGTGCCATCAGCAGCGGCCGCGCCGTACGGGACCTGATGCGCTCGGAGAGCGCGAGGACGTGCTGCGAGCGCTGCGAGGTCTTGTTCTTGATGAAGTGAGCCTCGTCCACGACCATGCCGCGGAAGCCGAAATCACCGAGCCACCCCACGTGGCGGTCGAGCACCTCGTAGTTGAGCACCACGATGTCGGCGAAGCCGTCGACAGTCTGGCCGTCGCCCTGCACCACGGTGGCCGCGCGCTTTGGCGTCCAGCGGGCCGCCTCACGCGCCCAGTTGGTCTTGACGACGCTCGGCACGACGACGAGCAGCGGGTAGGCGTTCGCCGCTTCCGCGGCGAGCAGCGCCTCGGCCGTTTTGCCCAGACCCGGCTCATCGGCGAGCAGAAATGTCCGGTGACCGGCGTCGGCCGCGGCGACCAGCTGCCCCTGGTGCGGCATCAGCTCCAGCCCCGCCGGGGTGAAACGTGCCGTCGGTGCCGGGAGCGCCATACACGCCGAGGCTCCCGCGCTGGCGCGCTCGAAGGAACTCAGCAGCGGGCCGAGCAGTTCCCAGTTGGCCAGGCGGCGCGGACGGGGGGTGCGCTGCGGAACGGCGGAGAAATCGGGGGCGAGGAAGGGGTTCGCCAGCTGCCGGGAGATCACCGACTGCGGCACGACCCGCGACTCCACGACGGCGGGGGCGGTCGCGGTCTCCGCCGGCGCGATCTCTTCTGGCGCCGGCTCGATGCCGAGGTCCCGCAGCATCTCCCGCTTGAGCGACCGGGCCGCGTCGGAGACGCTGGCGTCCTCGGCGAGCAGCGCTAGCAGCCCAGCGTCCCGGACGGCGGTCGTCGCGAGGATGGCCGCGATGCCGTCTAGGCGCTTGAGCTGCTCAGCCCGACGACTGCTGTTCCCTGGCGCCGCCTGGACGCGGGCACGCTCGTCCCGCAGCAGCAGGGCGACGGCCTGGAACTTCGTGCGCACGGCAGGTGTCACGCGGCCACGCTGGGTGGCCGACTCGACCTCACGGACGGTTCGGGAAAGCACCGAGACGACGTCGTCGCGATGGCGGACGCGTCGCTGCTTCGGCGGGACGGTACGGCGAGCGCCCTTTTGACGCTGGCCTGTTCGAGCCAAAAACTCCTCCTGTGGAATGCCAGGCATAGTGGCCGCGGCAGCATGCCGCTCAGTCCCACGGCCAGGGCGAGGAACGTCCCGGGCTGAGGGCCTGGTGCTTCGGGCGCCGAGCCGACTTGCGGATCTCCGAGGATCAACGCAGCTGGCCACGGCGGGCATATCATGCGGACCCGGAGCCGCCGACGGGTGGACTGGTGACCACGATACTGGGAAAGTCGTCGCCAGACTACCGGTTCCGTTCTCGGTGCCTCGATCATCATAACGCGTGCGAGGGCGAGTAATTCCCGGCCCGTCACCCGCGCCTTCGCTGACCGGACCGCCTGACAGCGTTAGGCTCGGCTGTCCCGGCGGCGTCAGGCGGCGCGGGCCTTGCGTGACCTGCGCAGCCACGTGAACAGCAGGACTAGCGGCACCACGAGTCCGCCGATGCCGTACATGACGAACTCGGTGGGGCCGTCGATGTTTCGCACTAGCCAGCCGAAGTTCTGGCCGAAGAAACCGGTGACGAAGGTGAGTGGCAGGAAGATCGTGGCCAGGATGGTGAGCTGCTCGATCGTGGAGTTCTGCCGGATGCTGACCCTTGTCTGCTCGACCGAGATCACCGCCATGTTGGCCTCCAGTATCGTGCCGAGCAGGTCACGCTGGGCCGCTACCTCCTCGTCGGCCAGCAGCAGGTGGTCCTGGACATCGCGCAGGTAGTGGCGCAGCTTCTTGTCCGCCATGCGCTCGAGCGCGGCCGTGACCGGGAGCAGCGGGTGGACGGCGCGGTAGAAGTCAGTCGCCTCGCGTCGCAGTGAGTAAATCCGCTCGGTTTGCGCCGCGGCACCGGAGAATACGGTGGCCTCGACCTGGTCGATGTCGCGCTCTAGCTCGGCAACAACCGGCCCGTACCCGTCCACCACCACGTCCAGGATCGCCCACAGCGCCGCTGCGCTGCCCGTGTCCATCAACTCCGGGTGCTGCTCAAGCCGCTGCCGGGCGCCGCGCAGCTCACTGGCCACGCCCTGCCGCACGGTGATGATGAAGGTCGGTGCGAGGAAGACGCTGATCTCGCCGAACTCGACTTCCTCGGCGCCCTCGTCGTAGCGCGCAGTACGCAGGATGACCAGCTGGACGTCCGGCTCGTAGCGCTCGATCTTCGGCCGCATGTGCATGTTGAGCGCGTCCTCCACCGCCAGTTCATGCAGCCCGAAGATGTCACGGACGTGGTCGAGTTCCGCTTTGTCCGGCTCGAACAGGCCGAGCCACACAAAACCGCCCTCCGTGCGCCGGGCCGCCACTTCCTGCAGCGGCACCCCTTTCTCGTCGGTCCTGCGGCCGTCCTGGTAGTGGGCGCAATCGATGATCATGGTCGGTTCTCCTCACCGGTAGCCGAGATCAGCTGTCTGATATCCAGAAGGGGTGCCAACCATGATCCTCCCGAAGGTCCGGGATCCTCGCTTCGTGACGATCCGCCGCGGTGGGACCCTCACTGATTCTGATCACCATCTCCTCGCTCTTTGGGCGGCGTCTTGCGCGGAGCACGTCCTTGACTACTTCGAGTCGGCTCAGCCCGGGGACCTGCGGCCGCGTCAGGCGATCGAGCATGCCCGCGCCTGGGTGCGCGGCGAGGTCAAGATGACCCAGGCGCGGGCGGCGGGCGGCCATGCGATGGGCGCGGCCAGAGAGCTGCGCGGGGCGGCACGGCATGCCGCGTACGCTGCCGGCCAGGCCGGAGTCGTCGCACACGTCGCCGCGCACGAGCTCGGTGCGGCCGCCTATGCGATCAAGGCCGCTCGCGCTGCCGCGCCAGAAGGCGAGGGCGAGGCCGCGGGGCGACTCGAGTGCCAGTGGCAGCGTGACCAGCTCCCTGAGGCGATTCGCGAGCTCGTACTTGACGACCAGCGGCTGCGGAACGACATCTGCTGGTCGGTCTTTAACTGTTGACGGCCCGTTAACTAGGCGCTCACCGCCTTCCGCGCCGCCTTTCGCGCTGGGCCTGCGCGCGCGTGCCCGCTCCGTCCGGGTTTGTCCCAGCGGCGCCGCGGCCCGGACCATGATCATGTGGATTCCGCAGCTTATTTGATGCGGAATCCACATGATCAAGGAAATCGTCCGCGATCAGGCCGCGCCCAGCGCGCCGGCGTCGCGCACCAGGCCACGCAGGGCCCTCACGCAATCACATCCGTGAGCCAGGACACCAGACGTTCGGCACCACGCAGAATCGCCAGATCTACGTTCGCTCGGCCGCCGGAGACAACGACGACTCATGAATTACTTCAGTAACTTCGGCCGCATCCGTCAGGCGATCAACACGGACGGAAAAAGGCGCCGGACGCGCTACAGCGTGAAATGCCGGGTAGGTGAGAGCGTCGACCGAAGATTAACTGGTGAAGGAGGAGCTGATGAGCTCCGGCGTGGCGCGATGGGCATTCGTGCACCTAGACAGTTGGACCTGGTTCGTCGCGGAGTACCGCGTCTGGGTGATAACGCTCGCCACGGTAGTCGGCCTCGCGGCGCCGCTTGTGGGTGCGGCCAGGAGACACCTGCCAAGGCCAGTGCCCTCACTGGTTATTCGCAGCGGTGCCATGGCGCTGGCGTTTTCCGCGGCCGCGGTGACTATCTGCTCGCTGCTGCACTTCAGCGATCTACGCTGGCTGGCGCCCGGCCAGCGTTCGACCGTGCACGTGAGTGCACCAGGGGGCCTGCTGAGTTTCGCCAAACCCATCGTGAATGTGGTCAATTCAGTCGCGGGCATCCCGGCCGAATTTCGGGCGACCCAAGTGTCAGTCCACATCGCCGTCGTCTGCGCGTTGATGGCGCTGGCAGGCCTCTTCCTGGTGGCCATAACCTGGCGCCGCGCCCGCCGCGCCGATGTCAGGCAGATCGTGCGGGAAGAAATGCGCCGCTCGACCAGCGCATTCGTGCGGGGATCATGATCACATGCCGTGACCACCGGAAGCAGCCGCCCAGGACGTGGGGACCCGCTCTGGCCGAACATGTCGAGCAGGAGCCTCGAACGCGTTAGGTAGCCTCGAACCCGGGCAGTTGGTGCCGCATGACAGACAAGGCCACCAGCGATCTCTGGTGGAAGAATGCCGTCATCTACTGTGCGGATGTCGCGACCTGGGCGGATTCCGATGGCGACGGGGTGGGCGACCTAGCCGGGCTGACCAGGCGGCTGGACTACCTGGCGGGGCTTGGCGTCACCACCTTGTGGCTGATGCCTTTCTACCCGTCCCCGCTCGGCGATGACGGGTACGACATCACCGACTACTACGCGGTCGATCCCCGCTTCGGCACGCTGGGGGATTTCGTCGAGATGATCCGCACCGCCGACAATCTCGGCATCCGCGTGCTGGTCGACCTCGTGCTGAGCCATACGAGCCGCGAGCATCCCTGGTTCCAGCAGGCGCGCCGCGACCGCGGCTCGCGGTACCGGGACTACTACCGCTGGAGCGACACCAGGCAGGAAGAGCCAAGCGAGGTAGCGTTCCCCGGCGAGCAGAAGAGCACCTGGACTTATGACGAAGCCGCCGGCCAGTGGTACATGCACCGCTACTTCGACTTCATGCCCGATCTGAACATCACCGAGCCGAACGTCCTGGACGAGATGCACAAGGTCCTCGGATTCTGGCTGGAACTCGGCGTCTCCGGGTTCCGGGTCGACTCGCTGCAATTCATGATCGAGACGGTCGGCACCAACGCCAAGGACCAGCCGGTTACCTACCTGCGCTCGCTCGTGGAGTTCCTCAAGCGCCGCCGCGGCAATGCCATCTTCCTCGGCGAGGCCAACGTCAGCCAGCAGGAGCAGCAGCGCTACTTCGAGGTGGACGGCGGTGACGGCGTGCAGATGCTGTTCGACTTCCGCACCTGCGCCGCGCAGTGGCTCGCGCACGCCCGCGGCAGCGCCGCACCGCTCATCGACGCGCTGAACAGCCGGCCCAGCGTTCCCCAGCAGGCCCAGTTCGCCAACTTCTGCCGCCACCACGACGAACTCAACATCGGGATGCTCAGCGACGGCGAGCGCGAGGAGGTCTTCGCCGCGTTCGCACCCGAGCAGCGGCACCGGCTCTACGGGCGCGGCATCCGCCGGCGGCTGGCCCCGATGCTCGGCCACGACCAGCAGCGGATCCGGCTCGCCCTCGCCCTGACGATGGCGCTGCCTGGCACGCCCGTCTTGATGTACGGGGACGAGATCGGCATGGGCGAGGACCTGTCACTGCCCGGGCGCATCGCCGTGCGCGACCCGATGCAATGGTCACCAGGGCACGCGGGCGGCTTCTCCACCGCCAGCAGGCTGTACCGGCCGGCCCGCGCGGACGGCCCCGACGGCTACCGCGCCGTCAACGTGCTCGACCAGCGTCACGACCCCGACTCGCAGTACTCCTGGGTCGCGCGCGCCATGCGCGCGCGCCGCGAGTGCCCGGAACTCGGCTGGGGCCAGTGGCGCACGATCACGGTCGGCGACCCGCGCGTCCTGGCCATCGAGACGCGCTGGCGCGACCGCCGCATGATCACGCTGCACAACCTGTCCGCCGACCCCGCCACGATTCCCCTGCAGGGCGACCTCGCCGACCTGGCCGGAGCAACCCAGGTCCGCCAGGTCCTTGGCGACCCCGAGCCCCCGCACCGTCCCGGCCAGGAGATCACGCTCGGGCGTTACGGGTTCCGCTGGCTGCGCCTGCCCCCCGCACCGGAGTCGGCCTGACGGTCGCATAAAACCACAATCCGTTCTGATGAATGA
Source organism: uncultured Actinomycetota bacterium (assembly GCA_963759545.1). Taxonomy (GTDB): domain Bacteria; phylum Actinomycetota; class Actinomycetes; order Streptosporangiales; family Streptosporangiaceae; genus Trebonia. The sequence goes on from CAVXAB010000005.1 coordinate 98,344, forward strand.
TTTTGATTTTCCGAACGAATTGTGGTTTTACCTGGCCAGGCCAGCCAGCTTGTCGGGTGCCCGCACAAAGTCAAGGCGGGTTACCCGGCCGGCGGCCACCGTCACGGAGACGATCGTGACGAGTTCGCCTTGGTGGTAGACGGCGAACCCCGGCGCCCCGTTGACGAGGACGCTGTCGATCACGTCGCCTGGTTGTTCCTTGGCGAGGACGCCGAACAGGAAGCGCGCGACCCGGTCCGCGCCGAGGACAGGCTTGCGGGCGGACGTGACCAGGCCGCCGCCGTCGCTGACCAGGACCACGTCCGGGTCGAGCACGCGAATCAGCGCCGCCAGGTCGCCTGACCTCGCCGCCGAGAAGAACGCCTCGACCACGCGCCGGTGCTCGGCCGCGTCGGTCGCTGGCCAAGGGGATTGCCCCCGGACGTGCCGCCTGGCGCGGGAGGCGAGTTGCCTGACGGCCGCGGGCGCCCGGCCGACGATGGCCGCTACCTCATCGAACGTCACGCCGAACAGGTCGTGCAGGACGAACGCGGTCCGCTCCGCCGGCGACAGGGTCTCCATCACCACCAGCATCGCGTAGCCGACCTCGTCGGCGAGCGTCACCTTGTCCGCCGGGTCCGCGGCCGTCTCATCAGTTGCGGCGAGCACCGGCTCTGGCAGCCACGGGCCGACGTAGCTTTCCCGCCGGACCCGGGCGGACCGCAGCACGTCAAGCGCCATCCGCGACACGGCCACGACCGCCCAGGCCTCGACATCGCGCACTGGTTCATCTTTATCGGCGGCGACCAGCCGGAACCAGCAGTCAGCGACGACGTCCTCGGCCTCGCTATGGCTGCCGATGATCGCGTACGCCACGCGGACCAGCCTCGGCCGCGCCTGGCTGAAGGCGGCAGCCAGCAGGTCAGGCTCTGTCGTCACAGCGTGCCCCGCGCCCGCTGCTCGGTCACCCAGTCGGCGAACGTCTGCGTCCCGCGCAGCCCCGGCTTGTCGGGCAGGCCGCCGCCCGCCGCCATGGCCTTGCCCGTCGCGCCTGGCAGCCGCACCGAGACGACCAGGCGCCTGTCCCCGCGTGCGCGAACGACCTGGCGGATCATGTCCGCCATTATCTCCTCCCGCGGGCCCGCGAGCTCGGACATGGCCACGGGCTCGCCAACGGCGATCCTGGCGAGCGCCGCGCCGACCTCGCGCGCGGCGACCGGCTGGGCCTGCCAGCGGGGGACGATGACGACGGGCCCGGGCATCTTCGCCAGGTACTGCCCTGCGAACTCATGGAACTGCGCCGCGCGCAGGATGCTCACCGGTACCTGCGACTCCTGAAGGACCTTCTCCTGGCGCAGCTTGCCCTGGTAGTAGCCGTACGGCACCCGGTCTATCCCGATGATCGAGAGCGCGACGATGTGCCGCACGCCTGCGGCGGCGGCCGTGCGCATCAGCGTCCGCGCCGTTGCCTCGAAGAACTCGCTGCTTGCCCGCTTGCCCGACGACGCGACGTTGGTCGCGTCGATCACCGCGTCGACGCCAGCGAGCGCGGCGTCAAGCCCAGCACCCGTCACCAGGTCAGCGCCGGCCGAACGGGAGATCACGATCGCCTCGTGACCATCGGCGCGCAGCGCCTCGACCGTCCAGCGTCCGGCGACGCCCGTTCCGCCTGCCACCGCGATCTTCATCTGTCCACCTCTATCGCGACGATTACCCCTGACGGAAGTAGACGAGGCCGGGCCGCGGAGTGTGACATCGCGGCTTTTTAGCGGCGCTCAGGCGCTCCCGGTGCGCTGCTGGGCTTGGGTGATGGCCCAGGCGGCGTTGACCAGGCCTATGTGGCTGAACGCCTGCGGGAAGTTGCCGATCATCTCGCCGTTGCGGTGGTCGACCTCCTCGGCGAGCAGGCCGACATCGTTGATGGCGGCCACGGCGTGCTCGAAGGTCGCGGTGGCTGCTTCGACGTCTCCGGCCAGTGCCTGCGCCTGCGCTAGCCAGAACGTGCACAGCAAGAACGTGCCCTCCTCACCCGCCAGGCCGTCCCTGGTCAGATACCGGTACACCAGCCCGCGCTCGTCCGTCAGCCGCCGGGCGATGGCGTCGATGGTTGACTTCATCCGCGGGTCATCCCCGGCGAGGAACCCGGTGATGGTCAGCATCAGGCTCGAGGCGTCGAGGTCCTCGCTGCCGAACGCCTGCGTGAAGGCACCGGCCCGCTCGTTCCAGCCACGGGTAAGGATGGCCGTTCGGATCTCGTCACGGGCGGTCCCCCAGTCAGCCACCCGGTCTTCGGCCCCGAGATGGCTGGCCAAGCCGATCGCGCAGTCCAGCGCCACCCAGCACATCAGCTTCGAATAGAGGAAGTCCCGCGGCTCGCCGCGGATCTCCCAGATCCCCTGGTCCTTCTCCCGCCAGCGGGCAGCGGCGGTATCCGCGGCCGCGGCCAGGAACCGCTTGGTCACCGGGTCAAGCTCGCCGAGCTGGTCGACTAGCCGCTGCGCGGCGCCAAGCAGCTCCCCGTACACGTCGAGCTGCCGCTGAAGCCACGCGCCGTTCCCGACCCGGACCGGGCGGCTGCCCCGCCAGCCCGCCAGATGCGGCAGCTCCCGCTCGGACAGGTCCCACTCGCCGCCGACGCCGAACATGATCTGCAGGTCCGCGTCGCGCTGCAGCCCGGACCCTGCCGCATTGGCAAGGAAGGCGAAGAACTTGTTCGCCTCGTCTGGGCAAGCCGCCACCCACAGGGCCTCCATGGTCAGGCTGGCGTCGCGCACCCAGGTGTAGCGGTAGTCCCAGTTCCGCTCGCCGCCGACAGTCTCAGGCAGAGAGGTGGTTGGCGCCGCGACCATTGCGCCCGTCGGCGCGAACGTCATGGCCTGCAGCACGCGCCCGGAATGGCGCACCAGCTCGCGCCACGGCCCCTCATAGTTCTGGTGAATCGCTGACCAGGACCGCCAGCCCTCCAGCGTGTCGTCAAGCCGGCCGGTGATCTCCTCCGCGGCCCACGGGGCGGGTGGCGGGCCTGCTATATCCCCGTGCCCGAGCGCGAACACGGCGGCCTGCCCGGCGGAGAGCCGGACCTTGGCGGTCGCGGTGGCGTCATCCAAGTCGAAGCTGACCGGCGTCGACAAGAACAGCCGGCTGGCGCCGCCCCGGGCGGCGAGCCCGCCGGGGACGGGAACCAAGACGGGGTGGATGAGCCCGTACTCCGGCCGCGGCGCGTAGCTGACCTCCGCCTGGATCTCGCCGCTCGTGCAGGCCAGCACGCGCAGCAGCGTCCCGGGGGAACGTGCGCCCAGGTGGTGACCGCGCTCGTTGGGGCCGATCGCGAGGGCGTCGGTGAGTACCGCGGTGCCGTGCGCGGTGGTGAAGGTGGTCTCAAGCACCAGCGTCTGGTCCACGTAGCGGCGGCTGACTTGGAACTCGCCTGCCGGCCGGATCGAGAAATGCCCGCCGACGGGGTCGAGCAGGCGGCAGAACACCGACGGCCCGTCGAAGCGGGGGAAGCAGAGCCAGTCCACCGAGCCGTCCCGGCTGACCAGCGCCGCGGAGCGGCAGTCCGAGAGCAGCGCGTACTCGCCGATCGGCAAGCTGTCCATCACGGTTCCTCTCGTAATCCGTCAGATGCTGTACGCCTAGTAAACAGGCACGCCGAAGGCAGGCCATAGAAAGCCCACCGATGCGATCGCGGGTATTGAGGACGGAATCTGGCCTCAACGACCGGGATGCTGGGGGCATGAGCACACCACAGCCGTTTCACATTGACATTCCGCGGGCCGATCTTGATGATCTGGCCGGCCGGCTGGCGCGGACCCGCTGGCCGGATGAGCTGCCTGGCGCCGGGTGGGACTACGGCGTGGCCCGGGACCGGGTGCGCGAACTGGCGGCGTACTGGCGCCAGGGGTATGACTGGCATGCCCAGGAGGCGCGGCTGAACGCGATCCCGCAGTTCACCACGGTCATTGACGGGCAGCAGATCCACTTCCTGCACGCCCGCGGCGGCGCCGGGCTGCCGCTGCTGCTGTGCCATGGCTGGCCGTCCACGCCCGCTGACTTCCTAGAGCTGATCGGCCCGCTGGCCGGCGCGGGCTTTGACCTGGTGATCCCGTCCATGCCCGGGTACGGGTTCTCCGGGCCGACCACCAGCCCGGGCTGGGACGTGGCCCGCATCGCCCGGGCGTACGCGGAGCTGATGGCACGGCTCGGCTACGGCCGCTACGGCGCGCACGGCGGGGACTGGGGCGCGCGGATAGTCCCGGAGCTGGCGCGTCTCGACCAGCAGCACGTGGCCGGGATTCACCTGCACGGGTTCGTCGCGTTCCCCGCCGGGGACCCTGGCGAGCTGACCGCCACCGAACAGCAGCGGCTGGGGCGGCTGCGCCGCTGGCAGGCCGAACGCGGCGGGTACGCGGCGATCCAGGGCAGCCGGCCGCAGACCCTCGCGTACGCGATGGCCGACTCCCCGGCCGGGCTGCTCGGCTGGTACCTGGAATGGTTCGACGACTACGGCGAGCATGTCGGCGCGATCGGCGACGATCAGATCCTCACCAATGTCACCACCTACTGGCTGACAGGCACCGCCGGGTCAGCCGCCCGGCTGTACAAGGAAGCCGCCGCGAACTGGGCCGCCCAGCCCGGCTACTGCGAGGTGCCCGCCGCGCTCGCGGTCTTTCCCGGCGACTCAACCATCCGCAAGTTCGCCGAGACCCAGCACAATGTGGCCCGCTGGACGGAATTCGAGCGCGGCGGTCATTTCGCCGCGCTGCTCGCCCCGGACCTCCTGGAGCGCGACCTGCGGGAATTCTTCACCGGCCTGCGCTGACAGACGATTCGCGTAGGGTCAGAGCCGTGGAACGCGGACAGGGCTGACTGCGCTCCCTGGCGGCCTACCAGTTACCCCACGCTAGCGCAGGCGCGGGCAGCTCCGGCGGCGTCAGGAAGGCCGGCGGGGCCGTCAGATCCAGTGCGCCAAGCGGCGAGGCCGCCGCCGCGTCCCGCCGGGTCAGCGCGGGCAGGTTCCACTTTTCCTCGAGGAGCTTCAGCACCGAGGTGTGGTCGAATACGTCCGACAGGACGCAGTCCGGCCGCGCATAGGGTGACACGATCACCGCGGGCACCCGGAACCCGTAGGTGTCGTAGGCATCCGGGCCCGCGACGAGCTGCTCGGCATGCCGCACATAGCCGGGAAACAGCACCTTCAGCACGCTGCGCACCAGCGACGGGTGCGCGACCCGGCTGCGGCCGGGGATGTCGTCCGGCGGCACCGCCGCTGGCGGGGCGACATGGTCGTAATAGCCGCCGTTCTCGTCGTAAGTCCAGATGAGCAGTGTGTCCGCCCAGGCCGGGCCGTACATGACCCTGCTAATCACCTCGGCGGCGAAGCTCTCCCCCTTGCGGATGTCTTGCGGGTTCTCCTCCGAGTAGCTGCGGAAGTCCGGGTCGACGATGCAGAACGACGGGAGATTGCCGGAGTCCGCGTCGGCGAAGAACCGGTCGATGCTGCGGACGTGGGCCATGTAGCCGGTCATCCCGAGCGGGTAAATGGCCGACGTGAACTGGAGATCCCGCTTGAACACGTCGCTCGTCTTGCGCAGCGGCCGGCCGAGGGAGGCCAGGTGGTGCCGGGTCCGGCGGCGCCGGTACCGCACGAAGCGGCGGAACTCGGACTGGTCGCTGCTGGCCGGCCGGTAGTTGACCCAGGAGATCTCGTGCCGGGTCAGCATGTCCATGATCGTCCCGGCCTTCGGCCGGTCAAGCAGGTTGAATGGCAGGTCATCCATCAGGCCGTTGGCTGTCCCGGCCAGCAGGAACCGGCGGTTGGGAAATGTCGGCCCGAGGCACGAGCTGAACCAGCGGTCGGCCAGCGGAAAGGTCCTGGCCAGCCCGTGATAGAAGGGCAGATCCTGCTCGGTCCAGTAGGCCATGGCGGCGGTCTTGTCGCCCTCGGGCGCGGCCTGCTCGGTCGAGGTCACGAAACCGTTCAGCTTGCCGCCAGCCCACTGTGCGTGGCTGGCGCTCCAGCTCTGGCAGGGCACGCCGTGTTGCTGCACGGTCGAGCTCGCGTGATAGGCCCGGATCATGGTGCCTGCGGAGTCAGGATTCTCGGCATCCGGCGTGCGGTCGTCACCGAGCGCGAGCCCCTCCCCCCGGCCGAGGGTGCCGAGGTAGTTGTCGAAGGAATGATTCTCCATCATCAGGACGACGATGTGCTTAACCTGCGGCAACAGGTCGGTGCCGGCCGGGCGGGAAGGATCAGGCCGGTCGCCAGGCCGGGCCGGACTCGTTCGCCGCTCCCGGTAGCGCAGCCTCTCGCGCTCGATCCGCTCCCAGGTGCTCGCGCTAACCATCTCAGCCCGTCCTCCCGGTCAGTCCACTACCAAGAAACCGTCGTCCGGCGACGCGCGCCGTCCACGCGCAACTACCCTCCCGATTCCCCACAAAACGACTAGTGTCCTAGCCGAACGGAAGGGGCCGTTAGTTGTAGTGAGCGCCGATGGCTAAGATGACGAGGCGGAATTGACAATAGACTCAACTTCTACTTGGATAGCTTCTTATTGTGGGGTTGTTTCTGATTATCCTCTGCATTTCCTCTACAACTTCTGCGAGGCTGCAGAATCAACAGAAAGTGACCGTACGATAACTGTGCGCACATGTGATGGAAAGGGACCACTTCATGGCTATCAGTGACGTGCTTGTCATTGGCGCAGGACCTTTTGGCCTGTCGATTTCCACACACCTTAGGAATCGCGGCGTTGAACACACAATAGTCGGCCGTCCGATGAATACCTGGCGCGCCCATATGCCACTTGGCCTGTTCCTTAAATCAGAACCTCATGGCTCGGTAATATCCGCTCCGGCGAGGGGATATGACCTCGCGACGTATTCCCGGCTGCATGGATTCGATGACTACGTTGACCGGGTGGGGCCGCTCTCGCTTGATCGCTTCCTTGGGTACGCCGATTGGTTTATCGACCAACTGGTGCCGGACATCCGAGATCTAACGGTGACGAGTGTGACTCCGGACCATGGCGGCTTCAAGGTGGAGTTCGCCGAGGAAGCGCCGGCGTTCGTCCGGCAGGTGATCGTCGCCACGGGCGTGCTGCCGTACGCCTACGTTCCCGACGAACTGTCCGGGCTGCCCTCCGACCTCATGACGCACAGCGCCGTGCACGACCGCCTGGACAACTTCGGCGGCAAGCGAGTGGCGGTAATTGGCGCCGGGCAGTCCGCGCTGCAAACCGCGGCCCTGCTGCACGAGCAGGGGGCCGAGGTCCAGGTCATCGCCCGTCGGCAGCAGCTCAGGTGGGAGGAGGCGGTAGCTCAGGAGCTCCGGCTGCTCGATTACGTCATGAGCCCGCCGACCAAGCTCTGCGAGGGCTGGGGTTGCGTTTTCCTTATCTCCCCGGACGCGTTCCGGCTGCTCCCCCCGTCCGTTCGCGCCAACAAGGCGCTGAACACTCTCGGGCCGAAGGGCGCCTGGTGGCTCCGTGATCGCGTAGAGGGCGTCCTCGACGTGCTTACCGGTCATGGGCTCAGGTCGGCCGAGCCCCACGGGAGCGGGGTGCAGCTCCACCTTGACGGCCCCGAGCGGTCAACCGTCGAGGCCGACCACGTCATCGCGGGAACGGGCTTCCGTATTAACGTTTCGCGGCTGTCGTTCCTGTCCGAGGAGATCCTGGCTGGCCTGGCGACGCGAGTTAACTGCCCCGTGGTGAACCGGGCCGGCGAATCGAGCGTCCCTGGCCTGTACTTCGCGGGCGCCCACACGATGGCGAGCCAAGGCCCGGGGGTACGGTTCATCGCCGGGACCCACTACACCTCGGCCCAGCTTGCCAGGTCGGTGGCGCGCCGCGCGCGCAGGCGGACGGGTCAGGCCGGCCCGCCGGTGCTGGAGACTCGCCGCAGCCACTGGCGGACGCGACGGAAGCGGTCGCATAAGTAGCCGGCCCCCTTCTGGCGGCCCGCCGTCCGATTGGAGTGGCGGGCGATCAGAAGCCATCCACCACTCGTTCGGACGAGCGATTTCGATCTTGCTAAGGCCTCAGCCGGAAACGGCGATGCCGACCGCCCCGATGCCGTCAAGCGTGGAGACGAGGATGGTCTTGTACTCGGGGTGGCGCTTGGCGAAGGTCAGGAAGCCGTCATGGCTCCTGATGTCGTCGATCAGCATGACCCCGCCGGACGGCATGACGGAAGCGGCCTGCTCCATCTCGAACAGCGTGTTCTTGAAGGTGTGGAGGCTGTCGTGGATGAACAGTTCCACCTTGCCGACCTCTTTGACCAGGGGCGGCATCCGCAGCCTGCTCTCGCCTTCCACGTAGGTCCAGCGCGGGCGGCACTCCTCGGTGACGGCGACGCCCTCCTGCCCGTGCACGCCCCGGTTGAGCGGGTTGGCGATGTCAATGCTCCACAGATGCCCTCGGTCGTTCAGGTTGAGCGCCTCGAGCACTACCCGGCTGCTTACGCCGTGAGCTACGCCGGTCTCCATCACGGCTTCCGGCCGGGTGTGGCGCACGGTGCACCAGATCGCGCTGCACATGTCGATGTCGGCGTCGCTGTACCAGCCGTAGGTGTGCAGGCCCGTGCCGAAACCTTTCTCGGTCAGCAGCTTGCCGATGTCCGCCAGCAGGTCCTTCAGCGTCTGGATCTCCGGGCAGGGCCAGGGCGCGCCGAGCAGGCCGTGCAGGTGCTCGTTCCAGTCGTCATCGAAGTCCGCATCCGTGACGGACGCCCTCCCCATCCGCTGCCGCCACTCATCGGGCATCGCCTTGATCACCCGCACGGGGTGCGCGGGGAAGGCTCGCACGACGGGCGCCAGTTCGCGGGCCGCGTTCTTCAAGTTCCACATCTGTCTGAGCTCCTCGATGTCATACCTGGCAGGCTCCCAACCGCGACGTCGAAGCGGCTTGCCCCTCGCGCTGATGCCTGTGCGGACGACTCTTTAGCGCTGCCATGGTGTGCTGAACGCATGTGCGGCCCGACCTGAGGGCACTATGCAGAGAAAGCAGCATCATTACAGATAATGGGGATAAAGGCGTAGCCCTTCCCCCAACAACGAACAGGACGTTCGTCACTAACCGGCCATTTGGTCGGATACGGGACACTACGCAGGCCTCGAGCCGCGACCGTCAGGCCATGGCGACGGAAATCGGGGTGAAGAGACGCTCCGGTGTGCCGCGCGGGGTGAGGTCACCACGAGTCATGAAGACCGTACGCTCGGTCGGCTCAAGTCCGTGGGCGCGCGCCCAGCTAGGTAGCTCGGGCTCGGTCCGGGTCCAGGTCGAGCCGGACCGCGACGGTCGAGTCCGCGGCCAGTTCCGTGACGAGGCGCCTAGCCGCCGCGCCGTCCGGGGCCATCAGGGGACCGATCATCAAGTACGCCTCGGTGCGCCACGCGGCGGCGTAGCCGACGATGCCCTCGGTGGCCTCGAGGACGACGATCCGCTCCGCGAAGGCTGGCAGGCGGGTGAGGATCCGGGTACGGTCCGCGCCGTACGCGGCACGGTCCAGGGTGAGGATCGCCGAGAGGTCCGCTTCGGTGGCGACGCGGACGTCCCCCGACGATTCGGCTGGCGAGGCCGACTCGGCCGCCCCGGCGCGTCCCGCGCGCTTCTTGCTGTTGTTAACCTGCGGGTCAACATGGAAGTGGCCGCGGAACGCGATGCTCCTGCGGACCGGCTTGAAGCCGAGCTTTTCGTACAGCGGCCTGCCCGCGTCGGTGCCGAACAGCGAGACGGCGGTGTCCTCCCCAGCCGCGCGCAGCACGTGTTCCATGAGCGCCCGGCCGAGTCCCTGCCCCCCGTACCGCGACGCGGTGAGCATCATGCCAATCGCACCGCGGTCGGCGCCCCACCGAGTCAGCACCACACTCCCGGCTAGGCCCTGGCCGTCGGGCGCGTCGACCCCGTACGCCTCGGACGCGGCCAGCATCAGCAACCACTTGGCCCGCTCCGGCCACCATCCCCGGTCCACCGCGAGCGCGGCGCAGTTCCTCAGGTCATCGGGTCCAAGCGGGCGGATGTCCGGGAAGCCAAGATTGTTAGGTACATGATTGTTAGATATAAGGCCGTCAGGCATGAGCCTATTACGCACCAGGCCATTACGCATAAGGCTAGACATAACCGTCGAAGGTACCGGACTGGGGATCGTGGAGTCTAGTGGATCGCCTGGTTTCTCTGTGAGGCAACCAAGAAAACTACTAAGAAAAGGTTCACGTTCCAGCTGGAAAAGTCGGCCGTGCACTGGCCGGCCAAATTTTCCTCTATGTCTGCTCTGTAAAGGCTCTACGATTACTATTTCATAGTCTCGTGTTCACTTCAATGCGGACTGTATTCGGCGAGGATTACCGCCCACGGCGTGAGTTCAGGTTATGCGGAGGCGAAGGCCAAGCTCCGCCGCATCGAGCGCGGCGAGGTCGTGATTACGTTCGGCCCACCGGGGCCGAGATTGGAGTGCACGATGAAGGCAGTCCGTTTCAGCCGCTTCGGGGGTCCGGAGGTCCTCGAGATCGTGGATCTCCCCGATCCGCATCCGTGCCCCGGCCAGGTCCGGATTGCGGTGCGCGCGGCCGGCGTCAACCCGAGCGACTGGAAGAAGCGCGAGGGCCTGATGGACGGGGAGCTCCCGCAGACCATGGGGCACGAGGCGGCGGGCGTCGTCGACGAGCTCGGTCAGGGCGTCGCGGACGTGGCCGTCGGGGATCGCGTGTTCGGCTTCTCCGCCGAGGGGGCGGCACAGGCCGAACTGGCGGTGCTGTCCTACTACGCGCCGATCCCGGCCTCGCTCGACTTCCCCGGCGCGGCCGCGCTGCCGACCGCCATCGAGACGGCCACGCGCGCGCTTGACCAGCTCGGCGTAGGAGCCGGCAGCACGCTGCTCATCAACGGCGCCTCAGGAAGCGTCGGCAGCGCCGCGGTTCAGCTCGCCGTGGCGCGCGGCGCGAGCGTGATCGGCACCGCCAGTCCGGCAAACCACGACTACCTTCGCTCACTGCGGACCCAGCCCGTCGCCTACGGCGAGGGCCTCGTCCGGCGCGTTCGCGCGCTCGCGCCCGACGGCGTCGACGTGGCGCTCGACGTCGCCGGGAGCGGCGTCCTGCCCGAGCTCATCGAGCTCGCTGGCGGACGGGAGCACGTCATCACGGTCGCCGACTTTGGCGGCGCGCAGGAGCACGGGGTGAAGTTCAGCAGCGGGGACGCCGGCCGCGCGGTCCACGCGCTCGCCGGGATCGGCCAGCTGATCGAGTCTGGGCGCTTCTCGCTCCCGGTCGCGCAGACCTTCCCGCTCGCCGAGATCGCGGAGGCGCACCGCGTCGGCGAGGACGGTCACGTGCGCGGCAAGCTCGTGCTACTGGTCGGCTGAAGCGGCCGCCGCGACAGCTAGCACGCCGATGGCGAGCCCTCCTGACGTGCCCGCGCCCGTCCTCCCACCAGCGTGGGAGAACGGGCGCGAGTTGCCTGGTCCGGTTACGGCAGGTGCCACTGCTGGTTGGCGTTGCCCGAGCAGTCCCAGATCTGCAGCTGGGTGCCGGAGCCTCCGTAGCCGGTGTCGTCGAGGCACTTGCCCGATTGCGGGTTGTAGAGAGCCCCGTTGGATTGCGGGATGAAGACCTGCGCGGCGGTGTTATTGCAGTCGTAGAGGTCTACGGTCGTGCCGTCGGCAGTCCCCCCTCCGTTGATGTCCATGCACTTGCCGAGCGCGTGCAGGGTGCTGCCCGCCGCAACGACGGTCCACTGCTGAGCGTTCGTGCCGTTGCAGGTGTAGACCTGGACAGGCGTGAAGTTGGCGCTGTTCGCTCCCCTGACGTCGACGCACAGTCCCTGGTAGCCGGTGATCGGCCCCGTGGTCCCGGTGCCGCCGCCACCGCCACCGCCACCGCCGCTGCCGCTCGTCGAGTACGCGGCGACGTAGGCCACGCTCATCGTGCCGCCGGATGCCGTCGAACTGGTCGGCGTGGTGCAGTTGCAGACGCCGTTCGGGTAACCGCCGCCCATGGCCAGGTCCAGGATTATGGACAAGTTATGGTCGAACGCCGCCTGCCACGTCGCCGTGCCCACCTGGGCCTCGGTCACGGTGAAGTACGAGCTGCCGTCGAGGTAGAACGTGATCGACTCGCTGGAGGTATTCGTCCGGTTGAGGATCATCGTGTAGGTGTGGTAGCCGGACTGGCAGCCGGAGCACGACCCGAGTCCGCTGCCGACGCCGTTCGGCTCGTTGCACGGGCCGCCCGGGTCGGTGCCGCAGTGCACGGTCCCTGAGAGCTCTGACAGCGAGTTGACGTCCTCCATGATGTCGATCTCGCCGTTCTCCGGCCATTGCCCCGGGCCGAGCATCCAGAACGCCGGCCAGTAGCCCAGGCCGCCGGAGGGCTGCTGGATCGAGGCGGTGACCTCCAGCTGGCCGCCTGCGGGCGCGCCCACGTTGGCGCTGGTGGTCTGGACGCGGCCGGACGTCCACGAGCTGCCGCTACCGAGAGCCGTGACGTCGAGATTGCCGTTGCCGTCGAGGTGCACGTTGCTCGTCGAGTTGGTCATCGTCTCGATCTCGCCGGTGCCGAAGTTAGAGCCGGGCCCGGTGTCATACATCCACTGAGAGTCCGATGCCGGATCCCGACGGCGCCGTTGAAGTCGTCGCTGAAGACGGTCGACCAGCCAGATGGCGGACCTGGAACCGTGGCGGGCGCCGCCACGACGGCCGGCGCCGCGTTGGCCGCCGGGGCGGCGATAGCTGAGGCAGACGACGCCGCGGCCGCCGTCAGCGCGATGACCGGCGCGATGACGGCGAGCGCGAGGACTCGTCTTGGGACGCCATCTCGTGGCGCGCTTACACATGCGTACAGCACGTTGCGATATGCCAGGCATGCCCGGCCTCCCTAACCCCGCTCCAAGGGTTACAGGAAGGAAACCTTCCTATTCTTAACCGGAAGGTAACGTCGCGATTTCACCGCGTCAATCACAACAACCGTTAATAAAACGTCAACCATCAGAACTGGACATGCGGCCGGGCTCCAGCGGGCAGGCCTGCACCCCACCAGCGCAGTCGGCGTCCGCTACCGTTGGCCTCATAGATCGTCACCGGGAGGGCACATGCCGTACATCGTCGACTTCGAGAACGTGTCCACGGCCGGCTTGGAATCGTCCCCGGTCGCGCAGGCCCTCGCTGGACTACGCGCCAACGAGGCGCGCTACTTCAAGAACAAGTACGGTCACGTGTTCGCGGTGAGCCCCGCCAGCGAGGCGCCGGAGACGCTCGACTGGGTGAACCGCATCCTCGCCGACGAGCGCGACCTCGCCATCTCCGCTCGCCCGCTCGAGGTGACTTCCTTCGAGGTGGACGGCATCCGGATGGCTTACGTGTTCTACGAATCCGGCTTGTCCGTCAACGTGATGTACACCATCGAGGACCAAGGCAAGCGCGCGGTCGGGTTCAAGCTCTCAGAAGGCATGGAAGTTCCCGAGGAACTGGCTGCGGCTGGCTTCAAGTTCGCGCGCCAGAAGTCAAGGCTGGCCGGCGTGATCCGCGGCTCCTTCTTCGTGATCAAAGGTGAGCACTGAACCAGAAACACCGGCAACTGCCTCCCTTCGCTGGACAATCCCGTCGCAAGATTGCCGGGTGAAATCACGGAAAAACAGTCTTGTATTGCCTGGCGCCCGTCCGCCGTTCCACAAAGATCCAGTTCACAGGGAAGGGAACTGTTTCTCCGGGGCGGCCTGGCTACTGGCCGACGAGTCCGCTGCGCGAGCAGACCGAGCATGGTGTCGAGTGGCCAAACGGGCGCGGAGAGTAAGATCGGCTGCAGCTTCCGTCGTAGGCGGGGTGAGACGCAACCAGTGGAGGTACCAGGTGACCGAGCTCCCGCCGCCCCCAGAGGGAATTCTGCTGGGCTACTTCATCGCCTCGGACGACGTCGAGCGCTCTCGGCGCTTTTACACAGAAGTCCTGGGCGGCCGGGTGCTCTTCTCCGGAACGCCGACCGTTGTCGCGCTATCCAACAGCTGGATCGTCATCAATGCCGGCGGAGGGCCGACCGACGACAAGCCGACGGTCACCCTGGAGACGCCGCGCGATCCGGACCGGGTCAGCAGCTTCCTCAATTTCCGGGTCAAGGACATCGAGGCCGTGTACTCCGAATGGAGCGCCCGCGGTGCTCAATTCCTGACGCCGCCGAAACGGCACCAGTACGAGACCCGCTGCTACATCCGCGATCCCGATGGTTATCTGATCGAAGTGGGGCAGACCACGGACCCAGAGGGAGACTGGTCGCCCGCTCACTGGCCATCGGGTACGTCCGCCGAGGAGACTGGGTGAAGGCCGAGAGCACGCGAGAAGCCCCCACGTCGAGGTACCGGTCATGACCACCGCGATCATCGGCACTGGAGGGATCGGGTCGGTCATCGCCCGCCAGCTCGCCTCAGGCGGGCAGGCCCTGCGGCTCTCGAGCACCGACACTGGGTCGGCACGAACGCTGGCCGCGGGGATCGGTCGTGGCGCGGTTGTCGCCGCCGACAACCGCGACGCGTTGCAGGGCGCTGGTGCCGTCGTCCTCGCGCTGCGGTTTGCCGTGCTGAAGGGCGTCATAGACGAGATCGCCGACCTGTTGACCGGCAAACTCGTAGTCGTTCCGAGCAACCCGCTCGGCACCGACGCGCAAGGTAACGTCTCACGGCTCCTGCCGGAAGCGCAATCCTCCGGGAAGGTCGTAGCCGGCTGGTTGCCGGCGGGGGCGCGCTTGGCCATGGCGTTCGGGACCATGTCGGCCAATCTCCTCGAGTCCGCTAGCAACCGGTCACCGGAGCCGGCGGTCCTCTTCTACGTGACCGACGACGACCGCGCCGCCGGGGAAATCGAGCGGTTGATCCGAACGGCCGGTTTCGAGCCGCTGAAGGTCGGCGGGATCGAGCAGTCGGGCCGGCTCGAGGTGGGCGGCGACCTTCACGATCTCGTAGTGGGCCCCGCGGAGGCGCGGTCATTGATCGGCGTGGCCTGATCGCTTCGCCGCGCGTCGCTACACGGCGGCTAGACCACGGCCAGGGATGTCGCCGAGCGCCTGGAAGTGCTGGGTTCCGCGCACCAGCCGGCGTCGTCGTGGCACACCAGCGTCACCGGACAGGAGGCGGGCAGGTCCAGCCGTACCGGCCCGGAATCGCGAGGCGCGGCACCGGGGAGAACAGCAAGGCGACCGTCAGGGTCGTCGGGCTGCTGGCGCGCGCCCGTGACTTCCTCAGGCCAGTCCGGCAGGGCCAGCCGCCCGACGCGGACCACGGTCTGCCGCTCCGCTCTCCACAGCACCCCTTCGCCGGCCCACTCAAAAGCCAGCACCCGCCCGGACAGCGCAACGGTCAACGCCGAGAAACCACCCCAGGCCGGCAGCCCAGGCAACTTCCGGTCAGAGAGGGCATGGAAACCGCACGTGCACCCCGGGTCGGGGGCGCGGTGAGCGCCACGGGCGCCTCGGGACCGGCACTCAGCCCTGGCATCAGCCGGGTAGCTGGAATCGCCCCTCAGCGGAATGAACCGGTCGCCGCGTTGCCTGGCCAGCTTGTGAGCCCACACCACCCACAGCCCGCCCGCAGTCACGGTCAGATGTTCCTCGAGTCCTTCGGGCACACCAGGCCTGGTGCCGGTGCCGGCCTCAAAGTCCGCTACCAGGCGATCTCCCCTGCACATGGCGAGCTCCTCTCTCAGGCAGCTAACCCGAGGGTAACTCTTTTCCGGAAACCCCAGAACCCGGAATTCCGGAGTACGGCCGGTCAGGTGGCCGGCAATCACGGCTCTTTGGCAGTCGGCGCGCGGGAACCGGGCGGGGGATTCAGCGACCCGGCAAGCGGGGTGCCGGCCACCGGGCAGTGTCGCGTGAGGGACGGCGGGAGTTCCTTTGGCACTTGCTGGGTGTCCGTACCGGATCGGCTCAGGACGTCGCTGCTGATCGTCGTCCAGGCGAGCAGCGCGGCGGCGAAAGACGCCCCCGCGGCAACGGTCATGGCGACCGGGAAGCCGGCTGCCATTCTGGCAGGGTCCTCGAAGGCGGAGCCGGACAGCCCCGCGGCAAGGGGAAGGCCTGCCACCGCGATCATCTGGCCGAGGCGCGAGAGCGCGTTGTTCACGGCGGAAGCGATCCCGGAGTGCCGTGAATCGACGCTCGCCAGGACCGTCGCGGTGATCGGGGTGATCAGCGTGCCGAGACCGACCCCGAAGACGATCAGCGACGGCAGCACCGCGGTGAGGAACCTGTCGCCGGGGTGGAGTTGCGCCATCAGTAGCAGTCCCGCGCCGGTCACTACAGCTCCGACGGTCAGCGGGACCCGCGGGCCGATGCGCTGGGCGATCGCCCCCGACGGGCTGGAGAGGGTCAGTAGCAGCAAGGTGATCGGCAGTGTGGCGGCACCGGCCTGAAGTGGCGTGTAGCCGAGTGTGACCTGCAGGAACGCGACGAACAGGAAGATCACGCCGCCGAGCGCCGCGTAGGTGACCAGCGCGAGCAGGTTGGCGCTGGCGAACTGGCGGGAGCGGAACAACTCCAGTGGAAGCATCGGGTTCGCGGCCCGCCGCTCAACGGCGACAAAGGCAGCCGCGGCGGCCAGGCCGGCGGCCGAGGCGGCAACCACCGCCGGTGTTAGGCCACCGGACGCTTCGGTCAGGGCAAAGCACACACCGCCGATGGCCAGCGTGGCAAGCGCCGCGCCGGGCAGATCCAGGCGGCCGGCACGCGTCGGGTCCCGGGTCTCGGGCACGTGGAGCACCGCGGCGACGATGACGAAAGCCCCCAGCGGAAGATTGATCAGGAAGACCGCGCGCCACGACACGGCGTCGGTCAGGTACCCGCCGACGGTGGGGCCGATCGCGCCCGCGACCGCACCAAAGCCTGCCCACGCGCCGATCGCCCGGGTGCGATCATCGGGATGAAAGACCGCTTCGATGATCGCAAGGCTCCCTGGTGTAAGGAGAGCCCCCCCAATCCCCTGAACGAACCGGGCCGCAACGAGCAGCCCGATCGTCGGGGCGGCCGCGCAAAGCGCCGACGCGGCCACGAAGACCACCACCCCCAGGATGAATATCCGACGCCGACCGTAGATATCGCTGAGCGAACCGCCTACCAGGACAAGCGACGCGAGCGTAAGCACATAGGCATTCAGCGTCCACTGCAACCCCGCGACGCCCGCGCCGAGATCACGGCCGATCGTCGGCAAGGCCACGTTGACAACCGTCGCCTCAAGCAGGATCATCGCGTCGCCTAGCACCGCCACCGCCAGCACCCAGCGCCCGGCGGCCGAGGCAAGCCGCACCGAGCCAGGCGCTAGACCCTCATTTCCCGCCAACTGCACCCTCCTTCGCGCTCCTCGCTTGCCTCAGTCGGGACCAAGCGGAAGCTTGAGCAGGGCGTTCTCCACGACCTCGCTCAGTGCGGGGTGGATCCAGTACTGGCCCCTGGCCATGTGAGCCAGCCGCTGGCCGGTGGCGGCCGCCTGTATCAGCGGCTGGATGAGCAGCGAGGCCTGCTCACCCATGATGTGCGCGCCGAGGAGTGTCCCTGTCGCGGGGTCGGCGTACAGCTTGCAGAAGCCAACGTTGTCCTGCAGGGCCCACCCGTAGGCCACGTCGGCGTACTCCTTGACCGCCTCCACATAGGGGCGCTCGTGGCTCAGGTCCTGCTCGCGGGCGCCCACAGTCGCGATCTGTGGTGCGGTGAACACGGCTGAGGGCACCCAGTCGTGTGGGTAAGGGCGCAGGTCATCGGGGAAGGCCAGGTTGTGTGCCAGGGTCCGGGCCTCGGCGTTGGCCACGTGCTTGAGCGGGTACGGGGTGCTCGCGTCGCCGAGTGACCAGATCCCCTCGGCGGTGGTTCGACCGAACTCGTCGACCTCGATCCGCCCGTCCTCGCGCAGCCGGACCCCGGCGCGGTCCAGATCAAGGCTCGCAGTGTCGGGGACGCGGCCGGCCGCCACCAGCAACAGCTCGCCGGTGACGGGCGGGCTGCCGGTGACCTCGACTTCGATCTGGTCACCGCGCCGGCGCGCGCCGGTGACCTCGGCAGAAAGGCGGACGTCCCAGCGCCTGCGGGCCAGCTTCGTGAACCGGCTGGAGACCTCAGGGTCGAAGGTATCGAGCAGGGATCCGGCCTGGCTAACGATGCGGATGCCGACGCCCAGGCTGGAGAACAGGTGGGCGAGTTCGGCGGCGATGTAGCCGCCGCCCACGATGATCATGGTGGCCGGCAGCTCGTCGAGGCGCATGACCGTGTCAGAGGTGTGATAGCTGACGCCAGACTCGGCGATTGGCGGCGGGATCACCGGGCGGGCGCCGGTAGCCAGCACGATCCGGTCGGCGGTGATTCTGGTGCCGTCGTCGATGGCCAGCTCGTGCGGGCCGGTAAAGCGGGCCCTCCCCTCGATCAGCGTCACCGCACCCGACTCAACCCGGCCGCGGCGCCCCGCGGCAGAGTGCCTGTCGGTCCTGGTAAACGTCCGGTCTCTGATGGCCGGCCAGTCGACGCCGGTGAGCTTGGCCTCGATCCCGAACTCCGACGCGTGGCGTACCTGAGTCGCGACCTGGGCGGTCTGAATCAGGATCTTGCTGGGGATGCAGCCCCGGTTAATGCATGTGCCGCCGAAGGCGCCGGACTCGATCAGCGCGACGGGTCCCTGGGCACGGTCCTCGGGCACCAAGCTGTTGCCAGAACCAGAACCGATGATGACCAGTGAAAAGTGAGGCACCTTCCGAATACTACGACCAGAATCTATGTTCCATTAGGTTGCTGCGGGCACTACCCCTTCACTAGAAACGGGCGGGGCAAAACGTATGTTCGATTCGGATCACGCCGGGTAGGGGGCGCACGACCACGAGGGAGGAACCATGACCGACAGCCTGAGCCCGCGGGAAAACCCGGCCAAGGACCCGGCCGACTGGACTACCGGAGACGAGCCGATGACCGGCCCGCAGAAGTCCTACCTCCAGACCCTGGCCCGCGAGGCCGGACGCGACGTCAAGCTAGACGGCATGTCGAAGGCCGATGCGTCCAGGCTGATCGACGAACTACAGGCCGCTTCAGGCCGCGGGACGCAGGACGGCCGCAGCTGACCCGAATGACGGTTCGCAGCGTGGGTGTGGAAGAGGAACTCCTGCTTGTCGCGCCCGGCACCGGACAGCCGCTAGCGGTGGCAGAGACGGCACTGCGCTCCGTGGGCACCGACGGTGGGCGCCAAGAGGGCACGGACGGGGATGCCGGGGAGTCACTTGAGTTCGAGTTGCAGCGGCAGCAGCTGGAAACCAGCACGAAGCCGTGCTTCGAGCTGAGCGAACTCGGCGAGGAACTGCGCCGGGGACGGTCGCTCGCCGCCGAGGCGGCGGGCCGGGCCGGCGCGCGGGTAGCGGCGCTTGCCACGTCACCCGTGCCCGTCGAGCCGCAACTGGTGCGCAAGGGCCGGCACCTCCAGATGGCCCAGCGCGTTCGGGCTCACCGCTTACGAGCAGCTGACCTGCGGGTGCCACGTGCACGTCAGCATCTCTTCCGCTGACGAAGGGGTAGCTGTCCTCGACCGGATCAGGCCATGGCTGCCGGCCTTGCTGGCGCTCAGCGCGAACTCGCCGTTCTGGCAGGGGCGAGACAGCGCGTACGCCAGCTTCCGGTACCAGGCATGGAGCCGCTGGCCAAGCGCGGGACCGACGAACGCGTTCGGGACCGCTGAGGTCTACGAGCAGACGGTTCGGCAGATGGTCAGCACCGGCACGCTGCTTGACACCGGGATGGTCTACTTCGATGCGCGGCTGTCCGAGCACTATCCGACGGCTGAGATACGGGTCTCCGACGTGTGCCTGTACGCCGACGACGCGACGCTGATCGCCGCGCTGGCCCGGGCACTGGTGGAAACCGAGGCGCGCCGCTGGCGGGCGGGCTCGGCTGTCCCGCCTCACCGCATCGAGATGCTGCGCCTAGCCGCCTGGCGGGCCAGCCGGTCCGGCCTGGACGACGTCCTGCTCAACCCGCATACCGGCCTGCCCGAACCCGCTTCGACCGTCGCCAATGCGCTGCTTGAGCACGTCAGGGACGCACTGGACGAAGCAGGAGAGGCCGACGCGGTCACCGAACTACTCGCCGCAGTGCTAGCCCGCGGGAACGGGGCCGACTTCCAGCGGAGAGCCTTCCGCGACGGCAGCCTGGCCAGCGTAATCGAGAGCACGGCCGCCATCACCGTCCGCTGACACTCTCCTCCGCTGCCAGCCTGGAACCACTGACCGGGTTGCTGGATGCTCTGGTAGAACCGTTCAGCTGAAAAGGACCGAGATACTCTCACGCCGGGCAATCCTGCGGATCGCCTCACCGAGCAGCCCAGCCACGGAAACCATCTCGATCTTGGGTGACAGCTCGACGGGCTGGGTCTCGACGCTGTCGGTCATGAAGAGCAGTTCTATCGGACTGTTGTCGATTCGCTCGATGGCCGGTCCGGCCAGCAGGCCGTGGGTCACCGCGGCGTGTACCGACGTCGCGCCGCGCTCGACCAGGACACGGGCGGCGTCGGCCAGCGTGCCAGCTGAGATGGTGAAATCGTCAACTATCAGCGCCGCCCGGCCCTCGACCGAGCCGATCAGCTCGACGACCTCAGCGGACTCCGAGTGATCTACCCGTTGCTTGTCGGCGATGGCCAGCGGCGCGCGAAGCCGACGGGACCACTGACGGGCTTTCTTAGCAAACCCCGCGTCGGGAGCGACCACCACAAGATCGCCGAGAGCCTTCGCCTCGATGGCATCGCAAAGCACCGGCATGGCGTACAAGTCATCGACGGGAACCTTGAAGAAGCCCTGCACCTGAGGTGCGTGAAGATCGAGCGTGACCACTCGGTCCACGCCGGCGGCTTCGATGGCGTCCGCGCAGACACGAGCCCGAATCGACACCCTCGGCTCGTCTTTCTTGTCCCCCTTGGCATAGCTGAAGTACGGCATAACGGCCGTGACCGACCGGGCGCTCGCACGTTTCAGCGCGTCGATCCAGAACAGCAACTCCATGAAGTTATCGTTGGCCGGGAAGGCCGTGCCCTGCACGAGGAACACGTCTCGCCCGCGCACGTTCTCAAGGACACGCACGAATAGGTTGCCCTCGGAGAAGTGCAGCGTCTCGCTCGCTCCGAGCGGGCACTCGAGATAGTCAGCTATGGCCTGCCCGAGCCGTCGGCTCGCGGAGCCCGCCAAGAGGATGAAGTCGTCCACACCCGAACGCTACCTTCCGCGACCCTGCCAGAACGGGTCAGCGAGCATCTGCAACACAATGCCGTTGAGTAGGCGCTCAACGCCTTCACCCTGGGCCCGTCCGTGTCCGTTCCGTCCGGTTTGTCCCAACGGTGCCGCGGCCCGGACCCATGATCATGTGGATTCCGCAGCTCATTTGCTGCGGAATCCACATGATCAAGGAAATTTCCCGCGATCACGCCGCGCCCGGCGCGCGGGCGCCGCGCAACACGCCGCGCAGGGGCCTCACGCACCACATAAGTTAACGGCATTGGTCCGCAAGACCGGTCACACGACACGCAGACCGATACGGCGCAAGGCCGTGCTACCCCGCTGGGTGACTCTGCGGGGTAGCCGTGCTGGTGATTCCTCTACCAGTAGTGCCGACGTCCGCCTATGGCGTGGCCCGCCATCCCGAGGACCACGAGAATAAGGCCGATGACGAGTACGGCGATACCGATTGACCAGAGGATCGCGATCTTCGCGACGAAGCCGATAATGAGCAGGATAATACCGAGAATGATCATCGAGATCTCCTCTTGAGCAGATTGGGCTTAACTACAGCCGACTGCTGCCAGGAGGCACCTTCCGAATGATCACGCGAAGGCGCGGGGACAAGGCCGACATGGCACGGACCGCATGGTTCTAGGCGGCGTCCTAAGAACTAGGTTACATATAACACCCAAGCAGGTTCAAGGCTGCTCCACTGCTGCCGCTATAACCTCGTTGCAAACCACGGCGAGCTTGCGGCGCTCAGACCTGGCCCTCGACCTGAGCTGCTCGTACGCGGTGCGCGCGGAGACGCCCTGCGTGCCCATCAGGATGCCCTTAGCCTGCTCGATCACCTGTCGCGAGCTCAGTGCGCCCTGCAGCTGGCCTGCGAGTTCCGACTGCTGTTCTCCCTGCATGATGCTGGCGATCAGCAGAGCCGCGAGATCGGTGAATGCGAGTAGAGCCAGCTCGTTGGCGGGCGACCACGGTCGGCTGCGCTCTGACAGTACCGCGACGACGCCGACAGCATCCCGGTTGTAGGGCAGCGGACTGGCGAGTACGGCCCGGACCTCTCGCCTGACGGCGGCCTTGCTGAACAGGGGCCACCTGTCGTCCTGTTCCAGGTCAGTGGCGCCGATTAGTTCTTTGGTATCGAACGCCTCGATGCACGGGCCTTCCTGGTGGCGGATCTGAAGTTCCTCCAGGTGCGCGAACCGGTCGTCCGAGGCCGCCACGCTGCGCAGGTGCTGCGCCGAGTCGCAGAGCATCAGGCCCGCTCCGTCGACGGCGAACATCGAGTGCGTCGTCTCTACGATCTCCCGGATCGCGTCTTCGACCTGCATTTCCCCGAATCGCAGCCTGCCCAGCTCAACGAGCGCGTGCCGCACGTCCTCTAGGGAAATCTCCATTTGCTCCACCTCGCAGCTGACGGACCAAGTGGATATCAGGCGGCGCCATCGGCGTTAAACAGGTGCTGCCCGGCTGCTCCGGGTAGCCATTCCAGCGTCTTTTCGAAGTGGACAGTCGTACCCTGTCGATGATTGCTCGTTAGCTGCAGGTTGTCGGCCACTGCGTCAATGATCTTCAGGCCGCGGCCGTGCTCAGCGGTCACGGAGACCGGGTCGTCGGGGAGGGCAAACCAGTCAGACTGTTCCTCGCCTGGCCCGCGGCCGTCTTCGAGGGCAGCGGTGCCGCTGCCGTTCCACGCAGGCTCGCTATCCCGGCTGCGGGCGTTGACAACCTCGATGGCACACCGGCAGTTCTTGGCGCTCACCTGCACCTCGTACTCCTCACCAGGTCCGGCGTGCTGGATGACGTTGGCGCAGGCCTCGCTGAGCGCCAAGGCAATGTCGGCGCGGGTATCCGGTCTGACTCCGAGAGTCTCCAGGCAGCTGTCGAGGACCTGCCGGCTTACAGGCACGCTGACGGCATCTCGGGGAAGGTCAAGCACCATCTTGATTTCCATGCCACCCACCTCTGACGGGCACACGAGCTACTCGACAGGCCCTTTTAGCCTGCCAGAGCACTTGTGCCTCCGTAGGGCCACCTCAAACGGAACAAAGGCAGGGTTTGCGGACCTGTTGACCAGGTAGTAACGGGCATGCACTCTGCACCAGCGCGGGAAATAGCGCGCGCCGCAAGGCGGGCCTCCAACAGCCCCTCGGACCAGGAAAGGGGAGACTGACATGGCGGACGTCGCGGTGGTGGCCCACTCAGGGAAGAGCTTCGGGGGCGGCCTGCCCGAATTGCGGCGCATCCTGGCCCTCGAAGGCGTGACCGATCCCCTGTGGTACGAGGTGAAGAAGAGCCGCCGCGCTCCCAAGTACGCGCGGCGGGCCGCCGCCAAGGGGGCTGAGGTGGTGTTCGTGTGGGGTGGTGACGGTACCGTCCAGCGCTGCATCGACGCGGTCGCGGGCACCGACACGGCTGTGGCGATCCTGCCCGCGGGAACCGCGAACCTGCTGGCAGCGAACCTGAACGTGCCACATGATCTCGCCGATGCCGTGCGGGTCGGGTTGCACGGCGACCGGCGCCGGCTAGACACCGGCTCGGTGAACGGTGAGCATTTCGCGGTGATGGCGGGCGCGGGCTTCGACGCGCGGATGATCGCCGCCGCCGACCGGGGGACGAAGGACCGGCTAGGCCGCGCCGCCTACGTCGTCACGGGGATCAGGAACCTCCGTGCCCGCCGGGTGAGGGCGACCATCGAGGTGGACGGCAAGCACTTCTTCAAGGGCAAGATCTCGTGCGTGCTAACCGCGAATGTCGGCAAGATACTCGGCGGAGTCGAGGCTTTCCCGCAGGCGCAACCCGATGACGGGTGCCTTGAGCTAGGGGTGGTGACGGCCCGCAATCCGATCCAGTGGGCCAGGACGTTCGGCCGGCTCGCCCTGGGGCATCCAGAGCAATCTCCCTTCGCCGAGGTCACGCAGGGGAAGCACTTCCGGATCCGGTTCGACCAGAAGGTCGTTTTCGAACTTGATGGCGGCGCACGCCCGGCTAGCAAGACACTGCGCATCAGGGTCCACCCGAACTCGGTCACGGTCTGCGTCCCGCCAGGCGCGCCCGCTTAGCGGTCGGCAGCGTGACGTCCTAGCGCTGCGGCGACGGAATTACAGCCGTGCGGCCGCCGGCTGACCGCCGCTGCAGGCGAGCATCGCGGCGGCGCTGCCAGCCCCGGCGGATCCGCGAGGCCAGCAGTGCGAACAAAGCGACGCCGGCCGCCAAGACCACGGCCGCGACGATTGCCGCGGCCGCCGGGTGGAACACGGCGAAAGAGACAAGCCCGACCACGCCCAGGTCCTCGAGCAGGCTAGCGACGATGTTGCTGAACGGTTCTGGGCTAGCGTTGACGCCAACCCGCGTGCCGGTCTTGACGACATGCGAGGCGAGCGCCGACCCGCCACCCAGCACGGCTCCCGCGATCGTCGCGGCCGGGCTAGCGTGCGCCTGCTGGGCCATGACGACGCCAATCGCCCCGCCGACTACCGGCCGCAGTGGCGTGTGAACGACGTCCCACACCGAGTCCAGCATCGGGACCTTCCCCACCACAAACTGGCCCACGTACAGCACCGCCGCGGCCGCCAGAACCGACGGGCGCTCCAGCACTGCCGGAATCGCGGCGATGTGCCCGAACCTGCCAAGCAGGCCGAGCACGAGCACCGCCGCGTAGCTGTTGACACCGCTGGCAACGCCGCTGGTGAAGATCAAGGAGACTGGGAGCATCCGGGTCCGTCCTCCAGCTCTCGTATCTGCGCCCCGCGACTACCCAAGCGCCAGACCGAACTGCCGCACACTGCCGGGGAAACCCAATTTATACCGGCGTGCGAGGTATGAGCGTTTCCGCTAGCGCGCTCTCCGGATGTTGACAACCCTGCGCTTGCGCAAGGACTCGAGCCATTCCTGCCCGCTGAGCAGTCTCGTGGTCTTGGCCGACTTGACCTCGCCGGCCGCGGCAACTGCCATCGCGACGCTGGCAGCGGTCACGTCATCGGGTGCCTCATACACGACGAGCACGTCATACTCGCCAAACGGAAAGGCAGCCACCACAAGCTCGGCTCCCACGTCCTCCAGTGCCGACCTGATCGCTTCCGCGGGGTCTTGCGGCTCCTTGAGCTGGGCCGCCATCGACTTCGCGGTATAGGAGGCTTGGTACATGTAGAGCGCCATCGAGATTCCCCTCAGGCGGCAACAGGCGAAGCGGTCACCCGCGAGTCCCTGTGACGCCCCGCGGCTTCTGCCACGTGGGCGAGGCAGGGGGCTGGAGACCACTGCGGTCTATAGATCGTAGACCCGGCCCGGACGGGCGCACCAGCCTCCGCCTCGCGGACGAAGCACTTTAGGAGGCCCGCACAGCTGGCTGTGCGGGCCTCCTACTGGCGGTGCGGTCCTCAGCCGGTCACCGGGAAGGTGTTGCCGACGGGTGTAGGAACAGGCGCGGGCCGGGGCGCGGGGCCAGTCGGCCCCGGGTGCGGGTGCCGGTGTGTCCTCGTGGGGGTCGGCGTGGGCGTTGTCCTGGTCGGCCGCGGCGTGGGTGTCGTCCGGGTCGGCGTCGGCGTCGGCGTCATTGAATGCGTCGGCGTCGGCGTCGTCTCGGTCGGCGTGGGCGTCGGCGAGGTCGGGGCCGCCATGCACCCGCACTGGTCGTCGCTGTTGTTGTTGCCGTCGTCGCCGTTGTTGCCGCCGTCGCCGTTGATGCCGCCGTCGGCGCGGGTGACGGCGCTCCTGGCCGTCCCGAGACCAGCATGCGCCGCTGTCGCGGCAACGGCGGGCTGGGCGGCGATGAAGATGGCGATGGCGCCTGCCGCGGCCACGGGACCCACGGCCAGCCATGCGTAGCGAGGCCGCCGGCGCGGGGCACGGCTACCGATATCCGTCATATGCGGTGCCTTTCTTTAACGGCTCATCTCAGGAAATAAGGGGCCATGCGGGCCGTGATGCCCTGGCACCCTGGCTGGCATGGCAGAAAGCCAGTCGCAGTGCCCCACTGGCATACCGGCAGTCATACCGGTTCAGGAATGCCCGACCAGGGAACACTACACGAATTCACCATTGACGTACGGGCGAACACGCCTCCGCCGTCACGTAAATTCTCCGGCACGGAATGAACTACGCTATCCGCGCACTAACCGGGAAATTCCAGGAAGAACACCGCCGTCGTGCGATACGGTTTGGCCTCCGCCGCCTGACGCCGGATGCCCCCTGACAGCTTTCTTCCGTGCTACGATTCTGGACGCAATCGCAAGGTCCAAGGGTTGTGGCGCCCGGACCAGGCCGCCTATTTTTCCCGGAAATGACCACGCCCTATTCACTCGCGAAAAAGCTGCGAATGCGGCACGCCAGCCTTTTCCTTTCTATCCCGGAGATGTGCAAATGCGTGATAATTGCCGACTTGACTGGCCCCGCCGCCGCGCCGTGGGAAGGGCAGCGGCCGTGACGGTTGTCACCGCCGCCGTCGCCGCCTTGGCAACGGGCTGCGGAGGAACAGCCGGGCCGCGGCACGCGGCCCCGCCGCCGCCCGTCCAGCCCGTGCACGTGCCCGCGGCGCAGATTGCCCGGCTGCCGGCGGCCACCACCTACGGGACCACGGCCGCAGCGCCGCCAGACCCGGCCCCTTTCGCACCAGAGACGGGATTCGTGCTGCACCCGGAAGCGACGCGCGTGGTCTACTCCCGCCCGGGCGGGCCGCCAGTGGCAGAACTGCCAGTCACCGAACTCGGGAGCCCCACCTGGGTCCCGGTCGTAGCGGCCCAGCCGGGATGGGACCGGGTACTGCTCCCGGCCCGGCCGAACCGCTCCACCGGCTGGATCTACCTCGGAGGCGGCGGACTGCAGACCGCCTACAGCGCCTACGAGGTGGAGATCAACCTGGCCGCGATGCGACTGACCGTGCTCGACGCCGGTCACAGCCTGGGATCATGGACGGTGGCCGATGGCACGGCGGGCACACCCACCCCCACCGGGCGGACGTTCCTGCTCGCCTCGCTGGCACCCCGCCATCCCACCTACAGCCCGCTGATCCTCCCGCTCGGCACGCACTCCGACACCCTGAGCACCTACGGCGGCGGCCCCGGCACCGTTGGCCTGCACGGATGGCCTGACACGGCCGTGTTCGGCCACGCGGCCAGCCATGGCTGCGTCCGGGTCCCCCCTGCCGCGCTGCGCGCACTGTCCCAGATTCCCCTCGGCAGCCCGGTCATGATCACCAGCTAGGACACGCCGGGCATGGGACGCAGCGGAGGCACGGGGCAGCCAGCCGTACCTGCCCGTACGCCATGAAGCCCGATATCGATCAGCGGGCGGTGTATCCGTCCGTCAGGTAGCGCTGCACGGATGGGGCGATGGCAGCCACTACCTCATCGGAGGGCAGCGAGGCCAGCGGCTCCAGGCGCAGGATGTACCGGCACAGGGCCATCCCGAGCAACTGCGCCGCGATGAAGGTGCCGCGCTCGGCCGCCCGCTCATCGCCCAGGTCGGCGATCGGCTTGGTGATCAGCTGGCCGAGTACGGCCTGGAGTTGCTCGGCGACGGTCTCGCTGGTGGCGGCGGTCCGCATCAGGGCGATCATCTCGTCACCGCGGGCCGGATCCTCCCACCGGCCGATGAAATGGCGGACAAGCAACTCGCCTCGACGGCTGGCTGGCACCGAGCCCAGGTCCGGAACCTGCAGATCCATGGTGACGGCGGCCGTGAACAACCCCGCCTTGGACCGGAAGTAGCGCATGACCATCGACGCGTCGACGTCGGCCCCCGCGGCGACGGCGCGGATCGTGGTCCCTTCATATCCTCGCGCGGCGAACATCGCCCGGGCAGCACCGAGGATGGCCCGGCGGGTGCGCTCGGATCGCGGCCCGCCACTCCCGGGTACTGGGCCGGCCTGGCTTGCGTCCGCTACCGCGGCACGGCTGATGTCCATCACGATCTCTTACCTTATCCTTTGACAACGTGCGTTGGCCAACACTTGTTGACAATCGCGTAAACGGTGCCTAGTGTTGCGCCGATAACCGTTGGCATTTCAGGGGAGGCCCAGGTGGCGGCAAGGCACGCCGGTGGCGGCCGCAGGCATCAGGCCCAGTACCGCGCGCTCGCGGGCTTCATCGTGGCCAGCGCGGCCTTCGTCGCGATCTTCGTCGCGCTCACCCTCAGCGCTTTCCATAAGCCGACACCGCATGACCTTCCCGTCGGCATCGTCGGTTCTGCTGCGGTAACGCTCCAGGTCGAGCACGGCCTGGACAGCGCCGCCCCCGGGGCGTTCGGCTTCCGCAGCTACCCCAGCGCGGCCAGCGCAACGACCGGGATCGCGCAGCGTGAGGTCGACGGCGCGCTTGTCGCTTCCGGCGCCAACCTTCGACTGCTTGTCACGCAGGCCGGGGGCACCGGCCCCGAGCAGGCCCTCAGCGGGGCCTTCACGGCCGTGGCGGCGCGGTCCGGACGTCAGCTCACGGTGACGGACGTTGTCCCGCCCCGGGCCAGTGACTCCCAGGCGCTGTCGTCCTGGTTCGTCGTCCTCAGCGTGCTGATCCCCAGCCTGGCGGCGGGCTCGGCGTCGGCGCTGGCGTTGCGCCGCGCGTCGCGCGGCTGGTCCGTGGCCGCGCCGGTGGCCATGGCCGTCGTCAGCGGGTTGATCGCCGCGGCGATCGCCGATGGCATCGCCGGCCTGGGCAACTACGCGGCGATCGCCGGCCTTGTCGGGCTGTTCTCGCTGGCAGTGGCTGCCCCCACCGCCCTGCTGGCGCGGATCCGGCCGCCGCTGGTCGCCCTGGCCGTCTTGGCGTTCATCGTGTTCGGAATTCCGGCCAGCGGCGGACCGGCCAACCTGGCAAGCTTCACGCCCGGCTTCCTGCGCGCACTTAACCCTGTCCTGCCGCTAGGGGTAGCGGCCAGCACCATTCGCAACGTCGTCTACTTTGGCGGCCATGACACTACGTCATACATGTGGACCCTGGCCGCCTGGGCGCTGGCCGGCGTCGTCGGCCTGATCCTGGTCACGGCGCCCCGACGCCCCGCCCCCGCACTCACCCGGCCCGGCGTGCCGCCAGTTGTCCCGGCAGAACCGGTGTCCGCCCTGCCAGGCCACGCTTCCGTCCCCGGCATGCCGGATCCCCGTGCGGCGCAGCCCGTTACCCTGGTCGTCGGCTTCGACGACTCCGAGCCCGCCCGGCGAGCGCTCATCTGGGCCGCGGACCTGCTCAGGAGCCGCACCGGCGCCCTGCACGTCGTCTACGCCGACCACGCCCTAATCGACAGTGACCTGGCGGGATTCGGCCGCACCGAGATGGACGAGGACCGCGATGAGAAGGCCGCCCGCGTGGCTGAGGCCGCGAAGGAGGTCGCCGCCGCGGCAGGCACGCCGTACACGTTCGAGCGGCGCCAGGAGTCGCCCCCTGACGCGATTCTTGACGCAGCAGGCAGTTACGCCGCCGCCGAGCCCGCCAACACACCCATTATCGTGAGCGGCCGCTCTCATCATGTCCCGCACCGCGTCATTGGCTCGGTCCCGGTCCGGCTGATGCACCAGTCGCCCTACCCGATAGTCACGATCCCGTGATCACCGGTCCGTCACCCGGCCCGGCCCCTGGGGTTGACGTGGCCGCTGAGGCCGCCCACCGCTGGAACTCACCGACTTTGCTGTGCTCGCGACGGAGGGGCCCGGCGGGCGGCTGACCCTGGCGAGTCAGCCGGGACCGTTCGGTGGAATGATCTTTTGCATGTTGCCGTGGAGCGCTGAGCTAGCCGGACGGATAGACGAGCACGTGATCAGCAGCGAGTTGCTGCGCGACAATCCGCTGGGGGACCCCCGTGACCGGCCGCTGCTCGTGTACACGCCGCCCGGCTACGACGACGAGCCGGGCCGCGCGTATCCCGCCGTGTACGTGATCCAGGGCTACACCGGGCACGTGGCTATGTGGCGGAACAGGATGGCGTTCAGGCAGCCGTTCCCCGAGACCGCCGACGCGATGTTCGCCCGCGGTGACGCGCCGCCCGCGATCGTCGTGTACGCGGACGCCTGGACCGCCTATGGCGGCAGCCAGTTCGTCGACTCGCCGGGCACCGGGCGCTATCACTCATACCTGTGCGACGAGGTCGTGGCCTACGTGGACGCGCGGTACCGGACGATCCCCGACGCCGCGCACCGGGCGATCACGGGAAAGTCGAGCGGGGGGTTCGGCGCGATGATCACGCCGATGCTGCGGCCCGATTTGTTCGGCGCGCTCGCGACCCACGCAGGCGACGCGCTCTACGAGTACTCCTACGTCCCTGAGTTCCCCGTCGCCGTCCGGCACCTGCGGAAGTACGACGGTGACATCTTCCGGTGGTGGGACGACTTCCGGTCCAGGACGTCGTTCACCAAGCCGGAGGACATGTCCCTGCTCGGGCTGCTCGGCGTCGCCGCGTGCTTCTCCGCCCGTGACGACGGCACGCCGGATCTGCCGTTTGACCCGGTCACCGGCGTGCTGCGGCCGGACGTGTGGCAGCGGTGGCTGGACTGGGACCCGGTGCGGATGGCGCCGCGCTACGCGGCCGACTTGCGGGGGCTGCGCGGCATCTGGATCGACGCCGGGACCAGCGACGACTTCAACCTGGATGTCGGGGCGGCGGCCTTCCGCGCGGCACTGCTCGACGCCGGGGTCGAGGAGGACCTGATCCGCTTCGAGCTGTTCGACGCGACGCATTCCGGCATCGATTACCGGTATCCGCTGTCGCTGGCGTGGCTGTGCCAGCGCATGGCTGATTTATTACGAGGCGTCACCCGGCGGGCTCGGCTTACAGCAGGGAGGTGAGCTCGGCCACGATTTCAGCGGCTGACTGTGGCTGTCTCGCGAGTGCGACGCTTTGTCCGGCCCACATCGAGAGCGCCTCGATGTCACCGGTGGTCCCGGCCATCGGCGGCGCTGGCTCGTAACGAACGATCGCTTCGCCGGAGGCGAAGTGCGCGATCACGTCGCCCACTCCTGGCCGCTGCGCGAGCGGCGGGCGGCCCGCGGCCTGCCACGCGTCGGCGGTTGAGTTGCGGAGCGCCCGGTGGGGAGAGTCGGGCCACCCGACCGAGTACAGGTTGTCGTACCGCTGCGAATCGGTCTCGGCTGCGGCTATCAGCGCGCGCCGGTAGTCCTCGTGGATCGGCATCTCCTCGGCCAGCAGGAACCGCGTGCCCAGCCATGCGGCCTGCGCGCCCAGGGCCAGCACCGCGGCGACTCCGCGGGCGTCACCGATCCCGCCGGCCGCGATTACCGGCACCGGCGCCACCGCGTCCACCACCGCGGGCACCAGCGGCAGGGTCGCGACGGTCCCCCACACGTGCCCGCCGGCCTCCCAGCCCTGCGCGACGACCACGTCCACCCCGGACGCCACCGCCCGCCGCGCTTCCTCGGCGGTGCCGACCGTGTGCAGGACAATCGCCCCGGCGTCGTGCACGCGCTTGACGTAGCCGCTTGGATCACCCATGAAAAACGAGACAATGCGCAAGCCGGCGTCAAGGGCCTGGTCAAGGCGACGGTGACGATCCTCGGTGAGAACGAGGTTGCCGCAGAACGGCCGCGCGGTCAGCGCCGCCGTCTCCCGGACCACGGCTCCGACGTCCTCTGACCACGTCAGCGTCAGCATGCCGAGCGCGCCGGCATTCGAGACCGCCGCGGCCAGCCGGGGCACCGCGACCATGGGCGCCAGGACTATCGGCTGTTCGATCCCGAGCAACTCACACACCGGCGTGCGTATCGCGGTCACCCCGTGCTCGGTTCGACATACGAGGTCGGCATCGACCCTGAGGAGCGCCGGTCCCAGCCGTGAAACTTCGAGTAGTCGCCCGCGTCCCAGGCTTCGCGGAGCCCCGGAGCGCTTAGATCCCAGTCCGGGCGGATTTCGCTGGTGGCGGCGCGCAGGTCATTCCACAGGTCGTAGAACGACGGGCGGCCCCAGAACCAGTAGCCGTTGTAGACACTGTGAATGACCAGACCCGGCTTGAGCACCAAGGTGTGCGGGATCATGGGATTGTGCTCGGGGTCGGTGTACTCCTGGATGTCGAGGTCCTGCTGGACGGTCCGACCGGGATCAGCGAGGAAGGGCCACTGGGCGCCCACCGACGCGCGGAATTCCTGCAGGGTGTGATGATCATCGGTGGCGATAGTGGCGACCTGGGTGTAGGCCACCGCGATCTTCGGATAGTTGGCCGCCAGCTCAAGGTGCTGCTGGTGCTCTTTGGGGCAGTAGTTGCCGCGCGCCAGGGTGAGGATCAGCGGATCGCGACCCTGCAGCTCGCTGAGCGTACGCACCGTGCCGGTCTGATCCGGGAGAGCGTAATCAGGGAAGGTGCCGCCAGGTCTGATATCAGGACGCATGCATGACCGCCTCTCACAGCCTCGAGTCGCTCAGCCTCTGGCTGAGCATCGTCACTGACCCCCCGGCTCGCCAGGTATCGCCTCGGCTAGGGCCGCGCGCGAGGCAGGCGCCGGGAAGGGGTCGGCGAAGTACTGGGTCTCGTGCGTGACGTGCTCGCCGGTGAATTCCATGACGCTTACCGAGTACGTGGGCACGCCGTCGTAGGTGATCACGCACTCGCTCACCCACAGGTCGCCGCCGCCCCGGATCCGCAAGACGGTGAAGTGGCGTTCAGCCGGGTGCCCGCCGCGCTGCGCCTGGATCTTTGACCGGCCCCGGAAGCGCTCCCCGGACTGCGGGTAGTCCAGGATCGCGTCTTCGGCGTAGATCGCGTGCTCAGTCTCGTTGTCCCCGCGCTCGGAGGCCTCCCAGTGCTGCTCAATCCGGGCCCGGGTCTTGGCGTCACGATCCATGGACTGTTCCTTCCCGCGCCGGGTGGACTGAACACCGCCTGACGGCTTGAGCCGCGGCGGTTCCATCGCGCGGTCAGCGGGGCCCGATGTCACGAGCTCGTAATGGGCGGTCTATTGCCGATAGTCCGGTTCCCGTCGCTGGACCGGGTTAGCCTCCGCAGAGGACAAAGAACATGACCGTACCGACCAAGGAGCGTGATCCTTGATGCCGGAACTGGAGGCGTTCTTTCATGACCTCCGGGCCCTGCGCGCGAGCGCGGGCCTGAGCCTGGCCGAACTCGCCGAACGGGCGCATTTCCCTGAGGAGACGCTCGCGGCGGCCGAGGCCGGGCCTGCCCTGCCGCCCAACCCCGTGCTCGTCGCTTACGTCCGGGCTTGCGGTGGCCCCGTCGGACAGTGGGAAGACCGCTGGCGCGACGCGGGCGCCGCGGCCGCCGGCGGGTTCCTCGCCAAAGTCCCTGCGTCCGCCGGCGCCCCGCAGCCCGCCGCGCCGCGCGGGCGCCCGGGACGGCGCGGGCGCCCGGGGCGGAGCGCCGCGGTCGCGGCCGCCGTCGCCACGCTGGTCGCGGCAGGGACAGCCGTCGCAGTGACGCGCCCCGCCGCTCACACTGACGCCGGTGCCAGGCCGCGGACCGCACCGAGTGCCTCCCGGCCGCGGTCCCTTCCCCAGCACGCGGCCGCCGCTGCGCCACGGATAACTCCCGCTTCGCGGATGACCTCTGCGCCGCGGATGAACTCCGTGCTGCGAGTCACCGGCGTCGGCTGCCCGGCCAGCCAGGACAATGGCGTCACCCTCACCACCGCCAGGCCCGGGCCGCCGTGGACCGCCGCGCAAGGCGGCTGGGCCGGCAACGGCTGCGACGGGGCGTCGGTGTGGACCATGAACCCAGCAGGGAAGCAGCCCAGCCCGTCGACGCTCACCTGGTGGTTCGGCGCGCTCCCCGGCGCTTCCCGCTGCACGCTATCGGTCTACGTGCCCACGCAGAACGCCCTCGGCCAGGCCGGCTACGCGGTCTCCGCCGGCTCCGGCAGCACCCTCGGCACCGTGACCATCGACCAGGCCGCCGAAGCCGGGTACTGGGTCGTCCTCGGCACCTTCCCCGCTGCCAGTTCCGGTTACCAGATCCAGTTGATGCCCGAGGTGACGGAACTCACCGCAGCAGGCCCCGCTGCCAAAGGACCGGGAAAGCCAGCCCCCAAGCCCGTTCCGCCCGGCCACAACTCCGCCATCGCCGCCTCCGCCGCCGCCGCGACGTGCTCCGGTTCGCCCGGCTGACGCCGGGAAGTCACGGCGCGGCTGCCGTGGCCACGATTACTAAGGCGTTTCTGGTTCCTGGCGGTCGATCTCACTGACCGTGCGCCGGCTTCCGGCCCGCCTGGTCCAGCGGCGCAGCCAGAGCAGGCCGAAAACGGGAAGGACGAGCGGAACGAATCCGTAGCCGCTGCCGTAGCCGGACCACACCGTGGCATCGGGGAAGGTGGCCGGGTCGACGAGGCTCCAGGTGCCGACCGCCAGCACGCCGGCGAACTCCACCGAGCAGGACAGGACCGCGATCCGGCGTGCTGCCGGAGTGCCGGCGGCGAGGGTGACCGTGGCGAGGATGTACACCGCGGCGGCGAAGGCCGACAGCAGGTAAGCGACCGGGGCGTGGCCGAACTTCGTCGCGATCTGCACCGCGGCCCGTGCGGAAGCGGAGAGCGCGAAGATGCCGTAGACGGCGACAAGCAGCCGGCCAGGACCTGTCCTAGTCGACTCCGGCCGCGATGCCGCGGGCTCGGGCGATACCGCGGGCTCAGACGGTGCCACCGGCTCAGACATGAATGGCCGGCCAGATCTCATGCAGCCGGACCATCAGCACGGCAGCGACCAGTCCGGCCACGGCGTAGACCGCCGGGCCCCACCGCGACCGCTCCATCGCTCCCCAGAACCCCGCGATCACCGGGACGAGCGGCATCGCGATGAGGTATCCGATGAGCGTACCCAGTGAGGCCGGGCGCCCGCCGCCTATGAGCCTGGCCACGACGATGCCGACCAGGACAAGAAGCAGGATCTCGAGGACGCCAAGTGCGGCGAGCAGGCCAAGGCCCACTCGCCGGTTGAGTGCGGTCATCAGCAGCGCATACCCGGCAAGCGCAAGACCGGCGACGATGATCGTCGTGGGAACGGCACCGTTCACGGACGACACGATACTACGTTTCGTAGTAACGAGCGCCCGCTCGGCAGTACGGACTCCTCGGTCCTGGACTGCCAAAGTCCACTCGCCGCCCGGGCCCGGGTCATGGCCAGGCCTGCTTTTCGGCCGTGCGCTTTCAGGGTATAGACCATCGAACTCGGCGCAAACAGCCGCTTTTGGCTGCTGCCCGGGCGCCGACGCCGTCG
The DNA here is from genome assembly GCA_963759545.1 of uncultured Actinomycetota bacterium. Classification (GTDB taxonomy): domain Bacteria; phylum Actinomycetota; class Actinomycetes; order Streptosporangiales; family Streptosporangiaceae; genus Trebonia. The sequence continues at coordinate 133,699 of CAVXAB010000005.1, forward strand.
CCTGCCGAAAGTGAACACATGGAAGCTAATGCAGACAGCTTCCTCGAACTCCTCCATCAGTTCGAGGACTTCACCGACGCGGTCTCCCCTGAGCAAGCGCACACCGAGTTCGATGAGACGACTCTGCAGATGTTCTGGATGCGATGGCCGCAGCTTTCCGCATGGACCGGGGCGCTGTGGCGCATGCTGTCCGAGGAACTGTCCGGCCCGTCCACTCCGCATTCGGACCCGGAACTCGATGAGGTCGGCGAAAGTGGCTTACGATCCTAGCCGCCCAAGCCGCGCGCTGACCGTCCGTGACGTCATGACCACCGGCGTGGTCACGACCAGCCCTGACGACCCGGTTGCGGACGCCGCGGCGGCCATGGTCCGGCAGAAAGTCGGATCGGCACTCATCATGCAGAGCCGTTTCCTTACCGGCATTCTCACCGAACGGGACGTGCTACGCGCTGCGGCATCCGGTAGCGACCTGACGAATTCCCCGGTTTCCGCCTGGATGACCAAGAACCCGGAGCAGGCGTCCCCGGATACCACGGTCGAGGACGCCCTCCAGCTCATGCTGCTGCACGGCTTCCGGCACCTCCCGGTGCTTGAAGGCCGCGAGGTGCGCGGCGTGGTCAGCCTGCGTGACCTGGCCGCCGCCCGGATCACCCGGCACGCCGCACGAAGCTGACCGCTGTCCTGCCTAATGATTCCTGTCCCGGTTTGCGCTGCCTGGCCAGTTCGACGGCCTGCCGGAGCTGATCCTGCTCGGGAACCGACAGGTCGCTCCTGATGAGCTCCATGTTCTGGCCTTCGAACGCATGCACTACGGCGTCAATCTCGGCGCCTGAGCTCATCAGCACTACCGCTGATGTGCCGGGCCGCAGGTCGCCTTTAACGCTCTCTATCATGGAACCGTCGATGACAGGGCGCTGCAGTCGGCGCACCATCGAGGCGACCTTGCCGCCCTGCTCGTGCACGTGCTCCTGCGTCGTCGGCTCTGCCGCGTACTCGGGCCACCGGAGCACGGCGACGTCCATCAAGTGGATGAGATCCTGAGAGTCCAGCTGCTTGAGCCGGGCTACCGCGTTGTCGGCTCCCTCGGTACCAGGGAACCGCCATGCCGTTGTAGGCACCGAATTCTCCTCCCTTGGCAGGGAAAGCCAGGTTGCAGCCGACCGCAAGGGATCGGCCCCTGGTTACTGGGCTCCATGATCTCGCCGCGAACGCATCGCCGGCCTCACCCTTAACAGGTGATTGCCGCAATCGCCAGCGCCTGAGCGTATGTATCAGGCGCGGCCAGCGGTTCAAGCGACCTACCAGCGGCCGCGGTGCACAACCTCACTCAAAGGCCGCCGCTTGGGGTTCTTGATCGGCGTGAGCGGCCGATCAGCCGGGTAGCCGAGCGATACAAGCAGGGCCCAGTTGCGGTCGCCGGGAAAGCCGAGCAGGTCGCGGGCGAGTTGCATGTCGGCGACGCCCGCGTGGCAGCTGCCGATTCCCAGGTCGGCGGCCGCGAGCGTCATGGCCATCGTCGCCTGGCCCAAGTCGAACTCGGCCCGGTGGAATTCGTTGTCGGCAGCGGGGCCGATAACGACGATGGTCGCCGCTGAGCCTGCCACGTGGCCGGCGCCTTGCCAGACCTTTGCCAGCTCGCGGAGCTGCTGACGATCGGTGACGACGATGAAGTCCCACGGCTGCCAGTTCTGCGAGGACGGTGACCGGCGGCCTGCCTCGAGAATCTGGTCCAGGTCTGCCGCCGGGATCGGGCGGTCGGCGAAAGACCGTACGTTGCGGCGTGACTCGATGGCTTCCCAGGTCTGCATGTTGGTCGCAACACCCGCAACGCCTTATTCATTCTCGGCGAGAGCCGCTCGGCGACACCCGCGGCCCAGACTACCGATAGTCATGTTATCATCACTTTTAGTAACTATTCGACTACGTTTACGGAGGCCAGAAGATGAGCGGTCTGCTGGCGTCGCTGGCGCTTATCGGCGGCTTCATTGTCTTCACGGGCGTTCTCCTGCTCCTTAGCTGGTTCGGGATCTACTGCCTGTCCCGCTTGGAGCCCGCCTGATAGGGCGAACCGTGGGCTAGGGTCGGGACATGACCTCGCCTATGCCAGAACACCTTGACGGCCGCCATCGGGATACGCTGCGGCAGATCTTCCAGCACCCGACAAGTCACAACATCGAGTGGCGCGCGGTAACTTCACTGCTGGAAGCGATCGGTACGGTCACCGTGCGCCACGATGGCAAGCTCGCCGTCAAGCTCGGGGACGAGCTGGAATTCCTCGAGCCGCCCGTGGGCAAGGACATTGATGACCAACTGGTTAATGACCTGCGCCGGATGCTGACTAGCGCCGGCTACAACCCGCGCTGAAGGCAGTCAGCAGCGCGTGAGCACCGTGCGTGATGATCACTATGGCGATCTAGCACTATGGCGATCTAGTCCGACCGGCCGCTCGGGGCCGTCATCCAGAGCCAGGCCAGGTACAGGACCGACGTGCTAGCCAGCGCCCACTGTGCGCAGTCCCTGAGCAGTGCCCCCTTGGAGATCACTGGCTCGCTCTGCTTGGCGGTCAGCCAGCGCAACGGGTAACCCTCGGCCAGGGCGCTGCACGCGTCGGATGCGGTCGGCCTGCACCCCGGAATCGCGACCCAATCCATGCTCCCGAGGCACGCCAGCGTCACGATCACTCCCGCAAGCAGCCCACATGGCAGCAGCCACACCGGCGGCCGGCGTACCAGCTGCGCCCACCCTCGCGCGCGGACCGGAATCGGCACCGGCCGCCTAGTGCGCCCGTAGACGGGCGGGCTGACTAGCAGCGCGACCTGGGCCACGCAGATGATGACCAAGGCCACGATGGTGAGATCCCACAGCCGGGCGACGGCGAAGGCAGTCACCGCGCAGGACGCGGTGCTGACGATGATGAGGATCATTCGCGAGATCCTGCCGCCGCGCGACACGCGCCATGTCAGGAAAGCTGTGACCGCGAATGACAACAGCGGGCTCGGCGAGCTGACACTACGCGAGAGCCAGTTCAAGAGAACCCGATCGCGGCGAGCAGCAGGTAGGCCAGGAGAATCTCGTTGGCACCTGGCCGCCGCCACCGGGTCACGTCAGCCCCTTGGGTAATGTTCGCAGTCGCTTAGGCAGAAATTACACAAGTGGCGTCATACTGCGCAATGTTTCAAGGCTCAGGCGTCGCGTTCAATCGGGCAGCTCATGCAGCGAGGGCCGCCGCGGCCGCGGCCGAGCTCGCTGCCCGGGACTGTGATCACTTCGATGCCGTGGTCCCGCAGGTAGGCGTTCGTGGTGACATTCCGCTCGTAGGCCACGACCACGCCCGGCTCGACCGCGAGCACGTTGCAGCCGTCGTCCCATTGCTCGCGCGACGCTGAGTGCACGTCCTGGACCGTGGTCAGCACGGTGATCTCCGGCCGGTCAAGCGCGGCGGCGATGGCCCGGTGCATGTCCTCCGGCGGGTGGTCGGTGACCTTCAGCTCGCTGGCCGTAGCGCCTGGCTCCACCGTGTAGGAGGGCAGCATGCCCATTCCGGCGTACTTGGTGAAGACGCCGTAGTCGGCCATGGTCAGGAGGGTGTCCAGGTGCATGAAGGCCCTGGCCTTCGGCATGTCGATGGCGATCAGGCAGCGGGCCGATCCGGCGGCGAACAGTCGGCTGGCGAGCACCTCGACCGCTTGCGGGGTGGTCCGCTCGCTCATCCCGACCAGTACCGCGCCATTACCGATGACCAGCACGTCGCCGCCCTCGACGGTGGCCGGGGCGGCTTCGGCCCCGTGGTACCAGACGTCGAATTCAGCGTCGGCGAACATCGGGTGCCAGCGGTAGATGGCCTCGTCACTGATCGTCTCCGGGATCCGGGCCGGGCGGCGCATCGCGTTGATCGACACTCCGCCGTAAATCCAGCAGGAGGTGTCCCGCTGGTAAAGCAGGTTCGGCAGCGGCGCGAGCACGAACCCGTCCGGGTCCAGCGAGTGGAAGGCGATGCTCTTCGGCACCGGCCCGAGTTCGGCGATCTCCCGCTTGGTGATCCCGCCCGCCAGGTACCTGGCCAGCTCGGCCGAGCCCAGCCCGTCCATCGAAGCCCGCAGCGTTGCGGCGGCTAGTGGCCCATGCCAGCGCAGGTCAAACAGCCGGTCAAGGACGTAGCCGCGGGCCTCAGGGATGTCCAGGGTCTGGGCCAGCAGGTCGCTGTAGTAATGGACCACCACTCCGCGCGAGCGCAAGACTTCGGCGAACGCGTCGTGCTCGGCCTGGGCCCGGCTCACCCACAGCATGTCGTCGAACAGCAGATCGGACACATTGTCCGGAGTAAGTCGCTTGAGCTCAAGATCGGGGCGATGCAGGATCACCTGCCGCAGGCGGCCAACCTCAGAATCGACGTGAAACATGAAACCTCGTTCTGAACACTTCGTCGTTTAGGCCAGCCTAGGG
>CAVXAB010000006.1:0-379596 GCA_963759545.1 uncultured Actinomycetota bacterium
CTGCTGAGGCGCCGCGTGCGGTGGAGCAGGCGGCCGCGCAGCCGATCCCGAGGCAGCCGGGGCCGACCGAGATCGCCTTGCAGCAGGCCGAGATCGCCGCGCAGCAGGCCGAGATCGAGGCGCAGCAGGCCGAATCGATGGCACCGCTCCCGATGCGGACGGAACTGGCAACGGATCCTGAGCAGGCGGTCCCCCGCCAGCATCACGCCGCCGGGCTCGCTGAACGGAAGCGCGCCGTCCTCAGGCGAAGACGGCTAGCAGCACGGCGAGCACACAGAGCAGGACCGCGGCGAGCACCACGACCCTGGTCGTCGTCGGCGCGCGGCTCGCGCCGCCGGTCACCGCGGCGACGGCAACGGGCTACGGCGGCCCTTGCCGCCCGGGCGGCACGCGGTGCCGCCCCGTTCGCCGGAGCCGTCGGAGCCGACGGCCACGCTCGTCACAGCGACATCGGCGTCCGCCGGGGGACTCGCCCAGGGCGCCGTGCCCCAGGGCGTTGCCCCGGAAGCCCCCGTCGTGCCGGTGCCGGGGGACACCGAAGGCCAGGAAGGCACTGTTGGCCCGGTAGACACAGCAGGCCCGGAAGACTCGGTAGTCGCCGCGCCGCTGCCCGGCTGGTCGGTCAGCGCAGGCGCGTCACGCAGCACCGGCCGGCGGACGACACCCGGATGGGGTCCCAGCCCGACGGCGCGTCGCTGGTGTCCCCACCGGCCAGCTCGTCCGGGATCACCGGCTCGGATACCGAGGCGAGCAGGTCGTCCGCCGATGGCATGTCGTCCGGCACCATGTCCGAGGCGGTGCTGGGGCTCGCCATCTCCTCGGCGACCCGGTTGAGCGCGGCGATGATGATCGAGGGGTCGGGGTTGTCCCCGACCTGCGGCACCGAGCCGATGCGCGCCCGGCGGTCGCCGCGTCCGAGCGCCCCGCGTTCCGGGACTGCGGACACCGGCAGGGACGGCGTCCTGGTCAGCGAGCGCCACCGCTCCTCCCACTCCTCGGTGGTGCCACCGCAGCCCCGGACGTACGCGGAGAGCACCGGCAGGTCGGGAAGCGACGGGCCGACCTCGGCGGCCCTGATGGAGTCGTACGGGAAATGGGCGCGCGCGGCGAGCTCGGCATGCCCGAGCCCGGCGCCGTCCCTGAGCTGCCGTAGCTCACGCAGGAACCGCGCCGCGTCGTCCGACGACGCGGCGCAACCCGCCACCTGCCGTACATCGGCGTTACGGTGCTCCACCCAGGCACCCCTCCCCTGAATCCGCTTGGCCGGCTGGACACGGGGTCGTACTCTCCAGCCAGGATTCATCTGCAGGTTATCGCGTGCGATTGCACCGGGCGTCGCAACCGCAAGCTTTAGGCATGCTGATTTCGCTCGCTGGGTAAATTGCTCCGATTGTGTTGGTTGGTGTTGGTAATGTGCCCGGACTATCCGTGGATGGCCAGGCCGACCGTGAACGCCAGCCCGAACGCCAGTTGCAGCCGTCCTGTCTGCCCGAGCGTCGCGATCAGGCCGGGCCCGGAGACGCCGCCGCGCACCGCCCGCACCGGGGCGAACGGCCAGCGGCAGCGCGACCAGCATGAGCAGCGCGAACGGCCGGTACACCGCGATCAGCGCGGCAAGCGCGAACGGCACCAGGAGGAACAGCAGGTACACGTCCGGGCGCGCGCGTCCCCGATCCGCACCGCCAGCGTCCGCTTCCCCGCCGTCGCGTCCGAACCGATGTCCCGCAGGTTGTTGATCATCAGCAGCGCGCACGGACAGCAGCCCGGCCGGGACCGACGCCGCGAGCCCGAGCCAGGAGAGCCGCCCCATCTGCACGAACGCGGTCCCGGCCACCGCCGCCACGCCGAAGAACACGAAGACGGACACCTCGCCGAGCCCCCGGTACCCGTAGGGACGCGACCCGCCGGTGTAGAACCAGGCGGCGAGCACGCACAGCGCCCCGCCGGCGACGATCCACCACGACGTCACCGCGGCGAGCACCAGCCCGAGGCGCGCAGGCCACGAGGAAGCAGGCAAAGGCGGCGACGCTTCACCGCGCGGGGCGACGCCGCGCCCGACCCGACCAGCCGCATCGGCCCGGCCCGCCGCCCCGCCGCGTCGGTACCCCGCACCCCGTCGCTGTAGTCGTTGGCGTAGTTCACCCCCACCTGCAGCGCGAGCGCGACGAGCAGCGCGAGCAGCGCCCGCCACGACGAGAACTTCCCGTACCCCGCCGCGACACCCGACCCGATCAGCACCGGCACCACCGCCGCCGGCAGCGTCCGCGGCCGCGTCCCGGCCACCCATTCCCGCGCACTAGCCACCGGCAGATCCTATGCGGCCGCCCGTCACCCAGAACGAGCGGCGCCGGCTGCACTGGCCCGTTTCGGCGACAGCCGGGTGTGCAGGCGCACCACCGGCACCTTGACGCCCATGTCCAGGTTGGACCGGCTGCCGTCGGGCGCCCAGCCGGCCGCCTCGAGGAACCGATCCGCGTCTCGTCGCCGGCCAGCGCCCAGGTGTACCCGGTGCTGAACCCGTCCTCGGCGAACGTGTCGGCGACCGCGTGCAGCAGCCGGCCGTCGTGCCCGTCCCGGCGGGCGCGGGCAGCACGTGCAGCTCGTACAGCTCGCCGTCGGTCCCCGGCCACAGGTCCTCGTCGGTGGCGGGCCCGGCCGCGGCGAACCCGAGGATCTCGGGGTCGCCCGGCTCCGCGACGGCGACGTGCACCCGGTGCTTCGACGTCGGCGGCGCGCTGATCGCCTCCCGCCAGCGTTCCGCGAACTGGCCGACGCCGCCTCGCTGGTCAGCTCCGCGATCACGGCGTCGGGCACGAGCCCGGCGAACGCCGCCCGCCAGCTGGCGACCTGCACCCGGGCCAGCCCGGCGCGTCAGACGCCCGCGCCGCCCGGACGAATCCGCCATGCCACGCTGTCCTCCTCGCTCATCGGACGCGACTTCGCGATGCCCACCAAGCGGCGTCCGAAATGCCTAGGTGCCGCAGCACCATGCCGGCGCTAGGTCACGCCCCAGGCGTCTCCGGGGCGAGCCGCGCGAGCGCCGAGATGTCCCGCGCCGCGCCGGTGGATGCCGACGTCGCCAGCGCCGCGTACACCTGCAGCGCCGCGCTCACCGGCCGCTGCCGCGCCGCGGGCCGGTACGACCGAGCGACGCGAGCAGCGCCTGCCTGCGCTCGGCCAGTACCGCGTCGGGCACGTCGAGCCGCAGTTCCCGGCGCGGGATGTCGATGACGATCGTGTCGTCCTCGTGCACGAGCGCGATGGCGCCGCCGCTCGCCGCCTCGGGGGAGATGTGCCCGATCGACAGCCCGGAAGTGCCGCCGGAGAACCGCCCGTCGGTGATCAGCGCGCAGGCCCTGCCGAGGCCCTTGCCCTTCAGGAACGACGTCGGGTACAGCATCTCCTGCATCCCGGGCCCGCCGCGCGGCCCCTCGTACCTGATGACGACGACGTCGCCGGCCGCGACCCGCCCGGCGAGGATCCCGTCGACCGCGTCTTCCTGCGACTCGAAGACCCGGGCAGGCCCGGAGAACGTCCACAGCTCCTCGGGCACGCCGGCGGTCTTCACGACCGCGCCGTCGGTCGCCAGGTTCCCGTACAGCATGCAGAGCCCGCCGTCGGCGGTGTACGCGTGCGCGACGTCGCGGATGCACCCGGCGGCGGCGTCGAGGTCGAGCGTCTCCCAGCGCGCGGACTGCGAGTACCCCTTGGTCGTCCGCACCCCGCCGGGCGCCGCGTGGTACAGCTCGACGGCCTCGGGCAGCACCGACCCGGACCGCAGGTCCCAGTCGGCAGACGGCGCCCCGTGCACCGTGTGCACCGCGCGGTTCAGCAGCCCGGCCCGGTCGAGCTCGCCGAGGATCGTGTAGATCCCGCCGGCCCGGTGCACGTCCTCCACGTGGTAGGAGCTGTTCGGCGCCACCTTGCACAGGCACGGCACCCGCCGGGACAGCTCGTCGATCTCCTTGAGCCCGAAGTCCACGCTCGGCCTCGTGCGCGGCGGCGAGCAGGTGCAGGATCGTGTTGGTCGACCCGCCCATCGCGATGTCGAGCGCCATCGCGTTCTCGAACGCGTCCCGCGTCGCGATCGACCGCGGCAGCACCGACTCGTCGTCCTCGAAGTAGTACCGCTTGGCCAGCGCGACCACCAGCGCGCCGGCCCGCTCGAACAGCCCGCGCCGCGCGACGTGCGTGGCCAGCGTGGTCCCGTTGCCCGGCAGCGCGAGCCCGATCGCCTCGGTGAGGCAGTTCATCGAGTTCGCGGTGAACATGCCCGAGCAGGACCCGCAGGTCGGGCAGGCGTTCTCCTCGATGTCGGACAGCTCGGAGTCCGACACCGACGGGTCCGCCGACGCGACCATCGAGTCGATCAGGTCAAGCTTGCGCACCCCCGACGGCGCGCCGGCGACCGTCGCGACGACCTTGCCGGCCTCCATCGGGCCGCCGGAGACGAACACCGTCGGGATGTTGAGCCGCATCGCGGCGATCAGCATGCCCGGCGTGATCTTGTCGCAGTTGGAGACGCAGATCAGCGCGTCCGCGCAGTGCGCGTTGACCATGTACTCGACCGAGTCGGCGATCAGCTCGCGGGACGGCAGCGAGTACAGCATCCCGCCGTGGCCCATCGCGATGCCGTCGTCGACGGCGATCGTGTTGAACTCACGGGGGATCGCGCCCGCGGCCCGCACCGCGTCGGCGATGACCCGGCCGACCTCGGCCAGGTGCACGTGACCGGGGACGAACTCGGTGAAGCTGTTGGCGACGGCGATGATCGGCTTGCCGAAGTCCTCGTTGGCTACCCCGGTCGCGCGCAGCAGCGCGCGCGCTCCCGCCATGTTCCGACCGTGCGTGACCGTGCGTGACCTCAACGGCGGCATCGCCGAACTCCCCTCGCGAAAGCTGCAAGCTTATGGGAAGTTCAGCCTACCGGGGTGTAGCGCTGGAGCGCGGTAACGTCCGGCAGCACCCTCGCCGCCGTGTCGTAGATCGTGCGGACTTCCTCGCGGGTGAGCCGGACCACGCCGTCCTTCATCCGGCTGCGCCGCTTGAGGTACTTGCGCAGCGCCGACCCGGTGAACACGTCGACGTTCCTGATCGTCGGCGATGTCCCACGGGATCTTCGGCCCGTAGATGGCAAGCGCGGGCCGGACCGTGATCTCGGTGCCGAGCGCGCCGGACAGGATCTCGCTGGCCTGCGCCGCCTCCCACACCGCGTGCTCAAGCCGGTCCTTCTGCGACTCGGGGCCGTGGTAGAGCTTCTTGCCGTTCCAGGTCCTGATCGGCAGCTTGGGGTTCCACTTCTCCGAGTCGATGGCGTAGACGCCGGTCGGCCCGACGACCAGGTGGTCGATGACCTCGCGGCTGTTGGGGATGGGCCGCGCGTCGAGCGCGAAGTACCCCTCGCGCCGCATCTTGGCGAGCTGCTTGCTGGTGCGCCTGCGGGCACCGGGGTGGGAGCCGCCGTTGACGTACGCGGCGGCGTTCCGCGACCGGTAGATGGTGTCGACGATCCCGGCGAGGATCGCGAGCGTGAGGGCGATCTCCCAGCTCCTGGTGAGGATCCCGAACACCACGCCCACGACGAGCATGATGGTGACCCGCAGCCGCTAGAAGCGCAGCTGCACGTCGGGCGGAAGGTCGCGCACGCTTACCCGTGGCTCGTGCTCGTCGGCGGGCGGGCTTGCCCACCGCATCCCGCGCATCCGCCCGAACGGGTTCGGCTTCCTCTCCTCCTCCGCCTCCTCGCTCGCCACGGGCGGGGTGGCGATCGGCTGGTTCCACGAGGCGCCGATCGGTATCACGCGCGTCGGCTCGGGGCCTGGCGGCGCGCGGCGCCCTTGGCGGCGTGTCGTCGGGACTTCCGTGGTCGCCATGTCGCCGAAGATCCCGAGCCCCTCGTTGGGCGTCCGGGCCACGGCGGGGCGGACGGGTCGGGGCCGCGCGGCTCGGCGTAGGCCGGGCGCGGTGCCTCGTAGACCAGGCCGCGTCCTCGTAGGCTTCCGGCGTCTGGCCCTCGGGGCGGGGCCGGGCAGCACCCGGCCGGAAAGCACGGTGCCAGGCGGTTCCGTGCCCGCTTCCGCGGGGTCCGGGATCGCGCGTCGGCGGCCTGCCGACGGCCTCCGCGGGAACCGCCGTGGCGTCGTCGCGCCGGAGTGCGCGTACCTGATCGGGCGCGGCCGTCGGCTGCCGTCGGTGCGGGTCAGAGGCGACTGCGTGTCTGGTGCCGCTGACCCCGGTGTTTTGTCCGGTGCCGGGGGGCGGCTCAGCGTCGGGCGCCGGGGTTACGGTTGCCTGCACGCCGTCGTGCGGGTGCGTACCGGGCTGCGCTGATGACCTGGAGTTCTTGATTCGGGGCCAAGCCATCCATCTCACCATCTCAGCGTACCGATTTGCCGCCGTGAGGCGGCGCTCTGTAATCGATGTGCCCTCTATATGCTCCGTTAAAAGCCGACTTCCGTCCCTGATGACACTCTAAATGGCTCGCGCTGGATCCGCCTAGTTGGGTATTTCCCCTGTAGTCGCACTTGTACCCAGAGTGAGGGTGTTTTGATTGGTTGGTTTTTAAAAGGTCCAGAAAGTGAAAAGCACTATGCGGGGCCCGTGTGGCACCCTGGGGCACGGCGGCACGGGAGATTACCGCGGGGCCTGCGACGCCATTGTGGCGGAACGGCGGCGGACCAGGCCAGCCCCAGCCATCTATGCACCCAAGGAGTAACCCGTCCCGGACGCGCGGCCTCCGGCCGTGCCATGGTGCGGCCGCCGCGTCACCGGTTGCGCCCTGCTATTGCTGTCGCCTTCGGCGTCGGGGCTGCCGCAGACCATCAGGGTCAGGCTGTCTCTACCGGGGCTGCCGCGACCCGACCCCTGCCGGATTTTTCGCCCGTGCGGGGGATATGTGATCCGGGGAGCGTCATGGTCGCTGAGGTTTTTGCTCCCGTAGTCAATAACGTTAGCCCGACGGCATCACACGTTAGCGTATTCGCGTTGCGACCTAAGTCACGTTTTGTTCGCTGGAAATGGCGCGCTGCCGTGGTATGCGGGGTGGGCAAGGGAGCCTTGCTTCTCCGGTCGCGGGCTGGCGGGTGAGGGCGAGTGTTTGTGGTACAACGTGCGGGATGTTCAAGCGTGTGAGGCTGGGTGGCGGCCGGAGAAGGTCGCGGGCGTGGCGAGTCGTGAACCTGGTCGGCGCCGTTGTCGTGTCGGCGCTGCTGCTCGGCGTCCTCGGGTTCGGTTACGGCGGCATCCCCGCGCTCGGGCCGGCCCTCGACCCCGGGCGTGGTGCGTGGACGTCGGCGTCCGGCGGGCAGCCGGTGAGCTCGGAGCAGTTGCACGTGCCGGGGCTCACCGGTCCCGTCAAGGTCTCGTTTAGCGCGCAGGGCCTGGCGTCGGTGTCGGCGGGCAACGCACACGACCTGTTCCTCGCCGAAGGTTACGTACACGCGAAGTTCCGGCTGACGGAGCTCGACGCGGAGCGGCGTCTTGGTGAGGGACGCCTCGCGCAGCTGGCCGGCCCGAGCGACCTGGCCAGCGACGAGTTCGAGCTGCGCCTCGGGCTGCTGCGCACCGCGCAGAACGAGTGGGCGCGCACCACGGGCACCACCCGCGCCGCGCTGCTCGCCTACTCCCGCGGCGTGAACGACGACATCGCCCAGGTCCGCGCCTCCGGTGACTGGCCGGCGCTCTTCTCGCTCGCCGGCCAGTACCCGAGCGCCTGGACCCCGGTCGACAGCCTGGTCGTCCAGGGGGTGCTCACCCAGGAGCTCGACTACACGACGGGCCCGCTGGACTACGCGCTCCTTGAGAAGTCCCTTGGCGCGGCGAACACCGCCGACTGGTTCCCGACGCTGGCGAAGAACACCCAGACGCCCTATGACCCGGGCCCCTACGTCAAGCTCCCGCTGACCCCGGTCCCGCCAGACGCGGCAAGCTCGGCTCCGGCACGGTGACAACGACGACCGCAGTCAGCCCAGCGTCGCCGGGTCCGGCCGACACTCGTTCTGCTGACTCGTCGGCGGTGGCGGCCGCGTCGGCGAGCGTGCTCGACCAGCTCAGCCAGCTGCTGCCCGATCAGATTCACCACTACCCCGACTCCAACGCGTGGGCGGCGAACGGCCCCGCGGTGGCGGGCGCCTCCGCTGATCAGCCGAGGGCGCTGCTCGGCGGTGACCCGCACCTGCCGCAGACGCTGCCGTCGATCTGGTACGAGGTCTCGCTGTCCGCGCCCGGCTACCAGGTCGCGGGGGCGAGCGTGCCGGGGGTGCCTGGCGTCCTGCTCGGGCACAACGCGCATATCGCCTGGTCACTGACGGACACGCAGAACTCGGTGACCTTCTACTACGCCGAGAAGGTCCGCGGTTCGCAGTACTACACCGGCGGCGCCTGGCGGCCGCTGACCGTGGTGCACTACTCGATCCCGGTGCGCGGCGGCGCGACCAGGCAGCTGACGGTGAACATCACCGCGCAGGGCCCGATCATCAGCCAGGCCGGGCAGCTGATGGCCGTGGACTGGATGGGCAACGTGCCTTCCGATGACCTCGGCGTCGCTCCTCAGCGTGAATACCGCGTCGACTTATCCGCAGTTCAAGGCGGCCCTGGCGGGGTGGCACGCGCCGACGCAGAACTTCGTCTATGCCGATACTTCCGGAAATATCGGGGTAATCGCCCCCGGCTACTACCCGCAGGTCCCGGCCGGCTGCAAGCCCTGGCTGCCCATGTCGGGCACGGGGGCGTGCGACATCACCGGGGTCATCCCCTACCAGGCGGTGCCGCAGGCCTACGACCCGCCTTCGCACCTGATCGCGACCGACAACCAGCGGCCGGTCAGCGGCGATTACCCGTACTACGTCGGGACCGCGCTCGACTTTTACGACCCCGGCTACCGGGCGGCGCACGCGTACAGCGCACTGAAGGCGGCCGAGCCGCTGACCCCCGCCTCGATCGCGTCCCTGCAGAACGACCTGACCGACCCGCTCGCGGTCCGGCTGCTGCCCACGGTGGTGAGCGCGCTGTCCGCCGCCGGTCTTTCCGGCGCGGACCAGCAGGCGGCGGCGCTGCTGCGGTCGTGGAACGGCGACATGGACCAGAACTCGGCCGCGGCGTCGCTGTGGTCGACGTTCTGGGGCTCGTACCTCAACGCCGTCTTCGCGCCGTGGTGGCGGGCGGGAAAGGTCCCGGTGAGCAAGGACCGGCTTGTCCTCGCCGTAACGCCTGGCCTGGTGCCGCTCAATGAGGACCTGGAGGCGTGGACGCTCGGCGACCCGTCCAACGCCGCGTTCGCCGGTCCCGACGGGCACGGGCTCGGGACGGCGAACGCGGCCATCACCGCGGCGTTCAAGAAGGCGGTGGCGCACCTGTCGGCCCGGCTCGGCGGCGCGCCGGCGACGTGGACGTGGGGGAGGATCCACACCCGGTCGTTCCCCTCGATCACCGGGGCGGACGGCCTTGGCTACGGCCCGCGCGCGGCGGGCGGCGACCCGTTCACCGAGGACGCCGCCGACGGCGGACTTAACGCGTCCACCGGACCGAGCTGGCGGATGATCGCCACACTCGGCGCCGGCGGCGTCTCCGCGCAGGGCGTGTACCCGGGCGGGCAGTCAGAGAACCCGGCCTCGCCCTGGTACACCAACCTGGTGCCGCTCTGGTGGGACGGGAAGTACCTGCCCATTCCGGCTCCTGGCAGCTCGGCGGGGCCGACGGCCTGGAGCCTGCGTGGTTAGGCGCGCGGGGGTGCTGGTCCTGGCCCTCGTGCTCTGTTCCCTAGGCGCGTACCTCGGCCTCTGGTGGCTGCCGTTCGTGGTCGGCGTGGCCACCGGCCTGCCGGGAGTGACCGGCCGACTCGGGCGCGGCGGAGTGCTGGCGGCGACAGTTGGCGCCGTGCTCGGCTGGGCGCTGTCGCTCGCGGCGATGGCGCTGGCCAGCCTGCCCGTCGGCGCGACCGCGAGGATCATCGCGGGCCTGGCCGGGCTGCCGCCCTACGCCGGGGTCACGGTCGTGGTCGTGCTGCTGCTCGCCGCCCTGCAAGTCCTGGTCGGCGCCTGGCTGGCCCGGGCTGTCAGCCCAAGGAAGACGGTTGTTCCTGAGGGGAAAGCCGCCCAGGATCTGGGTGATCCCCAGACGTGAATATTGGTCAGGCGTGACGGCAGGGCGACGATAGACTCCGACCTGAGGTGCCTGCACCTCCCTTCACCTCTCCAGAGCCTCCCCGGACGTCTCCCATGTACATCCGGTTAGCAGGCAGACGCGACAAGACGGAGTAAAACGTGCGCTGGTCAACCATGCACATCCCCACGCTGCGGGAGGACCCCGCGGAGGCGGGTGCGCCCAGCCACCGGCTGCTGCTGCGGGCCGGGTACATTCGCCAGCTGATGGCGGGGCACTACTCGCTGCTGCCGCTGGCGGTCCGGGTCCGGCTGAAGGTCATCGGCATCATCCGCGAGGAGATGAACAGGATCGGCGCCCAGGAGATCCTGATGCCGGTCATGCACCCGGCCGAGCTCTGGCAGCGCAGCGGGCGCTGGGACGTCATGGGCGACGAGATGTTCCGGCTCAAGGACCGCAAGGGCGCCGCGCTCGCGCTCGGCATGACGCACGAAGAGGTCGTGTCGACGCTGGCCGCGGAGCTGAACTCGTACCGCGAGCTGCCCCAGATGTGGTACCAGTTCCAGACCAAGCTGCGCGACGAGCCTCGGCCGAAGGCGGGCCTGATGCGAACCCGCGAGTTCACGATGAAGGACTCCTACAGCTTCGACCTCGACGCGGCGGGGCTCGACAAGTCGTTCGACGCGCACCACGCCGCCTACGCGCGCGCGTTCGAGCGGATGGGCATCCCCGCGATCCCGGTGGCGGCGTCGAACGGCTCGATGGGCGGCTCAGGCTCGACGGAGTTCATCTGCCCGTCGGAGACCGGCGAGGACGACATCGTCTACTCACCGGAGTGCGGGTACGCGGCGAACATCGAGGCGGCGATTTCGGCCCTGGAGCCCGTTGACCAGGCGGCCGACGCGGCGGCCGGCCTTGACGCGGCGCTGCGCTTCGACACGCCAGGCGTCCGGACGATCGAGGACCTGGCCACCGGCTACGACGCGCCCGCCGACCGGCAGGTCAAGACCCTGGTCTACGTGCTTGACGGCAGGCTCACCCTGGTGCTGCTGCGCGGCGATCACGCCCTCGAGGAGCAGAAGCTCATCGACGCGACCGGCGCGGTCGCGGTGCGCCCCGCGGAGGCCGCGGAGATCTTCGACGCGCTCGGCGCGCACCCGGGCTCGCTCGGCGCGGTCGGCGCGCCCGCCGACCTGCCGATCATCGCCGACCTGGCCCTCCAGGGCCGGTCCGGCATGACGACCGGGGCGAACACCGACGACGTGCACCTGCGCGGCGTGGACGTCGCCCGCGACATCCGCGTCGGCAAGTGGGCCGACCTGCGCGCCGCCGAGGAGGGTGAGCCCTGCGTCCACTGCGGCAACCCGCTCACGGTGATCAAGGGCATCGAGGTCGGGCACATCTTCAAGCTCGGCTACAAGTACTCCGACGCGCTTGAGCTGTCCGTGCTCGGCCCGGAAGGCAAGCCGGTCAAGCCGATCATGGGCTGCTACGGCATCGGCGTGGAGCGGGCGATGGCCGCCTGCATCGAGGTGCACCACGACGACAAGGGCATCGTCTGGCCGGCCGCGGTCGCGCCGTTCGAGGCGGTCGTCATCGTCGCACAGCAGAACGACGCCGCGGTCGCCGAGGCGGGGGAGCGGGCCTACCAGGCGCTGCTCGACGCCGGAGTGGACGTGATCATCGACGACCGCCCGGACCGGGCGGGCGTGAAGTTCAGCGACGCCGAGCTGGTCGGCATCCCGTTCCGCGTCACCATCGGCAAGCGCGGCCTCGCGTCGGGCGCGGCCGAGCTCACGGACCGCGCGACCGGGGAGACGATCTCCGTCCCCCTCGACGACCTGGCCAAGCACGTCCGCGAGGCAGTCAGCCAGGCGATCGCGGCGACCGTCACCACCGGCTGGCGGCCCGCCGCTGCCCTGTCGGCGACCGCTCACCACGAGTATCCAGAACGACAGCGGCTTTCTCGGGCCGCGTCCCATGACCCGCACACTCTGACAGGCGAGCCCGCCCGCGCGCCTTACGTCGGACCGGCCCGGCCCGCGCTCCTCGCGACGGGCCAACCCGGCTCGCCCGACATTTCGGAAATGTCGGGCGGGCTGTTCTGTATTCGCGCCGAGTTCCGATAAGGCGCACAACATAGTGGACGTTTGGGCACCCCATGGGGTGCCCAAACGTCCACTATGAGCGGCTAGAGGGCTGCCGAGGCCCGCTCGCGGTCCCTCGCCTGGTTGCGGAGGGCCCTCGCGACCTCGTCCCTGCCCTCGATGAGCAGGCGGCGCAGCGCGGTCGGCGACTCGGGCTTACTGGCCAGGTACGCGTCCGTGGCCTCGATCGTCGAGGAGTCGACCGCGCCGACGGAGTAGCCGTACTCCACGAAGTCCTGCGCCATGGCCGAGGACCAGTCCCGCCATACCCCCGCGATCACGGCGAAGTATTCCGGCCGGTACGGCTGGACGAGCTCGGGCTGGTCGGGATCGACGAAAGCGCTGATCGTGGCGCGGAACATCGCGATCGTCAGCTTCCCGTCGGTCAGCGTCTCCCAGGTCTCGCGCTTAGCGGTGAGCGTCGGGATCGCGGCCCGGCAGCCGGCCGCATGCCGCTCGCCGGCGTCCGTGGCGTCCCGCGACAGCTCCGCGTCGATCGCCTCCTCGCCGCGCACGCCCCGGCTGACCAGGCGCCGCAGCAGCGACCAGCGCAGGTCGGTGTCAACGGCGAGCCCGTCGAGACTGACGGTGCCGTCGAGCAGCCCGGCCAGGAACTCCAGGTCACCGGCTGAGGTCGCCACGGCGGTGAACGCGCGGACGTAGGCGAGCTGGTCGTCCGAGCCGGCCGGGGCCGCCGCGAGCAGCGACCGTAGCGCGGAGGCGATGAATGCCAGTCCCTCGGTGCGCCAGGACGGGTCCGCGTACTGCCGCGCCGCCAGGGTCGCCTGCCGCAGCAGCGTCTGCACGACGCTGATGTCCCGCACCGAGTTCACGCCGCCGAGCACGAGCCGCACGTAGTCCCGCGCGGGCATTTCCCCGTCACGGACCATGTCCCACGCCGCGGCCCAGACCAGGGCGGCGGGCAGCGACGAGGTGAACGAGCCGATCGACGTGATGGCGGTCTGCAGGGAGTGCGGGTCGAGCCGGATCTTGGCGTAGGTGAGGTCATCGTCGTTGATCAGCACCAAGTCGGGCCGCTGAACGCCGACGAGCGCGGGCACCGGCGTCCAGTCGCCGGTCACGTCGGTCTCGACCGACGACACCCGGACCAGGCCCTCGGGCGACAGCGAGTAGAGCCCGATCGCGATCCGGTGCGAACGCAGCGTCGGGTGCGAGGGCGCGGCGGACTGCAGCACGGAGAACGCGGTGAACCGCCCCTCGGCGTCGACGCTGTAGGAGGGCCGCAGGGTGTTCACGCCCGCGGTTTCCAGCCATTCACGCGACCACGAGCCGAGGTCGCGATCGGACGTCTCCTCAAGCGCGGAGAGCAGGTCCGCGAGGGTCGCGTTCCCGTACGAGTGCGCGGCGAAGTACTTGCGCACGCCGGCCAGGAAGTTGTCGTACCCGACGTAGGCCACGAGCTGCTTGAGCACCGCCGCGCCCTTGGCGTAGGTGATGCCGTCGAAGTTCACCTCGACCGCGTGGATGTCGGGGATGTCGGCGGCGATCGGGTGCGTGGACGGGAGCTGGTCCTGCTTGCAGGCCCACGCCTTCCACGCCGTGGTGAACGTCGTCCACGAGTTACTCCACCGGGTGGCCTTGGCCTGTGCCTCGGTGCCTGCCCAGGTGGCGAACGACTCGTTCAGCCACAGGTCGTCCCACCAGCGCATGGTGACCAGGTCGCCGAACCACATGTGCGCCATCTCGTGCAGGATCGTCTCGCCGCGCGCCTCACGGGAGAAGTCGGTCACCCGCGACCTGAAGACGTAGTCCTCGAGGAAGGTGACCGCTCCGGCGTTCTCCATCGCGCCTTCCTTGAACTCGGGCACGAAGAGCTGGTCGTACTTCCCGAACGGGTACTTGATCCCGAACGCCGCGTGGTAGAAGTCGAAGCCCTGCCTGGTGACCTCGAAGATCTCGTCAGGGTCCAGGTAGCGCGCGAGCGACTGGCGGCAGAAGATGCCGAGCGGGATTCCGTCGTGCTCGGACCTCACGACGTGCCACGGCCCCGCGGACACGTGCGTGATGTAGGTCGCCATCAACGGCGTCGGCGGGAAGTGCCAGGAGCGCGCGCCGCCGCCGGCGTCCACCCCGCCCTCGACCTCAGGGCGCCATGTTCGACACCACGGTCCACTCCTGCGGCGCCCGTACCAGCAGCTCGTAGCGGGCCTTCATGTCGGGCTGGTCGAAGCAGGCGTAGATCCGGTGCGCGTCGAACGTCTCAAGGTCGGAGTACAGGTAGACGTTGCCGTCGGCCGGGTCGGCGAACCGGTGCAGGCCCTCGCCGCTGCGCGAGTAGGCGCACTCGGCGTCGACCTCAAGCTCGTTCCGCCCGGCGCGCAGGCCGTCGATCGCGATCCGCTCGCCGTCGAACGCCTCCGGGCTTACCGGGGTGCCGTTCAGCGTGATCGAGTGGACCTCGGGCGCCGCGAGGTTGACAAAGGTACTCGCCCCGGCCCGCGCGCAGTCGAATTCGATCGTCGACAGCGAACGGAAGGTGGTGTCACCGCCGGTCAAGTCGAGTTGGACCCGGTAGGCAACGACGCTGATCAGTTCTGCACGGGTGCGCGCCTCGTCACGGGTGAGGTTTGTTGCCACCTAATGGTCCCTTCGTGATCGCGGTGTACTTCTGTGATCTTCCCATGTTCCAGGAGGCCGCCACGCCGTCTAACGCCAGCCGAGTTGTCGCCATTATTACACGGAGTGTCTGTTTAGTCATCAAGTGTGACTGGCTTTCCGGCCGCCGCCACCGCGGATCGGTGTGCCAGGCCGAGGGCGTGCGGAGGAGTCTGGCAGACTGGGCGCCGTGCGCGTATACCTCGGCTCTGACCACGCCGGCTTTGAGCTCAAGGCGGCCATCATCACCTGGCTCGGCGAGGCCGGCCACGAGGCGGTCGACTGCGGTCCCGCCAGCTACGACCCGCAGGACGACTACCCCGTCTACGTGCTGCGCGCCGCGCAGGGGACCATCCGCGACCCGGGCAGCCTCGGCATCGTGATCGGCGGCTCAGGCAACGGCGAGCAGATCGCCGCGAACAAGGTACCCGGTATCCGTGCGGCGCTCGCCTGGACGGTGGAGACCGCTCAGCTCGCCCGCCAGCACAACGACGCCAACGTGCTCAGCCTCGGCGCGCGCATGTACAGCCTCGAGGACGCGGTGTCGTTCGCGAAGGTCTTCGTCGCGACACCGTTCTCGGGCGAGGCACGGCACGCCAGGCGCCTCGCCATGATCGCCGACTACGAGAAGACAGGCGAACTGCCTGATTTATTAGCAGGGGGGCGCCCCCTGAACCCCCGTCATGGGGGGCTTCGCCCCGCAGTACTCCCCGCGGGGGACGCCCCCTGCACCCCCCGGCATGGGAGGGCTTCGCCCCGCAGTACTCCCCGCAGGGGGACGCCCCCTGCACCCCCGGCATGGAGGGCTTCGCCCCGCAGTACTCCCCGCGGGGGGCGACCCCCTGCACCCCCCGGCATGGGGGGCTTCGCCCCGCAGTACTCCCGGGGGGCGACCCCCTGCACCCCCCGGCATGGAGGGCTTCGCCCCGCAGAACCCGCAGACGGGCCGCTTCGCCCGCCCGCGCGACGGCTGAGGTTAGAGCCCGGTGGTTGCGGTGGCAGGCAACGCAAAGACCGCGCTGCCTCGCGCTGTGGCTGAGGTTAGAGCCCGTGGTTGCGGTAATCAGGCAGCGCACAGACCGCGCTGCCTCCGCGGCGGGCCCGGGCGTGCCCGTTCTGTCCGGATTGTCCGAGCGGCATCGCGGCCCGGACCATGATCATGTGGATTCCGCAGCTTATTAGCTGCGGAATCCACATGAAAAGCGAAATCCTTGTCGATCAGGCCGCGGCCAGCGAGCGGGAGACGCGCGCCAGCCCTCGCACGGCCCTCACGGTCATCACGCACCACTTATTCAACGGCACGGGCCCACGAGAGGACGCCGCCAAAACCGGGCGCGCTTCGCCCCGGGCGCGCTTCGCCCCGGGCACGCTTCGCCCGGGGCGCTTCGCCCGGGCGCGCTTCGCCCCGGGTACGACGGCTGGAGTTAATGCCCTGTGGTTGCCGCAGGCAGGCAGCCAGGCAGGCAGCGCAAAGACCGCGCTGCCTTAAGACCGGCGCCGGCGGCGGCGGCGCGGTGCTGGTGGCATTGGCACGGGCGGGGCCGGCTTTGCCGCTGGGGCCGTGGGGGCGGCCGGCTTGGGCGGCGGCGGGTTCTCGGCTTGGCGGGAGGCTGAGGCTTCGCGGGCCGCGGCCTCGGTGAGGTGCTCCTCGTGAGGCCGCGACACGTCCCGCGCGCGCATCGCGGTGGACAGCGTGATCTTAGTGACCGGCATACGTCCAAGTGTCGCCTAGAAGATCTGCGGGCACCACGGGGCGGGGTCCCAGGTCATCGCGGCGGACAGTCCGCCAAGCGCCCCAGGCCTGAGCTCGGTGACCAGGCCCGCCGCGGCCAGCGTGCCGAGCCGGGTCCCGCCGAGGTAGGCCGCGCCAAGCTCGCGGATGTCGAGGGCGATGTCGGCCGGCCGGTCCGTCCGCTCGCAGCTCACGTTCGCGCTAGGAGCGCCAGGCCCGTCGGCGCGCAGCCGCCACCGGCCCGCGTTGCCCGCGAGCAGCTCATCGGTGACCTCGAGCACCACGTCCACCGGGCAGGAGTAAGCGCGCCGGGTCAGGGCGCCGGGCAGGTCGATGATCCGCACCCAGACGCCGTCGCTGACCTGGACGCGGGCCCGGCGCTGGTCGAGCAGCTGGTAAAGCAGCGGGTCCTCGGCGGAGCGCAGTTCGGCGGTGACGGTGCTGACCAGGTCCCTGGTCAGCAGGCTGTGCCAGAGCGCGGCCGCCGCGGCCGGGTCGCCGGCCATCACCTCGCGGACCACCAGCGGGCAGTCGGGCAGGCCCGTGGCCTCGTCCCAGCGGTCAGCGGTCGCGTAGAGCGCGTAGCCGCGCCCACCGGACCCGTCCTCGGCGAGCAGGCAGCGCAGCGGGCTGAAGCCGTGGCGCTCGTCGGGCTCGTCGTGCAGCACGCGTCCCCACCAGTCATCGGTGCGCGCGAAGAACCCCGGCTGCCCGGGCAGCACGGCGTCGTATACCTTGGCGAGTTCGGCGGTCACCGCCCGCGGCTCGGCCAGCCGCAGGGCCAGCGCGGGGTCCGCCGGTGCCGTCGCGGCCATCGCTCCATCGCCGCGCTCGAACCTGAAGTACGCGTTCGATGACGCCCGCCCGTAGCCGTACCTGGCGTAGATCGGGGTTTCCGAGGCCCAGAGCACCGCGATCGGCTCCTCGCCGCGCGCGGCGAGGTCGGCGAGCTGACGGAGCATGAGCGAGCGGAGCACGCCGCGCCGCCGGTGCGACGGCAGGACGGACACGAGCGGAGACGCCCGCGACGGGCAGCGTCGCGCCCGGCACGGTCATCCGCAGGCTGTAGACGCCAGTCGTGCCGACAAACGTCTCCCCGGCGGGCAGCGTGTCATCGATCGCGGCGAGCGAGCGCTCGGGCTCGAACTGCCGGAGCGCGCGCGCCCAGCGGACGGGAGACGCGGGGCCACTGTTGAACGCGTGGTCGTGGACCCGGCGGAAGAAGGGATACTCGTCGGCCGTAATGGGACGGATCGGGTACGGGTCTGCCATGATGGTGTTCATATCCCGCGCGGCCCGCTGGATGCGAATGATTTTCGATGGCAATATTTTCACCCGGCAGGACTTGCTGCCTGGGAAGATGGAGCGTGGACCGCGTGCGACTCACACATTCTGCGGATAACCTGCCGGGGACATGAAATTTTCGGCACCCCTTTCGGCAGCGCGCGCGGTACCGCGCTCACTCAAGCGCGCCGGGCGGTGGTTCGCCGACCAGGTCAGACAGCAGCTCATTACCAGGAACCGGCGGGTCGCGATCGTGCTCGCGGTGATCCTGCTGGCCGTCGCGATCGTCGCCGCGCACGTGTCCGAGTGGCTGGTGTCGCCCGGCGTCATGATCCTGCCGATCCTCGTCGGTGGGCTGCTGCTGTGGCCCAGGGCGCTGCGGGTCCTGATGGCGATCGGGGCCGCGGGCCTTATCTACGACGTCGTGCTGCACAAGGCGGGCCCGGGGATCGTGATCACGATCGTGGCGACCGCGTACTTCGCTGACGTGCTGTCCAACACCCGCGGCAAGCTCGGCACCAGGGGGATGCGCGCCGACCGGATGATGATCGAGCTGCGCGACCGCATCCGGGAGCAGGGGACGCTGCCCGAGCTCGGTGACGGCTGGGGATCCACCGTGGTGCTCCGCCCGGCGGGCGGCTCCTCCTTCGGCGGGGACTTCGTGGTCTCCTACAGCGACGGCAAGACCCTTGAGGTGGCGCTGGTCGACGTGTCGGGCAAGGGCATGGACGCGGCGACGAGGGCGCTGCTGCTTTCCGGTGCGTTCGGCGGCGTGCTCGGCTCGGTGCCGAGGGAGCAGTTCCTGCCCGCCGCGAACGCCTACCTGCGCCGTGGGTCGACCGACGAGGGATTCGTGACCGCCGTCCACCTGTCGATCGACCTCGCCTCGGGCGAGTACACCTTGTACTCGGCGGGCCACCCGCCGGCGGCCAGGTTCGACGCCAACACCGGCCTGTGGCGGACCTCCAGCGCGCGCGGCATCGTCCTCGGCGTGGTCCCCGACCTGGCGGCCGTCCCCGACGTTCCCGACGAGGGCGTGCTCCGCCGCGGCGACGCGATCATGCTCTACACCGACGGCGTGGTCGAGGCACCGGGGCGGGACATCGACGACGGCATCGCGCGCCTGCTCGGCGAGGCGGAGCGCCTCGTCGTCGCGGGCTTCAGGTCGGGCGCGCCGGAACTCGTCACCACCATGCAGCGCACGATCGCCAGCGGCGACGACTGCGCCCTGGTTCTCATCTGGCGCTCGTAACGCCCGGCACGCCCATGATGTGGGAGACAAAGTGCCCCTATGCGGGCCCAAAGTCTCCCACATCCTCGCCCGGCCACGCTGGCGGGCGGCCGACGGTAAGGAAAGCGCCCATCCGGAACGGAATCGGCTTACTCGCCGGCGGCCTGACCGCGCGCCGTGACGGGGCGCGCTACCTGAGTCCCGCCGCCGAGTCCAGCAGGCCATCGGCCGACCCGATGAGCGCGTCGGCTTCCCTGACGTTGACCGGCCGGCCGCCGAAGGCCGCGCCGTACAGCTCGTCCTTCATCGCCGCGACGATCTCGTCCCGCTGCTTGCCGAGCCCAGCCAGCTGGGTCTCCAGCCTGGTGTAGGTGGCGTCGGCGGGCGAGGACGACTCGAGCGCCTTGGTCGACGCCGCGAGCGTGTCAAGCCCGAACGGCCCGACCGGCGCGTTGATGGCGGTGAACGCGTCGCCGAGCTTGACCAGCGTCGGGTACGCCGTCCGCAGCGACCAGGGCAGCGCGCTCCTGGAGAGCACCTCGGTGAGCACCCGTCCGTCCGGCGTGTAGTCATCGTGCAGGCCGAGCAGTTCCATCATCGTCGGCTGGATGTCGGTGTGGTCGGACCAGATGGAGCTGTTCACCCCGAGGTCGCGCACCCCGGGACCGACCAGCCCGAGGAAGGTGGTGTTGATCTTCGACGCGACGTCGCCGTGGTTCCACGCGTCACCGCCGGACGGCTCGCTCACGCAGGACGTCCCGCAGGAGGAAGAGCCGCTGCTGAGCCAGAAATCGGTGTTACCGAACAGCGCCACCGTGGGAGTCCGCTTCGGGTCCCCGGTGATCATGTGCAGCAGGTTCAACTCCACGGGATCGGCCTCGTAGTTGATGAGCGGTACGGTCTTCCCGGTCGCCAGGTCGTCGGCCGTGAGCCCGCCGGACGTCCGCTCCAGGGTCCGCACCGCGGGAACGGCCGGGGCGGGCTGGTTGTGGACGTAGACGATGGGCGCGGAGTCGGCCGACACGTCGAACGGCGTCGTGACGCCCTTGGCGGCGAGCAAGCCGGTGAGGTTCCCGTCCACCTCGCCGACGTTCTTGTAGGTGCACGGGACCGTGACGCCGTCGCAGCCAGCCGGCGACGGCGCGCCGCCGACGAAGTGGTCGCCCTCGTCCGCCGTGACCAGGAACAGCGTGTTGGCCTTGGTGATGCCGTGCGCCGCGAGCCCGGCGAAGAACTGACCGAACGCCGCGTTCTCCTGCTTCAGCTGCGACTCGTACGTGGCCGAGCCAGGGCCGAGGCCCGCTCCCGTGGTCCACGAGTCATGCACGTCGGATAGGTAGGTGAACGTGACGGGGACGCCGTGCGTCTGCATGTCCAGCGTGTAGGCGAGCGCGTTCGGCCCGGTCATCCCGTCGTAGCCGGGGAACCCGACGTTGCCGTTGGAGTCCTTGATGACCGCGCCTTCGAGGTTCTGCACCGGGCCGGACGGCGACAGCAGCGGGTCGATGTACTTCGCGCCGAAGAGCGCCTTGTACCCCGGGTACCCGCCGGGCTCGTCCGGCAGGTTGTCGGCCACCGCGTGGTACTTCGCGCACACGGCCGAGCCGAGCGCGCAGTGCACCGACAGGCCCTCGTAGTCGGCCGTTGCCTTCGCCTGCCCGGCGTCGGACGGGTTCTCGGCCTCCTTGGCGTCCGCCGAGTTCGCACCGAACAGCAGCGGAACGTCGGGCTGCGTGTTCTCGATCTCGGTGTTCGCCGCCGCGACCGAGCCGAAGTCACAGCCCGCCCGGGTGTAGGGAACCCACGGCGCGGGGGGCGTCTGCCCGTTCTGCCCGACCAGGTTGGTGGTCGAGTCGCCCGCCGGCGCGCTCGCCGGCCCGGTGTTGTAGTCCACGATCGGGTCGGTCCAGTAGGCGAAGTCCCCGGCCTCGTCGGTGCCGCCGTTCTTCGCCCCCGTGTAGTACTGGTACTCATTGGCCACCGCGAGCCCCTGGTCGCTTGGGTACAGGCCGCTCTCTGACGTCACGATGTCGTCGGCGGTGTGCGCGATCAGCGGGGTGTGCTCCTGGGAGAGCAGCGTCCCTGAACCGGTGATGAACGAGAGCAGGTTGGCATCTGCTCCAGGTCGCTGGCACGTTGGGGTTGTCCCGGAGTAATGCACGTTGTCGAACTGCAGGTAGATGACGTGCTGGATCTTCCCGCCGGCCAGGTCGCAGGCCGGGCCCAGCGGAGCCGCGGCACCAGCGGAAGCCGCCCAGCGGCGGAGGCCGGGAACGCCGCCCGCGATCAGGCCGACCGCGAGGGTGCCGCCGGCCAGCGCGGCGATCGGCTTGCGCGACCGCCAGCGACGGAGTGAGATCGAGGATCTTGGTACGCGCATCTCGGAGTGCCTCCACCACGTGAAGACCCGCCCCGACGCGGGTCTGGCCAGCCAAACGTAAGCGGGCAAGGCCATGGCGAAGCGGCACCGTGCCTGCCGGCGACTGAAATTCAGCTGAAGGAGATGTGAATGAAACCTTCACGTTATCTTCACGGCAAAGCGATCGCCGAATGATCCAGGCAACGTGCGGTTTCTCACCCGTGCTCAACCGGTCCGAGGGGGCACGCCGTGCTACACGGCGCGCGTTCGTTACAGCACAACGCGTCAGAATGTTTCCGCAATGTGTCAAATCCGCGATTTCGGCGGAGGCGGGACTGGCGGGCATGAAAATGGCGTCAAGTGGGTAAAGCGCCCGAGCTCAAGTCCGCCGTGGCCGTCGGCGCCCCGTCGGCCTAACATGTAAACGAAACAGTCTTCCCAGGTCAGCATGGGTTCGACTAGCCTTTTTGGCATTGTGTAGCATATCGGCATTCCCTGCTGCAAACTAATTAGGCGCGGGCAATGCCGCCTGAGAAGGGATCGCCGCGCCGTTTCCCTGACAGGCCCGTCATACTTCTCCGACGAGCGCGTCAGGTGACGCGGGTGTCATTGTTTGCATTTATTTCTGAGCTGTGCCCAAATAGACAGGTGACAGGCACAGGGGCAGGCCGTGCGGGGAGTAGCGGCACAGGCGGGGCAGACACAGCCGAGGCAGGCACGGCCGGGGCACCCGGGCGCGAGGAGGCAGTCGCCGTGGCGGCGCGGGTCTCGCTTGCCGTCGCGGCGAAGGCGTCCGCCGAGAACTTTCCCGTCGCGCTGCGCGTGCTGCCCAAGCGCTGGCGTGCCCACCTGACCGCCCTCTACGGCTTCGCCAGGCTCACCGACGACATCGGTGACGAGCCGCTGCCAGGCATGCCGCACGACGCGGCACAGGAAACGATCACCACGACCCGCCTCAAGCTCCTAGACGAACTGCAAGGCGACGTGGCGCGGATCTACGACGACAAGGCGCCAGAGCCTGACCTGGATGCCATTAAGGCACTCAAGCGCACCGTCAAGGACTGCGCGATCCCCGCCGAGCCGTTCTACGACCTCATCCAGGCCAACCGCCAGGACCAGCTCGTCGCCAGGTACGACACGTACCAGGAGCTTGCGGACTACTGCAAGCTGTCCGCGAATCCGGTCGGCCAGGTGGTGCTTTACATCATGCGGGCGGCGACTCCTGAGCGCATCGCGGCCTCCGATAGCATCTGCACTGCCCTGCAGATCATCGAGCACACGCAGGACGTCGCGGAGGACCTCGCCAACGACAGGATCTACCTGCCAAGGCAAGACATGGACGCCTACCAGGTGACCGAGGCGGACCTCGCGGAGAAGACCGCGAGCAAGCGGGTCAGGGACCTCGTCAAGTTCGAGGCGGACCGCGCGCGGCGGCTTCTCGACGACGGCGCCCCGCTGGTGGGGACGCTGAAGGGCGCGGCCAGGATCGCCATCGCGGGCTACGTGGCCGGCGGCCGCGCGACCCTGAAGGCGATCGAGGCCGGCGGCTACGATGTCCTGCGCAGCACGCCGCGGCCGGGCAAAGCCGACACGCTCGCCATGATGGCGAGCTGCTACTTCAAGGGGAGGTGACGGTGAACGCCGAAGAGGCCTACGCCCAGTGCGAGCAGATCACCTGGGAGCAGGCAAGGAACTTTGCCTATGGCATCAGGCTGCTGCCACCGGACAAGCGCCGTGCCCTCGCCGCCGTCTACGCCTACGCGCGAAGGATCGACGACATCGGCGACGGCGATCTTCCCGCGGGGGAGAAGACGGCGCAGCTCGAAGCCGCGAGGCAGCAGGTCGCCGCGCTGGTCGCCAGGGTCAAGGGTGACGCCCAAGACCCAGCAGCCGCCGCGCTTGACGACACCGACCCCGTCCTTGTCGCCCTCACCGACGTCGGCGCCCGCTTCCAGGCGCCGCTCGAGGCGTTCGAGGAGCTCATCGACGGGTGCCTCGCGGATGTCAACCAGGCCACCTACGAGACCTTCGACGACCTGCTCTGGTACTGCCGCTGCGTCGCGGGCAGCATCGGGCGCCTCAGCCTCGGCATCTACGGCGCCACGCACCCGGAGAGCCAGAACAAGCTGGCCGATGACCTCGGCGTCGCGCTCCAGCTGACGAACATCCTGCGCGACGTTCGCGAGGACTTCCTCAACAACCGGATTTACCTGCCGAAAGAGGACCTAGACAAGTTCGGCATCGAGTTCGCCCCCTTTGGCGAGCCCGAGCCGTTCCCCGGCGAGACCATGCAGGCCAGGTTCGCCAACCTGGTCGAGTTCGAGGCCAACCGCGCCCGCGAGTGGTACGGCAGCGGCCTGCGGCTGCTCGCCACGATCGACCGGCGCAGCGCGGCGTGCACGGGCGCGATGGCCGGCATCTACCGCCGCCTCCTCGAGCGGATCGCGCGCAACCCGCACGCCGTCCTCGAGGGCCGCATGTCCCTGCCGGGCGGCGAGAAGGCCCTCGTGGCGGCGCAGGCCCTGGCCGGCTTCGACCGGTGGAAGTACCGCAAGGGAGCACTGCGGTGAAGGTCGTCGTGATCGGCGGCGGCCTGGCGGGCATCACCGCCGCGGTCGCGCTCGCAAAGGCGAAGCACGAGGTCACGCTCCTCGAGGCCAAGCCCAGGCTGGGCGGCGCGACGATGTCATTCAACCGCGACGGCCTGGTCATCGACACGGGCCAGCACGTGTTCCTGCGCTGCTGCACCGCCTACCGCGGCCTGCTTGACCGCCTTGGCATGGCGGCGCACGCCCCGCTACAGCCCCGCTTCGACGTGACGGTGCTTGCCCCGGGGAAAAGGGCGGGCTTGAGGCGGCGCCGCGTCCCCGCGCCGCTGCACATGCTGCCGGCTCTCCTCGGCTACCCGTTCTTGAATACTCCGCAGCGACTTCGGCTTGCGCTGGCCGCCCTCGCCTTCCGCCGACTCAACGAGGCGGACCAGAAGACGGACGAACTCCGCCTCGGCGACTGGCTTGAGGCCCACGGCCAGGACGAGCGCACGCGGCGCGTGCTCTGGGACCTGTTCTCCGTCTCCTCGCTGAACGTCCCTGGAGACGACGCGAGCCTCGCCCTCGCCGCCGTCGTGGTGAAGACGGGCCTGCTTGGCGACGCGGACGCGGCCGACATCGGCGTGCCCACGCTCCCGCTCGGCGAACTGCACGGCACCGCGGCCGCCCGCGTGCTCGGCAAGCTGGGCGCGACGGTCCGCCTGCAGACGAAGGTCGCCGCGATCGAGCCAACGGGCGAAGGCGAGTTCCGCATCAAGCTGGCGCGCTCCGACGCCGAGCCCGACGACTCAGCCGGGGCCGCGGGAGGGCTTGGGGAGGTCGTCCCCCCGGGCGAGCACAGTGAGGGGTCGTCCCGGGAGCCGCGCGCCCGATACGATGGCCGGTTCTGCCATCGGGCGCGCAGCGGGGGACGTCGTCGAGCCCTGCTCGCCGACGCCGTGGTGCTCGCGGTGCCGCATGAGCAGGCCGCGAAGCTGATACCGGCCGGCGCGCTCCCCGCGGAGACCGTCGACGGCTGGGCCGGCCTCGGCGCTGCCCCGATCGTGAACGTGCACGTCATCTACGACCGCAAGGTGATGGACGTCCCGTTCGCGGCGGGCGTCGACTCCCCGGTGCAGTGGGTGTTCGACAGGACGCGCATCTCCGGCATGCACGCGCGCGGCGACGACGGCCAGTACCTGGCGATCTCGCTGTCGGCCGCCGACGAGTACGCGAGCACGCCGGTCGCCGACCTGCGCGAGAAGTTCGTACCTGCGCTGGCCGAGCTGTTCCCCGCGGCCAAGGACGCGACCGTGACCGAGTTCTTCGTCACCCGTGAGAAGCGGGCGACGTTCCGCCAGGTGCCCGGCACCGCGAAGCTCCGCCCGAAGGCCGCGACCGGGCTCCCCGGCCTGGTCCTGGCGGGTTCATGGACCGACACCGGCTGGCCCGACACGATGGAGGGCGCGGTCCGCAGCGGCCTGAACGCGGTGATCGCGTTGGTTTCCCCCAGGGGGCGACTCCCCGTACCCCAAGGAACAAACAGTCAAATTTCTGAATTGGCTGAGAATATTGGAACCGAAGTGAAGACCGAACAAGCGGATGAGAGGGAGGTGCGCTCGTGACGGTCGTGATGCCCGCTGGCGTCGCCGTGGCGCGTGACCTGGTCGGCCCGGCCACTGAGGCCGCGATCAACCGGCTGAGCCCCCGCGTTCGCCGGGTGGCCGCCTACCACTACGGCCTCGCCGACGCGCAAGGCAACCCGGTGCGCGTGGGGAGCGGCAAGGCGCTGCGTCCCGCGCTCGCCCTGCTCTCCGCCCGCGCCGCGGGCGTGGCCCCCGAGCGCGGGGTAAGCGCCGCGGTCGCGGTCGAGCTTGTGCACAACTTCTCGCTGCTGCACGACGACATCATGGACGGTGACACCGAGCGGCGGCACCGCCCGACCGCCTGGACCGTTTTCGGCGTCGGCGCGGCGATCCTCGCCGGGGACGCGATGCTCGCCCTGGCGAACGACCTGCTGCTTGAGGACACGGCCCCTGGCGGCCTGTGGGCGGCGCGCTGCCTGTCCACCGCCGTGACGCGGCTGATCGCCGGGCAGGGCGAGGACCTGGCGTTCGAGGAGCGCGGGGACGTGACCCTGCCCGAGTGCATCGAGATGGCAGGCGACAAGACGGCCGCGCTGATGGCCTGCGCCTGCACGATCGGCGCGGTCCACGTGGGCGCGTCGCCCGAGCTGGCGATGGGGCTCGCCGAGTTCGGCGGCCATGTGGGCCTGGCGTTCCAGCTCACCGACGACCTGCTCGGCATCTGGGGCGCGACCGAGGTCACCGGCAAGCCGGTCCGCGCCGACCTGCGCGCGCGGAAGAAGTCGCTCCCCGTCGTGGCCGCGCTGACCAGCGGCGCACCGGAGGCCGCCGAGCTGAAGGCGCTGCTCGCCCGCGAGGACGACCTGTCGGAGGACGACCTGATCCGCGCCGCCGACCTGATCGTCGCCGCCGGAGGCAAGGCCTGGGCGGAGAAGGAGGCCGACGACCGCCTGGCGGCCGCCGCCGCCTCACTCGACGGCATCGGCATCCCCGGCGACGTCAGGGCCGAGCTCCTGGCCATCGCCGAGTTCATCACCGCCCGCCAGTGGTAACGGAGCAGTGACAGGGAAATGACAACGGCAGTCCGCAGGGCGCCAACTCGCGGAACGGAAGCGGCGGGCGCCCGTCCGAGCGCGCAGCCCGAAATGACGGATTCAACCAGCGGATCCGTCATTTCGGATACTTCAACATTCGCCGTAACCGGCGAGCTCGGCGAGGTGGCCGCGGCAACGCTGGCCAGGGCGCGCGACCACCTGCTCGGCCTGCAGGACCCGCGCGGCTGGTGGATCGGCGAGCTAGAGACCAACGTGACGATGGACGCCGAGGACGTCCTGCTCAGGCACTTCCTCGGCATCCTCACCAAGACGGACGCCGAGGAGACCGGCGTCTGGATCCGCTCGCAGCAGCGCGCGGACGGGACCTGGGCCAACTTCTACGGCGGCCCCGGTGACCTGTCCACCACGGTCGAGGCCTACGTCGCGCTCAGGCTGGCGGGCGACGACCCTGACGCGGAGCACATGAAGCGCGCGGCCACGTGGATCACCGGCCAGGGCGGCGTCACCGCGACACGGGTCTTCACCAGGATCTGGCTGGCGCTTTCCGGGTTGTGGTCGTGGGATGACCTGCCGGTGATCCCGCCGGAGGTCATCTACCTGCCGTCGTGGTTCCCGCTGAACATCTACGACTGGGGCTGCTGGGCCAGGCAGACGGTCGTCGCCCTCGCGGTCGTCGCCTCCTTCAAGCCGAGCCACCCGCTGCCGTTCCAGCTCGACGAGCTGCACGCCAAGGTCCCTGGCAAGCACCCCAAGGCACAGCAAAACGACGCCTGGTCCGTGGCGTTCAACGGCCTCGACAAGGCGCTGCACAAGATCGAGCCCAGGCTGCCGAGAAAGGCCAGGCGCGCGGCGCAGCGCAGGTGCATCGACTGGATCATCGCCCGCCAGGAGGCCGACGGCTGCTGGGGCGGCATCCAGCCGCCGTGGGTGTACTCGATCATGGCACTGCACCTGATGGGCTACGGCCTGGACAACCCGATCGTCAAGAAGGCCATCGACGGCCTTGACGGCTTCACGATCCGCGAGCACGGCATGCGCCGCCTCGAGGCGTGCCAGTCCCCGGTCTGGGACACCGTGCTGTCCATGACCGCGCTTGAGGACGCCGGCCTGGCCCCCGACCACGAAGCCCTCACCACCGCGGCCCAGTGGATACTCGACGAAGAGATCAAGCAGCCGGGTGACTGGCAGGTCCGCCGCCCGCACACCGCGCCAGGCGGCTGGGCGTTCGAGTTCCAGAACGACAACTACGCCGACACCGACGACACCGCCGAGGTGATCCTCGCCCTGCGGCGACTCGACCTCAAGGAGCGGACACCGGAGAACCGCGCGGCGATCCGTCGCGGCCTGCGCTGGCTGGAAGGCATGCAGTGCAAGGACGGCGGCTGGGGCGCGTTCGACGCGGACAACACCCGCGAGCTCATCAACAAGCTCCCGTTCTGCGACTTCGGCGCCGTCATCGACCCGCCGAGCGCGGACGTCACGGCGCACATCGTCGAGGCCTTCGCCGCCGAGGGCCTGGCCGCGGAGACCGCCTGCAGGCGCGGCGTGATCTGGCTGCTGAAGAACCAGGAACCGGACGGCTCCTGGTTCGGCCGCTGGGGCGCGAACTACCTCTACGGCACCGGCGCGGTTGTCCCCGCCCTCGTCGCGGCCGGCGTCGGGCAGGGCAAGCCGCAGATCCGCAAGGCGGTCGCCTGGCTCGAATCGGTACAGAACGACGACGGCGGCTGGGGCGAGGACCTGCGCTCCTACGACGATCCAGGGGGGTGGTCAGGCAAGGGCGCGTCCACCGCCTCGCAGACCGCGTGGGCGCTGCTCGCGCTGCTCGCGGCGGGCGAGCGCGACAGCAAGGCGACGGAGCGCGGCCTGCGCTGGCTGGCGAGGACCCAGCGCCAGGACGGCACGTGGGACGAGCCGTACTTCACCGGGACCGGCTTCCCGCGCGACTTCTACCTGAACTACCACCTGTACCGGCTGGCGTTTCCCGTCTCCGCCCTCGGCCGTTTTGTCGGGGGTGCGGGGGTTGTCCCCCGCGAGCGGCAGAGTCGTTTCGTCGGGGGTGCGGGGTCGCCCCACGCGAGGGGCAGAGCAGATACATGAGGGGTAATTCTTATGACTGAGACCATTCCGCAGCCGCGGACAGAAGCGGCGGCGGACCACATCGAGGAAAGCGCGCCTGAGTCTGCAAAACCGGGCCTGCTCGTCCTCGCGCCGCTTCGGCTTGAGGCCAATGCCGTCCGCCGCGGCCTAGCCAACCCGACCAGCCGCGTGCTGCACACCGGCATGGGCGCCACCCGGGCGAGAAAGTCGGCGGGCAAGAGTAAGCCGCTTTCGTTCGGTGCGATGGTCGTGATGGGGACGGCGGCGGGGCTTAGCACCGACCTCAGCCCGGGTGACCTGGTCGTCGCCTCCGAAGTGACCGATGGCGAGACAACCGTCGAGCTGCCAGGCGCCGACCTGCTCGCGGCGGAGCTGCGCCGGGCGGGCCTCAGTGCCCGCGCCGGGCGGCTGATTACAGTTCAAAAGCTAGTGAAGTCCGCAGAACGACTTCGGCTTGCTGCCGACGGTTACCTTGCTGCCGACATGGAGACGGCCGCACTGCTCGACGCCGCCGACGGGCGTCCGATGGCGGTCATCCGGGCTGTTTCCGACGCCGGGTTCGGCCCTGGCATGGTCGGCGGGGGGATCGCGGCGCTGCGGTCGCTGCGCAAGGCCGCGCCGGTCGCGGAGAAGTGGGCCGCCGCCTGCCGCGAGCGCACCGTGCTGCTCGCCGGGCCCCGGTCGTTCTGCGCCGGCGTGGAGCGGGCGATCGAGATCGTGGAGCGGGCGCTTGAGATGCGCGGCGCGCCGGTCTACGTGCGCAAGCAGATCGTGCACAACACCCGCGTGGTCTCCGACCTCGAGGAGCGCGGCGCGGTGTTCGTCGACGAACTCGACGAGGTGCCGGACGGCGCGACGGTCGTGTTCTCCGCGCACGGCGTGTCGCCCGCGGTGCGCGACGACGCCTCAGGGCGCGGGCTTTCCGTGATCGACGCGACCTGTCCGCTGGTGTCGAAGGTGCACGCCGAGGCGCGGCGCTTCGCCCGCGAGGGCTACACGGTCGCGCTGATCGGGCACGCGGGCCACGAGGAGGTCGAGGGCACGCTCGGCGAGGCGCCGTCCTCCACGGTCTTGGTGCAGACGGCGTCGGACGTGGCCGCGCTGAACGTGGAAGATCCGTCCAAGATCGCCTACCTGATGCAGACCACGCTCGCGATCGACGAGGCGGCCGACGTGGCGGGCGCGCTGCGCGACAAGTTCCCGCAGATGCGCGCGCCTGGCTCGGACGACATCTGCTACGCCACGACCAACCGGCAGGCCGCCGTCCGCGCCGTGGCCACCGAGGCCGACCTCGTGCTCGTCGCGGGCTCCGCGAACTCGTCCAACTCGGTGCGGCTCGTCGAGCGCTCCGAGCGGGCGGGGACACCCGCGTACCTCATCGACGGCGCGACGGACATTGACCTGTCCTGGCTGTCGGGCGCGTCGGTGGTCGGCCTCACGGCCGGCGCCTCGGCGCCGCCCGCCGTCGTCAGCGAGATCATCGCGGCGCTGTCCGGCCTTGGCACCGTGACGGTAACGGAACGAGTGACGACAACGGAATCGGTGCAGTTCGGCCTCCCGCGCGAGGTCCGCCGCTAATTGTAAGTTCGTCTATTAGATCTTTGGCGTTGTCGGCACGAAGGCGGCGACAATGCCAAAGATCTTCTTAATGCCTTTGCGGAAATGGTCACTGAATCGCGGTTGCTTCGCAGCCTGCGCTCAGAAACTCTTCAGGAATCAGCGCCAGCATGTTGACTGGCGCGAGCGTCGCACCGGGGTTTGATTGCGTTCCCCTGGTACGACGCCTCCGCGCCGCCAATTGTCATCCGGGGGGCGACCCCCGTACCCCCGGTGTGCGGGACGATCCCCACCTCGGAATCTAGCTGAGTCCGTTGAGGAGTCTGATGTTCTTTACGTACCTCTGGCGCGAGCTGCGGCGGCGCGCTCGCCAGGCCATCTTCATAGCGGTGGGCCTGGCGCTAGGAATCGGGCTGGTGATCACCGTGACCGCGGCGTCCGCCGGGGTCAAGAACGCCCAGTCCACGGTCCTGCACTCGCTTTACGGCGTCGGCACCGACATCACGGTGACGAAGACCCCGACCACCAGCGCCGCGGGCGGCGGCGGGTTCGGGTTCAGCTTCCGGCAGAACACCGGCACCAACAAACGGCCCGCGGCCGGCAGCAAGATCAACGACAACACGCTGACCAGCGACTTCACGCTCTCCTCGCTCAGCGCCGCCAACGTGACCACGATCTCCAAGCTCGACAACGTGGCGGCCGCGGCGGGCGGCCTCACGCTCACCGACCGCACGGTGTCCGGCACGGTCCCGGCCTTCAACTCCGGCGGCGGGACGGCGGCGGCGGTGGCGGCGGCGGCGGTGGCGGCGGCGGTGGCGGCGGGTTCACCGGCGGCGGCACGTCCAGCTTCAACACCAACAGCTTCACCGTCACCGGCGTCGACATCGGCCACGGCCAGCTCGGGCCGCTGTCGACCGGCACGGTCAGCTCCGGCCGCACCTTCACCACGGCCGACAACAGCAAGGACGTCGCGCTGGTCGAGGCGAGCTACGCCACGTCACAGAAGCTCAAGGTCGGCTCCACCATCGCGGTCGGCAACTCCAAGGGCACCGCGACCAACTTCACCGTCGTCGGCATCGTCACCGAGCCGTCGGGTGACAGCCCGTCGAACGTCTACATCCCGCTCGGCGTCGCCCAGTCACTCGCCAACCTGAAGAACGACGTCAACACCATCTACGTGTCGGCGACCAGCAACAACGACATCACCACGCTGGCGAACACGATCAAGGCCGCGGTGCCAGGCTCGACCGTGACCGACGAGAACAGCCTCGCCAGCGAGGTCACCGGCTCGCTATCCAGCGCCGCGTCGCTGGCCAACAGCCTCGGCAAGTGGCTCGCCATCGCGGTCCTCATCGCGGCGTTCCTGCTCGCCAGCCTGCTCACCATGTCGGCGGTCTCGCGCCGCATCCGTGAGTTCGGCACGCTCAAGGCACTCGGCTGGCGGTCCCGCCGGGTCGTCGGCCAGGTGCTTGGCGAGTCGATCGCCATCGGCATCGTCGGCGGCGCGGTCGGCGTGGGCCTCGGCTTCCTCGGCGCCGCGCTCGTCGACCACTTCTCCGGGTCACTCAGCGCCTCCCTCGGCACCTCGACCGGGACCGCCACCCCTGGCGGTGCGCAGCGGTTCGGCGGCTTCGGCGGCGCGGGCGGCGCGGGCGGCACCACGGGCACCGGCGGGACCAACCCGTTCCGCGGCGGCTTCGCCAACGCGTCGCATACCGCGTCCACGGTCGCGGTGCACCTGTCCGCCCCGGTCACGATCACCGCGATCGTCCTCGCGGTGGCACTCGCGGTCCTCGGCGGCCTGATCGCCGGCGGGTTCGGCGGCTGGCGCGCGGCGCGGCTGCGCCCCGCCGCGGCACTGTCCAAGGTCGCCTGAGCAGGCCGGAAAAGGGAGAACACAGTCCATGTACAAGCTCACGAAGGTCGTCAAGGACTACCCCAAGGGCCGCGACGTCGTGCACGCGCTGCGCGGCGTCAACCTGGAGATCGCGGACGGCGAGTGGCTGTCCATCCAGGGCCCGACCGGGCACGGGAAGTCCACGCTGCTCCAACTGCTCGGCGGCCTCGACCGGCCGACCTCGGGCTCGCTTGACCTCAACGGACAGGACCTGGCCAGGCTCGGCGAGACCGCGATGACCAAGGTGCGGGCCGCCAGCATCGGGTTCATCTTCCAGACGTTCAACCTGATCCCGACGCTGTCGGCGCAGGAGAACGTGGAGACGGCCCTGGTGCCGCTCGGCATAAGCAACGCGTCGCGGAAGTCACGCGCGGCCGAGGCGCTCGCCTCGGTCGGGCTATCCGACCGGGCCAGGCACCTGCCCTCCGAGCTGTCAGGCGGACAGCAGCAGCGCGTCGCGATCGCCCGCGCGCTGGTCAAGCAGCCCAAGGTACTGCTCGCCGACGAGCCAACGGGCAACCTCGACGAGGACACCCGCGACGAGATCATCGCCCTGCTTGAGAAGCTATGGCAGGACAACGGCCTGACGATGGTCATGGTCACCCACGACAGCACCATCGCCCGGCGCGCCCAGCGCCTCGGCACGATGCGCAACGGCCAGCTAACCGTCAAGCAAACGGTCAAGTAGCCCAAAGCCGGCTCGAGACGCGGACGGGGGATACCTTGGGCCTTCCCCGGGCCCAAAGCATCCCGCGTCATCGTCGCCGGTCACACCAGTTGCTTCCCGGGGCCGCCTGACTCCTCCCACGCAGCGGCCCCGGGAACGAAACTCCCACGACGCGTCCCCACGGGCGCCTGGGCGTGAAGCCGCCCGACATTTCCGAAATGTCGGGCGGCTTCGCCTGTTCCCGGTGCGCCCTCCGGCTGGCCGTGTGGCGTTGGGCCGGCTATAGCCGGCCCAACGCCACACGGGGAGGTTCGCCGAGGACTATGTCGTACTCGACTTGGGGAGCAATGAAGGCGCACAACTGAACGGCCTCGGTCACCAGCGCGTCGCGGTCCGGGGACCGCAGCTTGGTGAACGGCTGGATGCTTAGTGTTTGGCCGCGGACCTGCCAGGTGCCTTGCCATGTGCCGTCGACCAGGAAGGTCCCAGCGGTCGCGCCGTTGCCCGGGGGGAGCGGTACCGGGCGGTTGCCGGGAATCATCCGGGTGCGGTCGGCGTGTGAGAGCAGCAGGTTGTCGTACTCGGGCAGGAACTTCGGCGGGGCGGGGACGTCCTCTGCAGGCCGGGGGGCGTCGGGCAGGTCGTGCAGCGCCTGCCCCGCCTCCCCGCGGAACATCCGCAATGGCAGCCGCTCGACCACCTCGCGCAGCCGGGTCAGCCCGGACCATACCTGAATATCCGCGACAGTCGCCGGGCCGAAGGCGCCGAGATAGCGCAGTACCAGCGCGTCCACTGGCACAGGGCGAAGTGGCGCGCCCAGCCAGCTCTCCACTGGTGCCCATGCGGCGGGACCGTTCTTGCCCCAGATGCCCCGCGGTGGTACCTGGCACAGCGCGATGTGATGCGTCGCCGCGTACGCCAGCGCGCCCGGATCGGCCTCTGGCCAGCGTTCCGCGAGCAGGCCGGCCAGTTCGCCGCGGGTGCGTGGCTGCTCCTCCAGCAGCCGCTTGGCCTGCCTGAGCAGTGCGTCGCGGTCCACGCCCGCCATGCCGCGGCGAAATTGGGCGCTGAACTTGGCGGCATGCAGCGGATAGAACAGTGCGCGCCAATCCAGGCAGTCGCGCGCGCTGACGAGATGCACGGTGTTGCGCATCAGGTGCAGCCGGACCACCTCTCGCTGTTCGGTCAGTGCCGACAGCTCGTCCGGCGCGAAGTCCTTGAGGCGGGTCCACAGTCCCATGTACGGGGCGAGCGGCGCCTGGGACTGCATCCCGCCCAGGTGCTCGATCATGTCGATCGCGGGTGCCGACGCGCGCTCGAGCAGGTACTGGCGGGCCAACGTGGCCCGGTTGAGAGCACGCTGGCTCAGTACCTCGATCACCGCAGCGGCCCGAAGAAGGCCTGCAGGTCCGCCGCCAGCTGGGCCGGGGCCTCCATCGCCGGGAAGTGCCTGCCGCGCGGGAACTCGGTCCAGTGCGCGCCGCCCGGTGCGGGGACCAGCTTGCGTACCGTCTCGTCGGCGCCAAAGACCGCGAAGCCCTGCGGTACGGCCGACGGCGTGCCCCAGTCGGAGGAGTGCGCCTGTTCGTAGAGGGCGTGCGCGGCGCTGGCGCCGGAGCCGGTGAACCAGTACAGGCTGACCGTGGTGAGCAGCTGGTCGCGGTCCACCGGCAGGTCGGTCCACTCGTGGACCTTCTCGGCGATCCAGGCGAGCTGCAGCAGCGGCGAGTCGGCCAGGCCGTAGCCGATGGTCTGCGGCCGGCTGTTCTGTATCGCCAGGTACCCGGAGCCTTCCCTCGTGAACGCGGTCATCCGGTCCAGGATCAGCTTGTCGACCGGGTCGCTGCCGTCGAGTCGGCCGGCCATCCCTGGCAGGAACGTGGCGGTCGCCGCGGCGGTCAGCGGATCGGTCACCACGTGCACGCCGGTCACATGCTCGCCGTCGAGCCCGGCGACCATGCCGGACACACCCGCGCCGATGTCGCCGCCGTGCACGCCGTACCGCTGGTAGCCGAGCCGGCGCATCAGCTCGGCCCAGGCGCGCGCGGTGCGGCCCATCGCCCAGCCGGTCGAGCCCAGCGGGGTCGAGAAGGCGTATCCGGGCAGGGACGGCGCGACGACGTGGAAGGCCTGGCCCGCGGCCGGGTTGACCAGCGGCTCGATCAGGTGCAGGAACTCGGCGACGGAACTCGGGAAGCCGTGCGTGATCAGCAGCGGCTTGGCGCCGGGCTGGCCGGACCTGACGTGCAGGAAGTGGATGCGCTGCCCGTCGATCTCGGTAGTGAACTGGGGGTGCTGGTTGAGCTGCGCCTCCTGGGCGCGCCAGTCGTACTGCGTGCGCCAGTAGCCGGCGAGGTCTTTCAGGTAGCCAAGCGGTACGCCGCGGGCCCACTCGACGCCGGGCAGCTCGCCGGGCCAGCGGGCGTTGGCGAGCCGGTCATGCAGGTACTCGACGTCGGAGTTGGGGATCTCGATACGGAAGGGCTGCAGGTCGTCGCTCATCGCGCTTCTCCTTGTTACCGGGACCGGCACGGCCAGGGCTTGGCCAGGAACTCTTGCGCCCACAGGGAGAAGGCTAGGGATAATAGCGGAAAGAATCGTTCCTAGATTGTCGTCAGGATCGAAGCATGCTGGAAACCTCGGCGCGGCTGCTGCGCCTGCTGTCCCTATTGCAGACCCGGCGCGACTGGACCAGCACCGAGCTGGCCACCCGGCTCGGCGTCACCACCCGCACCATCCGCAATGACGTGGAACGGCTGCGGGGACTCGGCTATCCAGTCGACGCGCGCCCGGGCGTGGCCGGCGGGTACCGGCTCGGCGTCGGGGGCGCCCTGCCGCCGCTACTGCTCGACGACGAGGAGGCAGTAGCGGTCGCGATCGGATTGCGTACCGCCGCGAACGGCTCGATCGCGGGGATCGAGGAGACCTCGGTCCGTGCGCTGGCGAAGCTGCAGCAGGTGCTTCCATCGCGGTTGCGACGCCAGGTCAGTGCTTTCCAGTCATACGCGATGCCGATGCCATCGCGGGGCCCGCAGGTGGATCCAGACGTACTGACCGTGATCGCGAGCGCGTGCCGGGACCATGAGCGGCTCCGGTTTGACTACAGGGCACATTCAGGGGCAGCCAGCCGACGCTCGGTGGAGCCGTATCGCCTGATTAACGACCGGCGCCGCTGGTACCTGGTGGCCTGGGACACCGACCGGGACGACTGGCGTACCTTCCGGGCGGACCGAATCGAGCCGCGGCCGCCTGCCGGGCCACGCTTCACGCCCCGCGAACTACCGCCAGAACGGGAGATCGCGGCGCAGGTGGCACGAGGAATCGGAGAGGCGACCTGGCGATACCGGGCACGGGTAATCGTGCACGCGCCCGCGGCATACGTGCGGAGTCGGCTTCCGATCCCCGTGGAAGTGGAGTCTCAGGGGGAGGACCAGTGCGTGTTCGAGCCGGGCTCGGACCATCCGGAGATGCTCGCCCTCTATCTAGGCATGCTGGACGCGGACTTCACCATCGTGGACTCGCCGGAGCTGGTTGACGTGCTGCGCAAGTTGGCCAGGCGCTACCAGCGCGCGATCGACGTCAGCGAGCAGGCACCCAGCTAGCCCTCCGTGCCCTGAGGGCCGTGCCAGGCTCAGCAATATTCGGTTGTCCGCGGCCGTCGCCTGATGAGATAGTGCGAACGCATCAGGTTTTGGTGCCGGTTCCTGCGAGGCCCATCGGCCTCGGCCAGGAAAGGCCGGCCGTGCGGAAGGGAGGCGTACTTCGATGACTACGCCCGTTGCGGGCTTCATCTCGCCTGCCCTGACCACATCCTGCCTGAGGAGCATCACCCATGCGCGACAGCGCGGACTCCGACGACTACGGAGTCACCCGCCGCGGTAGAAAGCGCGGCAAGTTCGACGACGAGCAGCCCGGCTACGCGAAGCGCAACCGGCACCTGCCGAGGCTTCAAGCCGAGGACGCCCACGACGCCACGGACGGCCTGCCGGAGGGCGACCGCTGGTCCACCTGGGACCAGTCAACCCCGACCGAGCGCGGCCCCCGGCCTCATCCGAAGTGGCTGGTCACCGACCTGGCGGCGGTGGACAGCGAACTCGGCGTCCTGAAGACAGGCAAGGAAGCCGACGTGTACCTGATCCGCCGCTACGTTCCTGGCACCGGTAAATCCTGCCTGCTGGCGGCGAAGCGGTACAGGGACGCCGAGCATCGGCTGTTCCACCGCGACGCCGGCTACCTGGAAGGCCGCCGGGTCAGGGAGTCCCGTGTCAACCGCGCGACGACCAGCCGGAGCGCGTTCGGCAAGCAAATGATCGCCGGGCAGTGGGCGAACGCTGAGTTCACCGCGCTGTGCCGGCTGCACGCCGCTAGAGTGCCCGTCCCTTACCCCGTGCAGGTCACCGGGACGGAGGTGCTGCTTGAGTTCATCGGTGACGCCGACGGCACCGCCGCGCCGCGCCTGGCCGAGACCCGCCCAGGCGACAAGCTCCTTGTGAGCCTCTGGGAACAGTTCACCGCCGCGCTCGACACGCTCGCCAGGCACGGCCTCGCGCACGGCGACCTGTCGCCGTACAACCTGCTCGTGCACCAGGGCAGGCTCGTGCTGATCGACCTGCCGCAGGTGGTCGACGTCATCGCCCACCCGACGGGACGCGACTACCTGGCCAGGGACGCGCGCAACGTCGCAGCCTGGTTCGCGGCCAAAGGCCTGCCCGCCGCCGACCCGGACGCGCTAGCGCTCCGGGCGGCGGAACAGGCAGGCCTGGCCTAAGCCGGCCGGGTTCAGCTGGCGTCTCCGGTGGTGCTTGAGCCGCCGGAGCCGCCGCTGAACAGGTCGTGCATGACCTTGCGCGCGCCCTCCTCGGCCTTCTTGACGGGCTCGCGCTGGCGCAGGTCGGTCAGGGCGCTTTCCGCCTTCTTGGCCGCGTCGGTGGCGCGCAGGTCGTTGAACGCGGCCTCCGCCTTCTTGGCGGCCTCGCTGGCCCGCAGGTCGTTCAGCTTGCTCGCGGCGCGCTGGCCCCGCTCGCTGTCGCGGAAGTCCCGCGCCCGGCTTGCCGCGCGCTGCGCGCCATCCGTGGCACTCTGCCGCAGGCCACCTGACCTTGAGTTCCACCACTGCGACAGGCGCGCGGTGAACTGCTTGATCCGGCTCTCGATCCGGCTCATGATTACCTCCCGATAACCGTATCCCCCGGCGGGACGCCTCCCGGGCCGGGCGATCATCCACACCTGTAGTTAACAAGATATGTCGCGTTCTTAGTTCCCGTCCAATTGGGGGCGTTCAGCGAGGTCGGGGGAGTGTGACGAGCCGAACATTGCGCGCGGGCATGCCCTCGGTGATCGTCGGAGTTGGAGCTAGCTGGTTTCCGCACGCCATCCGCCTCGGTCCTGATTGGTGCCATGCCCGCAGAACGCGCATCCGTCCCCGATTCCCCCGCCATCCCTACCCACAATGAGCGGGATATTCACCAGGACACGGCGCGATCGGGCCTACGGCTCGCGTTGATCCTGGTGGCGTCGTTTATGGTGGTGCTCGATTTCACTATTGTCAATATCGCGCTGCCATCAATGGAGCGCGACTTCGGCGTGGCCACCTCGGTGGTGCAATGGGTGGTCACCGGGTACGCCATCGCATTTAGCGGGCTGCTGATCCTCGGCGGCCGCGCCGCCGACATGCTGGGCCGCCGCCGCATCTTCATCGTCGGCCTCGTCGTATTCTCACTGGCCTCGCTGGCGGGCGGGCTCGCCGGCGACCCGGTGCTGCTCGTCGCGTCCAGGATCGTGCAGGGGGCGGGCGCGGCGCTCGTCGCGCCCGCCGCGCTGTCGCTGATCACGACGAGCTTCCCGCCTGGGCCGCGGCGGACCAGGGCCATCGGTCTCTACGGGTCGATGGCGTCCGTCGGCTTCGTCGCTGGCCAGGTGCTCGGCGGCGTGCTCGTGGAGTGGACGAGCTGGCGCGCGGTGTTCCTCGTCAACGTCCCCGTCGGACTCGCGGCCGCCTTCCTCGCGCCCCGGCTGATCGCCGTTCCCGCCGGGGACCAGGCACCCGCCCGGGCGCCAGGCCGGGCGGCCGCCCCCGGCGCGCAACAGCGGGGCAGGCGGCTCGACCTGCGCGGCGCGGTGCTGATCACGGCGGCCGTCGCGCTCGCGGTGTTCGGCATCTCCCAGGGTGACGTACTCGGCTGGACGTCGCCGCTCGTCCTTGGCGCGGCGGTGATCGCGGTCGGCGCGGCCGCCTGCTTCGTGGTCGCGGAGACGCGCCATCCCGCGCCGCTCGTCCGGCCGCGCCTGCTGCTCCGCCCCGGCCTGCGCAACGGCGCGACGCTTGCCTTCCTGCTCGGCGTGTGGAACGGCGGCGAACTGCTCGTGCTCTCCCTTTATATGCAGCAGGTCCTGCATTTCTCCCCGCTGGCCACCGGGTTGATCATCGCGCCGCAGGGCATGGCGGGCTTCACGATGGGCATGCTCGGCCCGAAGCTCGCGGGCCGATTCGGCGTCCGCCGCGTGGCGATGGCCGCGGGCGTGTCCGCGAC
Organism: uncultured Actinomycetota bacterium; assembly: GCA_963759545.1. Taxonomy (GTDB): domain Bacteria; phylum Actinomycetota; class Actinomycetes; order Streptosporangiales; family Streptosporangiaceae; genus Trebonia. The sequence goes on from CAVXAB010000006.1 coordinate 39,388, forward strand.
GATCGGCTTCGCCGCGCTCACCCAGCTGCCTGCCGTCGGCTACAGCCCGCTCCTCTTCGTCGTGATCCTGGTCGGCTTCGGCGGCGCGGGCACCGCGTTCGGGTCGATCGTGCTGGCCAGCCGCGAGCTGTCCGACGGCGACCAGGGCCTCGCCGGCGGCGTGGTCAACACCAGCAGGCAGATGGGTGCCGCGGTCGGTGCCGCCCTGCTGCCCGCGGTCGCCGACTCGGTGAGCGGCGTCTCCGGCGACCGCGCCGCAATGCTCGCGGCGACGGCGGCCGCCCTGGCGGCAACGATCGTCTCCTGGCACGCCGCCCGCCAGGCGGCGGTTGCTCCATCGCCTGCGGGGCTGACTCCCCCTGCGACCCGGCGCCCTCAGGAGGGCTCGGGCCTGGGGGCGGTGGAAGGCGGCACCGCCGCCTGCGCTGTGGCTGCGGTTAAGGCCTTGTGGTTGCGGTGGGAAGGCGTTGCATAACCCGCAACGCCTGGCGCTGTGGCTGGTGTTAAGACCTGTAGTGCCGTAGCGGGGCGCCGAAACCCGGCGCCCTCGGGGGTCGGGCCGGGGGCGGGGGAGGGGCAGGCCTGGCTCACCACGGCGGGCATCGTCGCGCCAGGGGCGGCCGGGTGACTCGCCACGCCGCCAGCGGCGACGAACGCCGCGCCGAAGGCGGCCGCGGCCGCGATCCCCCCGCAGACGAGAACCCACAGGTCGCCGTGCGCGCGCCGCTCCAGCCAGGCCTCGGTGCCCGGCTCACCCTGCCAGGCCCCGGTGCCCGGCTCGCCCTGCCAGGCCCCGGTGCCCGGGTCAGCGCCACCCGCGACGCCCCCGGCCCCGCCTCCCGTGCCCATATCGCCGCCGTGGTGACCCGCCGGACCCTGTGGCACCGTGCAGTACGGCTCGACGCGCGGTAGTGCCCCGCCGTGGGCGTACCTGATCCGGCCGGACCCGGGCCGGCCGCCGGCGCCACGTCCCGGCCTGCGGTACGCCCACGGCATCCGTGCCAGCCCCGGCCGCCGACCAGAGAACTCTTCCGCGTTGCGCATGACCGGCTCCTCGCCTGACGTACCGAACCATCCGTTCTGTCACCAATCGACCACAGAACGTCTCAATAGAGAATCACGTACGGTACCCGGCTACGGCTCAATGGCGACGCGGAGTATTTGTCTGAAAGCCATCCGCCAGGCGCTCCGGCCTTTGAGCATCCCGGCCTTCGCACCGGGCCCGCGCGTGCCCGTTTCGTCCGGGTTGTCCGCGTCGGCACCGCGGCCCGGTCCATGATCATGTGGATTCCGCAGCTTATTAGCTGCGGAATCCACATGAAAAGCGAAATCCTTAGCGATGATGCCCGCCCCGCGCGCGGGCGCCGCGTACCGGCCCGCGCGCGCCGCGTACCGGCCTGCGGGCGCCGCGTACCGGCCCGCGCACGGCCCTCACGCTCACCACGCACCACATGAGGCCCGCGGGATTGAGCGGCCGACCGTGATCAACGTCTTTGCTTAGCAGACGACCATGGTCACGACCGGTATGTCCGCGATACGGCACGCGCTGCTAAGCAAACACGCGCTGCTAAGCAAACACGCGCTGCTAAGCAAAGATGAAAGCCGCCGGCGGCCGGAGGGCGGGCCGCTAGCCGGAGTACGGTGCCGTCGTGGATCTCGACGCGCGGCTGACGGTGCTCGGCAGCCTAAATATGGATATTTCAGTCACGGTCCCCACGCTGCCTGGCCCGGGAGCGACGGTCCTCGGCGGCGCCGCGGCCATTGCCCCCGGCGGCAAGGGCGCCAACCAGGCCGTGGCCGCCGCCAGGCTCGGCGCGGATTCCGGTATCCGCGTCCGGATGGTCGGCTGCGTTGGCGACGACGACTTTGGGCGGACACTCAGGGCAACGCTCGCGAGCGAAGGAATTGACGACCGGGCCGTCCGCACGGTGCCCGGCGCGCCCACCGGGATCGCCATGATCACGGTCGACGAGTCTGGCGAGAACATCATCACCGTCGCCCCTGGCGCGAACCGCGAGGTAGGCGCGCCCGAGATCGCGGCACTCAGCGAACCGGCAGCCGCCGGCCCGACGACGACGAGCGTGCTGGTCATCAGCGCCGAGGTACCGGTCACCGCGATCCGTCGCGGCCCTGGAAGTGCCAGGCGGCGCGCGACCGCTGACCGTGCTCAACCTCGCGCCGGCCCCGCCGGCGGAAGAGGCCGCCGGGATACTCGAGGCGCGGCCCGACTGGCTGGTGGTCAACGAGTCAGAGGCCGCGGCCGTGCTCGGCAGGCCGGTCAGCGGCCTGGCCGAGGCCGTCCGCGCGGCGGCCGGCCTCGTCGCGGCCGGCGCCCGCAATGCGGTGGTCACCGCCGGCGCGGCCGGCGCGGCCTATCACCGCGAAGGCCGGGCATCGAGCGAAACGGTCGCGGCCTTTCCCGTTCGCGCCGTCGACACCGTGGGCGCTGGGGACACGTTCGTCGGCGCGCTCGCCGTTGCGCTTGCGGCCGGAATCGCGCCGCGGGAAGCCGTCATCGCGGCGGCGGCGGCCGGCGCCGCCGCCGCGGCGAGGCCAGGCACGCAGGCGGGGATGCCGCGCCCCGCCGATATTCGCGCCGCGACGGGTTTTGCATGGCCGCTCGATCTCGCCAAGTGACAAACCTAACTGTGCTACCCGATAAGATGAACATAGGGTTAATAGATAGTGAACGCAATTACCACTTAACGGTGAAATTGTGCTTAAATCACTGAAGAAGTGAGGCGTTGCCGGGAGAGGAGTTGCGATGACCCCTGGCCTGGCAGGTTTCATTGCCGACAGTGACGATCCGCAAACATGGGATGACATTACGTTGGCCGTGCTCGCGGCGCTGACGGGGGAGTTCGACGTGGTCCCCGAGCGCGGAGGCACGGGCGCCGGCGCCCGGCGGACGACCTGGCTTGACACCTTCGACTGGCGGCTGCACAAGGCAGGCCTGACCCTGGAGTACGTCCCCCGGCGGGGCGGCAGCGAACTGCGGCTGTCCGGCGCTGGCGCGGACGCGGACCCGGGCAAGGCCGCGACGCAGCTGGTCACTGGCTGGCAAGCGTCCCGTCCGCACCTGCTCGCCTCGCTGGCGGGTGGCCCGGTCGGCACCCGCGTCGCCCGCCTTGTCGCGCCGCGCGCGCTTCTCCCCGTCGTCGCCACCAGCACCGTGACCGCCGTGTACCGGCTGCTGAACGAGGACAGCAAGACCGTTGCCAGGCTCTTCATCGACCGGCCGAGCGTTGTCGGGCTGTTGCCACCCGGGGGAGCGACCCCGTACCCCCGGGCGGGTCCGGTCAGCAGTCGGTGCCGCTGCCGCCCCGGCTGACGATCGCCGAGGTCCGCGGCTACCTGGGCCAGGCGCGCCGCGCCGCTAGGCTCGTCGCGGCCGTTCCCGGTGTCAAGCAGGCCACCACGCTCCTGATCGCCGACGCGCTGCGCGCCGTCGGCCGCCGCCCGGGCGACTACTCGAACAAGGTCGACGCGGAAATCAGCGCGGGCATGCCCGCTTCCGCCGCGGCGGCGGCGATCCTGCTGCGCCTGCTCGACACGATCGAGGCGAACGTGGACGGCACGCTCAAGGACATCGACACCGAGTTCCTCCACGACCTGCGGGTCAGCGTGCGGCGGAGCCGCAGCGCGCTGAAGCTCTTCGGTGACGCGCTCGGCCTTGGCCGGAAAGATCTCGCGTTCTTCGCCGCCGAGTTCAAGTGGGTCGGCGACCTGACGACGCCGACCAGGGACCTGGACGTGCACCTGCTCGACTTCGAGGAGACGGCGCGCGGTCTCGCCGCGGCGAAGCCGGACGACCTTGAGCCGTTCCGCGTCTACCTGGAGCAGCGGCGGCGCAAGGAGTTCCGCGCCCTCGTCCGTGGCCTGCGCTCGGCGCGGTTCACCGGGCTCACCAGAGAATGGCGTGCACGGCTAGACGGCATTCAGCAAGGAAACGGGGGGCCGGCCAGAGTAAGCCGAAGTCGTTCTGGGCAAGCCCATACAGCCGCAGGGGGGACCGCCGACCTGCTTGCCGCGGAGCGCACCAGGGTGGCCTTCGCCAAGGTGGCCAGGCGCGGCGTGGCGATTACCCCGGACACGCCCGGCGAGGCCCTGCATGACCTGCGCAAGCGGTGCAAGGAATTGCGGTACGCGCTGGAGTTCTTCGCCCCGTTGCATGACCCCGCCGGCTACGCCAAGGTGGTGGGGGACCTCAAGCGGCTCCAGGATTGTCTGGGAGAATTCCAGGACACAGAAGTGCAAATCGGGGAGATCAGGGTGCTCGCCGCGGCCATGCTCGCGGCGCACGAGGCGCCGGCGGTGACCCTGCTCGCGATGGGCGAGGTCACGGCGGGCCTCGCGGCACGCCAGCGGGCGGCGAGGGCCGACTTCGAGCGGCTGTTCGCCGCGTTCGCCGACGTAGACGGGCAGCGCCGGATGTCCGCCCTGCTCCGGGGGAGGTACCGCATAGATGCGAATTTATGCGACATACAACATCAAGGGCGGCGTCGGAAAGACCACGACGGCGGTCAACCTGGCCTACCTGGCGGCCGAGGCCGGGCTGCGCACCGTCCTGTGGGACCTGGACCCGCAGGGCGCGGCGAGCTTCATGTTCCGGGTCAAGCCGAGGGTCAAGGGCGGCGGCAGGGCGCTCATCAGCGGCAAGCGCCAGCTCGACGACGCCATCAAGGGCACGGATTTCGACAACCTCGACCTGATCCCGGCGGACTTCACCTACCGGAACATGGACCTGCTGCTTGACGTCGGCGACGCGAAACTGGGCGACAACGTTCCCGGCGGCAAGCCTGCCCGCAAGCTGTCCAAGCTGCTCGCGCCGCTGGCGGCCGAGTACGACGCGGTCTTCCTCGACTGCCCGCCTTCGGTCTCGCTTGTCTCTGAGAACGTGCTGCACGCCGCCGACGTCATCGTGGTCCCGCTGATCCCGACGACGCTGTCCGTGCGAACCCTTGAGCAGCTGGCGGACTTCATCGACGAGTTCAAGGGGCACCGCCCCGACCTCCTGGCCTTCTTCTCGATGGTCGACCGGCGCAAGAAGCTGCACAGGGAGATCACCGAGAAGCTCTCCGCCGAACGCTACGACGTGGCGCGGACGCTCATCCCGGCCCTCTCCGTCATCGAGACGATGTCGGTGGAGCGCGCCCCGGTCACTGTCTTCGCGCCGAACAGCGCGGCGGCGAAGGCCTACCGCGGCCTCTGGGCCGAGCTCCGCGACCGCGAGGCCCCGCGGAGCAGCTGACGGCGAGAGCGCAGCCGTGACTGCGGGAGCGTGACACGTGCGGCCGTCCCCGGTCCCTTCCGCGGCCGGGGGCGCCGCCTGTGCGCGGCGGAGCGCTGGACGTGAGCCAGGGCGTCGACGGCCTCGACGCTCAGCCCCGTGCGCAGCCGGTCCACGTGCGTGAGTATCTCCCCGCGCAGCGGCCACTCGCTCGGTTCTCCGCCATCCCCGATCCTGGGCTTGAGCAGGTCGGCCAGTTCGTCCTGCAACCCGTGTGCCTCCTCGAGTTCCGCGGCGAGTTCCGATTCCAGCGACTCATCGCCCGCCGGCGTCAACTGGACGAGTCGGCCGTACGTGCGGATCGCCTCGCCGAGCTTGGCGAGCACGCTCGCCAGCCGAACCCGAGTGCAGCGGTCCCTGACGGGGCTTTCCTTGGTGGCGATACCGGCGCTGTCAAGGACCGAGCGGGCCAGGCCGCGCAGCGTCAACGCGGCGTGCTCAAGCGCCTCGACGCCGCCGCGCAGCGCCACGGTCGTCTCGGTGGCCTGCGCGGTGCCGGCCGGGGTAACCAGCGCGCGCGGGTTGAGCCTGGTGCTGTCCGCGGCCTCGCGCAGCGTGTCGTCTACTCGCTCGATCTCATCGCGCAGCGCCCTGGCCTGGGTGAGCCACTGCGCGGCCTCGCCGGTCAGGTCGTTGCCCGTGCTTGTAAGCGCAGTGCCTTCAAGCGCCGTGCCATCCTGCTCGTCGTCGGCCAGGTCGGACGCCATCCGGTCGAGCAGTCCCGCGACCTGTCCCGCCAGGCGGCCGACCGCCGACCTGGCCGGCTGCACCCGCGGCCTGCCCGCGAAGATCAGGCCGCCAGCGAGTCCCGCGGCGGCGCCCACGAGCGTGTCAACCACCCGGCCGGTCGCGGCGGCATGCGGGCCCACCGAGGAGAAGATCAGCATCGCGCTGATCGGCACCTCGAGCAGGTCGTCACCGAGCCGCAGCGCCCGGCCGATGCTCAAGGCGGCGGCGATGACCAGGGCGAGCTGCCACCAGGAGAAGCCGATGAACTCGGCGACGCCAACGGCCACCAGCACGCCAAGCGTCACGCTCAGCACCTTGCGGAGGGCGCTGCGGATGGTCTGGTAGAGGCTGGCCTGCAGCACGAGCAGCGCCGTCAGCGGCGCGAGCACCGGGCGGGACGTTCCCGCCGGGATGACCAGGGCAAGCAGGTAGGCAAACGTCGCGGTCGCGGTGAGCCGCGAGATGTAAAGGAAGCTGGGACGGGCGGACCTGATGCGGTGAAGCGAGGCAAAGAGCATGGGCAGGCGTGTTTGATTCAATCGGTAACGGGTGGGATCCACGAAAGCCCTAGAGGCGGGTCATTCACCAGTAGACAACGTGGTCTGCTTCTAGGTATTCCACGTGGTTGATTAGCGCTCCTGGTGCGCCATTAGCCACCGACACCGGTTACGCCGTGCTGTCTTTCCGCAACTCTCTGACACCGCCTCGGGAAACGTATTAATGTCTGGGTCCGGGGGAAGGGTCGGACAACTTTGATAACGCACGGGGGAAGGCTGCCCGCGGAGACCTCGAGGTTCTTCGGGCGGTCACATGAGGCTGCCGCCATCCAGGACGCGCTGGGCAGGTCGAGGCTGGTCACGCTGACCGGACCGGGTGGCATGGGAAAGACGCGGCTCGCGGTCAAGGTAGCGGCCGGCCACGCGCGGGCGTTCCCCGGCGGGGTATTTCTCGCCGACCTGTCCGCCGCGCGGGACGCGGACGGCGTCGCACGCGCGGTGACGGCCGCCCTCGGCCTGCCCGGCCTGCCCGGCCAGGAGGGCCAGCGGGACCAGCCGCGGCCCGGGTGGCTCGCCGGCCAGCTAAGCGGCGAGCAGCCTGCTGCTCATCCTGGACACCTGCGAGCACGTCGTCGACGCCTGCGCACTGCTCGCCGACGCGATCCTGCGCGGCGGCGACGGCCCGGTGCTGATGGTGACCAGCCGCCAGACGCTCGACCTGCCCGGCGAGGTGGTCTTCCGCCTCGGGCCGCTGGATGCCGACGACGCGGTCAGCCTGTTCGCCGACCGGGCGGGGGCGGCGGACCCAGGATTCGAGGTGACCGCGGAGACGCTGCCCAAGGTCGTGCGGCTCTGCCAGGTGCTTGACGGCATCCCGCTCGCGATCGAGCTCGCGGCGCTCCGGCTGCGCGCCGTCGGCCTTGACGAGCTGCTCACCAGGCTCCCCGGTCACCTGCGGCTGCTCGGGTACGGCCGCACGGGCGCAGGCGAGCGCCAGCGATCCCTGCAGGCGTCCATCAGCTGGAGCTTCCACCTGTGCTCGCCCGCCGAACGGCTGCTGTGGACCAGGCTGACGGTCTTCGCCGATGGCTTCGACCTCGCCGCCGCGGAAGAGGCGTGCGCGGGCGACGACCTCGACCAGGACGAGATCCTCGACACCCTGGTCGGACTGGTGGACAAGTCGATCGTGCTGCGCGCCGCGGACACCGGCGGCACCGTGCGGTACCGGCTGCCCGCGATCGTCAGGGAGCACGGCGCGGCGCTGCGCAGCAGGGGCTCGGGAGCGGACCCGGAGGACGCCGAGTACGCCGGCCGCTGGCGGCTGCTGACGCCGCGCGAGCGCGAGGTCGCCGGACTGGTCGCCAAGGGCCTGACGAACAGGGAGATCGCGGCGTGCCTCGTGCTGTCCAAGCGGACCGTCGACGCTCACCTCGAGCACATCCTCGGCAAGCTCGGCTACAGCTCCCGGGTGCAGGTGGCCGCGCTCGCGTCGCACGAGCAGGCCGTCCGCGCTGACGGCCGCTCCGACGGCCGCTCCGTCCCCGCTCCCCGCGCCGAAGCGGCCGGCTCCCGCACGGGAGCCGGCCGCTTCTGGTGAGGTGGCCGTGCGTTACCTGCGGGTGCCAGGCGTGAAGGAAACGCCGCGCACTACCTGGTCGTAGCGCGGTGCGACCACGGTGAAGAACCTTTCACTGGAAGGCAGCGCGGTCGCGCTCAGCTTGTCGGTGACCGAGACGAGCTGGTTCGGGTCCGCGCCCTGGTCGCCGCCGCCGCTGACGGTCGAGGTGACCCCCCAGATCGTGACGGTGCCGTTCGGGTTGACCTTGCCGGTGATGTTCCGCAGTCCGTCGGTGGCCGGCGCCCACGGCAGGCTGGTCACCGAGTTGGTCCCTGTCGGGTAGCCCTTCACGGTGTACGGCGCGCCGAGCTTCAGCCCGTTCTGCAGGGTGTAGGCGAGCTGCCACGCGCCCGTGGTCGCGCTGTATACCCACTTCTGCAGGCCGGCCGTGGTGGACGCGGCGGCCGCGGTGTATGACCCGTTCGCGTAGGCGTTGTCGCCTGCGCCCTCGTCGGCCACGTACAGCGTGGTCGGGTTGGCGAACCAGAGGCCGAACGGGTAGTCGGACGCGTCGGTCGCCGACGAGGCGAGGGCGGTCGGGAAGCCCTTGAGGACGCACATGTTGCTGGCCAGGCCGGCCGAGGTCAGCGTGGACGCGATGCTCGTGGTCGGCAGCGGCGCGTTCGCGGCGGGCACCCCGACGCCGCTCGGGCAGGCCTTCCCGGTGGTGTCGAGGAAGTAGATGGTGTCAACGCCGTTGCCGCCGCTGCCCTTGGTGTAGTACAGCACGTTGTTGTAGAGCGCCAGGCCGCGGAAGTTGTCGTCCTTGCCGACCTTGTCCGCCTTGTCGCCGAGCTCGGTGACGCTGAAGGAGCCGACCGGGGTCGGTGCGCCCGGCTTCTGCGCCGACTCGGGCAGGCTGGACGGGCTGATGATCTGCGTGCCCGCGCCGAGGACGACGCCGCTCGGCTGCGGGTTGGACCCGTTGCCGGCGTTGCCCGCGGTGTAGTAGAAGTACTTGCCGTTGACCTTGGCCATCGACCGCCGCGCGCCCGTTGTTGCCGCTGTAGGCGTTGGTCTCGGTGAAGGTCCACTGGCCGTTGGCCGACAGCGAGGCCACGGCCCGGTAGTCGGCGCCGGTGACCGGGTTGGTCGGGTCGATGACGCCAGGCGTGTTCGCGTTGGAGGCGTCAATGGTGTCCGGGGCCGCCACGTAGTCCATGAACGTGACGTACTTGCCGTCGGAGGACAGATTGAGCGCCCCCTCGGACTTCGAGGAGAAGCTGGTGTTCAGTTCGTTGCTCGGCACCGGGATGACGCCCTGCAGGCGGCCGGACGGGGTGATCTCGTCCATGTACAGCGGGGACGTGACGCCGAAGCTCCCGTCCACGCTGTCGTTGTTGAACACGTAGGGGTAGTTGCCGTTGGCGACGGCGAGCGCTCCGGCCGAGCCGGATCCCGGCGGCAGCACGGTCTGGCCGGCCACGATGTTCGGGTCGTTGATGTAGTCGCTGGTGCTGACGAGCAGGTCGCCAGGGATCAGCCGGGCTCCCTGGTCGCCCGGGTGGCCGGCGGTGCTCGCCTGTGCCCCGGACCCCCCGGCGGCGGCGAGCGCGCCCGCCACGCCGACAACTGTCACGAACGCGGCGATGCCGGTTCTTGGACGCATAAGTCCTCCCTTATAGCGGGACGTCCCTTTCTCGGGGCATTCACGCGCATGGGACCCCCCGGTGGACATCGAACCGGCGGCGGTCGTCCACAAGCCGTCGTCCAGGTGAACTAAAGGTGCCATTAGTATGATTTGTTGACCGTTGTTAGGTCTTGTCACGCGCGTCGGTTAGATCGGGACACGGTCGGCTGTTAGATCGGCCACAATAACGTCCTGTTACGTCCTGCTTTGCGGGTTACTGCCGAGTAACGGGTCGCATACTCCTGTCCGCGCTGGGTAGAGCACCTTACCCGCAAAGGAGGCGATCCCATCTCGTACAAGTTCCATCGCGGTGCAACCAAACGGATCAGGATTTCGTTATATGAACATGACAGTCTGGGAATGGTTTGAGCAGCGCTCGTATCACCACCGGGACTTCGAAGGTCTCGGGGGATCGAGCGGTAACGGGGCGGAGCGACCCTCTACGACCCTGATCTTCCCGGCCCGCAATGTCGCAGGCACCATCGGTACCATCCTTTCCGTCGTCAACGACCTGCGGGAACGCACCGGGCTTCCCGATCAGGTCATCGTCATCGACGCGGACTCACCAGATGGCACGGCCGACATCGCCCGTGCCCATGGCGTGGAGGTCTACTCGGAGAACGAGCTCATGCGGGCGTACGGTCCCGCTCAGGGCAAGGGCGACGCGATGTGGCGCGCCCTGTCGGTAGCACGTGGGGACATCGTAATGTTCGCCGACGCGGACACCGACGACTTCGAGGAGCACTTCGTCTACGGCACACTCGGCCCGCTGCTCGCGGACCCCCAGCTGCAGTTCGTCAAGGCCGCCTTCCGGCGGCCATTTAAGCAAGGGGAGGAAAAGATACCCGACGGCGGCGGCCGGGTCACCGAGCTGATGGCCAAGCCGCTGATCAACCTCTTCTACCCGGAACTCGCCGGCTTCGTGCAGCCGCTTGCGGGCGAGTTCGCCGCACGGCGCGAGGTACTCAGCAGCGTCCCGTTCTTCACCGGCTACGGCGTGGAGATCGGCATGCTGATCGACGTGTTCGACCAGGTCGGCCTCTCGGCCATGGCCCAGGTCGACCTCGGCACCAGGCAGAACAGGCACCAGTCGCTCGCCAACCTCAGCCGGATGTCCTCGGTCGTGCTGCGCACCGTGGCCGCGCGTGAGGGCCTGGCGCAGCGTCTCGACGGCGGCCTGGACAATGGCGTGCCTGGCCTCTGGGAACAGCCCGATACCTACCTGCACGCCGTCGCGACGGAGGACGGCCTGCGCATCGACGAGCACCTGAACGAGCTGGTCGAGCGCCCGCCGCTCGCCAGCCTGACCGACGACACCGCCCTGAGCACCATCGTGTAGTCGCGCATCCGCCACGCGAGCATGCAGCACTGACGCTCCGCGGCCACGAGGCGACAACGCCCGGGCCGGAGGTCTGTGCTGCCGCATTAGTGACAACTGCCGCGAACTTGGCATGATGTGCCCAAGGCTATGACCGCGTACGGTGCGGGCAACGAATCGCGGGAGGGCGGCATGTCAGCCGAAGAGTTCGACCACATCGTCGTGGGAGCCGGCTCCGCTGGCTGCGTGATCGCCCGCCGCCTCGTCGACGCCGGGCGACGGGTCGCGCTCGTCGAGGCGGGCGGCCCCGACTACAACCCGGCGATCCACCAGCCGAACCGCTCATGGGAGCTGTGGAACTCGCCGGAAGACTGGGCGTACAACACCGAGCCGCAGGAGCACTCGCTCAAGACACCGCTCTTCTGGCCGCGCGGCAAGGTGCTCGGCGGGTCAAGCGCGCTCAACGGCATGATCTACATCAGGGGCGCGAAGTCCGACTTCGACGCCTGGGCCTACAACGGCGCGCCCGGCTGGTCCTACGCGGACGTCCTCCCGTACTTCAAGAAGTCCGAGGACTACGAGGACGGCCCGAGCGAGTACCACGGCGCAGGCGGCCCGCTGCCGGTCACCCACATCAAGGAGCCCAACCCGGCGACGGTCGCGATGATCGAGGCGGCGGCCGAGGTCGGCGTACCGCGGAACGACGACCCCAACGCCGACGACATCCTCGGCGTCGGCCTGACGCACATGACCGTCAGGGACGGCCGCCGTATGTCCACGTGGACCGCGTTCATCGAGCCCATCGTGGACAGCCCGCTGCTCACCGTCATCACGAGCGCCCAGGTCAACCGCCTGGTCTTCAACGGCTCAGGTCGAGCGGTTGGCGTCCGCCTGTCCCGCCCGCGGCCTTGTCTATTCATTCAGAACGGATCCGGCTGACTCGCGCACCCCGCCCCGCTCTCCCGGCGTGGACGGCGACCGAGTTGCGCTGCTCCGGCGACGTCATCGTCTCCGGCGGGGTGATCGGCTCGCCCCAGCTCCTGCTGCTTTCCGGCATCGGCCCGGCCGACGACCTGCGCCCGCTCGGCATCGAGGTGCGCACGGACCTGGCCGGCGTGGGCGCCAACCTGCACGACCACGCGCTGGCCACGATCCTGTACTCCGTCCGCGCGGAAGATACCTGAGGGCAAGGCAAACAACCTGGAGGCGCACTTCTTCGCGAAGAGCGACCCTGGCATGACCGCCCCGGACCTGCAGCCGCTGATGTCGCACTTCCCGATGCCGGTCGAGGGCTACCCGCAGCCCGAGTACGGCGACGGCTACGCGATCGTGGCCGGCATCATCCGCCCGCTGAGCCGCGGCAGGCTATGGCTCCGCTCGGCGGACCCGGCGGAGCACCCGGTGATCGACCCGCATTACCTGGAGGAGCGAGCGGACGTGCGCGCGCTGCTCGCCAGCCTCAAGCTGTCCCGCGAGGTCGGCGCGGCCAGGGCACTCGCCGAGTTCCGCGCCCGCGAGATCGCACCTGGCCCGGACGTCCGCACCGACGAAGAGCTCATCGAGTACGGCATGCGGAACCTGATCACCTACCACCACCAGGTCGGCAGCTGCAAGATGGGCATCGACAACATGGCCGTGGTCAGCCCGGCAGACCTCACGGTCTACGGCGTCGACGGCCTGCGGGTCGCGGACGCCTCGGTCATGCCGGCGGTCACCTCGGGCAACACCAACGCCCCGAGCATCATGATCGGCGAGCGCTGCGCCGACTTCCTGCTGGGGTAACGAGGCCTGGCCAGCCGTCACCCCGATCCGGGAATGTCGGGCGCTGGCGCGCCACGACATTCCCGGATATTTCACGATATGGAAGACCGGGCGGCCGACGGGCGGAAGGCGCTCGCCTTCGGCGCGGGCAATTCCGGCGGGGTCAGGAACGCGGGCGGTGCGTCGAGGTCAAGCGCCCCCAACGGGGAAACCGCGGCGGCGTCCCTGCGGGTGAGCGGGGGCAGGTTCCACTTCTCCTCGATGAGCTTGAGCACCGAGGCGTGGTCGAGCACGTCATGCAGCACGAAGTCCGGCCGGGCGTAGGGGGAGACGACGACCGCGGGGACGCGGAACCCGTAGCGGTCGTAGGTGGCCGGCCCGTCGTCGGCGTTCTCAAGCCGGGCGAGCAGCTTCGGCGCGAGCCCGCGCAGCAGCGTGCGTGCCCAGGGGGTGGCAAGCTGCCAGTTCCGCGCGGGCACGTCGTCGGGCGCGACCGCGGCGGGCGGCGGCACGTGGTCGTAGTAGCCGCCGTGCTCGTCGTAGATCCACAGCAGCAGCGTCGACTCCCACGCGGGCCCGTGCATGACCGCGTTGACCACCGCGCTGGAGAACGCCTCGCCGGCGGAGATGTCCTGCGGGTTCTCTTCCGAGTACGCGCCGAAGTCCGGGTCCACGATCGACACCGCCGGCAGCGTCCCCGCGGCCGCGTCGGCGAAGAACTGCGGCGTGGTCCGCAGGTGCCGCACGGCGCCCGCCAGCCCGAGCGGGTACAGGTCGGCGGTGAACGACTTGTTGCCGCGGACCGCGTTCGCCACCCCGGGAATCCACCGGCCGAGCGACGCGAGCCGGCGGAGAAACACGAGGCCGCCCCGCCGAGCAGCCGCTTGAGCACGACGAGGGCCGGGTGCACGTTGTGGTAGTTCACCCAGGAGATGTCGTGGCGGGAGAGCGCGTCGAAGATCGTCCCGGCGGCCGGGTAGTCCACCAGGTCCCAGGGCAGGTCGTCGATCAGGCCGTTCGCGGTGCCGCTGATCAGGAAGCGCCGGTTCGGGAACGTCGGCCCGAGGCACGAGCAGAACCAGCGGTCGGCCACCGGGAAGGCCCGCGCGAGCCCGTGGTAGAAGGGCAGGTCCGCCCCGGTCCAGTAGCCCATGGGGATCGGCCGGGTCCGCGCCGGGCACGGTCTGCCAGACCGACGTGGCGAACCCGCCGCAGGTGACGCCGTCGTCGGACGAGGTGGCTCGCGTGCCAGGTCTGCGTCGGGTTGCCCGTGACCTGGGCCGTGCTCGGCAGGTGCCAGGCGGCGACGCGCTGCCCGTTGGGCAGGACGTTCACCGCGGTAGGCGTCCCCGAGGCGTCAACGGGCAGCCCGTCACCCCGGTCGGCGAGCATGCCGAGGTAGTTGTCGTAGGAGTGGTTCTCCATCATCAGCACCACGATGTGCTTGATCGCGGGGAGCAGGTCCGTGCCCGCGGGCAGGTCGGGCCGCGGCCGGTCCCCGGGCCCTTGCAACAAGCCCCCGCCGCTCGATGCCCCGCTTCTCCACCCGTTCCCACATAGGAACAACCTCCCCACGCTGGTCCCGTCGGGCGAATCATGTCACCAAATCAAGGTCAAAAACCAAGATCAAAGGCATCGGTAAGCCGAACGGACGGTTGTTTCTCCGCAAAGCGCCCCATGACCCGCACCGCCCGGGCGGTCCGGCACTACACGGAGCTGACGGCCTTGCTCAAGGACCGGGTGGGCGTCCCCCCAGCCGCGGAGACGACGGCGCTGTACGAGCGCCTGGCCGGCCCCGCCTGATTCCCCACGGGGCGGGTCCGCCCGTGCCGCTCTCCGTGTGCCGTTGGGCCGGCGATAGCCGCCGGCGCCGGGTGCCATCCTCGCCGGGCGTGCCATCCGGGAATGTCGGGCGCTGGCGCGCCTCGACATTCCCGGATATTTCATGACTTGGGAGTCTGCTGGATGGGGCGGCCGACCTAGCCAGCGGGCGGTACGCGAGCCACAATGATCGCCATGACTTCCAGTGACCTGTCCGGTGTCCCCGCTGACGTGGCCGCCGTCCGCTCGTCGATCGAGCATGAGATCGCCGGCTCGACCCTGCTCACCGAGTACGCCGAGACGGTGGCGCAGGCGCCCGATGTCGTGGCGCACCAGTGGCTGGCCGACGGCGGGTGGCAATCGCTGACGTACCGGCAGGTGTACGACCGGGTGCGGGACGCGGCCCTCGGCCTGGCCGCGACCGGCCTGCGGCCGGGCGAGTTCGCGGCGGTCTGGTCGCGCAACCGGTCAGAGGCGACGATCGCCGACTACGCGGTGATGCACGCCCGCGGCGTCCCCGTGTTCATCTACCCCACGATCGCCGCCGACCAGGCCGCGGACCTGATCGGCCACTGCGAGGCGACCGTCGTCATCGCCGAGCGGGAGTTCCTCCCCGTGCTCGACTCGATCCGCGCCAGGCTCCCGCAACTCCGCGCGCTCGTCGTCTTGGGCGATGACGACCAGGAAGGGACGCTCCAGGCGAACGGCGCGGCCCGCGCGGCAGAGAACGGGATCCTCACCTGGCAGGAACTGCTTGACCTCGGCCGTGCCGAGGCGGAGCGCGATCCCGCCGCGTTCGAGCGGTCCTGGCGCCAGGTGACCCCGGACACCCTCGCGACCCTGATCTACACCTCGGGCACCACCGGTCACTCCAAGGGCGTCATGATCACCCACCGGAACGTCCGGTACGAGCAGGCGGCATCGCTGAAGCTGACCCCGCTCGCGGACCAGGTCGGCGCGGACGGCGTGGCCAGGATCGTCACCTACCTGCCGATGGCGCACGTCACCGGGCGCACGCTGGACCACTGGGCCCCCATGACCCATCCGGTCACGCTGGCGTACTGCCCCGATAACCTCCGCCTGTTCGAGATCGCGGCCCAGGTCCACCCGACCTTCCTGATGGGCATTCCGAGGGTCTGGGAGAAGCTGCACGCCGCGCTGCGCGGCGCGCTGCCGGACGTCAGCCCGGCCGC
Organism: uncultured Actinomycetota bacterium; assembly: GCA_963759545.1. GTDB lineage: Bacteria > Actinomycetota > Actinomycetes > Streptosporangiales > Streptosporangiaceae > Trebonia. The sequence continues at coordinate 55,245 of CAVXAB010000006.1, forward strand.
GGTCCGCGCGCTGCCCGACGGGGTCAGGCAGGCGGTGCTCACCCGGATCGGCCTGGACGAGTGCCGGCTCGCGGCGACCGGCTCGGCGCCGATCGACCCGGAGATCGTCGAGTTCTTCCGCGCGCTCGGCGTGCCGCTGACCGAGGGCTGGGGGATGAGCGAGTTGTCCAACGCCGCGACGTTCGCCCCTGCGGCCGAGGCCCGGTCCGGAGCGGTCGGCCGCGCGTTCCCCGGCGTGGAGGTGCGGGTCGCCGACGACGGCGAGGTCCTCGTCCGCGGCCCGATCGTCATGGGCGGCTACTACAAGGACCCGGAGCTGACCATGGCGACGGTCGACGCCGACGGCTGGCTGCACACCGGCGACATCGGCGAGTTTGACGCCGACGGCTTCCTGAAGATCATCGACAGGAAGAAGGAGCTGATCATCACCTCCGGCGGCAAGAACATCTCGCCCGCCCTGGTCGAGTACGAGCTCCAGCGGCACCCGCTGATCGGCCAGGCCTGCGCGATCGGCGACCGGCGCAACTACGTCACCGCGCTCCTCGTGCTCGACCCGGAGACGACCCCGGCCTGGGCGCGGGAGCGCGGCATCTCCTTCGGCTCGCTGGCCGACCTCGCGGCGCATCCCGAGGTGCTCGCCGAGGTCGAGCGCGGCGTCGCGGCGGCGAACTCGCACCTGGCCAGGCCGGAGCGGGTCCGCAGGTTCACCCTCCTGCCCGCCGAGTGGACCGCGCGGTCGGGCGAGCTCACCCCCTCGATGAAGCGCCGCCGCCGGGTGATCATCGACCGCTACGCGAAGGAGATCGAGGAGCTGTACTCGTAACCAGATCCGCCCGGTTTGTGATAACTGTTAACGATATCGTTAACAGTTCCTGCGGCGCTGGTTCGGCGCCGGCCGCGTCATGGGTGCCCAATCGGCCCCTATCATGGCTTGGGTGACAGGTCATCAGCTCAGGCTCTACAACTCGCTCGGGCGGCGGATCGAGGACTTCACGCCGTCCGCCGATGTCGTGGGCTTGTACAGCTGTGGGCCGACCGTCTACTCGTTCCCGCACCTGGGCAACATGCGCCCCTACGTGTTCGCCGACACGCTGCGCCGCGCGCTGCGCTGGAAGGGAATCCCGGTCCGGGCCGTGGTCAACATCACCGACGTGGGCCACGCGGTCGCCGACTCCGACACCGGCGAGGACAAGCTCGAGGTCGGCCGCGACCAAGGAGCGGCGTTCGGTCGAGGACATCGCCGCGATGTACACCCAGGCGTTCTTTGACGACATGGCGGCGCTCAACGTGCAGCCCGCCGACGTGTACCCGAGGGCCAGCCAGTACGTCGAGGAGATGATCGCGTTCGCGATCCGGCTTGAGGAACTCGGCTACACCTACCGGCTCCCGACCGGCCTGTACTTCGACACGTCCAAGTCGCCCGGCTACGGCACCCTGGCCCTGCTCGACCTCGCGGGCCAGCGCGAGACCGGCCGCGTCGAGCACGTGGAGGGCCGCAAGCACAACAGCGACTTCGCCCTCTGGCGCGCCGAGGAGCCCGGCGTCCGGCGCCTGATGCGCTGGAACTCGCCGTGGGGCTGGGGCGCGCCCGGCTGGCACCTGGAATGCTCGGTGATGTCGATGGCGCTGCTCGGCGAGCACTTTGACCTGCACACCGGCGGCGTCGACCACCGCGAACTGCACCACGTCAACGAGATCGCGCAGTCCGAGGCGTTCCTGCACGACGAGCGGCCGTGGGTGCGGTACTGGCTGCACAACGAGTTCCTGCTGCTCAACAACGCCAAGATCGCCAAGTCGTCCGGCCCGGTGCCGAGGCTCGCCGACCTGGTCGAGGCCGGCTACCACCCGATGGCCTACCGGCTCTTCCTGCTCGGCGGCCACTACCGCAGCCAAGTCGACTTCACCACCGCCGGGATGGACGCCGCGCAGGCGACGCTGCGCCGCCTCATCTCCCGCGTGGCCCCCCTGCGGCCGCTTCCCGTGGCCGTGACCTACGAGTCAGCGCGCGCCCTCGTCGAAGACACCGACAAGGCCGCGCTCGCGTACGTCGAGGCGATCGACGCCGCGATCTCGAACGACCTCGCGACGCCGAAGCTGCTTGCCACCTTGCAGGACGCGCTCCGCGACCCGGACATCACCGCCGAGGGCCTGCGCGTGGTCGTGGCCGCCGCCGACGCCCTGCTCGGCCTCCGGCTCGCCGACCTGGACCCGGCAGAGGTAGACCGGCGCCGCACCGCGGCCGACCTCGCTCCGGAGGAGGTCGCCGCGATCGAGCGCCTGATGGCCGAGCGCACCCAGGCCCGCAAGGAAAAGAACTGGGCCCGCGCCGACGAGATCCGCGCCGAGCTAGACGCCCTCGGCGTCCAGGTGACGGACACCCCCACGGGCCCCACCTGGCAGTTTCTCCGCGGGGACGACCCCCCGTACCCCCCGCTGTGCATCCCGGGCGGGCCTGATCGCAAAGACCGCGATCGTATCAGGCCCGCCCGGCACGCACCGAAGCTCCGCCAGGGATACAGTCACGCCGACAGTTCGCGCTCTAGGGGGGTGCGGAAGCGGGGCGTGACCCGGGCCGGCCCCAGCCACGCCTCAAGCGCTGCCGCCTGCGCGGCAACGGCGGCCGCGCCGTCCGCCCCGATGTCCTCAAGCAGCCGGTACACCACCTCGCCCGAGGCGCGCTGCGCCCAGCCGCCGACCACGCGGCCCGCCCACCACACGGTCGGCCCGACGTTCCCGGTCCGGTCGAACAGCAGCGGCGCGTGCGGGTCGAGGTACCACGACCGCGACTGCCACCCCATCGGCGTCGGGTCGAGCGCGGGCAGCAGCGCGGCCACCGCGGGCGCGTCCGCCGGGAAGTCAAGGTCGTCCGCCAGCGCCACCCCGGCCTGCCCGCCGAGGTCGACCTCGGTGACCGGCAGCGCCGCGAGCGCCGCCTTGGTCTGGGCGCCCGTCCAGCCCGCCCACCACTGCAGGTCGGCGACTAGCCCGGGCCCGAAGGCGGTCAGCCATCGCCGCGCCAGTTCCGTCCGCGCGACCCCCGCGTCCAGCCCGGCGCCGAGGCCCGCGTCCGGGTCGGCTGCGGCGTGCGCCGCCTTCTCGTCGCCGTGGAGCCATGCCTCCGGCAGGAACCACTCGAACTGCCCGGACGACCAGCCGCCCCGCCGGTGCCCGCGGATCGTGCGCCCCTCGGCCGCGATCAGCACGAGCACCCGCGAGGTGATGTTGGCCGCCCCGCCGTACGCCTTGTCCGGCGCGTACACCAGTTGCGTCCGCAGCCGCGGCTCGTCGGCCGACAACTGCGCCCCGCTCGCGCCGCCGCCCCGCGCCGCCAGCGCCCGCAGCACCCCGTCCTCCACGGACCGCAGCCAGCGCACCCGCGTCCCCGTCGCCGACCCCGCCGCCGGCCAGGTCCTTCTCCAGTTGCCGCCGCATCCGCCTGGCGACGTCATCGGTGCAGGCCGCCTGCACCACGTCCGCCAACCCGGCGGGCACCACGAACACCGTCCGCCGCATCCCCAGCATGCGCACCACGGCCCGCTCTTCGTAGAGCGCCGCGTCCACGTCCTCGACCGCGCACCGGCTCCGCGCCCGCGCCGACAGGTACACGGTCACCGGATCGGTGGCGTGCAGCGCCACCAGCGACTCGGCGACCTCGGCTCACCGTGGCGACAGGCGCACCAAGCAGCTGCCGCTCCACCAGCCGCCCTCGCCGCTCGGCAACGCTGACCTTAAGTGTCATGCCCACGAAGCTATCTCCCAGTCGGCCATGCCCGAAGCATGCTGGATCATCGGATGCCCGGTGTAGGCCGCTCAACGATCCATCATCTTCCGCTTAAGGAACTCGCAACGTCGCCGCCGGCGACGCCAGTGACCACCGTGGCGCCAGACTCGTCGTCCTCGTGGACCTGCGCGGTAAGCCCGGCGGCCGCCATCACGCCCGCCATCGCCGTAGCCTGTCGCTCGCTGGTTTCCACCAGCAGCACGCCACCAGGCGCGAGCCAGGCGCCGGCCTCGGCCGCGGCGCGCCGAAGGATCGCCAGCCCGTCCGCCCCGCCGTCCAGGGCCATCAGCGCCTCGTGGTCGCGCGCCTCGGCAGGCATGAACGCGATCTCCGTGGTCGGCACGTAGGGCGCGTTGCAGATCAGCACCCCGGTCCGGCCCCGCAGCGAGCCGGGCAGCGCGGTGAACAGGTCGCCCGCGTGCACGTGCCCGCCGGCCGGCTCGACGTTCCGCCGTGCGCACGCGACGGCGGCCGGGTCCAGGTCGGCCGCGTGCAGTTCGACGCCGCCAAGCCGGGCAGCGACGGCGAGCCCGAGCGCGCCGGTGCCGCAGCACAGGTCGACGACGACGCGGGGGACGGTGCCGTCCGGCCGGCCGGCCAGCAGGACCGCGATCTCGACAAGGAACTCGCTGCGCCTGCGCGGGACGAACACGCCCGGATCGACGAGCACCCGCAGCCCGGCGAACTCGGCCCAGCCGACCACCTGCTCAAGCGGCTCGCCGGCGGCCCGGCGCGCGACCAGCGCGTCAAGCTCGGCGGGGGAGGCGGCGGTGGAGGCGAGTACCGCGGCCTCTTCCTCGGCGAATACGCACCCCGCGGCGCGCAGCCGGGCTACCACCATCGAATCAGCCCTCACGAGCAGTCCACGCTAGCGGTGGCCTCCCGGCGGCTCAAGCGATTATCTACCTAACGCCGGCCTAGAGCTGGCCGACGTCGGTGACGTGGATGACGGCCGCGCCCTCCTCGTCGGAGGCGGCGAGGTCGACCGTGGCGGAGATGCCCCAGTCGTGGTCGCCTGCCGGGTCGTCGAAGATCTGGCGGACCGTCCAGGCGGACTTGCCCTCCTCGATGATCAGCATGGCCGGGCCGCGGGCGTTCTGGCCCGTGCCGATCTCGTCGTGCGCCTCGAAGTACGGATCGAGGGCCTCCGCCCAGGCGGCGGCGTTCCAGCCGTCGGCCGCGTCGAGTTCGCCGAGCTCGTCGTACTTCTCCAGGGCGGCGAGGGTGACCCGGCGGAAGAGCGCGTTGCGCACAAGCACGCGGAACGCCCGCGTGTTGCTCGTCAGCGTCTTCGGCTGCGCCTTCAGCTCGCTGAACTCGGCGTCGGGGTGGGTGAGCTTCTCCCACTCGTCGACCAGCGAGGAGTCGACCTGGCGGATGAGCTCGCCGAGCCACTCGATCAGGTCGGTGAGCTCCTCGGTCTTGGCCTCGTCAGGCACGGTCTGCCGCAGCGCCTTATAGGCGTCGGCGAGGTAGCGGAGCACGATCCCTTCCGACCGGGACAGGCTGTAGAACTGGACGTACTCGCCGAACGTCATGGCGCGCTCGAACAGGTCGCGGACGACGGCCTTGGGAGAGACCATGTAGTCGCCGACCCAGGGGTGGCCGCGCCGGTAGATCTCGTAGGCGGCCTCAAGCACGTCCTCGAGCGGCTTGGGGTAGGTGACGCTGTCGAGCAGCTCCATCCGCTCCTCGTACTCGACGCCGTCGGCCTTCATCGCGGCGACGGCCTCGCCGCGGGCGCGGAACTGCTGGGCGGACAGGATCTGCCGCGGGTCGTCGAGCGTCGACTCGATGACGGACAGGACGTCAAGCGCGTAGGTGTCGGCCTCCTTGTCCAGCAGTTCGATGGCGGCCAGGGCGAAGGGCGACAGCGGCTGGTTGAGCGCGAAGTCGTACTGCAGGTCGACCGTGAGCCTGACCTACCGGCCCTGCTCGTCGGGCTCGTCGAGGCGCTCGACCACGCCGCCGGCCAGCAGCGCCCGGTAGATCTCGATGGCCCGGTGGATGTGCTTGCGCTGCTTGGCCCGGTCCTCGTGGTTGTCGGTGAGCAGGTGCTTCATCGCCTGGAACGCGTTGCCCGGCCGGTCGATGACGTTGAGCACCATCGCGTGCGTGACGGTAAAGCTGCTCGTGAGCGGCTCAGGCTCGGCCGCGACGAGCCGCTCGAACGTGGGCTTGCCCCAGGAGATCGTCCCTTCCGGTGGCTTCTTCTTGACGACCCGCCGGCGCGCAAGCGCGGCGTCGCCGCCGGTCTTGGCGAGGGCCTTGGCGTAGGACTTCTCGTTGTCGATGACGTGCTCGGGCGCCTGCACGACGACGCGGCCGGCGGTGTCGTAGCCCGCCCGCCCGGCCCGGCCGGCGATCTGGTGGAACTCACGCGCCTGGAGCAGCCGGGTCTTCTTGCCGTCGTACTTGGCCAGGGCGGTGAAGACGACGGTGCGGATCGGCACGTTGATGCCGACGCCGAGGGTGTCGGTGCCGCAGATGACCTTGAGCAGGCCGGCCTGGGCGAGGGTCTCCACGAGCCTGCGGTACTTGGGGAGCATGCCGGCGTGGTGGACGCCGATGCCGTGCCGCACCAGCCGGGACAGGGTCTTGCCGAAGCCGGAGGCGAACCGGAAGTTCCCGATCATTTCCGCGATCGCGTCTTTTTCCTGGCGGCTGGACACGTTCGTTGACATGAGTGCCTGAGCCTGCTCAAGCGCGGCCGCCTGGGTGAAGTGCACGACGTAGACGGGGGCCTGGTTGGTGGTGAGCAGCTCGTTAAGCGTCTCGTGCAGCGGTTCGAGGCTGAAGGAAAAGATCAGCGGGACCGGGCGCTCCGTGTTCTTGACGACCGCGGTGGGCCAGCCGGTGCGCTTGGTCAGGTCTTCCTGGAACCGCGTGACATCGCCGAGCGTGGCCGACATGAGGACGAACTGCGCCTTGGGCAGTTCGATGAGGGGGACCTGCCACGCCCAGCCCCGGTCGGGGTCGGCGTAGTAGTGGAACTCGTCCATGATGACCTGGCCGACGTCGGCGTCGGCACCGTCCCGCAGCGCGATCGAGGCAAGCACCTCGGCGGTGCAGCAGATGATCGGCGCCTTGGCGTTGACCGAGGCGTCGCCGGTCATCATGCCGACGTTGGCAGGGCCGAAGACCTCGCACAGCGCGAAGAACTTCTCGCTGACCAGGGCCTTAATGGGCGCGGTGTAGTAGCTGCGCTGGCCGTTGGCGAGCGCGGTGAAATGCGCGCCGGTGGCGACCAGGGACTTGCCAGAGCCGGTCGGGGTGGACAGGATCACGTTCGACCCCATGACGACCTCGATGAGCGCCTCTTCCTGGTGCGGGTAGAGGGCGAGGCCGCGGTCCTTCGCCCAGTCGGCGAAGGCGCTGAAGATGGCATCCGGGTCCGGCGGGGTATCCGGCTGGCTGCCTGAGAGTGGGGGGAGCAGGTCGGTGAGTGTCGTCATGGCGTTATCTATCGTGCCTTGTCACGGCGACTGCCTGAGCCGTGACGGCATGAGGGTGAAGTTCCTTTTCTCGGGAGTTCTCGATAATTGCCGCTCGCGCGGCAACGGTGCCGTTAAGAGGGGTTTCCTCCCGCGAATCACAACAACCGGCGCTGCCCATTTGTGCCCGAACTGTCCGCCCGCTGGCCTGACGGGCCGCTACCGGCCCGCCACATGACTTGACGTATCCAAGTTGTTACTGTCTGTGATGTCGTGATTTTTGCGGGAGTTGCCGGCGAATTACCGCGCCCGGTGCCATCCGACAAAGCGTGGATTGTCCACTTAAGGTGATGTCATTTCCGCATTGTCTTCTGAAATTTAAAGGACCTAAATGTGCCGCGGGATTAGGCGTAATCGCTAGCCTGGGTGGGCATTCAAACGCTCGCATGGCAGTGGAACTAGAAGAGGGGGACTCTCCATGCGCAATTTTCGCACGGCCGCCGCGGCCCTCGCGGCGACTGGCATTGCGGCGCTCGGCGCCGTAACCGCGACGAGCGGTGTCGCTAACGCGGCAACGAACCTGTCGATCACCGGCTGCAGCACCAACTACGGTCTTGTTACCGCAGGCATCATTCCGACTTGTTCGGCTCCGACCGGCACGATCTACAACCCGACCCAGATCACGGTGAGCGTCGACAAGTCGTTCCTCACCCAGTTCCTCAGCGTTCTCGGCATCGGCGTCAAGGTGAAGTACGACCTGGCGTGCGTGGTTGACGGCAGCACCGTAATTAGGCACGAGGGGTTCACGGCGACGAAGCCGAACCAGAGCTGGCAGGTCATCAACCTGCAGCAGACGGTCGGCTCGCCTGAGCCCAACCAGTGCCAGGTGCAGAACCTGTCGGCCACCTCGCTACTGAGCCTGTCGGTACTCAACGCCCCGGTCCTGTCGTTCGGCGTCACCGCCACCGGGAACAACGGCATCCCCGGCGCGATCTGGGCGCAGTACCCGCCGAGCACCAGCGGTGCCGGCTCCACGGTTTGCGCCGACGACACCGGCAACCGCAACGCCGGCACGAAGATCCAGGCCTACCAGTGCGAGCAGGACCTGGCGGACCAGTGGATCCAGGTGTCTAAGCAGCTGGTGCACAACGGCGACTGCATGACCAACGACGGCGGCTGGGTCAAGCTCGAGAAGTGCCAGGGCGGGCGGTGGGCCGCGCCCAACCAGACGTGGAAGGTCATGGGCAACCCGTACATGGCCGGCGAGATCACCCAGGGCGGGAACTGGTGCCTCAGCGCCCCGGCCTCCGGCATGGTCGACGGCTCCCAGCTCTCGGTCCAGAGCTGCGGGGCCACCGGGTACGTCCAGGAGTGGAAGGCTCCAGACAACACCCCGGTCTAACCACGCCGGCACCACAAGGAAATACCCGCGGTAACAGCCAGGCCCCGGTCATCCTGACCGGGGCCTGGCTGCTTTCCCGTGCCGCCGTCTCCCGTCAATTAGCACCATAAGTAAACAGCTGATGAAGTGCTTGATAAGGCATCGCGCGCGCCAGGCCGTCGGCGGTATAAGCGGGCTTCGCCGGTCTTGCCCGGGTCGGCGGAACCGCCGGAGAGGACCCTTTTACGGCTTATTGACAGTGGCGTCACGCGTGCCCCATCATGGGGGCGCTTGCTATCGCAAGCAGCACTCTTCCAGGCCATTTACCTTAGCCACCGGATGTCCTCTATGACTAAGCACCCCCGATTCGTCACGCTCAGCAAGTACCCGCCATACCGCTCGGGACACGCAAAGCAGGCGCTATGGAATAATACGGCGCTCGCCGCGCTCACGGGAGCCGAGCAGCATCAGGTAACTTACTGCGGGGTGTCCGCAGATCCGGAGGACGACGCCGGCGCCGGTGTCCAGGTCCACCACGTTAAGGAAGTGCGCGGAAACCGCCGGGTGCCTGACGGGCACCTTCTGCGCGCGGTCGCGGCCGAGCTCTTTAGTGTCGCCCTGGCAAATGATATCGACGTCATAAACACTTATTACATCGACCCGCACGCGACGGTCGCCAATAGGGTCGCGGACGCGCTCGGACTTCTCGGCCGCCGGCCAATAATCATCCACAGCATTGAGGGCAGCGATGTCCTCGAATCGGTCTGCGAGCACCTCGCCGACGGCTCGGCGGGCCCGCTGTTCGGAGACGTCATGCGCGCCGACGTCCTGTGCACCGTGTCGCACTACACGGCGCGGCGCTTCCTGGCCGGCGCCGAGGTGCTCGGCGGGGCGCGGCTCGCCGACACCCTGGCCGAGTCGATCGTGCTGCGCTACCCGGGCCTGCCGCCGGCCGCGTTCGCGCAGCCGGCCACGGAGCGGCTCAGGGAGTTCCGCCACCGGTCGGGTCTGCGCCAGGACTCGGTGCTGGTCTCCACCCTCGGCCGCCTCGAAGAGGAGAAGGGCCTCGACACCCTGGTGGCGATGGCCGAGCTCGCGGCAACGGCCAGGCCCGAACTTGAGTTCGTCATCGCCGGGACCGGCTCACTCGGCGACCAGCTCGTCGAGCGGGCGCGGACGGTCAAGAACCTGACCGTGCTGTGCAACATCAGCTCCCACGACGCTCAGTGCCTGCGGGCGACCTCGGAGATCGGCGTCTTCCCGACGCGCGTCATCCCCGGTTTCATCGAGACGTTCTGCGTCGCTGCCCTTGAGTACGAGGCGCTCGGCGTCCCGGTGCTCGCCTCCGCGATCGGCGGCGTCCCCGAGGCCACACCGGACGACCGCTTCCTCGTCGCCCCGGGCACGACGGCGAACGAGTGGCTGGCACGGATCGACGAGGCGCTCGCGAACCGCGCGGAGCGCAGCGCGGTCGCGGCGGCCTACGCGGGCAGGTTCACCAGCGCCCGCAGCGCCCAGCGCCTCATCGACCTGGCGAACCTCGCCGCGGACCGGCTAAACCGCCAGGCACCGCTGAAGGCCGACCCGGTAGACGACTACCTGGCCACCTGGCCGACACCCCGCCAAACCCTCCGCGCAGAGCTACCAGAACCAGCCCAGATGTAACTCCAAGCCCGCCCCGCCCGCCAGAGCAATAGTCAGGCGTCCAAAGCCAGCCACCCCCCGTTCGGAATGTGACCGACTTCGACCTTGACCTCGATCTTGACCTGGCCTTTGACCTTGATCTTGACCTGGCCTTTGACTTTGGCCATGAACCGTCAAGAGGCGCGGGGCGCCGGGAGATTAGCCCGCCGCCTTCCGAAGGAGCGCGGCGGGTAATCTTCCGGTGTCCCAAGCCCAAGCCGGCTCTTGACTTTGACTTGGCCTCTTGATCTTGATCGAAGGTCTTGAAGATCTTGAGAGACGAGAATCGAAGGTCCGAGAGCCAGTCCTCAGGACAGGGCGGTGACGCGGCGCAAGACTTCGGCGCGGCCCAGCGCGGCGCAGGTCTGCTCGAGGTCGGGGGACTGGTGCGAGCCGGTGATCAGCACGCGGATCACCCGGGCGGCGTCGGCGATCGAGCCGGGGTAGGCCTCCGGGTTCTTCTTGTAGTCCTTCTGGCGGAGCGCGAAGCCGAGTTCCGCAGCCAGGTTGCGGATCTGGTCGAACCAGGCCACATCCGGGCCAGGCTCGACGTAGCCGGAAGCGAACCCGGACGCCATCGCTCGGACCAGGTCCGCGGAGAGGCCGTTGAACCGCTCGTCGAGCGGATCGGTGACCAGCTCGAAGACCTCGGGGAAGAAGAACCCGTACACGCCGCGGAAGTCCGCCCACTTGTGCAGGTCCTTGCGCGGCTTCTCGGTGTTAACCCGCTCGACGTCGAGGGCCCGCAGCGCCAGGTCGCGCTCGGCGGTGACGACCTTCGCGAGGTCGTTGTCGTACTCCACGAGCCAGGGCAGCAGCCGGTCGAGGATCTCCGCACCGGGCAGCGTCGCGACGTAGTCGGCGCTGACGTCGTCCAGCTTGACCATGTCGAGCAGCGGACCGGCGACGCCGAACTCGGAAAGCCGCAGCGGCTCGGCGAGCGCCTCGCGCAGCGGAAGTTCGGCGAGCCGCCCGTTGGCGAGCCCGCGCAGGTAGTAGAGCACCGCCTCGGCGGGGAAGCCCTGCTCGATGTAGTAGCCGACGCTGGCTTCCGGGTCTTTCCGCTTGGAGAGCTTGCGGCGGCTGCCGCCGTCCTGCTTCATCAGCGGCGCCACGTGGGCGTAGGGGAGGCGGGGGAAGCCGAGCGCGTCGAAGAGCTGGTGGTGCAGCGGGACCGAGGAGATCCACTCCTCGCCGCGGACCACCAGCGTGATCCCCATGAGGTGATCGTCGACGGCGTGCGCGAAGTGATACGTGGGCAGCCGGGGCGCCGTGTCGCTGCGCTTGAGTATGACCACGTCGTTGCGGTTGTCGTCGGAGCTGATCTCGCCGCGGATCAGGTCGGTGAAGCTGACCCGCGCGCCGCCGATGCCCGGGGACCGGAAGCGGACGACGTACGGATCGCCGGCGTCCAGCCTGGCGCGCACCTGGTCTTCCGGTGCGTCGCGCCAGATCGCCCATTCGCCGTAGTAGCCGGGGAGCGCGCCCACCGTCTTCTGGCGCGCGACCCGCGCCTCCGCCTGCTCCGGTGTCTCGAAGCACGGGTAGGCCTTGCCCTGCCGCATCAGCTCCCGCACGAACGTCTGGTAGATCTCGGCGCGGGCCGACTGGGTGTAAGGACCGTAAGAACCGCCGACCGCGTCCGACTCGTCCGCCGCGATGCCGAAGTACTCGAACCCCGCCTCGAACTGCGCGAGCGCGCCTTCCTCGAACCGCGCCTGGTCGGTGTCCTCGATGCGCAGCACGTACCGGCCGCCGCTGTGCCGTGCGAGGTCGAGGTTGACGCTGGCGGTGAAGATCCCGCCGATGTGCAGCCAGCCGGTCGGCGACGGCGCGAACCGGGTCACCTCGGCCCCCGCGGGCAGCGCCCGCGGCGGGTACCTGGACTCCCAGTGCGCCGGTGACGGCAGGTCGGCAGGGAAGAGCGAGTCGGTCAGCTCCACGCTAAGCATGGGTCAAGCCTACCGATCGGCCGCCGGCGACTGATCCGGATCCGTCACTGGTCGCGCCCGCGCGACCAGCGGAACCGGCCGCGGGAGGGCGGGAGCGCCCGGTACTCGGTGACCCGCGCGGCGACCGGGCCAGGCAGCCAGGACGGTGGCTGCTGGCCGATCTCGGCGGCCAGCCACGCGTGCAGCTTCGCGGCGGCCGGGCGGGCCGCGGGGTCGGCTGCCAGGCACGCGCCGACGACCGGCGCCAGCAAGGACGGGCACCCGGCCAGGTTCGGGTCGCCTCGCAGGTCGACCGCGCGGGGCAGCGCCGCGGGAACCGTGCGGGCCGAGCCGTCGCCCCACGGTGAGCGGCCGACCGCGGCGAAGAACACGGTCGCGCCGAGCATGAGCACGTCGTCTTCTGGAGTCCCCGGCCCCGAGATCAGCGTGGTCCTGCTGGTGCCCAGGTCGGTGAGCACCGGCCCGTTCGCGTCGAGCACCACGTTGCGCGGGGAGACCGCGCCGTGGGTGAACCCGGCCTCGTGCAGCGTGCTGAGCGCGCGGGCGAGGCCGAGGGCGATCCAGCCCGAGGTGTCGGCGGGCAGTCGCCCGGTCTCCGCCACGACCGTGGCCAGCGAGGGGCCGCGCACCAGGGTGCTCGCCACCCACGGCTGGTCCTGGTCGTCGTCGACACCAGCGTCGATGAGCGACGCTACGTGCTGTTCGTGCGCGACGCGGGCCGCGATCGCGCCGAGGGACAGGCGTCGGCGGACGGCGGGGTCGGCGACCAGGCCCTGGTTGAACACCTTGAGCGCGGCCCAGCCCGGGTCGGCGTCGCTGAGGCCGTCACCGCTGAAGCCGCCGCTTGCCAGGTAGACGGGCCGGCCTGGCCCGAGCCAAGTCGCGCGACGATCCGGTACCCGGCGACCTCCCGGGGATCGGCCGCGTGGAGCGGAAGATACGCGGGCTCGCTCCACTGCCGCGTCGATAGCCATATCCAGGCCGTGCCGGAGAATTCTTTCGCAACAACGTTCGCCTGTGCGAACTGACCGGCGGGAATTCCCGGATAGCCGGGCTGAATGATCAGCGTGTACGCCTGATCCGATATCGCGACCGCGAGATCGGCCGCGGGCTCACCGGAAAGCGCGGCGCGCAGCGCGGCACTGTCGACAAGCCGGTTGATGTCGACGATCACCGGGCCGCCGAATCCTGCCGCCCGTCGCTCGATGAGCCCCACGCCGATGGCCATCCGCAGCCTGATCCGGTCGGCATGGCGCGCGTTGTCCGCGCTCAGCCCGGCCGCCAGTGACCTGATCAGCACGCTGAGCACGGTGGGAGGGTCGATGTCGGACGGCAGGACCGCGTTGATGCCGTCCCCGGTCCACTGATGATCGACGACCCGCATGTCGAGCGTCAGCCCGCCCTCGGCGAGCATCGCGACCACGAGTTGCCTGAGGCGCCGCTGCACGTCGTCCCGTTCCGGTACCGCTCGCGTGCCGTAGCCCGCGACATCGAGCACGAATCCCGTGCGCAGCGCGCGGCCGGATTGCCGCCCGCGTGACGCGGTCACGGGACGCCGAGCGCCGGGCCCGCCGGCAAATCCAGCGCCCGCCTGTCGCATTTTCCACGCTCCCTGGGCATAGCCTAATGGCTATTTCCATGGACTTGACTGCCTTAGTTCCCGTTATCAGTCCATGAGATCTGGCACACTCAATACTGTGGCTTCGTCGCTATACTCTCTGCCCGCTTCCTCCGTGCGCGCACACGTACGGGGGACGGCCATGACTCGTGCTGGCAACGAGACGTGGCCGGACGGCAGCTTCGTCCAGCAACTCCCGGACGCCGACCGCATCGCGCTGCTTGACGCCGGCACGCCGCTGCGCTTCGAGGACGACCAGATCCTGGTGGTGCAGGGTGACGCTGGCGATTACCTTTACGTGCTGACCAGCGGCCTGGTCAAGGTGATCGTCGGCGCGGTGAGCGGCGCGCAGACGACGCTCGCCATCCGCTCACGCGGCGACCTCGTGGGCGAGTTCGCCCTGCTCGACGACAAGCCACGCATGGCGACGGCACAAGCGGCGGGCCCGGTCTCCGCACTGAAGATCGGCGGCGCGGCCTTCCTGGCGGTCGCCGGGCGGTCCCCGGAGTCCCAGGCGGCCGTCACCAGGTACCTGCTCGCCAAGATGCGCGACGCCACCGAGCGCTGGTCCGCCGAGCGGATCTGGGACGCCAGGGAGCGGATCGCCCAGGTCCTCTACGAGCTCGGCAAGCAGCACGCGCAGCCCGACGCCGACGGCCTGATCCGGATTCCCATCACGCAGAGCGAACTCGGGGAACTGGCAGGCGTGGCGGTGTCGACCGCGGAGCGGGTGCTGAAGGAGCTTCGCAAGCAGGGTGTGGTGAGCACGCGCTACCGAGAGATCACCATCAGGGACATGGCCTACCTGGACGGCATTCGATTTCCCAGGGAAAAGCCAGAAAATCCCTTACCGGCGGGAATCTGTCACGCGCTAATCCGCTAGGTTCCTAAGCGGAGATATGTCCTTGCGGAGGGATAGTCCCACGACGAGCGACCGGCCAGGGGTGATGGCCGGTCGCTCGCCTTTACTGGTTGGCTATATGTCCGGTCGCGCACAGCGGCTAGGATGAGGGCGCGAAGGGGAGTAGCTCCTCGCCGGGACGCCGACAATCGCGGTTCAGTGGCTGGTTAGACGCCTGCCAGCTGGATCCGGTGCCCGGGGGCCGCGACATGGGCCTGAGTGAGACCTTCGGCCGACAGCCAGTGTCCCGGTAACAGGGGCACCGCCAGTGCTGCCGTGCCGAAGGCCCGGGTCCGCCCGCGACAATCGGCGCGGCCTTACCGATGGAGCCAACCCCCCGATGAGCTTCACCGCAGCGGGCGCGACCTTCCTCGCCGTGCTCCCCGCAGAAATACCCGACAAGACGATCCTGGCGTGCCTGATCCTGTCGAGCCGCTATCGGCCGAGCGTGGTGTGGAGCGGTGCCGCCGCCGCGTTCCTTACCCAGGTGGTCATCGCGGTGGCCGCGGGCGGGGCACTGAGCCTGCTGCCGCACCGCATCGTCGCGGCGTGCGCCGCCGCCGCGTTCCTGGCCGGCGCCGTGCTGCTCTGGCGGCAAAAGGAAGACAAGGACGAAGAGGAAGAGGAAACGGGCAGGGACGGCCTCGGCAGCGGGGTCTGGCCGGTGTTCGGTACCGCCTTCGCGGTGGTGTTCCTCGCCGAGTTCGGCGACCTGACCCAGTTCCTGACCGTCAGCCTCGCCGCCCGGTTCCACGATCCGATCTCGGTCGGCATCGGCGCCACGCTGGCCTTGTGGGTAGCCGCCGCGGTCGCCGTCACGCTAGGCTGGCGCGTGCTCAAACTGATCCCCATGCACTGGCTGACCAGGGGCGCAGCCGTGGTGATGGTCGTCCTCGCGGGCACGAGTGCCTATGCCGCCGCGAGTTGACGTGAGTTGACGTGAGTTGACGCGGATGGATCGAGCGACGGTCGAGCGTCGGCGGGCGCAAACTTCGAGCGTTAGGGCTAGTGCTGACCAGTGCGTCATCAGGATAAGATTTTGTAATGCTTGATATCCGCAGGCTCCGCATGCTGCACGAGTTCGCGGCGCGGGGCTCGATCGCGCGGACCGCCGAAGCCCTGGGCTACACCCCGAGCGCGGTCTCGCAACAGCTCGCGGTGCTCGAAAAGGAGGCGGGCACCCCCCTGCTCGACAGAACCGCGCGGAGCGCGGGCCTCACCGACGCGGGCAAGCGCCTTGCCATCCACGCCGAGCGCATCCTCGCCATGGTCGAGGCGGCCGAGGCGGACCTGTCCGCGCAGGCCGCCCAGCCAAGCGGCCGCGTCGTGGTGACCGCGTTCCCGTCCGCCGCGGTCGCGTTCGCCCCGGCGCTCGCCCGTTCGCTCAGGGAGCACCAGCAACTGTCCCTGCTGCTGCGCGAGGCAGAGCCGGATCAGGGGCTGCAACTGGTCAGGTCGGGCGAGGTCGAGGTCGCGATCGTCGACGACTGGACGGGCCGCATGTCGGCCGACCTGGAGGCCGCGGACGCCGGGCACGGCGTGCTGAGCTACTACCACCTCGTCAGGGACCCGCTCATCCTGGTGGTGGCCCGCGACCACCCGGCCGCCGACCCGGAACGGCCGGTGGACTTGCGCGCCCTCCGCAACGAATCGTGGCTCGCCGCCCCCGTCGGCGAGCCGTCGCGGCAGGCCGCGGACCGGCTGCTGGCCGCCGTCGGGCTGACCCCGCCGGTCCCGTCGGAGTTCGAGGGCCTCGGCACGGTCGCCAACCTGGTCGCGCGCGGCCTCGGCATCGCGATCATGCCGCGACTCGCGGTCGGCGCCTACGAGCGGCGTGTCGTGGTCCGTGAGCTGCCGGCCGGCCTCGACCTGGCCAGGGACGTATTCGCGGTGGCGCGCACCGCGTCGGTGATCCGGCCGTCGGTCGCGGTGATCGTCGCCGCGCTGCGCGGCGCGGCCAGGGCGATGACCCGCCAGTCGGCCGTCGGTGTCCCCGACCCGGGTTAGCCGCATTCTCCTGGTTCAGCGGTCCCTCCGCCCGTGCCGGTCGGGGCGGGGCCCGGTAAGTTGTCCCCGTGGATCACGACCTTGACCTGCAAGCCGAAGGCCCCGAGCTCACCGCCGCCCTCGTCGACGTCTCCTCGGTCAGCGGCGAGGAGGGCCCCCTGGCCGACGCGATCGAGCGCGCGCTCCGCCGCCTGCCGCACCTCCAGGTGACCCGGCACGGCAACACGCTCGTCGCGCGCACGGGCCTCGGGAAACCGGAACGAGTAGTGCTGGCGGGCCATATCGACACCGTGCCGCACGCCGGTAACTTCCCGTCTCAATGGGACTCAGAACGACTTCGGCTTACTGGGGTCGGCACCTCAGACATGAAGGCGGGGGTGGCGGTCCAGTTGCGCCTCGCGGCCACGCTGCCTGAACCGAACCGCGACGTGACCTACGTGTTCTACGAGTGCGAGGAGGTCGACGCCGCGCGCAACGGCCTGTACCTGCTGTCGCGCGACGCCCCGGAACTCCTCGTCGCCGACTTCGCCGTCCTGCTTGAGCCGAGCGGCGGCGCGGTCGAGGGAGGCTGCCAGGGCACGCTGCGCGCGGCGATCACCGCCAAGGGCGCCAGGGCGCACACGGCACGCTCCTGGATGGGGAAGAACGCGATCCACGAGGCGGCCGCGATCCTGGACGTCCTGCGCGCTTGGCAGCCGCGCAAGCCGGTCGTCGACGGCCTCGAGTACCACGAGGGCCTGAACGCCGTCGCGATCTCCGGCGGCGTCGCGGGCAACGTGGTACCCGACGAGTGCGTGGTCACGGTGAACTACCGCTTCGCCCCCGACCGCTCGGAGGAAGAGGCGCAGTCCTACGTTCGCGACCTGTTCGCGGCCTGGCCGGTAGAGATCCTGGACTCCGCCCCCGGCGCGAGGCCCGGCCTGACCTCGGGCCCCGCCGCCGACTTCGCGCAGGCGGTGGGCGGCGAGCCAAGGGCCAAGCTCGGCTGGACCGACGTGGCGCGATTCGCCGAGCTGGGCATCCCCGCCGTCAACTACGGCCCAGGCATCTCAGAAATAGCCCACACCCCGGGCGAGTACGTCGACGCAGCCCCAATCGTGGCCGCCGAGCAAGCCCTGACGGCCTGGCTGACCACCTGACGGTGACGGCTCCGCCGGCATCGCAGCCGCCGTTCCGGAATGTCGGGCGCGCCCGACATTCCGGAAATTTCATGAAATCGGAGCTGACCTCGCCCACGAAAAATCCCCGTGCTGGGCCTATGCCGTCACGCCACGGAGCTCAGCGAGTTACTTGGCCCAGCCGGTCAGGGCGACCGTGGTGGAGTGCTTCGCGCCGTACTGGTCGACGTAGGTGATCGCGAACTGGTCGCCCGCGTGCGAGCTCGCGGTCTCGTTCGTCAGCCCGTTCGCCGAGCTGATCGTGGTGCCGTTGACCGAGGTGATCACGTCGCCGCTGGCCAGGCCCGCCGACCGGGCCGGCGAGTCGGGGTAGACCTGGCAGATCAGCGCGCCTGAGCTCACCGGGGAGCTGGACCCGCCGACGCCGCCGAAGCCGTCGCCGCCGCTCGTGCACTGGCTCGGGCTTGACGCGTCCGCGACGTTCACGCCCATGAACCCGGCGAGGCCGATGTGCACGGTCGAGGACGCCTTGCCGGCGTTGATCTTGTCGGCGATCGAGATGGCGGTGTTGATCGGGATCGCGAAGCCCGTGGTGGCCGCCGAGTAGCCGCCGAACCCGGAGGAGGACGAGTTCGCCGCGGTGTCCATGCCGACGACCTGGCCGCTGCCGTTGACGAGCGGGCCACCCGAGTCACCCTGCTCGATGGGCGTGTTGGTCTCGATCATGCCGTGCAGCTTCTCGGTGGTGTTCGCGCCGCTGTCGCTGGCCTCGATGGACTGGTTGAGTGCCTGGATGGTGCCCTGCGCGGTCGACGGGAGGCCGCCACGCCCGCCGGCGTTGCCGAGCGCGAGCACCGCCTGGCCGACCTTGGCCTTGCTCGAGTTCGACAGCGTGACGGTCTTCAGGTTGGACGCGCCCTCGAGCTGCAGCAGTGCCACGTCGTCGGTGGAGTCGTAGCCGAGGACCTTCGCGGTGTAGGTCTTGCCGGAGGTCACGATCGTGGCGGACTCGCTGACCGCCTCGTCGATGACGTGGTTGTTGGTGAGCACGAGGCCGCTTGACGAGATCACCATGCCGGTGCCCTGCGCGGTGGCCTGGCTGTACTTGAGGTTGGAGTTGATGTCGACGATGCCAGGGTCGACCTTGGCCGCGAGCGCGCTCGCGTTCAGCGAGCCGCCGCCGGTGTTCGTGCCGCCGGAGCCGCCCGAGTTGCCGGAGTTGCCGAGTTGCCGGACCCGCTGCCGGAGGACGGGAACGGGTTCGCGTTGCCGAAGGGGTTGGACTGCGAGCCGTTCCCGTTCAGCGGTGAGTTCGCGGAGGAGCTTGGGGTCCCCGAGTGGTTCAGCGCGACGGCGGCACCCGCGCCAGCGGCGGCCGCGAGCACCGCGACGGCCACGTAGGCGAGCGTCCGGCCGAAACCTGAGCGGGGCGGCGGGGCGGCGTGCCGTACCCGCTCCAGGGGTACTGCCCGTAGCCCGGCTGGCCGTACCCGGGCTGCCCGTAGCCCGGCTGGCCGTACCCGGGCTGCCCGTAGCCCTGCTGGCCATATCCGGGCTGCCCGTAGCCTGGCGGCTGCCCGTACCCGGGCGGCGGGTACCCGGGCGGCGGGTAACCGCCCTGCCCGTAGCCGGGGCCGTTACGAAACGAGACCGTGTCGCTGTCCTGCTCAGGCTGGCCACTTCCGGCCGAGCTGTCACGGGACGCGTTGCCGGAATCCCCCTCATCCGGGTTTGACGCCGGGATCCAGGGGCTCACGTACTCCGGTGGCTGCCAGCTGCCGTGCTGGTCGTTACCACTGTCGTCGTCGTGCATCTATCTCGCCTTCACAAAGAACAGCGTATGGGCAGGTGCCTGACGGCGGCCGCTGGCGGCGTACACCGTCACCCTCTAGTAAGCGTCTAAAACCTGAAAGGAAGCTGAAGGGGCGCTAAGGATTAGCGGCCACGCGCTACCCACTGCCTGCGAACACTTCAACGGCGGACGAGGGCAGAATTATGCCGCCGGGGCCGGGCCGAGCCGGATCCGCGCGGTTCGCGCGAGTCCCGCCTTGCTGATCCAGGTGACCGGCACCACGGTACCCGGTCGGCACCCGGCCACGATTGCGGTCAGCGCGGCGGGCGACTGGACCTGGTGCCCGTCCGCGCTGGTGATCACGTCGCCCGGGGCGATCCCGGCCGTGGCGGCGCCTGTGCCGCACAGCACGCCGTCCACGAGCGCGCCGGCGGGCACCGGGGCGATCGTCGCGGGCGTCGTGACGTCTCCCTGCGTGGGGACGCAGCCGGGCGAGGCCGACGGGTTGGCCGCACCCGCGACCACGCTGCGTTCCTGTGCCTGCTGCACGGCGGGGGAGCGGGCGGTGCCTGAGCCGACGATGACCCCGAGGAACCCGTCGACCCCGAGGCTGATGCCCTGGCCCGGCTGCCGTCCGGTGATCTGCCGTTCCGCGGCCATCGCGGCGTTGATGGGGATCGCGTAGCCGGTGTCCGCGCCGCCGGTGCCCGCGGCGGTGTCCACGCCGATCACGGTTCCCGACGAGTCGGCGAGCGGGCCGCCCGAGTCGCCCGGCTCTATCCGGGCCGTGGTGGCCAGCATGCCGTGCAGCGTCTCGCTGAAACCCGCGGCTCCGTCGTCGGCCTGGATCGTCCGGCCGGTGCCGGTGATGACGCCGGGCGCGACCGCTGGCGAGCCGCCCGCGCCGGCCTGGTTGCCGAAGGACATGACCTGCGCGCCCGCGGTGACCGTGGCCGAGTCGCCGAGGGGAACGCCGGGGAGCCCGGCTACCGGCGTGATCTGGAGGACCGCGACATCGGTGGTCACGTCTACGCCGACGATGTCCGCCGGGTAGGCCTGGTCGGTCGCCGGGACCGTGACGGTAACGGAGGTCGCGTCCCTGATGACGTGATTGTTGGTGAGGATGAGCCCGGTGCGGCCATCGATCACGAAGCCCGTTCCCGAGGCCGTCTCGTCGTCATAGGTCAGCGTTGCCGTCACGTCGACGACACTCGGCTCGATCCTGGCGCGGATGACCGCATCCGACAGCGGTCGAGGCACTGTCTGCGCGTCTCGCGTGGTGGCGGTGGCGGCCAGTCGCGGCGGAGAACCGGGCGTGAACGGGCGCAGCAGCAGCGCGATGCCGCCGACGCCAAGCGCGACGCCGAGCACGGCCACAAGCAGCGGCATTGGAGTGCGGCTGCGCGGGCGCGGGCCAGGCTCAAGCGGCGTCACGCCACGGATTTTTCCCGCGACGCTATCCGCTCATACATGCCGTGACCAGGTAAAATGCCAGCCGGCAACTTCTCGCGCACGCTCGTGAGCTGTCCGCGATGTCCTTGACGGTTCACGAAGACGGCGGTTCCCAGGTCGGCAGGCCTGGGAACGCGGCGGTCGCGCCGGTGGCATTCTTGGCCGCGGTCCATATCGTGTCGATGGCGGCTCGCTGCTTGTCGAGCGCCGCCAGGTCGGCCGTCAGCTTGGCCTGCGCGCTCGTCTTGGCCGCCGGGGACGTGGCCTTGAGCGCGGCCAGCATGTCCGTCTGGACGGCGGTGGAGTCGAACGACCAGGTGATGACGTCGTTGTCGGCGGTGTCCAGGTTGAACGAGGCGAGTGACTCGGTCACCTGGTAGTTGGCGAAGTCGGTCAGTGCCTGGTTGCTCGCCAGGGTGCAGTTGGACCCGCCGTAGGTGAAGACGGACTCGGCGGCCTTGGTCTGCGCCGTGTCGCCGGCGAGCACCTGCCCGTAGGCGTTCTCCGAGTCGTGCAGCCCGGCCGCGCAGGATCCGATCCCGGCCTTCACGTCACCGAAGTACCCGGCCAGGTCGCTGGCCCGCTGCGACTGTGACGGCTTGTGCGACAGTGAGACAAGAATCACGCCGATGGCGGCGACGGCGAGGACGGCGAAGATCCAGAGCGGTGTGCGCCTCGTGGCCCAGCCGCTGTGCCGCAGCGGCACGAACGGCGGCTCCGTCTGCGTGGGAGAGGTCATGCCGTGGTCACCCTTTCACCGGGACTGCGCTGGCAACATTTGGCTCACGAGGCCGAGTTCATCAGGCGGAGGCCCTTGGCGAGCTCAGCCTTGGTCACCGCACCGAGCACGTGGTCGACGATGCGGTGCTGTGCGTTGAGGAAGAACGTCTGCGGTAGCCCGTCGACGTTGTAGGCAAGCGCCACCTTCACCTGCGGGTCAAACCCGATCGGGTAGCTGACCCCCTTGGCGCGCGCGAACTTGAGCGCATCCGCCGTGGTGTCGTTCTCGTCGAGTCCGAGCAGGACAACGTGCCCGTGCTGCTGCTTGTACCAGCTGGCGAGCAGCGGGGTCTCCTGCTGGCACGGCGGGCACCAGGAGGCCCAGAAGTTGACGATGACCGGCTTGCCCTGGTACTGGCTGAGCGAGACCTGCTGGCCCGTCTGGCCGAGGGCCGGCAGCGTGAACCCGGCGGCGGCGGGATCGCCAGGCGGCGGCGCCTGCGTGCTGCGCGTCGCCAGGCTGACCGCGATCACGGCCACGACAAACACCGCGACA
Organism: uncultured Actinomycetota bacterium; assembly: GCA_963759545.1. Taxonomy (GTDB): domain Bacteria; phylum Actinomycetota; class Actinomycetes; order Streptosporangiales; family Streptosporangiaceae; genus Trebonia. Next base: position 77,640 of record CAVXAB010000006.1, read on the forward strand.
ACGCCGGTGATCACCTTGTGCCGCCTGGCCAGCCCGGCCGTCCTCCGCGCCGCGCTCGGCAGGCTCATCGTGCTCATCGCCTGGCACTCCCTTGGTCTTCCGTCGTCGTCGTCGTCGCCGCTGCCGCTGACGCTGCCGTCCGGTCGGCCGGCACGGCGGGCAGGGCCGGCCGACCGGGCAGCGGCAGGGCCAGCTCGAACTCGCTGCCCTTCCCGTGCGCGCTGCGGACGGTCACGTCGCCGCCGTGCGCGAGGGCTACCGCGCGTACCAGGGGGAGCCCAAGGCCGGTCCCCCGTGACTGCGCGCCATCGCTGGTGCGGAACCGGTCGAAGATGAACGGCAGCAGGTCCGCCGGGATCCCGTCGCCCGCGTCAGCGACGACGATCCGCACGGGCATCCCCGGGTAGTCCCGGATGACAGACAACTGTATGCGACCGTTGCTGTCGCTGTGCTTGACCGCGTTCTCGATCAGCGCGTCGAGCGCGAGACCGAGCCGTTCCCTGTCGGCGCGCACCGTGACGGCGTCGAGCCGCCCGATCCGCAGGTGCTGGCTGATGGTTGGCCGCCAGCGGCGGACGTGATCGGCGATCAGCTGGTCCAGCTGGACGTTCTCGGCGTGCAGGAAGGCCGGGTCGCCGGCCGAGGCGATGAGCAGCAGCCGCTCGGAGATCCGCCGCAGCCGGTTCAGCTCGCCGATCACCACCCCGATGTCCTCGCCCTGCTGCTCGCCGCTCAGGTCGGTGGCGAGCAGCTCCGCGTGGCCGAGGGCGATGGTGATGGGGGTGCGCAGCTGGTGCGCGGCGTCCTGGAGGAACTGCCGCTGGTCGGTGAGCAGGCGGGCGTTCTGCTCGCCGATCAGCCGCACCGAGTGCTCGGCCGCCAGCTTGCGATGGCTATGCCAGACCGTGGCCACGAAGACGGCCGCCATGAGCGGGACCTCGGTCAGCTCCGCGGCGGGCTCCGTGCCGCGCAACACGTCTATGCCGATGCCGGACGCGGTCGTCACCATGACCGCGCCGAGTATCCATATCGTCGGGCCGGTGGGCCAGGAGCGGAACCCGTACAGCAGCGTCAGGCTGATCCAGATGAAGTGAAAGGGGATGGTCTCCCAGTAGGCGAACCAGTAGATCGCGACGAGGTTGAGCACGGAGAATCCGGCCCAGAGCACGTCGAGCGCGAGCGGACTGAACGGCCAGCGCAGCGCCCGCAGCCATGCGGGAATGCCCGAGGTGGCGGCCGCCGCGCCGATCGGTGCGGTGCCCGCGCTAGGAGACGAGCTGATAGCCCTCACCCCGCACGGTCTTGATCAGCTCGAAGCCAAGCTTGGAACGGATCCGCCGCACGCACACGTCCACCACGTTGGAGCCGGGATCGAAGTCGTAGCCCCAGACGGAGGCGAGCAGGCTGCCCTTGGATACCGACTGCCCGGTGTGCTCGGCCAGCTCGCGCAGCAGCAGGAACTCCAGCCGGGTGAGCGGCACCGGCCCCTGCCCGATGTCCGCGACGAGCTTTCCGACGTCGAGGGTCACGTGGCCGGCCCTGATGACCTCACCGTGCGCGTGACCAGTGGACTGCGGCGCGGTCAGCGGCGGCATCAGCGGCTGAGGTCCGGCCAGCGCCTCGGCGTGGTGATGCTGCTCGGCGTGGTGTGCCTCGCTGCGTAGCCGGACGCGGACCCGGGCGAGCAACTCGGCGAGTGAGAACGGCTTGGTCAGGTAGTCCTGTGCGCCCCGCTCGAGCAGGTCGACCTTGGCGGCGACGTCGGCCACGCAGGACAGCACGATCACGGCCTGGTCCGGACGGGCGGACAGCAGCCCGCCGAGCACCTCCCGGCCGTCCATGTCGGTGATCACCAGGTCCAGGATGACGAGGTCATACCTGGCGCCGGCGCAGCTGCGCATTGCCTCGGCGCCGCTCGCGGCGAACTCCGTCGCGTAGCCGGCGGCGGTGAGCGCGCGGCCGATGAACGAGCGGATCTTGGGCTCGTCGTCAACGATGAGGATGCGCCCCAGATGTGTCATGTTCACCTGCCTCCCCGATCAGTTCCGCCTTGATGGTGTCTGTGGCTTTTCCGATGGTCAACCGGTCGATGGCGCCCGAGTCGGACTTGTTACGCGAACGTGCCGCAAACGATTGTAAGTCTGCAGGTAGGTGCCGTGTCGATGACCAGCCGTAGTGTTCCACCCTCGCATGACAATTTTGTCATCCAGGGGTCCGGGTGTTGCGTATGCGCCATAACGGACGTCACGATCGGGGCGTAAGTGGGCAACCCGCCTGCTGACCGGGCTCTCGGTGACGAAATGGTGACTTAAGCGGTTCTTCGTAATCACTTAAATCACCAGGCCGCCGCGACCGCCTCGATCGCGGGAATGCCATGAGCTTGGCATAGCTGGCGCAACCGCTTGACGCGTTGCGCAGGAACGAGGTGGATCCGGTGTCTCTACCGGCTCGGGTGGCGACCCTGGTGGTGGCCTTCCTGGCGGTTGTCGCGGGCGTGCTATGGGTCGTGTTCGACATCATTGGCCCGCAGCCGCAGACTGAGAATTACACGCCGTACGCCAAGAACGGCGCGGTGGACGTCACGCTGATGACCACCCCTCAGACGACGGTCACCAACAAGCCAGACTGGGTTTCTTACTTCATTCAAGAACCCGCAACTGGCCAGTTCGACCACACGACGTACTTCGCGGTTCCCGCGAACACCACGGTGAACGTGACGATCCTCGGGTACGACGGTTGCACGCCGCTGCGGAACCCGCTGTGGGGCAAGGTCACGGGCGTGGCCGGCGATGTCGAGAACGTCGCGTACTTCAACGGCAAGACCATGTCGCGACGCAGTCGGTCTCGACCTTCGACTCGTGGGCGAACTGCTCGGTGCAGCACACCTTCGCGATCCCGAGCCTCGGCATCAACGTGCCGGTCGCGTCCCCGCCGACGGTGGACGAGAACAACAACCTCTGCGGCACGTCGCCCTTGCGTAGGCGACGACGTCACCACCGGGAACGCCCCGCACACGGTGGTGAAGTTCAGCTTCAAGACGCCGAAGCACGCCCGGCACCTACCGCTGGCAGTGCTTCGTGCCGTGCGGCGGCGGCTACGTGGACGGCAACGGCGGCCCGATGGGCCACGCCGGGTTACATGATGGGCCAGATGGAGGTGCAGGCCTGATGGCCGCCGACGCGTCAAGCGCCGCGGGCGCCCCGGTTCCGGCCAGCTGGCGCAGGGACAGGGACGTCGTGTGGCTGCTCATCCTCTGGATCGTGCTCAGCATCATCGGCTGCCTGCTCGTCGCGCTGGTCTGGGGACCGCACATGCCCCCGGGCCGCGCGTCTGAGCAGGCGGCGAGCCAGGCAGACCGACATCACGGTGCTTGGCACGATAGCCACCCCGGTGATCATCGGCGTGCTGCTGTACTTCGGCTGGGCGCTCACCTTCTGGCGGCAGAAGCCGGGAGACGAGACCGACGCCGCGCCGCTGCACGGCAACCTCAAGGTCCAGGCGACCTGGATCGCCGGCACCTCCGCGATCGTGCTCGCCCTCGCGGTCTACGGCACGATCGAGCTGATCGACCCCGCGGGCGCCGGCGCCGGCCAGGGCCCGCAGCCGATCTTCAAGAACGGCCTGCCGCCGGCCGCGTCTGCCACCTCGTGGTCGCCGAACTCGAACAACATCCTCCAGGTCCAGGTGATCGGCCAGCAGTGGGCGTGGACGTTCCGCTACCCGCAGTTCGGCGGCTTCGAGACGACGCAGCTCGTGCTGCCGGTCAACCAGCCGGTGCAGTTCAACGTCACCTCGCTCGACGTCATCCACTCCTTCTGGGCGTACACGCTCGGGGTGAAGGCCGACGCCAACCCGGGCGTGAACAACGTCGCGTACACGACGCCGACCACGGTGGGCGACTTCCAGGTCCGCTGCGCCGAGCTGTGCGGCATCTGGCACGGCGCGATGTACGACACCGGCACGGTCATGACCGACTCGAACTTCATGGCGTGGACGCAGGCCACCGCGGTGAAGCTCGCGAGCGTGACCAAGATCCTGCCGCCGTACGCGCTCACCTACGACCCGACCAACATCTCCGGCGGGCAAGATCAACCAGGCCCTCGGGCTGACCAGCGCGGGCGGCGGTTACTACAACCCGGCGGACCCGGAACAGCCGTAGGAAAGGAGCGAGGTAACCCCATGGCTATCGAAACCCAGCCGGAGAGCGCCCAGGCGCCCGGCGGCGGCGACCCGGGTGCCACCCCCAAGGAGCGCTCCTGGTGGCTGCGCCCGAACATCCTCACCGCCCTCGCCGGCGCGGTCATCGGCTACTACTTCGGCCACTGGCTCGGCAACTTCATGACCGCCGAGCTTCGTGGCGACGGGTGGTGGCGCGCTCCGACGACAACGACTTTGCGATCGTCCTCGGCTACGCCTTCCTGATCGTCGGCTGGCTGATCGGGCTCGGCGTCTTCAACGACCTGGTCCGGCAGATGCTCGGCAGGCCGCTGAACAGGAACATCACCCTCCACGAGGGCAACGGCAACGGCTTTGGCGTATCGAAGTACTTCAGGTTCACGCTCGACCACAAGGTCGTGGGCCTGCAGTACCTGATCGGCATGCTGATCTACTTCTTCACCGGCGGCCTGCTGGCGATCGGGATCAGGACCGAGCTGCTGTCGCCGACCTACCACATGATGTCGCCGACCATGTACCTGCAGGTGGTCGGCGAGCACGGCACCATGATGATGATGATGATGACTTCGGTCATCGTCGGCCCGTTCGGCAACTACCTGATACCGCTCATGATCGGCTCCAAGCGGGTCGCGTTCCCGCGCATCGAGGCGCTGAGCTTCTGGCTCACGCCCTGCGCCTACGTGATCCTGCTGTCGAGCTTCCTCGACGGCGGGTTCCCGACCGGCTGGACCGGCTACGCGCCGCTGTCCATCCAGGCCGGCGAGGGCATGGACGGCTACGCGGTCGCGTTCGGCCTGATGGGCATCTCGATCATCCTGGCCGGCTTCAACATGGTCGTCACGATCATCTGCTACCGCGCGCCCGGCATGCGCTGGTCCCGGCTGCCGATGTTCGTGTGGGCGATGCTCACCACGGGCTTCCTGTTCGTCCTGGCGGCCCCGGTGCTCGTCGGCGGCATGTACATGATCATCACCGACCGGACGGCGCAGACCGCGTTCTTCGTCGACCAGCTCGGCGGCTCGAGCTACCTGTACGAGGACTTGTTCTGGTTCTTCGGCCATCCCGAGGTCTACATCCTGGCCCTGCCAGGGTTCGGCATCGTCCAGGAGATCATCCCGGTCTTCACCAGGAAGCCGCTGTTCGGCTACAAGGTCGGCGCGGCGGGCATGTTCGGCGTCGCGATCCTGTCGTTCTTCGTCTGGCAGCACCACCTGTTCGACTCGGGCATGGACCCGGACATGCGGCCGCTGTTCATGCTGACGACGGAGCTGATCTCGATCCCGACCGGCTTCATCTTCCTGGTGGCGATGGGCACCTTCTGGAAGGCGAAGATCCGGCTGACGGTCCCGATGCTGTTCGCGATGGCGTTCTTCTTCAACTTCCTGTTCGGCGGCATCTCCGGCGTGTTCCTGAGCGACGTGCCCGCGGACACCACCGCGCACGGCAGCTTCTTCGTCATGGCGCACTTCCACTACACGATCATGGGCGGCCTGATCTTCGCGTTCTTCGGCGGCATCTACTACTGGCTGCCGAAGGTCATGGGCATCACCATGAACGAGCGGCTCGGCAAGATCCACTTCTGGACGATGTTCATCGCGTTCAACTCGACCTTCATGCCGCTGTTTGCGGCCGGCATGCTGGGTCAGCCGCGCCGGGTCTTCGAGTACGCGGCCAACCTGCAGACGCTGAACGACTGGGTGTCGATCTCCGCGTTCTGCCTGGGCGGCTCGCTGTGCATCTTCGTATTCAACTTCGTGATGTCCACGGTGATCTGGCGGAAGCGGGCACCGCAGAACCCGTGGAACGCCCGCGGCCTGGAATGGCAGGTCGCGAGCCCGCCCCCGGCCGAGAACTTCGAGCACATCCCGGTGGTCCTGGCCGGCCCGTACGAGTACGGCGACCCGGACGCGCTGCCGGTGGCGGACCTGCATCCGCCGGCGGGCGTGATCGGCGGCGCGCTGGCGACCGTCGGGGCGAGCACCGGATCGGAGGAATAGGAAAGCAATGGCGGACATCACCGCCCCGGGTAGCAGTGCCTCTAACATGAGGCCGCTACCCGGGCCACCGAAGAGACGGCCTTCTACCACGAGGCCGCGCTCAACGCGGCCTGGACCGGCAGCAGGCTGGCCATCGGCGCGCTGTCGTTCCTGTTCGGAGCGTTCGCGTTCGCGTACTTCTACCTGTTCTCGTCGAACGGCCACGGCAAGTGGCTGCCAAGCTCGACACCGGTCCCGTCGTACCACTACGGCGAGGCGATCGTGGGCCTGATCGCGCTCAGCGCGGTCATCCAGACCGTCGGCCTGCAGCGGATCAAGGGCGGGAAGAAGGGCGACTGGTTCATCTCAGCGGTCGTCGCGCTGGTCTTCGGACTCGCGGCGGTGGCGCTGCAGATCGTCGAGCTGCTCGTCCTGCCGTTCCAGCCAGGAGCGTCCGGCTTCGCCAGCGTCTTCGTCGGCTTCTACCCGGTGGCGCTCGTCACCTGGCTGTCGGCGATGATCTGGCTGGAGATCATGGTCGCCCGCTCGCGGCACATCCCGGCCATCTCCTTCGTGGAACAGCCGCCCACCTATGCGCAAGCGTTCGAGGTGCAGCGGTTCCAGTCGGCGCTGAGTGCTTTCACCGTCGTGTGGAACTACCTCGCCATCGTCGCGATCATATTCTGGCTGCTGTTCTACGTGCGCTGAGCTGGAGGAAAGACAACCGTGTCCATGCCACAAGCGGCCGTGCACCTGGCGGACGGGCCCGCGATGTACTTCGGCGGGACGATCATGACGTTCGCGCTGCCGATGGGCGCGTTCATCGTGGCCTCGATCGTGCTGTTCTACCTGTTCAGGGCGCAGCACTCCGGGCCGAAGCTGAGGTACCCGGCGGGCGCCGCGTTCAGCTCCTTCGGCACCAGGGAGCCGGGCCCGGTCCCGGCCCCGCCGGTGGCGCCCGTCGAGGTGCTGGCGGCCGACCCTGAGACGCCGATCACGCTGGAGTCCGCCGACCGGAGACGCCCGAGTCCGCCGAACCCGAGTCGACCGAACCGGAGTCGGGGGAGTAGTGACATCCTCGCCCACCGCGCTCGCGGCGCAGGCTGGCCGGGCGCCCGGCCAGCCTGCCGCCAGGCGCACCCCCAGGGCCCTGGCCGGCGCGCTCGTCGCGCTGACCAAGCCACGGATCATCGAGCTCCTGCTCGTCACCACGGTCCCGACGATGCTGCTCGCCCAGCGCGGCCTGCCGTCGCTGAAGCTCGTCCTCGTCACGCTGGTCGGCGGCACCCTCGCCGCCGGCAGCGCGAATACCATCAACTGCTACATCGACCGCGACATCGACGCGGTGATGAAGCGCACGTCCGGCCGCCCGCTGGTCAACAAGCGGGGCACGGTCAAGCCGACCGAGGCGCTGATCTGGGGCATCGCGCTCGGCGCGGCCGCCACGCTGCTGCTCGGCCTGGAAGCCAACTGGCTCGCCGCGTCCCTGGCGGACGCCGCGATCCTCTTCTACATATTCGTCTACACGCTGCTGCTCAAGCGCCGCTCCCCGGCCAACATCGTGATCGGCGGCGCGGCCGGGTGCTTCCCCGTCCTCGTCGGCTGGGCCGCCGTCAAGGGCACGGTGGCGGTCCCCGCGATCGTGCTGTTCGCGGTGATCTTCCTGTGGACCCCGCCGCACTTCTGGGCGCTCGCGATGAAGTTCAAGGACGACTACGCCCGCGCGAACGTCCCCATGCTCCCCGTCGTGGCGAGCCCCGCCGCGGTGACCCGCAAGATCGTGCTGTACTCCTACGCGATGGTCGCCGCGACCCTGGCCCTGGCACCGTACGCCGGCTGGCTCTACGCGACCGCGGCCATCGGCCTCGGCGGCTGGTTCCTGGTCGAGGCCCACCGCCTCGACGCGCAGGTCCGCGCGGACGGCACCGATAAGCCCTTCCCCATGCGCCTGTTCCACCTCAGCATCGCCTACCTGACCCTGCTGTTCGTCGTGGTAGCGATCGCCGCGCTCCTCCCGGTGGGCCGCTGGTAAAGCAGCAGCATCCCGAACGACTTGTGGTTCCTGCTCTGGCCAGCTTCTTTGCGCTTCGATCTTCAAAAGCCAGATCAAAGTCAAGAGCTTGCGTGGTGGCTGGGCCTTGGGCAGATTCCCGCCGACACTCCTCCGGAAGGTCGGCGGGAATCTCCCAGCGGCCCCGCCTCCATAAAGCCCAGAGCTTGCCCCGCCGCGACGCCGACGGCCTTCGGCCTGCCATCAGGCGGCTCACGCATCACGCGTCGCGCGGTCATGGCTGTCGCCTTCGGCGTGGGCCTGCCGCGAACGGGAGGCGCAGTTATTGGCTGTCGCCTTCGGCGTTGGGCTGCCGCGGCCCCGGCTCGGACAGGAACGGGGCTTGCGGTGAAGCAAGTGACGCCCGGTGTGAGCTGCCTGATTTGCGCGGCCGCGATGAGCATGTAAATTCCGTGCAGCATGAAGACTCTGTACCAGGCGAAGAGAAAGCGCGTGCGGCGAGCGCTTTTCTTACATCTCGTACTTTATTTACCCGAGGAGCAAAGTTTACCCGTTAAATTCACCGGCCGATATTTCCCGGGCTAGCGCTCGGGTCAGTCGCCGCCCGCCGAGCCGTTGAGGAAGCTCTCCATGGGGAGGGTCGCGGCCCCTCTCGCCACCGCGCCCGGCCCTAGCTGGCCCAGGTCTATCGAGGTGGCGGCGAACAGGTGGCGCAGGGAATGCCGCCTGGCCGACTCGCGGATCTCCGGGAGGAGGCGGGCACCGAGCAGCAGGCCGGCCCAGCCGCCAAGGATGACCTGCTCCGGGTTGAATAGGTTGATCAGGGAACCGATTCCCGCGCCAAGGTACTCGGCGGTTTCGCCGAGTACCCCGTCCGCGCGGGACGACGTGTCCGCGGCGCCGATGAGCTCCGCCAGCGCCAGTTCCTGGTCATCGGCTGCCATCGGCCGGCCGTACCGCTCCAGGATCGCGGCCGCGCCGGCGTAGGCCTCCAGGCAGCCCGACGCCCCGCACCGGCACTTGCGGCCGCCGACGGCGACGGTGACGTGCCCGAATTCGGCCGCGCTGGACGTGGCGCCCTGGTAGGTGGCGCCGCCGGAGATGAGCGACGCGCCGACGCCCGAGCCGATCAGGACCATGACCGCGTTCCGCGCCCCCCGTCCCGCCCCGAACCACAACTCGGCCTGGCCCATCGTCTTCGCCCCGTTGTCGAAGCGCAGCGGCAGGTCGGTGCGCGCCCGCAGCAGCTTTCCAAGCGGCACGGCGTCCCAGCCGTAGGTCTGGCCGTGGACAAGCACCTCGGGTCCCCGCTCGATGATCCCAGGCACGCCGACGCCAACGCCGAGGATGTGCTCCCTGTCGATACCGCTCTCTGCGAGCACCGTGTCAAGCCCGGACGCGATCTGCCCGACAACCACGGCGACGTCGTGCTCGGCGGCCCGGCCGAGCGGGTACTCGGCCTTGGCGCGCTCGGTCATGGTCAGGTCGAAGAGCTCGACCCTGGTCCGCGTCTCGCCGATGTCGACCCCGATGACGTAGCCGTACCGCGGGTTCATCCCGAGCATCGCCCGCGGCCGCCCGCCGTCGGACTCGGCGAGGCCGGTCTCGATCACGACGCCCTCGTCGATCAGCTCACGGATCACGTTCGTCACCGAGGCGGCGCTGAGCCCGGTCGCCGCGCCCAGCTCCTGCCGGCTGCGTAGCTGGCTTAGGTAGAGCGACCACAGGACTGCGGCCCGGTTCTCGCGCCGCAGGTCACGGACCGTGCCGCGCTTACGGTCGCGCATACGGCTCCCAAGTTCAACGGTGTGAAATTAACGATATATCCCGCCGGAGCGGCGGACGAGACACGGGTAACGTGTTCGTTTCCGCGATCATGCTCCGTCGCGGATCGCCGGCAGGCGAACGACCGCGCGCAGGCCCGTCACGGATCCGGAAACGTCGTCCGCAGGCGTGGCCGGCTCCAGGGCGGCCATGCCGCCGTAGGCCTGGGCGGTCGCGCGGACGATGGCAAGCCCGAGCCCGGCGCCGCCCGCATCGTCCCCCTCCCGGCTGCGCGCGTCGTCAAGCCGGGCGAAACGGTCAAAGGCCCGTTCCCGGTCGGCCGCGGGGATGCCGGGCCCGTCGTCGGTGACCGCGAGCTCCGCCCACGAGCCGTCCCTGGTGACCGAGACCACCACCGCGGACTTGGCGTAGCGCACCGCGTTGTCCACCAGGTTCACTATCAGCCGGTCGAGCCGCGCCCAGTCGCCGGCGACCACGACGCTCCCGTCCCGGCGCCGTCGTTTCCGGCACCGACGACCGTCACGGGACGCTGGAATCCGCGTAGCGGCAGACGACCGAGCGGCAGAGCTCGGCCAGGTCGACGGACATGCCGCCGCCCGGCCTGGCCTGGCCTGCCTGGCCCGCCTGCTCGTCGAGGCGGGCGAGCAGCAGCAGGTCCTCGGCGAGCCGGGCGAGCCGCAGCACGTCCGCGTGGACGTCCCGCGCCGTTGTCTCCCAGTCCTGGGTGGCAGGGAAGTCCAGCGCGACCTCCAGCTGGGTGCGGATCGACGCGATCGGTGACCGCAGCTCGTGCGCGGTGTCCGAGACCAGGGCCCGCTGCCGCTGCTGCGCCTCCGCCAGCCGGGAGAGCATGTCGTTCAGCGTCAGCGCGAGGAGGCGGACCTCGTCGCGCGCCTCGGGGACCGGCAGGTCGGACGGCACCGCGGTCGCCGTGACCCGGGCCGCGCCCCGGCGCAGCGCGCCGATCGGCCGCAGCGTCGAGCCGGTCACCAGCCAGATCGCCCCGGTGAACGCGAGGAACAGCACCGGCGTGAAGATCACCAGGGTCCGCGCCACCACGCTCAGCGACCCGGACGCCTCGCTGAACGGCACGGCCGCGATCACCAGCTGCCCGCCGTTGGCGGGCACCACCACGACCCGCAGCAGCGACGGCATGTCGAAGGGCGCACCGCGCACCTGCATCGCCCCGCCGCCGTGCGCGAGCGCCCGCGCCTGGGCAACGGACACGATCGGCACCAGCCGGTCCGCTTCCGAGGACACGTTCGTGATCGCGCCCGAGGAGCTGAGCACCTGGATCGTGATGTCCGCGGGGACCGGCACGGGGTTAGGCAGCCCCCGGTTGGCGTTGATCAGCGCCTGGACCTCGACCGCGCCCGACCGCGCGGAGTCGTCGACCGACCGGGTGAGCGACACCCGCAGCGCGTTGAAAAGCAGCAGGTCAGCGGCGGCGAACGCGACGATGAGGCCGAGGGCCGCGGTGAGCGTGACCCGGGCTCGCAGCCCGCGCCGCCGCCACCACCGGAGGACAGGCCCGAACCCGTGCCGCACCCACCAGCGGCCCGCCGGCCACGGCTCAGGCCACCGGGCGCGCGTCCCGCGCCCGCGCGTCAGCCACCGTCGCCCGCCAGCAGGTACCCCGCACCGCGGACGGTCTGCACGGACCGCCGCCCGAACGGCGCGTCGATCTTCCGCCGCAGGTACCCGACGTACACCTCGACGACGTTGAGGTCCGCGATCTCATCCGGGTCGTCCCAGACGTGCGCGAGCAGCTCTGACTTGGACACCACGGCCCCGCAGCGCCGCATCAGGTACTCAAGCAGCGAGAACTCCCGCGCGGTCAGCTCCACGCAGGCCGACCCGCGCCGCACCACCCGGGACGCGGGGTCGAGGGACAGGTCGCCCGCCCGCAGCACGGCGGGCCTTGGCACGGCGCCGCGCCGCAGCAGCGCCCGCAGCCGCGCGGCGAGCACCACGTAAGAGAACGGCTTGGTGAGGTAGTCGTCCCCGCCGAGGTCGAGCCCGTCGGCCTGGTCGTACTCACCGTCCTTGGCCGACAGGAACAGCACGGGCACCCAGTTCTCCTCGGCCCGCAGCTTCTCGCAGACCTTGTAACCGGAAAGGCCGGGCAGCATGATGTCGAGCACGACGCCGTCGTAGCCGCCCTCGCGCGCCATGTGCAGCCCGCTGACCCCGTCAAACGCGATATCGACCGCGAACCCCGACGCCTCAAGGCCGCGCTTCACCGCGGCGGCCAACCGCCGCTCGTCCTCCACGACTAGCACGCGCACGCGTCCAGTCTCACTCACCGGAGCAACGAACCGCACCGCATCCTCAGCTGATCCTCAGTTATCCCCCGGGGGGACGACCCCCGTACCCCCGATGTGCGCGCGGGCAGGCCTGATCGCAAAAGGCGCGATCGTATCAGGCCCGCCCGCGTGCACTAAGAGCCGCGGAGCCGCGTGCTCTCAGCCAGTTTTCAGCTCTCTCAGCTTGGTCACAGCGGTCTCGGGTCAGAGTAAGAATGAACAACGGAAGACATGAGCCCGAGGACGGGTGAGGAAGCATGCGAGTGAAAATGTCCAGGCGAGCCCGCTGGGCCGTGCCGGGGACCGCCGTCGCCGTCACCGCCGCCGTGGTCGCGGCGCTGCAGATACCCGGCGGCGCAGGCGTCACCCAACCTGCCGAACCGTACCCCGGCGCAGCTCCTGGCCAGCATCAGCACCGACGCCAAGGTCCCGCCGATGACCGGCACGGTGGTGGAGACGGCCTCGCTCGGCCTGCCGCAGCTGCCGCAGACGGGAAACCCGACAAGCATGGCGTCACTGCTGACCGGCTCGCACACGATGAAGGTCTATTACCAGGACTCGAAGCACTACCGGCTGTCGATCCCGCAGCCGCAGTCGGAGACGGACGTCATCGCCAACGGGTCCAAGCTGTGGCTCTGGCAGTCAAGCAGCGACTCGGTGACCGAGTTCACCCAGGCGGACCAGGCCAGCGCCAAGAACGCCGCGCCCAAGGTCGCGCAGACGCCGCTCACCCCGCAGCAGGCCGCCAACCAGGTGCTCGCGAAGGTCGGCAAGACCACCCTGGTCTCGGTGCAAGCCAACGTGATGGTGGCCGGCGAGCCGTCGTACCAGCTCGTCCTCGCGCCGAAGGACTCCCGCTCGCTGGTCGGCAAGGTCATGATCGCGATCGACGGCAAGTACGGCGTACCGCTCCGCGTCCAGCTGTACGCGAAGGGCGCGAGCTCCCCCGCCTTCCAGGTCGGCTACACGGCACTGCAGTGGGTCGCCCCCGATCCGGCCAACTTCAGCTTCACCCCGCCGAAGGGCGCGTCCGTCGACGTGGTGAACCCCAAGAACGAGGCCAAGTCCGCGAGCGGCAGCACGCCGAGCAACGCACCGGCTTCGGCAGCTACGGCAAGAGCTGGCTCACCGTGGTCGCGTTCCCGCAAAAGGACCTCATGCAAGGATTCGGAACGATCTGCTGGTTCCTCCGGTTCCGCCAGTTCCTCTAACGGGCAGCAGAACATCGCCTCGAACAGCAACCAGGGGGTCGGCGTCTCCTCCCAGGAACTGATAAACGCGCTGCTCGGCACCGCCAAGCCGGTCCACGGCAGCTGGGGGAGCGGCACCCTGGTCACGACCAGCCTGGTCTCGATGCTCATGACCGGCGGCGAGGTCTACATCGGCGCGGTGCAGCCGACCGTCCTTTACGCGGCGGTGGGGCACACGACCTCATGAGAGAGCAGGCCGACCGCGCGCCCGATGCGATGGCGGAGCCATCGGGCGCGCCCCGGGGGGTCGCACCCCCGGGAGACAGCAGAACGGAGCTGGCGACCACCGAACTGGCGGTCGCCAGCTCCGCGCTCACGAAACGTTTCCGTGGCGGCCAGCTGGCCGTCGACCACGTTGACCTCGCGGTCCCCAGGGGAGCGGTCTACGGCTTCCTCGGCCCGAACGGGTCAGGTAAGACAACGACGATCCGCATGCTCCTCGGCCTGGCCTTCGCGACGAGCGGGTCCGCGGAGCTCCTCGGCGTCCCGATGCCGGAAGGCTCGACGCGGGTGCTGTCCCGTGTCGGCTCGCTTGTCGAGGGCCCGGCGTTCTACCCGTACCTGTCCGGCTGGGACAACCTGGCCCGCTACGACTCGGCCGACCGCACCGCCTCCGCCAAGACGGCGAAGGCCAGGATCGGCGAGGCCATGGAGCGGGTCGGCCTGACCGGCGCCGCCAAGAAGAAGTTCCGCAACTACTCACTCGGCATGAAGCAGCGCCTGGCGATCGCGGCCGCCCTGCTCACGCCGCGCGACCTGATCGTCCTTGACGAGCCGACCAACGGCCTTGACCCGCAGGGCACCCGCGAGGTGCGCGCGCTCGTCCGCCAGATCGCGGCCGAAGGGATCACGGTCTTCGTCTCCTCGCACCTGCTCGCCGAGGTGGAGCAGGTATCCACGCACGTGGGCGTGATGCGCCTCGGCAAGCTCGTCTTCCAGGGCGAGCTCGCCGCGCTGCGCCGCACCGCGGCCCCCAGGGTCGCGGTGCGCACCGGGGACACCGCGGTCGCCGCCGAGGTCCTCGCGAAGCTCGGCCTCGCCGAGCCCGTGCTCGCCGACGGCCTGGTCACGGCGGAACTCGGCGAGGTGGCGCCGGAGAAGGTCACCGCCGAGCTGGTGCACGCCGGCGTGGGCGTCCGCGGCCTGACGGTCGAGGCGCCAAGCCTTGAGGACCTGTTCGTCGGCCTCACCGGGGAGGGCTTCGATGTCGAGCGTTGACCTGGTCATGAACGACCGCAAGCAGACGGGTGGCGCGCCAGAGTCAGCCGCACTCGTTCGGACTACTCTGCAGGTTCTTCGCCAACGAGCTGCGGGTCACCTTCTTCCGGCGGCGCAACCAGCTGCTGCTGCTCGTCGCCGCGCTGTTCCCGCTGCTGATCGGCATCGGCCTCAAGCTCTCCATGCCGCACGGCGGCGGCGGCGGGCGCGGGCCGGGCGCGAGCGGCGCCGCCTACTTCAGCCAGCTCGCGGGCAACGGCGTGTTCCTGACGTTCGTCGCGCTGTCGCTGCTGCTGATCCTGGTGCTTCCGGTGGTGGTCGGGGTCGTCGCCGGCGACTCGATCGCCGGCGAGGCGGGCTACGGCACGCTGCGCTACCTGCTCGCGGTGCCGGCCGGGCGGACCAGGCTGCTCGCGGTCAAGTACGCGACGGTCGTCGTGTGGGCCGTGGCCGCGACGTTCACCGTCTCGGTGATCGCCCTTGTCGTGGGGGTGGCGCTGTTCGGCGCCGGCCCGGTGACCCTGCTGTCAGGCACGACGGTGTCGCTCGCCGACGGCCTGGTCCACGTGCTGTTGGTGACGCTCTACGTGTGCGCGGCGATGGCGGCGTTCGGCGCGATCGCCCTGGCGATCTCCACGTTCACCGAGCACGCGATCGGCGCGATCGCGGCGGCGATGATCATCGTGGTCGCCAGCGAGGTGGTCGACAACATCCCGCAGTTCGCGCCGGTGGCCCCGTACATCCCGACGCACTGGTGGCTGTCGTTCGACTCCCTGCTGCGCACCCCGATCGACACGACGACGCTGTGGCACGGCCTGCTGAGCTTCGCGGTGTACGCGGCCCTGTTCATCTCGATCGCCTGGGCGCGCATCACCTCGGCCGACGTCACCAGCTGACGGCCACCGCGTCCGGCGTTCCGGTTAGTGGATCGCCAACGTGACGATGACGATGACGACGAACGCCGCCACAATGACCCAGTCCACCCACGGCGTGTGCCGGACGTACCGGACGGCGTCGGTGACGGTCGGCGGCGCCACGCCGCTGAACTCTGCCGTGAGCGGGACCGTTACCTGGGTGCCGTCGAGGGTCACCGTGAACTGGCCCTGGCGCTGCCCGTCCGGTATCCCGGCGGGCGCCCGGGCGCGCAGGTGGAACAACACGACGCTCGACGAGGCCGACACGGCGGAGCCCACGGTCGTCCACCACTCGGTTCCCTGATCGCCCGTGATACGGGCCGGGCGCGCTCCGGTCCAGGAGACGGTAACCGTGGCGTCGGCGGCCGGCCGGCTTGGCCCCAGGTGCCCGAAATCCACCGAGGCCGGCTGAACGGCGATGCCGTGCGCCGGCCCTGTGCCGGCACCGGACTCCCGCGCCGCGCGCGGCGCGCCAGGATGGCCACTGGCCCGGTCGTACTCGGCCCGCGCCGCCGGGTCGGACAGCAGGCTGAATGCCCGCTGGACCTCATCGAAGCGCGCCGCGGCGTCCTTGGCGCTGTTCACGTCGGGGTGGAACTGACGGCTCAGCCGCCGCCGTGCCTGCGCGATCTGCGTGGCGGTGGCATCGCGGGACAGGCCAAGCACCGCGTACGGATCCAAGCCAAGCGCCACTTCTCGTTCCTCCTGCCTGCAACGCGCTAGGTCACCAGGTAAAGTCTTCCTCCCAGAACTCGGTGACGCCACGGACCTCGCGCGGGCCGTCCTCCTGGGCGCGGAGCTCGACGCGGCGGATCTTGCCGGAGATGGTCATGGGCAAGACACCGAACTCCAGCCGGCGAATCCGCTTGTAGCCGGGTACCCGCTCGCGGACGAAGGCCATGATGTCCTTCGCGAGCTCGGGACCGGGCGTGGCGCCCGCGGCGAGCAGCACGTACGCCTTCGGCACGGCGAGGCGGAGCGGGTCGGGTGCGGGGACGACCGCGGCCTCGGCGACCGCGGCGTGCTCGATCAGGACCGACTCGAGCTCGAACGGCGAGATGCGGTAGTCCGAGGCCTTGAAGACGTCATCGGTGCGGCCGACGTAGGTGATGTAGCCGTCGTCGTCCTGGGTGGCCACGTCGCCGGTGTGGTAGTAGCCGCCCCGCATCGCCTCCGCGTCCCGCTTGGCGTCGTCGGCGTAGCCGGTCATCAGGCCGAGCGGCCGCCTGCTGAGGTCGAGGCAGATCTCGCCGTCGCTGCCAGGCTTGCCGGTTACCGGGTCAACGAGCACCACCGGGTAGCCGGGCAGCGGGCGGCCCATCGATCCCGGCTTGACCGGCTGGCCGGGCGCGTTGCCGACCTGCGCGGTCGTCTCGGTCTGCCCGAAGCCGTCCCTGACCGTGATGCGCCAGGCCGCGCGGACCTGCTCGATGACCTCCGGGTTGAGCGGCTCGCCCGCCGCGACGCACTCGCGCAGCACGGAGGTGTCCGCGGCGGACAGGTCGGCCTGGATGAGCATCCGCCACACGGTGGGCGGCGCGCAGAACGTCGTGACGCCGTAGTCGCCGAGCGCCTTGAGCAGTCCCTGGGCGCTGAACCTGGACTGGTTCAAGACGAGGATCGTGGCCGAGGCGTTCCACGGGGCGAAGAAGTTCGACCAGGCGTGCTTGGCCCAGCCCGGTGAGGAGATGTTCAGGTGCACGTCGCCGGGCTGGATGCCGATCCAGTACATCGTCGACAGGTGGCCGACCGGGTAGCTCACGTGCGTGTGGCCGACCAGCTTCGGCCTCGAGGTCGTCCCCGAGGTGAAGTAGAGGAGCAGCGGGTCGCTCGCCCTGGTGGTCCCGTCGGGGGTGAACTCGGCTGGCGCGGCGGAGGAATCCGCGTAGGCGTGCCAGCCCGCGGTACCGCCGCCGCCGACGGCCACCCGGGTCCATTCACCAGAAATCCCCGCGAATCTCTGGGCAAGCGCCGCCTCGGCGATCACGTGCCGCACGTGACCCCGCGATATCCGGTCCTCGAGGTCGGCCGGCTGCAGCAGCGTCGAGGCCGGGATGATGACCGCACCGAGCTTCATCGCCGCGAGCATGATCTCCCACAGCGGGACGACGTTGCCGAGCATCAGCAGCACGTGGTCACCGCGCCGCACCCCGAGGCCGCGCAGCCAGTTCGCCACTTGCGCTGACCTGGCGGCCATCGCCGCGTAGCTCAGGGCCTCGTCTGACCCGTCGTCGCCGACCACGCGCAGCGCGAGCCGTTCCGGATGCTCGGCGGCGATCGCGTCGAACCAGTCGAGTGCCCAGTTGAACTCGTCGAGCGCGGGCCAGGCGAAGCGGGTGACGGCCGCTGGGTACTCGGTCCGGTGGGCAAGCAGCAGGTCACGCGCCGCGCGGAGCGCGCCAGTGCCTGAGGCAGGAGAAGAGGCGTCGTTGCGCATTGCTAAATACTGGCAGTTACGCGGGGGCACGAACACCCCCGGCGCGGGCACTCCGCTCCCCGTCCCACTCAGAACATTCGCAGATTGTTCTACGACACCGCTTACAGCCGGACGTGTGACACTGATTATGTGAATAACTGGGACGAACGGGCATCCGGGCCCGCTAACCGCGAGGCCGGGCGGCAGGTCGCGCGCGCCGTCGCCGAACGCGAGCAGGGCCGCCGCCGGCTGAACGCCACGACCACGACCGTGTCCCTGGCGAGCGTGGCGGTGGCCGGCGTGGTCGCCGTGATGCTGCCAGGGACCAGCCACGCGGCGGCCAGCACGGGCAGCAAGTCTTCGTCCAGTTCAAGCTCGTCAACCGGCTCGACGTCGAACTCAGGGTCCAGCTCAACCGGGTCCACCGGCTCGACCGGGTCCACCGGCTCGTCGAGCAGCTCATCGGACGGGTCAAGCAGCAGCTCGTCGAACAGCGGGTTGCAGGCGCCGTCGAGCGGGGTGTCATCGGGCAGCAGCAGTGGTGGTGTCAACTCCACCTCCGGCGGTAGCTGATAGGCATGGTCACCGGTGATCTGTCAGGGGTCGAAGGCAAACTGTCGTCCGCGGCCGGCGCGACGGCGTTCGATGCCTGGTCGGCGCTGGGGATGCTTGTCCAGCTCGTGGTGACCCCGCCTCGGCTGCTTCCAGCGGCCAGGGAGTTGCTCGAAGCGGATTTGCTGGCCCTGGACTTGGCTTGCAGTCGGTTCCGGCCAGACTCCGAGCTGGTGGCCATCGGGAACGTCGCGCGGGGTGCCGCTGCTCCCGTCACCATCACTGTTAGCCCGTTGCTGGCCGAGGCCGTGGCTGTCTCGCTTCGCGCTGCCCAGTTGACCGACGGGGACGTGGATCCGACCGTTGGCGGGGCGCTCGCCGAGCTTGGGTACGACAGGGACTTCGCCGAGCTGGCGCGGCCCGAGCAGCCCGAGGCCGCTGGTGGTGATGACACGGGGCGGGTGAGCGTTCGGGTGATTCCCGGGTGGCGCTCGGTGCGGGTGGACGTCGATCGGCAGCGGCTGACCGTCCCCGCGGGGGTGCAGCTTGACCTCGGGGCGACCGTGAAGGGGTGGGCGGCCGACCGTGCCGCCGCGCGGATCGCGCAGGAGCTTGGCTGCGGCGTCCTCGTCAGCCTTGGCGGGGACACCGCGGTGGCGGGGGAACCGCCCGCCGGCGGATGGCGGATCCGGGTGCAGGACAGGACGGCGCTGCCCGGCGCGGCGGCCGACGGGCCAAGCCAGGTGGTGACCATTCGGGACGGCGGGCTCGCCACCTCATCGACGGCGGCGCGGCGCTGGCGGCGCGGCGGCGACGTGCTGCATCACATCCTTGACCCGCGCACCGGCCGGCCGGCCGCCCCGGTCTGGCGAACGGTCTCGGTGGCCGCCGTGACCTGCGCTGACGCCAACACCGCGGCGACCGCCGCGGTCATCAGGGGCCGCCAGGCGCTGCCGTGGCTGGCCGGCCTCAGGCTCCCCGCCCGCCTCGTCGCACAGGACGGCGCCGTTCATACCCTTAACGCCTGGCCGGCGGACAACGCCTGACCGAGAACCAATGAGGCCGTGGTTTTCTCCCCCCACTCCAGGGAGAAAACCACGGTCCCTCTTTGGGCGGCGACCCTACTCCTCGTCGAGGAGCCAGTCGAGTGCGACGGCCGCCGTCCAGGACTGGTTGAGCGAGCCGAGCGGCTCGCCGGTCACCGGGTGGTAGTACTCGCCGAACTTCGCGTCATCAAGTTGCTCAAGCGTCGCCGTGCGCAGCGCGGACGCCGGCGTGCGCTCGCCAGAGCGCCGCAACGCCCAGGACAGCAGCCAGGTGAAGACCGGCCACACCGGGCCACGCCAGTAGCATGACGGGTTGTACGCGGGCGAGCAAGGCGACGTCGAAGGCGGCAACGGAAACTTTAGTGCCGGGTGGCCCGCCCACCGCTCACCGAAAAGCGAGGAAACCTGCCGCCGCCGCAAGCTGAGCGGCATCCCGCCGGCGATCAGCGGCGCGAACCCGGCGATTGTCTCCGTCTTCAGCCACGCCCCGGTTCGCAGGTCAACGTCAGCGGCCAGGCCCGACGCCTCGTCGACGTGGCAGAAAACAGCCGCCCGAGCCTGGGCGGCGTAGTCCTTGAGCTCGGCGGCATCATTGGGTTTTTGCAGCCTCACCGCCAAGGACGCCAGCAAGTCGGACGCGCAGGCGAAGATCGCCGTGAACAGCACGTCGCCTACCTGGAACGAACCCGTCTGGCGCAGCAGCCCCGCGTCGTACGAGGCTTGCTTGGCCTCCTCGACCAGCCACAGGTACCGGTCGTACTCGCGGTCGGTCGGCCGCTGGGCGGCGTCGGACACGTGTTCCGTGTCCTTGCGCCGGTAAAGCGGAAGGCCAGGCCCCACCTCCACCCCGGCGTACGGCGCGTCCCAGCGCGGGGAGTTGTCCGTGCCTGACTCCCAGCCGTGGAACAGCGTCATCAGCCCGGTTTCCTTATCGCCCCGGTCGCGGGCGAGAAACCGGTGCCAGGCAAGCAGCTTGGGGTAGATGGCCGCGGCCCACTCCATGGTCCGCGAGTACTCGTCACCGCCCGCCCGCTCCGCGATCGTCAGGATCCGGTCCACCGCGATCGAGTGGACGGGCGGATCTATGATCCCGCTGGTCGCGGGCGCGGATGGGGCCTCCTCACTGAGTACAGCGCACTCCCACTGCGCCGGACCTGGCCAGTAGCCGTCGGCGGCGGGATCGAAGACGATGTGTGGCAGCAAACCGTTGCGCCACTGTCCGGCGAAGAGCGAGTCGAGCTCAAGCCGGGCGCGTGGCAGGTCGGTGGTCGCCAGGCCGATCGCGTTGAACGCGGCGTCCCAGCTCCACTGGTGCGGATAGAGAGTAGGGGCGGCCTTCGTGATGAGGCCGTTGCTGTTGTCTCGCAAGATGTACGCCGCTCGGGCGGCAATGGATAGTGACCCAGTCATCTCGTAACAATCAGGTTTCCGAATGTGTCGTTCATGTTAACTACGCTGGCAGCAAGGATCTTCCGGCAAAGACGCGCAGGTTGTGGTGCGCGTTATCACAGGCGAAGTTACCCTCCCGCGCCGGCCTGCGCCATGGACGAGACGGCCCAGAAGGCACACCATTGGTAAAGCCGGGGGATAGCAGCCGTTACGGTCCGTTAACCAAAGACTGTCCTCAGAGCAGCTTCAGAGGAGCCTTGTATGCCCTGTTGTGCTAAGTGACGCATCCTTGAAATCGTGAGCGGAATCAACTCCTCCACCGCGCTTTGGTACACGAGCCGTGCCACGGGCGTGGTCGCGCTGCTGCTACTGACGGCGGTCATGTTGCTCGGGATCCTTGTCACCAGGCAGGGGCGGCTGCCCGGGCTGCCGCGGTTCGCCGTCAGCGGGCTGCACAGGAACCTTTCGCTGCTCGCGACGGCGTTCGTGGCGGTCCACGTCCTTTCCGCGGTGACGGACGGGTTCGTGAACATCCCGATCACCGCCGCGGTGGTCCCGCTGACGTCGTCGTACGAGCGGCTCTGGCTTGGCATCGGCGCGGTGAGCTTCGACCTCATGCTCGCCGCCGTCGTGACCAGCCTGCTTCGCCGCCACCTGTCCAGGAAGGCCTGGCGGGTGGTGCACCTGACCGCGTACGTGAGCTGGCCGGTCGCCTGGCTGCACTCGGTGTTCGCAAGCGGCGACCTGCAGCGCGGGGCGCTGCTCTGGCTCGCCATCGTGTGCGCACTCGCCGTGATCGCCGCCACCCTGTGGCGCGTCTCCGCGGCGGGCAAGGACGTGCCCCGCGCGGAGCGTGTCGGCCTGCTCATGTCCGCATTCCACAGCAAGGCCCAGGGCCGCCAGCCAGACGGTGCGCGCCGGGGCGAAAGGACGCTCAGCCAGTGACCGCCGTGACCGAGGACACCAAGGGCGCCGCGACCGAACTGCCCCGCTTGCTGCCGCTCCCAGGAAACAAGAACGCGCACGACTGGTACGCGCACGCCGACCGGTACGGAAGGCTGCCTTACCGTGACCGCCAGGCCATCCTGGTCAGGGACGTCGAGGCGGCAGGCCTCACGGGCCGCGGCGGCGCCGCGTTCCCCGTGCACCGCAAGCTCGAGGCGGTCCTCGAGGCCGCCGACAAGCGCCGCCGCACGCCGGCGGTGATCGCCAACGGCGCCGAGTCCGAGCCGGCGAGCGACAAGGACGCCACGCTGCTCTGGCTGTCCCCGCACCTGGTCCTCGACGGACTGCAACTCGCGGCCGAAGCGGTCGGTGCCGATACCGCCGTCCTCTACACGCACGTCAACCGCGAGCACGACGTGGGCAGCCGGCTCCAGGAGGCACTGCGGGCAAGGCAGGCGGCAGGCGTGGACCGGGTCCCCGTCCAGCTCGCCCAGGCACCAGCGCGGTTCCTTTCCGGCCAGGAGACCGCCCTGGTCAACCACTTGTCCGGCGGCCCGGCGATCCCGACCTTCACGCCGCCGAGGATCACCGAGCGCGGCCTGCGCGGCGTGCCGACCCTGGTGCAGAACGCGGAGACCCTCGCCCACCTGGCGCTGATCGCCCGCAGGGGCCCGCGCTGGTTCCGCAGCGTCGGCACGGACGCCGAGCCGGGCTCGATGCTCGCCACCATCCGCCGCGCCGACGGCCGGCCGCGGATCAGCGAGCTTCCGCTCGGCCTGCCGCTGCAGGACCTGGTCGGTGAGCTGGAACCGGACCGGGCGGTGCTGATCGGCGGCTACCACGGCACGTGGCTCACTGGGGCCGAGGCGCGCAGGCTGACCCTGGACAACCGGTCCCTGGCCCAGGTGCAGGCCAGGGTCGGCGCCGGCATCGTCATCACGCTCCCGCCGGACCGCTGCGGCCTGGTGGAGACGGCGCGCGTCGTCCGCTACCTCGCGCTGGAAAGCGCCGGCCAGTGCGGGCCCTGCCTGAACGGCCTGCCGAGTATCGCCGCCGCGCTCGCCGAGATCGCGGGCGGCCGTGCTCGCTCCCAGGCCGTCGCCGACGTCGAGCGCTGGTCCGGCCTGGTGACCGGCCGCGGCGCCTGCCACCACCCGGACGGCACCGCGAGCTTTGTCCGCAGTGCCCTGCGCACGTTCGCCGTCGAGGTGGCCCGGCACCAGCGGGGCCGCTGCTCCGCGACCGTCGCGCGCCCCTTCCTCCCCATCCCGAAGGACGCCGCCCGCAGCGAGCAAGACTGGATCTGAGACCCACATGGCTGAGAAACTCCTGGTAAACCCGATCGATTGCGAAGGCCACGGCGCCTGCGCCGAGCTGCTCCCCGAGGCGATCACGCTGGACGAGTGGGGCTACCCCGTCGTCGACCCCCGCCCGCTCCCGCCCGGCCTTGAGCGCAACGCCCGGGCCGCCGTATCCGCCTGCCCCACCTTGGCTCTCCGCCTCGTGCGCTCGTAAACAACAAGGCACAAGATCAAAAACTTAAGAACGGCACGCCCAGAACGGGTGCGTGCTTCGCCGCCACGCGAAGCACGCACCCGTTCTGCGTGCTGGCCTTAAGTCTGGCTTGTCACGCCCGGATCCGGGACGCTCCTGCGTCAAAGCGGTTGACACCACCAAATGGCCGCGTCTATATTTTGAGAGTAACTTTCATTTAGTTGTTACTCCCTGAAGGTGGTGACTGTCATGACAGCTCGACCGGCCCGCCCCTCCACCGCCAGCGACTCCAGTCCCGACCGCCGCGATGTCACGCACTCCGCCCGCCGCTGGTGGGCGCTGGTCGCGATCGCGGCCAGCGTGCTCGTCGTCGGGCTCGACCTCACCGTGCTCACCCTCGCGCTGCCGACGATTTCCGTCGACCTGCACGCGTCAACGAGCGACCTGCAGTGGATCACCGACTCCTACAGCCTCGTGCTCGCGGCGCTGATCCTCCCGGCCGGCCTGCTCGGCGACCGCTACGGCCGCAAGCGGATGCTGCTCATTGCCCTGGTCCTCTTCGGCGCCAGCTCGCTCGCCTGCGCCTACATGACCTCGGTCGGCGGGCTCATCGCCGCGCGGGCCGTGCTCGGCATCGGCGCCGCGGCCATCTTCCCGCTCGCGCTTTCCGTGCTCCCCGTGCTGTTCGCCCCGGAGGAGCGGCAGAAGGCGGTCGCCGCCATCGCCGGGGCGACCATGCTCAGCTTCCCGATCGGCCCGATCGTCGGCGGCTACCTGCTCAGCCACTTCTGGTGGGGCTCGGTCTTCCTGATCAACGTCCCGGTCGTGGTCATCGCGTTCGTCGCGGTGGCGATGCTGATGCCGGAGTCCCGGTCGGAGCGGCGGCCGAGCATCGACCTGGCGGGGCTTGCCGTGTCCACCCTGGGCCTGGTCGGGCTGACCTACGGCTTCATCAAGGCGGGCCAGGACGGCTGGTCCGACGCGACGGCCGTGGCGCTCATCGCGGCCGGCGTCGTGGTGCTCGCCGCGCTGCCGCTGGTGGAGCGCCAGATCGCCCGCCGGGGCGGCCAGCCGCTCGCCGACCTGCAGCTGTTCCGCTCGGCCAACTTCCGCTGGGGCACGATCCTGGCGACGCTCGTGTCGTTCGCGATGTTCGGCATCTTCTTCGCGCTGCCCCAGTACTTCCAGGACGTCCGGGGCGCGGACACGCTCGGCAGCGGGATCAGGCTGCTTCCGCTGATCGGCGGAATGCTGGTCGGCATGGTGGCAGGCACGCGCCTGTCGGCGGCAAGGAACGGGCGAGGAGCGCCGGCCGGGCCCAGGACCGTCGTGGCCGCCGGCTACCTGCTGATGGCCGCCGCCATGGTGCTCGGCGCGCTCACCACGCTGGGCAGCTCAACCGGGTACGTGCTCGCCTGGGTCGCGCTGGCCGGCCTCGGCCTCGGCCTGGTGATGCCGTCCGCGATGGGCGTCGCGCTCGGCGCGCTGTCCGCCGAGCGCAGCGGGTCCGGGTCCGCGCTGCTCACGGCGATGCGCCAGGTCGGCTCGACGATCGGCGTGGCCATACTCGGCACGGTGATCAGCAACCGGTACAGCAGCGGCGTGTCGTCGGCGGCGGCTCACCTTCCGGCGCAGGCGGCGGCTGCGGTCCGGTCAAGCGTCGGCGCGGGCGTCGGGGCGGCGGGCAAGCTCGGCTCGTCCTCGCTGCTTGACACGGTCCGCTCCGCGTTCGTGCACGGCATGGACCTGATGCTGTGGACCTGCTGTGGCATCGCGGTCGCCTGCGCGGTACTCGCGCTGCTGTTCCTGCCCCGCCGGACGCGGCCGCAGGACGCCGGTGACGTCACCTCGGATTCGGTTCCCGGTTCGCTTCCGGTCGCTTAGCGGGCAGAATCAGGTATCGTGACGGACATGACCGCGCAGGCAGGACTGCGGGAGCGGAAGAAGGCCAGGACGCGTGCTTCCCTGCGGGAGCACGCGCTCCGGCTGTTCCGCGAGCAGGGCTACCAGGCGACCACCGTGGAGCAGATCGCCGCGGCGGCCGAGGTGTCGCCGTCCACGTTCTTCCGGTACTTCCCGACCAAGGAAGACGTGGTCCTCCAGGACGACATGGACACCAGGCTGGTGGAGGCGTTCGCCAATCAGCCGCCTGACCTCGCGCCGATCCCCGCGATCCGCGCGGCGCTGCGGGAGGCCTGGGCCTCGTTCACCCCGGCCGAGTGGGAGCAGATCAGGGAGGGCGGCCGTCTCAGCATGGAGGTCCCGGAGATCCGCGCCCGGTCGATGAACGAGTTCTCCCGCATAATCAGCGTGGTGGCCGAGGCCCTCGCCCAGCGCGTCGGCCGCCCGGCCGGACGACCTGCGGGTCCGCGTGCTGGCCGGGCGCGGTCATTGGCGTGATGATGTCCGTCTTCCTGCCGGAGCACATGGCCGCGGAGGCCGGCGCCGACATCGTGGACGACGCCGTGTTCGGCCCGGACTCCGTGTCGCGCATCGACGAGGCGCTGGCCCTCCTCGAGGAAGGGCCTGCCGATCTATACGTCGCGGGCTCACCGCGGGCTTACCGCGCCGCGCTGCCGAACCGGAATATTTGAAAGTTCATACATAGTTCCCCTCGGTAAGCTGCCAATGAGCGGGTAACCACAAGGAAACCCGGTTCGAGTTCCGTAGGGGGCGTTCATTATGCCGGCCGTAACCGTCGAGAACCTGCTGGTCCTGCCTCGGGTCACCGAGCCCGCGGCGGAGGGGGACCGCCCAGTCGTCAAGGTCACCACCGCGCCCGCCGGCTTCGAGGGCGAGGGGTTCCCTGTCCGGCGCGCGTTCGCCGGCGTCAGCCTGGGCGACCTCGACCCGTTCATCCACATGGACCAGATGGGCGAGGTCGACTACGCGCCAGGCGAGCCCAAGGGAACACCGTGGCACCCGCACCGCGGCTTCGAGACCGTCACCTACATCATCGACGGCGTGTTCCGCCACCAGGACTCCAACGGCGGCGGCGGCCTGATCACCAACGGCGACACCCAGTGGATGACCGCCGGCGGCGGCATCCTGCACATCGAGGCGCCGCCAGAGGAACTGGTGGCCAGCGGCGGCCTGTTCCACGGCTTCCAGCTCTGGGTTAACCTGCCCGCGAGGCTCAAGATGACCCAGCCGCGCTACCAGGACATCCGCGCCGGCCAGGTCGCGCTGCTCACCTCGAAGGACGGCGGCGCGCTGCTGCGGGTCATCGCCGGCGAGGTCGACGGCCACGCGGGCCCAGGCAGCACGCACACCCCGATCACCCTCGTGCACGCCACCGTCTCACCGGGCGCGCAGGTCCGCCTCCCGTGGCGCGCGGACTTCAACGCGCTCGCCTACGTCCTCGCGGGCGCGGGCACGGTCGGCACGGGTTCAGGCAGCACGGGTCGCCACCCGATCCACACGGGCCAGCTCGCGGTCTTCGGCTTCGGCGAGTCGATCACGTTCGCCGCCGACGCGAAGATGGACGGGCCGAGCCCCTCGCTCGACATCCTCCTGCTCGGCGGCGAGCCGATCCGCGAGCCGGTCGCCACCTACGGCCCGTTCGTGATGAACACCCGCGCCGAGCTTGCCCAGGCCTTCGAGGACTACCAGAAGGGCCGCCTGGGCAGCATCCCCGCCCAGCCCGCCGCCACCCCGATCCCCACCGACCACCCAGGCCACGACGTCCTCTAACGGCACACGCCAGGCCGACGACGTCCTCGACGGCCCCGGAGACGCGGGAGCGCTTCCCAGACTGGCCCTGTGTTGCCCCAAGGTCATGTCCTTGCATCCCGGTGCCACACACGGCCAGTAGAGCTGCGCTTGTCTGCCACCGGGCCAGAACGCTCTGGCCCCGTGGCACACAAGGCGAGATCCCGCCGCTAGCCGCCGGTGGTGGGAGTGGTGCCGCTGAGCAGGTCGAGCAGCGCGGCGCCGTTGGGAGAGCCGAGGCCGGTGCAGGCGTCCCAGCCGGGGCCGGCCTTGTACGCGCCGTTGTTGCCCTGGACGATGTCGTTGAACCCGGGGGCGGCGGCACCAGGGGCGGCGCCCGCGTACAGCATCGGCTGGAGCAGGCCGAAGCGCTTGCCGGTCGCCTGGGCCAGCCGCGCGATGAGCCCGGCCCACAGCGGCGCGACCGCCGACGTGCCGCCGATCGCTTGCCGCTGGCCGTCCACGACGACGAGGTATCCGGTCACCGGGTCGGCGTTGCCCGCCACGTCGGGCACGCCCCGCCCGCTACCGCCGGCCGCCGGCGCCGGCACCCCGGCGTTCGCCTGGTACGAAGGCAGCGGGAACACGTCGGAGACGCCGCCGCCGCCCGCGCCCTCGTTGCTCGCGAGCTCGTTCCACACCACCTCTGAGGTGATCGCGAACGACGCCGTGTTGCCGACGAGCTTGGTCCCGCCGCAGGCGAGCGCGTTCGGCGAGGAGGCGGGGAAGTCGCAGTGCACCTGCGTCTGCTCGCTCGGGTCGTCGCTCGACCCGTTGTCGCCCGCCGCGACCGTGACGGTCACGCCGAGCGCGGCCGCGTCGGCGAACGCCTGGTCCATGGCGGTGCGGGACTGCGCGGACCACTGGTCCTCGGACTGGCCCCAGCTGATCGAGACCGCGATCGGGCTCGGCGTGGCGTGCACGGCCTGGGAGATCGCGTCGATGAACCCCTGGTCGGTGTTGGTGCCGAAGTACACCACCTGGGCGGCGCCTGGCGCGACACCGCCGACGACCTCGATGTCCAGCTCGACCTCGCCGTCGGCGGCCTGGCCGGGGGAGTTGGACCCGCCGTCAACGCCCACCGCGGTCACCGAGGGGACCGGCAGCCCGAGCCCGGAGAAGTAGGTGGAGAGGTCGGACGCCGTGTACCCGCCGCCGAGTTCGATGATCGCGACCGTCTGCCCGGTACCGTCGGTGCCGGCGGGGAACTGGTAGAAGCTTGCGACCTGCGGCGCGGTCAGCGGTCCGCCCGAGGCGGCAGGGACGGCGACTTGTCCGTCCTCCTGGTCTTGTGTGGCCCTTGCGCCGAATGACGGGCCGCGGCGGAACTGCGGGCGGGCCTGCGGCCGGTCGTCAAGTCCGAGCACGGCGGTGATGACCCCGGAGAGCCTGGCGGGGACGGAGAGGGAGCCGGTCCGGTACCGGTGCTGCACGTCGCCTGACCCGTCCGGGTGCGGCGAGGTCACCGCGGTCAACGTGGTACCGAACGCCGCCTGCATCGACGCGATGGTCCCGCTCACCATCATCCGGCGGGACGCCAGGTGGGTCTCGGTCACGGTCAGCCCGTACGACCCGAGTACCTCGGAGACGAGCTGCGCGTCGGCCGGGTCGGCGCCGTACCGCTCGCCTAGTTCGCTCGTGCTGATGGTCTGCGGCCCTTCGACCAGTTCCGCCGGCACCTCCGCGCGCCGCCGCAGCAGCACGGTCACGGTGATCACCTGGCTGTCGTCGAGCGGCGCGGGCGCGGGTGCCGCGCCCGCCAGTTCCGAGCGCTCGCTTCCTGGCAGCGGTACTAGGTCTGGCATCGGATTCCTCCCGGCGAGTTTGGCTCTGTCGTCTACCGCGATTCTGGCCCGGTATTCGATCAAGCACCCACCGCTTCTGCAGCAATATTCTTTTGTATTTTTTTCTGTGGTTTTCGCTGTGCTGCCCTGTGAGACTAGCGAGTCCAGGTGTCACGCATCGTAATCTCCTGTTCGGTTACCATCCGTGCTCTTTCTGTCTGCTTACATCATCGGACAGTAACCATCTGCAGGCCAGGCAGACTGACCGGCAGACTACAGGTCGTGGCGAGATTGCCGTTAGGTCGGCCACTGGGAGCATAGAAAACTACAGAGCGTGAAATCAGGCCGCGCCGGCGTCACGCGCGGTCTCGGCTTGCCGCGCATCGGGCAGCCCGAGCGCCTCCGGCTTGGCCGTCGACCGGCCGCCGGCCAGCGCGGCGAGCTGCCCCTTGACCGCGCCCGCCGCCGGATGGTGCAGCGTCCGGAGGATGAGCAGCGACTCGTCCCACGCCTCGCGCGCGCCGCGCAGGTCGCCCGTGGACGCGTACGTCTCGCCCAGGTGGGCGAGCGCCATCGCCAGGTCGTACCGGTTTCCCATCTCGCGGTCGAGGGTGACGGCGCGCAGGAAGCACGGCACGGCCTCGGTGTGCGAGCCGAGCCGCTGCAAGACGACGCCGAGGGTGTCCCAGGTGCCCGCCTCGCCGGGGGAGTACCCGATCGCCTGGCACAGCTCGATGGCCTTCAGGCAGAAGGCCCGTGCCTCCGACAGGTCGCCAAGCTGAACGCTGTTCCACGCCGACCCGTTCAGCGCGCTGGCCCGCACCAGCATCATGTGCCTGCTGGCCGGCGCGCTCTCCGACAGGCGCAGCGCGTCGTCCATGACCACCAGCGCCTCGGCGAACCGTCCCTGGAACTCAAGCGCCTGCGAGATGATGACGTCGGTCCGCGCCAGCCCGAGGTCGTCGCCGAGCTCGCCGAACGTCGCCTGGGCCGCGGCCAGGCACTCGTGTGCCTCCTCGAAGGCGCCGAGCGACATCGCGAACGACCCGAGCCCGCGCAGCGTGTGCGCCTGCCCGGACAGGTCGCCGCGCCGCCGCGCCGCGTCAAGCGCGAGCCGGTGCAGCCGCGTGCCGTCGTGCCAGTGCCCGCACACGTTGTGGAAGGTCCACAGCACGACGGGCAGCCGCCACGCGTGCGCGTCGAACCCGGTGCGCGCCGCGAGGTCGGTCACCTTCAGCAGCACCTGGTACTCGTTCTCGAGCCACGCCAGCGCCGACGCCTTCCCGCCGAACGTCTCCGGCGTGACGCCGCTGGCGCACGCGTCGAGGTCGATCAGCTCCCGCCCGGGATACAGCACCCGGTGCGCCCGGTGCGCGGTGTGCAGGTAGTGGTCGAGCATCCGCCGCGTGGTGCTCGCGACGCCCTCGGGCGAGGTCGGCTGCTCGGCGGCGTAGGCGCGCAGCAGGTCGTGGAACGCGAACCGCCCCGGCGCCACCTCCATGAGCAGCGACGCCCTGGTGAGGTAGCGCAGCGCGACGCGGGCCTGCGTGACGGGCACGCCCGCGAGCGAGGCCGCCGCGGCCGCGCTGATGTCGGGCCCCGGATGCAGCCCGAGCAGCCGGAACATCCGCGCGGCGGTCTCTGGCAGGTGCCGGTAGGACAGGGAAAGCACGGTCCGCACGTTCGCCGCCGGCTCTCCCGCGTCAAGCGCGTCAAGCCGCCCGCCAAGCTCGGTCAGCTCGGCGGCGAGCGAGGAAAGCGGCAGCTTCGGCGCGGCGGCGGCCCGGGCGACGACGACGGACAGCGCGAGCGGCAGCCGCGCGCACAGCGTCGCGAGCTCGGTAACGGCCCACGGCTCTTCTGCCGCCCGCTCCTTGCCGAGCCGGGCGACGAGCAACTCGTTCGCCTCCTGCTCGGACAGCACGTCGAGCTGCAGCAGCCGCGCGCCCTCGCCCGCGGCGAGCGCGGCCAGCTCCCGGCGGCTGGTCACGATGACCAGGCACTCCGGCGAGGCGGGCAGCAGCGGCCGCACCTGCGCGACGTCGGCGGCGTTGTCGAGCAGCACGAGCATCCGCCGCCCGGCGAGCACCGACCGGTACAGCGCCGCGAGCCCTTCGACGTCCCCTGGCAGCCGCTCCGGGTGCACCCCGAGCGCGTCGAGGAACCTGCGCAGCACGTCGCCGGGATCGGCCGGGCGCCCGCTGCCCGCGTCGAACCCGCGCAGGTTCGCGTACAGCTGCCCGTCGGGGAAGCGGTGCGCGACGCGATGCGCCCAGTGCAGGGCGAGCGCGGTCTTCCCGACGCCGGCGGTCCCGCCGATCGCGGAGATCACCACCCCGATGGCCCCGACGGCCTGGTCGGACGCCGCCGCGTCGAGCACGCCGTCGAGCAGCGCGAGCTGTTCCGCCCGCCCCGCGAAGTGCGGCACCCGCGTCGGCAACTGCCGCGGCACGGTCACGCCCCCGGCACCCGCGGCCGCCCCGGCAGCAGCGGCCCGCACCCCGTCGGCGGCCTGCACCGTGTCGGCCTGCAGTGTCGGCCTGCAGGTGTCGGCCCGCACGTGTGTCGGCCCGCATGGTGCCGTCCCCGGCCCGGTACCGCGCGACAAGATCGGTCCCGGCCTCCTCGGGCAGCCCAAGCGCCCGCACGAGTGACCGGACGGACGACGGGTAAGGCTTCCGCGTCCGCCCGCGCTCAAGATCCGCGATGGCCCGCACGGACACCCCGGACCGCTCCGCCAGGTCCTCCTGGGTCAGCCCGGCAGCAACCCGCTGCTGACGCAGCCATTCACCCGGGCGAGCCTGACCGGGATGTGCACCCATGATCACCACCTACCCGTGACCACCCCGTCACGGAAAGTCTAACTTGCCCGAGCTTGCGGCGAAAGTTTGCCAATACGAAAACCCAGGGTTGTATGACTTCAAGTCAAGATCATTCGGAATCCGAACGACAGCGGTTTTCACGTGTTCCCGGACTATTGCTTCTTCGTGCGCGGGGAGTGGGAGCGCGGCGATCAACAAGGAGGTCGGCATGTCGTACCCGGAAGAGCTGTTTCACGGGGACACGGGCGAGGTCAGCGCCAGGCTGTGGCAGGGGAGTTCCGCGCCCGACCTGGTGATCGGCGGGCGCACCAACGTGCACTACCTGGCCACCGGAGAGTCCACCGGCGGGCAGTACGGGCTCTACCGGTGGGACATGGGAAGCAAGCCAGGCGGCCCGGGCCGCACTTCCACCGGACGATGTCTGAGTCGTTCTTCGTGCTGTCAGGCACCGTCGGGCTCTCCGACGGCGAACGCTGGGTCAACGCCGCACCAGGCGACTTCCTCTTCGTGCCGCCTGGCGGGATCCACGCGTTCAGCAACCCGGAGGGGCCCGCCTCGATGCTGATCCTGTTCGCCCCCGGCGCCCCGCGCGAGGCCTACTTCGAGGAACTGGCGGAGATCGCGACGAGCGGACGGCAGCTAAGCAAGGTCTACCGCCGCGACGAGTACAGACCGCGACGGCTGCTACCGGTCGCGACCACGACCAGTAGCGGCACGATCCACCAGGCGACGCCTGAAGGCCCGCGAGGTCGCTGCCCGGAGTCGTGGCAATCACGGGTGACGCTCTGGTCACACGAAGATCGTTTTGTCAGTGATGTACCGAATGTGACCGTTTCGCCGCGAAGAGTCGCCGCTGTCTGCCAGCATGGCAATGGGTAACCGGTCGAGCCGCATGCGTGGCCGCCGAACCGCGCAGGCCGGTACTCAAAGAACGAAAGGGTCGCCGTGTCCTCGTCTACGGCCCGCCGCCCGTCATACCGCGAAGTCTTCGCCCACCCCGAGTTCCGCGCCCTCTGGGTCTCCTACGTCCTGTCCGCGGGCGGTGACCGTCTCGCCCTGGTGGCGCTGACGCTCCTCGTCTACGACCGTTCCAAGTCGCCGCTGCTCGCCGCGATCACGTTCGCGGCGGGCTTCGTGCCCTATCTCTTCGGCGGGATGTTCCTGTCCGGCCTCGCCGACCGGCTGCCCCGCCGCACGGTCATGGTCACGTGCGACCTGATCCGGTGCGTCCTCGTGGGGGCGATGCTGGTGCCCGGCCTCCCCCTCGCTGCCCTGATCGCGCTGCTCTACGTGGTCACGCTGCTCCAGCCCCCGTTCGACGCGTCCCGCTCCGCGATCGTCCGCGACGTGGTGGACGCCGACGGCTACCCGCTGGCCATGGCCATCATGGGCTCGACCACCCGGGTGGTGATCGTGGCAGGGTCGGCCGCCGGCGGACTCATCGTGGCCCTCTTCGGCGCCAGGCCCGCCATCGGCGCGGACGCCGCCACGTTCGTCGCCTCGGCCCTGCTGATTCAGCTTCGGCGTGCACGCCCGCCAGGCTCCCGCGCGCAGTGAAGGCGGCCCGAACCCCCTGGGCCAGCTCGCCGACGGCGTCCGCCTGGTCTTCGGTGATCCCGCGCTCCGCATGCTGCATCGGCCTGGGCTGGCTGGCCGCCTTCTACGAGGTCCCCGAGGGGATCGCCGCGCCCTACGCGGGGCGGCTCGGGGGCGGGGCGGTGGCGGCGGGCCTGCTCATCGCCGCCTCGCAGCTCGGCGCCGCGGTCACGGCCCCGCTGTTCACGAAGAAGATAGGCCCGCTGACCCGGTTGCGGTGGATGGGCCCGATGGCGATCCTCACCTGCGTAATCCTCGCGGTGACGGTCCTTCGCCCGAACCTGATCGTCTCGATGGCACTGTTCGCGCTGTCCAACAGCTTCGCGATGTACCAGATCGCCGCCAACACCGCGTTCGTGGAGCGGATACCGAACGAGAAGCGGGGGCAGGCGTTCGGCCTCGCCAATGCGGGCCTGATCGTCGGTCAAGGGGCGGCGTTCGCCGTGGCTGGAGCGGCCGCCGAGGTGGTACCGCCCTCGACGGTCGTGGCTCTCAGTGGGGGAATCGGCGCCGTTATCGCCTGCGGGCTTGCACTCCGTTGGCGGGGAATGTCACCCGCCGTCGGCCGTCACACTGCGAGACATCTTGGCCGAGAGGCCTCGCTTAGCAGGCAGACACCTATCCATGCGGCTCGTAGTAACTAGGGGTAATGCAGGTGAAGCTAAGATCTAACTACCGGGTCCAGGTGTCACGCATGATGACCGGTCCTTTCTGTGAGTCGCGTCGTGTACTGGCTGTGACATCAGTGCCAGACAATGGTGCGCACGGTCGCTCCTCCTCGCAAGTAACAGCAAGCACAAAAACATCTGTGCTCACTTCACTCTCTCTGGCGCGAATTCGTCTCTCTTGCCTCCGCGCCATCGGTATTAAGCACTATTAAGCTCCGCCATGTCGCGACTTGTACCGGAAACTCGCCGCAATAGTTACCAACCGTGGCAAGATGGGCTATGGTAGCTATACGCAGCTAGTCATTTACAGTCAGCAGCTACTAGAAGGCAGTACCTGCCGTCACAGACGGAACGGTGGATTATGCAAGCCTCGTCCATTGTCAGCCGCCTCAAGAGGGGTATGATGGTGCGGGAATGGCTCTGGTGGCGGCTCTCGCCGCCGCTGCGCTTCTACGTCGCGTTGTTGCCAGCTGCAACCCTTGTTGTTATCGGTGTCGCGTCCGCCTACACGGACTGGAGCGTCACTGATGCCATGAAGTTCCTGTTGCTCATGTGCTGCGGGATGATCTCAGTCGCATTCACCCCGCGGATCATGTACGCCTTCCCTGGCTTGACCAGAGATTTCAGCACGGTCTGGGTAATCCCCATAGCGATTATGCTTCCGCCGGTGTACGCGGCAATTGCGCCAATACCATTGTTCGCGACGCTGCATTTCTTCGTTCACCGCGGCGTTCTGCATCGGATAGTCTTCACCACGGCATCGGTAAGCATTTCTTACGCAGCGGTCTCAGTGCTGTTTCGATGGTTTCCCGCGTCGTTCGCAGGTGCTCATCCCGGAACTGCGTGGCACGCGCTTACGTGGGCCCTGGCCGTGGCTGCCTGTGAAGTTCTAGCAGGCCGGAGCCAGCATTTCCTTGTGGCCGGTGCCGTGAAGCTGGCTGACCCGACGGTGCGAATGAGGGACATGGATCTGAGTCTTCAAGCGCTTGAATGCGATTTCTTGAAGGTTGATCTCGGGGTTCTGATTACCCTCGCTGTGGCACTAAGCCCCGCCCTGGTGATTGTTGCCCTGCCCACGGTTTTCCTGGTCCGGCGATTTCTGGAACATCCGGTCCTTGTCGCCCAGTCGAGGACCGACGCCAAGACCGGCTTGCTGAATGTCTCGACCTGGGAATCGGAGGCCGAGTCTGAGCTCTCCCGCTCCATCAGGACGCGTAACCCGGTGGCGCTCGCCCTGGTCGACATCGACCACTTCAAGCTGGTTAACGACACCTACGGGCACCTGGTGGGGGATCGCGTCCTGAAGGCCATCGCCGAGGCACTGACTAGCCAGTCCCGTGACTACGACCGCACGGGCCGCTTTGGCGGCGAGGAGTTCGTCCTCCTGCTGTCCCAGACCACCGAGAGCGACGCCTGCAAGATCGCCGAGCGCCTCCGCGGCTACGTGGCCTCCCTGGCGATCCCCACCGACGATCGCCCCGACGCGCCCACGCTTAAGGTCACGATCTCGATCGGCGTCACGGGCATGGCGCGCGGCCATTCGTTCGAGCTGACTGACCTGCTGGCCGCCGCCGACTCGGCCATGTACGCGGCCAAGCAGGCGGGCCGCAACCAGGTGGCGTACGCCACGCCGCTGCGCGACATGGGCCTCGACCAGCCCCTGAACCTCGCGCCTGAGGCCGGCGCCACCGACGCGGGCGCGCCAGAGCCCGCAAGCACCGCCACGAGTACCTCGCCGATGTCAGGCCATCGGGTGGTGTTGGTCCAGACGGAGCAAACCGCTGCTTCTTTATGCCCTCGAAGGTAACTCTCCGTGCTCATTAGGGCACCGTGTGAGTCTGCAAACGTTCGCCGCGAGATAGGCATGCTGACACCCCGCCCGGGGATGCACGTGCGATATCGGCCCGTGCATTGATTGCTTAAACGCGATAGATCTCGATTGGAGTTTCGCGCTAGCATGGGCTTGGCCGCTCCTTGGAAGCGGCGGCTCCTGGCGGGAAGGGCGACGTGAGGACGGCGGCGGACACGATGCGGATCGGGGTGCTCGGCCCGCTCGAGGTGAGCGACGCGGCGGGCCGGCCGGTGCGCGTGGGCGGGCACCGGGTGCGCGCGCTGCTCATCCTGCTCGCCCTCGACGCGGGGCGCGTGGTGCCAACCCACGCGCTTATCGACCGGTTGTGGCCGGCCGAGCGGCCGGGAGACGCGGCCAACGCGCTGCAGTCCCTTGTCTCCCGCTTGCGGGTCGCGCTCCGGCAGGCGGGAGTGCCTGATGGCGTGGTTGAGTCGTCTCCGGCCGGCGTACCGGCTCGCCGTGCCGCCAGAAGCGGTCGATGCCGCCGCCTTCGAGTCCCAGGCCCGCGCCGGAAGCCAGGCGCTCGCCAGGGGCGACGCGCGGGAGGCGGCCAGCCTGCTCCGCGCGGCACTCGGGCAGTGGCGCGGCAGCGCGCTCACCGACGTGGCGGGGGAGGAGTTCGCGTTCGCGCCCGCCGCCCGCCTCGCCGAGCTCAGGGCCGCCGCGACGCTCGACAGGATCGAGGCCGATCTCGCGCTTGGCGCCGCCGACGCGACGACGATCGGCGAGCTGCGCGAGCTCACGGCCGCCGACCAGCTGGCCGAGCGCCCGGCCGCGCTGCTCATGCGCGCCCTTGCCGCGGCCGGCCGCCAATCCGAGGCCCTGGCCGTCTACCAGCGAACCCGCGAGCACCTAGCCGAGCACCTCGGCGTCGACCCGTCGCGCCGGCTGGAGCAGGCCTACCTGGCGATCCTCCGCCAGGAAATCCCGCAGGCCGCCACGCCGCCGCATACCGCGGCCGCCCCCGGCCAAGCGGAACCTGAGCAGTACCGCGAGGCGGGCGGCCCGCGCGCCGTCCGGGTGCGCCGCCCGCCGACAAGCTTCATCGGCCGGGACGGCGACGTGGCCGACGTGGTCAAGCGGCTGCGGGCCGAGCGCCTGGTCACGCTCACCGGCCCGGGCGGCGTCGGCAAGACGCGGCTCGCGACGGAGGTCGCCGGCCGGGTCACCGTCCCCGCCTGGCTCGCGGAACTCGCCCCGGTCACCGACCCGGCCGAGGTCGCCTACGCGGTCCTCGACGCGCTTGGGCTCCGCGAGCGGTCCATCGCACCGCGCGGCGCGGAAATGGCGGGCGACCCGGTCGGCCGGCTCGCCGCGGCGCTCGCCGACCGGGACGCGGTGCTGATCCTGGACAACTGCGAGCACGTCATCGACGCCGCCGCCGGCCTCGCGGCCCGGCTGCTCACCGACTGCCCCAAGGTCAAGGTCCTCGTCACCAGCCGCGAGCCGCTGCAGATCCCCGGCGAGACCCTGCACGTCGTCGCGCCGCTGCCCGCGCCTGCTGAATACGACCTGCCGGAGATCTCCAACACCTACCCGGCCGTGCGCCTGTTCGTCGACCGCGCCGCCGCCGTCCTGCCCGGCTTCCAACTTGACGCGGCCAACGGTGCCGCCGTGGCCAGCATCTGCCGCAACCTAGACGGCATGCCGCTGGCCATCGAGCTTGCCACCCCCTGGCTGCGCACGCTGACCCCCGCCCAGCTGGCGGCGCGCCTCGACGACCGCTTCGCGCTGCTGACCGCGGGCAGCAGGACCGCGCTGCCGCGGCATCAGACACTGCGCGCGGTCGTCGACTGGAGCTGGGATCTCTTGTCCGAACGGGAGCGTGTCCTTGCCCGACGCCTCGCCGTCTTCCCCGGCGGTGCGACCCTCAGCGCGGCCGAGCGAGTGTGCGCAGGCCAGCCGGGACAGGAGGCGGTCCCGCTCCCGGCCGACGCGGTGCTGCCCACGCTGGCCGGGCTCGTCGGCAAGTCGCTGCTCACCAGGTCGGACGCCGAAGGCGACGGCGAGCCCCGCTACCGGATGCTCGCCACGGTCCGCGCGTACGGCCTGAAGCGCCTGGCCGAGGCGGGCGAGGACACCGCCACCAAGGTCGGGTCCGCCCGCTACTACCTTGAGCTGGTCGAGACGGCCGACCCGCAGCTGCGCACGAGGACGCAGGGCCACTGGTTCCGCGTGCTGACCGCGGAACAGGACAACGTGCACGCCGCCATCCGCTGGGCCGTCGCCCGCCAGGACGCGGACACCGCGCTGCGGTTCGTGCGTGCCATGGGCTACTACTGGGTGCAGCGCGGCTACGGCGAGGCGGACGCGCTCTGCCGCGAGGTGCTGGCCATGACCCCGCCGCCGCTGACCGTGCAGCTCGCCGAGGCGCGGGTGATCTGCGCGATGCTTGCCGCCGGCTGGAACTGGGACCTCGACCGGGTCAGGGAGCCGCTCACCGAGGCGCTCGACGCCCTGCACGGCCTGGGCGCCGACTACACGTCCTTCCACCCGCTGGTCGCGATGGCCGAGCCGGTGCTCATGCAGTTTGACGGCGCCACCGACCAGGCGCAGGAGCTGTTCGAGCGGTACATCGCATCGCGCGACCCGTGGCTGCGCGCGATCGGGAAGGTCTATTTCTCCTCCTACGCGTTCTCGCTTGGCCGCCTCGACGGTGCCGAGGACCGCTGCCGCGCGGGTCTGGCCGAGTTGCGCGCGCTCGGCGAGCAGTGGGGTGTCGCGCTCGCGCTGACCATGCTCGCCGAGTTCACCGAGCTGCGCGCCGACCACGCCGCCTCGATTGACACGCTCACCGAGGCGGCCGCGCTTGGCCGTGAGACCGGCGTCTGGGGTGACCTTGGCTACGTGGAGGGACGACTGGGCGTTGTCTACGCCAGGGCCGGCGACCTCGACCGGGGGTACGCGGAGATCGGCAAGGCGCGGCGCGTCATGGAGGCGCGCGGCGGCCACGTGGACAGCGACCGCTGGGTCGCGTTCATGCTCGCCGAACTGGCCTCGCGCGCGGGCGACTACGCCGAGGCGGCCAGGTGCTGCGAGGGGGTGCTCGCCGCGATCACGGACAACGCGGCCCCGTGGTGGGAGTCGCTGCGCGCTCAGGTGAAGGCCAGGATGGCCGTGGTCAATCTGCGGCTTGGCCACGCGGAACGCTGCTCGCATCTCCTGGGCGAGGCCGTCACCGCCGCGGCTGCCTGGCGCGAGCCCCCCGCCCTGGCGGCGGTACTCGACGCCTGTGCCGTCTACGTCCTCAGCCTTGACCGGCCAGGTGCGGGCGGCCGCGCGGTCGCCGCCGAGCAGGCCGCCCGTCTCCTCGGCACGGCCCACGGGGTCCGCGGCGTCTTCGATGAGTCCAGCCTGGACGCGCGGCCAGCCCGCGCGCAGGCCAGGGCGGCGCTCGGCCCCGAGGCGTTCGCGGCGGCCTACGAGTCCGCGCTCGCCGGCAGCGGCTACGAGTCAGCCATCGCCCTCGTCCGCGAGTTGCTCACCGCCGCCTAGCCCGCGAGCTTGGGCGTGTAGATCAGGACAAGCACGCCGCTAGCGAAGCGCCTGACGTCCGCCAGCGACAGCTGCGGAGCACCAGGGACCTCCTCGAACAGGTGCCGCCCAGTACCCGCGGCGACCGGCGCCAGCAGCAGGTGGAACTCGTCGATCAGGCCGCTCGCCATGAGTGCACGGTCCAGCGGGCCGTTGCCGTACTTCACGATGTTGCCACCCGGCCGGCGCTTGAGGTCGGCGACGAACTCGACAACGTCGCCGTGGATGACGGTGGCGTTCCAGCCGGCTTCCGTCAGCGTCCGCGACGCGACGAACTTGGGAATCGAGTTCATCCGGTCCACGAACGGGCTGGCCGCCATGGCCGGGTAGGCGGCCGAGAGCCCCTCGTAGGTCTTGCGGCCAAGCAACAGGGCACTGGCCCCGTCGAGCACCTCCGTCGCGTAGCGCATGTGGTCGTCGTCCAGGTAAGGAAACGCCCAGTCCAGCGGGTCGATCTCCCCGCCGAGGGCAACATGCGTGGACTCGATCAGCTTCCCCATGGGAGTTGCCCTTTCCGGTCGCTGACCCGGAGGCCGGGCCGGTCAGCCCGGCCTCCGGAGTCGGCTGGGGTGCGAGAGTCAGCCGAGGTCGTTCTGGATGATCGTTTGTTCTTTAGCGGGGGTGCCAATACCCGCTGCCGCGGTCAGGCTTCGTCGTCGGGGATGACGACGACGGGGCAGTGGGCGTGGTGGGTGAGCTGGTTGGCGACCGAGCCCATTCCCCGCAGCCGCCTGAACCCCCCGGCGCCGCGCGAGCCGACGACGACCATGTCCGCGCCGGCGGACGCGCGGAGGAGTTCCTCGGCGGGGAAGCCGGTGACGGCCTCGACGGTGACCTGCGTGGGCCGTGATTCAGCGGTGCCGCTCTCAATGATGCTGTCCGTCTGCTTCTGTGCCGCCTCGCGGGCGAGGCTGGCCCGGTCCTGGTCTCCCGGGTACTGGACGGGGCCGCCGCCCCAGATGCCGGCCACCGCCTGGTTGACCGTGAGGACAGTGAGCGGCGCGTGCCTGACCGCCGCCTCGTTGACGGCCCACTCCAGGGCACGGCGCGAATGGTCTGAGCCGTCGACACCGACGAGAATGCCTGCCATTTTATTCTTCTCCCTACGCGGACCAGTTGTCTTAAGGTGACGTTAGGCTCACCAGCCAGCGGAGTCCAGAGGTACACGCCCAGTCTGGCGTGGCCCATCAGGCCCCCTGGTGCGGACCCTCATCGATGACGCGGTCGCTGAGGTGGGCGGCGAACCAGTCGGACTGCCTCGACATCCGCTCGGCCGCCGGCGTACCGCGGGTCACGCCGTAAACGGTTCCTGGGAAATCGAGCGGTTCCTGGATTTCCCAGATCCGGTCGTGCTGATCCGGCGGGAACATCCGCACCGGGTCACCCACGGCGACCCACCCGATCGGGACCGTCGTCCCCGGCGGGAGGACGGTGTTGACGTGGACGACGGCACCGATCCGCACCTCGCTCCCCGCCCCGGCCACGGACCCGGGGAACAGGGCCGCACCCGTGGCGAGGAAGGACCCGTCGCCGACCCGCGCGCCGTTGACATGGGCATGCGGGCCGACGAGGACGTCATCGCCGATGACCACGGGATGCCTGGCACGGCCCCGGATCACGGCGTTCTCCATCACGATGCTCCGCGCGCCCAGGGTGACCTGCCCGTCCTCGGCGGTGAGCACGGCACCGAACAGCACGCGAGCACCGGGACCGACGCGAACGGCGCCGCACAGCACGGCCGTCGGCGCGATATACGCGCCTGGATCGACCTCAGGGACCCCGCCACGATGTTCAATCAGCACGGTGCAAGCCTGCCCGTGAGCGGAACCGGTGACACCCGGTCACGTGCGGCGGCGGTAGGCGGCGACGGCGAGCGGTGCGAAGACCACGAAGATGCCGACCGCCCACAGCAGGGAGCGTTCCACGGCGGTGGCGGCGGGGCCGC
This sequence comes from uncultured Actinomycetota bacterium, assembly GCA_963759545.1. Classification (GTDB taxonomy): domain Bacteria; phylum Actinomycetota; class Actinomycetes; order Streptosporangiales; family Streptosporangiaceae; genus Trebonia. Next base: position 119,030 of record CAVXAB010000006.1, read on the forward strand.
CGATGAACAGGGCGCGCTCCGCCTCGGTGAGGTAGGTGACCGGGTTGACCTTGACGAACGCCTGCAGCCAGCCAGGCATCGACTTCGTCGACGTGAGGATGTTGCTGCCGAAGACCAGCGGGAACATGAGCAGGAAGCCCCACAACTGCACGCCCTGCGCGGACTTCGCCAGCACGCCGAGCAGGGCCGACATCCAGCACATCGCGAAGGCGAACGCCATCAGGAGCAGGCAGCCCGTGACGGCGGCCAGCACGCTTGTCTGCACACGGAACCCGAGGACGTACCCGAAGCCGAGCGTCACCAGGATCGAGATCAGGTACCGGATCAGGTCACCGAGGATCGCGCCCGCCAGCGGGGCCCAGCGGACGATCGGCAGCGTGCGGAACCGGTCGAAGACGCCGGTGCTGATGTCCTGGCTGAGCATCATGCCGGTGCCGAGCGTGGCGAAGACGACGGAAAGCACCAGGATGCCGGGCAGCGAGAACTGCAGGTACTGGTGCGTACCGCCGGCGATGGCGCCGCCGAACACGTACGTGAACAGGACCAGGTACATGATCGGCTGGAGCCAGAGCCCGAAGAGGTCTTCTGGGTTGGTCTTGATCTTGAGCACGGAACGCCAGGCGAGCGTGAAGGAGTTCGCCACCGCGGTCGCCGGGCTTGGCCGGCGCGCCAGGGCGGGGACGGGGGCGGGGGCCGGAAGCGTGGCCGTGGTCATCGGGAGCTCCTGTCAAGTTCCTGGGCGACGCGCGGGTCGGCCTTCTCGCCTTTTCCCGCTTCTGCTGCTGTTTCTTCTTCGGCACGGTGCCCGGTGAGGGCGAGGAACACCTCGTCGAGGCTCGCCCGGCGCAGCGCGAACTCGGCGAGCTCGATCGACCGGTCCTCGAAGGCGCGGATGATGTCCGGCAGCGCCCTGCCGCCTTCGACCTGGACGCTGACCTGGCCGGACTCAACGCCGATGGTCGGCGCGGCGCCGACCAGCCGCTCAAGCAGCTCCGCGACCGCGCTCAGGTCGGCCCGGCTGGCGGGGGTCACCTCGAGTACCTGGCGTCCGGCGCTGGCCTTCAGCTCGTCCGGCGTCCCGGTCGCGATGACCGCGCCGTGGTCGATGACCGCGATGTCGTGCGCGAGCTGGTCGGCCTCCTCCAGGTACTGCGTGGTGAGCAGCACCGTGGTGCCGTCCGCGACGAGCTGGCGGATCATGCCCCAGACCTCGTTGCGGCTGTGCGGGTCGAGCCCGGTGGTCGGCTCGTCGAGGTAGAGCACGCGTGGCCGGCCGACGAGGCTGGCGGCCAGGTCGAGGCGGCGGCGCATGCCGCCGGAGTAGGTCTTGGCCGCCCGCCCGGCGGCATCGGTGAGCTCGAAGCGGGCGAGCAGTTCGGCCGCGCGGGCGCGGGCGTCGCGGCGGGTCAGCCCGAGCAGCCGGCCGATCATGATCAGGTTGTTGGTGCCTGACAGGCCCTCGTCGACGGACGCGTACTGGCCGGTCAGCCCGATGAGCTGGCGGACCTGGTGCGCGTCGCGCACGACGTCGTAGCCGCTGACGGTCGCCGACCCGCCGTCGGGCCGCAGCAGCGTGGCGAGGATGCGGACCGCGGTGGTCTTGCCCGCGCCGTTCGGCCCGAGGAGTCCGAGCACGCTGCCTGTCCGCGCGGTCAGGTCCACCCCGGCCAGCGCCGTGGTCTTGCCGAACCGCTTGACAAGACCGTGCGTCTCGATGGCGTAAGTGACGTCTTCCATGCCGCCCATCCTGGGGCACGTCACTGTCAGCGCCCGCACGGTTCACTGTCAGCCTGGCGTGCCTCGCTGTCAGCCCCCGCACGGGTGATCTTCGGCCCCCGCGGTTCAGGCGCCGCTAGTATTTCGACGAAGACCTAAGCACTCGATTGCAGCGGAAGGCGGTGCTATGGCCGACTTCGATATGACCTGGGCGAAGATGGACCCGGACCATGTGCCGCCTGAGATCGACACGACGCGGCCGAGCGTGGCGCGGGTGTACGACGCGATCCTCGGCGGCAAGGACAACTTCGCCGTCGACCGCGCGGTGGCCGCCGCGGCGGTCAAGACGATGGGCGATGACGGCAACGGCGCGCGCCTCAACCGCGCCGCCCTTGGCCGGGCGGTCAGGTACATGGTCAGCCAGGGCGTCACCCAGTTCCTCGACCTCGGTTCTGGCCTGCCCACGGTGCAGAACACGCACCAGATCGCCCAGACGATCAACCCCGCCGCGCGCGTGGTGTACGTGGACAACGACCCGAGCGTGTACCTGCACGGCCAGGCGCTGCTCGCCGATGACGCCTCGACGACCGTGGTACTCGCGGACATCACGACGCCGGACCAACTGCTCGCGATGAAGGAGGTCAACGGCTTCCTCGACTTCGGGAAGCCGGTCGGCCTGATCATGAACGCGGTCATCCACCACGTGCTCGACGAGGAGGACCCGTACGGGATCGTGGACCGCTACAAGCGCGCGCTTGCCCCGGGCAGCTACCTCCAGCTGACGCACTTCTGCGACGAGTCGCCCGAGGTCCGCGCCAACGTCGCGGTGCTGAAGCGGAGCCTGGGCCGTGGCCAGGTACGCAGCCGGGAGGAGATCACCAGGTTCTTCGACGGGCTCGGCCTGGTCCAGCCGGGCGTCGTCTTCCTGCCTTTCTGGCAGCCGGACACCCTGCCGAACGCCGCGGAGCCCGGCAGCATGCTCATGCTCTGCGGAGTCGCGCGCAAGCCCTGAGGGATCAATCGCCGGTGCCTGCCTTGACCTTTATGACCGGTGCCTGCCTTGACCTTTATGATGAGAACGGTCTCCCGCGGGGCATCCGCTGCGGTTCGCCCCCGTCGGCTGTATTGCACTAACATATATTTCCTACTACTTAAGTTGACTTTTAGCTCGCCGGCGTGATGTCCTTGGACACAGCGCGGTCCACGGAGAGAGGGCAGGTCTTATGGCAGCGATCAGGCCTCGTGACCTCCTCACTGACGGCCTGCTCGGGCGCCTCGGGCAGGCGGGCGGGCCGGCCGGGGACATCGCCGCGCTCGCCGAGGCCGGCTACCTGAACGTCGCGCTGCCGCCGGAGTTCGGCGGGCTCGGCTGCACGCTCAGGCAGGCCGCCTGCGGCCAGCGGCGGCTCGCGCGGCACGCGCCGGACACCGCGCTCGCGGTCAGCGCGCACCTCTACTGGACCGGCGCGGCGGCCGACGCCTACCGGGCAGGCGACGACTCGGTGCGGTGGATCCTGGCTGAGGCCGCGGGCGGCGCGCTGTTCGCGGGCGGGCACGGTGCGGCGGGCGGTGACCTCCGGTTCGCGGACCCGCGGTCACGGTGCGAGCCCTCGGGGGAGGGCGGGTACCGGTTCCGCGACCCCGACGTGCTGTCTACCGCGACGCCTGCCTGGGACTGGATCGCGGTGCACGCCGTGCACGCGGTCGGGCGGGCCGGGCAGCCGCAGTCGGTCATCGCGTTCGCCGGGCGCGGCACCCGATGTACGCCAGGGTTCCGTGTCGCCAGGGTCTCGGCGGCTGGTACCCCAGCGGAAGTCTTCACGACAAGCGCGCTCACCTGGGGACACTCGATTCTCGCCAGCGTGCAGTACTCCGATGCCCGGCGCGCGTTCAACGACGCGATCACCGCGTGCGCCGAGGCGGCGACGCCGGCCGCCTTCGCCGGCCTCGCTGGGCCCGCCGCGGGCGCGGGCGCGGCGGGCGCCGCGGACGAGGCGCCGGCCGCGGGCGCCGCGGACGAGGCGCCTGCGGGGAGCGCCGCAGACGCCGCAGACGCCGCGGACGCCGCGGACGAGGGGGCGGCAGGGAGCGCCGGCCGTCCGACCGGCCGTCCGACCGGCCGCTGGCCCGTCGCCGAGGCGGGCACCCTGCTCGATGAGATGAAGGCCAAGATCGCCGAGATCACGCATCCCTGGCAACTCGTACAGGCCCCGACGCCCGACCTCGGCGGCCAGCACCTCATCAGCCTGTACGCCATGCGCCACGAGGTAGCAGAAGGTTCCGCCACCGTGCACGCCCTGGTCAAGCAGCTCACCGGCACGGCAACCCCGGCCCGCCCCCTAGCCCAGTAGCGCCCATCTGTTGCGTATGGGGCGCAATGCCATCATTGCGTGGTGGAAACGATCATCGATCTTGAGCGGGTAGCGGCCGCGCACTGGCGGGGAACCGAGGAGGAGTGGCTGGGCGGCTGGCTCCTGCGCGCCGCGGGAGGGTTCACCGGCCGCGCCAACTCCGCCCTGCCGCTCGGCGACCCGGGCATGCCGCTGGATGAGGCCATCGCCGCCGTGACCCGGTGGTACCGCGACCGTGGCCTGCCACCGATGATGGCGGTGCCCGCGCAGCTTGATTCCGCGGCTCAGGCCCGTTCTCCCGCTCAGGCGCTCGATCATCATTTGTCAGAACGTAGGTGGCTGACTCGCCCAGGCCCGGCCTTCGTCATGGTTGCCGACCTCCCCCTCGGCGTCCACCTGGACGTGCCCTGCGCCGGCCGTACGGTCCAGGCGAGCCCCGAGCCCGACGACGCCTGGGCCGCCAGGTACCACTACCGGGGTCAGGACCACCTCCCGCCGGTCGCGCGGAAGGTGCTGACCTCGGCGGGGGCGCAGTCGTTCATGAGCATCAGGGACGGCGACGCGGTGCTCGCGATCGCCCGGCTGTCGATCGCCGACGGCTGGGCCGGCATCACCGCGGTCGAGGTGGACCAGAACCACCGCCGCCAGGGCCTTGGCGTCGCCATCACGGCGGCCGCGTGCCTCGCGGCGCAGGAACGCGGCCTCTCCCGTGTCTTCCTGCAGGTCGAGGAGGGCAACGCGCCGGCCAGGGTGCTTTACAAGCGCCTCGGCTTCCGCGACTCGCACCGCTACCACTACCGCGTCGCCCCGGCGTAACCGCGAGGACGCTTATAGGGTCAGATTTGCGACACGCCAGCACGCATATGGCCCAGGTGCTCTACACGGGGCGTGGTACTCGTTACGTTTGAGAACATGGCTACCTCTCGGTCCAGGGGCGCGTCGGGCTCGCGGGGCGGGCGGGGCGGGCGGACGGGCACCGCCGGCAGTGACTACTACCGCGATGAGCCGCCCGACGTAATACTCCCGACCCCACCGCCTGGCAGTGCCAGGGGCGGGGGAGCGCGGCGCGGGACCGGCGGCACCGGCGGCGGCAGCGGCGGCAGCGGACGCGGTAAGGCGAGCGGTGCCGGCTCTGGCAAGTCAGGATCGGGTGGCGGACGGTCCTCCGGGCCGGCGGGCGGCAAGGGCGGGACGCGCTCGGCCAAGTCGGGCAGCACGCGCGCCGCGGCGAGCGGCCGCGGCAAGCAGGCCGGCCGCGCGGGCACGACCGGCCGCCGCGGCGCCACGAGGAAGGCCGCGGGCAAGAAGGCGGCGCGGAACCCGGCCACGAGCAACCTCCTCATCGTCCTCACCGCGTGGCTGTTCCGCGCCCTCGGGATGGCCTGGCTCCTGGTCGCGGGGATGGTGGGCGGCCTCGTCCGCCGCTTCGGCCGCAACGCGAGGGAACTGCACCCGGATCACAAGCGCGACGGCCTCGGCCTTGTCTTCCTCGGGCTCGCGATCGTCTTCGCCGCCGCGGTCTGGGCGCGCATGCACAACACGGCGTTCGAGGGCATCTACACCCTCACCAGCTCCGTGGTGGGCGAGGGCGCATTCACTGTTCCGATCATGTTCGCGCTCGTCGGCTGGCGGTTCATGCGCCACCCGGACAGGAACGCGGCGCTCCCGCCCGCGGAGATCGGCTGGACCGCCCTGATGACCGGCGCGCTCGGCCTGCTGCACATCGCGAAGGGCGTGCCGACGCTGTCCCCTCGGGGCGGCGGCTGGCCCGCGGTGCGGACCGCGGGCGGCCTGGTCGGCATGGTCGCTTCCTGGCCGCTCGACAAGGGGCTGACAGCCTGGGTGGCGACGCCGCTGCTCGGCCTGGTGGCCGCCTACGGTGTCCTTGTCATCACGGGCACGCCGGTGCGAGACGTGCCAGAGCGGCTGCGGGAGCTCAGGGCCCTGTTCGGCTACCCGGTCGACGATTGGAACGACCAGGCCTTCGACGAGGACGAGGACGAGGACGGTACCTCCATCGAGGGCGGGAAGCGGCGCGGCGAGATCAGCCGGGGCGCGATCCGGCTGAAGGGCGCACTTGAGCCGGGTGAGCAGCGCAAGCCCTATGACCCTCAGGTCCTGGTGACCAACGCCAAGGGAGGCGCGGGCACCGCGGCGCCCCGGATGCCGGAGGCCAGGATCGGCGAGGGCCTGCTCGACGACCTGGGCTTCACCACGGAGCCAGGCGCGGTGCCCCCGGTCGAGGAGCAGCCCGCGGCGTTCCAGCCGGTCCAGCAGGAACCGGTTAAGCCCGCGCCGCAGACGGTCCGCCCGGCTCCCGTGCTGCCCGGCGAGCAGCTGACGCTGAGCGGCGCGGCGGCGGGCAGCTACTCGCTCCCGCCGGCCGGGATGCTGCGCGAGGGCTCACCGCACAAGGCAAGGACGAAGGCCAACGACAAGGTGGTCGCGGACCTGCAGGACGTGTTCGAGCAGTTCAAGGTCGACGCGACGGTGGCGGGCTTCACCCGCGGCCCGACGGTCACCAGGTACGAGATCGAACTCGGCGACGGCGTCAAGGTCGAGCGGGTCACCGGGCTCTCGAAGAACATCTCTTATGCCGTTAAGTCCGCCGAGGTTCGCATCCTGCCCGTCATCCCCGGCAAGTCGGCGATCGGGGTGGAGATCCCGAACGTCGACAAGGAGATCGTCAGCCTCGGCGACATGCTCCGCTCCGACGCCGCCCTCGCCGACCACCACGCGATGGTCGTCGGCCTCGGCAAGGACGTCGAGGGCAAGACGGTCCTCGCTAACCTGGCGAAGATGCCGCACGTGTTGGTGGCGGGCGCTACCGGATCTGGGAAAAGCGTTTGCCTCAATGGGCTGATCACGAGCGTGCTGATGCGCGCGACGCCGGACGAGGTGAAGATGATCCTCATCGACCCCAAGCGGGTCGAGCTGAGCATCTACGAGGGCATCCCGCACCTGATGACGCCGATCATCACCAGCCCGAAGAAGGCCGCCGAGGCCCTGGAGTGGGTGGTCGGCGAGATGGAGACCCGCTACGACGACCTGGCCGCGTTCGGGTTCCGGCACGTGGACGACTTCAACAAGGCGGTCAGGGCGGGCAAGATCAAGCTCCCGCCGGGCTCAGAGCGCGAGCTGCGCCCCTACCCGTACCTGGTGACCGTGATCGACGAGCTCGCCGACCTGATGATGGTCGCGCCAAGGGACGTCGAGGACAGCGTCGTCCGGATCACCCAGCTGGCGCGGGCGGCAGGCATCCACCTGGTGATCGCCACCCAGCGCCCGTCCGTCGACGTCGTGACCGGCCTGATCAAGGCCAACGTGCCAAGCAGGCTCGCGTTCGCGACGTCGAGCCTCGCCGACTCACGGGTCATCCTCGACCAGCCGGGCGCGGAGAAGCTGGTCGGCCAGGGCGACGCGCTGTTCCTGCCGATGGGGGCGTCCAAGCCGCTGCGGCTACAGAACGCCTACGTCTCCGAGAAGGAGATCAGGGACGTCGTCGAATACTGCAAGCAGCAGCAGCAGGTCGAGTACCGGCAGGACGTCGCCGCGGCGCCGGAGAAGGCCAAGGAGATCGACGGCGACATCGGCGACGATCTTGAGCTGTTGATCGCCGCGGCCGAGCTCATCATCACCAGCCAGTTCGGCTCTACGTCCATGCTCCAGCGCAAGCTTCGTGTCGGCTTCGCGAAGGCGGGCCGGCTGATGGACTTGCTGGAAAGCAGGGGTATTGTCGGGCCAAGCGAAGGTTCCAAAGCGCGGGACGTCTTGAAGCGGCCAGATGACCTCGACGAGGTGCTGACCTCCCTTCGCGGCGGATAAGCGAGACCACGAAATTTTGGCCTGCCAATGACATTCTGTGGCGGCCGACCCCCCGATACGTTACTTTAAGTGACGAGTACAGTTCACTGGGTAAGAAGAGTTCAGGGACGAGATCTTCCTGGAGGCGCGACGTGAGCATCGGTGACACCTTGGCGGAGGCGCGACGTCAGGCCGGTCTCACTATTACCCAGGTAAGCCAGCAGACACGGATCCGAGAATCGATTGTCCGTGCGATCGAGCAAGGCGACTTCTCGCCCTGCGGCGGCGACTTCTACGCCAGGGGGCACATCCGGTCGATCGCGGAAGTGGTCGGCGTCGACCCGGTGCCGCTGATCAGGGAGTACGACGCGGAGCACCCGCCCGGCAGCATGCGCGCCTCGCAGATCTTCGAGCCGGCGACACCGATCAAGATCCGCGAGCCGAGGAACCTGCACCTCGGCCGGGTGCTCGCGGTGGCGCTGCTCGCCGTGATCGGCTTCGGTGCCTATCACTTGGTCTCCACGCACGACTCGCACAACTCGGCCACCCCGGCGGCGACGATCCGCCCGGTCGCGACGGCGAAGCCGAAGGTGACCACCACGCCGGTCACGCACACGACGGCGCCGCCGAAGGACGAGGCGGTCATCAAGCTGACCGCCATCTCTGACTGCTGGGTCGGGTTCAACAGCCCAAGCGGCCAGTCCCTCTACCAGGGCACAGTCCCGGCCGGCCAGACTATGACCTGGGACGAGAAGCACCGGGTGTCGATGGTGATCGGCAACCCGCCGGGCGTGAAGCTGACCGTGAACGGCCACACACAGAAGATGAGCACGGTCAACGTGGTCACGCTGAACATCGACCCGTCAAGCAAGAACCCCGTCACGGTCGGCTAGTTCGGTGCGTCCTGGCGGGACCGGTGACCTGACGGCGTTGCCCGATCACGTACCCTCAGTTCGTGTCTAATTCCCGTACCGTAAGCCTGGTCACGCTTGGTTGCGCGCGCAACGAAGTGGACTCGGAAGAGCTCGCCGCGCGCCTCGCGGCTGGCGGCTGGTCGCTGCGGGGCGAGGGGCAAGACGCGGACGTTGTCCTGGTCAACACCTGTGGCTTCATCGAGGCGGCGAAGACCGAGTCCATCGAGGCGGTGTACAAAGCGGGCGCCTCAGGCGCGAAGGTCGCGGCCGTCGGCTGCCTGGCCGAGCGCTACGGCTCCGACCTCGCCGCGTCGTTCGACGAGGTTGACGAGGAAGAGGACGAAGACGAGCACGTCGACGTCCAGGTGCTCGGCTTCGACGACTACGCCAACATCGCCGACCGCCTTGACGACGTGCTCGCGGGCAGGAAGCGGCCCGCGCACGTGGCCAGGGACCGCCGCACGCTGCTGCCGGTGAGCCCGGTAGGGCGCCAGCAAGCCCGCGAGGCGGCCGTCGACCTCACCGACCTCCCGCCGGGCATCGCCCCCGCCTCGGGCCCCACGGTGCTGCGCAGGCGGCTCACGGGCGGCGTGGCCGCTCCGCTGAAGATCGCCTCCGGCTGTGACCGCCGCTGCTCGTTCTGCGCCATCCCGTCCTTCCGCGGCTCCTTCGTCTCCCGGCGGCCTCACGAGCTCATCAAGGAGGCCGCCTGGCTCGGCGGCGACGGCGTCCGCGAGCTGATTCTGGTCAGCGAGAACTCGACCTCCTACGGCAAGGACCTCGGCGACCTGCGCCTGCTTGAGACCGTGCTGCCAGAGCTCGCCAAGGCGGCGGGCATCGCGCGGGTCAGGGTCAGCTACCTGCAGCCCGCCGAGGTCAGGCCGGGCCTGATCGAGGTCATCGCCTCGACCCCCGGCGTGGCACCGTACTTCGACCTGTCCTTCCAGCACGCCAGCGGCCCGGTGCTGCGCCGGATGCGCCGGTTCGGCGACCGCGCGCGGTTCATCGACCTGATCGAGCGGATCAGGCAGCTCGCACCTGACGCGGGCGTGCGGTCCAACTTCATCGTCGGCTTCCCCGGAGAGACCGCCGAGGACCTGCGGGAACTTGAGCTGTTCCTGAACGAGGCCCGGCTGGACGCGATCGGGATCTTCGGCTACTCCGACGAGGACGGCACCGAGGCGGCAGGCTTCGCCGACGAGGACAAGCTGCCACAGGACGAGGTCGACCGGCGGATGCGTGACTTCCACGACCTCGCCGACGAGCTCATGGCGCAGCGCGCGGAAGACAGGATCGGCGAGACGGTCGAGGTGCTCATCGAAGAGGTGACCGGAGGCGGCGAGTACGAGGGCCGGGCGGCGCACCAGGGACCAGACGACGGGTCGACGACAGTGCTCGCCGACCGGCCGCTCGCTCCAGGGGACCTGGTGATCGCACAGGTAGTGGAGTCACTCGGCGCCGACCTGGTCGCCCGCGCGTGACCTGCTTACCGTGAACGACGCGCAGCAAGGGGGGGCAAGTCCTCCCCCCGTGGGCATCGTCAACGTCGCCAACGTGCTGACGGTGGTGCGGATCTTCCTCGTCCCTGTCTTCGTCTTCTGCCTCGTTCAAGGCGGCACCGGCTGGCGACTCGGCGCGCTCGCGGCGTTCGGCGGCGCGTCGTTCACCGACTTCCTCGACGGCCAGCTGGCGCGCAAGCGCGGCCTGGTGACCGACTTCGGCAAGATCGCGGACCCGATCGCGGACAAGGCGCTGACCGGGGCGGCGCTGATCACGCTGTCAGCGCTCGGTGAGCTGCCCTGGTGGGTCACCGGGCTGATCCTCGCCCGCGAGCTCGGCATCACGGCGCTGCGCTTCGCCGTCATCAGGCGCGGCGTCATCGCGGCAAGCCAGGGCGGCAAGCTGAAGACGCTGCTGCAGATCATCGCGATCTGCATGTACGTGGTGCCCATCTCCTTCGGCGCGTACGCCGTGGCCAAGGAAGTTGTCATGGGCGCGGCCCTCGTGGTAACGCTGGTGACGGGAGCGGACTACGTAGTGCGCGCGGCGCGGATGAGCAAGACCCCACGCGACAAGCAAGACGATGCGAAGGCGGTGGTCTCCCGCGGGGACGCGGTGGTCTCCCGCGGGGACACAGTGTCCTCTGGGGGCACCCCAGACCCCGATGGGCCCCCTGGGGGCACCTCAGACCCCGATGGCCCGCACCTCCCGATGCCCGCACAGGCCGGGCCTGACCGCAAAACCCGCGATCGCATCAGGCCCGCCCTGCGCAGGCTAAAGCTGCGTGGGTGACTGTACTAGGGTCGGTCCTGCGCCCACCAAGGCTGTGTGGTGACTGAACACCTTGGTCGGTCCCGCGCCGGCCAGGGTCGCGTGGTGACTAAGCACCCGGTCGGGGCCCGCGCAGGCTAAGGCCCCCTGTTTACTGAGCACTGGCTGGTATCTCCTCGGGAGGACGACGGATGACAGATGGCGCGGCGGGTCAGGCCGCCCGCGAGCTGGCCACGGAGATCATCCAGGTGCTGACCCTGGCCGGCGAAACCGTGGCCGCCGCCGAGTCGCTGACCGGCGGACTGGTCGCCGCCGCGCTGACCGACGTGCCAGGCTCCTCGAACGCGTTCCGCGGCGGTGTCGTCGCCTACGCGACCGAGCTCAAGGCCCAGGTGCTTGGCGTGGACGTCGGCATGCTCAAGCGGCACGGCCCGGTCTACGCCCCGGTGGCGGCGGCCATGGCGGACGGCGTGCGGCAGCGCCTCGGCGCGACGATCGGGGTGGCCACCACCGGCGTGGCGGGTCCCGGCCCTCAGGACGGCCATCCGGCGGGCACCGTGCACATCGCCGTGAGCCTGGCCGGCGACACTGTGGTGCGAACGATGGCGCTGGCAGGAGGCCGTGACGAGGTACGTAGACTGACTGTGGAACGGGTACTTGGTTTGCTGCTGGGCCGGCTTAGGGAAGATCGTCCGTGATTACAGTGTTACGTCAAGAGTGAACACACCGGGTAGTGGCCTCGCGAATTTACCGTACGGAAAGGTACGGTGGAGTTAGCAATGGTCGCGATCCGGTAACTTCGCAGTGAACCCCCGGCAAGCGGTTGCGCATCAGGAAGGGAGTGCGACGATGGTGCTGCTTCGTCAACTGCTCGGCGACGTACTACGTCGGCTGCGCGTCAGGCAGGGTCGCACTCTGCGCGAGGTGTCCGCGTCCGCGCGAGTGTCTCTTGGTTACCTGTCAGAGGTGGAGCGCGGCCGCAAGGAGGCGTCCTCCGAGCTTCTCGCTGCGATCTGCGCAGCGCTCGACACACCACTCTCACAGGTCTTCCGTGAGGTTTCCGACAACTTCGCCTTGGCCGAGTTGCAGAACGAGCCCGTGCTCGCCGGCGCCCTCCGCGAGCCTGGCTTGCGGATCCCCGGCGAGCGCCTGCCGGTCGAGCGCGGCGGCGTGAACGTCCCCGGCGCGAGTGGCCCGCTCGACGACGGCCTCGACGGCCTCGACCAGCTGCCCTCGGTCGTAGGCGTGTAAAGATCACCGGCGACAGCGGGCCACCGTGCTCGATGACCTTCGGTCATCTTCGCGGTGGCCCGCAAGGGGGACGACCCCGAGCCCCGCCCGGGGCCACCGTGCTCGATGACCTTCGGTCATCTTCGCGGTGGCCCGCAGTACTTTCCCGGGGGGACGACCCCCCGGAGCCCCCGGCACGGGGGCCACCGCTGCTGTCTTACGGCTTTCTTACACCCAAGCCTGCGGGCTGTCGGTCAGCACGGCGACGGCTGGCGGAAGGTCGCCGGACACGATGTCCGCGAGGGTCACGGTCTCAAGCACGGCCCGCTCGTTCGCGCGCAGCGCGATCCACACCCGCTGCAGCGGCTCGGCGGCACCCGGGTAGGTCACGTTCTCCGGGCGCTCGCCGCGCACGCCGAGAAGCTGGCCGTCGATGGCGCGGATGATGTCCGCGAGTGAGATCTCCGACGCGGGTCTGGCCAGCCAGAAGCCGCCGTCAGGTCCCCGCTGGCTGCGCACGATGTTGCTGCGCCGCAGGTGCGTCAGGATCGTCTCGAGGAACTTGCCTGGTATGTTCTGCGCCTGGGCGAGCTGCTCGGCCGTGACATGGCCATCATGCGCCGCGGCGAGCTCGATGGCGGCGCGCAGCGCGTAGTCGGCGCGTGCGGACAGTCGCATGTTGGCCATTATGCAGCTTCCCGATCGGGATACTGACATCGACGGGGTCAGGACTATGCTGCAATCGTTCGCATTAGGGTGCGGCGGTACTCACCACCCCGAGCCGCCGTCGCCGCCAGCGGATGGTTGTGGCAACGAGCCGGGCATGCCCGGCTCGTTGCCACAACCACCCAGTCAGTTACCAGAAGTAGGGTGTTCAAGTGGCCGTCGCGCGTGAGGTCTCCGTCCAACTCGTGGTCAACGGCGCGCCGCGCACCGCCAGTGTGCCGGCGCGCACCCTCCTCGTCCACTTCCTCCGCGATCAGCTGCGCCTCACCGGCACCCACGTCGGCTGCGACACCACGCAGTGCGGCGCCTGCACGGTGGCACTTGACGGCGTCGCGGTGAAGTCCTGCACGGTCCTCGCGGCCCAGGCCGACGGCCACGAGGTGACCACGATCGAGGGCCTCACCGGCCAGCACGGGGCCGGCCAGGACGGGGCCAGCCAGGACGGGGCCGGCCAGGGCCGCGGGGCCGGCCAGGACGATAGCGCGCTCGACCCTGTGCAGCAGGCCTTCCAGGACGAGCACGCCCTCCAGTGCGGCTACTGCACCCCAGGCATGGTGATGGCCGTCCGCCAGCTCCTCGCCGATCGCCCGAGGCCAACTGAGGACGAGGTAAGGCACGCGCTGTCGGGCAACATCTGCCGTTGCACGGGCTACCAGAACATCGTCGCGGCCGTCCTCCGCGCCGCCGAGCTAGAGGGATAACAGCAAGAAATGTTTCCTGCCGACTTCTCCTACGCCCGCGCCCGCTCCCTCGACGAAGCCCTCGACCTGCTGGACGAGGCGGCCGCGGCCGACGAGGAGGCCAAGCTCATCGCGGGCGGCCAGTCCCTCCTGCCCATGATGAAGCTCCGCCTCGCCGCTCCCCAGGTCCTCATCGACATCGCCGACCTCAAGGAGCTCAGGGGAGGAGGCTGGACCGCCCAGGGCAGCGGCTTCAACGTGCTCATCGGCGCGCTCACCACCTACCGGCAACTGGCCAGCAGCCGCTTCTACAGCGAGGGCCTGCCAGCCGAGCACGGCGGGCACCGGGGCCGCGTCGGCATCGTCCCTGCCATCACCGACGCCCTCTCCGTCCTGGCCGACCCCCAGGTCCGCGCCAGGGGCACGATCGGCGGCGCGGTGGCGCACGGCGACCCCGCGTCCGACCTCCCGGCGGTCCTGCTGGCACTGAACGCGGCGGTCACCGTCGCCTCGCGCGCCGGCAGGCACGAGCAGACCCAGCCGCCACCGGGCACAGCCGGCTCGGGCGCCCTGGTCGACGACATCCCGAACGTGGGCAAGCGCGAGATATCCCTCGACGACTTCCTCCAGGGCATCTACACCACGGACCTGGCCGAAGACGAGATCGTCACCCACATCCGCATCCGCACCCCAGGCGCCAGGGGCAGCGCCTACGAGAAGTTCCCCCACCCGGCCAGCCACCTTCCCCTGGCGGGCGTCTGCGCGGTCGTCCGGCTCAGGGACGGCCTCATCGACGGCGCCGAGGTGGCCGTCACTGGAATCTCCCCCCGCCCCTACCGCGCCCGGGAGGCAGAACGCCTGCTCGCCGGCGCACCTCCCACCCAGGAAACACTGGCGGCGGCAGCGGCGCAGGTAACGAGGCTCCCGGGCGGCGAGCAGGCCAGCCTACTCGGCGACCAGCACGCCAGCGCCCCGTACCGCGCTCACCTAGCCGAGGTCCTGACCCGGCGCGCCCTGGCAAGGGCAATAGCCCGCGCGGACGCGGCATGATCGCCCCCAAGCCCTCCGCCATCTCGCGTGGATGTGCCGTTGGTGTCGCTACAGCGACACCAACGGCACATCGATTCGCCCGCCAGGGGCCGCCATGGCACAAGATCTTCGAAACGGCGATGGGGAGGGTGTCATGAGCCTGATCGGACAGCCGCTGACCCGCCGCGAGGACCCGGCGCTGCTCACCGGGCGCGGGCAGTACGTCGACGACTTCGCCCCAGAGGGCACGCTGCACGCCTTCGTCGTCCGCAGCCCCCTGGCGCACGCGCGCATCACAAGCGTCGACGTCGAAGAGGCCCGCCAGGCCGAAGGCGTGCACGCTGTCTTCACCGCGGCCGACCTGGCGGCCCAGGGCGTCGGCCCGCTACCCGGCGGCGAGGGCCTGCCGCCGGGCTCGCTGAACCCGCCGTACCCGGCGCTCGCCGGCGACAAGGTCCTGTGGGCGGGCCAGCCGGTCGCCCTGGTCGTCGCCGACACGAAGGAACGCGCCGCCGACGCCGCCGAGTTCGTCGTCATCGACTACGACGACCTCCCCGCGGTCACCGCCGTACTCGACGCCGCGGACCCGGCAGCCCCACGGCTGCACGAAGACGCGCCGAGCAACGTCGCCTTCCGCAAGCGCCTCACCGCCGGCGACGCGAGTGCCGCGTTCCAAGGCGCCGCCTACACGGTCAGCCAGCGGATGACCAGCCAGCGGATCGCCCCGGTGGCGATGGAGCCGCGCGGCGTCCTCGCCCGCCAGGCAGCAGACGGCCGCCTGGAGATACGCCTGCCCACCCAGCGCGCCCACGGCGCGAGGAACTGGCTCGCGAAGATCCTGGGCATCGCGCCGGACCAGATTCACCTGATGACCGGCGACGTCGGCGGAGGATTCGGCGCGAAGGGCCCGCTCTACCCCGACCAGGTCGCGGTCATCGCCGCCGCCAGGGCACTCAACCGGCCAGTGAAGTGGATCGAGGAGCGCAGCGAGTCGTTCACCGCCACCACGCACGGCCGTGACCAGGTGGCCGACCTGGAACTCGCCGCCGACTCCGACGGGAACATCATCGCGATGCGCGGCACCGTCCACGCGGGCATGGGCGCGTACTTCACCCCGAACGGCCCTGGTTCGCTGCTCGGCCGCCTCGGCCCGATGCTCCCGCAGGCCTACCGCCTCGAGCACTTCGACGTCGAACTGGTCGGCGTCCTCGCGAACACGACCCCGATCGGGCCGTACCGCGGCGCGGGCCGCCCCGAGGCCGCCTACTTCACCGAGCGCCTCGTCGACATGCTCGCCAGGGAGATGAACGCCGACCCGGCCGAGCTGCGCCGCCGCAACTTCATCCCGCCTGCCGCCTTCCCGTACACGACGGTCACCGGCCTCACCTACGAAACCGGCGACTACCACGCCGGCCTTGACCTGCTCCAGGAAAAATTCAACACCGATTCGCCAGAACGACCTCGGCTTACTGCCCAGGGCCAACTCCTCGGCCGGGGCATCGCGACGTTCGTGGAGCCGGGCGGCATCGTCCCGAAGGCGCCGGGCCCGGACGGCACGATCGGCGACAAGGCCACGGTCACCGTCGACCCGGACGGCAAGGTCACCGTCGGCGTCGGCACGAGCGGCCACGGCCAGGGCCACGAGACCGCCTTCGCCCAGCTGGCCGCGGACCTGCTCGACGTGGGCTACGACGACGTCGCGGTGGTGTTCGGCGACACGGACACCGCGCCATTCGGCTACGGCACGTTCGGCTCACGGTCACTGGCGGCCGGCGGCACGGCGATCTACAACGCCTGCCAGGCGGCGCTGGACGCGGCCCGCCGCGTCGACGCCCCCATGCCGGTCGCGGAAGCGGCGGCCCGCCTTGGCGGCATCTCGGCGACCGGCTCCTCCGGCGCACTGCCGGAGACCTACGCCTCGGGCGCGTACGGCTGCGAGGTCGCCGTCGACCCGGACACCGGCCAGGTCACGCTGCTGCGCGTGATCGCGGTCGACGACTGCGGCGTGCTGGTCAACCCGCTGCTCGTCGAGGGCCAGGTGCACGGCGCGGTCGCCCAGGGCGTCGGCCAGGCCCTGACCGAGCAGGTCGGGTACGACGAAAACGGCCAGCCCATGTCCGCGTCCCTGATGGACTACGCGGTACCGTTCGCCACGACGCTGCCGCGCATCGAGTCCTACTCGGTCGTCACGCCCTCCACGCTCAACCCGCTAGGCGTCAAGGGCATGGGCGAGTCGGGCACCATCGGCGTCACCCCGGCCCTGGTCAACGCCGTGATGGACGCCCTGGCCCGCTACGGCATCCGTCACCTGGACATGCCGCTCACCGCGGAGAAAATCTGGACGGCCATCCGTGACAGCCCCGTTCACCCTGTCCCCGAGGGGTGACGCCCGCCGGCAAGGAGGGGTGACGCCCCGCCGGCGAGGAGGGGAGACGCCCCGCCGGCGAGGAGGGGCGACGCCCCGGCGGCAGGGAGGGGAGACGCCCGCCGGCAGGGAGGGCAGACGCCCGCCGGCATGAGGAGGGACGCCCCGCTGGCAAGAAGGTGGACCGTCAGGAGCAACCCGGATGCTCCCAACGGTCCACCATCTGTTACGAGCCAGCGGCCGATTGGGATTGGCTGCCCGCTGCGATGGCCCGCTCGACTGGGCTGAGCGGCGCGGTCAGCGGGAACTGACCGTGCAGCGCGACGCCGGGCTGCGCGACCATCCTCGGCCGCGGGCCGCGGTGCGGCCAGGTCGCCGCGTGCACCAGGAACGGGTGGCAGAGGATTACGTCGCCTGCCCGGCCGGTGGCGAGCACGGTGGGCAGGTGCTCGGTGGCCGCCGCGGCCGCCTGCGCCGCCTCCAGCCACGCCATGCCCGCGTCGCCGGCCGGCGCGAGCACCCGCGCCGCCTCCAGGTGCGACCCAGGGCGCAGCCGGGTCGGCGCGCTCGCCTCGTCCACGTCCGTCAGCAGGTAAAGCGCGAGCAGCCCGCGGGCCCGCGAGCGGTAGTTGACCCGCATGTTCCCGTCCTCGGCGTAGCTCGCCTCGATGTGCCACCCGGCGTCGCCTGGGTCACGCTCGCTCGGGAAGCGGACCGGCAGGGTCCCGCCAACGCCCGGCCGCCGCCACCAGCGGTCCGCCCCGCCAATCAGCTGGTCGCACGCCTCCCAGACCACCGGCCGCGACCCCGCGTCGACGAACGGCCCGCCTTCCGGACACGAGATCCGCACGACAGGCTCGGTCCACGACGCGGGATCCTCCGTCACGCCCTGCTTGCCGAGCTCGCCCCAGATCACCTCCTGGCAGGCGGCGATCACGGTCCAGGGGACGGCCCCCCGGATGGCGACGAACCCGTCCGCGACAAAGGACTCCACCTCACGCGTTGTCAGCACGGCCCCAGGCTCCCAAAAGGGGACTGCCCGGTGCATCCGAATTATCGCCGCGACCGGGCTCAGCGATCACGTGGCCTTGAACTCCGATAAGTCGGGAGAAATATTCAGCGATTTAAAATCAGTAAACCACGTCCACTGGTGACCATAATCGGGAGTGCTTGACCGCTAGAGGATCGAGCATGAGGTGGGAGCAGGGCCGTCAGGCCCTTGCCCGGATGCTGGCCGACGGTGAGTTGCAGCGAGTCCCGGCGAGCCGCGAGCAGGCCGACCGACTCCAAGCGCGGCACGCAGGTCCTAGCGGCGGGCCGGGCGGTAGTGGCGGTCCAGTTCGTTGGCGTACGTGCGGCCAAGCTCGTCGCCGTGTGCGGCGATCCAGTCCATGAGGCTGACCTGGCCCGTTGACGGAGCGTCCGAGGTCGCCAGGCCGGCCGCCATGGCCTGGTACTCCTCTGTCGTGAGCAGGACGTCGCGCAGCGCGGCGCCGAGGACGGCCGACAGCGGCGGGATCAGCCAGCCGGGCGTCGGCACGAGCAGCGCCCGGCTGCCGGTGGCGGAGCGGATCGCGGTGACCAACTCCAGGAAGGTGGGAGAGTCCGGGCCTACCGCGTCGACCGTGACGTTGTCGGTGCGCCCGCCGAGGTCGGCGCAGAGCCGGGCGAGGTCATCGACGTGGATCGGCCTGATCCGGTAGCCGCCGCCGTCGCCGATCCCGAAGACAGGCAGGTGGCGCAGCAGCCAGGCGATGTTGTTGACGAGGACGCTCGCGGCGCTGGCAAGGTCGGCCGACGAGCCGAACAGGATGGCGGGCCTGGCGATGGCGTACGGCACGCCGGTCGCCGCGAGATGCCGCTCTACCTCGCCCTTGCCGCTGAAGTAGGGGTACGGGGAACCAGTGTCAGCGTGCAGGATCGAGACGTACACGATGCGCGCGATGCCCGCGCGGGCCGCCGCGTCGAACAGCACCTTGCTGTTGGCCACCGCCGACTCCCTGGTGGCGGTGCCGTGCGGGAAGCGCACCCAGTACGTGCAGTACAGGGTGTGCGCGCCGGCCAGGTCGTTGACGAGCGCTTCCTGGTCGCCGAAGTCGAGCGGACGCGTGTCGATGTCGCCGGCGCCTGCCCCGCCGCGCGGGTGCCCGGTCAGCGTGCGCACCTGGTGCCCGGCCGCGCGCAACTCGCGGGCGATGGCCGCGCCCGAGTAGCCGAACGCGCCGGTAACGACATCGGTCTGCATCAGTTCCCCTTCTGTTGCCGTGCCCCGCCCAGGTCGAGCAGGGCAGCGACCGGGCGAAGCCGGTCAAGCACGTCGCCGAGCGCCAGGGCGCGGTCGAACAACGCCAGTGCGGCGGCCCGGTCGCCGTCCAGGCTGGCCAGCATCTCCAGGCCGAGGATCCCAGCCACCACCGCGTGCGCCGCTTCTTCGGCGGGAAGCAGCTGAGCGACCGGGGAAGCCGCGAGGACTCCGCGGACGGCCGTCGCCGCGAAGTCCCGCCACGGTGCCAGGCAGGCCGCCACGCGTTCCCCGAGACCGGGCACCGACTGCGCGCCGCTGATCATCTCGGTCAGCACGGTCACGTGCCCGGCGTCGAGGTCCGCCTCGAACACGTTCCTGGCCGCGGTGATCAGCTCGGCCAGCGTCCCCGTCCGGTCAAGCAACTCGCGGTACGCCGCCATCCGCCGGGCGCTGACCTCCTCGAGCGCCGCCACCAGCAGGTCGTTGACCGTGCCGAAGTGGTAAAAGACCAGCGCCTGGTTGCACCCGGCCCGCTGCGCGATTCGCCGTGCGCTCGCGCTGGCGAACCCCGACTCCCGCAGCACGGCGATGGCCGCCTCAACCAGCGCGGCACGAGTATCGCCCACGGCCACCCTCCGCCCATTTTTGAGCAACCGCTTTAAGCGATCGCTCAAATAGCGTAAATCGCAAGAGCCGACGTCGTCAACGCCAGCCGGTCGCTATCCCGGTTCCGCCCCTTCGGGAGCCCTGTTCCCCCGGATTCCGCCCCTTCGTGAGCCCCCCGGGTTCCGCCCTTCGTGAGCCCTGTTCCCCCGGGTTCCGCCCCTTCGTGAGCCCCCCGGGTTCCGCCCTTCGGGGGCCCTGTTCCCCTGGGTTCCGCCCCTTCGGGAGCCCTGTTCCCCCTTGATGCCGGGTGAGTTTGGGCCCCACATGGCAGTGCCGTTGTGTTAGGCGCTCCCGGCCGGCCCGCCGGGCCCGCGCGTGCCCGTTTCGCGTGAATTGTCCCGGCGGCACCGCGGCCCGGCCCATGATCATGTGGATTCCGCAGCTTATTAGCTGCGGAATCCACATGAAAAGCGAAATCACTGTCGATCAAGCGGCGGCCTGAGCGATCACGCCGCGCCCCGCGTGCGCACGCGCCGCATATCCGCCAGCGCACGACCCTCACGGTCACCACGCACGGTCACCACGCACCACTTGAGCCACCGGCATTGCCCTAGACGGGCTGAACTTCCGGCCTGTGCCCGATCGCTGGCGTTCCTGACTGTCGCGGGGACATGGCGCGGCACGGCAGAATGCCTCCATCAGATGAGTGCTTCCCGTGCAACGCGGGGGCGCGGGCGGCGCGAGAGAGGCGGCGGAAGTGCGGAATGCCCTGCGGCACGTGCTTTTCTACGAGAGCGGTGACCTTTCCCTGGCGGCGGAGCACTTCCCGGCGCATAAGGCCAGGTACACCGAGTTCATGGACCGTGGCGTGCTGCTCGCCCTCGGCCCGTTCACCGACAGCTTGGGCTCGATAGCGGTGTTCACCACCCACGAGGCCGCCATGGACTTCGCCTCAGGCGACCCCTTCGTCGAGCACGGCGTGGTCAGCGGCTGGCAGATCCGCGAATGGCGGGTGGCAACCCCCGACTGAGCTCGGCATCCCCGTAGGCGGGCCACACTCCCAGAACAGGCGAAGCGGGCACGAAAGTTGCCAGCTCGCCTGCAAGGTGGGGAACGGGCTAGCGTTTGGCCTTAGCCGCGGAGGCGGAGGCCGCGGGGGGTGTGGCGGAAGCCGGCCGACTCCAGGGCGCGGGTGAGCGGGGAGTCGTGGGCGACGACGCCGCCGTCGGCCTTCTCCACCGTGATGCGGCCGAGCGCGCCCTCGCGGACGGCCCCGGCGAGGGCCTGGGCGCACGGCTCAAGCGCGGCAGGGTCCTCGGTCCAGGTCAGCAGCGTCTTGCCGCCTCGCTCGACGTACAGGACCAGTTCGCCGCCGAAGAGCACCACGACCGCGCCCGCCTTGCGTCCTGGCCGGTGCGAGGACGCCGTCTCCTCCGGGCGGGTCGGCCACGGCAGCGCCGCACCGTAGGGCTGCGCCGGGTCGGCGGCGGCGAGCACCACCGCCCGCCGGGAGTCCGCGGGGCGCGCGGGCTGGCCCGGCAGGAAGGGGTCGGCCAGGAAGTCGGCGCCCGCGTCAGGCGGGGCACCGGCGGCCGTCGCCGCGACCGTGTCCCCGGCCAGGGCGCGCATCCGGTCGACCGCACCAGGCAGCGCGAACTGTGCGCCGCCGAGTCCTTCGACGAAGTAACCGCGGCGGCACTGGCCGGTCTCTTCCATGGCCCTGAGCACCGGGTAGACGGCGGCGAACCCGCCGGGTATCCGCTCGGCCGCGACGGCACCCTTGGTCACCACGCCGTGCCGTTCAAGCAGGGTTAGCGCGACCGCGTGCGCCCGCATGGTCGCCGCGCCGTGGTCGGTTCCGCCTGGCGGCCCGCCGGGCAGGCTGTCCGCCCCGAGCACGTCGCCCGCCGAGGGCAGCCCGTACCGCTCGGGGAGCAGCGACCACCGGCCCGACACGGTCGGCGGCCCGGTCCGCGTCGGCATGGCCCCCCGCCGCGTCCCGCGCCCGTACCGGCCGGCACTGGCGTAGCCGCCGGCAAACCCGCCGCCACCACGCGAGGCGGGCCTCGGGTTGAAAACGCCGGGCAGCGAACCGTCGGCCCGCGACCCGCCGGCGCGACCGCCGAGCCCGGCCCCGCCGAGCCCGGCCCCGCCGAGGCCGTCGCGGCCGCCTCGGGCGTACCCGCGTTCGGTGCTCATGCCGCCGAGGTCGGCCGCGAGGCTGGACCCGGTGGCCCGCCGTGGCGCGGTCGGCCGTCTGACGGGTGTGCCGCCAGAAGTCACCACGCGCAGCGGCGCGAGGGTGTCGTTAGTGACCAGGCCCGCCCAGGCCAGATCCCAGAGCGCCGCCACGAGGTCGCCGTCGTCGGCCGGATGACCGTCGAGCACCGCCGCGACCCGGTCGCTGAGCATGCGGAAGAACATGCCGCCGCCCCCGGCGAGCGCGGTAAGCAGCGCGCCGTGCAGCGGCGTCATGGTCAGCTCGGCCGGCTCGGGCAGCAGCAGCGGCGCGGACTCGGCGGGCGCGAGCACCAGCCAGCCGTCACCGCTGCCGACGCTCCCCGCTCCCGCCCAGACCACTTCGCCTGCCGCGGTGAGCTCATCGAGCAGCGCGGGGGAGTAGCCGGGCACCCGCCCGGGCAGCACGAGCGTCTCAAGCGCCGACGCAGGGACGGGCGCGCCTGCCAGCCGCTCGATCGCCTCAAGCACCGCGGCGGCGTCCGCCCGCCGAGACCGGCCAGAGCCGATGCCGTGCCAGGCGGGGAGGAACCTGCCGAGCACGGCGGGCGGTACCGGCTCCGCCTCCTTGCGCAGCCGGGCCAGGCAGCGGCGCCGCAGCATGCGCAGCACCCCGCTGTCGCACCACTGGGTGCCGCGAGCCCCGGCGAGGAACTCGCCCTCCGCGACCCGCCCGTCGGCTTCGAGACGCCGCAGCGCCATCCCGACCACGGCGGCGCCGAGCCCGTACCGCTCCGCGAGCACCGCGACCGTGAACGGCCCGTGCGTCCGCGCCCACCGCGCCACCAGGTCACCAAGCGGGTCGGGCAGTACCTCGGTGAACGCCTCGGGGATGCCGACAGGCAGCGCGACCCCGAGCGCGTCACGCAGCCGCCCGGCGTCCTCGATCGCCGCCCACATCGGCTGCCCCGCCACCCGTACCTCAATGGCGCGGCGGGACGGCGGAAAGACCGGCAAGCCACCCGGCCGCGGCGCCGGTGTCAACGCACCGCAGGGCCACCTCGTCCGAGGACAGCGGCCCCGACGTGCGCAGCAGGTCGGCGACGTGCTCCGCGTCCTTGCACTGCCGCGAGGGCGACAGGTGCTGCAGGTCGGCCTCGGTCTCCGCCACGACCGCCGGGTCGAGCAGTTCCCGCAGCGCCTCGGTGCCGAGAAGCTCCGCGAGCAGCGCCGGGTCGAGCGCGAGTGCCTGCGCGCGCCGCTCGGCGAGCGGCGCGTCACCCTCGTACATGAACGCGCCGACGTACCGGAAGAGCAGGTTCTTGCCGAACGGGCTCGGCGTGACCGTCTCCACCTCGACGAGGCGGATGCGCCGCGCGGCAAGGTCGCGGAGCACCTCGGTGAGCGCGGGCACGTCGAACACGTCCTGCAGGCACTCACGGACGGTCTCGAGCGTGATCGGGAACCCGGGGAACTGCGCGGCGATCTCAAGCAGCTGCGCCGACCGCTGCCGCTGCTGCCACAGCGGCGTCCGGCGCCCCGGCTGCCGCCGCGGGAGCAGCAGCGCCCGCGCGGCGCACTCGCGGAACCTGGAGGCGAACAGCGCGGACCCGCCGACCTCCGCGGTGATGATGTCGCCGATCTCCTCAGGGTCGAGCAGCGCGATCCCCGCGGGCGGCGGCTCGTCGGAGTCGGGCACCCGGATGATGATCCCGTCGTCGGTGTGCAGCGCCTGCACGTCCATCCCGCCGTAACGCTCGCGGAGCCTGGCCGTGATGGCAAGCGCCCAGGGCGCGTGCACCCGGTCGCCGTAGGGGGAGTGCAGCACGACCCGCCAGTCACCGAGCTCGTCGCGGAACCGCTCGACGACCAGCGTCCGGTCGTCGGGGACGTGCCCGGTGGCGGCCCGCTGATCGGAGAGGTACGACACGAGGTTCCCCGCCGCGAGCGCGTCGAGCCCGCTCGCGGTCAGCGACGCGACGGCCGCCTCCTCCGGCAGCGCGGCAAGCTCGCGCACCTTGGCGCCGAGGGCCTTGCCGAGCTCGGCGGGCCGCCCTGGCGTGTCGCCGTGCCAGAACGGCAGCTTGCCCGGCTGGCCGGGCGCGGGCAGCACGAGCACCCGGTCGGGCGTGATGTCCTCGATCCGCCACGACGAGGCGCCGAGCACGAACACGTCGCCGACCCGCGACTCGTAGACCATCTCCTCGTCAAGCTCGCCGACCCGACGCGGCGCGCGCGCGCTCTCTTGCGCGGCGGGCAGGAACACACCGAAGTAGCCACGGTCGGGAATCGTCCCGCCGCTGGTCACGGCCAGCTTCTGCGCGCCCGGCCGCCCGTGGATCACCCCCGCGACCCGGTCCCACACGACCCGCGGCCGCAGCCCGGCGAACTCCTCGCCCGGGTAGCGCCCGGCGAGCATGTCGAGCACGGCCTCAAGCACCGGCCTGGTCAGCGTCGCGAACGGCGCGGACCGCCGGACCAGGGCCTCCAGGTCGTCAACCGGCCAGTCGTCGAGCGCGGCCATCGCGACGACCTGCTGCGCGAGCACGTCGAGCGGGTTGCGCGGTATGCGCAGCTCCTCGATCGCGCCGGCCTGCATCCGGTCGGCGACCACCGCGGCCTGCACCAGGTCGGCGGCGTACTTGGGGAAGATCACGCCGCGCGAGACGTCGCCGACATTGTGCCCGGCGCGGCCGACCCGCTGCAGCCCGCTGGCCACCGACGGCGGCGACTCGACCTGGATGACCAGGTCGACCGCGCCCATGTCGATGCCGAGCTCAAGGCTTGAAGTCGCGACGACGGCGGGCAGCCGCCCGGCCTTCAGCGCCTCCTCGATCTCGGTCCGCTCCTGCCGGGAGACCGACCCGTGGTGCGCCCTGGCGATAATGACGTCCTCCGCGTCCGCCTCGCCGCCTGGCACCCCGCCTGCCGCGATGAAGGCCCGCTCCGTCGCAAGCTCGTTGAGCCGGCCGCAGAGGCGTTCCGCGAGCCGCCGTGAGTTGGCGAACACGATCGTGGACCGGTGCGACTGGATCAGGTCGAGCACCCGCTCCTCGACGTGCGGCCAGATCGACCGGCGCGCCACCGGGTCATCGTCGCCGTCCCCGGCGCCGCCAGGGTGCCGCCGTGTCCCCCCGCGGGCGACATGTCAGACAAGTCCCGCATGTCCTCGACGGGCACGACGACCTCAAGCTCGATCCGCTTCGTGCTGGCGGGCTGCACCACGGTCACCGGCCGAGACCCGCCGAGGAATGAGGCGACCTCGGACGGCGGCCGCACGGTCGCCGACAGCCCCACCCGCTGCGCTCGCCCGTCGGCGGATCCCCTGAGCGCGTCGAGCCGCTCAAGCGAGAGCGCGAGGTGCGCGCCCCGCTTGGTACCGGCGACGGCGTGGATCTCGTCCACGATCACCGTCTCCACCCCGCGCAGCGTCTCCCGCGCCTGGGAGGTGAGCAGGAGGAACAGCGATTCAGGCGTGGTGATGAGGATGTCGGGCGGCCGCGTCAGGAGCTTGCGCCGCTCTTCCGCCGCGGTGTCCCCGGTCCGCACCGCCACCTGGATGTCCGGCTCGGGCAGCCCGAGCCGCCGCGCCGCCTGCCCGATCCCGGTGAGCGGCGACCGCAGGTTCCGCTCGATGTCCACGGCCAGTGCCTTCAGCGGCGAGACGTACAGCACCCGGGTGCGGCGCTTCCTGTCGGCGGGCACCGGCGCGGCGGCCAGCCGGTCGATCGCCCACAGGAAGGCGGCGAGCGTCTTGCCCGAGCCGGTAGGCGCGATGACCAGGGTGTCGGCACCCTGCCCGATCGCCCGCCACGCCTGTGCCTGCGCCTGGGTGGGCACGGCGAACGCTGACTCGAACCACGCCCGGGTCGCGGCCGAGAACCCGTCAAGCGCCGCGCCGCTGCTCACCGGCCCGCCACTGCTCATCGGGTCACCGCCAGGCGTCGCTTGCCCCTTTCCTGCCATCCTTCCAGTCTGCCCCCACCCACGGACATTCCAGTACCACCGCCAAGCCCGCCAGCTGCGCCACCCCGGCCGCCAGCCAAAGACGTGGGATACTTCGGGCCGCCTGGAGGGCCCGAAGTATCCCACGTAACCGACCTGGCGCGTCCTTGCGTGGAGCCGGACCGGCTCGGGTAGGTTCTTCCTTCGTGAGAAGGCGGGACACCGGAGTCAGGCCGGAATTCATCGCGGCGACGGCAGTGGCCGTGGCGCTACTCGCCGCCCTCGCGGGATGCTCAGGAGCCGCGGGCACCAGCGCCAAGGCGAGCGCGGCGGCGAAGGTGCGCACGAGCCCGGTGAGCGCCACCCGCGAGGCGGTGCCGACCGTGAGCATGTCACCAAGCGCTACGCCCACGCCAAAGCCGAAGCCCACGCCGTCCGCCCTCCCCGTCGGCCCGGCCAACGCCGGGACGCTCCCGCAGACCAGCGCCCTGCCGAAGACCAACGCCGCGGCCTTCGACAACGCCGTGCACGACCTCTGGCTCGCGGTCGCCACGGGCAACCCCGGCTATGCCAGGCCCGCGTTCTTCCCCGAGAAGGCGTACGAGCAGGTCAAGGCCATCGCCTACCCGGAATCCGACTGGCAGGGCCGGCTCTGGCTCGACTTCACCCTTGACGTCGCCGCCGTGCACAAGCTCATCAAGCCGGGTGCGACGCTCACCAAGGTCATCACCCCGACGGAGTACGAGCAGTGGATTCCCGCGGGTGCCTGCTACAACAGCACCGGGTACTGGCACCTGCCGGGCTCGAGGCTGGTGTACAGGGAGGGCGGAGTCACGCACTCGTTCGGGATAGCGTCCTTTATCTCCTGGCGCGGCGACTGGTACCTGATCCACCTCGGCGCGCTGGTGCGCGGCGGGGCGTACGGCATCGTCGACGACCCGGAGACGGGCGAGGGCTTCCCCGGCGCGCCCGGCGGCTGCTAGCCGCTGGCCAAGGCTAGCCAGCGCTGGCTGAAGCCCCCCGCACCGACCCGGTGAGCTGCCCGTTTGTGGCCCGCACCTCGCAGATCACGGTGCGCGTCCCCGCCTGCCACGCGACGGAGTCCGGGTACACGTAGGTGGACGTCAGGCTGATCGCGAGCTGCGGGTTCACGTACCCGGTGAGCCTGCTCGCGCAGCCGCCGCTGGCTTCCGCCTGGATCGCGGTCGCGCCCGGCCAGGTCGTCCCGGTCAGCCCGAACGTCGCGAATACCTCGGCCTGGTGCGGCGCGTCGCAGGAGATAAGCGAGTACGACTGCGCTCCCTGCGGATCGAAGCAGTCACCGGCCTTCAGCGAGAACACCGCAGATGTCTTATAGGTGACCTTCACCGGCTTCTTGAAGCCGTGCGTGAGCGAGCCGACGATGGCGATCGCCCCGCCGACGATCGCCGCCGCCAGGATGACGAAGCCTCCGGCGATCAGCACCCGGGGCCAGCGCCGCGCTCGCCGGGGCTCGGCGGTCTCACCGGACTCGTAGTCCTCGTCATCGGACTCGTATATCGGGCTTCGTCGTACTCAAGGGCTTCGTCGTACTCAAGCGACTCGTCATCCACGATGGACTCGGGAGCTGCGTCGTCTGCGTACTCTCCGTAGTCATCACCGGGCTCACCGGGCTCACCGGGCTCGCCGGGCTCACCGGGCTCACCGGACCCGTCGGGCTCGCCGGACCCGTCGGGCTCACCGGACCCGTCGGGCTGATCGGACTGGTCGACTGCAGGCTCCGCCGCCGTCACACCCGCGGCTGGCTCGGTCGCGTCGACCGCTTCCGGTCTGCCGTCTCCGGTGGCTTCCGTGGACATCTCGCTCCTGCTCCGCGGTGCCGGACAGCTGGCCGCACGCTCCTCTTGCACAACAAACTTCCCCGTCTAACACAACGACATACCAGTCTTAAATGTCCCGATTATCCCTGACAGATCCTGAAAATCTCCTGTGGGTCGGCGTTCCCCGCTGGAGCGCCGGTAACCTGGGCCGATGCGGCTGACGGAATTCTGGGCACGGATGCGCGAGCAGTTCGGCGAGGCCTACGCGGAGAGCGTGGCGAAAGATTTCGTGCTGTCCGGCCTCGGCGACCGCACGGTGAACAGGGCGCTGGCCGACGGTGAGGACGCGAAGGTCGTCTGGCGCGCGGTGAGCGAGACGTTCAACGTCCCCGACCGGCTGAGGTAGCAGCAGTCGAGGCCCGGCTCAGCGGCCGGCCTGAATCGCGTGGTGGCCGGTCACGTGGTGACCGTGCGGGCCGGCGCGCGGGCGCCCGCGCGCGGACGCGGCCTGATCGACATTGATTTCGCTTTTCATGTGGATTCCGCAGCAAATAAGCTGCGGAATCCACATGATCATGGGCCGGGCCACCGTTCCGCCGGGACAACCCGGACGAAACGGGCGCGCGCGGGCCCGCCGCGGAGGCGGGGAGCGCCTGAGCCGGAAGGCGGGGAGCGGGAGGCGGAGCGCCTGAGCCGGAAGGCGGGGAGCGGGAGGCGGGGAGCGCCTGAGCCGGAAGGCGGGGAGCGCCTAAGGCAACGGGACTAGGGCGTCGGGCCACGCTGGGGCCGTAATCGATCGAACGAGCCGGCGTGTCTTGGCCGCGATCGAACAGTCGTTCCCCTATAGTGGTGAATGTCGGGCGCCGCGCGTCCGTGACGCGTTTCGCTGACCTGGGCTGCTCGGAGACACCATGCGGCCCGGGAATGTCGGTGGTGACGCGTAGCGTGTGCGGTGTTGGCAGCGGGCGCAGTACTTCAAGTGCGAGTTCGTCGAGTGCTGGTACTTCAAGTGCAGTGCGCCGAAGGTCGCAGCCAGCCTGACTGAGGCACTCAAACGACAGGGAGTCCCCATGGCACCAAGCGGTAAGACAGCGATCCCGGACCGGGCCGGCGACAAGGGCAAGGCACTCGAGGCCGCGCTCCTCCAGATCGAGCGGCAGTTCGGCAAGGGCTCGATCATGCGCCTGGGCGAGGAGTCGCGCGTCCCGGTCGAGATAATTCCCAGCGGCTCGATCGTCCTCGACGTGGCCCTCGGCATCGGCGGCTACCCGCGCGGCCGCATCGTCGAGATCTACGGCCCAGAGAGCTCAGGTAAGACCACCGTGGCCCTGCACGCCATAGCGAACGCGCAGAAGCAGGGCGGCATCGCCGCGTTCATCGACGCGGAGCACGCGCTCGACCCCGAGTACGCGCAGAAGCTCGGCGTCGACACCGAGGCGCTGCTCGTCTCCCAGCCGGACACCGGCGAGCAGGCCCTGGAGATCATGGACATGCTGATCCGCTCCGGCGCCATCGACATCGTGGTCATCGACTCGGTGGCCGCCCTCGTCCCCAAGGCGGAGATCGAGGGCGAGATGGGCGACAGCCACGTCGGCCTCCAGGCCCGCCTCATGTCCCAGGCCCTCCGCAAGATCACCGGCGCCCTCAGCCAGACGAAAACAACCGCGGTTTTCATCAACCAGCTCCGCGAAAAAGTCGGCGTGATGTTCGGCTCGCCAGAGACGACCACCGGCGGCAAGGCGCTGAAGTTCTACGCGTCGGTGCGGCTGGACATCCGGCGGATCGAGACGCTCAAGGACGGGACCGAGGCGGTCGGCAACCGGACGCGTGTCAAGGTCGTGAAGAACAAGATGAGCCCGCCCTTCAAGACCGCCGAGTTCGACATCCTCTACGGGATCGGGATCAGCAAGGAGGGCAGCCTGATCGACCTCGGCGTGGAGCAGGGCATCGTGCGCAAGGCCGGCGCCTGGTACACGTACGAGGGCGACCAGCTCGGCCAGGGCAAGGAGAACGCGCGGAACTTCCTGCGCGACAACGCCGACATCTGCAACGAGATCGAGAAGAAGCTCAAGGAGAAGCTCGGCGTCGGCCCGCGCCTGGACAACGACCCCACGGCGACCGCCGTCCCCGGCGCCCCCGTGCCCGCGGGTGCCGCTGGCTGACCAGAATGTGGAAGCACGAGGACCCCGCCTTTGTGGGAAACCACAAGGGCGGGGAGGGTGATGGCGCCGACGATCCGGAGGACCGTGGTCGGTGGCCTTCGGCCCCGCGTGACGATCCGGGGGAGCGGGCGCGGCAGGTGTGCCTGCGGCTGCTCACGCTCGCGCCCCGGACGCGCGCCCAGCTCGCCGACGCGCTGCGCAAGCGCGGCATCCCTGACGAGACCGCGGATGAGGTGCTGAGCCGGTTCGAGGACGTTGGCCTGATCGACGACGCCGCCTTTGCCAGGGCATGGGTGGAATCGCGGCATTACGGCCGCGGCCTCGCTGGCCGGGCGCTGAGCGCCGAGCTCAAGCAGCGCGGGGTGGCCGCCGATGAGATCCGCGCCGCCATCGAGGAGCGGCTTGGCCCCGACGCGGAGGTCAGCGCCGCACGGCGGCTCATCGACAGGAAGCTGGAGTCCACTAAGGGCCTGCCGCCCGAGCAGCGCACCCGGCGCCTGGCCGGAATGCTCGCCCGCAAGGGTTATCCGGCGGGCCTGGCCTTCCGCGTGATCCGTGAGGCCCTGGAGGCCGAAGGGGACCTCGCGTTTCCTGAAGACGAACCAGCCTTCGACGAGGCCGATTCAGATACAGAGTGAAGTGGGAAAACTACTCACCGTAAACTTTGGCTCCCACAGTGCGTATCTCCTTGCTCAAAACGTTATCAACGCTTAACCTCACGGCAGTGAGGCGTTATCTGGCGCCGGACGGGTGACCCGCACGCCCGACCCCGACACGGCCGGCACACGGTGCAGGCCAGCCAGCACAACGTGACCAGCCGCCTCAACCGTAACGCCAGGGGTTCCGTGACCAACGGGACGGAAGGGGTGAACCGTGAGCGGCGCAGACGCGCTCTTGGTGATCGGGCTCGTCGCATTGGCGCTGGCGTTCGGTGCGTTCACCGTCGTCTTGCGCCGGTTTCCCCCTCGTGGGGCCGCCGGCACTGGTCAGGAGGAACTTTCCGCGCAGGCCCAGGCGGAAGCGGAGCAGATCCGTGAGCGCGCGCAGGCCGATGCCGACCGGATCCTCGTCCGGGCAGCCGAGGCGGCCGAGCAGGCGGCGCAGCAGGCCGCGGACGGCCGCCGCGAGGTCGAGGACGAGATCCGCGCCGTCAAGGAGGAGATGCGCCAGCTGCGGGGTGACCTGGAGCGGCGTGAGCAGCGGATCGGAGAGCGCGAGCAGCGGCTCGACGACGAAAGCCGGCGCCTTGAGGCGCGCGCCCAGGCGCTCGAACAGCGTGGCAACGAGCTTCAGGAGCGGGCGACGTCCCTGACGGAGGCCGGCGCCGCGGCCAAGGCCGAGCTCGAGCGGGTCGCCAGGCTGACCGCCGACCAGGCGAAGGCGGAGCTCGTCGCCGCGATGAACAACCAGGCCAAGCGCGAGGCGGCGCTGTCGATCAGGGACATCGAGGCGACCGCCAAGTCCGAGGCCGACAAGCGGGCGCGCAAGATCGTGACGCTTGCCATCCAGCGGGTCGCGGTCGAGCAGACGAGCGAGTCGGTCGTCTCGGTCATGCACCTGCCGGGCGACGAGATGAAGGGCAGGATCATCGGCCGCGAGGGCCGCAACATCCGGGCCTTCGAGTCGGTGACCGGCGTCAACCTGATCATCGACGACACGCCGGAGGCGGTGCTCCTGTCGTGCTTCGACCCGGTGCGCAGGGAGATCGGCCGCCTCACCCTTGAGCGGCTGGTGAGCGATGGCCGGATCCACCCGCAGCGCATCGAGGAAGCCTACGAGCGCGGCAAGGCCGAGATCGACCTGATCTGCCGCCGGGCGGGCGAGGACGCGGTCACCGGGCTCGGCATCACCGACATGCACCCCGAGCTTGTCAACCTTCTCGGGCGGCTGCGCTACCGCACGTCCTACGGGCAGAACGTGCTCATCCACCTCATCGAGTCCGCGCACATCTCCGGCATGATGGCCAGCGAACTTGGCCTCGACCCGGTGCTGCTCAAGCGGTGCACGGTCCTGCACGACATCGGCAAGGCGCTCACGCACGAGGTCGAGGGCAGCCACGCGCTGATCGGCGCGGAGATCGCCCGCAAGTACGGCGAGTCCGACGACGTGGTGCACGCCATCGAGGCGCACCACAACGAGGTCGAGGTCCGCACCGTCGAGGCCGTACTCACCCAGGCGGCGGACGCGATCAGCGGCGGCCGCCCCGGCGCGCGGCGCGAGTCCCTGGAGATGTACGTCCGGCGCCTTGAGCGCCTCGAGCAGATCGCCGCGGAGAAGGAAGGCGTCGAGAAGGTCTTCGCCATGCAGGCCGGCCGCGAGGTCCGCGTGATGGTCAAGCCGGAGCAGGTCGACGACATCCAGGCCCAGGTCATCGCCCGCGACATCGCCAAGCAGGTCGAGGAGGAGCTCACCTACCCCGGCCAGATCCGCGTCACGGTCGTCCGCGAGTCCCGCGCGACCGAATTCGCCCGCTGACCTCGGCCAAGATCAAACCCAGGATCATCCAGAACGAGTTCGTCCGCTGCCTGATCGCGACCCATGACCCCCCGGGTCGTGGCACAGTCCTGCCAGGGTCCGCATGGTGCCCCGAACTCACCTTATGAGGCGGGCAGTGGCCAAGACCTGCGTAGTCCTGCGGCGTCGAGCACCACGGTCTGCGCGTCCGGCGTGATCTCGATGATGAGCTGCTCCTGAGCCGGGCGGCCCGCGTCGTCCCAGGCCGCCAGGGTCTCTTCGACCTGGTCCCAGATCCGGGTCGGCCCCTGCTGGATGACCGTCCAGCCGTCGTCCTCGCCGGTGAGCCAGGCGTAGGACCCGGTCGCCTGCTCGGTCAGCAGGGTGTGGAATCGGGCTCCGTCGTAGCTGATCTTGACGCTGCTGACATTGGGGGCGGCGAGCTGGGCGAGGAAGTCGGCGGTCCAGTCCTCGAGGATATCGGCCCCGTAGCGAGCCACGCGGGCATCGCCGTCGCGCTCCGGCAGCACCGGGTCGAGCGGCGGTGCGGCGTGGGCGCGGGCGCTCATGAACGACACCATGCCAGGCAGGAACCGGCCGTGCGCGGTGCCGTCCTTGACCACGGTGAGTGCGGCAAGCCCGGCCCCGTCCATCCAGCCGGACAGGGGAGCCACGATGCGGGCACCAGGCGCGGCTTGTGCCAGCCACGCCCAGGGGATGTAGCGGACCGAGCAGGTCGCGATGATCCGGTCGTACGGTGCACGGTCCGCATACCCGGCCAGACCGTCCCCCACGACCAGATGCGGCGCGTACCCGGTCGCCCGGAGCGCGGCGGCGGCCCGGCCGGCGACACCGGGATCGACTTCCACCGACGTGACATGATCGCCGCCGAGCCGGTGCGCGAGCAGGGCGGTGGAGTACCCGGTCCCTGTGCCTATTTCTAGCACCCGGTCGCCGTCGCGGACGCTGAGGTCCTCCAGCATCTGGACGACCAGGCCGGGCATGGTGGAGGACGAGGTCGGGATGCCGTGCGGCGCGACCGCGGTATCGGTGCCGTCCAACTGGGTGACCCACGTGACGTCCTGGTACGCCAGGTCAAGCCAGCAATCCTGGCCAAACTGCTCGAGCGTGACCGGCTCCCACCAGCTCGGCCCGGAACGCACCGGCCGGTAGACCCGCCCGCTGAGGAACGCCTCGCGCGGGACCGCCTCGATGGCCACTCGCCAGTCGGCGCTGCGCAGGTGACCGCCGGCTACGAGTTCGTCCGCGAGCCTGTGCCGCCGGGCCGCGCCGTCGCCAGGGTCAGTCCGCCTGCTCATGCCTCA
Organism: uncultured Actinomycetota bacterium; assembly: GCA_963759545.1. GTDB lineage: Bacteria > Actinomycetota > Actinomycetes > Streptosporangiales > Streptosporangiaceae > Trebonia. The sequence goes on from CAVXAB010000006.1 coordinate 152,830, forward strand.
TTGTCCGGCACTATGCCGGGGTGGGCGAGTGAATGGCGCAGGCCATTGACCATGGCCCGTTTTCCATACTGCCGGGTCTTGGCACAATATGCGCATGACCGACAACTCGGCAGTAGTCGGCCCTCGCCAGTTCATCGCGGCGGTCTACCCCGGGGAGCGGCAGCGCGCGCACGCGGAGCGGTGGCTCGGCCTGCTCGCCCTGCAGGCGGACGACCAGCCATTAACCTGGTGGCGGGCCATGACGCTGGCCCCGCTGCCGGTGCTGCTCAACCTTCGCCTGCTGGTGTGCGGCACGCTCATCGCCGCGATGTTCATCCCTGGCCTTGTCGTCGTCCTGACGAACGACGAGACGCACCTCGTCGTGGCCACCCTGACCTTGATCGCGATGTGGGGCACCTGGACCTTGTCCGTCAGGCAGCGCCTTGACCGCGGGGCGGACGAGGACAAGCCCTGGATCAGCGCGGCAGGCTCCTACCGGGCCGCCCGCAGGGATTGCCGCGGGCGAGCACTGGCGTGGGCGCCCGCAGGCGCGGTGGTCGGGCTGGTCAGCGCCCCGCCGCACATCGGCGCCTGGGTGCTGCCCGTGGCCGCGGCGTACTCGGCCGGCATCGCGCTGCTCGCCGCGGTGCGCACCGGGACGTACCCGCTGGCGCGGACCGCCGAGGTGCTGCTCGCCGCGGGCTGGGGCGAGCGCGCTGGACTCGCCGCACTGCTTGAGGACGCGGCCGCCCGAATGGTGCTGCGGGAGGTCAAAGGCGGCTATGAATTCCGCGGCGACCTTCGGGACTACCTGGCCGGGCAGGGCGCGGCGGCCCTGGCCGAGCACCGCGAGCTGATCGCGGCGCGCCTGGCCGCACCGCGGGTCCGCCGGGCGGTGATCCCCGCGCTGACCCGCGCGGCGATCAAACGGGTCACGTGGGACGCCGCCGTCGGCGCGGGGGTCGCCACCGCCGTCCTGGGTATCGCGATCCTGCGCTTCTACGGCAACCTGGGGCACTGGGGATGGCTACTGGTGCTCCCCGTCGCGGCGATGGCCGGCGTCACCGGCGTGATCACCTTCTTCGGCCTGCGCCTGGCGGCCTGGCTCGCCCGTCTCGCGGTCGCCTACGTTCCCGGCTGGCCGCGTGATCTCCGGGTGTTCATCGTCGCCGATGCCACCGTGATCGCTGCCCTGCTCGTCGTCTTTGAAGGCAAGGTGCTCGCCGCGACCCTGGCGTTCTGCCTGCCGCTGGCGCTTGTCGCCGGCTGTGGCGGGTGGGCGTGCGCGCTTGTGCTGCGCCGGACCCGCAACGCGACGCGCCGCTGGCCGCGGCTCGCGCCCGACTTGATCGCCGTCGCGACGGTCGCCGCCCTGCTGCTGGTGCTGGTCCAGCACGCGCTACTGACCGCGGGCCCGGCCGCCGGTCTGCTGTTCCCGGTCGCCGCCTGGGGCATCATCAAGCTCTGGCGGGCGATGGCGGGATCGCACCGGCTGGCGGTCAAGGCGGCCGCGAACCTGGTGGGCTCGCTGCTGTTCGGCGGCGAACTGGTGCTGCTGCTTGTGTGGCTCGCGAACGTGCTCCACTTCTCCGTGCTCGTGGTCGCGGCGCTGCGGTGGTGGCTGGAGCAGGTCGGGTCGCGCGCCGACCTGCCCTGGTGGATGTGGACCGGCCTGTACGCCGTGCTCGCCGGGCTCGGCGTGGCGATCGTCCGCTGGCCGGACCGGATGAGGCGCGTCGCGTCCAGGGTCAAGTGGCTGCGGGTGATCCCTGCCGCCGACGTGTCGCAGCAGGTGCTGACCTGCGTGCATATCGGGCTGCTGTCGATCGTGCTCGTCGGGCTCGCCGCGCCGCCCGCGGTGGGCGCGGTACTCCGCCGCCAGCTGCCCGCCGCGTACCTGGTGGCGCTGCAGCGCGAGTTCGACGACGCTGCCGAGCGCTATGCCTACCAGGAGATCGCCGCCGGGTACACCGCCGCCCCGGCCAAGAGCACGCTGACCGGGTTGGTCACTAAGATCAGCGACGTCGCAGGTCCAGGCGACCCCCGGCAGGGCGCCACGAGCACCGAGGAGGACCTGGCCAGGCGCGTCGGCGAGGCCCAGGCGGGCGCACTCGCCCTGCCGCCGCTGCCGTCACTGGCCGACGCCGAACGGCAGGCCGCCGCCGCGGCCGGCTTCACATGGCCGTCCGGCGGCACCACGGCGGAAGCGAGCACCCGGCCGGGCACCCCGAGCGGGAGTGGCGGCGTGGCCCAACCGAGCCTCGGCGACGAGGCGGAGTCCCTGTCGAAGCTTGACGGGGCCGACGAGGAATCGGACAAGCAAGTCGAGGAGGCCGCCGACCTGGCCGCCAAGCTGGTCGCGAGCGCGATCTCCATCCCGTCGGCCAGCGACAACGAGGTCTTCCAAGTGGTGCGGGAGTACCTAAGCGGCCTCATCGAGGGCAGCCGGCTCACGGACGTATTCGCTGCCTGGCTCCACCACCTGCCCGGAGCTTCGCCGCCGCCGGCCCCCGATGCCGAGGTGACGCCCGATCCTGCCCGGCTGGAAGCGGCGGCTGCCGCGACCCTCTCCGAGGTGACAACCGAGCAGGGCATGGACGACCCCGTCACCGACCAGAACGACGACAACGACTTCGCCTACCAGAGCGCGCAGGGCGAGGGCCCGCTGGACGCCGCCGTCGACATCGTCAACGACGCCCGCTACGCGCAGGATCCCACGGGCCCGTGCGACGGCTGCATCGCCCCCGCGATCCCCGACATGGGCGGGCTGGAACGAGCGGTCAACGACGTGTTCACCCCGGAGCAAGGTGAAGAGCCAGGTGAGGAGGAGCCCGAGGTCCACGAACCCTAGGGAGCTGGACGCGGTCGCGCCCATGACCGACCGCCCTTGACGCGCGCACCGATTGGGAGGACGCTCAGCCGAGCACTGGTTCCTGATTGCCGATTTGTTCATGCTGGTCGCAATTGTGACGAGGGGTCTGTGTGATGATGCGCGGACGGTTGCTGGGCCTGACGGTTATCTGTGCGGCCGCGGTGAGCGGAGTGGGTGTCGCCGCGGCTCCCGGGGCGCCGGCCGCTACGCTGGCCGACGCGACGGTGGCCACCGCCCCCGGCGCGCCGGGCGCGGCGTCGTACTTCGACCTGGCGAGGAAAGACTGCGTGGGCACCGCGGCGAACCGGGTCTCCAAGGTCTGGTACACGGTGGCCGACGGGGTGCTGTCCGACGTCTACGAGCCCACGGTCGACAACACCGACGTCAGCACGCTCCAGTACATCGTGACCGACGGGTCCACGTTCAGCGACCTGCAGACCCGTGACATGACCTACACGGTCAGCGCCGATCCCACCGGAATGGCCTGCACCGTCACCTCGACCGACGCCAAGCACGGGTTCAGGCTGGTCACCACCTACGTTACCGATCCGTCGAGTGACGCGGTGCTGATGAACACCCGCCTGCAGGCTACGCCGGGCTCGACGACCAGCCTGGCCGGGCTGCGCCTCTACGCGCGGCTCGACGCGCACGCCAACGGCAACGGCGGTGGCGGGACGCAGAACGCGGGCGCCAACTCGGGCGTGGTTGACACCTCCTCGGGCGCCCCGGTCCCGGTCGTCTTCAGCACGAACACGATCACCAACGCCGCTAACCGCGATTACGCGGTGCCGACCTACATGGCGCTCGACGCGAGCGCCCCGCCGGCGGCGGCGAGCGTCGGGTACGAGGGAACGGCAAGCGACGGCCTCACCCAGCTCGACAGCTCGCACACGCTGACCTCTTACACTTCCGCTCCCGACGGGCACATCGTGGCGACCGAGGACGTGACGCCCGCGCGCGGCGGCTCGGTGACGCTCGCGCTCGGCTTCGGCCGGACGCAGGCGCAGTCCGTGGCCGTCGCGAGGGAGTCGCTTGGCACCCCGTTCGTCGCGACCGCCGCGAAGTACCTGCTCGGCTGGGCAGCGTACGACGCCGGGCTGAACAGGCCGCCCGCCCGGTTCCCTGGCAAGACCGCGAGCGAGTCGGCCAGCCTGGACGACCACTACTACCTGTCGGCCAACGTCCTGAAGGCCAGCGAGGACAAGACCTACCCGGGGGCGATCGTGGCGTCACTCGCCAGCCCGTGGGGTCAGTCGGTGCCCGCCGGGGTACTTTCCGGCGGCGAGCCCTCGTACTTCGGCTCCTACCGTGAGGTGTTCGCCCGCGACCTGTACGAGGCGGTGACCGGCCTGCTCGCCGACGGTGACATCGCCACGGCCAGGGCGGCCACGCTGTTCCTGTTCGACCGGCAGCAGTTGCCGACCGGCGCCATGCCGCGTAACTCGCTCTTGAACGGCGAGGCCGCACCGGACACCGGTGGTACGCAGCTCGACGAGACGGCCTACCCGATCCTGCTCGCCTATCTCACCGGGCTCGGCGGCGACAAGGCGCTTTACACCGATCACATCCGGCCGGCCGCCGACTTCCTCGTCGCCAACGGGCCGTCGTTCGGGGTGGAGCGGTGGGAGGAGCAGACCGGGTACTCCCCGTCCACGATCGCGGCGGAGATCGCGGGCCTGACCGCCGCGTCCGCCATCGCCGCGAAGCAGGGCGACACCGCGCGGGCGAACCTGTATCAGGCCACAGCCGACGACTTCCAGCGCAACATCAAGAACTGGACGGTGACGACGACCGGCCCGGACGGTTCCAGTTACTTCATCCGGCTGTCCAAGACCGGCGACCCGAACGCGGCGATCAGCTACAGCCTCGGCAACGGCGGCCCGACGCTTGACCAGCGCAGCGTGCTCGACGGCGGCTTCCAGGAACTCGCCAGGCTCGGCGAGCTTCCGGTCAGCGATCCCGACGTGCAGTCCTCGCTCGGCATCATCGACTCGCACATCGCGGTGACCACCCCGAGCGGGACCGGCTACTACCGCTACGGCGACGACGCCGCCGCCGGCAGCGCCGACGGGTACGGTGACTGCTACCAGCCGAGCCAGACCTCGTGCACGACCGCGGGCGCGCCGTGGGCACCCACCGATACCGGTACCGGCCACCTGTGGCCGGTGCTGTCCGGCGAGCGCGCCGAGTCCGACGTGGCCGAGGGGAACGTCGGCGGCGCCGAGTCCCTGCTCCAGTCGATGATCAACTTCTCGTCCGGGGTCGGGCTGGTGCCCGAGCAGGCGTGGGAAGATCCGGGCCTGGCGGCCTCGCCGTACGGCAGCGACCCGTCGACCGCGTCGATCGGCTTCACCGACGGGCAGGCGGCCGGCTCGGCGTCCCCGCTGACCTGGGCTCAGGCGCAGGAACTGCGGCTGATCCGCTCGGTCGGCACCGGGCGCAACGTTGACACGCCCGCACTGACCAGCGAGCGCTACGTCACGCACGGGGCGCCCGGCGGGCTCCCGGTCACCATCACCGCCCCGGCGTCCGGTGCCCTGCTCGCCAACGCGTCCACCACCGTGACCGGGACGACGGCGGCCGGCGCGAAGGTCACCGTCCAGGCGGCCGACACCACGAGCGGCGCGCCGGCGACGGTGACAACCGCGACCGCGGCGGCGGACGGGTCCTTCTCCGCGACGGTCCCGGTCAGCTTCGGCACCAACGCGGTCACCGTCACCGCTACCGCTCCGGGCGGCCGCAGCACCGGGTACGCCCAGGTCACCGTGACGAACGAGGGCGGCGGGAGCACCGTGCTCGACGTGACCGACTCGACCGGCGACGACAACGGGCCCGGCACCTACCAGTACCCGACCGCGTCTGACTTCGTGGCCGGGTCGTTCGACCTGACCAGGTTCCAGGTGCTGAGCGACGGCACCAACGCGTACCTGCGGGTTACGCTGAAGGACCTGGTGCCGACCTTCGGCTCGCTCGACGGCGCGCAGCTGCTCGACGTCTACGTGCACGTGCCCGGCGCGTCGGCCACCTCTACCCAGGCGGCGTACACGTCCCGTAACTACGCGATCGCGCCGTCGGGCGCGTGGAGCCAGCGGGTCGAGGTGCAAGGCTTCGCGTCACCGGTGTGGGTGAACGCCGGCGGCACGAGCGTCGGAACCGCGTCCGTGCTCGCCGAGCAGTCGGACCGGACGATCACGGTGGCGCTGCCCGAGGCCCAGTTCGGCACCCCGGCGTCGGGGTGGGGCTTCAGCGTCGTGCTCGCTGGCCAGGACGGCTTCAGCTCCGACCAGGCGCGCGCGTTCACCGCGGCCCCCGGCGCCGACACGTTCGGCGTGTGCGCCGTCGGCGGCACCGCGCCGATCTGCTCGGTTGCCCCGTCCACGGTGCCAAAGGCCATGGACGTGATCACGCCCCCGGGCGTCTCCCAGGCCACAGAACTCAACCCGGTCCCCGGCCCGGTCGTCATCCAGCCGGTCGTGGTTCCGTAACGCGCTTGGCGTGAAACCAGGCTGAAAAGGGCTCACCGTAAGGGCTTGTCGCGATCTGAGACGAGAGCGGGTTGGCGCTGTGCCAGGATCAAAGCACGAAGTTACGGGACAGAGAAACCAGAATGAGGAGTTGTGGGCGAGACCGAGGGCGCGTCGCGGCAGGTAAACGGGCTGACTGTTGCTCTTGATACGCCGTCAGCGCGGATTCTCGCTGACCAGATGTCTGTCATTCAGGATCTTCAATTTGTCATGGACTGCTGCAAGCGACTGCTCGCGGAACTGGCTAGGCCAGAGGAGGATCGGGACGGGGTTGTGCCGCTGGCGTTGTGGTCGTCCGCTCTGATGGCCTACGCCCGCTGTTTCGGACAGGGCAGGGGTTATGGGCTGGCGGTTGAAGATGTACGGAACCTGCCTCTGCAGGGGGCGGTAATGAAGTTCCACGAATGGGTAATCGAGGAACGTGACAAGCTTACCGGGCATCTAGCAGACCCGTTTGAGGCAGCGAAGATCGGGGCCGCACTTTCCCCTCCCGGGCAGAAAGAGCGGCGGGTAGAAGGCATCGCGATTTTTTCCACAAGCCGTGTCCTTATCGACGTCACCGGCGTGCGGCAGTTGGGCGGCCTCGCGTCGGAACTCGCGAAGCGAACCGCGGGCAAAGCGCAGAGCCAGCAGGACTGTGTACTTTCCGAGGCACAGCAGCTGGACATAAGCAGTCTTTACGGGGCACCGCCGCTGCGCACGCAAGGCGTCTGACTTCCTCCTCGGCGCCGTCACGCGAGGTGAGGCGCGGCTACGATCCTCTTTCCCGGCGTCGCCGGGTCTCGGCACCAGTTAAAACTTCCTTTGGTTATATGGCGGCTTGCTTCGTGTCTGGCATGATCGTCCCGACAGCACGGCGAGTATCTGGATGCGAACGAATTAGCGGGTACAGGAGTCTCCCAAGTGACCGATCCAGGCAACAAGGACGAGCGGGAACGGCGCAACCGCTGGACAGCCCTGGGCATCCGTACCGACATCCCCCACCCTGCGCGGGTCTATGACTTCATCCTGGGCGGCAAGGACAACTTTGCCGCCGACAGGGAGATGGCCGAGGTGGGGCTGAAGCTGATGCCGGAGATGCGCGAATCCTCGCTCGGCAACCGCGCGTTCCTCGTCCGGGCCGTCCGGTTCATGCGCGACGCGGGTGTCCGCCAGTTTCTCGACATCGGGACCGGGCTGCCCACCAGCCCCAATACGTGCGAGGTGGCCCAGGACGGCCATCCGGACTCCCGCGTCGTCTACGTCGACAACGACCCGATTGTGGTCAGGCACGCCGGCGCCTGGATGGCCGACAACGAGAACATCGCGGTGGTCCCGGCAGACCTCCGTGATGTGGACGAGGTGCTCAGCCAGGCCGGGAGACTGCTCGACTTCAGCCAACCGGTCGGGCTCATGTTCGTTGCGGTCCTGCACAACATCGCGGACGCCGACGACCCGGCCGGCATCGTCGCTCGCTACGTGGCCGCGCTCGCGCCGGGCAGTTACGTCGTCATCTCGCACTCCACCGATGAGTTCGCCCAGGAACGGGTGCGCGCCGCTTCGCGGGCGGCCACGGAGCGCGGTGCCACCTGGCTGCCCCGGTCCAAGGACGCCATCGCGGGCATGTTCGGCGGCAGGGAACTCCTCGACCCCGGCCTCGTGCTGGTCTCCCACTGGCGCCCGGAGGGCGGCGTCCCCGACCCGGGCGCCGACCGGGCCTGGACCTACTGCGGCGTCGCGCGCGTCTGACCGCTGGACGGGACGCGATACGGCTCACCGCACGATGGTGGATCGTTAAACGGAGCCTGGTGCTCCCAACGATCCACCATCGTCCGCTAGACGCGTCAGTTGGCGAGGCGCCCGGTTAGCTAGCCGGGCGCCTCACTCGATACGGCGTATTAGGACAGCTCGATCGGCGGGACGCCCGGCGGGGTGAAGCCGAAGATCTCGCCGTAGAAGGCCAGCTCGGCTTCCAGCGACGCGATGACCGTTTCCGCCTTCCTGAAGCCGTGCGACTCGCCGGGGAACGCGATGTACGCGTGCCTGATGCCGTGGGCGGCGAGGTCGGCGGCGATCGCCTCGGACTGTGACGGCGGGACGATCGGGTCGTCGAGGCCCTGGAGCAGGAGGATCGGGCAGGTCAGCCCGGTGACGTGGCCGACCGGGGCGCGCTCGGTGTAGACGCTGTCGGCCTCGGGAAGCGGGCCGACCAGGCCGTCAAGGTACCTCGACTCGAAGTCGTGCGTGTCGACGGCGAACGGGCGCAGGTCAGAGACGCCGTAGTAGGAAGTCGCCGCCGCGAAGACCGCCTCCTCGGTCCCGGTGAGGGCGGGGCCGCTGGTCACCGCCGCGAGGGCCGTCCAGCCGCCGGCCGAGCCACCCCGGATGCCAAGCCGGGCCCGGTCGGCGTCGCCGGACTCCGCGAGGCCGAGGGCGGCGGTGTACGCGTCGCCGACGTCGACGATGCCCCACTGGCCGCGCAGCCGGTTGCGGTACTCCCTGCCGTAGCCCGTGGAGCCGCCGTAGTTGACGTCGATGACGCCGATGCCCCGGCTGGTGAAGAACGCCTTCTCCAGCGAGAGGACGGGAAGCGAGTGCGCCGTCGGGCCGCCGTGCACGTTAACGAGGAACGGCGGGAGCTCGCCCTCCGGTCCCGTCACCACGGGACTGGCGGGCGGGTAGACGATGGCGTGTACCACGCCCTCGTTCGGGCCGCCGGAAAGCTGTACCGGCCGCGCGTCCGGCAGGTAGGCGGGGTCGGGAGCGGTGGCGGGCTGGCCTTTCATCGGCTCGACCTCCCCGGTCGCGGCGATACGCAGCACGCTCCACGGCGTGTGCGGCCCGCCCGCCACCGTGGTGACCGTCGTGCCGGAGACCGCGAGCTCACCGCTGGTGGTCCGGTAGCCGGGCAGTTCGACGGCGGTCAGTTCGCCTGAGACCGGGTCGAGCACGCCGAGGTGGTGCTCGCCGAGGCCGTGCAGCACCGCGAGCCGCCCGTCGCGCAGCAGCTCGAACGGCCGCCCGCCGAGCTGCCAGAGCGGCCCGGCGAATTCCTCGGCGAGCGGGTGCAGCGGCCGTGGCGGGGCGCCGGCCGAGGCGGCCACCTCGTAGAGGTTCCACCAGCCGGAGGCGTCGGAGATCACGTAGAGCGTGGCGTCGTCGCGCCAGAGCGGTGCGAGCACGGACTCTTCCTGCCCGCCCATGACGAGCGCGGCGTCCGCGACCTGCACGGCGCTTCCGGACACGGCGCTTCCGGACACGGGCTCGCCGGTCACGGGCTCGCCGGACACGGGTGCGACGCGCAGCTCCGTCCCGTCCCACGGCATGTTGGGGTGGTTCCAGTTGATCCACGCGAGCTTCGTGCCGTCGGGAGAAGGCGTGGGGAACGCGAAGAACTGCGCGCCTGAGACGAGCACCCTGATGGCGTCGGCGGAAGACGCGGCAGAACCGTCGAGCGGCACGGCGACGATCTCCCGCCGCACCGCCACGCCGCCGCCGACGTGGAAGCCCGCCGGCGGCTCCGTGCCCTCCAGCGGCAGCACGGTCTCCCGCACGCACCAGATCTCCTGGCCGTCGGGGGGCAGGACGAGGTCCGCGAACCGGAAGCCGCACCCGGCGGGTGTCAGCGGCACCGGCTCGATGCCCGCCTCGACCGCGCCGCCCGCCGCGTACAGCCGCTGGTCGGCGAAGTTGGCGAAGACGAGGTCGAAGCCTCCCGCGAGCGAATTCGACGGGATGGGCAGGTACGACTTGCCGCCGTACTCGTGCACCCGGTTCCTGGCGTTCCACGGCGCGGGAAGCAGCTCGCGCGGCTCGCCTGACGCGCCGGCGGACGCCATGATCGCCGTCCGGCCGCCCTCGGTTGGCCGCCGTTCCTGCCACCACACCTCGCCACCCGCGATGGACGGGTACGCGACCCCCACCGCGCCCCTGGCCACGTCCGCGGCGCTGATCGGCGACTTCCAGGTTCCATAGGCAGCCTTCTCAGTCATGGACCCATCCAATACCACGAGACGCCCTGCTGGTGCGCGTGCACCCCTATCCTGGACACGTGGGAGAAGGACGGACGTACGAGATCCGCACCTACGGGTGCCAGATGAACGTGCACGATTCCGAGCGTGTCGCGGGCCTGCTTGAGGACGCCGGCTACGAGCGCGCACCGGCGGGCAGCACGCCCGACCTGATCGTGTTCAACACCTGCGCGGTCCGCGAGAACGCGGCCGACCGGCTGTACGGCAACCTCGGCCACCTGCTCCCCACCAAGAAGGCAAACCAGGGCATGCAGATCGCCGTCGGCGGCTGCCTGGCCCAGATGGAGCGGCAGAAGATCACCGACCGCGCCCCCTGGGTCGACGTCGTCTACGGCACGCACAACATCGGGGCCCTGCCGAAACTGCTTGAACGCGCCCGCGAGCGCGAGCAGGCGCAGGTCGAGTTCGAGGAAACCCTGACCACGTTCCCGTCCCTGCTGCCCGCCCGCCGCCAGTCCGCGTACTCCGCATGGGTGTCGATCTCCGTGGGGTGCAACAACACCTGCACCTTCTGCATCGTCCCGGCGCTACGGGGGAAGGAACGCGACCGCCGCCCCGGCGACATCCTTGACGAGATCCAGGCACTCACGGCCGACGGAGTCATCGAGGTCACCCTGCTCGGCCAGAACGTGAACTCCTACGGCGCCGAGTTCGGCGACCGGCTGGCGTTCGGCAAGCTGCTGCGGGCCTGTGGCGAGATCGAGGGCCTCGAGCGGGTCAGGTTCACCTCGCCGCACCCGAGGGACTTCACCGACGACGTGATCGAGGCGATGCGCGACACGCCGAACGTCATGCCGTCGCTGCACATGCCGCTGCAGTCCGGGTCAGACAAGGTACTGAAGGCGATGCGCCGCGCCTACCGCCGCGACCGCTACCTGGCGATCCTGGACAACGTCCGCGCGCACATCCCGCACGCGGCGATCACCACGGACATCATCGTCGGCTTCCCCGGCGAGACCGAGCAGGACTTCGCCGAGACGCTTGACCTGGTAAGCCAGGCCAGGTTCTCCTCCGCGTTCACCTTCCAGTACTCGATCCGCGCGGGCACGCCGGCCGCGACCATGCCCGACCAGGTGCCCCAGCCGGTCGTGCAGGAGCGTTACGACCGGCTCGTCGCGCTCGTCGAGCAGGTCGCGACCGAGGAGAACGCGAAGCAGGACGGCACCGTGGTCGAGGTCCTCGTCGCCGAGGGCGAGGGCCGCAAGGACGCCGCCACGCACCGCATGTCCGGCCGCGCCCGCGACAACCGCCTGGTGCACTTCGCGCCGCACGGCACGAGCCCTCGCCCGGGCGACATCGTCACCACCCGCGTCACCAGCACCGCGCCGCATTACCTGCGCGCCGACGACGCCCCGCTGAGCGTCCGCCGTACCCGCGCGGGCGATGCCTGGGAGGCCCGCCAGCTCGCCGCCGCGCACGCGGCCGCGCCCGCGCGTCCGCGCCGCGGGTCCGGCCGCGCCGGTCCTGCTCGGCATGCCGGCCCGCCGCGGCTAGCCGGTCCGCCTACCAGCATGACATTGTCGTCCTCCGGGGGGACGCCCCCCCGTACCCCCCGGCTGATCGCGGTCGTCGGCGCGACGACGGCGGGCAAGTCCGACCTCGCGGTCGACCTGGCGCTTGCCCTTGACGGCGAGGTCATCAACGCCGACTCGATGCAGCTCTACCGCGGCATGGACATCGGCACGGCCAAGCTGACCGTCGAGGAGCGCAGGGGCGTCCCGCATCACCTGCTCGACGTCTGGGACGTGACGCAGACCGCGAGCGCCGCCGAGTACCAGGACCTGGCGGACGCGGTCATCACCGATATCACGGCGCGCGGCAAGGTCCCTGTCCTCGTCGGCGGCTCGGGCCTCTATATCAGGGCCGCGCTCGGCGACCTTGAGTTCCCCGGCACCGACGACGCGATACGCGAGCGGCTGGAGGCCGAGCTCAGCGAGCGCGGCCCCGCGCCGCTTTACGAGCGACTCAAGGCCGCCGACCCCGCCGCGGCCGCCGCCATCCTGCCGAGCAACGGCCGCCGCATCGTCCGCGCGCTTGAGGTCATCGAGCTGTCCGGTCGCCCGTTCAGCGCGACGATGCCCGGCTACGAAGGTGGCCGCCCCGCGGTCCAGGTAGGTGTCCAGGTGGACCGCGCGGAACTCGACCGGAGGATCGAGGCCCGCGTCGACCGCATGTGGGCGGCCGGCTTCGAGGCGGAGGTGCGCCGGCTGGCCACCCGCGGCCTGCGTGACGGCAAGACCGCGAGCCGCGCCCTCGGCTACCAGCAGATGCTCCGCTGCCTCGACGGCGCGCTGACCCTCGATGCGGCCCGCGACGAGACCGTCCGCGCCACCAGGCGCTTCGCCCGCCGCCAGGAATCCTGGTTCAGGAGAGACCCCCGCGTGCGGTGGCTCGGCGTCGGCGACGGGCTGCGGGACCGCGCCTTGGCAGAAATAGGCATCAGAACGAGAGCGTGACTCCGCGTCGACGATCATCGGTTCTGTGTCCGCTATGAGGGCCTAAATCTCGGACATTTCGTCACATACGGTAGTAAAGGCACGGTCCGTGCCTGGCGTATCACGGCGGGTTCACTAGTCAGTTCGGGCCATTCGTCGCCGCGGATGGCTACCGTTGTCACGCCATTGAGCCCGGCCAGGATCTCCGTCACTGTCGGTGTTCCGTGGGCGCCGCGCGCGCCCGCCGATGACTGACGCATCAGTAGCCTCACCGGGCCATATGCGGCTAAACGTGCTCCACCGCGTTTAGCTGCTGTAACGCTGTCTAGCAGCGATTTTCGCTGATAAGGCCTGGTGAGAGGGAACCCCCCAATGACCGCGTAGCCGGGCGAGGAACGGCGTAAGGGATTACTTGACCGCAGGCACGAGGCGTAACGGCACCAGCAGGTTCGGCCCTTTCCAGCGGGCGGCAGCCCGCTTCGGCGGGTCCGATGGTCAGGATGGTCGCGACCTCGTGGAGGTCTTCGGCCACGACGAGTACGGCGACATCCGCGGCGACGAGTGGGGCACCTACGCCGGCGACAGCTCCTACGGCTACGCCGACGATGGCTCCCACGGCTACGAGGACGCCGGCGTCCCAGTCGGGCCACGCGGGTGACGCGGGCCAGGCGGGCGACGCGGGCCAGGCGGGCGAGGCGGGCCAGGCGGGTGACGCGGGCCACGCGGGTGACGCGGGCGCAGGCGGGCCACGAGGCGGAGCCGAGCAGAAACGGCAAGCACTACACCGGGCGGCACGCGAGCCCCCGGGGCAAGACGACCCGGAAGCGGGTCGGCCGGGTCGTCCCCGTCGCGGCGGTGGCCGCAACCCTCGCGGCAGGGACGGCCGCCTACGGCCTCACCAGCGGCGGCCAGCCGCACTCCTCGCAGCTGAACGCGGCGATGTCGTCGGGCTCGGGCAGCCTGACCGGCACGGCTGGCTCCGGCGCGGGCAACGCGAACGCGGTCGGTTCCGGGCTGATCAAGATCGCCAAGGCCACCGACAGCAGCGCCGCCCGCGCGGCCGCTAAGGCCGCCGCCAAGGCGAGCCCGAGCCGCAAGCCGGCCGCGGCACCGTCGGCCGCCGCGACGCACGCCGCGGCGGCGACCAGCACCCCGGCCACGCAGGCCGCGGCCCCGGCGTCCAGCGCGTCCGCCACCAAGGCGGCCGCCACGACGCTGAGCTGCAACCTGAGCTACGGCATGCTCCCCGATAACGTGACCGCGATCGTCAGCTTCCTGCTGGCGAACGGCTACAGCGACAACGCCGCGGCCGGCATCGCGGGCAACATGTACCAGGAGTCCAAGGGCGACCCGGAGTCGGAGGGGATGGGCGGCGGCGGACTCATTGGCTTTACCCCGCTCCCAGCGGGCTACGTCACCGGCAACCCGGCGACCGACCTGCAGACCCAGCTCTCCGCGGTGCTGACCTATAACCAGGGCTGGGCCTCGTACCTGCCGGCGCTGAACGCGGCCGCCTCCCCGGCCGCCGCCGCCGACATCTACGTCACGGACTTCGAGCGGGCCGGCATCCCGGCCGCGTCCACCCGCGAGGCCTCCGCCGAGAACGTGGCAAGCGCCTGCGGCATTTAACCCGCACCCGCGCCAGACCGAACCAGCCCGCCCCCGCGGCATTTAACCCGCACCCGCGCTAGACCGAACCAGCCCGCCCCCGCGGCCGCACCCCCGAGCGGCCGCGGGGGCGGGTTCCCTTTTATCCCGTGGCCCCTGCCGCCGGGGTCCCTGTTTATCCCGTGGCCCCTGGGCCAGACTCGACTATCCCCGCGGCGCCGCCCACCGCCTGCCCGTTTCGTCCGGATTGTCCCGGCGGCACCACGGCCCGGACCATGATCATGTGGATTCCGCATCGAATAAGCTGCGGAATCCACATGAAAACAGAAATTCGCCACGTTCAGGCCGCGTCCGCGCCGTGCGCGGCACTTCAGCCCGCGCATGGCCCCCATGGTCACCACGCACCACCTAGTCGACGCCATTGGGCGGGCCCACCCTAATCCAGCCGGTAGGCCCGGCGGGCATTCTCGGCACCAATGAGGCGGGTGATGCGCTCGGCATCGGCGTAACTCATATCGTTGGCGTCGAGCCTGTCCGTCAGGAACGCGGAAAGCGCCCGCCGGAACAGCAGCGTGCCGAGGTAATAAAGCTCAGGCAGCCCGAAGGCATCGGAAGAGAAAAGGAACTTCCGCAGCGGCACCAGCTCAAGCGCCTCGCCGAGCAGCGCGGTCGCCCGCGCGCCCACATTGTGCGTGGCGAGCCCGAGGTCCGCGTAAACCAGCGGAAAGACCTGCGCCAGGTAGCCGGCCTCCCGGTGATACGGGTAGTTGTGCAGCAGCATCACCGGCGCGCCGGTCGGCTCAAGCGCCCGCAGCAGCCCGGTGAGCAACAGCGGATTGCACCGGTGCAGGTCGATGTCCCTGTCGCCGTACCCGACGTGGAACTGGATTGGCAGCCCGAGGTCGGCACCGCACCAGATGAAGAAACGGTGCAGCACCTCGTCGGCCAGCCGCGGCGGCGTACCGCCGGCGGCCTCGGTCCCGCCAGCCACGCCGCCGGCGCCGCCAAGCCAGCGCGATGCGGCGGCGGCGACCTCGCCGTCGCCCGGCCGCCGCCCGTCGAGTTCAAGCCCGACCCGGTACGCCGCGATCGACTTGAAGCCGACCACGGTTATCCCGAACGAGGGCGTGGTGACTCGCTCGCTCAGCGCCCTCCGGTAGGCGTCGGGAAAGTCCGCCGCGCGTACTCCCGACCGCGCCAGCGACTCCGCGACTTGCTCAAGCCGGACGACCTCGGACGCCGCCGCCCCGGCGAGGCTCGCTGTTTCGCCGGGGGAGAGCAAGTCGGCCGGCGTGTACCCGGTGTCCACGCAGAGCGCGGCGAGCCCGGACGCGCCAAGGAACCGACGGCTCACCTCGTCCCAGCCGAGCGCGGCCCGCCGGTCCAGGTAGGATTCGGGGCTCGCGTGCGGCGGCAGCCCGAGCAGCGGCGGGCACCAGCGGCGCAGCGCCAGCCCCGCCAGTGAGTCGAAGGGCGTCCCCGCCGCGGTCGCGGCGCCGTCGGCCTCGTTGAGCAGCCCCGCCAAATCGCCGCTGGACCGGAGCAGCCCGTGGCAGTGGTGGTCAACGAGCGGCTGCGCCGCGACGAAGGGAAGCATTCTTCGGGGGGTCGCGCCCCCGGGAGATAGGGACGGCTGCGCGTGCTCGGCGGACATGCCGTCCATGGTAGAACGCCATTGTTTCACGATGTGATTTGCGTGATTCCAGGCGATGAGCGTGATGACGTTTCATTAATGCTCAGCGAGCAAGAGGAAGCGCATCGGGAATCACGTGAGGCATGCAAATGCAAATTGCACTGCAATCTACTTATCTCGTAATCACTCATCGTAAGCGTTGCAAAACTAGTTGTGATTTTTTTGCCCTCAGGGTCTGGGTATTTCGCGCGCCAGTCGTTACCATCGAATCAAGAG
Organism: uncultured Actinomycetota bacterium; assembly: GCA_963759545.1. Taxonomy (GTDB): domain Bacteria; phylum Actinomycetota; class Actinomycetes; order Streptosporangiales; family Streptosporangiaceae; genus Trebonia. Next base: position 169,167 of record CAVXAB010000006.1, read on the forward strand.
CCAGGCGATAAAAGATCCGGGCGCAAAACTCGCGTCAAGATCTGTTACAGAGAGTTACTTTAAGAGGACCCGGAGTAACTGATGACCGATCCGCGAAACCCTCAGCCGGGCTCTTACGGGACATCCGGATATGGCGCCGGAGCCGGGGAAGAATCCCGGATGGCGGCAAATTCCGGTAGAGCCAGCGTCCGGCCAAGACGGCCTGGCGCGGCAAGTCCGGCGGGCTGGTTCCCGCCGCCGGCCGGGGAAGCGGCCCCCCCGGTCCGGCTTAGGGAGCCAGCCCGCTCGGATGGCGCGTCGCCGTACGCCATGGAGACGCGGCCGACCGCGATGTACCGGGTCCCCTGGCAGACGGCGCGCCAGGAGCGGCTACGGCGCTCACTCGGGAAACTCGAGGCGCCGCCGGCTCCCCGCCCCGCGAGCACTCCAGACGACCGCGGGCCAACCGGCGGGGCGGGCGCGCCGGACATCCGCTGGCCGTCGCTCACCGGACGGGGGCCGCGGCACATTCCCGTGGTCGGCCCGACGGAGGCGCTGCGCGGCCGCGCCGGCGGCCCCGGGGTGGACGTGCCACCCGGCGCGGTGCCCGGACTGCTCGACCACGAGCGCGAGTCCGGCTGGCAGCTGGCACAGCGCGCATGGCAGGACTCAGGCGTGGACTGGGAGGACGCGGCCGCGCCCGCGCAATCGGACTACGCGGCGCCCGGCCCCTACGCGCCAGAACCCAACGGGGCTGACCCGTACTCAGCTGACCCGTACTCGGCCGACCCGTACGCAGCCGACGCGTACGCCCGACCGTTCGCATCCGACCCGTACGGGCGCCGACTCTTACCCGGCCGACACGTACGGGCCCGACTCTTACCCGGCCGACGCGTTCGGGCCGACTCTACCAGGCCCGACTCTTACCCGGCCGACGCGGACGACCTTGACGCTGACCCCTACCCGCCCGGTGATCTCAGCCCTGCGCACCAGTACTCGGCCGCACCGTACGCGCCAAGCCGGTACCTGGCCGACCCGCACCCGACCCGTCCCGACCTGCCCGTCCTCCGAGATCCGGCTGACTCCCTGCTCGGGATGGGACCATGGCCCGTCCAGCAGCCACCGGAAGCGCCGTGGCGGGAGAAATTCGTCGCGCGGCCGCGAGAATCCGCCGAGCAGGCAGAGCCGGACCTCGACGGGCGCGACCACGCAGAGCGCGGGCCCGACGGCAGCGGGCCCGCCGGGCCGAGCGGACCCGACCGGGACCACCCCGCCGCGCCGAGCGGATCCGGCCGGGACCACCCCGCCGCGCCGAGCGGACCCGACCGGGACCACCCCGCCGGGCAAGCGGCAATGGCCGCCGCCGCGATCAAGGCCGCGCCGGAGGCTCCGCCGCTGCCAAGGCGCGTCCGGCGGGCGGAGTTCGCGTCGTCCTCGCCGTTCGCGCCGTCTTCGCCGTTCGCGCCGTCACCGGCGTTCGCGTCCCGCCAGGCGTTCGCGTCCCGCCAGGCGTTCGCCCACGCCCCGGCGCCGGATGCGCCCCTGGCGTCCGGTCAGGGGCCGCTGAGCGCCCCCGTGGCACCCGCGGCGCCCGCCGCGCCGCCGCGCGGCGAGCCTGACGAGCTTTTTCGCGCCTGGCAGGGATCGGTCAATGAGGCCGCCGGCCGGTCCACGCCCTGGTCCGTTCGGCGGCCAGGCGGTGGCGCGGGACGGCGCGGGCTCGGCTGGCAGGTCGCCAAGATCGGCGTGCCCGCCGCGGTCATCGTCACCGTCGGGGCCGGCGCGCTGATGATGCTCACCGGCCGGGCCAACGACATGCTCGCCGAGCGGGCCAGCACGGGAACGCTGTCCTCCGGGCAGGCGAGCGGCGGCGCCGTCTCCGCGGGTCAGGCGAGCGGCAAGGCGGCCCCCACGGGACGGGCAGCGGCCGGGACCACGGGCCTGACCCTGGCCGGGTACCCGGGCGAGCACGGCACGGTGGGCGTCGCCGCGCTATGGTCCGCGGGCGGCACCACCATGGCCGTCGGCTACGCGGACGCCCACCCGGCGGTCTGGCGGCATGCCACCGACGGCACCTGGTCCCTCGTGTCGGCCGCCGCGCTGGCCGGCCTGACCGGGCAGCTGACCTCGGTTGCCGAGGGACCGTCGGGCTGGATCGCCGTCGGGTCGATGAACGAGAACGGTACGGCCGAGCCGGTGGTCTTCTGGTCGCCAGACGGCGTGACGTGGACGCCCCAGCCCGCCCTCACGGACCTCGCGGGAAGCGGCGCGCAGTTCCTTGGCGTCGCGGCAGGCCCCGGCGGGTACCTCGTCGTGGGCAAGGACGGCAGCAACGGCCAGGCGCGCGTCGCCCTGTGGTGGTCCGCGGACCTGAAGAACTGGGTGAACGGCGAGACCAGCGGCGGCGCGGGCTCCTTCGCCGCCGCCGCGGTCCCCGTGGGCACCGGCTTCGTCGCGGCGGGCTCGGAGAATAACTGCCACGCGATCTGGACCTCGCCGGACGGCAGGAACTGGACCGCGCACGACCTCGCCAAGCCGTCGGGCGCGACCACCGCGTCCCTAACGTCAATCGCGGCCGGCCAGTCCGGCCGCTTCGTGGCGGCGGGCTACGCCACCGACAGCGCCGGCGACCTCCCCATCGTGGTGACCTCAGGCGACGGCGGCGCCAACGTGACCCAGGTCGTCCTCAGCGCACCGCAGGGCCAGGCCGCGGTCACCGCGGTCACGGCCACGAGCCACGGCTTCGCCGCCGTCGGCCTGGCCGGCCCCGCCAACGCGCGGCACGCCGTCGAGTGGACCTCACCGGACGGCGTCACCTGGTCGCCTGCCACCCAGCTCCCCGCGGCAGGCGCCAGCGACATCACGGCCCTGACCGACAGCGGCACGACCGTCACGGGCACCGCCCAGCGCGGCGCGACCCCGTCGGTCCTCACCATTCCCGCCCCGTAAGGCTCAGCCAAGCGGAACGCCGTTGATCGACGCGTCGAGCACCTCGGCGGTGTGCGCGGTCCGCAGCGAGACGCCCCTGGCGGCGAGCTCCGACGAGATCTGCAGGGTGCACCCGGGGTTGGCCGAGATGAGCAGCGACGCGCCCGAGTCGACGACCGAGTCGGCCTTCCGTGACCCGAGCTCCCGTGCCGCGTCCGGTTGCAGCAGGTTATAGACGCCGGCGGAACCGCAGCACATCCCGGCGTCCCGCAGCTCCACCAGCTCGAGCCCGGGGATGCCGCGCAGCAGTGCGCGCGGCGCGGCGGTGATCCGCTGCGCGTGCCCCAGGTGGCAGGCGTCGTGGTAGGCCGCCCTGACCTCGACCGGATGCCGCTCCGCGACCGGCCCGAGCGAGTCAAGGAACTCGGAAAGGTCGCGCACCTTCGCCGACAGGGCCGCCGCCCGCTCCGCCCACCCGGGGGAGTCGGCGAACAGCAGCTCGTACTCCTTCATCGCCGAGCCGCAGCCGGCCGAGTTGACGACGATGGAGTCGACGCCGGCCGCCTCGAACGTCTCGATGGTCCGCTTGGCGAACCTGACCGCCTCGGCCGCCCGCCCGGTGTGCAGCGACAGCGCGCCGCAGCATCCCTGGGAGCGCGGAATGATGACGTCGCATCCCTCGGCGGCGAGTACCCGCGCCGTCGCCGCGTTCACCCGGGGGAAGAACACCGACTGCACGCACCCGGTCAGCATGCCGACGACGGCCCGCCGCTCACCGCGCGCCGCCACCCGCTCGGGCAACCGCCCTGGGGGCATCGCCTTGGCGGCGGGCGGCGCGAGCCGCAGCGCCTGCTCGGCCGCCGGGGAGACCCGCCCGATGAGGCCGGTCCGTGCGATCAGCCGGTCGGCACCGGTCCGCTGCAGGGCGCGCAGCGGCGCCATCGCCACCCGCAGCCGTTCCGGGTACGGGAACAGCGCGAAGATCCCCGCCCTGGTCAGCCGGTCGCGCAGCGGCCGCCGCGCCTCGGGCACCGCACCGCCAGGCGCGACCCCGGCGGGCCCGAGGCCATCGGAGCCCTCGTCAGAAGGCTGCGCGTCGGCCGCCTCGGTCCACTCCCGCGCCGCCGCGATGATCTGGTCGTACTGCACCCCGGACGGGCAGGCGGTCATGCAGGCCATGCAGCCAAGGCACCGGTCGAAGTGCTCGCCCGCCGCCTGGGTCAGCGGCGCCCCGTCGAGCAGCTGGCCCACCAGGTAGATCCGCCCGCGCGGCGAGTCCATCTCCTCGCCCCACAGCGAGTACGTCGGGCAGGCGGGCAGGCAGAACCCGCAGTGCACGCAGTCCTTAACAACGGAGCGAATGCGGTCTTCCGCCCCGTCCGTCCCAAGACCCGCCACCGGTTCCCGCGCCACCTCGTCACTCATTCAAGACCCCCTAATAGGGAAACCGGCCGGGTGCCATCCGGTGCCCGGGGTCGAACTGATCCTTGACGGCCCGCATCAGTGCGAGACCTGGCACCGTGCCGTGCATCCCGCCACGAGCGGTGAGCTCCTCCCGCACGGCCGCGGGCGCCGCAAGCACGGCCACCGCGCCCCGCTCCCCGGCAACCGCCCCGCGCAGCACCGCCGTGAACTCGGCCACGGCCAGGGCCGCCGCGTCGACCTTCACATACAGGACGCCCGCTCCGGCCGAACCCTCGATCACCGGTGCCACGCCCGCCTTGGCGGCCGCCGCCTCGATGGCGTCGAGCACGCGGGCGAGCGCGGAGACCCAGAACGAGACCCTGATCAGGGTGTCGCCCGCACCGGCCCGCGGAGCGCCTGGCCACCAGGCCGGCGGGTCCACCGCGACCTCGGCCTTGCCGAGCAGGTCGGCCATCCGCATCGAACGGGCCTGGACCCCGTCCGCCGATCCCTCAAGCAGCACGCCGACCTGGATCGGCCCGCCAGGCTCGGCTCGCGTCAGCTCGACGGCGGAGGACACAAGCGGCGAGTTGGCCGCCGCCGCTACCGCGTCGCAGGCGACCGAGACGGCGACGTACTCGGCGGTCACGTACGCGCGGGCGGCGGGCAGCGGGTGCAGCCGGAAGGTCGCCTCCGTGATCAGGCCCAGGGTGCCAGCAGACCCGGCGAACAGCTTCCCGAGGTCGTAGCCCGCGACGTTCTTGACTACCTTCCCGCCGGATTTCGCGACGGTACCGTCGGCCCGCACGATCGTGATCCCGATCAGCAGGTCGCGGGGTGTCCCGTAGCGGAGCCGCCGCGGCCCGGCGAGCCCCGAGGCGACGACACCGCCGACGGAGGCGTCGCCAGGCACGTCGAGCGCGATCTCCTGACCAGCCTGCGCGAGCACGGCCGCGACGTCGCCCATCCGCGCCCCTGCCTGCAACCGCGCGACGAGGTCACCCGCCGCGTGCTCCACCACGCGCGACATCAGCGACGTGTCAATGACCACGTCGCACCGCGAAGGCGGGGTACCCCAGTCCACCCGCGACCCGCCCCCGCGCACCACGACGGCCAGCTCATGCTCGGCCGCGACCCGCATGATGGCCGCCGCTTCCGCCGTCGACGCAGGGGACACCACGAGCACGCGGGAGTTCCGGCGCCCGCCGGCCGCTCGGCGGCGTCCGCTTCGCGAACGTCGCCACAGACGGCGGCGAGCGCCTTCGTGATCACCGCAGGCTCAGCTGTCACACCAACCTCCATGCCGCGTGCCCCAGCCGCGGACGACCGCGCCCGGCCGCTCCCCGTGTGGCGTTGGGCCGGCTATAGCCGGCCCAACGCCACACGGGCGTTCCTGGCTACCCCGTAGGCCCGCCACGTGGGTAACGTCGCCCTCGCGAGTCACACCAGTACTCGTGGCCGCCGCCCTGCCAGAGGCGGCTTGCGTGACGGAGGAAGCCGAATCCGTTCGGGATCTCATTAAAAGATCTCCGCGCCGCTCGCGCTGGCGGGACGGGGACCGCGGTGGTGACCTGGGACCTCGCCGCAGAGCCGCGGGGTGGGGAAGATCTTGCCTGGGTTGCACAGCGAGGCGGGGTCGAAGGCGCAGCGGACGAGCTGCATGGTGTCCAGGTCCTCCGCGCTGAACATTTTCGGCATATAGCGGGATTTATCCACCCCGACGCCGTGCTCGCCGGTGATCGACCCGCCGTACTCGATGCACGTGTCGAGGATGGCGCCTGAGACCATTTCCGCCCGTTCGGCCTCGCCGGGCACGGCGTCGTTGTAGAGCACGAGCGGGTGCAGGTTCCCGTCGCCGGCGTGGAACACGTTCGCGACCCGGATGCCCGTCTCCGCCGACAGCTTGGCGATTCGCGCCAAAACGTCGCCGAGCGCGGTGCGCGGCACCACGCCGTCCTGCACGATGTAGGCGGGGGAGAGGCGCCCGACCGCGGCGAACGCCGACTTGCGGCCAGCCCAGATCCCGGCCCGCTGCGCGGGGTCGTCCGCCGCCCGGATCTCCCGCGCGCCCGCCCGCTCGCAGATGGCGCGGACGGTCGCGAGTTCCGCCTCGACTTCGGCGGCGGGGCCGTCAAGCTCGACGAGCAGGACCGCCGACGCGCCCTCCGGGTAGCCGCAGTGCACCGCGGCCTCGGCCGCCTCGATGGCCAGCGCGTCCATCATCTCGATCGCCGCCGGCACGATTCCGGCGCCGATGATGTCGGTGACCGCGCGCCCGCCCGCCTCCAGGGAGTCGTAGGCGGCGAGCACCAGGTGCACCGCTTCCGGCGCCGGGGTCAGCTTGACGACGATCTTGGTGACGATGCCGAGCGTGCCCTCTGACCCGGTGAACGCGCCGAGCAGGTCATAACCAGAGGTCACGCCCGTGCCGTCGCCGAGCCAGGTCAGCTCGCCTGCCGGGGTGACGATCTCAAGGCCGAGCACGTGGTTGACCGTGAAGCCGTGCTTGAGGCAGTGCGCGCCGCCTGAGTTCTCCGCGACGTTGCCGCCCACCGAGCAGACCACCTGGGACGACGGGTCGGGCGCGTAGAACAGGCCGTACGGCGACGCGGCCTGCGTCACCGACAGGTTCGTCACGCCTGGCTCGACGACCGCGCGCCGCGACACCGGGTCGATCTCTAGCACCTGGCGCATTCGCGACATGACGATGAGCACGCCCTCGGCGTGCGGCACGGCGCCGCCGGACAGCCCGGTGCCGCTGCCGCGCGCGACGAACGGCACGCCGGCCGCCGCGCAGACCCGCACGACCGCGGCGACCTCGGCCGCGGTCTCTGGCAGCACGACGAGCGCGGGTACGGTGCGGTGCGAGGTGAGCCCGTCGCATTCGTAGGTCCGCAGCTCAAGCGGGTCAGTGAGCACGTCGGCCCGGCCGCAGATCTCCCGCATCGCCGCCGCGAGCGTGGCGGCCTTGGTGGTGGATCGCGCAGCAGTGTCGACCATGAGGCCGTGCCCCTTCCTACGGCATGCGTTCGTACGCGGGCAGCGTCAGGAACTCGGCGAACGAGTCCGCGAGCGCCACCTCGGTGAACAGCGCGACCGCCTGGCCGTACCTGGCCGCATCGAAGCCGTCGCCCGCGAGCTCGCGGATCTTCGCCAGCTCCTCATCGATCATGCGCTCGACCACGTCCTTTGTCACCAGCGGCCCGTCGTCGAGGATGACGTCGTTGTGCACCCACTGCCAGATCTGCGACCGCGAGATCTCCGCGGTGGCGGCGTCCTCCATCAGGTTGAAGATCGCGACCGCGCCGTTGCCGCCCAGCCAGGTCGCCAGGTACTGCAGCGCGACGGAGATGTTGCTCCGCAGCCCCGCCTCGGTGATGCCGCCAGGGGTCTTGTCCACCGCCAGCAGGTCCCGCGCGGTGACGGAGACGTCGGGGCGCTGCTTGTCGAGTTGGTTCGGCTTGTCGCCGAGGAACGAGTCGAACACTTCCTTGCACACGGGCACCAGGTCGGGGTGCGCCACCCAGGAGCCGTCGAACCCGTCGCCGGCCTCGCGGGTCTTGTCGTCGCGGACCTTGGCGAGCGCGACCTTGTTCACCTCGGGGTCGCGGCGCGACGGGATGAACGCGGCCATGCCGCCCATCGCGAACGCGCCGCGCTTGTGGCAGGTCTGCACGAGCAGGTCGGTGTAGGCGCGCATCATCGGCGCGGTCATCGTGACGGCGTTCCGCTCGGGCAGCACGAAGTCCCTGCCACGGGTGCGGAACTTCTTGATGATCGAGAACAGGTAGTCCCAGCGCCCCGCGTTCAGGCCCGCGCTGTGCTCCCGGAGCTCGTACAGGATCTCTTCCATCTCGAACGCCGCGGGTATCGTCTCGATCAGCACCGTGGCCCTGATGGTGCCGCGCGGAATGCCCAGGTAGTCCTGCGCGATGTTGAACGCGTCGTTCCACAGCCGGGCCTCGACGTGGGACTCCATCTTCGGCAGGTAGAAGTACGGTCCCTTGCCCTTGTCGAGCTGGCGCTGCGCGGAGGCGGCCATGTAGAGCGCGAAGTCGGTGAGGCTGCCCGAGGCCCGCCGGCCGTCGATGAGGATGTGCTTCTCGTCCAGGTGCCAGCCGCGCGGCCGCATCACGATCGTCGCCAGGGTTTCGTCGGGGTTGAGCGCGTAGGACTTGCCGTCTTCGCTCTTGAAGTCGATCGTCCGGTCGAGCGCGTCCTTGAGGTTGAGCTGCCCCTCGATCATGTTGGACCAGAGCGGCGTGTTGGCGTCCTCGAAGTCGGCCAGCCAGACGTTCGCCCCGGAATTAAGTGCATTTATCGTCATCTTCTGATCGGTCGGCCCGGTGATCTCCACCCGCCGGTCGATGAGCCCAGGCGCCGGGGGCGCCACCCGCCACGAGTCGTCGGCGCGAATGTGCTCGGTCTCATGAAGGAAGTCGAGCATCGCACCGCCGGACAGCTGAACCTGCCGCCTCCTCCGGGCCGCCAGGGCCTCGGCCCGCCGGTCAGCGAGGGCATCGTGGAGCATTACGAGCAGCTCCAGCGCCCTGGGGGACAGAATCTCGACGTACCGTTCCTCGGTGGGCCCGGTGATCTCCACGCGCTCAGGCATAGTCAGCTCCTCCCAGCTATGACTGTCCATCCTAGGCGTGGGCCGCGTGCGAGCACGAGGTCGGCGTCGTCACATTGACGCTGGCCGCGGGTGGAGTAGCGCCAGCGGCCGCGGAGGCGGAGTGCGCCGGGCCGGAGCGGGGAATTGCGCGTAAAGCGGCCGTGGTACGATTGCTAATCCGCCAAGGCAAGAAAAAAGCCAGTAAATACCGGCTCCCAGGAGTATATCAACCATTATGGCAATTCGTCAAACGGATTCCGATCCGACCGCGGAAAGCGAAGCGGAAAGCCCTGATGAAGCGACCGGTTACGCCGGTGCGGTCAGAGCGGAGCAAGAATACGTGACGATGCTCTACGGCCTGCTTGACCAGGCGCGAGAGCGCAGCGAGGTGGAACTGGCGAACGTCCGTGCCAGGGGCGGTGCCGGCGGCACTCACCAGGCACGTCTGGAGCGTGACGTTTCCGCGGCCGAGCACGAGAAGCGAATAGCCCAGCTCAACCTGACCGAGCGCGGACTGTGCTTCGGCCGCACGGACGACGATACGCAAAGCACTCTTTACATCGGCCGGATTGGCCTGCGCGATGACGATTACGACCTGAAGCTGATCGACTGGCGAGCCCCCGCCGCACGGCCTTTCTACGCCGCGACGCCGCGGAACCCGGTCGGCCTGGTCCGCCGCCGCCACATCTACACGAGGCAGCGCGTCGTTACCGGCGTCGATGACGAGGTATTCGACCTGGACAAGCTGTCCGACAAAGACAAAAGCACTCTTTCCGGCGAGGCCGCGCTCATCGCGGCGGTCTCCTCGGCGCGCACCGGCCGCATGACCGACGTCGTCGCGACCATCCAGGCCGAGCAGGACCGGGTGATCCGCGCCGAACTGCCCGGCGTCCTCGTCGTCCAGGGTGGCCCGGGCACCGGCAAGACCGTCGCCGCGCTGCACCGCGCCGCCTACCTGCTCTACACCCACCGCCGCACGCTCGAGCGCCGCGGCGTCCTGGTCATCGGCCCGAACGCCACGTTCCTGCGCTACATCAGCCAGGTGCTCCCGTCCCTCGGCGAGACCGACGTGGTGCTGCACACGCTCGGCGACCTCTTCTCCGGCGTGCGCGCGACGGACACCCGCGACCCCGGCGCGGTCGTCAAGGGCGACGAGCGGATGATCCGCGTCCTCCGGCAGGCGGTCCGCGACCGGCAGGGAGCGCCAAGGCACGACATCACGGTCGACGCCGACGGCGTGGCCATCCCGCTTGGCCGCGCGGCGATCCTCCGCGCCCGCGACCGCGCCCGCGCCACCCGCAGGCCGCACAACGTCGCCCGCAAGCTGTTCGTCACGGACGTGCTCAACGAGCTCGCCCGCGCCGAGGCCCGGGTCCTCGACCGCCCCTTCGACGACGAGGACCTGCCCTACGCCCGCGATGCGGCTCTGGAGCGAGCCGGGCGTCCACGACGCAGTTGACGACCTGTGGCCACTCCTCACACCGGAAAGGCTGCTCGCCGACCTGCTGGGGTCCGCGCAAGCGATCCGCTCCGCCGCCGGCGCTGTCTTGGATCACGCAGAACGACTGCGGCTGACTCGCCCAGACCACCCGTCTCGCTGGACGGTGGCGGACATCCCGCTGCTCGACGAGGCCGCGGAACTGCTCGGCGTCGACGATTCCGCGCAGAAGGCCGCGCGCCGCGAACTGGAGCGCGCGCAGCGCCTAGAGGCGAAGTACGCGGCCGAGGTCCTCGACATCACCGGCATCGCCGACCTCGGCATGGTCGACGCGGAGACCCTCGCGGCATGGAACCGCGACAACGGCCCCGCGCTGTCCACGGCGGAACGGGCCGAGGCCGATCGCTCCTGGGCCTACGGCCACGTCATCATCGACGAGGCGCAGGAACTGTCCGCGATGGCCTGGCGGATGGTGCTGCGGCGCAACCCGGCCCGCTCCATGACCGTGGTCGGCGACGTGGCACAGACGGGCTCACCGGCCGGCGCGACCTCATGGAAGGAGATGCTCACCCCGCTCGTCGGCGGCCGCTGGCGCGAGGAGCGCCTCACGGTCAACTACCGCACCCCTTCGGAGATCATGACGGTCGCGGCCGACGTCCTCGCCTCGGTCTCCCCGGACGAGCGCCCGCCGGAGTCCGTCCGCTCCGAGGGTGTCGGCCCGAAGGCGGTCCGCGTCCCCGCCGGCCGTCTGCCAGCCGGCGTAGCCACCCAGGCCCGGGCCGACCTGACGGAACTCGGCGGCCCTGACGGCGGCCGCCTGGCGATCATCGCCCCCGACGCCCTGATCCCTGCCCTGGCATCGGCCGTCCCTGAGGCGGTACCAGGTTCTCGCCCAGAGTCCCTCGATTCCCCGGCGGCCCTCCTCACCGTCTCAGAAGCCAAGGGCCTGGAGTTCGACCGGGTAATCGTCGCGGACCCGACCGGCATCCTGACCCAGTCGGAGAACGGCGCCCACGACCTGTACGTGGCGATCACTCGCGCGACGCACCGCCTGGCGGTCATCTACGACCGCGACCTGCCACCGTCGCTCCGGTCCCTATACGATTCGCCTTAAAACCTAGAAAGGCGGACATGTCCGAGGCACCGGAATCTCCCGAGGATGCGGCGCTCCCGCCGGACATCGACACGTCCCGGCCGCACGCGGCGCGGATGTACGACTATTTCCTTGGCGGCAAGAACCACTTCGCGGCCGACCGGGAGACGGCGGACAAGGTCATCGCGGCCATGCCGGGCGTGCGGACCGGACCAAGGGAGAACCGCGCGTTCCTCGGCCGGGCCGTCAGGTACCTGGCGGAGGAAGCGGGAATCAGGCAGTTCCTCGACATTGGCACCGGCCTGCCCACCACCGACAGCGTGCACGAGGTCGCGCAGGCCGTCGCGCCGGACTCGCGCGTCGTCTACGTGGACAACGACCCGCTGGTACTCGTGCACGCCCGCGCCTTGCTCACATCCGCTCCTGAGGGGCAGACCGCCTACATCCAGGCCGACCTGCGCACCCCCGGCGAGATCTTGTCATCGCCGGTCGTACGGTCGGTGCTCGACTTCTCCAAGCCCATCGCGCTGATGCTCGTCGCCGTCCTTCACTTCGTCGGGGACGAGCACAAGCCCGCCGAACTCGTCGCCACCCTGTTCGACGCGCTGCCACCGGGAAGCTACCTGGTCGCGTCGCATATCACGGCCGAGCACAACCCGGCGGGGTCCGCCGCCGGGCAGCGCGCCTACCGTGGCGGTGGCGTGCCAATGCGACCGCGGGACAGCGACGTGTTCGCCGAGATCGCGTTCTCTGGGCTGGAACTCGTGCCGCCCGGCATCGTCCTGGTGTCAGAGTGGGGGCGGACGTCCGACTCCGGGCCGCTGCCCCCCGCGAACGAGGTCAATGCCTACTGCGGCGTGGCCTACAAGCCGTAGCCGCCGGCCCTGGGAGCCCGGCTGGCCTGGCTGGCCGGCTGGCTGGCCTGGCTGGCCCGTCTAGTCCGGCATGTCGGGCGCTGGCGCGCCGCGACATGCCGGATATTTCATGATTTGCGCATCCTCCGTGATCACGATCGCGGCACGCGGGGTACCGTGCCAGCGTGAACGAAGTCCTGCGGCTGATCCAAGAACGCGTGCGCTCGGGCAGTAGGCCAGGGCACCGGGATGACCCGTACCGGATCGTGCTGTCCGTTGAGGGCGGCGGCATGCGGGGCACGGTTTCCGCCGGAATGGCGCTCGCGCTGCACGAGCTCGGCATGGTCCCGGCCTTCGACGCGGTCTACGGCTCTTCCGCCGGGGCGATCACCGGCGCCTGGCTCCTCAGCTCGACACCGGAGGGCCTGCGCGGCTGGGCGGACCCGGACTACGCCAGGACCCTGATCCGCTGGTCGGCACTGCTGCGCGGCCGCCCCGTCGTCGACGTGCGCACGCTGGTCGAGGTCGTCTACCAGACGGAGTTCCCGATGGACTTCGACTCCGTCCTCGCCAGCCAGGTCGAGTACCACCCCCTGGGCACGGACGCCGAGACCGGCGAGTCAACCGACCTGCGCCCGCTGATCGCCAACCCGGTCGAGCTCCGGCTCGCGCTGCGGGCCAGCGCGTCGTTGCCCTTCCTCGCGGGCCCGCCGGTCGAGCTCCGCGGCCGGCGCTTCTACGACGCCGGCGTCGCGGAGTCGATCCCGTTTCGCACCCCGCTCGCCCAGGGCGCGACGCACCTCCTGGTGCTGCGCTCCCGCCGCCCGCCGACGATAAACGGCGCCGGCCAGCGCGTGAACGGCTCGCCCGTGACTCGCCCGCCGCACTCAATCCGCGTCCTCACCAGGACAACTCTCCGCAACGAGTCACTGGCCCTGCGCACGGCCCTGCTGACCCGGCGCGTCCGCACCGCGACCGACGTGGCCCGCATCATCGCCATGGAAGCCGAGGGCAAGGCCCTCATGATCTACCCGCCCACGACAACCCCGCCGGTCAGCCGCCTGACCACGGACAGCCGCCTGCTGTCGGGCGCACTAGAATCCGGCCGCGCGGCCACCCGCGCCCTCCTGGCGCCGTGACTGGCGCCGTGACTGGCGCTGTGATCTGCGCCACCCTTGTGCAAGGGTGGAAGCACCATAGTCCGGGAGGTAGCGATGGCGTTCGAGAAGACACCGGGCGGCACCCGTGGCACCAACATGCCGTCTTTCTTCACGCCGTTGATGAAGCTCGTGAACAACCAGATGATCAGGCGATTTCGCCGCCCAGGGGCCAGTGGCGGCAAGGCGGCGGGCATGGACGGACTGGTGCTGACCACGGTCGGCGCCAAGACCGGCAAGCGGCGGCAGACGCTGCTCGGGACGTTCCCCGACGGGTACGATAACTGGCTGATCGTTGCCTCTGCGGGCGGCGCGGCCAAGAATCCGGCCTGGTATTTCAACCTCGCGGCTCACCCCGACCAGGTCCAGATTGAGGTCGGCGGCAAGTCGCTTAACGTTACGCCCACCCAGCTGACCGGCCAGGAACGCGACGCCGCCTGGCAGCGCATCACCGCCGCCCAGCCCCGCTACGCCGGCTACGAGAAGAAGACCGACCGCGTCATGCCGGTCATCCGCCTTACCGCGATCTAGCCGTGGTCCGCCGGTGCAGGGTTAACCGCGCGCCGTGTGCGCGGCCAGCTGGACGAATGCCGCTTCCGTCGGCGAACCAGGAGCGGCGCAGTAGGTGATGAGGCGCTGGCCGGTCTCGGCGATATGCAGGACCTGGCACTCGAACTCGAGCGGCCCGGCCTGCGGGTGGCTGACGTGCTTGAGCATCGGCCCGCGGACCTCCACGTCGTACTCATTCCACATCTGCGCGAACTGCGGTGAGAGCGCGAGCATCTCGCTGACCAGGCTTTCGATCTCGGGATCCCCGGGGTAGCGGGCGTAGTTGGCCCGCAGGTCGGCGACCGTGGACCTGGTGAAGCGCACGAAGTGCTCGTCGTCCCACACGACGTCGGTCGGTGAGCGGCGGAACGTCCAGCGGATCATGTTCCGGTCCGCGTGCCCGGCCAGGTTGCCGATGAAGTAAACGGCGAGCGAGTTCCACGCCAGGACGTTGTACGCGGCATCGACCACGTAGGCCGGCGTGGCGGGCATGCCGTCAAGCAGATGCCTGATACCGGGGGTGATCGAACGGCTGGGCCTGACCGGCTGCGGCGGGGCCTCGCCGCCCATCCGGAACAGGTAGTCCCGCTCGTCCCCGTTGAGCATCAGCGCCCGGGCAAGCGCGGAAAGCACCTGCCGCGATGGCTGCGGCCCGCGGCCCTGTTCCAGCCGGATGTAGTAGTCGATGGACATCCCGGCGAGCTGGGCCACCTCCTGCCGGCGCAGCCCCGGCGTGCGCCGCCGGCCTACCTCAGGCAGCCCGGCGTCTCGCGTGGACAGCCGGGCGCGCCTGGCCCGCAGGAACGCCGCCAGCTCGTCCCTGTTCAATGTGCTCATGTATCTACCTTGCCGCACGCAGGCGCCGACAGGGTGGTACCGCGAGTCCCAGGCTCCGCCGGTCTCTCCCGGCTCAACGGCGGTCACCTTAGCGTGAGAGGCATGACAACGAAGATCGCCCTCATCACCGGGGCCAACAAGGGAATCGGATACGAGACCGCGCGCCAGCTCGGATCCCAGGGCATGACCGTGCTGGTTGGCGCCCGTGACGCCGATCGCGGCCACGAGGCGGAGCAGGGCCTGCGCGACGGCGGCGCCGACGCCCGCTTCGTCCAGCTCGACGTCACCGACGCCAAGTCCATCCAGCGCGCGGCGGAATGGATCGAGGCCACCTACGGCCGCCTGGACGTCCTCGTCAACAACGCGGGCACCGCGACCGTCGCCCGTCAGGGCTACCCGCCGAGCCAGACGTCGCTGCGGGACATGCGGGCGGTGTACGAGATCAACGTCTTCGGCGTGGTGGCGGTGACGAACGCCATGCTGCCGCTGCTGCGCCGCGCGCCAGCCGCGCGGATCGTCAACGTGTCAAGCGAGGTCGGCTCGATCACCGGGGAGAGCGACCCGGCGCACCCGCTCGCCCAGATGCCGGCGTCCGTGCAGTACCCGTCGTCCAAGGCCGCGCTCAACATGATCACCGTCATGTACGCCAAGGAACTGCGGGACACGCCGATCAAGGTCAACGCGGCCAACCCCGGGTTCACCGCCACGGACTTCAATAACCACCGCGGATTCCGCTCGGCGAGCGAAGGCGCGGAGCCAAGCGTGTACCTCGCGACCCTGCCGGACGACGGCCAGAGCGGCATCCACTGGGGCTACGTCTGGACCACCGACGGCACCGGCGGCTACGGCGTCATCCCCTGGTAGCCACACGCCGTTAATTGCCTCAGGTCAAGAAAAGCCCGCGCCGCACGCAATGCGCGTTGACTTGAGTGGCGCGTGGTGACCGTGAGGGCCGTGCGTCGGTACATCGGCCCGCGGCTGCCCGCGCGGCGCCCGCGCGCTCGGGCGCGGCATGAGTCGCGCGATGATGTTAAGCTTGCTTCATGTGGATTCCGCATCAAATAAGCTGCCGAATCCACATGATCATCGGGCCGGGCCGCAGGTGCCGCCGGGACAAATCCGGACAGTTCACAACGGGCGTCACGTGCGGGCCCGTCGCGGCACTCCGGGAGCGCCTCAGGCAACGGCATTGTGCCGCACGCGCCTCCACCGGCAACCTCGATTTGCAGGAACTGCCCGGCGAGTAACAGCGGCCGCACCCATACGACCCGGCCAACCGTCTATGACGCCCAGCCTTCGCCATGCCGGGCGCCGGTCTAACCCTTAAGTAACGGCCGTCTAATCCTTAAGTAGTAGGGGTAACCCCACGCCGGAATGGGGGATCTGCCGGATGGTCCGCCACTACCCGTCGCTTCTAGCGTGGTTCCCATGATGGTGATGATCGCGACCGCGCTGGTCGCCGCCGTGCTCTACGGGGCCGGCGCGGCGGTGGAGCAGCGGCAGGCGGCCGCGGCACCCCAATCGTCGGCTGGACGGCCCCGCCTGTTGCTCCTGCTGGTGCGCCAGCCCTTGTGGCTGCTTGGCATGCTCGCGCAGATCGGCGGCTTCGCCGCGCACGCGGTCGCACTGCGGTCGGGACCACTGGCGACCGTGCAGATGCTGGTGGCCGCAGAGCTCGTCGTCGCGGTCGTCTTCGTGCGCGTCTGGTCAGGCCGCCCGCTCAGCCCGGCGTCCTGGGCCGCGGCGCTGACGGCCGTCGCAGGCATCGGCGTGTTCCTGGCGGTGACCTCGTCCGATCACCGCCAGGCGGTCAGCCACCCGAACTACGTCCTGGCCGCGGCGCTTGGCACGGTCGTGCTTGGGGGTGCCGCGCTTGCGGCGGCGGTCGCCGGACTGCGGGCCACGGGGCGCGGCCGCGCGGTCCTGCTCGCGGTGGCGGCGGGGCTGGCAGACGCCTGCTCGGCCGTGGTGACCCTGGGGTTCTCCCACGTGGCGAGCCACGGCGTGGTCGCGCTTTTCACCTCGTGGACCGTTTACGCGCTGATCGTCTGCGGTGTGGGGAACGTGCTGCTGACGCAGACCGCCTACCAGACCGGCCAGCCCATGATCACGCTGCCGATCATCGCCTGCGTCACCCCGGTGGCGAGCGTGGCCATCGGCATCGGACTGCTCGGCGAGAGTCCCCACGCGGGCGTGGCGGGCGGGATCGCGGCGGGCTTCGCGGTGCTCGCTACCAGCGTTGCGCTCGCCTACCTCGCCCGCTCCGCGCCCCACCCCGGGCCCCAAGGCCGGGAGTCGGCCGGTGTCGATGGACATGCGGTGCCCCGAGCACGTGCCGGGGACGGTGCGCCTGAGGAAGACGACGGCGCACGCGACCGTGTGCCCGCGTTGGCCGGAGCGGCATCGCACCAACCGTAACGAATGCCACACACCGTTGCTATTGCAAGGAACTTGCAACAGCAACGAGTGTCAAAGTAGCGTTACCTTCATGAGCAGCGGCCGCATCAGCAGGATCAGGGGAGCGCTCACGCCAGGGGAGTGGGCCAGGGCCGCCGCTATGACCTTCGCGGTCATCGGGCTGCACGTAATCGGCTGGGGCGCGCTGCTCGCCATTGTCGTCCCGCACCACTACAGCATCGGCACCCAGACGTTCGGCGTTGGCATCGGGCTCACGGCCTACACCCTTGGCGCACGGCACGCCTTCGACGCCGACCACATCAGCGCCATCGACAACACGACGCGCAAGCTGATGGCCGACGGCAAGCGGCCGCTCAGCGTCGGCTTCTGGTTCTCCCTCGGGCACAGCAGCGTGGTCTTCGCGCTGAGCCTGCTGCTCGCCATCGGCGTCAAGGCGATCGTCGGCCCGGTCAAGAACGACGGCTCGGGCCTCCACCAGGTCACCAACCTCATCGGTACGAGCGTGTCCGGCTTCTTCCTCTACGTCATCGCCGCTATCAACATCGCCGTCCTCTTCGGCATCCTCAAGGTCTTCAAGGAGCTCAAGCAGGGCCGCTTCAACGCGACCGAGCTAGAGCAGCACCTGAACGAGCGCGGCTTCGTCATGAGGTTCTTCAAGAAGCTGACCGGCTCGATCCGCACGCCGCGGCAGATGTACGGGGTCGGGCTGCTGTTCGGCCTGGGCTTCGACACCGCCACGGAGGTCGCCTTCCTGGTCCTCGCGGGTACCGGCGCGGCGAGCGGCCTGCCCTGGTACGCGATCCTCACGCTGCCCGTCCTGTTCGCGGCGGGCATGAGCCTGCTCGACACCATCGACGGCAGCTTCATGAACTTCGCCTACGGCTGGGCGTTCGCCAACCCGGTCCGCAAGGTCTACTACAACATCACGATCACCGGCCTCAGCATCACCGTCGCCCTGCTGATCGGCACCGTGGAACTCGCCGGCCTGCTCGGCCAGGAGTTCAACCTGGGTGGCGGCTTCTGGGGCTGGGTCGAGGGGCTGAACATCAACACGCTCGGCTTCTTCATCGTCGGCCTCTTCGTGGTCACCTGGGCGGTCGCCGTCGGCATCTGGCGCGTGTTCGGCTTCGAGCGCCGCTACGCGAGCCCCGCAGACCTCTCGGAAGCCACCGAGTAACGATTTCGCCGTCACCGGCGATCTTGTTAGTGGGCCGGTCGTCGCGTGCTCCCCCGCCCACTCATCGCGGCGACCGGCCCCATTTGTCTCTCGGGACCGATCGAGCAGCGGATCCGGAGCCGATCGAGCCCCGGATCCGGGACCGGTCGAGCCGTGGATCCGGGACCGATCGAGGAGCGATTAGCCGCCGATTGGCGTGATTCCTGCCCGAAAACGGGCAGGAAGTTGCCGGAAGAGCGCATCGCCTGGCAAGATAACGGACGTCTATGGATGATTCGCACCCGCAGGACCTGGTCCGCCACGTTGCGAGGAGCACCGGGCTGGACGAAGCGACCGCGTCGCGGGTCGTGGCAGATGTCATGGCGTACTTCGGCCAGACGGTCGAGGAGTACGTCGTCAAGCGCCACGAACACCTCAAGAGCAGGAATCGTAAGAACGACGACATCTGGCCGCTGATCATGGGCGAGCTCAGGACGCGCAGGTTCAAGGCGGACGAGCACTCGGAGCGCCAGCTCCGCCGCATGGTCTACGGCGGCTAGAACGGCCGAGAGGGAGGACGGACGACCGATGTGTGGGATCGTGGGGTACATCGGCAGGCGGGACGCGACCCCCGTGCTTGTCGAGGGATTGCACCGGCTTGAGTACCGGGGGTACGACTCGGCGGGCCTCGCCGTCGTGTACCGGGGCAGGCTGCAGATCACCAAGACGGCGGGCCGTGTCCAGGACCTGAGGGACAAGCTCGACGCGAAGCAGACCAAGGCGACGGTCGGCATCGGCCACACGCGCTGGGCCACCCACGGCGAGCCGAACGACACCAACGCCCACCCGCACACCGACGCGCAGCACCGCGTCGCCGTCGTGCACAACGGCATCATCGAGAACGCCGAGGCGCTGCGCGCCCAGCTCACTGCCGACGGCGTGCGGTTCGTCACCGAGACCGACACCGAGTGCCTCGCGCACATGGTCGCCGCCGAGCTCGCGGCGAACGAGGACCAGACACTCGAGGAAGCGGTGATCGCCACCCTGCGCGGCGTCGAGGGCACCTACGGACTCGTCGTGCTCGACACGAAGAACCCGGACGAGCTCGTCGTCGCCCGCAACGGCAGCCCCATCGTCCTCGGCCTGGGCGAGACCGAGATGTTCGTCGCCTCCGACGTCGCGGCGCTCGTCAGGTACACCCGCCAGGTCGTCTACCTGGAGGACGGCGAGGTCGCGACCATCAAGGCGACCGACTACCACACGACGACGCTCACCGGCGGCGCGAATAACAGCA
The DNA here is from genome assembly GCA_963759545.1 of uncultured Actinomycetota bacterium. GTDB lineage: Bacteria > Actinomycetota > Actinomycetes > Streptosporangiales > Streptosporangiaceae > Trebonia. The sequence continues at coordinate 188,889 of CAVXAB010000006.1, forward strand.
TCAAGACTCCGACCACGGTGGACGCGGACGACGATGACTACGAGCTCGGCGGCTACAGCGACTACATGCGCAAGGAGATCCACGAGCAGCCTGACGCCATCCGCCGCGCGGTCATGGGCCGCCTGGACGAGCGGTTCGCCACCGCGAAGCTCGGCGGCGTCAGCCTCGACGCCCGCGAGCTGCGGAACATCAAGCGCGTCAAGTTCCTCGGCTGCGGCTCCGCCTACTACGCGGGACAGATGGGCGCGAGCCTCATCGAGGAGCTCGCGCGCATCCCGGCCGACGCCGAGCCCGCAAGCGAGTTCCGCTACCGTAGCCCGGTCGTGGACCCGGACGCGCTGTACGTCGCCGTCTCGCAGTCCGGCGAGACGAGCGACACGCTCATGGCCGTCCAGGAGCTGAAACGCAAGGGCGGCCAGGTCATGGGCGCCGTCAACGTCGTCGGCAGCGCCATCGGGCGCGAGTGCGGCCACGGCATCTTCCTGCACGCCGGGCCGGAGGTCGCCGTCGCCTCCACCAAGGCGCTCACCAACATGGTGGTCAACTTCGCCCTCCTGGGCCTGCTCCTTGGGAGAGTGCAGGACCTGTCCGCCGCCAACGGCGCTCGTGTCGTCAACGGCCTGCGGAACCTCCCGGCCCAGGTGACCGCGATCCTCAACGCGGAAGAGGAGATCGCCACGGTCGCGCACCGTTTCGCCGAGGCCGACCACATGTTCTTCATCGGCCGGGTCCGCGGCTGGCCGGTGGCCCGTGAGGGCGCGCAGAAGCTCAAGGAGATCTCCTACGTGCACGCCGAGGCCTACCAGGCGGGCGAGCTCAAGCACGGCCCGCTCGCGCTCATCCAGCCGGAGATGCCAAGCGTGGTGATCGTGCCGTCCGACGACCTGATCGCCAAGAACATCTCCACGATCGAGCAGATCAAGGCCCGCGGCGGCCCGGTCATCGCGCTGACGAGCGCCGACATCCCCGACGGCCTCGCCGACGCGACGATCAGGGTGCCGCGCGCCGAGCCCGAGCTCGAGCCGATCCTCTTCAACGTCCCGCTGCAGCTCCTCGCCTACCACGCCGCCGCGAAGCTGGGCCGTGACATCGACAAGCCGCGCAACCTCGCGAAAAGCGTGACGGTGGAGTAACAGAAGGACGAAATGTGAAACCAGAACCCGTTCGGAAAACTCAAAGGCAGCAAAATCTAAAACTCTGATTCCGAACGGGTTCTGGCTTCGAGCGACGTGCCACGGATCTCTCCGCGGCGCCTAGACCGCGATCGTGGCGATCTCTGCCTCCGCGACCGGGGCCTCGGCGCCCATGGCGGCGAGCATCGCCTCCGTCACCGCTTCTGGTACTTGCTGCTGGCACCAGACGACCTTGCCGCCCGAGGTGCGCCGCACGCCCCAGCGGGAGGCCACCTGCGAGACGACGTGCAGGCCGCGGCCGTTCTCCGCGTCCTTGTCGACCTGCAGCACGCGAGGCAGTGCGGGGGAGGAGTCGTGCACCTCGCAGACGAGGGTGTCCGGCTCGAGGATGAGGCGGAGCATGACCTCGCCGTTGGCGTACTTGATCGCGTTCGTGACGAGCTCGGAGACGAGCAGCTCGCTGCTGTCGATCAGGTCCTCGAGGCCCCAGCGCTTGAGCGGGTCGCGGATCAGCGACCGCGCGTGCCTGACGGAGGAAAGCTCAGGCTCAAGCTGGAAGCAGATCCTGTGGTCCTCGGGTATGCGCCGCAGCTTGGCGATGAGCACCGCGATGTCGTCGCGGTAGGCATCGGCGTACACGCCGTCGAGCGAGGTCTTGCAGAGGTCCTCGAGGTCCTGATCGGGCGCGCCCTCGCCGAACGCGGCCTGCAGCCGGTCGAGGCCCTCCGAGATGTCCCGGTCCCGCGACTCGACGAGGCCGTCGGTGTACAGGACGAAGAGAGAGCCGTCCTCGACGGTGATGACCTTCGTGTCCACCACGCCGTTGCCGATGCCGAGCGGCGGGCACGGTATGACCTCCAGGTACTCGTTGCGGCCGTCGGGGTGCACGAGCAGCGGCGGCAGGTGCCCGGCGACGGCGAGCTCGATCTCGCCGGTGACGCCGTCGTAGACCGCGTAGGCGCAGGTCGCGAAGTGCGGCTCCCGCTCACCGATGGTCTGCATGAGCTCGTCGAGCTGCAGCAGCGACTCCGCGGGCGGCAGCTCGAGCATGGCCAGGGTCTGGATGGCGGTGCGCAGCCGGCCCATGGTGACCGCGGCGCGCACCCCGTGCCCGGCGACGTCGCCGACGACCAGGGCGACCCGCGCCCCGGGCAGCCTGATCGACTCGTACCAGTCACCGCCGACTTCGACGAGCTCGCTGCCCGGCAGGTAGCGGTGCTTGACCTCGATGGAGGACGGATACGTGAGCCCGGTGGGCAGCATGGCCCGCTGCAGGGTAAGCGCGGTGGCGTGCTCCCTGTTGTACCGGGTGGCGTGGTTGAAGAACACCGCGGACCTGGCGGCGAACTCCATGCCCATTTCCATGTCGTAGCGGTCGAACTTGCGGGTGCCCGCCTCGCGGAAGCAGCAGAAGAGCCCGAGCACGGTGCCCTTCGAGACGGCGGGGATCACCAGCATGGACATGTCGGAGAACAGGCCGCCGACCGGCTTGCGCCGCCAGGACTTGGCGAGCTTCCTCGCCGAGTCCGCGGAGAACGCCTGCTCGAGGACCGGAAGGCCCGTCTCGATGCACCGCGTGTAGGGGGAGTCGGGCGGGAAGCGGAGGATCTCGCCGATGGGGAAGGCCGACTGCCAGGCGGCGTGCTCCCCCCGGTCATGCCTGACGTCGAGGCGGCGCAGCGCCACCTTCTCCGCCGAGACGTGGGCGGGGATCTCGTTGTCGCCGATCAGCGATTCCAGGACGAGGATCTCGGCGGTCGAGCAGAACGCGGGCACGAGCTGCGCGGTCATCTTCTTGGCCAGCTCGCTGAAGTCGAGGGTGTCCTCGTCGGCGGGCGCGGTGTCGCGCAGCAGGATGTCGCGGATCAGGGCGGGGTCGACGAACCGCTCGGCCGACGGGATCGGGATCTGCATGATCACGAAGGCGGCGACATCGCTCGACCCGGTCTGCATCGGCTTGGCGGTGACCACGGCGTCCGCGCTGAGCCCGCCCGCGAGGGCGATCGACAGCACGGCATTTCCCTCACGCTCGGACCGCACCGCGTCAAGCAGCATGTTTATCGAGATGTCGGTGAGCCTGTCGGACGGATTAGCCGTGATGTCGCTTAGGCGAACTCCGAGAAGATCGTCAGTTGATCGTGCGAGAATCTTCGGAGCTGTTCGATCATGCTGGACAATCCGGCCGCTACGGTCGATTCCGAGAATAAGGGTTCGCACCGACGTGTTCGCTTCCACGTTCGCCGGCGGTGCCTTTCGGCTGGCCCTCTTGCCGGTTGTCACGGGCGACTCCTGAAAAGTTTGTGCACGGCGCGCTCTCGCTCATTATGGGCCAACCAGCGGCGGAACTGAGAGCGCTTCCGATTCTTCCCTTTAGTCCTGTATGCCCAAATATGCCACACCTTGCCGGTGACTGCAGTCGCTTCCGGGGACACGGGGCGTTGCAGTTGTCAAAAATTTCATACAAAAGTTACTGGCTGAGAGTCGTGTTAGTCGCTGAGGCTGTCGCGACGATGCCCTGGCTGCTCACGCTCACGGACCTGACCACGAGCCCGGCGGGCAGCTTCGGGATGTCGATGGTGTACGACTGGCCGGACGCCGAGCCGAGGATCGAGGCCAGGCCGGTCGCCCCGTTCAGGGAGACGACGATCTTGGTCGGGCCCGACAGCTGGACGGTCCCGGTCACGCTGCCGGCGATGCCGAGGTCGGCCGTGACCGCGTTCGGCCCTTTCGCCGGGTCCGGGCTGAGCGTGACGCCGCTTACCGGCAGGAGGGTGGCCACCGAAGAGAACGGCAGGACCGCCTGGCCGTTGATGTTGTCGACGGTCGCGCTCGCGCTGCTTGACAGGCTGCTGAGGTGCACGCCGGTTGCCTTGGCGGTGAAGTTGAACGCGACCTTGCTGCCGCTGGCGGTCTCGTTGTTCCCGCTGATGTCGATGACCTTGATGTCCTTGGCGGCGAGCTGGGTGAGGAACGGCCAGCCCTCGATGCTGACCGACGGCTTGGCGCTGAGCCCGGACGACTGGATCTTCTGGGCGATCGCGTTCTGCGCGACCGCCTTGGCGACCTGGTCACCGATGCCGAGGATGGCCAGGATCAGCACGACCAGGACCGCGAGCACGACCGGCCAGCGCTTGCGCCGCCTGCGGCGCGGAGGCGTCGCGGCTTGCTGCGCGTACGTCGCCTGATCGTAAGACCCCGGCCCGTAGCCGTGGTCCGCCTGACCGTTTCCCCCTCGACTCGCGTCGTTCGCGGGTGGCTGGGCCGGCCATCCGCCCTGCGGGCGTGGCTGGTATTCGCTCACCTGGGGCTCCCTCGGTGCTCAGGCGTTGCCGCTTGGGTTCACAGTCGTTTATACCGGCAGCAAGCACTCGGCGCCCCCGTATCTTTCCGGGGGTGCCGAGTGTATTCGAGGCGGTTGCCTTATTTGCTGAAAGTCGCGTTGGTCGCGGCCGCCGAGACGGTCAGTCCCTGGGAGTTGAGCGTCAGGCTGGTGATCCGAAGGCTGGCAGGCACGCCCGGCGGCAGGCTGAACGAGAAGGAGCCGAACGAGCTAAGCAGCGAGCCGACCGCGCTGTTGCTCGGCAGCACCTTGATGTTGATCGTCTGCGGCCCGGTCTGCGTGATCTGAGCTTCCTCGGTGTCGCTGAAGACGCCGCCGAGGCCCGCCGTGATCTTCACCTTGTTCGTGCCGTCGGGTGTGACTGTGATCCCGGTGCCGCCGCCGACCCCGCCCGCGGCGGCGAGCGCGCCGAACGAGATGAAGGCCGTCGCGGTCATGTGGTCAACCTTGGCACTCGCGGTTGACGAGTAGCTGCTGATGTGCAGGCCGTTGATCGTCGCGTGGATGCTGTTGATGGTGACCGGCCCCGCGGGGACGTTGCTCGCCGAGATGTCGACCTTGTTGAAGTCCTTGGCGGCGAGCTGGGTGAGGAACGGGAAGCCCTCGATCGTCACCGACGGCTTGACCGGGAGCCCATTCGACTGGAACTGGCTCGCCATGTCGTTCTCCGTGACGGCCAGCGCTACCCGGTCGCCGATCACGAGGAGGATCAGGAGCACGATGACCGTGAAGAGGACCATGACCGAGCGCCGGACGCGGCGCTTGCGCCCGCGCCGCCGGGACCGGGGCGATGCCGGCGGCTGAGCGGGCGGCTGTGCGGGCCGCCACGGCCCCTGGCCCTGAGGCGGCTGCGGTGACCACTGTGGCGCCGGAGTGTCCTGCGGCTCCTGCTGCCGTTGCGGTTGCTGCCATTGCTGGGGTGGCTGCTGCTGCGGGGCCCGATCCCACTGCGTGGGCGCCACCCGGTCATGGGCGGTCGGCGACTGCGGCCGGTCCCACTGGGTCGGGGCCGCCGCGTCGAGGGCGGTCGGCTGGTCAACCGGCAACCGCGCCGTGGGCGCGGCCGGAGGCGGCTCCTGCCGTGGCGCCTCCTGCCGTGGCGCCTCCTGGCGCGGCACGTCCTGGCGCGGCGCGGCGGGCCCGGGTGGCGGCGGCGGGGCAGGCCACTGGGGAACTGGCTGGGTCGGCGGCTCCTGCCCCCAGCCTCCGGCCGGCTGCGCGGGCGCCTGCACGGTGGGCGGCGCCGCCGTGACAGGCTCCTCCGCCGGTGGCGCAGGAGGCAACGGCTGCTTGGTGGGATCGTTGCTCATGGTCAGCCCCCCGGTTCTCCGCCGCTGAATTGAAGTATCGACGGATATCGACGTCCGCGTCAAAGTGCCTCGACGTAGTTATAGTTCACCAGATTCCGGATTTCACGCCTTACCCCTAGACTCTAGAGCGGACAGGCTCGTAGCGAGCGGGGCGCAGGCCGGTCTTCACCCGGATAACTAGACGCTAACAAGCGCGCGACGAAAAGATAAAGCCGCCGCAAGGCGGATTGAGCGGGAGGAATTCGGCGGTGGGGAATCAAGTGGCGCATAGTTCTCATGCCACACCTCCGCTGCTGGTAAGCACGGTGCGTAACACCCACCGGCTGGACAGCGGGCAGGAGTATCGCATCGGACGCGACGAGCGGGCGGACATCCCGCTCGCCGACGCGCGGGTCTCGTGGGAGCACGCGGTGATCCGCGCGGAGGGCCCGGTCTGGGTGCTCGAGGACCGGGGCAGCCGCAACGGCACGTTCCTCGGCTCCGAGCGGATCATGCGACTGGAGATCACCAAGCCGTGCGTGGTGCACTTCGGGCACCCCGAGGACGGCCCTGTGCTCCGCTTCGAGCTGGCCGCGCCCGACCGTCCCAAGGCCCCAGCGGCCGGACCGGGGCTTCGAGCCCAGTCCCATGGACACCACGTTCATGCCTGGCGTGCTGCGCGACCCCACCTCGCGGGTGCGGATCCAGTCCAAGGTCATGAAGATCGGGCGCCGCCCGGACAACGACATCGTGGTGCACGACCTGGGGGTGTCCAAGCAGCACGCCGAGCTGCGGACGTCGCCGACCGGCCGGTTCCAGATCATCGACCTGGGCAGCCACAACGGCACGTTCGTCAACGGCACCCGGGTCAACCAGGCCGAGCTGCAAGACAACGACATCATCGCGATCGGCCACGCCACCTACCGGGTGGACGGCCACGAGCTGATCGAGTACCTCGACGACGGCCGCGCCACGTTCGAGGCGCACGAGCTGAAGGTCGTGGTGCACGACGGCGGCAAGGACAAGGTCCTGCTCGACGCCATCACGTTCCCGCTCGCCGAGCGGTCGATGATGGCGGTCATCGGCCCAGCCGGCGCGGGCAAGTCCACGCTGCTGAACGCGCTGACCGGCAAGCGCCCGGCGACGACCGGCAGCGTCTTCTACGACTACCGTGACCTGTACGACAACTACGACGAGCTGCGGCAGCGCATCGGCCTGGTGCCGCAGGAGTCCGTCACCCACGACCAGCTCACCGCGAAGACCGCGCTCGGCTACCAGGCCGAGCTCCGCTTCCCGCCGGACACCGGGGCCGAGGAGCGCAACCAGCGGGTGGGCGAGGTCCTCGACGAGCTGTCGATGACCAAGCACGCGGAGACCCGCATCGACCGGCTGTCCGGCGGCCAGAAGAAGCGGGTCAACATCGGCATGGAGCTGCTGACCAAGCCGAGCCTGCTGTTCCTCGACGAGCCGACCTCGCCGCTCGACCCGCACCTGAAGCGCGACATGTTCACGCAGATGCGGAAGATGGCCGACAAGGGCGCCGTGACGGGCCAGTCGGTCATCGTGATCACCCACGACGTCGAGTCGAAGCTGATCGACCAGTGCGACCGGCTCATCGTGCTGCAGCCGGGCGGCAAGATGGCCTTCTTCGGCCCGCCGGACGAGGGGCTGCGCTTCTTCGGCCGGGAGGACTGGGCGGACGTCTTCCAGGCGTTCGCCGACGAGCCGGACCGCGACTTCGCCGCCGAGTACCGTGCGTCGCCGGAGTTCGTGAAGTACGTGGCCACCCCGATCTCCGTCCGCCAGCGGCGGCTCGACGCGGGGCGGCCGGAAGGTGAGGAAGCGGCCAGGCCCAAGCAGCGCAGCAGCTTGAGCCAGGTCTTCACCATGGCCCGCAGGTACCGCCGGGTCATGCAGGCCGACCGGGTCTTCATCGCCACCACCATCCTGATGCCGATCCTGCTCGGCGCCCTGGTCCGGGCCACGCCGACGCACTTCGGCCTCGTCAACTCGACCCCGGTGGGCGGCCTCAACGTCAACGCCATCCAGATGGTGATGATCCTCGTGATGTCCTCGGTCCTGGCGGGCACCGCCCTGTCCATCCGCGAGTTCATCAAGGAACGCGACATCTACGAGCGAGAACGGATGGCCGGTCTTTCTGCCAGCGCCTACCTCTTCTCGAAGGTCATCGTGCTCAGCCTGATCGCCGTGATGCAGTCGGCGCTGGTCACGCTGGTCGGCCTGGCCGGGCAGAAGGTCCCGTCAAGCGGCGTGGTGATACCTGGGCCGGCGCTGATCGAGATCTTCGTCGCGCTCGCGGTGCTGTCGGTGACGTCCATGATGATCGGCCTGGCGATCTCCACCCTGGTCACCAAGGGCGACCAGACCATGCCGATCCTCGTCGGCGTCACCATGGTCCAGGTCGCGCTGTCCGGCGGCTTGTTCCCGCTTACCGGCACGCTCGGCGACATGGCCGCGATTGCCCCGGCGCGCTGGGGCCTGGGCGCGGTGGCGTCGACGATCAACCTGAACGTCATCCAGTCGTCGATCAGCCAGGGCCCCAACGGCCAGAAGCCGGATGCCCTGTGGACGCATAACGCGGCCCACTGGCTGACCGGCATCGGCGCGATGATCCTGCTCGGCATCATCTGGCTGATCATCGCGCGCGTCCGGCTTTCCACGATCGGCCCGCGCAAGCGGAAGGAGAAGAACAAGTCCACCTCGCCGAGCGCGGTGAACCAGCCGGTACGCGTGTGACCCGTATCGCGGCCCTGCCGCCTGGAACAGGCGAGACTTCCATGCTCTGCTAGAGATTTGTGAAGTTTCCCTCCCGGCGCGCCCGCTGGCGAGCACTGTCAACCAGAAGGTCGTCGTCAGCGCGGTGTTCGTCGCGGCGATGTTCATGAACATCATGGACGGGACCGTGGTCAACGTCGCGCTGCCCACGCTGTCGCGGTCCTTCGGGGTGCCGATCGGCTCGGTCAGCGGCGTGGTGACCGCCTACCTGGTGACGCTCGCCGTGGCGATGCCCGCGTCCGGCTGGATCGGTGACCGCTTCGGCGGCCGGAACGTCCTGCTCGCGGCGATCACGGTGTTCACCGTCGGCGTCCGCGCTGTGCGGCCTCGCGACCTCGCTGCCCGAACTGGTCGCGTTCCGCGCGCTGCAGGGGCTCGGCGGCGGGACCCTGATCCCCGTCGGGATGACGATGATCACCCGGGCGTTCCCGCCCGCCGAGCGGATCAAGGCCAACCAGGTGCTGATCGTCCCGACGCTGCTCGCCCCCGCGCTCGGCCCGGTGATCGGCGGCGCGCTGGTCGACGGCCTGTCGTGGCGGTGGATCTTCTACATCAACCTGCCGGTCGGCGTGGCCGCGATGCTCGTCGGGCTGCTGTTCCTGCCCGCCGGGTCCGAGCACCCGGCCGGCCGCTTCGACCTGCCCGGCTTCCTGCTCGCCGCCGCGGGCTTCCCGCTGGTCATGTACGCGCTGTCGACCGGCTCGTCGTCGGGCTGGGGCTCGCGCGGCCGTGCTCGGCACCGGGCTGCCCGGGCTGGTGCTGCTCGCCGCTCTTCATCGCCGTGGAGCTGCGCGTCGGCGGAGCCGATGCTGCGCCTGCGGTTGTACCGGCGACCGGCTGTTCCGGATCACGAGCCTGCAGCTCACCGCCGCCGGCGGCGGGTTCATGGGCACGCTGTTCCTCGTACCGCTGCTGCTGCAGAACGGCCTCGGCTTCTCCGCGATCCACTCGGCCTGTCCACCTTCACCGAGGCGCTCGGCGGCATGATCGGCGTGCAGCTGACCACCCGCCTGTACAAGCGGGTCGGGCCGCGCCGCCTGATGACGGCGGGCATGTGCGGCACGGTCGCCACGATCGGCCTGATGGCCCTGGCCGGGCCGTCGGACGCGTTCTGGCTGATCCCGCTGCTGATGTTCTTCACCGGCTGCTCTTTCGGCTTCGCGATGTCCCCGTCGCAGACCGCGAACATGGCCACGGTCACCGCGGCGGAGACCGGGCACGCCTCCACGCTGCAGAACACCGTGCGCCAGGCCGGCGGCGCGGCCGGCGTCGCGCTGCTCGGCACGGTCGTCGCCGCGACCGGGGCGGGCGCCGCGCGACCTGGCCGGCTACCACCTGGCCTTCCTCGCCGCCGCGGGCCTGATGGCCCTCGGCGTGCTGGCCTCCGGCTTCGTCAACGACGCCGACGCCGCCCCGACGATGGCCGCCACTGCCAGGGACGGCCGCCGCGAACGCGCTACCGGAGGCCGCCTGACCCGGTACCCGCGCCGCGGTGGTCGAGCCTTGTCCGTTACGCTGACCCGGTGGTTACTGCTGACGGCGCTGCCCTCACCCTGTCCCTGACCCGCGCGATGCTCAGCCGGTTCCCGCTGATCGACGGGCACAACGACCTGCCGTGGGAGATCCGGGAGAAGTTCGGACTTGACCCGGTCAAGGCGGGCCTGACCGGGCGCGTCGACGGCACGCGACACCGACATCCCGCGCCTGGTGGAGGGCGGGGTCGGCGGCCAGTTCTGGTCGGTCTACGTCCCGTCGAGCCTCGCCGGCGACGCGGCCGTGACGGCGGTCTTCGAGCAGGTCGACGTGGTGCACCGGATGATCGCCGCCTACCCGGGCCGCTTCCAGCTCGCGCTGACCGCCGACGACGTGGAGGCGGCATTCAAGGCGGGCAAGATCGCCTCCCTGCTCGGCGCGGAGGGCGGCCACAGCATCAACAGCTCGCTCGGCGTGCTCCGCTCGCTGCACGCCCTTGGCGTCCGCTACATGACGCTGACGCACAACGACAACGTCGGCTGGGCCGACTCCGCGACCGACGAGCCGGACTGCGGCGGCCTGTCGGACTTCGGCCGCGAGGTCGTGGCGGAGATGCAGCGCCTCGGCATGCTCGTCGACCTGTCGCACGTCGCGGTATCCACCATGAACGACGCGCTTGACGTGGCCCAGGCCCCGGTCATCTTCTCCCACTCGAGCACCCGCGCGCTCACCGACAACCCGCGCAACGTCCCGGACGACGTGCTCGCGCGGCTCGCGGTCAACGGCGGCGTGTGCATGGTGGCGTTCGTCCCGTTCTTCGTCTCGCAGGAGTGCACCGACTGGTTCAACGGGCTGAAGGCGTTCGCGGCCGGCCGCGGCCTCGACCCCGACAACCTGTCGGCCGTGTTCGGCCTGGTCCCCGACTGGCAGAAGGGCAATCCGATGCCGCCCGCCACGATCTCCCAGGTGGCCGACCACATCGACCACGTCCGCGAGGTGGCGGGCGTCGCCCACGTGGGCATCGGCGCCGACTTCGACGGCTCACCGTTTTTTCCCGTGGGCCTGGACGACGTCTCTCGCTACCCGGCGCTCTTCCACGAGCTGCAGCGCCGCCACTGGTCGGAGTCCGACCTCAAGGCCCTGGCGGGCGCCAACATCCTGCGCACCCTCCGCGACGCCGGGTCCTACGCCTCGGCTTGATACACCAGCGGCCAGGCCGACCGTCGCCTCCAGCGCTCAAGCCAAGCCCACTGGACATCATCCCGGTGCCCGGCGGCTCACCGGGCTGAGCTTCGACGCGGATGCTAGGTGCCCCCTAGGGCAACGCCGTGGCTCAAGTGGTCCGCGGTGACCGTGAGGGCCGTGCGCGGGCTGAGGTGCGGCGCCAGCGCGCGAGCACGGCAGAATCGAAAGGATTTTTCATGATCATGTGGATTCCGCATCAAATAAGATGCGGAATCCACATGATCATGGGCCGGGCCGCCGGGCCGCCGGCCGCCGGCGCCGTGCCGCCGGCCGCGCCGTGCCGCGCACGGTGCCGCCGTGACCGCCGTGGCCGGGCCGCCGTGCCGCCGGGACCCGCCGCCGTGCCGCCGGGGCCGGGCCACCGGGCCGCCGGGGACGGGCGCGGTCCCGCGAGACAACCCGGGCAAACCGGGGGCAGGCCGCGATGCCGCGAGACAACCCGGGCAAACCGGGGGCAGACCGCGATCCGCCAGGATAACAGCAAGAAGTAAGAGAGGCCTCGGTGCCGCGCGGCGGGGCGCGGCTGACGCCGCTTCCTGATCGGTAGACTCGCTCGCGATGAACTCGCCAGACGCTTCAGAAGGAGCCGCTCCCGTGCGCGGCCAGGTCTTCCGGTACGAGGGGTTTGCCGTCGACGGTGAGCGGGGGCTGCTGACCTGCCGGTACTCGCTGGACGGGCGGGAGTTCGCGGAGCGGGTGACGCTCGCGCCCGGGCCGGGGTGGGACACTCCCGCCGCGCGGGCGGCCGCGCGGATCGTCTACCTGCTCGCGGGCGTCTCCTACTACAAGACCGCCGCGCCCCCGGTCATCGACCTCGGCGACGCCGCGCTGACCGAGCGCGAGCTTGCGTTCCTGCGCGAGTTCTACCTCTCGGGCCTGGGCGAGTACGCCTACCGCAACGGCCTTGACCTCAGCGACCTCGCCTTCCGCTCCAGTCCCGCCGCGATCGCGGGTGAACGTGCCGTCGGTGTCGCTACAGCGACACCAACGGCACATTCATACACTCTGCCGCCCGCACCAGCCGCGTCCGCCGCCTCCGCGAACGTCACCGCGCCCGCCTCGCCCCCCAGAACGCCGCCGCCCGCCGCCGCCTGCCGCCTCCCCGCCCGCCGCGGCCGTCCCCGCGCCTGCCTCGGATTTGCGGCCGCTCATCCCCTTCGGCGGCGGCATCGACTCGATCGTGACCGTCGAAGGCGTGCGGCAGCGCACCGCCGACATCGCGCTCTTCGTGGTCAACCGGCCGGGGGACCGGTTCGCCGCCATCGAGCGGCCTGCCGCGGTGAGCGGGCTGGAGATCCTGAGAGCCGGCCGGGAGATCGACCCGCAGCTGCTCCGCTCACCTGAGCTCGGCTTCCTGAACGGGCACGTGCCGGTGACCGGCATCATCTCCGCGATCGCCGTACTCGCGGCGGTGCTCAACGACAGGAACGCGGTCGTGATGTCCAACGAGTGGTCGGCCTCGGTGCCGACCCTCGAGCACAACGGACAGCAGGTCAACCACCAGTGGTCCAAGTCCGCGGCGTTCGAGGCGAGCTTCCGCGAGCTGCTCAAGGCCGATCCCGCGGGCCTGCCCGACTACTTCTCGGCGCTCCGCGACCGCACCGAGCTGTGGGTGGGCGAGAGGTTCGCGGACCTGACGCAGTACCACGGCACGTTCCGCAGCTGTAACCGGGCCTTTCACATCGACACCAGGCGCCGCCTCGACCACTGGTGCGGCCAGTGCGACAAGTGCTGCTTCATCGACCTGATCCTGGCCCCGTTCATGCCGGCGGAACAGCTCAGGGCGGTATTCGCGCCCGATGGCGGTGGCAATGCCTCAGGCAACCGTGAGCCGCTCGACAATCCCGAGCTGAAGCCGAAGTTCCAGACCCTCCTCGGCTCGGGCACCAAGCCGTTCGAGTGCGTCGGCGAGGTCAACGAGTGCCGCGCCGCGGTCGTGCTGGCCGCGAGCAGGCAGGACCGCGGTGACACGACGCTGCTGCGGGAACTCGCGGCCGATGTCAGCCGGGCGCCCGGACGCGCCGACCGAGGCGGAGATCGAGGCCATGCGGCACCCGGTGGGGGCGAGCTTCGTCCCGGCGCGGCTACTCCTTCGTGGAACCATGACGGGCCAGCGCACGAAGCTCGGCTGGTCCGACCTGCGCAGTGCTTACCGGGATGGCACGCGGGTCGGCGTCTGGGGCCTCGGCAAGGAAGGCCACGCGGCGGTGCGGAAGCTGCGCACGCTCGGCATCGCGCCGGTGCTCGTGGACGATAGCCCGAACGAAAGCGGCGTACTGCCCACCGCCGACGGGGGCCTTGAGGCGCTTAAGCACGCCGAGGTCGTGATCAAGACCCCCGGGATCAGCCCCTACGGCCCCGCGGCGGCCGAACTGCGCGCGGCCGGGGTAACGCTGGTCGGCGGCCTTAGCCTGTGGGCGAACGAGGCCGACCTGTCCAGGGTCGTCTACGTCACCGGCACCAAGGGCAAGTCCACGACCTCCTCCGTCATCGGCCACTTGCTGCGCGGCCTCGGCCGCAAGGCCCTGGTCGGCGGCAACTTCGGCGCCGCGCCCTATGACCCGACCCGCGGCAGCGACTACGACTACTGGGTGATCGAGGTCTCCAGCTACACGGCGACCGACCTCGCGGTCACCCCGCCGGTCACCGCCGTCACCTCACTGCACCCCGATCACCTTCCGTGGCACGGCGGCGTCGAGCGTTACTACGTCGACAAGCTTTCCGCGACGTCGCAGCCGGGCGCGGACCTGACCGTCGCCAACGGCGACAGCGAACTGCTCCGCGAGCGCGCCGGCCTACTAGGGCCGCGCGTCGCCTGGGTCGGCGAGACCGACGAACCTGGCGCGACCTGGATGGCTCCATTGAACCTCCCGGGAAGGCACAACCGTCGCAACGCGCTGATCGCCCGCGCCGTCCTGCGGGCACTCGCCGCGGCGGCCGGCGACGAGGAACTGAGCGGCCAGGTCGCCGACGACGAGCGCCTCGCCGCCGCCGCGGTGGACTTCACGCCGCTGCCAAGCCGCCTCACCCCGGTCGGCACGGTCGGCGGCGTCACGTTCATCGACGACTCCCTGTCCACCAACGTGCTCCCCACGCTGGCGGCACTCGACTCCTTCCCCGGCAAGCGGGTCGCGCTGATCGTCGGCGGGCAGGACCGCGGCATCGACTACACGGCCCTGGCGGAAGGCGTTAAGCGGCGGGAGGAACCGACCTACGTTCTGACTCTCCCGGACAGCGGGCCACGGATCACCGCGGCCTTCGCGGCCACCGCAACCACCGCTGACGCGGGTTTCGCTGGCGTCGCTGACTGCGCGGACCTGGACGAAGCGGTAACGCGGGCCTTCGCCTGGGCCAAGCCGGACGGCATCGTCTTGCTGTCACCCGCGGCCCCGAGCTTCGGCCACTTCCGCGACTACCGCGACAGGGGCGACCACTTCGCCGCCGCCATGCGCGCGCTCGGCCGGTAGCCGTCAGTCGGTCACCCTGATGCCCAGGTGGCTGGCGAGCAGCGGCGCGAGGGTCATCAGTTGCAGGGAGTCGATCCTGGTGCCGCTCAGGCAGTCGTAGCCCGCCTTGATCCCCGGCGCGTCCGCGGAGCCAAGCCGCGCGCCGCGCAGGTCGACGTCCTTGCACTCGACGCGGGTGAAGTCGGCGCCAACCAGCGTGCTCCCCGCGAACCGCACCTTCGAGAGCTTCGCCGAGCCGAAGTCGACGTCGCGCAGCACGCAGTCCTCGAAGGCCACGTCGGTCAGCTTGCAGTCGCGGAAGTTGACCGAGTCCAGCTTGCAGCCGCGGAACAGCACGCGCCTGCCCACGCACGAGAAGGCTTGCACCCCGGCGAACACGCACCCGCTGAACCAGACGTCGGTCAGCGACGACTGGGCCAGGTCGACGGCCACGAGCCGCGTCTCGCCGAACCACACGTCGGACAGCCTGGCCCGGCGCAGCCGTCCGCCGTCGAACCCGGTGCCGGTGAACGCGCACTCGGTGAACCGCGCGCCGCTGGCGTCGGCGTCTTGGCCAGTGGACCCGGAGAACAGCACGCGGTCGTAGTCGCCGTCGATCTCGAGGCCGGGGGAACCGTCGCCGTCGGGCAGTGGCCGCAATTCCGACGCGAATTGAAGATCGTCCACCGTTGTTGGTGACTTCACGTTTCCATTCCTAAACTAAGCGTCATGACAGACTTCGACATCATCGCCGAATTCCGGGCCAATGGCGGCCGGGTCGGCGGTCAGTTTCAGGGGTCCGATATCCTCCTGCTGCACCATACCGGGGCGCGCAGCGGGGTGGAGCGGGTCGCACCGCTCGCTTACCAGTGGGTAGGAGAATCGTTCGCCGTCTTTGCCGCAAAGGCCGGAGCACAGGAGAACCCAGCCTGGTTCCACAACCTGCTGGCCAACCCGGAGACCCTCGTGGAGGTGGGCGCGCGGACCGTCCCCGTCAGGGCCAGGGTCGCGCAGCCCGCCGAGCGTGATGTCATATACAGCAGGCAGCGGCAGCGCAATCCCGCCTTCGCGGGGTACGAGGTCAAGGCGGCGCCGCGCCGGATCCCGGTGGTCGTGCTTGATCCGGTTAAATGACCTAAAGTCATAACAAAACCATGCCTTTCATCGCTCCACTGACGTAGCGGGAGGTCGCCCCATGGGTCCAGCCGAACCCGAGGTTTCCATCACGTCCGGCCGGGTCCGGGGGCGCGTCGAGCACGGCAACGCCGTGTTCCGCGGCATACCGTTCGCGCAGCCGCCGCTCTTCGACCTGCGGTTCCAGGCGCCGGTGCCGCCGGTCCCTTGGGACGGCGTCCGCGACGCGGCCGAGTTCGGCCCGCCGTGCCCCCAGGCTGTCTTTCCCCCCGCCCGCGCCACCCCCGGTGCCCCGGGCGCTGAGGTGCCTGCGGACACGACGGGCGAGTGGCTGACCGTCAACGTGTGGACCCCGGACCCGGCGGCGCGCACGCTCCCGGTCATGGTCTGGATTCACGGCGGCGCGTACCTGTTCGGCGCGGGCGGTCCCGGCTACGACGGCACGCCGTTCGCGAGCGCCGGCGCGGTCTTCGTCTCCTGCAATTACCGCCTGGGCATGGAGGGCTTCGCCCAGATCGCCGGGGCGCCCGCCAACCGGGGCCTGCTTGACGCCGTCGCGGCGCTGCGCTGGGTCAGGGACAACATCGAAAGGTTCGGCGGCGATCCGGGCAACGTGACCGTCTTCGGCGAGTCGGCGGGCGCTGGCGTGATCTCCGCGCTGCTCGCGCTGGACGAGGCGAAGGGCCTGTTCAAGCGGGCGATCGCGCAGTCGGTGCCCGGCACGTTCTTCAGCACCGAGCTTGCGGGCCGGATCACCGAGGCGATCGCCGCCACCGCCGGGCTGCCCGCCGATTACCAGGCGCTGCGCGAGGCCGACCCGATGCGCCTGGTCGCGGCCCAGATGGACGTCACGGCACGGATGACGGAGTTCCTTGACTGGGGCCCCGTGCGGATCACCGACACCCCGTTCTCCCCGGTCATCGACGGCGAGGTGCTGACCCGCACCCCGTGGCGGGCGCTTGTGTCCGGCGCGGCGCGCGACGTGGAACTGCTGACCGGCCACAACAGGGACGAGTACCGCCTGTTCATCGCGGCCAAAGGCAGGCTCGGCACGATCACGGACGACGAGGCGGGCACGGTCCTCGACTACTTCGCCCCAGCACCCGACGGGCCGGCCGGGTACCGGAAGGCGTACCCCAACGCGGACGCGGGCGGCCTGTTCGAGGTCGCCTTCTCCGACTGGCTGTTCCGCATGCCGACCCTGCACCTGGCCCAGGCGCACGCGATGTCCGGCGGCACGACGTACCTGTACGAACTGACGGCGCAGGCCCCCGGGGGACCGTTCGGCGCCTGCCACGCGCTCGACATTCCGCTCGTCTTCGGCGACTACAGCGAGCGCGGCAGCCTGTCGCTGACGGGCACCAAGCCGCCCGCCGAGTTCGTCACGCTCGGCGACCTGATGCGCCGCGAGTGGCTCAGCTTCGCGAACTGCGGCCAGCCCGGCTGGGCGCCGTACGGCACGGGGCACCGCACGACGCGCGTCTACGACCTGCAGCCGGACGTCCGCTCCTATCCGGAAGAGGCGTCGATGCACCTATGGGAGCGGCACATGTTCGACGCGCTAACCCTGCCCGAGGCGCTGTAGGGCGCCGCGGACCACCTGCGGGTCCGTCGTCTGCCAGAACGGCGGCAGCGACGCCCGCAGGTACTCTCCGTACCGCTTGGTGACGAGCCTTGGGTCGAGGATCGCGACGACGCCGCGGTCGTCCATGGACCGCAGCAGCCGCCCCGCGCCCTGCGCGAGCAGCAGGGCGGCGTGGTTCGCGGACACCTCCATGAAGCCGGACCCGCCGCGCGCGTCCGCCGCCCGGGTGCGCGCGGACGCGAGCGGGTCGTCTGGCCGGGGGAACGGGATCCGGTCGATGACCACGAGCCGCAGCGAGGGCCCGGGCACGTCCACTCCCTGCCACAAGGACAGCGTCCCGAAAAGGCAGGTCGGCTCGTCGGCGGCGAACTCCTTCACCAGCTGCATGGTGGAGTCGTCGCCCTGGCAGAGCACCGGGTAGGTGAGCGACTCGCGCATCGCGGCGGCGGCCGCCTTGGCCGCCCGCATGGAAGAGAACAGCCCGAGTGTCCGGCCGCCGGCCGCCTTGATCAGCTCCCAGAGCTCTTCCAGGTACTCGGGCGGCAGCCCGTCGCGCGACGGCGGCGGCAGGTGCTTGGCGACGTAGAGTATGCCGCTGCGCCCGTGCGCGAACGGCGAGCCGACGTCGATGCCCGGCCCACTCGGTGCCGATGGCGCTTGCGTCCAGGCCCCACTGACGGGCGAGGGGGGTGAAGGATCCCCCCAGGGTGAGCGTGGCCGAGGTGAGCACGACCGTCTTGTCCGCGAACAGGTGCTCGGCCAGCACCTCGCCGACCTCGAGCGGCGCGACGTGCAGCGAGGCGGGCCTGGTGTTGTCCGCCCAGTCATCCGGCCGGTCCAGCCAGACGACTTCCTCGCGTTCGCTGATGGGCTGGTCGAAGGCGGTGATCATCCGGTCGGCCACGACCGCGAGCTCCTCGAGGCTGACGAGCGCGGTCTGCGCGGCGGTGACCTCGGCGGGATCGGCGTCGTCGTCCTTCGCGGAGGCGATCTTCCGCACCTGGGCCGCGCAGGCCACGGCGGCGTCACGCAGCGCGGCGAGGGTCGCGGCGAGGCCCTGGTCGAGCTGGTCCATCCGGCCGCCGGGCAGGGTGGCGAGCAGCGGCGTCAGCGCGTTGCCCGCCTCGGAAAGCCGCGCGATCTCCGCCTCGTCGGCGAGCCGCCCGGTCCGCCGCACGGCGAAGTCGATCGCGTAGGCGGACAGCTCGCCGGTGGCCACCGAGGTGACCCGGTCGACGAGCTCGTGCGCCTCGTCGACGATCACGACGCGGTGCTCGGGCAGGATGCCGCCCTCGCCGAGCGTGTCGATGGCGAGCAGCGCGTGGTTGGTGACCACGACGTCGGACTCGGCGGCCATCCGCCTGGCCCGCTCGGAGAAGCACTGGATACCGAATGGGCAGCGGCCAGGCCCGAGGCACTCGCGCGCCGTCACCGCGACCTGCCGCCACGCCTGGTCGGGCACGCCGGGGACGATCTCGTCCCTGTCCCCGGTGGTGGTGGACGCGGCCCACTGGTGCAGCCGCTTGATGTGCGCGCCGAGCTGGCTGGCGTGCGGCGCGTCGAACAGGGAGTCCTGCTCGTCCTCGGGCCCGTTGCGCAGCTTGTTGAGGCACAGGTAGTTGTTGCGCCCCTTGAGGATGGCGAACTCCGGCGTGCGCCCGAGCGGCCCGCGCAGCGCGTCGGCCAGCCGCGGCAGGTCGCGGTCAACGAGCTGGCGCTGCAGGGCGATGGTGGCCGTGGAGACGACGACGGGACCGCGTTTGTTGGCGGCCAGCTGCATGGCGGGCACCAGGTAGGCCAGCGACTTGCCCGTCCCCGTGCCTGCCTGCACGGCGAGGTGCGTGCCGTCGGTCACCGAGTCCCAGACGGCCTGGGCCATGACGGTCTGACCCGACCGCTCCGTTCCGCCGATGGCACTGACGGCGGTGGCGAGGAGCGCCTGGACGGGTGACTCGGGAACCGGGGATTGCTCCGCCGGGACGCCCGCAGTGATGGAGGGTGCCTGAGAAGTGCTGGCCACGAACACGAGACGCTACCCTATGGCAGTGTCAATTTATGCCCTGGATGAGGACGAGCCGGAGATCGACGAGCTGGCCTATGTCGCGCCTGATGCGGTTGTTATCGGACGGGTGAAGATCGGCCCAGAGGCCTCGGTCTGGCCGGGCGCGGTGCTGCGCGGTGACCACGGCTACATCTCCGTCGGCGCCCGCACGTCGGTGCAGGACGGCACGATCGTGCACTGCACCGCCCAGTGGCCGACGGTCATCGGCGCGGACTGCGTGGTCGGCCACAACGCGCACCTCGAGGGATGCGTCATCGAGCCCGGCTGCCTGATCGGCTCGGGCAGCATCGCGCTGAACGGCGTGGTGGTCGGCAGGGGCTCGATCGTCGCCGCCGGCGCCGTGGTACCCGAGGGCTTCAAGGTCCCGCCAGGTTCACTGGTCGCCGGCGTCCCTGCCACGATCAAGCGCTCCGAACGTGGACACCACCTGGACCGAGGGCGCCGTCCAGACCTACATCACCACGGCGAATCACCACAGGACCGGCCTGCGCCGCATCGGCTAGACGATCTTCAGCTCCTCGGCGGGCGAGTTGCCTGGAACGAGCAGGCGCTCAAGTATCGCCAGCTCCGCCGGGCTCAGCTCGGCGAGCCGCCTGAGCAGCCGCATGATCACCCGGTCGGCGAGCTCGTCGTAGTCGATGACCGCCGGGAAGGCGACCGGGACCGCCGGCAGGGCGGCGTCATCCGCCCGGACCGGTTCGGCGCCAAGCCGGGCGGCGGGCTGAGCGGACAGCGTGATCCGGTAGGTCCGCTTGCCGCGCACCTCCCTGTTGATCAGGCCGTCGCGCTCCATGCCGGAAAGCAGCTGCGCGAACGCCACGCTTGACCCCGGGTAACCGACGGCCTCCGACAGCCTGGTGCTGGCCATCCCTCCTCCGTCGGCGACCTCGGCGACGAGCGCGAGGTGCGCGATGATCCGGTCCCTGGTGCCGACGGCTCGTCGCCGCACGGCAGTGCGTCTTGTGTCAGCACGCGAAGTCCTCGACACTGCGGTTGCTTCCCCCACCAAGCTCTCCCTACCCGATGGCCCCGACGGCACCCACCTGCCGTCAAGATGATAGTAAGGCCTGACCTGCCGATATATACGTAGGAATAGCGCTCTCGCAGGCTGAGAGGCGAATCAGTCAGGAAAAGGGCCCCCGTGACCGGGAACGTTATCATTCCGCGCTCGTGTTGATAGGTGCGGCGGGTAAGAGTCACGCGGACAGGGCGAAGCGGCGATCGGGTCGTCGCGCCTGTCCGCCGGGCGGCCTGGGCGCGGTTACTGTTAGACAGCCAAGGGAAGGGGAGACCCCCGAAACTCGCCGGACAACCCAGGGGCAGCAGCGATTATGAGTGCAGTGGTATAGAGCGCCGTGGACGTCGACGTCAGCCTCGACTACGGGCTCACGCTGCTGGCCGCGCTGCTGATCGGCACCGGCTTCGTGCTGCAGCAGAACGCGGCGCAGCGCGAGCCCGCCTCGCGGTTCCTGTCCCTGCGGCTGATCACGGACCTGCTGCAAGCCAGCCCCGCTGGCTGGCGGGCATCGCCTGCATGATCGGCGGCCAGGTCCTCGCCGCCTGGTCGATCGGGAACCTGTCGCTCGCGTTCGTGGAGCCGCTGCTCACCACGAACCTCGTCTTCGCCCTGGTCCTCGCCGTGCCGATCGCCAAGGCGACGCTCAGGTTCTGGGAGATCTTCGGCGCGGTGGTGCTGTGCCTGGGGGTGGCGCTGCTTTCCGCGGCGCGGTCGGCGAAGCCCATCGGCCTGTCGTTCGGCTCGGTGTCGCACTGGCCGGCCGCCGCGGTGATCGCGGCGATCGCGTTCGCGGCCGTGCACGCCGGGCGCAGGCATCCAGGCCGGCCGCGGGCGATGCTGACCGGGATGGCCGCGGGGCTCGTGTTCGGCATTCAGGACGCGCTGACCAGGCAGACGCTGCAGATCCTCAACTCGAACGGCGCCGGCGCGGTGTTCACCACGTGGGCGCCGTACGCGCTCGTCGGCGCGGGCGCGATCGGCATCTGGCTGATGCAGAGCGCGTTCAACTCCGGCCCGCTCCCGCTGTCGCTCCCGGCCATTTCGGCGGGGGAGCCCCTGGTCGGGATCCTCCTCGGCGTGCTCGTCTTCGGTGACCGCATCCAGATCGCCCGGGGGAACTGGCGCTGCAGGCGGGCGGCATCTTCGCCCTTATCGTCGGCGTGATCTTGGTTGGCCGCGCCCCGGCGCTGTCCCAGCTGCGCGGCTGACCCCGCCAAGCCTGCCGCACATCGCGGGCAGCCTCCCGACCCTCCCGTCCTCTGCCGACCTCTGCCGTCCCTGCCGATCCCGTCCCGGGCCTGACCGGCAGGCGCTCCGCCGACGACGACCAGGCGGACAAGGACCAGGCACACGGACCAGCCGCCTACGCCAGCGGAGACGCCCGCCGCGCGGCAACGGCGACGCGCCCGCAACGTCGACGGCCAATGCGCAGCGGCGCACCAATGGCAACGGACCTACACCTGGCCGACGTCGTCCACCCGGTGACGCAAATCGCGCGGGCGAGGACCCGTTCAACGGCCACCCGTCGCCCGAGCCTGGCCCGACCGCCGCGACACGCAGCCGGCCGACGGGCCGCCGACCAGCCCAACCGCCAGGCGCAATCGAACGGAATTTTCATGACCATGTGGATCCGCGACAGGCTGCGCGACAGGGCGGCGCGACACGCGACGACAGGGCGTCGGCAGGGCGGTGCGGCAGGGCGACGACGGTCGCGGCGAAGACGCTAGCGGGGGGCGCGCGCCGTCCAGGAGCGGGACGTCGCCGCGCGGCTGCCGGAGCGGACGAACCGGTCGAGCGCCGTCCCGATCCCGGTCTCGTCGCTGAGCAGCTTCCTGATCGTGATGATCATCGTGGGCAGCGCCCAGAAGTCACCGCACACCCACAGGATGGCCGCGCCGATCTGCTGGTCGGCGAACGCCGGCAGCGTCACGCCTGGCACGTGGTCGTACGGCGCGTAGATGGAGTGGTTCGCGAAGATCGACAGCGCCATCGCGATGAAGATCATGACGACGTTGGTGGCGAGCAGCGCCGCGGCCCGGCCGAGCAGCGGCATCCGCGACCGGAAGGGCGGCGAGGGGATGAACTGCAGCCAGAACAGCACGCCGGTCGCGAAGAACGACCCGTGCTCAAGCCAGATGTGCACGGCGGAGTTGTCCGCCGCCAGGTCGAAGGCCGCCGGGATGTGCCACACGACCATCGCGAGGTTGAACAGCACCACCGCGACCACCGGCCCGGTCAGGAAGGTGAAGGCGGCGCGCAGCGGGCGCGACCAGTCGCCTGCCAGCACCGATCGCGTCACCGCCTGCCCCGAGCGCCCTGGCAGCCCGTCGAGCAGCGGCTGGCCGGGCGCGCCGGCGACGACGAGCGACGGCGCGGCGAACATCAGCAGCAGGTGCTGCACCATGTGCACCATGAAGTAGGAGTCGGACCAGTAGTCAATCGGCGAGTCAACGGCAAGCAGCAGGACGCCAAGCCCCGCGTAGAACCACAGCGACCGGATCCGCCGCTCCCGCGTCCGCTCCGGCCTGTGACCGCTTGGCCAGCCGGTACAGCCCGGTCTCGTGCCAGGCGACCACGACCGCCACGACGATGACGAACGGGTCGAACGACCAGTTATCAAGGATGTAGTGCATGAAACCCCGATCTAACTGGATGAGCCGTCCTGAACAGGAACGGTGATCGCCTGAACCCTTGACCACACGGTTGCCCTGGGTGCCAGCCGCCACACCGTCAGCGTCGTCCCCGACACGGCGAGCGCGTCGATGGCGCCGTCCGGCCCGGAGGCAAGCACCGTGGTGTGCGCGGGCACGGGCGGCAGCAGCAGCCATTGCGGCCCCCCGGGCGTCGTCCCGAGGCGCGCTGATCGTCGCGGCCCGCCCGCCGGACAGCAGCACCCACGCTTCGCCGGGCTTGAGCGTGCCCGACGCGGTAATCGCACCAGGCAGCGGCAGCGACGCGGACTTGTCCCAGTTCGTCGGGACGGCGTGCAGGCGTACTTGAAAGCGGCGCGTAGGCGTACCAGCCGAACCCGCGCCACAGCGCGGCCAGACCAGACTTGCCCCGCACCAGCGCCATCCCGTCGGTAAGCCGCACGAGCTGCCCGGAAGCCGGCAGGCTCAGCCGCTGCCAGCCCCCGCCAGGAGTGTAAGAGAACACCGCGGTGGTACCGCTGGTCCCGCAGGTGCCGCCCGCAAGCACTTCCGAGCCAGTTATCCCGAACGAGAGCGAGGTGACTCGCACGGCGCCACCGCATCCCTTGGCGGCGGGGGAGGCGGCGATGGCGCCAGGCTTGGCGAGCGTCGACCAGGTCGCCCCGGAGTCGGAGCTGGTCTCGATGGTCCCGTCGCTCAGCAGTGCGGCCAGGTGGCTGCCGACCGCGGCGAGCGCGTCGGGCGAAGCGGCCACGGCCGCGTTGATCGGCCCGCCGGTCGACCAGGAGGCGCCGCCGTTCGCCGTCTCCGCGAGCGGCGAGAACACAAGATCCTGGCTGGGCCGCACGGCGATCGTCAGCGATTTCGCCCCGCCGGCCGAGGCGACGAGCCCCCCGTTGTCCGCCACGCCCGGCGGGGTGACAAGCTTCCACGACCCCGAGTTCCCCGCCCGCGCGAACACCTCCCAGAACGCGGGATCGGCCGACATCGGCACGACCGCCCAGTCGTCAGCGGTCGTCGCGATCGAGGTAGCCATGGAGACCGTCCCCGACGCGACGCCAGCCGCCCCCGACGCCGACGAAGCCGTCGAGGACCCGCACGCCGCGACCGCCCCGGCGGCCGCGAGCATCACGGCAGCCGCAAGCCACGGGACGGTGCGGATCATGACTTGCTCATGGACTGAAGGACGGAGTCGGCCATGAGGCTGGCGAACGACGAGGTCGTCGCGGGCGTGCCGGGGCCGGGATCGTCGCTGATCTCCTGCTGCACCTTGCCGTCGGCGCCGATCACGAAGGCGAGGTCGTTGTGCGCGGCCATCGCGCCGGCGGGCAGGTTCTCGACCTCGATGCCGTAGTGGTGCCAGACGTCCGCGAGCTGGCTGAGCGACCCGGTGAGGAAGAGCCAGTTGGGCACCTGGCCCAGGTTTTCCTGGCTGGTGAACGCCCTGGTGTACGCGGTGGAGATGTAGGTCGGGTTGGCGACAACGGCGACCAGCTCGGTGTTGCTCGCCTTGGCGCCGAGCATCGTGTCCGCCGACCGCATCTCCTGCGCGATGAGCGGGCAGTCGGTGGTGCACACCGGGTCGAGGAAGGTCAGCAGCACGACCTTGCCGCGCAGGCTGGCGAGGGAGACCTGCCGCCCGTCCTGACTGGTCAGCGTGAACCCGGGGGCCGGCGTGTCGGGCTGGCCGCTGGTGCCGGCGAGCGCCTGCGCGGTGATCGGGTCGGCGGTCCTGTTGACGGAGGCGAAGGCCATCGGTGCCGCACCGACGAGGACCACGCCAAGCGCCCCCACCCCGGCGACGACCCGCATCGGCGCCCCGGCGAACGCCCGCAGCAGCCCGGGCACCCGCGCGGCCGCAGGACGAGCCGTCTGACGGCGCGGAGGCCCCCTCAGGGACCGCTTGAGCGTCGCCGTCCCCCTCGGTCACCCCGGCAGTCGCCTGCGCCCTCGCGGTGGCGGGGGCCAGGCCGAGGTACCCGGCGGTGAACAGCAGGATGAACGGGATCATCGAGTTCGGGTCGGTGCCGAGGCCGCCCAAGAAGCCCAGGTCCTCGATGAGCACCCAGTCGGCGAGGCAGAACACGGCCCCCGCTATGACCGCGACCCTGGCGAGCCGTGCGTCGCCGCGGACGGCCGCGACGGACAGGCCCGCGCCGACGAGGACGAGCGCGAGGACCGCGACAAGGTTGACCGCGAACCCGTGCGCGGCGGTGAGGTTGCCGAACCAGGAGACGATCGACTCGAGCGCGTGCGGCTGTGCGGTGCCCGCCATGGACTTGATCATGGCGGTGAGCGAGCCGGGCTGCCCGTCAAGCGTGCCCTGCCAGAAGCCGCGTCCCGGCCAGGCCTGGAGCAGCGCCATGCCGAGGAAGAACGCGCCCGTCCCGCCAAGGAGGAGGCGGCCGAGCCTCCGTGGGTTATCCCAGGCCCGCTCGGGAAGCGCGAGGAGCGCCCCGGCCACCACGTAGATGAGCACCGCGCCCGGCGCGCCGAACAGGATGGTCAGGCCGGGCGCGAAGATCCCGCCGAACGCCTCGCCGAACGCCCAGACGACCAGCCCCCAGCCGACCGCGGCCAGCCCGGCGAGCCGGGCGGACCAGCCGCGCACCGCGACGAGCATCCAGAGCCCGATCCCGACCTGGATCCACACCGACGCCGCGGCGGCCTGCACGGGGTGGTAGTCCCAGATGGTCACGCCGGAGTTCACCAGGTGCTGCACCCAGCCGGGTGACGGGGCCGCGGCCGGCTTGATCACCTGGTCGGCCAGGCCGCCCGCCATCTGCGGCTGCGCCTGGAGGATCCCGTCGAACAGCCAGATGACACCGAAACCGACCCGCAGCAGCAGCCGTGCCCTCGGCTCGCGCCACCGCTCCGCCGCGGGCGCTCCGGCCATGGAACCGAAGATCGCGGTGCGCGTCGCGCCCCAGGCGATGAGCAGCGCCGCGAAGATGAGGGCGATGATCAGCCACTGTTGCAGCAGCGCCGACCTGAACGCGGACACGAGGATCGGGCTGGCCGGGTTCAGGCCCGAGTTCATGCCGGGCATGCGGTCACCATACTGAGGGCTAAGTGCCGCGACCAGGCCATACGGACGAACGTGAACATAATGTCATGTACGCGAGCTTCCGCCTGGTGGCAGGTCAGCCGCGGGGCGCGCTACTCCCGCCTGGGGCTGAGCCCCCAGATGGCGGCGCTGAACACGGTGATGCAGAACAGCAGGAACGTCACGATGTGCACGCCGGTGCAGTACTCGCAGATGTCCCCGATCTGGTAAAGCTCGGCGTAGATCAGGTACATCACGAAGCCCATGCCCACGATCACCGACCCGAGGCGCAGCAGGTGCACCTCACGGCGCTGGATGCGCCAGGCCCACGGGGAGAACAGCGGCACCGCGGCCACGTAGAACGCCAGGCCGAGCACGGCCACGGGGATCACGCCGAAGACCATCGACTGCGGGCTGGTGATGACGGCGGTGCAGTTGAACGTGCCCTTGCCCCCGGTCGGGCAGCCGGCCAGGTGCGACCCGTTGAAGTGCGCGTACGTCTCGTAGGCGGAGATCACCAGGCCGAGGATGGCGAGGAGGAACGCCACCACTTGAAGCCACAGGGGCTGGCCCGCGGGCCGCGTCTCCTGCTCCTCGATGAGCTCGTCCTCGACCGGCTCGGGATCGGCGGCCTTAATGGCCGGCTTAGCGACCTTATGCCTGGTGGGCGTGGCGGAGACAGCCGCAACCGTTCTGGCGGATCGGTTTTTGGCCTTTGAGTTTGCCATCGCGGCTGTCTCCAGTGATCGCTCGGTTACTGTGCGACGTAATCCTAGCTGGCGAGGTTGGCTTCCAGGCTCTGAATCGTCGGCGTGCAGGCCGTGGCCGGCTGGTTGTTGGTCAGCTTGCAGATGCGCGGCGGTCATGTAGTTCGCGTTGCCGATCTCGGCCTTGCCGAGCGCGGACGACGGGTTGTTCATGGCGGCGGCGACCTGGGCCCAGCTCTTGCCCGCCAGCATCGTCGGGCTGAGCGGCGCGAGGTTGCCGACCTGGACGTACTTGTTGCCGATGTCGATGAACGGGATCGCGCCCTGCGGGTCGTAGGCCTGCCCGAGTGCCGCCTCGGCGGAAGTCGGCGTCTGCAGCGTCACGTAATTGACCGACGTGCTGGTGCTGTTGCCGATCCGGGCGTTGGTGGTCTCCTCGACCGAGGTGAAGTTGATGTAGTTGCTCTTGTACGTCGACTTGTAGAACGTGTAGGTCGGCGTGTTCGGGTCGGCGTCGGTGCTCGACGAGTGCGTGGTCGTCAGGCCGGTGAAGGTGCCGAAGCGGCTGAGCGCGTTGACCATCGCCCAGCGCTGGGCGGCGCAGAACGGGCAGTACTCGGCGCCCATGTACAGCACCTCGGGCTTGCCGCCCGACGTGAGCGGCGTGCCGCTGTTGACGGTGGCGAAGTAAGAACCCAGCTGCGAGGACGCGTTGCTGATGTCGGCTGCTTGTCTCGCCCGGAGACGAACAGGCTCTTCGACACGCCGCCGCCCGCGACCTGGTCGGTGACGCTGGCAGGCACGTCTTCCACCTGCTTGGTCAGCGTGGCGAGCGCCGCGCCGGTCGGGCCGTTGCTCGCGGCGGCGGCGGTGCCGCTGCCGCTGTTCAGCTTCACCAGGACGAGCGCGATGACCACGATGGCGACGACGAGGATGGACCCGCCGGCCAGGTAGATCCGCTTGCGCTGCGCCGCGCGGCGCTCCGCCTCACGCTGCGCCGCGATGCGCGCGCGCCGGTCGCCATCCTGCTTCGTCCTGCTGGCTTTGCCCATGGGAATATCGTAGGGCGATTTAGCAGGCTTCTGTCCGCTTCCAGCTGAGAGAAACCTCTGGGTACCCTGATTGTTAGATCACCTTCACCGGATCCGCCGCCTAGATCTTCGCCTGCAGTGCCTTGACGGCCGGGGTGCACGCGGTCGCCGGCTGGTCGCCGGTCAGGCCGCAGATCGCGGCGGTGGCGTAGTTGGCCGTCCCGAGCACCCCCTGGGCGACCGGGCTCGACGGCGTGGACAGGTCGTCGGCGATCTGCGTCCAGGACAGCCCGGACAGGACGGCGGGGTTGTAGCTGGCGCCGACGCTCATGAACTTGTTCCCGTAGTCGATGAACGGGATCGCGCCCTGGTTGACCGCGTCGTACTTCTGGATGAGCGCCTGCTGCGCGGCCGTGGGCGTCTGCAGCGTGGTGTAGCCGCCGGTGGCCTTGTCCGGGACGTTGGTGAACTCCTCGACCGAGGTGAACGTGAGGTACTTGCTCGTGTAGCTGGCGTTCGCGAACGTGAAGGTCGCGGTCGACGGGTAGGGCTCGGCGGTGCCCGCGCCGTTGCGCTCGGCCGACCTGATCGTGGCCAGGCCCTTGAACGTGCCGAACCGGGACAGCGCGACGATCATCCCCCAGCGCTCGGCGGCGCAGTAGGGGCAGTACTCCGCGCCGATGTAGAGCATCTCCGGCTTGCCGCCGCTGGTCAGCGCGGCGCCGCTGATCGTGGTGGGCGGCGCGGTCACCGTGCCGCCGCCCACCTGGTCGAGCGTCGCGGCGGGCACGGAGGTGACCTTGCCGGTGAGCGCGGTGAGGCTGGCGCCGGTCGGGCCAGAAGGCCCGCCCGCGGTGCCAGCGGAGCCGCTGTTGCCGCCCCGGAGCAGCACGAGCGCGAGCACCACGGCCACGACCACCACGATCGCGCCGCCTGCGAGCAGCAGCCGGTTCCGCCGTTGCGCGCGCTGGTGGGCCGCCCGCTGCGCCGCGATCCGCCCCCGCCGGTCGCCATCCTGCTTAGCGGCACTGGACTTACCCATCGCCGAACCCCCGAGACGTCACCATCAGCAACTGAATAGACTCGGAGTGTAGCCGATCAAAAACGGGGCCGACCCCCACGGTTGGAGTGAGGGGGAACCGTGGAGGCCGGCTGATCGTGGCGAGGCGCACCAGGGGGGTGTGGCCTCGCCCGCCCGGATGGCGCTCAATCGCGCCATGAACCGGGCCGCGGCGGCGGCCGGGGGTGGGTGGGGTCCTTGTCCGGCCGCGTGTTCGCTTGTTTAGTGATAGTCGGGCAGGCTATAGGTGATCTGGATATTTTCTAGATGCCCGTCCATGCCTGGCAGTAATCTCCTAGCTGTACCACTTGGTTGCGCGGCGTAATTGTGGCGATGCAATTGCAGCGCGTCGTGCGGCTGGGGCAGGTGTAGAGTCCGGCGCGGAGGGGCGGCTGGTGGTGAGTCATTTTCATCCTGACGCTGCCGGCATCACCGTGTCTTCGGACTTTTCTGTGTCTTCTGGCCACAGGCAGGATGAAAAGGGTTCAGCGGTGCCGCTGCGGGTGGGGGTGCTCGGGCCGGTCACAGTCTGGCGTGACGGCCACGAGATCATGGCGGGGCAGCCCAGGCAGCTCGCGGTGCTCGGCGTGCTCGCGACGCGGGCGAACCGGGTGGTTTCGCGCGGTGAGCTGGTCGACGCGGTGTGGGGTCACCAGCCGCCGGCCACTGTCGACAGCGGCATCTACACCTACGTGGCGGGACTGCGCCGCGTGCTCGAACCGGACAGGCCGCGCCGGGACCCGGACAAGTCGCGGCGGGCCCCCGGCCGGGTGCTTGTCTCCTCGGGCGGCGGCTACCTGCTGCGGCTCGGCCGCGACGGCCTCGACGCCGCCCAGTTCGAGGACGGCCTCGGCAGGTCGCGCGGGCTGCGCGCGTCCGGCGACCAGAGCGGTGCGGCACGGGTCGTGGACGAGGTACTCAGGCTGTGGCGCGGCCAGCCGTTCGCCGGGGTGCCTGGACCGTTCGCGGAAGGGGAGCGGCTGCGGCTGACCGAGCTGCGCACCACCGCGGCGGAGGAACGGGCCGACCTGATGCTCGCCCAGGGGCAGCCCGCGGCGGCGGTGCCCGAGCTGACCACGCTGGTCGCCGAGCACCCGCTGCGCGAGCGGGCGCGGGGGCTGCTGATGATCGCCCTGTACCGGTGCGGCAGGCAGGCCGAGGCGCTGCACGTCTTCCTTGACGCGCGGGAGCGGCTCGCCGAGGATCTCGGCATCGACCCGAGCACCGAGCTGGCCAGGATCCACCAGCGGGTGCTGGCGATGGACCCCGCGCTCGACCTGCCCGCGCCCGCGCCGTCCGCCGTGTCGCTGTCGGTGGTGGCGGCCGGGCCTGCCACCGCGCCTTCCGCGCCGTCCGCAGAGGCCGCCGCCGCGCCAGCACCGGCGGCACCGGCCGAGCCCGCGCCGCACCCGGCACAGCTGCCGCCCGAGCCCGCGGGCTTCGTCGGGCGGGCGGCCGAGCTCGACTGGCTGCACGCGCTGCTGCCCGGGACGCACAGGGAACGCGGCAGGGTGCCCGAGGCTTCCTCGACCGCGCTGATCACGGGGACCGCGGGCGTGGGCAAGACGACCCTGGCGATCCGGTTCGCGCGGCAGGCAGGGCCGCTCTTCCCCGACGGCCAGCTGTACGTGAACCTGCGCGGTTTCGACCCGGCGAGCGCGCCGATGCAGCCGGCCACGGCGCTGCGGTGGTTCTTCGACGCGCTCGGGGTGCCCGCCACGAACGTGCCGGCCGCCCTTGAGGCGCAGAGCGCGCTGCTGCGCACGCTTCTCGACGGCAAGCACATGCTGCTGCTCCTGGACAACGCGCACGACGCGGACCAGGTGCGGCCGCTGCTGCCAGGCAGTCCTGGCTGCATGGTGCTGGTGACAAGCAGGTCGCAGCTGACCGGACTCGTCGTGGAGGGTGCCCGCCCGGTACCGCTTGACGTGCTCGACGCGGCGTGAGGCGACCGAGCTGGTCGCCAACCGGCTCGGTGCCGAGCGCACGGAGGCCGAGTCGGCGGCGGTGGCGGCGATTGTCGAGCACTCCGCGGGGCTGCCGCTCGCGCTCAGCGTGACCTGCGCCAGGGCGGTGGCCAGCCCGGCGTTGCGGCTCGCCGACCTCGCCGCCGAGCTCGCCGACACGCGGGGCCGCCTCGACGCGCTGCGGACCGGCGAGGAAACGACCGACCTGCGCGCGGTCTTCTCCTGGTCGGCCGACAAGCTCAGCGACCAGTCCGCGCGGATGTTCCGGCTGCTCGGCCTGCACTACGGGCCCGACATATCGGCCGCCGCGGCGGCCTCGCTCGCCGCGATCACGCTGGCCGAGGCGCGGACCGCGCTGGCCGAGCTGACCAGGGCATCGCTGCTCACCGAGGACGCGGCGGGACGGTTCGGCTGTCATGACCTGCTGCGCGCGTACGCGGCCGAGCTGGCGGCCACGCTGAGCAGCGCCGAGCGCGACCTTGCCAGGCGGCGCGCGCTCGACCACTACGTGCGCACGGCGCACGCGGCCGCGGCCCGCCTGTACCCGGCACGCGGCCAGGTGCCGCTGCCCGCGCCACTGGACGGCGTGACGGTCGAGGAGTTCTCCGGGCAGGAGGCCTACGACGCGGCGCTCGGCTGGTTCAGCGCGGAGCATGACGTCCTGTACAACGTCATCGAGCAGGCCGCCGCCCGCCGCCAGGACGAGCACTGCTGGAAGCTCGCCTGGGACTGGGCGCCGCTGCTCAACCGGCGCGGCAGGCTGCACGAGCTGCTCGCGGTGCAGCGCACCGCCGCGCTTGCCGCGGGCCGGCTCGGCGACCGCGACGCGCTCGCCCACGTGCACTGCGAGCTCGGCAACGTGAGCGGGCGCCTTGGCGACTACCGCACCGCCGATGAGCACCTGCGGCAGGCACTGGAGCTCTTTACCGACCTTGGTGACCAGGACAGCGTGGGGTTGGTGCTTTACGGCCTCGGCGTGCTGCTCAGCCAGCAGAACCGGTACGACGAGGCGCTCGATCACGCCGTTGAGGCGCTGCGGCTGCGCCGCTCGCTCGGCGACGGCGGGGCGATCGCGTACTCGGAGAACGCGGTCGGCTGGATTCTCGCGCACCTCGGCCAGCCGGACGCGGCGCTGTGGTACTGCCGCCGGGCGGTCGAGATGCACGGCGAGTCGGGCAGCCGCACCGGCGTCGCCGATACCCTGGACAGCATCGCCTACGCCCACGGCCAGCTTGGCGACTACGAGCAGGCCATCGCGCACTACGAGCAGGCACTCGAGCAGTACCAGGTGTTCGGTGACCCGCAGGGCGAGGCGACCTCGTGGCTGCACCTTGGCGACGTACAGCTCGCCGCGGGGCAGCCGGACGCCGCGCGGCACAGCTGGGGGCAGGCGCTCGCGCTGCTCGCCCAGATCCCTGGCGCCGATACAAGCGAGGCCAGCGGACGCCTTGGGCCGGGCGGCGGGCAGCCCGAGCCGGGGCGGCGGCCATGACGGCAGGAATGATCGCGCCCGCAGCAGTGCTGTAAAATCGCATCTGCCCGTCAGTTACGTAACGCGCGAGA
Source organism: uncultured Actinomycetota bacterium (assembly GCA_963759545.1). Lineage (GTDB taxonomy): Bacteria > Actinomycetota > Actinomycetes > Streptosporangiales > Streptosporangiaceae > Trebonia. The sequence goes on from CAVXAB010000006.1 coordinate 221,435, forward strand.
AGAGGTGCTGACGCTGGACACGCTCAACCGTGCCTTGCTGCTGGAGAACATTCACCCGGACGCGACGGCTCGACTGACGAAGGCTGGCTATCAAGTAGAGACGGTGACGCACGCCCTCGGCGAGGACGAGCTCATCGAGAAGATCCAAGGCTTCAGCCTCCTCGGCATTAGGTCGCAGACCCAGGTCACCGACCGGGTGCTGGCCGCCGCCCCCGAGCTGCTCGCCGTTGGAGCGTTCTGCATCGGCACCAACCAGGTCGACCTGGCCGCCGCCGCGAGGCGCGGCGTGGCGGTATTCAACGCGCCCTTCTCGAACACCCGTTCCGTCGTGGAGCTCGCGGTCGCCGAGATCATCTCGCTCGCCCGGCGCCTGCCGGAGAAGAACGTGAAGATGCACGAGGGCGTCTGGGACAAGTCCGCCAAGGGCGCCCACGAGGTCCGCGGCCGCAAGCTCGGCATCATCGGCTACGGCAACATCGGCACCCAGCTCTCGGTGATCGCGGAATCGCTCGGCATGTCCGTGTACTTCTATGACATCGCCGACAAGCTCGCTATCGGGAACGCGCGCCGCTGCTCCACCCTGAACGAGTTGCTTGAGTCGGTGGAGACCGTCACCATCCACGTGGACGGCCGGCCAGGCAACCACGGGTTCTTCGGCCAGGAAGAGTTCGCCCTGATGAACCCGAGGTCGCTGTTCCTCAACCTCTCGCGCGGTTTCGTCGTCGACCACGCCGCGCTGCGCAGGCACATCGAGTCCGGGCACATCGCGGGCGCGGCCATCGACGTCTTCCCCAAGGAGCCGAAGGGGAACGGCGAGGAGTTCGTCTCCACGCTGCGCGGCCTGCCGAACGTGATCCTGACCCCGCACATCGGCGGCTCCACCGAGGAGGCGCAGCAGGACATCGGCGAGTTCGTGTCCGGCAAGCTCGCCGACTTCGCGGACGCAGGCACCACGGCGATGTCGGTCAACCTGCCGAATGTCGCGCTGCCCGCCGTCCCTGGCACGCACCGCCTCATCCACCTGCACAAGAACGTGCCAGGCGTGCTCGCCTCGATCAACCGGGTGCTCGCCGACCACGGCGTGAACGTCGAGGGCCAGCTGCTGCGCACCCACGACGACCTCGGCTACGTGATCACCGACATCGGCACACAGTACAGCGACGAGGTGCTCGACGAGCTGCGCGCCATGGACGTGACGATCCGCCTGCGCACGATCGAGGAAGAGTAGCCAAGCGCTCCGCGCGTGCCCGTTCTGTCCGGTTTGTCCCGGCGGCGCCGCGTCCCGGACCATGATCATGTGGATTCAGCATCTAATACGCTGCGGAATCCACATGATCATGAAAATTCCTTTCGATTACGCCGCGCCTGCCGCGGGCGCCGCGTCCCAGCGAGCCCACGGTCCCTACCGTCACCACCCGCCACTGTGGCTGAGGTTAATGCCTTGTGGTTGCTGTTCGCGGGCGCTGCGAAGACCGCAGCGCCCGCGCTTCGCGCTCTTACTTGACCGTGTACGAATATGGGAGGGCCTCCAGCTGGCTGCCCGACAGGAACTGCAGCGAGTCAACGAAGTCGTCGACGTAGAGGATCCCGCTTACCACCGTCCCGCTTGGCGCGGACGGCGTCACCGTCAGGCTGATCGTGCGCGTCTGGCCCGGGTTCACGATGAACAGGTTGTAGGACGCGGACGCGGCGAGCGGTGACACCGCGAACCGCCAGAAGTCGCCGGTCGCCGGGGTCGCCGACGTGTCGAACTGCTGCGTTATCGCGGACATGGAGGTCGTCACGGTCGCGGCCGCGGCGCCGCCCGCCGGGTAAGGCCCGATCTCAGACGGCACGGCGAACCACAGTCCCTGGGTGACCGGCGTGCGGGCGTTGCCGAACGGGTAGGAGGCGCTGGCCGTAAGCCCTGAGGAGCTTGCCTCGTCGGGGTCGCCTGGGAACGGCGCGAAGTCGAACATGACCGGAACGGCCGAGGACGCCGACGCGGACACGCTGTGCGTCATCGTCGGCACGATCCACTCGGGCGGGTTCACCGTCGCGGGGATCGGCAGCTTCAGGCCCTCGACCTGGTCCTGCGGCTGCAGCAGGTACGACTGCAGCGAGGTCAGCCGAGGGTCGAGGAAGACGTCCTCCGCCGCCGCCCCGGTGTTGTGCACCGTGACCTGGTACGTGACCGTCTTACCGCGCGTGAGCGAGACCGAGGGCGAGTCGGGCAGCGTCCCCCGGCTGGACGACACGGCGTTGAACCGGACCTGCCCGGTGAACGGGTCGGAAAGCTCGTTGCCTGGCACGGGCGAGGTGAAGTCGATGATCAGCGTCCACACGCCGGGGATCGGGTTGGACGTATACAGCGACAGCTGCCGCCTGGGCGACTCCACCGGTACGCCGCTGCTGTTGAACCCGGTCGTGAGGTAACTCGACCCGTACCCCATCGTCTCGCCGCCCGGCGCGACCAGGTACCCGCTGACCTCGTTGGCCGGGTCGTTGGCGAGCACCACGTCGACGTCGAGGTCGCGCAGCAGGACGGGCAGGTTGGACGGCACCGTGAAGGAGTAGGCGGTGACCTGCCCCTCGCCTGGTGCGCGCCCGTTGCCGCCGGACAGCACCCCGCTGAACTTCCCGGTCACGCCGAGCCCCGTCTGTACCTGGCCGCGCACCGTGACCGGCACGCTGACCGGGCCCCCGGCGGGGCCAGCAGCGCCAGCAGAACCAGCAGGGCCTGCTGCTCCGGCGGGGCCGGCGGCGAAGACGACGGACCCGCTCGAGTCGCCCGCCCCGGCGGGCACCCGGGCGGACACGTGCACCACACCAGACGCCCCTGGCGCGAGGACGAGCTTCGACGGGGACACGGTGCCGAACGACTGCGCTTGCGACACCGACGCGCCGAAGTGCACCGTCCCCGCCGTTCCTCCGGTCTTGGCGGCATTGCTGAAGATCACCGCCGTCCAGGTGCCCGCCGCTGGGTGCAGCACCTGGGCGCTGCCGTACCCGCCGACGCCTTGCGGCAGCGAGTGCGCGGCGAGCTTGCCCGCGGGATCCACCAGGATGACCCGTACCCTGGCGTTCAGGTTTCCGGTGGTGGACACGCTTGTCGGCCAGGCGATGGACGCGTTCAGCAGGGCCTGGCCGCGCGGCACGGTGAACTTCACCGTCCCGAAGTTGGACGCGGCACCCGCCCAGTTCGTGAAGTGCGGGCTCTTGGCGTCGGACAGCGTGACCGTCGCCTGCTTGACCACCGACCCGCCGCTGAACCCGCGCCCGGACACGGCCACGGTCTGCGCGGTGCGGGCCGCGTTGGTCACGGTGACCGACCACGAAGCCGTCGCGCCCGGCTTGCCCACGTAGTTGAGCTGGTTCGACGAGAGCTTCAGGGTCGGCGCCGCGGGGGCGTGGCCGGGCAGCCAGGAGGCGAGTTCCACGGCCCTGAGGCTGTTCAGCAGCCCGGTGCCCTGCTCGGTCGCTGGCGCGCCGAGGTCGGTCGCGGTGGACAGGAGGATCTGCTTGACCGCGGCCGGGCTCGGCAGCGACCCGTGCATGCGCCTTCGCGTACGCCTGGATGACCAGCGCGGCCGCGCCGGCGACGAACGGCGCGGACTGGCTCGTCCCGCCGCTTTCCTCCACGGGCGACGGCTGGCCGAGGAAGTTGACGCAGGACGAGTAGCGCGCAACCTGCGGCGTGCACGAGGCGAATGACAAGTCGCCTGGCGCGACCAGGTCGAGTGTCCTGCCGTCCTGGGTGTAGCCGCCGGACGACAACGAGCTGATGTTGTCGCTCTCCCAGCCCTTGGGCGCGAACTGGTCCGCCCCCGCGTAGTTGGTCTGCGCGTAGAACTGGAAGTCGGTCGACCCCCCGACGGAGATCACGTGCGGGTCGGAAGCGGGGGAGCCGATCGTGTTGAACGGGCCCGCGTCACCGGAAGCCACGACGACCGTCGTCCCGGCCCGCACCGCCATGTCGTTGAACCGCTTGACGGCGTCCAGTGAGGTGACGTCGGGGAAGGGGTTCGAGCCGAACGACTCGTTGAGCACGTTCACGTGGTCCACGTTGACCGCGTAGTCGATGGCCTGCAGGAACCCGGAGGTCGAGGAGACGTTGGCGTGGCTGAACACCTTCAGCGCGACGAGCGAGACCCCCGGCGCCGTGCCCTCGATCCTGATGCGACAGGGCGAGGCGGGCGCCTGCGCGCCGAACCCGGACACGTCGTAGACCGGCGACCCCTGCCCGGCGATCGCGTTGGCGTCAAGGAACGCCTCGCCGCCCTCCGTCGGCGCGCTCGTACCGTCGCCGCTGAAGTCCTTGTAATCGCTGATCACCGGCTCGCGGCCGCGCATCAGGTTGCCGTTGGCGGTGTCGATACCGTCGGCGAGGAACGCGACCTTCACGCCCGCCCCGGTGAAGCCGAGCGACCGCGCGGTCTTCGCGCCGTTGACCGCCCCGTCGGTGCCGGTCAGGGCCAGACCCTCGGGCGAAAGCCGCGGCGTGGCCGAGCATGCGCCTGGCGGTGCCTTCACCGCGGCGGCCTGCGCCGCGGGGCTCCTCGCCGCGCTGCTCGTCACCACGGGGCCCGCCGGCGACATCGCCGGGGCCGGGCCCACGATCGGGCTGTCCGGTATCACCGACGCGACGCCAGGGTTGCTGGTGATCGCGCCGAGCGACGAGGCGGGCACACGGGCCGAGATCGCGTCCACCAGCCGGTAGCCGTGCACGTCGGTCGCGCCGAGCGCCTGAAGCTGCCCCACGTAGGGTGCCTGCGCCGCCTGGATAAGAGCAGTTCGCTTGTCAGAACGGATTCGGCTTCCTGCGTCGGCCCACTGGTTCCTCAGGAAGATGATGACGGGCTGGGTGCCGCTCCCGCCCGCCCGAGTGATCTTCCCGGTGACCGGGCCGTCCGGGGCGGACCGCCCGGGCGCGACGGACGCGCCGTGCCGCCCGCCCCTGTGCCGCTCACCACGGTGGCCGCCGCTGGCCCGGCCCCCGCCGAGGCCGCGGTGACCGCGAGCGCCGAACACACGCCGGCCGATACCAGCGCAGCCGAGATGACTCTTCCGTTGCCTCGCATCCAGTCCTGCCCCCGTTGCTGCCGTCGAGAGGTTGCGCGGCCGCGTGACGGCGCCTGCCCTCGTCGTCACGCAACGCATCAGGAGGCAGACTACGGGTAACAATGCGTAATGCCCGGAAAGCACGCCGGCCTGAGCTGGATAACTTCCCAGCTCAGGCCGGCAATGGACCGGTATGGCCCTTACGCCCCAGCAAGCAGCGGCGGGAGGGACGAAGCCACCGTTCGTTCGGAATAATGCATCTCCGCCGCCGCGATGAGCGCGCCGAAGAGCCGAGGGTCATCGCCCTGCTCCGGATGCCACTGCACGCCCACGAGGAACTCGCCTTGTGTGGTGGACTCGATCGCCTCGACGATCCCGTCGTCGGCCCAGGCCACCGCGGTGAGGCCGGCGCCGACCAGGTCCACCGCCTGGTGATGGTGCGTCGGTACCTCGAAGAACTCGCCGCCGGGGAGGATGGACGCGACGATCGTGCCGCTCGTGACGCGCACCTTGTGCGTGCCGAACCCGCGGGAGGGGCCGCTGTGCTCCTCGTGGCCTACCAGGTCGGGAACGTGCTGGTGCAGTGTGCCGCCGCAGGCGACGTTGAGCATCTGGGCGCCGCGGCAGATGCCAAGCAGGGGTACACCCTGCCTGACCGCGGCCTCGGCGACCGCCAGCTCCCAGGAGTCCCTGTCGGGCGCGTTGACATCGGTCTTCTCGTGCTTGATCGCACCATAGATCGCCGGGTTGATGTCGCCCCCGCCGGCGATGACAATGCCGTCAAGGACGGCTACAGTGGCTTCAGCCTCGGACACGTCCCCACCCGGCGGGAGCAGAACCGGACGGCCCCCGTTGTTCCTGATGGACTTCACGTATGTCCATGGCAGCAGGGCACCCTCCTCCGACCAGCCACGCCAGTTGGCGTTCGTGTGGTACGTGGTGATGCCTATAGTCGGCGCCATTTGTCCCCTTCGTGGTGAATAAAGCGCACCGATCCGCCTTCTTTTTCCCCATGGCCGACCCGGGAGGTGACTCCCCGGAACCTCCGCGCGTGCGGCCAGTCGATTGGGGAAGGCGAGCGAGTTGCCGAAAACAGAGGTTACTAGCGTTGCGCCCGCCATTGCTGCCGATCACGGATACTACTGTCCGTAACCGACGTTATGAGAACGCCAAACCCGCCCCAAAAGTTCCCATATGGCACCTGTGGCACCGGTCGAGCTTCTCCCTGGTAAACCGACATACGTCACTCTGCTCGCCAGCGCAACAGTAGTGACGTAGCGTAGCGCGGTAAGGCTACCGCCACCAGGGACGTCGGCGGATTTCCGCGACACGCAGCGCCGGCTCGCTTACCGTCTGGGCGCTCTTGCTCAGGTGGTGCAGGTGCTCCTGGACCCAGAGCAGGTGCGGGTGCGGCAGCTGGTGCGCGGGCGCGATGACCTCTTCCGCCCCTGCCCCCGCGTCGGCGCCGCCTGGCTTGTTCCTGGGCAGGGCCGCGCTGAGTACTGGGGGCGGCGGCACCGGGGCGAGCCTGCCGGGTACCGGCCTGCTTACCTCGTCGGCGACCGCATCGTAGAAGCCGGCTAGCTCCGCCGTGACCGACCGAAGCCCGACGCAGGCGGGCGCGCCCGCGTACTCGTCGGAGCCGGCGAGCGGCAGGCACGCGCCGCCGAAGTCACCCTCCTCCACCGGTGCCGCCGTCCGCAGCCCGGCCAGGCTGTACGCGGTCAGCCGGAGCCTGGAAGCCGCGTTGAGCAGCGTCCACAGGTCTTCCTTGCGCATCCGCTTGCTGCCCTGCTCGGTGAGGAATCCGCGCATGGCGTCGTCAAGCCGGATGGCGGCGCTCGCGGCGGCGAGCGCCGCGCTCGGCGGCACCATCAGCTCGCTGAGCGCCCACTCCACGGCCTGCGTCAGGTACGCCGCGCCGCGGCGGAAGGCGTCGCCGAGGTCATCGCCGACCACCGCGGACACGCCGCGCGGCCAGAACAGGACGCCGACCACCAGGCTAACGGCACAGCCGATCCCCACGTCCTCGATCCGCAGCAGCCCGACCGTCCAGCCCACCGGGACGAGCAGGTTGAACAGGACCACGATCGTCACGGTGAACGCCGCCTGCCCGACGGCGAACGGCGTGGTACCAGGCGCGTACGCGGCGACGAGCACGGCCACGGGGAACACCGCCCACAGGGCGTTGGGATTGGTCCCGATCCCGACGAGCAGGGCCCCGCCGAGCACGAACCCGATCACGGTACCCGCGAGGCCGCGCCACGCCGTCGCCCCGGTCGAGGCGGCGCTCGTGCGCAGCACCGAGAGCGTGCCGAGCACCACCCAGAACCCGTGCTGCACCCCGGAAAGGTCCGCGACGGCGACGGCGGCCGCGAGGGCCACCGCGGCGCGCAGCGAGTTGAGGAACCAGACGGAACGGAACGTCGCGTGCCGCCTGACCAGCGCGACGGCGCCCGCGAGGCCGGTGAGCCCGCTCGTCGTGACGAGCGTCTCGACCGTTGTCTCGAAGCTGGCGCGGCGGCTCGCGATCAGCGCGTCGGCGGCGGCGCCCCGCGCGATCACCGCGATCCCTTGCGCGTGCACCGCCTGGGCCGCCGCGAGCCGGGAGTCGGGCTCGCCTGCCCGGCCGGACAGCTCGCTGAGGTGCGCCGCGGAGCCGGCGCGCGCCGTCTCAAGCGCGGCGAAGTCCGGTTCGGCCGCCTGCCCGGCGAGCAGCGCGCGCGTGTCGTCAAAAAGCCCGGCGGCGGTGCGCGAGCAGCGCGCGGTCGGCGGCGCAGCCCTTGGTGAGGTCGATGTGCCCGTCGAACGCGTCGCTCGCCTGCGTCGCGCCCCACTCAAGCATCTGCACGAGCCTGGACAGCGCCTGGTCAGAGACGGCCAGCCCGGTCGGGCGGAACGGCGCGGCGGTGAACGCGGTCAGCAGCCGCTCCTTCGCGGCCCGCATCGCGTCCGGCTTGGTCGTCTCGCCGCCCGCGGCGGCGCGCACCCGCGCCGGCCAGTTCCCCGGCCAGGTCCGCGGCCGCCGCGCGCAGCCGGCTGCCAGGAGCGTGCGGTGACAGCAGCAGCACGGCGATCGTCGCGGCGGCCGACGCCAGCCACCAGCCCTCGAGGCGGCTCGGGATGGTGGCGGCGCCGCCGGCCGAGGCGACGGGGAGCACGTAGGCGAGCATGGCGGCGGTGGTCCCTGAGGCGGCGTTCGGGCCGCCGATCCCGGCGAAGAAGATCGCGAACGCGACGGGGACCGTTACCACCGCCGCGAGCCAGGTGGTCCCGCTGACCAGCGTGCCGATGATCAGCGCCACGCTGCCGGCGACGGCAAGACCCGCGTGCGCGGCGAGCTTGTCCCGCCTGCTGCCGCCGAAGCTGGCGAAGATCAGCGTCCCGAACCCGCCGAACGTCGCGAAAAGCGCCATCTGCGGGTCCGCGACCACCTTGAAGGTGATCGCGAAGAGTGAGGGAATGACCACCGTCGCCCGGACGGCCCGCATCGCGGCAGGCACGCTCCAGACAGGCTTCCACCCTGGTGAGTCGATCGCTCGCTTGAGAAGCGACTTCTCAGCCGGCATGTGCTGCCTCCTCGAGGGCAGGCCCCGTCCCGTTCCACCGTAGCTGCGCCATGCGCAAGAGCCTAAGTAACAGACGTGGTGCGTAGCCAGACCTTTAACCGGGCGTTTACCGTCGCCGCCGGCTACGACTCGTCAGGACTTGGGAACTCAAGCTCGACCGTCAGCCCCCCGCCAGGGGTATCGGCGAGCCTGATGGTTCCGCCGTTGGCGGTGACGAGCCGGTGCACGATGGCGAGGCCGAGCCCGGTGCCGTTCTGGCTGCCGGTGGTGTACCGCAGGAAGGCCCGGGACCGCTCCTGCGGCGTCATGCCCGGGCCGTCGTCGGCGACGGTCAGCATGGTGCCCGCGTCCGACCTCGCGACCGAGACACGCACGGTGCCGCAACCGTCGCCGATGGCCTCGATCGCGTTGTCGAGCAGGTTGTCGAGGATCTGCTCCAGGTGCCCGGCGCCAAGGGCGACCAGGGGGGCAGGTGCGGACGGCGCCTCGGCAAGCAGCTTGATCCCGTTGCCGTCCGCCACTGGCTGCCACGCCGCGACCCGCTCGCTCACCGTGTCCATGACGTCGATCTGCTCAAGCTGCTCGGTGACGGCCTCGGCGCGGGCGGTGGCGAGCAGGCCGTCGACCAGCCGGGACAGCCGGGCGATCTCTTCCTGCGCCCCGGCCAGCTCGGCGGCCGCGGCAGGCGCGGAGTCCGCGGCGAGCAGGTCAAGGCGGAGCCGCAGCGCGGTCAGCGGGGTGCGGAGCTGGTGCGAGGCGTCGGCGAGCATCGCCCGGTGCCCGTGCACCAGGGCCTCGAGGCGGCCGGCCATCATGTTGAACGTGGCCGCCATCCGGCGCAGCTCAGGCGGCCCGTTCCCTGGCTTGGCGCGGACCGCGAGGTTCCCGTCGGCGATCTTGCGCGCGGCCGTGTCCAGCCTGCGCGAGTGGCCTGCTGACCCAGCGGGCGAAGAAGATGGCGATGAGCACCGCGGCGGCCATCGCGGCGCCGCTGAGCCCGACCAGGTACAGCCACAGGTTCGCGATGTTCCTGTTCAGTGGCCCGGTGGGCCGTTCGAGCACCACGGTGCCGATCGCGGTACCGCTGAGCTTGCCGTCATCCCACACGGTCTGCACGGCGATGACCCGGCTGCTCGTCAGCTCGGTGGTGGGGTCGTTCTGCAACGTGGACTGCGCGACGAGCTGACGCCAGGCAGGGTCGAGCGGAAGCCCCTGGGAGACGATGACACTGCCGCGAGAGTTGAGCAGGAGCAGCTCATCACCCTGGCGGGCAGCCGTCACGAGCGCCGCGGTCAGCGCGGGGTCGTCGGTGACGTGGTCGCCGAGCCGCGCCTCCGCGATGCCGGCGATCGAGGCGGCGCTGCGCGCGGTGTCTTCGACGAACGAGTCACGCTCGTGCGCGATGGCCCCGAGCGCGAGCGGCACCACCGCCGCGACCAGGATGGCCAGCGTCAGCGCGAGCAGCGCGGCGGCGACCCGCCTGGTCATGTTCTTAGTCCGCCGACAGCACCGGGCGGTCGGCCAGCCGGAAGCCGTGACCGTACACGGTCTCGATAAGCGAGGGGTCGCCGAGCTTGCGGCGCAGCGCCGCCAGGTGCACGTCGAGCACCTTCGTCGGCCCGTACCAGTGCTCGTCCCAGGCCCGCTCGACGATCTCCTGCCTGCTGATGAGCCGGCCGGGGTCGGTGGCCAGGCACTCGAGGATCGCGAACTCCTTCGGCGTCAGCGCCACCTCGGTGTCGGTCATCGTCACCTTGCGGGTGCGCAGGTCGACGGTCAGCGGCCCGTGCCGCAGCACCTCGGCCGCGCCGCCATTGCCCGCTCGCTGGCCGCGCCGCAGGACGGCGCGGATCCTGGCGAGCAGCTCGGCGAGCCCGAACGGCTTGACCAGGTAATCGTCTGCCCCCTCGTCGAGCGCGAGCACGCGGTCGGCTTCCTCACCGCGCGCGGTCACCACGATGATCGCCGCGTCCGAGTCGGCGCGCAGCCGGCGGCAGACATCGATTCCGTCCACGTCGGGGAGCCCCAGATCGAGCAGCACAACGTCCGACGGGGGACGTCGCAGCGCCTCGGCGCCCATGGCGACGCTGTCTGCCGTGTAACCGGCCCGCTCGAGGCCGCGAACCAGTTGCGTAGCGATGCCCGGGTCGTCCTCGACCACGAGCACGGAAACCTGCGGTGATGTCACGCATACACGTTAGGCTGCCGCGCGCGTGCAACATAAATCGGTCGCCATTCTTAGGAATTCCTGAAGAAAATCCTCAGTCTCCGCTCAGCAGGCAGCCGTTACCCATCCGTTCCGGCGCGGCAAACGTAGTTGACTCTCCGTTACTATCTCTATGCCTATAGCGACCTAGGAGGGGAGGTGCCGGCACTGAACGAGGTGTTCTTGCGTTATCTCGACCCTGCCTTCAGGTACGTGCGCTCTCAGGTCCCGGCTCGCGCGCGCAGCCGCGAGGACGCGCTGCGCGAGGGGCTGAACTGCGTCGCGCTGGCGCACCTGGTGACCAGGGACCTGTTCGGTTACACGCTTCCTGCCTGGTACCAGTCGCTTGAGCTGGTCCGTGACCTGGCGCACTTCGAGGCCGTTCCCGACCAGGACAGTATGCAGGCGGGGGACCTTGTCTGGCTCGGCACGGACGAACCGCACGTGAGCCTGGATGAGTTCGTGCCACGGTACGGCGGCGACGAGCTGCTGAACTTCAGCGACTTCCCCGTCAACCACGTGGCCATCTGCACCGGCGCCCGCGCCGACGGCGATCACCTGCTGCTGCACGCCAGCACCGTGGACGGCACCAACGCGCTGTGGCCGCTGCGCAAGTTCGATAACTACGCCAGGTACCGCCGGATGTACGCGATCCGCCGGCTGAGGCAGGAGTTCAGGTACCCGGGAGACGGGCCAGCTATTCTGGCATGGTCAGGACGGGCTTGATCACGTCGCCGCGGTGGGAGGCCTCAAGGGCCTCGTTCACCCGGTCGAGCGGGAACTTCTCGATCAGCCGGTCGTACGGGAACCGGCCCTGGGCGTTCAGCGTGATCAGCGTGTTGATCAGCGAAACGGACCGGCCCTCGCCGCCGAGGATGCCGACGACCTTCTTTCCCCACAGGGTGGACATGTGGTCGAGCGAGAACGACGCGCCCGCAGGCGCGCCGCCGATCAGCGCGACCGTGCCGCGCATGCCCACCGAGTCGGCGGCCTGCCGCAGCACGCTGACGTTGCCCGCGCAGTCCAGGCCGAAGTCCGCGGGTCCGCCGCAGATCTCCAGGACCGCCGCGACCGGGTCCGCGCCGGCCGACACGTCAATCGTCTCGGTCGCGCCGAGTTCGGTCGCGAGCGAGAGCCTGGAGGCCAGCCTGTCGACCGCGATGATGTGCGTCGCCGCGGTCAGCCGCGCGGCCATGATCGCGGAGAGGCCGACGGCCCCGGCACCGTAGACGACGATGGACGACCCGGGATGAGGCCGCAGCGCGTTGAGCACCGCCCCTGCCCCGGTGGAGATCCCGCAGGCCAGCGGGCCCAAGAGCGACACGTCAGCGTCGGCGGGCACGGGCACAAGGGCGCTGGCGGCGCAGATCGAGTACGACGCGAACGACGACTGGCCGAAGAAGTGGCTGTGCAGCGGCGACCCGTCTAGCCGCCGGAGCGAGGTCGACCCGTCGCCGCGCGACCCGGCGATGACGAGCGGGCCAAGCTCCAGGCAGTACCGGGGCTGCCCCTCAAGGCAGTTCCTGCACGACCCGCACCACGGCCACCCGATGACCACCTTGTCCCCGACGGACACGTTGGTCACGCCGTCGCCAACAGCCGCCACCACGCCTGCGCCCTCGTGCCCGAGCACGCCGGGAGCGGGAAAGGGCATGTCACCGTCCCTGGCGAGCGCGTCGGTGTGGCAGACCCCCGACGCGACGATCCGCACCAGCGCCTCACCGGGCCGTGGCCCGTCGATCTCCACCTCGGTCACCGACAGTGGCGTGAACAGCTTCTCGAAAACCGCGGCGTTGGCGCGCATCGCTACCTAGCTCCCTTCCACGGCCGACCGGATCGCGGACCCGGCTTCTGACACCGCCTTGTCGGCGTCGTCGAGCACGCCGGTGAACGTGAAGAACGCGTGGATCTGCGACCCGTAGTGCCGGTGCTCGACCGGCACCCGCTCGGCCCGCAGCCGGTCCGCGTAGGCGAATCCCTCGTCCCGCAGCGGGTCGTGCTCCGCGGTCACCAGGTAGACGGGCGGCAGTCCTGACAGGCTAGGCGCGCGCACCGGCGAGGCGTACGGGTTGGCCCGCGACGCCGGGTCGGGCGCGTAATGGTCCCAGAACCAGGTCATGTCCCTCCGGTTCAGGATGAGCTCGTCTCCGTCGTACTGGTGGTAGGAGCGCCGGTCGAGGTCGCAGTCGACGACCGGGTAGACGAGCACCTGCAGGGCGATGGGCGGCCCGCCGGAGTCCCTCGCCCGCAGCGCGGACACGGCCGCGAGGTTACCGCCCGCGCTGTCCCCGGCGACGACGATCGGCCGCCCCGCCGCGAGACCCGACGCGGAGGCGGCCCACACGAGCGCGTCATAGGCGTCGTCGGCCGCGGCGGGAAAGACGTGCTCGGGCGCCAGCCGGTAGTCCACGCTCACCACGTCGCACCCGGACGCGACGGCGAGGCCGCGCACCGACGCGTCCCACCCGTCGAGCGTGCCGACCACCCAGCCGCCGCCGTGGAAGTAAAGCACCAGCCCGCGCGCCGCCGACGACGGCGAGTACACCCGCGCGGGCACCCCGCCCGCCTGCGACGGGATGACGATGTCGCGCACGGATTCCACGTCGGGCCCGGCCGGGATCAGCGCGTTGTTCGCCTCGACCATGGCCCGCCCTTCGTCGGGCGACAGCTCCCATAGCGGCGGCGCGCCGGAGGCGGCCTTCCCGTCGAGGACCTGCTGCGCCTGCGGATGCACAGAAACGCCCACCGCTTTTACCTCCGAGACCTGACAGTCACCATTGAAGCCAGACAGGATTCAGTTAAGGACGCCGCTCACGACCCGCCAAGCGCAAACCCCTCATACCCGGCGGCCGCGACCGCGTCACACTTGGCCCGGTACGGCCCGCACCCGGCCAGGTACGAGGTGAACACCCGGGGCTTGCCAGGAATGTTCGCGCCCACGTACCAGGAGTCCGCCCTCGGGAACAGCGTCGAGTTGGCCACTTCCGACACGTGCTCCATCCACTCGGCCTGCGCCGCGGCGGTCGGCTCGATCGTCGCGTGCCCGCGCGACCGCAGCCAGACGATGCAGTCCCGCACCCACTCCACGTGCTGCTCGATGGACAGCACCATGTTGGAGAACACCGAGGGCGACCCCGGCCCGGTGATGATGAACATGTTCGGGAACCCGGCGGCGGCCACCCCGAGGTACGCCTGAGCCCCGGCCGCCCACGCGGAGCGCAGCGGCACGCCGCCGGCGCCCCGGATGTCCATCGCGAACAGCGCCCCGGTCAGCGCGTCGAACCCCGTCGCGAACACCAGCGTGTCGAGTTCGTAGGAGTCGGCCGACGTCTTCACCCCGCCCGGGTACACCGACTCGACGGGTGTGGACCTGATGTTGACGAGGGACACGTTCGGCCGGTTGAACATCGCGTAGTAGTCGTCGCTCTGGCACAGGCGCTTCGACCCGACCGGGTACCCGCGCGGGCAGAGCAACTCGGCGACGGCGGGGTCGTCCACCGTCTCGCGGATCCGGTCCCGCATGAACTCGGCCACGACGTCGTTGGCCTCCTGCGACACGAGCACGTCGGTGTAGGCGCCGAGGAACGGCATACCGCCGCCGGCCCGCCACCGCTCGGTGAACAGCCGTTGCACGTCGTCCGGCGGTTCGGACAGGACCGGCCGCCCGGTCCCGGTGATCGGCACGCCGAGGAACGACTCCCGCGCCTCGGCCCGGTACTCCCGGTACCTGGACTTGAACGCGCGCTCCTCGGCCTCCTCCCACGGCCGGTTCCTGTTCGGCACGGCGAAGTTCGCCGTCCGCTGGAACACGTACAGGTGGTCGGCGACGGCCGCGATCTCGGGCGCGACCTGGATCCCGGTGGATCCGGTGCCGACGAGCCCGACCCGCTTGCCCGTGAAGTCAACGCCGTCCTTCGGCCAGCGCGCCGTGTGGTACCAGGGCCCTTCGAACGAGTCGAGCCCCGGCAGGTCCGGCACCTGGAACTCCGACAGGCACCCGGCCGCGGACACGAAGTACCGCGCCGTGACGGTGGCGCCGTCCGACGTGGTGACCGTCCACGAGGCCGTCGCCGCGTCCCACGAGGCCCCGGTCACCCGCGTGTTCAGCTGGATATGGGGCCACAGCCCGAACTTGCCCGCGACGTGGTTGAGGTAGCGCAGGATCTCCGGCTGCGCGGGGTACCGCTCGCTCCAGGACCACTCCTGCTCAAGCTCGGGGGAGAAGGCGTACGAGTAGTCCTTGGACTCGACGTCGCACCGCGCCCCTGGGTAGCTGTTCCAGAACCAGGTACCGCCGATACCGTCTCCGGCCTCGAACGCCTTCACCGTGAGCCCGGCCGAGCGGAACGCGTGCACCGCGTAGATCCCGGAAAACCCTGCTCCCACCACCACGACGTCAAGGTCGACCACCGGGCTCCTCCTTCGCAAACCTCGCATCCGACGTTAAGAGAAGCGAAAACAGGCGGTCAATGACCTTCGTTCACAAGCCGCGCGCCCGCGTTGTGGTGTCCCGCCCAAGTCAACGACTCAAGAGCATCATCCAGAACGAGTTCTGGCTTCGCGTGGTCGGCAATCGATTCCTCTGGAGGGCGTGGGGGAGCGCTATGGCGTCGGCCGCATCCGGGAATGCCGGGGCGCGCCGACGCCCCGGCATTCCCAGGCATTTCATGAACTGGCGGCTTCCGGCTCGTCTGGCTCGTCCGGGTTGCCCTCCGCGGTTGGCTCGGCGGTTGGCTCGGCGGTCCCGAGCTCGCCTGGGCGGACCTTCCTGGCCCGCCTGGTCGTGCGGCCGGCCGTCGGGGCGGCGATGATTTCCAGGGTCGTGTGAAGGTCCAGCCAGACGTCGGCCAGGCCGGCGGCGGCGGCAGGTCGCCGCGGATCACGTTGCTGGTCGCGGACGCGCTCTCGGCCTCCTCGCCGGAAGACTCACCGTTCGAAGCCTCCTCGCCCGCGCCTTCACCGCCAGCGTCCTCCGAGGCGGCCTTCTTTCGCGGTCGCGGCTGCCCTCGCGTTGACCGCGCCGCAGCGCCTCCTTGCCGGCCGCGACGATCACCGGGTCGGTGAGGACGACGTGGAGCATCTCATCGGAGACCTCGATGGCCATCTGACGGCGGCCCGCCTGTTCCGGCTGCTCGTCGCTTGTGCCCTTCACCTTCGCGGCGCGGAGCCTTTCCCGCAGCTCGTCAATGTCCACGCCAAGCGAGGCGAGAGCCGAGGAGGCGGCCGAGTTCACGTCCTCGAGGGCCGCGAGCAGCAGGTGGTGCGACCCGACGGGAAGCGGCCCGGCCAGCCGCGCGGCCTGCTGCAGCGCGGCTTCGACCGCCGGGGTGCCGCGGGTCGCGGCCTCGGCGCCAGGCACGTCGGGGCGGAAGGGGACGCTCGCCCCGTGCCGGCTCAGCCGCTGTCGCAGCCAGCGGAGCACGGCGTTGGTCTCCTCCGTGCCTTCGCCTTCCTCGCCCGGAATCGACGGCGGACACGGCGTTGAGCACCGCGGCGCGAATCTCAAGCAGGTCCGCGTGGTCGCGCAGGATCTGGGCGGCGACGCCCTCGCCCTCCCTGATCAGCCCGAGCAGGATGTGCTCCGTGCCGATGTAGTTGTGCTTGATCGCGAGCGCCTCGCGCAGCGACAGCTCCAGGGTCTTCTTCGCCCGCGGCGTGAAGGGGATGTGCCCGCTCGGCGCGCTCTTGCCCCGGCCGATCTTCTCCGCCACCTCCTCGCGGACGCCGTCGCGGGTGAGGCCGAAGCTTGCCAGGACCTGGCCGCCGATCGACTCCGGCTCGCCGAGCAGGCCGAGCAGGATGTGCTCGGTCCCGATGTAGTTGTGGTTCAGGAGGCGCGCCTCTTCCTGGGACAGGACGACCACGTGGCGCGCTTTGTTAGTGAATCTCTCGAACATGCCCCAAGCCTGCCTTGCGCTTTTAACCCGGTCAATACCATGCTAATAATAGGGGTCAGGTAGAAACGCCGGGAAGCTTAGGATGAGTTCCGTGGACTGGGAAGACCGACTCGACGACTGGGAGCTTGAACTTGAGCTTGGCGCGCAGCTTGACGGCTCAGACTGGGTGACGCTGGAGAAGGCGTCGGCGGAGACCGGCGTGTCACGCGCCGCGCTGCGCACCTGGTACCGCAGCGGCCAGATCCCGTCGAGACTGGTCGACGGCCCGCACGGGCCGCAGCGCCTCGTCCCGCTCGCCATGGTCGCCGAGCGCGCCGAGGCGAGCCCGCGCGTCCGCAAGACCGCCGAGCGCCGCCTGTCCGACGAGGCCCAGCTCGAGCTCCTCAGGCACCGCGTTGACCAGCTGGAACTGCGCCTCGCGGAACTAGAGCGCCGCCTGAACCCGTCGGACGGCGACTAACAGGACACGGCGCGCCCGGGAAAGTCAGCCGCTGTCGTTCGGAAGAATCTTCTCGTTAAATCTCGCCGAAGAGACGATCACCCGCGTCGCCGAGCCCCGGCACGATGTACCCCTTGTCGTTGAGCCGGTCATCGACCGCGCCGGTGACCACCCGCACGTCGTCGCCTGGAAACGCCTCGTCGAGCCTGGCCAGGCCCTCGGGCGCGGCGAGCAGGCAGATCGCGGTGACCGCCTGCGCGCCGCGGTCCCGCAGCATGGAGATGACCGTGACGAGCGTGCCGCCGGTGGCGAGCATCGGGTCGAGGACGAACACCTCCCGGCCGTCAAGCCGGTTCGGCAGCCGGTTCGCGTAGGTCGAGGCGACAAGCGACTCCTCGTCGCGGACCATGCCGACGAAGCCGACGCTGGCCATCGGCAGCAGCCGGGTCATCCCGTCGAGCATGCCGATCCCGGCGCGCAGCACCGGGACGATCAGCGGCTTCGGCGCCGTCAGCCGGGCGCCCGTCGCGACCGCGACCGGAGTCCTGACGGAGACGGAGGCGACGCGGATCTCGCGCGTGGCCTCGTAGGCGAGCAGGGTCACGAGCTCGTCCGCCAGCGTGCGGAAGGTGGCGGTGTCGGTGCGAGAGTCGCGGAGCAGCGTGAGCTTGTGGGTGACCAGCGGGTGGTCAGCGAGCAGCGTGCGCATGGTTCGTAAGTGTGTCAGGTCGCGGCTATCCGCGCTCGTGTCGACGCGGGCGCAGTGCGCGGGCGAGCAGCCCGGAAAGCGCCGCCGCCGTCCCGATGCTGGTCAGGGCCACCGAGCCGACGGGGGCGGCCTCGTTAAGCAGCTGCAGCGCGCGCAGCCGGTGCCGCAAGACGTGGATCTCGCCGCGGATCGCGCTCGCGAGGCTGCCGCCGGACCGCGACGCCCATCCCTCCGCCGCGTGCAGCTCGGTCAGCCGCGACGCCAGCTCCTCGTAGCTGACGGGACTGTCGTGCAGGGTGATCAGGAGCAGCGCGGCCTCGCGCACGGCGACGGTGAAGTCCGGGTCCGTGCCGTCGTCTGGTCCGATGAGCGACGCGGTCCCGATGTGCCAGCGGACCGCGGCGTCGTCGGCCATGAGGCGCCCCGTTCTGGTCAGCACCAGGGCCGAGCCGCTGCGGCGCACCGCGCCCATCTCGTGCTGCGCCAGGCCGCGCAGGGTGTGCAGCGGGTAGACGTCGAGCTCCTGGTGCCTTCTGGCCGCCTGCTCGGGAGTGCCGCCCGTGGGCCCCCAGCCGAACAGCGCCGCCGCCTCACCGACCAGGGCGGGCGCGATGTAGTGCCGCGCGGTCAGCCGCAGCCCTTCGGTCGCGTGCCCGAGCAGCCAGGCAAGCGTGGGCAGCGGCTCACCCGGCAGGTCGGGCGGCTCAAGCAGCTTGGGCATCACGCTGCGGGCCAGACGGGAGCGCTCGCCGGGGTGGCCGTGCGCCCATTCCTCGATCCGCTCGGCGCTGATCCGGCTGAGCCAGGTGTCCATCCCCGGGGTGTGCACGGCCCTGGTGAGCCAGCGCTCGACGAGCGCGGCGCGCTTGGTCTTCCAGCCGCTTACCCCGACCCTCAGCTCACGGGCGGCGACCGCGAGCTCGATCGCGGCGGCGCACGCGTCGTAGGCGGCGCGCTCCTCTGGCCCCATGACCGAGGACCAGGCGAGCAGGTCGGTGTCCGGCGGCACGGCGTGGGAGGCGGCGAGCGCCCTGGCGTAGGCCGCGATGCCTTCCGCGCGCGAGTTGCCGTACGCGGTGAGGATCTGCGCGGTCTCCTCGCTGGCACAGACCTCCGCGTAGCGTTCCATCCCGGCGAGGGTGAACAGCCGGGCGAGCGCCCGGGTGACGGCCAGGTACTCATCCGCCGACTGCGGTATCCCCGCCGGCAGCCCGTACCACAGGAATTCCTGCAGTCGCAGCAGCGAGATCGCACCGAGGCCGTCCCCCGATGTCAGCGAGCGGAGTGCGTTTCTCGCGTCGTCGGCGACAGCGGGATCCTCGCGCGCCAGGGTCTTGAGTGCCTCCGCCTCAGTCATCATGCGGTCAGTCTGCCCCACGAGGTCAAGCGGCGGTAGATGCGTTGCGGATTTGACAGGTGATGTTCGGGTGCTGTCGCCGTCACTGTGCGGAATCGCGCGACTTCTCATCAGGACGATTCCGAACGTGTTCGTGGCTTCGTCCGCATCGGTCCCGGTTTCTCGCGCCGCGTACCACCCGTGGTCCAGGCGGCGGGCCGGCTGGGGCATCATTGCTGGGGTGACCGGTATCTACGACGAACCCGAGCTGTACGAGCTTGCCTGCGCCTACCGCGACATCCCAGCCGAAGTCAGCGCGCTCCAGGCTTGGTGCGCCACGCACTTCGCTGGCGCGCGTGCTGGTACCGGCACGGGCGCCGGTTCCGGCGCCCGTGCGGTGGTTGGCTCGGTGCTTGAACTCGCCGCGGGGCCGGCCGAGCACGCCAGGGAACTAGCCAGGCGCGGCCTGCGCGCGACCGCGCTCGACTGGTCCGCGGCAATGTGCGGCTACGCGGCCGGCCAGGCGAAGGCGGCCGGGGTGCCGCTCGACGTGGTCGAGGCCGACATGCGCGACTTCCGCGTGACAGGCCCCGATGGGGGCCAGGTCCTGTTCGACGCCGCCATCACGATGCTGAACTCGGCTTGTCACCTGTTCACCCTCGATGACCTGGTCAGGCACCTGACCGCGGTGCGGGCGCACCTGGTCGCCGGCGGCCTGTACATCGTGGAACTCGCGCACCCGGCGGACTTCTTCGCGCCGGAGCCGCGCACCAGCAGCGAGTGGACCGTCGACGCGCCTGACGGACTGCACGCCGAGGTCCACTGGGGCGGCAGGGGCGACAGGATCGACCCGCTGACCCAGGTGACCAACGAGCACATGACGATCACCGCGACGTCCAAGGACGGCACCATCCGCACGGTCAGCGACGTGGTGCCGAACCGCTTCTGGACCCTGACGGAGTTCACCGCCGCCATCGCCCTGGCCAATGCCCGCGCCGCGGGCTTCGAGCTGGTGGCGAGCTACGGCGACTTCGACGAGACGACGGCCCTCGGCGACCCGACCGCCTGGCGGATGATCCTCATCCTGCGCCGCGCCTGACCCGCTGGGAGCAGACGTGGGATACAAAAGGCCCCCGGGCGGGCCCTTTGCATCCCACGTAACGCTCACGGCGGCGGCCGCCGCCTGCTACTCGACCGGGATCTCCTTGTTGATCAGGGAGAGGTCGATGCCCTGGCGGGACCTGATGACGCGGGCCGCGAGGTAGATCACCAGCGCGAGCACGTACATCGCGCCCATGTAGATCAGCGAGTCGTTGTTGTTGACGCCGTACGCGCTGTTGGACAGCCACTCGTACAGGCAGTACCCGATGAGCCCGATGGTGATCAGGCCGGCGGCAGGGACGACAGGCACGCCCGCGACCTTGAGCCGCGAGGCGGGCGATGCCGCCCACAGGTCCGGCTTGCGCCACGGCAGGATCACCACGGCGAACGCGGAGAACAGGTAGGTGACCGCGATGACCAGCGTCGCGTCCAGCGTGTAGGTGTGGAAGGTCGAGTTATACGAGTAGAGCGCCGCCAGCCCGATGGCCGGCAGCAGCATGAGCACCAGCGACCACACCGGCACCCGCCGCTTTTCCGACACCTGCGCCGCGCCGTCCGGCAGGATCCGGTCGAACGCCGCGGCGAAGATCACCCGCGTCGACGACAGGAACAGCGTCCCCACCCAGGCGAAGAACCACAGGCTCATCAGCAAGAGCAGGATCACCTGGAACACCTGGTTGTTTACCAGCCAGCTGGCCAGCACCACCGGGTAGGGGAAGATCGGCAGCGCGTGCGCGGACGGCAACCCGTAGGCGCTGTCGATCCACAGCGCGTTGGCGTCCTGGTAGAAGTTGAAGCCGAACGTCTTGGCGAACAGCAGCAGCAAGACGACCGAGAGCGCGACCGTGGTCCACAGGCCGAAGAACATGCCGCTGAAAACCCGCTTGAAGTCAGACGCGCCGCGGATCTCGCCGTACAGCGTGGTGCCCCAGTTCGGCCAGAGCAGGTAGAACATCAGCATGGGCACGAGCAGCATCGACTGGCTGAACGTGCCGGCCGACGCCGAACGGCGCCGGCGTGTACCCGATCGACTTGGATCCGGCGTCCGCGATGGTGCCCGCGTACGCGTTCTTCATCCCGAACAGCTTGCCCGTCTCATTGTTGAACGCGGAGATGAAGTCGTTGCGGTTGAAGGCGAGCAGCAAGATGACGATGATCGCGAATCCGAGCAGGCCACCGTAGAAGCACCACTTCTGCACCCGCGCGTACCCGGACATGCCAAGCGAGACGAGCAGGCCGGCCACGGCGATCGTGATCAGCGTGACGACGAACGTGCCGGTGTGCGTGGCGAACCAGGCGGCGCCCGACGGGTCGTTGAACGCCACCCAGAGCGGCTGGAAGAACTCCTCGGAAAGCACCGACCCGTAGATCGGCGCCCACAGCCAGAGAATGAACCACCAGCCGGTGGCGGCCATCACGAACCCGAGCCCGCTGCCAAGGATGCGAGATCTGCCACACGTAGTCGCCGCCCGCCCGGGGGATCGTGACGACGAGCCCGCTGTAGGCGAGGACGAGGAAGGAGACCCAGACGCCGGAGACGAGCACCGCGGTGAGCAGCTGGCCGGCGGGGAACGCGTCCTGGTAGGCGAATTCGACGAGGCCGAGCGTGATGACGTTGGTCGACAGGCAGGCGTAGATCATCGAGTCGCGAACCGACCAGCCGCGCACCAGGCCCGTCGCTTTCCGCAGGAATAGCGTTGGCCTTTCTTCGCCGAGCGCATCAGTTGCCATGGGCCCCTCCGATATTTAATAGAAAAATGTCAATATGTACCTTCCGTCACGGCAGCACCATAACATTCAGCCGTTAACTAGGACATACTTGACTTTTCCGTTTTTTGGATTGATGTCGATCAGCGCGGCCTGGAGGACGCCATCCCCGTATGAGCTTCCGGGGTTGACGGTGCGGGTCCGGCCCACCTTGGCCACGCCGCGGCTTTCGTGAATGTGCCCGTGAACAGAAAGCGGCGGCTGGTATTTCAGGATCGCGTCGCGGACGGCGGTGGAGCCGACCGGCTTCATGACCGCGCCGCCGTGCGTGGGCCGCATGCTCGCGTCCAGTTCTGGTGCCTCGTCGAGCCCGGTGCCGTACGGCGGCGCGTGGAAGTTGAACACGGTCCTGTTCATGTCGGGGACGCGTGCCGCGACGGCGTCGATCCGCGCGGCGAGCTCCTCTTCCGGCGCCTCGCGGTGAGTGTCCCACGGCGTCGGGTTGGTGTAGCCCATCGAGATCATCGTGAACCCGGTTCCCGCGAGGTCGATGACCTTTCCCTCCGCGAACGTCACGCTCGGCGCCGACTCGAGGATCGGGTCGATCTCGAAGATGTCGTCGTTGCCGCCGTTGAGGATGCACGGGATCGCGCCGCCGCGCAGCTTGCCGTCGGCCATGTCGAGCCAGCGGTCGAGCGAATGGGTCATCTCGGCGTTGAACCGCTGGTCGATCGCGTCCTGCGAGCTGAGCTGGTCGAGCTCCTCGCGCGTGACGATCGCCGGGTACGACCCGCGGTCCCGCAGTTGCTGCTCGACCTTGAGCAGCTCATCCCTGCTGTCCAGGCGCAGCCGCTCGCCGCGGACCGTGACCTCCCAGTGGCCGGGGTAGGCGACGATCGGGACCATGACCTTGCCGGTGACATCGCCGCCGAGCACGACCAGGTCGGCCTTGTAGAACGCGGCGGCGTTCAGGAACTTCTTCCAGCAGATCTCCGACCCGTGGATGTCGGTGGCGAAGAACATCTTCATGGGGTCTCCTAGTGCGCTACCTCTTCTGGCAGCTCGTACCAGCGGAGCCGGTCACCGACGTTGGCCCGCAGCTTCCACTTCATCGACTTCGGCACCGACTTGGCCACGTCGAGCAGCCGTGCCGCCTGCTCGAGCGCGTCGAAGCGCGGCTGCGGCGGGATCATCTCCTGGCTCTCCGCGAGCAGCGCGGGCAGCTTCTCCAGGTTTCCCGTCGTGGTGCGCCACCACCCCCAGTCCGCCGCCAGCACCTCGCCGAAGCGGCCCGTGTCGATGAACGGGGCGCCGCCCGCCTGGCCGGGCGCCTTTCCGCCGATCGGCACCCCGGACAGCAGGTGCGTGATGTCGCGCGCGTCCTTGGCGTTCAGCTCGATGATCTGAAGCTTGGAAAGCAGCAGGTCGGCGGGATCGAGGGTGAGCGAGGAGTTGCCGAACGAGGGCCGGAAGTCCAGCGTGTGGCACATGACCAGCCGGTCGACCATGACGTCGACGGGCCGCCCGGAGGGCGCGGTGAAGTACATCTGCCGGTCGCCGTTGAGCGAGTTGAACATCTTGTCGGGGACGCAGCCGCTCTTTTCCAGGTAGGCCGCGACGTCCCGCCGCCCCTTGGACGCGCAGGCCAGGTCCATGTCCTGGCCGGCCCGCAGCCGCGGCGGGAAGTCGGGACAGAGCACGCGCACCCCGAGCCCGCCGAGCAGCCTGAGCCTAAGTCCCGCGCGAGCGGCCCCGTCAACGAGCGCGACCGCCTCGGGAAGAGGGTCATCTTCGGGGCCGGACATGAAGGGCAGCTCCCATCAAACAGTCATTGATTTGGACATGATGATGCGGAGATTCCCCGTCAAGTGTCCAGACATTCCCCGCCATACCGCGATTGGTTCCACGATGTGGGCGGAACCGCCGGCAGGCGGCTACTCGACGTCTGCGCCCGATTTATGGCGATAAAAGGGAATTGTTATCGGGGCGAGCGGCGTGTTCCCCATGATCAGGTCGGCCGCCTTCTCCGCGATCATCATCGTCGGCGCGTAAATGTTTCCGTTCGTGACATAAGGCATGACGGACGCGTCAACGACCCGCAGCCCCGACACTCCGTGCACCGCGAGCGACAGCGGGTCGGTGACCGACAGCGGCCCGGTGCCCATCGCGCAGGTGCAGGACGGGTGCAGCGCGGTCTCCGCGTCCCGCGCCACCCAGTCGAGCACCTCCTCCTCCGTGGAGACCGACGGGCCAGGCGACAGCTCCCCGGCGTTGAACTCGTCGAACGCCGGCTGGTTCAGTATCCGCCGCGCGATCGCGATCGCCTCGGTCCACTCGGCGCGGTCGGTCGGCGTGGACAGGTAGTTGAACCGCAGGGCGGGCTTGTCGAACGGCTCCGCCGAGGTCAGCTTCACCGTGCCGCGCGAGTCGGAGTACATCGGACCGATGTGCACCTGGTACCCGTGGCCGCCGGCGGGCGCGGACCCGTCATAGCGGATCGCGATGGGCAGGAAGTGGAACATGAGGTTGGGGTAGCGGACGGTGTCGTTGGACCGGAGCGAAGCCGCCCGCCTCGAAGTGGTTGGTGGCCCCGGGGCCCGACCGGGCCAGCGCCCACCGCAGCGCCACGGAGGGGCGGTTGCGCCACTTCAGCGCCGGCGCGACCGACACCGGCAGCTTGGACCCGTACTGGACGTAGACCTCCAGGTGGTCCTGCATGTTCTCGCCGACACCCGGCAGGTCGGCGACGACGGGAATGCCGAGCGGCGACAGGTCCGACGCGTTGCCGACCCCGGAGAGCTGCAGCAGTTGCGGCGACCCGAACGCGCCGGCGCACACGATCACCTCACCGCCGTAGGCACGGCGCGGCGCGGAGGAGACGGTGACCACCCCGGCGTCACCGCTGAGCACGAACTCCACCCCGGTCGCCCGCGTCCCGTTAAACAGGATCCGCGTGGTGTGCGCCGAGGTCACCACCCGCAGGTTCGGCCGGGACATCACCGGGTGCAGGTACGCCCGCGCCGCGGACAGCCGCCGCCCGTCGGAGATGTTCCTGTCGAAGGCGGCGAATCCCTCCTGCCTGAAGCCGTTCACGTCGGGCGTCAGCGGGTACCCGGCCTGCTGCACCGCCTCGAAGAACGCGCCGAACAGCGGGTTGGTGGCCGGGCCGCGCTCGAGCACGAGCGGCCCGTCGGTGCCGCGGAACTCTTCGTCTCGCGTGCCCGGTGCCGCCAGGCAGTTCTCCATCCGCCTGAAGTACGGCAGGCAGTGCGCGTAGGACCACGTTGACATCCCGGGGTCGGCGGCCCACCGCTCGTAGTCGAGTGGGTTGCCGCGCTGGAAGATCATCCCGTTGATCGACGACGACCCGCCGAGCACCTTGCCGCGGGCGTGGTAGATCCGCCGCCCGTTCAGGTAGGGCTCGGGCTCAGACTCATACTTCCAGTCGTAGAACCGCGAGCCGATCGGGAAGGTCAGCGCCGCGGGCATGTGGATGAACGGGTCCCAGCGGTAGTCAGACCTGCCCGCCTCGAGCACGAGCACCCGGGTGGTCGAGTCGGCCGACAGCCGGGCGGCAAGCGCGCTGCCCGCCGAGCCGCCGCCGACGATGATGTAGTCGAACTGCTGCGGGGCCATGCTCACTCCGTCGCCGCTTGAAGGTTAACCCTGACCGTGTTGGTCATCGGGTGGTCCGCCCCCAGGTGCCGCTCGCAGTCGGCGAGGGCGCGGCGGAGCACCCTGACCCCCTCCTTCGTCTTCCCGGCGGCCCGGTAGGCGCCGGCCAGGCTGGCCCGCGTGGCCAGCGTGGCCGGGTCGTCCGCGCCGGCCGTGCGCTCGGTGTCGGCAAGCGCTCGCTGGAACGCGGCGATCGCCTCGCGCGCCTGGCCCGCGCCCAGGTACGCGCCGGCCAGGCTGACCCGGGCGGACAGCGTGTCCCTGTGGGTCGGGCCGAGTTCCCGTTCCGCGTCGGCGAGCGCCCGCTCGTACAGCTTGATGCTGTCGCCGCGCCTGCCCGCCACCTCGTAGGCGGCGGCGAGCTGTACCCGCACCGCGAGCGTCTCCCGGTGCCCGGGCCCGCCCGACCGCTCCCGCGCCGCGAGCACCTGCTCGTACAGCGCGATGGCCTCGGGCTCCCGCCCCGCCGCGTTCAGTGACCTGGCCACGTTCAGCCGTGCGGTGACCGTCTCCTGGTGCTGCGGGCCGAAGGTCGCCTCGCGGTCGGAGAGCGCCGCCTCGAAGACGGGAAGCGCCTCGGCAACGCGCTCGCTGCTCGCGAAGGCGTCGGCGAGCCGGTCCCTGGCGAGCACCGACTGCGCGTGCCCGTACCCGAGTAGCTGGCCGCTCGCGGCGCTGAGTGCCTGCCAGTACGCGATGGCGGCGTCGGTGAGCGCGGGGGCCTCCGTGAGCGACGTCCCCGCCCGCAGCAGCACCGGATGCGCCTCGGGCTTCCACAGCAGGTCGCCCGCGAAGGCGCGCAGCGCGGCGGCGGAGTCCCGCAGCGCCAGGCTGAGCGGCGGGCCGCTCCCTGGTGCGCCCGGCTCAGGCCAGGCCTCGAGCAGCGCCGTGGCCGCGGCCGCGGCTACCTGCTCGACGTTGCCTGGCGCGAGGTAGGCGCGAACCGCGGCCCGCACCGCCGTGTGCAGCCAGACGGTGCGAACCGCGTCGCGCGAGTCCACGCTGAGCAGGCCGAGCCGCTGCAGGGCGGCGTAGGCGGACCGCACGAGGTTGCCGTCGGCGCTCGCCTGGCCGTCGCCCGTGCTTCCGGTGAAGCCCGTGCTTCCGGCGGGGACAGTGAGCTCGGTGTCGCCAGTGCGCCCCGTGATGTAGGCGCACGCGGCGGGGGAGGTGAGGACGGCGGCCGGGATCCCGCTGGTGTCGAGGGCCGAGGCGAAGACCAGCGCCGGCCAGGAAAGGCCGGCGGGCGGCAGCTCGTGGGCGTGCTCGACGGCGAGCGACCAGGTGGCGAGCAGCGACTGCGGGCAGCTTTCGACGAGCGTCTGCGTGGTGGTCCGCAGGCGCTCCGCGTACGCGTCGCGGTAGTCCCTGCAGGTGCTCTCCGGCCACGCTGACCACCGCGGCGGCCTGTGCGAGCGCGATCGGCAGCCCGCCGAGGTCCTCGGCCAGGTCAAGCGCCTCGATCCGCTGGTCGGGGAATGCGGTGAGCCGGGCGTTGAGGTAGGCGAGCGCCTCCCGCCTGCTGAACCCGCCGACGGCGTGGGCGGTCACGTTGGCGCCTGACCAGGAGAGCTCAGACTCACGCAGCCGGCTGGTCACGACGACCTGTCCCGCCGCGCCGCGCGGCCACAGCCCTTCGACGTCGACGGGGGAGGCCACGCCGTCGAGTATCACCGCCCAGCGGCGCTCGGTCGTGCGCAGCCAGTCGAGGAAACGCTGGGCGGCGCTGTCGGCCGGGCCGGCGGACGGCTCCTCCTCGGCCAGCAGGCCCAGGTCCGCCGCCGCCCGCGCGTAGCCGGCGATGATCGCGCTCCGGTTTCCCGCGGGAACCCAGGCCAGCAGGTCCACCGCCCGCGCTGACCACATCGCGTGCGCGAACCCGATCGCGAGTTGCGTCTTGCCCGTCCCGCCAGTCCCGAGCAGCGCGGGGACGAGCAGGACCGTCGCACCGGGTCGCAGCGCGTCGGCCAGGCCGCAGCCGGTTTCCTGTCGCGCGTGGTAGAAGTGGGCAAGCGGAGGGACGGATCCGGTGAGGACCGGTGCCCCAGCACGCTGAGCACCCATGTTCGCTGCCCTCCCACATGCGATGCGGTGTAGGGGGCATCTTACGGGCGGCATACCGCAAAAACCGCGTGTCGCCAGAGAAAAGTGGCGAACACCGAATTAACCGCCGCCCGCCAGGCGGCGAATTGACGATTAATCGATAGATACCTATTTACCGGCTCTCACATCAGGCTCTGGCGGCACGGAATTCCCCGGTCAGCGCGACGATCCATGCACCGCGCGCAGCGCCGGATGGTCCGCTACCACCGTGGCAGAACCCGGCGCCACCTCGGTGAACCCGCCGTCGGTCACCACCGGCAGCCCGCTCGCGAGCAACTCCGCCCATTGCTCCTCGCCCGCGGTCCGTACGGCGAGGTCAAAGTCAAGGTCAAGCCACTCGGAACGGGGGCGTGGCGATAGCGCCCACCACGCCAGCTGGGCCCCGTGCCCGGCCTGCGCCATCGCCTTCCCCGCCGTCATGGGCAGCCCCGGATTCAGCCAGAGGACGGGCGTCGCCGCGGCGGGCTCCCCCGGCGGCCGCGGGTCGTCGAAATCGGTTCCAGACACCTGCAGCCGCGCGAGATCGGCGGGCCACTCATCCACCGGCACCGGGGGGTAGACGCGGATCTCGGCCGAGCGGTGCGTCACCGTGATCCCTGGCAGCGCGCTCGCCCGCTCCCAGGACGCGCCGCGCGCCCGCCTGACTACCTTCCTGATGCGCGCGTCCTCCCAGGCCCTGGCCGCCGCGGCCCATTCACCCGCCGGCTCGGTGACCCGAGGGTCGGACAGGAAGCGCAGCACCGCGCGCGCAGCGCCCTCGAGCGCATCGGTCCTGGCCGGCGGCGCGGCCCGGTCAACCCGGATGACGAGCGGCAGCGCGAACTGCTGCCCCTCATCCCTGCTGGCATCCTGCATCCTGGCGGGCGTCTCGGCGGCCGTCCCTGCTGCGTCAGTCACCCCTCAAGCATCTCAGCCGCCCCCGCCCGCGGCGCAGGTAGCCTTCTTCGGCCAGCTAGCCGCGCTGACCGCCGGCCCGGACGCCGGCTTCGCCGAGCTGACCACCGGAACGGACGCCGGCTTCGCCGAGCTGACCACCGGCCCTGACGCCGTCGCGCTGATCGCCGGCCAGCTTCGCCGAGCTGACCGCCCGCTACCGGGCCGACCCGCGGCTCACCGTGCCCGCCACCGTCTTCAACGGGGTCTTGAAGCGGGTCGACGAGGTGTGACAGCCGGTGCGGGCCGTCGTCGGCTGGCCCGTGGCCGCGCCAGGGCTTGTTCCGCGCTACCCAGTAACCGCCGCACGCGAGCAGCACGAGGCACAGCGTCCAGCCGAGGGCCGTCGTTCCCATGCCCGCGTACTTGAGCCCGGACGCGAAGATCACGAAGGTGATCACCGGCCTGATGTACTTGTCCGGTGCCCGCGAGGACAGGAACGAGCCGACGAGCACAGCGGGAACCGACCCGATGATGACCGCCGTGGTCAGCCCGAACTGCACGTGCCCGAACAGCAGCGCGCCGAGCGCGGCGGCCGCGGTCAGCGGTACGGCCTGGGTCAGGTCGGTACCGACGAGCTCCCGGGCGGCGAGCGCCGGGTAGGTGAACAGCAGCAGCACGATCATCAGCGATCCCGACCCGACCGACGTCATGCCGACGACGAGCCCGCCGACCGCGCCGATGACGATCGTCGCGGCGGGCTTGATGCGCACCGCGGCGATGGATTGCGTCCGCGCCTGCCCCGACCGCCGGTCAAGCCACGACCGGAGCACCATGGCCGCCGTCCCCGCGAGCAGCGCCGCGCCGAGCGCGATCTCCACGTCCTGCTGCTGCCCTGCGCCTTGTTGACCAGAGCCGCCCCCGAGCAGGTGCAGCAGGTACGCGCCGAGGAACGCCATCGGCACGGACCCCGCGCACATCCAGCCGACGAGCCGGTAGTTGACCGTCCCCCTGCGCATGTGCACGACCGACCCGACGGGCCGCATCACCACGGCGGCGACGAGGTCGCTGGAGATCGCCGCGGCCGGCTTGACGTTGAACAGCAGGATCAGCATGGGCGTCATGAGCGCGCCGCCGCCTGCCCCGGTCAGCCCCACGAGCAGCCCCACGACCGCGCTGCCAAGCACCACATAGGGGTTGAGATCCAAAGCAGACTCCGTTCACCGAGCCCGCCGGCTGCCGGACTCCCTACTATCCCGGTAGCCAATATATCTCTTGTAAACAGATCGTAAAACTGTAAACAGGATCACACCCGCGCGTGCCGCGCCACCGCGCGTGCCGCGCCACCGCGCCGCCGCGCGCCGCGCGGCCGCGCCACCGCGCGCCGCGCCGCGCGTCGCACCGCGCCACCGCGCCACCGCGCCACCCCGCCACCGCGCCACCGCGCGCCGCGCCACCGCGCCGCGCCACCGCGCCAGCCGCGGCGCCGCGCGGCCCGCAGCCGAAGCAGGTCTGGCATGGGGATGGCGGGTCGCCTGGGACGAAGGTGCTCGGCACCTACACGCAACGGCGTTGACTCAGGCGCTCCCGCCTTCGCGCCAGGTCCGCGTGCCCGTTTCGTCCGGATTGTCCGGGCGGCACCGCGGCCCGGACCATGATCATGTGGATTCCGCAGCTAATAAGCTGCGGAATCCACATGAAAAGCGAAATCCCTGTCGAACAGGCCGCGCCCCGCGCGTCGGCGCCGCCCCTGCGTGCGCGGCGCCGCGTCCCAGCCCGCGCACGGCCCCCACGCTCACCGCGCACCACTAAGACAACGGGATTGCGCGCCACACGCGCTTTCTCTGTCTCCGCCACCGGGCCGCCACCGGCCGCCGCCGCCGCCGCCGCCGCCACCGGCCGCCACCGGCCCTACGCGGGTACCGGCACCGGGGCCTGCGCCTCGGGGAGCGGGGCGGGTGCCCGCAGCGCGGCGGCGTTGGCGGTGGCGTAGTCCTGGTAGCGGCGAAGCTCGGCGGCACGGCGCCTGCGGTTCCAGCCAAGCAGCCCGGCCATGATCGCGGTCACCTCCGGCGCGGCGGAAAGCCCCGCGTCGGACGACTCGATGAGCAGCCGGACCCGGCGGGCGAGCACGTCCTCGGCGTGCAGCGCGCCCTCGTGGGTGACCGCGTAGGCGACCTCCGCGCGCAGGTAGGGATGCCCTTCGACGAGCGGCCGCCCGAGCGTCTTGTCGCCGTGGATCAGGTCGAGTACCTCGGTCGCGAGCGAGCCGTACCGCGCGATCAGGTGCGAGGTCACGGCGGCGGGCACGTCGTAGTCGGACGCGAGCCGCGCAGCGGACGCGCGGACCGCGGGCAGCCCGTCGGCGCCGAGCAGCGGCAACTGGCCCGTCACGGACGGCGGCACCGGTACCGGGAGGTCGGCGACCGCGGCGTCCACGACGTCCCGTGCCATCAGCCGGTAGGTGGTGAACTTTCCGCCGGCGATCGACGCGAGGCCGGGCAACGGCGTGTCCACGACATGCTCGCGGGACAGCTTGGTCGTGGGCTTCTCCGCACCTCCCGCGCGGGAGTCGCTCGGGGCCTCCGCGACGAGCGGGCGCAGGCCGGCGTAGACCGCCAGCACGTCCGCGCGGGTCAGCGGCCTGGCGAGCACGCGGTTGGCCTCGCGGAGTATGTAGTCGACGTCCTCGACCGTGGCGGCGGGCTCGGCCCGGTCACCCGACCAGTCGGTGTCGGTGGTCCCGACGATCCACCGCGTGTCCCAGGGGATGAAGAACAGCACGCTCTTGCTCGTCCGCACGATCATCCCCGTGTCCGCCTCGATAGCGGACCGCGGCATCACCAGGTGCACGCCCTTGGACATCCGCACCTGGTAGCCGGCCCGCACTCCGCTCGCCGAGTGGACGAGGTCCGACCACACCCCGGCGCACACGATCACCCGGGAGGCGTGCACGTCGAAGGCGCGCCCGGTCTCCTCGTCCCGCACGACCGCCCCGGTCACCCGGGAGCCGTCGCGCAGCAGCGACACGGCAGACGCCCGGGTAAGCACGTGAGCCCCGTGCCTGACGGCCGTCCGCGCCACGGTGATCGTGTACCGCGCGTCGTCCACCTGGGCGTCGTAGTACATCATCGCGCCGGCCAGCCGGTCGGGCCGCAGCGCGGGCGCCCGGCGGAGCGCGCCCCGCGTGGTCAGGTGCCGGTGGTGGGGGACGGGCCGCTTGACGCCCTCCATCGCGTCGTACAGCACGAGCCCCGCGCCGACGTAGGGGCGCTCGACGACCTTCTTGTACAGCGGGTAGAGGAAGGGCACCGGCCGCACCAGGTGCGGCGCCAGCCTGCTCACCAGCAGGTCGCGCTCCCGCAGTGCCTCCTTGACCAGCTTGAAGTCACCCTGCTCGAGGTAGCGGAGCCCGCCGTGGATCAGCTTCGATGACCGCGAGGAGGTGCCGGCCGCCAGGTCGCGAGCCTCCACGAGGCCGACCCGCAGGCCACGCGACGCGGCGTCGAGCGCGGCACCGGCCCCGGTGATACCACCGCCGATGACCAGCACGTCGAGCGGCTCCGCCGCCAGCGCCTGGATCGCCGAGTCACGATTACGCGCGTCAAGAACACCTGGCATGGACGACAGCTCCTTCCTGAGCCCGCCAAGGGACCCTCGCGTCTATCGTAAGCAGCAAGAACCGTCTAGTTACTTACCCGTAAACAAACCCCAGGTGAAGGTAATGCCCCGTCGGCCCGGCGATGAACGACCGCCGGTTGTGGTACTGGTCACCGGACTGGGTAGACGTTCGTTAATGTTTGTCAGGGACGAGAGCGTAGGGGGATCGCAGTGGTGAGTGTGCGGACGGCGGCGGTTGCCGCGCCGGTTGGCGACGTGGCGGCGGTGCTCGGCGAGGGCCCGTACTGGGTGCCGGAAGATGACTGCCTGCTCTGGGTGGACATCCACCGCGGCCAGTTGCACCGCACCTACTTCCCTTCTGGTGAGACGGCCACGATCAACCTCGGCGCGGTGTCGGCGGCGTTCCCCGCCGTCGGCGGAGGCATCCTGACCGCGGGCGGCGCCAGGCTCGCACTGCACCTGCCAGCGGAGCGGGGGGAGCAGTGGACCACGCGGGTCATCGCGGAAGTGCCCGCGCGCGACGGCGTCCGGTTCAACGACGCGGGCGTGGACCCCGCGGGGCGGGTCTGGGTCGGCTCGATGCACGTCGATGAGAGCGAGCCGTTCGGCGAGCTGTTCCGGCTCGATGCCGGCGGCGTCCTGACCACGGTCGTCAAGGGCGTGACGGTCTCCAACGGGCTTGGCTGGTCACCGGACGGCGCGCGGATGTACTACGTCGATTCGCCGATGCGCAGGATCGACGTGTTCGACTACGATCCCGCCGCGGGCGAGGCGTTCCAGCGCCGCGTCTTCGCCGACCTGTCCGCCTTCGACGGCGTCCCCGACGGGCTCACGGTCGACGCGGACGGCTACGTCTGGGTCGCCATGTGGGGCGGCGGCGTGCTGCGCAGGTTCGCGCAGGACGGCAGCCAGGACGCGGTGCTCGCGATGCCCGTCTCGCAGCCCACCAGCTGCGCGTTCGGCGGCCCGGGGATGAGCGACCTCTACGTGACAAGCGCGAGCGTCGGCCTGACCGAAGCGGAGCTGAGGGCGCAGCCCCTGGCCGGCCGCCTCCTCCGCCTCCACCCCGGCCCGGTCGGCCTGCCGAGCACGACCGCGTACGCGGCAATCCCCGCCTTATCCCGTTGATTGACCGCGATACGCGAGTTACGCTGATTACACGCGAAACTCTCGGAGGCGGTCATGGAACAAGCAGAGCTTGACCGGATACGGCAGCAGTTCGACCAGCAGGTGCACAGCAGGTTCCCTGAGGGCACGATCAGGCGGGTCGCGGTGCTGCAGCACGGCGATGACCCGGAAGTCGAGCCAGGCCAGCTCCTGGCCCGGGTCGTCGTGGAGACGCCGGATGGCCGGAAAGGGCGCGAGCAGGCGTTTCGGGCGCTGCACGACGGGCACCACGCGGCCTTCACGGAACTGCGCGAAGAGCTGAACAAGCTCCCGGTCCCCGTGATGCTCCAGTTCGTGGCCGGCGGCGAGCGTGGCGAGGGTGAGCCGCGAGGCCCGATCATCCAGCTGATCGGCCGGCGCGCCGGCGCCGACGGTCCCGGCGTGCCCGACGGTCCCGGCGGCCCGGGCGAGGCGCCGGGCGCGGCGCTCACTCCGGTCATGGCCCGGCTCGGCGCGGAGGACCTGGAGACGCTGGACACCCTGATCACGGTCGGCATCGCGACGAGCCGCGCGGACGCGGTCCGCTGGGCGCTCGCCCGCATCCGCGAGCGCCCCGCCTACGACCAGCTCCGCGCCCGCACCCGCGAGATCGAGGAACTGAAGTCCCAGTTCTGACGCGCCGGGACCGCCGCTCAGGGAGTGGTCAGCCGCCGTCGCAGCGTTACCGCGTCCTGGGCGAGCGCGGTGACCAGGAATCCCGGGCCGGCCAGGGGCATGACCGCCACCTCGGGGGTCGCCGTCACCGGGATCTCAGCCGTCTCCGCCTCGCTGACGTGCAGCAGCGTGCCGACCGCCCGGTGCCCGGCAAGCACAGCGGGCCCCAGGCTGGCCGGGTCGGTACCTGACGCCTCAAGGGAGTGGCGCAGCAGGGGCCGTCCGGCGTAGGAAACCCGCAGCACCGACCGGCACGAGCCGCCCGCCTCGCCGTGCCGTCCGAGCAGCACCTCGTCACGGAGCACCAGTGAGGCGCGAGCGGAGAGCGCCGCCGACACGAGGGTCGCGTGCCGCGCCCCGGCCGTGACCACGACCGGCTCCGGCAGGTACTCGAGCCGACCGCCTTCTGCCACGGTGACGGAAACGCGCAGGACCGACTCAAGCCCGTCGAGCCCGGGCAGCGCGATCGAGGCCGCCGCGGTCCGCACCCGCAGGAAGGCGCCGGCCCCCACGGTGATGCGCAGCGAAAGCGAGTCCCCGCCGATCGGCCCCGCCGCCCCGCCGACCACGTAGACGGCGGACGGCGTCCGGCGCAGCACGAGCGGCACCTGCGAGGCCAGCACCGGCAGCCGGGTGACCCCGCCCGGTCCCGCGGCCGCCTCGATCGACGCGGCCGCGACCACCCGGTTCCCGGCGAACCGCTCATCGCTCACGCCGCCCGCCCCCAGCCGCGCCGCTGGAGATCCCGGGATCGCTGAGCGTGTCATCAAGCACTCGTTCTGGCTAGGTCAGCGCGGTCTTGCCGACGGCGGCCCGCACCCAGGCGGCGACCTCGGCCGCGAGTGGGTCTTCGCGTAGCGACGTGAAGATCACCGGGCGCCCCGCGCGGACCGCGGCGGCGTCCCGCGCCATCACCGGGAGCGACGCGCCGACGAGCGGCGCGAGGTCGGTCTTGTTGATCACCAGCAGGTCGGAGAAGGTGACGCCGGGACCGCCCTTGCGCGGCACCTTGTCCCCGCCGGACACGTCGAGCACGAAGACCTGCAGGTCGGCCAGCCCCTGCGAGAACGTCGCGGTGAGGTTGTCGCCGCCGCTCTCCACCAGCACCAGGTCAAGCGGCCAGAAGCGCCCCTCCAGGTCCTCCACCGCGTCCAGGTTCGCCGCGATGTCATCGCGGATCGCGGTGTGCGGGCAGCAGCCGGTGCGCACCGGGATGATCCGGTCCAGGTCGAGCACCCCGGCCCGGCGCAGGAAGTCCGCGTCCTCGGTCGTGTAGATGTCGTTGGTCACCACGGCGAGCCTGACGTCGTCGCGCAGCGCCCGGCACAGCGCGGCGACCAGCGCCGTCTTGCCCGAGCCGACGGGCCCGCCGATGCCGATCCGCAGCGCCCGCCCCGCACGCGGCGGTGCCGCGTGGTGATCGACGCTGTGGTCATGCGGACCGTAGCCGTGGTCGTGGGCACCGGCACCGTGCTCGTGGGCACTCACCGTGGTCGTGGACACTGTCACCGTGGTCGTGTGCACCGTCAGGACTCAAAGAGCCGCACCTCCGCTCTGATATGCGTTTCCGCCAGCAGGTCAAGGGCAGGCGCGGACGCGCAGGGCAGGTCGCCTGGCGGGCTGTCCGCGTAAGCGGCACCCTGAGCGGCGACCTGGTCGATGTCGCTGGCGAGCCCGGCGAGAATCCCGGTGGCCCGCATCGGATCAAGCGCAAGCAGTCGCACCGCCGCGCTGACCGGCCCGGCGACCGCCTGGTAGGCGGCGATCCGCGCGGCCTCGGCAGGCGCGCATCCGGCCGCCGCCGCGGCCGCCCCGAGCACGACCGCGTGATGCGGTCCGGCCCGGTACTCCGCCCGTGTCGCACCGGCCGTCGCACTGGCCGTCGCACTGGCCGCACCCGCGTTGGCCCCGACCGAAGCCGCCAGGCTCGCCAGCCCCGCTGCCCCCGGCCAGACGACCCGCGCCGCGCGCAGCAGCGCACGCCCCTGCCGCCGCGAGGCCTCCCGCTGTGCGGGGGCCGGCGTCCGCGCGTCGGCTTCGGCATCAAGCTCAGCCCAGAACCCGTCATCCCGAACGACTGCGGCCGACTTTCCCTGCGCCACGTTCCTCTGGACGGCCGCGCAGGCGGCGGCCGCCAGGCCGGCCGCGACCAGTCCCGCCGTCCGCAGCCGCCCGCGGAGGAAGCACTCGAGGGTCTGCAGGCCGGTTACCGTGCCGGCCGTCACGGCGGGCTCAACGCCTCCCGAGTGCGCGTGCCCCCCGGCGGGAAACCGCGAGTCCCCGAGCAGCAGCGCCGCCACGCTCATCGGACTCATCAGAAGAGGAAGTAGCGCTGGGCCATCGGAAGCTCCGTCGCCGGGGCGGCCTCGACGACCTCGCCGTCGATGCGGACCGTGAACGTGTCCGGGTCGACCCGGATGTCGGGCAGGGTGTCGTTGTTCACCATGTCCGCCTTGCCCCTGCCCGAGACGTCCGCGACGGGGACGAGCTCGCGGTCGAGGCCGAGCCTGTCGGCCAGGCCCGCCTCCAGTGCGGCCGGGGAGACGAACGACAGCGACGTCCTCGCGGGCACCCGGCCGTACGCGCCCCACATCGGGCGGGGGAGTACCGGCTGCGGGGTCGGGATCGACGCGTTCGCGTCGCCCATAGCGGCCCAGGCGACGAACCCGCCCTTGAGCACCGCGTGCGGCCTGACGCCGAAGAAGGCGGGGTGCCACAGCACCAGGTCAGCCAGCTTGCCCGGCTCGACGGAGCCGATCCGGTCGTCCAGCCCGTGGGCGATGGCCGGGCAGATCGTGTACTTGGCGATATAGCGTCGCGCCCGGGCGTTGTCCGCGCCCCGGGAGCCGCCGTCCGAGGGCACGCCGCCGTAGCCGGCCAGCGACCCGCGCCGCGACTTCATCACGTGCGCGGTCTGCCAGGTGCGCAGCACGACCTCGCCGATCCGGCCCATCGCCTGGGAGTCGGAGCCGATCATGGAGATGGCCCCCATGTCGTGCAAGATATCCTCGGCCGCGATCGTCGACGGGCGGATCCGCGACTCGGCGAACGCGAGGTCCTCGGGCACGGCGGGGTTCAGGTGGTGGCAGACCATGAGCATGTCGAGGTGCTCGTCGACGGTGTTCACCGTGTGCGGGCGAGTCGGGTTCGTCGACGAAGGAAGCACGTTGGGAACGGAAGCCACCGTGATGATGTCCGGCGCGTGCCCGCCGCCCGCGCCCTCCGTGTGGTAGGCGTGGATCGGCAGGCCCGCGATCGCGCGGAGGGTGTCTTCGACGAACCCGGCCTCGTTCAGCGTGTCGGTGTGGATGGCGGCCATCACGCCCGCCGCCGACGACACGGAAAGGCAGGCGTCGATGGCGGCAGGCGTCGTGCCCCAGTCCTCGTGCAGCTTGAACCCGGCCGCCCCGGCGCGCAGCTGCTCCCACAAGGACTCGGAGGACACCGTGTTGCCCTTGCCGAGCAGCACGATGTTCACCGGCCAGGCGTCGGTGGCCTCAAGCATCCGGGCCAGGTGCCACGCGCCAGGGGTGACCGTCGTCGCCTTGGTGCCCTCCGCCGGCCCGGTGCCGCCGCCGATCAGCGTGGTGATCCCGGCGCCGAGGGCCTCGGGGAGCTGCGTGGGCGAGATCATGTGCACGTGGCAGTCGATGCCGCCCGCGGTCAGGATCAGCCCGTTGCCCGCCATTACCTCGGTGGACGGCCCGATGACCAGGTCGGGATGGACGCCGTCCATGATGTCCGGGTTGCCCGCCTTGCCGATCGCGCAGATCCTGCCGTCCCTGACGCCGACGTCGGCCTTGACGATGCCCCAGTGGTCGAGAATGACCGCGCCGGTGATGACCAGGTCCGGCGTGCCCTCGGCGCGCGTGGCGACGGCCTGGCCCATCGACTCGCGGATCACCTTCCCGCCGCCGAAGACCGCCTCGTCGCCGCCCGCGCACAGGTCCCGCTCGACCTCGATAAGCAGCGACGTGTCGGCCAGCCTGATCCTGTCGCCGGCGGTCGGCCCGTACAGCAGCGCGTACCGCTCACGGCTCAGCTCGCTCATACGGCCGCCTCGCTGGCGCTCGGAGTCCGCATTCGCGGACGCACTGTGCTTTCTGGTTCGCTCGCGAGCTCACTCACCGGTTCCCCCGTTCAGCCGGCGGCCGCCGATCTGCAGGCCGGGCACGACGCGCCGCCCGGCGAGCGGGACCAGGGAAACCTCGCGCTCGACGCCCGGCTCGAACCGCACCGCTGTGCCGGCCGGGACGTTCAGCCGGCGGCCCCAGGCGAGGTCCCTGTCGAAGCGCAGCGCCGCGTTGGCCTGCGCGAAGTGGAAGTGCGACCCGACCTGGACCGGCCGGTCGCCGGTGTTCGCCACGACGAGCGTCACCACCGAACGCCCCGCGTTCAGCGTGACGGGGCCCTCGCCGGGGAGGATCTCGCCAGGGATCACGGGATCGGCTCGTGCACGGTGACGAGCTTGGTCCCATCGGGGAACGTGGCCTCGACCTGGACCTCCGTCAGCATCTCCGGCACCCCGTCCATCACGTCGTCCCTCGTCAGCACGGTCCGCCCGGCGGCCATCAGCTCCACCACCGGCCGGCCGTCGCGCGCGCCCTCAAGGAGGAACGAGGTGATCAGGGCGACCGCCTCCGGGTAGTTCAGCCTCAGCCCGCGCCCCCTGCGCTCCCTCGCGAGTCCGGCCGCCACGTGAATGAGCAGCCGTTCCTGCTCATGCGGGGAGATCAGCATCCCAGCACAATAGCCCCGCTACTCCCCGCTCCTTGTTACAGCGGGATGACGTTTTGTCACGCCGTGTTTCCGGCGTGACGGGGGCTATGCAGGCCCGTCGCCGAGGTAACCGGCCCACGGGTCGTAGTCGACTTCCAGCGGTTCCTGGGCCGGACGCTTCTCCTCGGGGACATGCTCCAGGTTTACCCGGATCCTGGTCCACGTGGAGGAACGGCCGCGCATCGAGTCGACGAGGACGTCCCTGGCTTCAAGCAGCGGCCAGATGCCTGAGTGGCGCGACTTCCAGCGCTCCAGGCCTTCCATGGCCTCGGCCTTGGTCTTGGCGCGGGCGATCTCTATCAGCGGCTTAGTGGACTGCCTGCGCCCGGTGGGATTAGGCGTCTTAGCGCTTCCGCCCGTCCGGCGCTTGGACGGCTGGACGCGCGCTTCCTCGCCTTCCTGCTTCTCGTAATGCGGCGGCCACGGGGCGTCGGGAAGGCCGGAGGCCTCGTCGCGGGCCGCCTGCTCAAGCAGCGCGTCGAGCGAGCCGGCCGACTCGTCAATGCCCTCCCAGGGGTCGCCGATCTTGGCGAAGCGGGCGGGCACCGTGTCGATCGTGAACGCGGAAGGATCGCAGGTAGGGACCTCGTCCCAGGTCAGCGGCGTTGATACGCGCGCGTCTGGCAGCGGGCGGACGGAGTAGGCCGAAGCGACCGTGCGGTCCTTGGCGTTCTGGTTGTAGTCGACGAAGACCCCGTGCCGCTCCTCCTTCCACCACTTGGACGTGGCCAGGTCGGGCACCCGCCGCTCGATCTCGCGCGCCACCGCCACCGCCGCGCGGCGGACGTCGCCGAACGGCCAGGAAGGCGAGATGCGCGCGTAGATGTGCATGCCGCGCGAGCCGGAGGTCTTCGCCCAGCCGGTAAGCCCGAAGTCATAAAGGACGGACCGCGCCTCCAGCGCCACGGCGATGATCTGCGGCCACTGCACGCCGGGCACCGGGTCCAGGTCGACGCGCAGCTCGTCGGGATGGTCGAGGTCGGAGGTGAGCACCGGGTGCGGGTTGAGGTCGATGCACCCGAGGTTGGCCACCCACGCGAGGCCCGCGGCGTCGCGCAGCACGACCTCGTCGGCAACGCGCCCGGAGGGAAAGCTCAGCCGGGCGGTCTCGATCCACGCCGGGCGCGACGACGGTGCGCGCTTCTGGAAGAACGGCTCTTCCTCGGCGCCGTTCACGAACCGCTTGAGCGCCATCGGCCGCCCCGCCGCACCGCGCAGCGCCCCGTCGGCGACGGCCAGGTAGTACCGGACGAGGTCCAGCTTGGTGTGCCCGGTCCGCGGAAAGTAGACCTTCTGCGGGTTGGAGACCGCCACCTCCCGGCCCGCCACCTCGATCACAGTCTTAGGGTCCGCCACAGTCAGCCCCAATCGCTTCGGGATAATGAATTCTTGCCGAGGATTTCCGCCAAGCTGTAGCTGACCGGCTCCTCGAGCTGCTCGAACGTGCACGAGGAAGGCGCGCGGTCCGCGCGCCAGCGGACAAACTGCGCCGTGTGCCTGAAGCGCGTCCCCTCCATGTGGTCGTAGCGGACCTCGACCACGCGCTCGGGGCGCAGCGGGACGAACGACAGGTCCTTGCCGACGTTCCACCGGCTGTACTCGGAGCTGCGCGGGGTGCGGGTGCCTGGCTCCTGCTTCGCCCAGTTCCACGGGTGGCCGTCGAACGTCGTGACAAGCGGGGCGAGCTCGGCCCGCAGCTCGCGCCGCATCGCCATCGGGAACGCGCCGATCACCCCGACGCTCGCCAGCTCACCCGTCGGCCGGTAGAGGCCGAGCAGCAGCGAGCCGATCGCGTCGTCGCCCGTCTTGTGCGGCCGGTACCCCGCGACGACGCAGTCCGCGGTGCGCTCGTGCTTGATCTTGAACATGACCCGCTTGTCCTGCTCGTAAAGGCCTTCTGGCGACTTGGCGATCAGCCCGTCGAGCCCCGCGCCCTCGAACTGGGTGAACCACTGCTCGGCCACCGCGCGGTCGGTCGTCGTCGGCGTGAGGTGGATCGGTGGCCGGACGGCCGACAGGGCGGTTTCCAGCGCGGCCCGGCGCTCGGCGAACGGCCGCTCGGTGTAGTCGTCGGAACCGAGGGCGAGCAGGTCGAACGCGACGAAGTGGGCAGGCGTCTGCGTGGCGAGCAGCCGCACCCGGCTCGCCGCCGGGTGCAGCCGCAGCTGCAGCGCCTCGAAGTCGAGCCGTCCGGCCGTGAAGTCGGGCAGCACGATCTCGCCGTCGATCACGCAGCGCGGCGGCAACTCGGCCAGCGTGGCGTTGACAAGCTCGGGAAAGTAGCGCGTCATCGGCCGCTCGTTCCTGCTGCCGAACTCCACCTCGTCGCCGTCGCGGAACACGATGGTACGGAACCCGTCCCACTTGGGCTCGAAGACATAATCCCCTGCGGGGATCCCGTCCACCGGCTTGGCCAGCATCGGTGCCACCGGGGGCATCACGGGAAGATCCATAGTCCCAGCTTGTCACCTCCGCCCCAGGTCCAAACCAGGTGCCGGACTGCTCTGCGGGTACAGCGCCGACGGCGGGCTCAGCCGAGCCCCGTCCATTCCCCGCTGTACTTCCAGAGCAGCTCGGCGAGCTCTGGCGTCGCGGCCGCGCTCGGCGGGCGCACCGCGCACTTGTCGTAGAACAGGCCGCTGTCGCCCGCGACCGCGGGCGACGTCGCGCAGTACACGGAGGTGACCGCGCCCTGCTCGGTGGTCAGCATCCGCCGCGTGATGAACGGCCTGGCCAGGCGGGGCACGCGCCGCCAGATGTCGGAGGCGACCACCCCGGGGTGCAGCGCGTAGGAGGTCGTCACCGTCCCGTCGAGCCGCCGCGCGAGTTCCTGGGTGAACAGCACGTTGCACAGCTTGGAGACGGCGTACTCGCGGGCGCCCGCGAACGTCGCGGTGCGCCGCCGCACCGCCGCGAAGTCGATGCCGCGCGCGTTGTAGTGCGCCTCGCTTGAGACGTTGACCACCCGTGCCCCTGGGCCGCTCGCGGTGAGCCGGTCAAGCAGCAGCTGGGTCAGCGCGAAGTGGCCGAGGTGGTTCACGGCGAAGTGCAGTTCGAACCCGTCGGCGGACAGGCCGCGCTGCCCGCCCACCCCGGCGTTGTTCACCAGCACGTGCAGCGGCTCGTCGAGCGCGAGGAACTCCGCGGCGCAGGCGCGCACCGAGGACAGCGACGCTAGGTCAAGCATCAGCAGCCGCACGTCGGCCGAGCCGGAGGCCGCCTTGATGCGCTCGACCGCCGCCTCGCCCGCGGTGGCGGAACGGCACGCGATGTACACCCGGCCGCCGTCCCGCGCCAGCGCGGTGGCCGTCGACAGCCCGATCCCGGTGTTGCCGCCGGTGATGAGGAACGTGGTCACCCGCTCAAGTTATCGGCCCCGCTACCGCGCCGACAACGAAGAAAGGCCCGGTCCTGGGATAACGTGGACCGAACCTGAGGCCCCCAAACCCCCACGGGAGCAAACGATGGCCGGTCAGCCACCAGATCCTTCCTTCGAGCCGTCCGCGCAGGACCAAGGCCTGACGCAAGGCCGCCCTGCCTGGCAGACGCCTTCCTACACCCCGCCTGGCGGAGCCTCCTCCGGCGGCCAGCAGGGCTACTCCGCGCCGTCCTACGGCGCCCAGGACCAGGCGTACCCTCCGCCGGACCAGGCGTACCCCCCGCCGGTCCAGTCCTACACCGGGCACGAGCAGACGTACACGAGCCAGGGCCAGGGCCAGGACTACCAGAATTACCAGGGCTACCAGCCGCCGAGCTACGGCGCACCGCAGGGTCAGGGCGCGAGCGCTGCCACCGCCGGGGTGGCAGGCGGCCCCTGGCGCGCCCGCGGCGGCGCGGAAGAAGGAGCCGGGCGAGAAGGGCTTCATCGGCTCGCTCTTCGACTTCAGCTTCAGCTCCATGGTCACGCCGAAGATCATCAAGGTCCTCTACGTGCTGTTCACCCTCTGGACGGCGCTCGTCGGGCTGATCATCCTCGTCATCGGCTTCAGGACCGGCGGCGTGACGGGCGGCCTGTTCACGCTGATCATCGTCGAGCCGATCTTCCTGCTGCTGACGCTCGGCATCTACCGCGTGGTGCTCGAGGCATTCATGGTCATCTTCCGGATGTACGACGAGATGAAGCAGATCCGCGCGAATACGGAAAAGCAGAGCTGAGCGGCAAGATTTTCCGCATCGCCTTGATCCACAGCCGCCACCGGCTTGTCCACAGCGCGGACCCCAAGCGTGCGCTGGCTGATCGGCTCGGGATGTCCACAGCGGAGCACCCCGAACGAAGAGGTATTCCACAGCTCGGCCCCAGTTACGCACATGGTGATCCACAGGAGGCCTGGAGTACGTTACCTGTCCCGGGGCACGAGAAGTCCGCAGCTGCGGACCGCCCCACGGGGACCGGGGAAACACGATGGCAAGCCGGGCAGGACATCAAGTCATGACCAGAACCCTGACGCAGCCGTTGGCCGCCGAGACGGCCAGGCACTCTCGTCACTTTCAGCTCATCGTTGACATTCACCTGCTGCTGGTCGCCAACGGTGACCTGCTGCTCGGCAGGCGCGCCAACACGGGCTACGGCGATGGCGCCTACGAGCCGCCATCCGGCCGCCTGGCCGAGCGCGAGACCCTCGTCGAGGCCGCGGTCCGGGTAGCGGCGGCCCAGATGGGGATCGCGCTTGATCCGGCCAGGGTGTCACTTGCCCACGTGCTGCACGACGTCTCTGGCGTCGGCCGGATGGCGTTCTTCCTGACCGCCGACGGCTGGGCCGACGAGGCCTGCCAGGTACCGCCCGTCGTCCAGGGGACGCGAAGCTACAGCGACTTCGGCTGGTACCCGCTCACCGACCTCCCGGCGAACATGATCGACCGTGCCCGGGTCGCGGTCCGCAACTACGCGGCAGGCGCCCGCTTCTCCACGTATCCCGCCTTCGGCATGTAGTTGCTCTGCAAAGCGCCAAAGTCGGGGACCGAAAGTCAAAATCAAGAGTTATCCGAACGACTTCTGGCTTCGCCTGGTCGCGTTCTATTACTCACTGAGCGTGGGGAGCCGGGGCGGGGAGTGTTCCCGCGCGCAGTCGTGACTCAAAGAGCGAGTCCCGAACGCGCGCGGACGGGTCCCCGTGTGGCGTTGGGCGCGGCTATCAGCCGGCCCAACGCCACACGGGCAGCGCTCGGATCGGGAGGGCGGTAGGCTCGAATGCGATGAGGCTGGTTAAGACCCATGGGTCGTTGAACGAGATCTTCGCGCTCGAG
Organism: uncultured Actinomycetota bacterium; assembly: GCA_963759545.1. Classification (GTDB taxonomy): domain Bacteria; phylum Actinomycetota; class Actinomycetes; order Streptosporangiales; family Streptosporangiaceae; genus Trebonia. The sequence goes on from CAVXAB010000006.1 coordinate 265,555, forward strand.
GCTGCGCCGGACGCGTGGGCATCCGATGCTGAGCTGCGGGAGTTTGTCCGGCGGGTGTGCGACCGGTCTTCGTGGACCGGGGGCAGTGACGGGATCTACCTGTACGACGCGAGCGGGCCGAACGCGCGGGCGTGGTTCTTCAACCCTGACGGGTCGTCGGCCGAGTTCTGCGGGAACGGGATGCGGGGGCTCGGGCGCCTGATTCTCGACCTGCGCGGTACCGACACCGAGGTCGTCAGCAGCGGCGGCCGCGACTACACGGTGCACCGCGCGCCGTCGACGCCGGAAGGCGTGCGCCAGGTACTCCTTGAGCTGCCGCCGCTGCGCTTCGACGCCGCGGTACTGCCCGCGCCGTTCGAGCGACTTCACGGCCGTGGCGGTGCCCAACCCGCACGTCATCGCGATCGTGGGGGAGTACTCAGAGCCCGACCTGATCGAGCTCGGCAAGCGCGCCGACGAGGTCTTCGCGGAAGGCGCGAACGTCTCGTTCCTCCAGCCGCTCGACTCCGCGGTGGTCAGTGGCACTGGGGGGGTTGCCCCCGAGGTGTTCGTCCGCACCTTCGAGCGCGGGGCTGGCCTGACCCCGTCCTGCGGCTCCGGGGTGGTGGCGTCACGCGCCGCCTACTCCCGCGTATCCGGCCTCGACCCGGCGGAGCGCCTCGTTGTCCGCAACGCGGGCGGCGTGGCCGCCGCCTCGATCCAGGTCCGCGACGGCGCCTGGTACCCGGTCCTCGAGGGCAACGCCACGGTCGTCTACCGCGCTGAGGTCGACCCCCAGGGCGGCCAGGCAGGCCCGGTGGAGTGGGCCGCGGACGAGAATGACGCCTACGCCACGCTAGACGAGCGAAACACCGTCCACCTCAAGGGCCACGGAATCCAAACGGCGCACCCGTAAATACGAAGCGTGACCAAAGAGGGGTACCTAGCACGGCCGCGGGGCGCTTCGCCGGGTGAAATGCGACGTTTTATGAACCGTGCAGCATCACGATACTCACCGCCTACCAGCAGCAATACTGTTACCTCGAATGCTTGCAAGTGGTGACTGCCCGGGCGGTAAGCTTCCGGGCATAACCGCAGGGCTGTAGTACCTCTTGTAGTTCTCAACGGAAGCGATCGTGCCGACGGGGCTTGATCGTCGGTACCGGCCTAGGGAGCCGATCCACATATGGCTACTTCTTACGCGGACGACGTCTTCACTTCTGACATGTCCGACATTCATGACCTCCCGCTTGACGCGGAAGTTAGCTTCGATGAAGTCGAATACGCGCACATAATGCGCAGGATCGGCATCGCCGAGGGTGAGCAGGGAACGTCGGTATCCGCCTTCAATTCCTCCATCTGAGCCTTGGCCGCCTCGGGGGGCGGCCTGCCCTTCCGGCAGTTCGTCCTCAAGATCCACAGCCGGTGTGACCTGGCCTGTGATCATTGCTATGTCTATGAGCACGCCGACCAGAGCTGGCGCCGCCGACCCACGGTGATTTCGACGGAGGCGGTCGCCAAGGCGGGGGAGCGCATTGCGGAGCATGCCAGGGACCACCGTCTAGCGGAGGTGCGCGTCATCCTGCACGGCGGGGAGCCGCTGCTCGCTGGCGCCGTTTTGCTTGCCTCGATCGCCCGGGACCTCCGCCGGGCGATCGAGCCTGTTTGCCGTCTTGACCTGCGCATCCACACAAACGGCGTCCAGCTCGACGAGGAGCTGTGCGAGCTGTTCCTCGCCGAGCGGGTGCTCGTCGGCATCTCGCTCGACGGCGACCGCGCCGCCAACGACCTGCACCGCAGGTACGCCAACGGGCGCAGCAGTTACGACCAGGTCCTGCGTGCCGTCGCGCTGCTGCGCCAAGAGCGCTTCCGTGATATTTACGCGGGGCTGCTCGCGACCGTGGACATCCGCAGCGACCCGGTCGCCGTCTACCGCGCGCTCGCCGACCTTGAGCCGCCGAACCTCGACTTCCTGCTTCCCCACGGCACATGGGACAGCCCGCCGCCCGGAGCCGGAGAACCCGGCGTGACCGACTACGCCGACTGGCTGATGGCCGTGTACGGCGAGTGGACGCGGGACGGCCGCCGCGTGCCCGTCCGGATGTTCGAGTCGATCATCGCGACCTCGTACGGCGGCGTCTCCGCCACCGAGTCGCTCGGGCTCGCGCCGAGCGACGTGGCGGTCATCGAGACCGATGGCACGATCGAGCAGGCGGACTCGATCAAGGTCGCCTACGACGGCGCGCCCGTGACCGGCCTCGACATCTTCCGGCACCCGCTTGACGCCGCCGCGGCGCACCCGGCCATCAGGGCACGGCAGCACGGCATCGCCGGCCTGTCCGCCACCTGCCGCGAGTGCCCCGTCGTCACGAGCTGCGGCGGTGGCCTCTACGCGCACCGCTACCGGAGCGACAACGGGTTCGCGAACCCCTCGGTGTACTGCGGCGACCTGAAGAAGATCATCACGCACGTGCGGGCGGAAGAGGCCGCGAGGCGACGGCCAGGGCACACCATGCCCCAGGACCACTTCGACGCGCTGGCCGCCGGGTACGGTGACGCCGCGTCTGTCTCCCACCTGAACGCGGCACAGCGCAGCGTGCGCCGCGCGCTGCTCCGGCTGGTGCACGATCGGGCGAGCCAGGACGTCGGCGGCACGTTCGCGGGCGGCTGGAACCTGCTGACCCGCATGGATAATTCCTCGCCCGACGTCGTCGACGAGGTGCTCGCCCACCCCTACGTGCGCGCCTGGGCCGAGCGCTGCCTGCGCACCCCGGGCGCGATGCGGGCGGACGCCGGCCACCTGGCATCGATCGCCGCCGCGGCCGCCATCAGGTCGGGCACGCTCGCCGAGCTGGACGTGCCGGTCACCGACGGGTACGTGCACCTGCCCACGCTTGGGCAGGCTCCGCGTCGGCGACACCGTGACCGCGACGCTCGCCGCCCGGGGCGAAGGCGACTTCGAGGTGCGGGCAGCCTCGGGCAAGTGGCACATCGAGCCAGGTACCAAGAAAGAGGCGAACCAGGACTGGCAGCCGGTGCGTGAGCTGCGTGCCGGGGGATTCGCGGTCCGGCTTGAGGACACCGACTCGTACCGCGACTGCCATCAGTGGCCCGTGGCCGGCCGGCTGACCGCCGACGAGGCGGCCGACTGGCAGGCTCAGTTCGAGGAGGCCTGGCGGCTGATCGAGCAGGCCTACCCTCGCTACGCGCCCGGCGTCGCGGCCGGGCTGACCACGCTGCTGCCGCTGGCCAACGACGTGGCCGGGCGGGAGATCAGCGCCGCGGCCAGGCAGGCTTTCGGCGCGGTCGCCGCCGCGCTCCCGGCGAGCGGCGCGGACCTGGCGCTGCTCATCATCCACGAGTTCCAGCACGTCAAGCTCGGTGCGCTGACCGACATGTTCGACCTGTGCGACCGAGACGGACCAGCGGTTGTTCTTCGCTCCCTGGCGGGAGGACCCGCGGCCGCTCGGCGCCCTGCTGCAGGGCACGTACGCGCACATCGCCGTCACTGACTACTGGCGGGTGCGGCGTCACATGGAAACCGGGCCCGACGCGCTCGCGTCGGCCGAGCGGTTCGCCCGGTGGCGGATGATGACCGCGGAGGCGATCGAGACACTGGCAGGCTCGGGCGCGCTGACGCCGCTCGGCGCCCGCTTCGTCGACGGCATGCGCGCCACCGTCGAACCGTGGCTCGGTGAGCGGGTGCCTGACGCGGCGGCGGCGGCCGCGGAACGATGGGCTGCCGGGCGCCGGGAGGCATGGCAACGACAGAGGGAGTCGTAGGTAGGCCATGCGGAGCCATGCCAATGCGACTACCAGGTCCGTCCGCCCGCTGGTGACGAGGCGGCGGATCGTCCACGACCTGCGCAGGCTTGGGGTCGAGCCCGGCCAGGCCTTGCTCGTGCACGCCTCGCTCCGGTCGCTCGGGCGGGTGGCCGGCGGTGCCCAGACCGTCGTCGTCCGCGCTGCGCGAGGCGGTCGGCCCGACGGGGCACGTGGTCGTGCCGACGGGAACGGAGGCGAACTCCAGCACCTCACGGGTCCACCAGGCCCACATCGCGACGCTGACGCCGGACGAAGTCGCGCGGTTCCACCTCGACATGCCGGCGTTCGACAAGGACGAGACGCCCAGCGGCATGGGCGCGATCAGCGAGGCGCTGCGGACCACGCGCGGCGCGGCAAGGAGCGCCCACCCGCAGAGCTCGTTCGCCGCGATCGGCCCCGAGGCCGACCTGCTGATGGCTGATCATCCCATCGAGTGCCATCTTGGCCCTGACTCCCCGCTGGGAAAGCTCAACAAGATGGAAGCGCAGGTGCTGCTGATCGAGGTCGGCTACTGGGCGTTCACCGGATTCCACCTTGCCGAGTACCTTTACTCGCCGCGTCCGCCGAAGCGTGCGTACGCGTGCGTCGTCTCCGCGCCCGATGGCACCAGGCGCTGGGAAGAATACGACGACGTGGTGCTCGACGATCAGGAATTCGAGGATATAGGCGAATCCTTGGAAAAGAAGATGGCCGTCAGACGCGGTAAGGTCGGTCATGCGCAGTGCCGCTTGGTGCCACTCCAGGCCGCCGTTGACTTCGCCGTCGAATGGATGGCCAAGCACCGGCCGATAACCCAGGGCTAATGCCGGGTCGTGATCTTTCCAAATTTATTACGGTCTCATATAGTGATGACTCCTACCCAATGTCGGCATGCCTGCCGCCTGGCTGGAAGGGGGCCGAGTGCACGGAGGGTACGTGCCCAGGGCCGCCGACGACGATGGGTATCCGCCGCTAGGCGCCGATGACGGGCCGCTCTTCTTCCTCAGCTACGCGCACGGCCCGAGAGACGACAGGACGGGCAGGGACCCTGACCTGTGGATAGCCCAGCTTTACGATGATCTTTGTGATCACATTAAATCGCTGGCGGATTTGCCGCCGGCGCAGAAGGCCGGCTTCATGGACCGGGAACTGCGGCAGGGGCACGAGTGGCCGGAGCGGTTGTCGAACGCGCTGGCGACCTGCCGCGTCTTCGTGCCGCTTTACTCGCGGCGGTACTTCAAGAGCGAGCACTGCGGCAAGGAATGGTTCGCCTTCAACCGGCGCAGGCTGAACCACAAGGCAAAGAACGCGAGCCCGGTCGAGACGATCGTGCCGGCGCTGTGGATCCCGATGCCCGACGACCTGCTCCCGGAGGCGGCGACGTCGGTCCAGTACAACGCCGCCGGGTTCAGCCCGCTCTACGCCGAGCACGGCTTCTACGGGATCATGAAGGTCAGCCGGTGGCGGGATGTCTACGAGGAGGCGGTGTACCTCCTCGCGAAGCGGATCGTCACCGCGGCCGAGGCATCGCCGCCCGTGGGGCCTGGCGGCAACGTCACGTACGAGTCGCTGCCTTCCGCGTTCGGCGGCCAGGGCGCGGCGGGGCCTGGTGACAAGCCGCTGCGGGTCACCGTCGTCGCGCCGAGCAGGGACGAGCTGCCCGCCGGCCGTGACCGCTCCTATTACGGCAAGGACATCCAGGAGTGGAACCCCTACCGCCAGGACTCGATGCGCTCGCTCGCGGATCACGCGGCGGAGCTCGCCCACAGCCTGTCTTACACCCCCGAGGTCGGTGACCTGTACCGGCACGAGGCCGGCCTGGTCGGCAGCGAGCCGCCGTCGCGGCCCGAGGTGCTGCTGATCGACCCGTGGGCGGCGATGCAGCCGGAGTGCCGTGACATACTCCGCAGGCTCGACGCGATGGACAAGCCCTGGGTGCAGGTAATCGTGGTGTGGAACCAGCAGGACGCCCAGATGCAGACCGACGCGGAGCGGATCAGGGCGGCGCTCGACGCCGCGCTGCCACGCAAGCTCAGGGAAGGCCGCGCCACGTCGGCGCTGGCGGTCCGCGGCGTCCCCTCCCTCGACGACTTCGGCATGGTGCTCCCCGCGGTGATCGCCGCGGCCGGCAGGCACTACCTCAGGTCAGCGTCGACCCACCTACCTCAAGAGCCGCACGAGCCCGACGAGGCACCGCAATGACATGCGACCATCCGACCAACGTAGCCTCTCCGACACGCCTGGAGCGCGCTCATGGCTGACGAGACAAACAGCGAAGGCAAGGTCGTCACCTTCTACTCCTTCAAGGGTGGCACCGGCCGCACCATGGCGCTGGCCAACGTCGCGTGGATCCTCGCGAGCAACGGCCTGAAGGTGCTCGTGGTGGACTGGGACCTCGACTCGCCTGGCCTGCACCGCTACTTCCACCCGTTCCTCGACCCGGCGAAGGTCGCGGCCACCCAGGGCATCATCGAGCTGATCACCGACTACGCCTGGGACGCCACCCAGGGCGGTGACCGGTCGCCCGACTGGGTCAGGAAGCGCGCGCAGATCATTCCGCACGCCGTCTCCTTGGCCTGGGAGTTCCCCGACGGCGGCATGCTGGACTTCGTGTCCGCCGGCCGCCAGAACCGGGACTACTCATCGGCGGTGACCGCGATCGACTGGGACAACTTCTACGACAGGCTGGGCGGCGGGCAGTTCTTCGACGCGCTGCGCGCGGACATGAGGCAGCACTACGACTTCACCCTGATCGACAGCCGGACCGGCCTGTCCGACATCGCCGACATCTGCACCGTGCACCTGCCGGACACCCTGGTGGACTGCTTCACGCTGAACGACCAGTCCATCGACGGTGCGGCCGCGATCGCCAGGAACGTCGAGCAGCGGTACCACTACCGCAAGATCCAGGTGCTGCCTGTCCCGATGCGCATCGACGAGGCGGAAAAGGACAAGGCGGACGTGGGCCTCGCGACGGCGAGGTCGCGGTTCGGCGGCAGCCTGCACGAAAGGCTCGGCGAGTACGAGGCGAACGACTACTGGGCCGCGGTGGCGATCCCGTACAAGCCGTTCTACGCGTTCGAGGAGACCCTCGCGGTCTTCGGTGACGCGCCGCGGTCGCCGCTGTCCCTGCTCGGCGCGTACGAGCGGCTGACCTCCGCGATCACCGACGGGCGCGTCCGCGCGCTCGGCGTGATGACGCGAGGAGACCCGGCTTACCTACAAGGCCGCGTTCATCCGGCCGAGGCAGCCGCCGCCTGGCGACATCTACCTCAGCTACGTTCCAGAGGACCGGATGTGGGCCGACTGGATCGCCGCCGTGCTCGCGCCGCGCGGCATCACGGTGCTGCGGCCGTCGAGTGCCGCGAGCGCGGGCAGCAGCACCAGGGAGGACGCGGAGCGCGGCGCGGGGGCGGCCAGCCGCACGATTGCCCTGCTGTCCGCCGCCTACCTGCAGTCGCCGCAGGCCCAGGGCGTCTGGGACGCGATGGGGGTGGCGGACCCGGCGGGAACGGGGCGGCGGCTTATCCCGATCCGCGTGGGTGAGACCAGGCTGGAGCAGCCGTACTCGGAGCGGACGGTCGTGGACCTGACGCGGCGCGACCAGGCCCAGGCGACCGAGGAACTGCTCAAGGCGCTCGGCTACCCGCCGAAAATGGCCGACCAGCTCACCGGCCCTGAGCCGAGGTACCCGCGCACGATCCCGCCGGTGTGGCGCGTGCCGACGAGGAACGCGTCCTTCACCGGCCGCAACGAGATCCTTGAGAAGCTGCACGAGCAGCTAATCGGCGGGAGCACGGCCGTCGTCCTGCCTGTCGCGCTGCACGGCCTTGGCGGCGTCGGGAAGACGCAGGTCGCCCAGGAGTTCGCGCACCGGTTCATGGCCGACTACGACCTGGTCTGGTGGGTGCCCGCCGAGCAGCGTGACCTGATCAACCCCAGCCTCGCCGAACTGGCGCCGCACCTAGGGGTACGGCCCGCCGACTCCACGGCGGAGACGGCGGAGGCGGTCAGGGAGGCGCTGCGCCGTGGCCGTCCCTACGATCGCTGGCTGCTGATCTTCGACAACGCGGACGAGCCGCGCGAGGTCGAGGACTTCTTCCCCGGCGGACCCGGCCACGTCATCGTGACGTCGCGGAACCCGGCGTGGTCGCAGGTGGCCGAGCCGGTGGCGATCGACGTGTTCTCCTCCTCCGAGTCGCTCGCCTACCTGCAGCGGCGCGTGCCGTCGCTGTCCGCCGCGGACGCGACCCTGGTCGCCGACGCGCTCGGCGACCTGCCGCTCGCCATCGAGCAGGCGGGCGCGTGGCTCTCCGCGACGGGGATGCCCGCCTCCGAGTACGTCTCGCAACTGCGCGAGCAGTTCGCCGCGACCATGGCGCTCAGCCAGCCCGCCAACTACCCGACGTCGGTCGCGGTGACCTACCGGCTCTCGTTCGACCGGCTCAAGAGCCAGTCGCCGGGTGCGGCCCGGCTGCTTGAGCTCTGCGCGTGCTTCGCGCCCGACCCCATCTCGCTGACGCTGCTGACCGGCGACGAGATGATCAAGTCCCTCATTCCCTTTGACCGGCGCCTGCGGGCGGCGCGCACCGTGCTCGGGCTGCTGATCACCGACATCACGCGGTTCTCGCTGGCGAAGGTCGACCGGGACGTGGGCAGCAACTCGATCCAGGTGCACCGGCTGATCCAGGCGGCCATCCTCGACCAGATGGAGCCCGCCTACCGCGAGGAGACCAGGCACGAGGTGCACAAGGTCCTCGCCGGGGCGCGGCCGAGGCAGGGCGACACCGACGACCCGGCCAACTGGGGGCGCTACGACCTGATCTGGCCGCACCTGAACCCGTCCGAGGTGTGGAACTGCGACGACGAGGAAGCCCGCCAGCTGCTCATCGACCGGGTGCGCTACCTGTGGAAGCGCGGCGACTTCGAGGTGGCGCTCGAGGTGGCGAACCGGCTTGAGCAGCAGTGGAAGGACAAGATCGGGCCGGACGACGAGCAGGTGCTCTCGCTGCGCTTCCACATCGCGAACGTGCTGCGCTCGCAGGGCAGCTTCCCGGCCGCCTACGAGCTGGACACGGAGATCTTCGGCAAGCAGCGGGAGATGCTCGGCGACGACCACCCCTCCACCCTGCTGACCGCGGGCAGCCTCGGCGGCGACCTCCGCGGCCTCGGCCGGTTCGGCGAGGCACTCGAGCTCGATGAGCAGACCTACCGCCGCAACAGCGACCTGCTCGGCGCCGGATGACCCCAACACGCTGTCAAGCGCGAACAACCTCGCCGTCGACCTGCGCCTGGTGGGCGACTCCTTCCGCGCCCGCGACCTCGACCAGGAGACGCTGAACTACCGGCAGGTAGTGCTCGGACACGAGCACCCGTACACGCTCCACTCCGCGTCGATGCTGGCGCGTGACATGCGGGAGGCGGGCGACTACGAGGGCTCGGTCGACCTGCTCCAGGAGACCTACGAGCGGTACCTCAGCGTCCTCGGCGAGGACTTCGTGGACACGCTGCGCACCGGCAAGAGCCTCGCGGTCTCGCTCAGGAAGATGGGACGGATCGACGAGGCCTACGTGCTGACAAGGGACATCGACGCGCGGTACGAGCGCAGCTACGGCGAGGCCCACCCGGACTCGCTCGCCTGCAGGCTGAACCTCGCCTGCGACCTGTCGGCACGGGAGGACAAGGTCGGCGCCTTCGAGGTGGCGAGCCAGGTGCTGCAGGTGTACCAGGCCACCATCGGCGGCACGCACCCCTTCACGCTCGTGGCGCAGAACAACATCTCCACGTACCTGCGCGGGGTCGGCACGGTTCGCGAGGCGCTCGGGCTGGTGGAGCGGACGCTGAACGTGATGCGGGAGTCGCTGGGCGACGACCACCCGTTCACGCTGTCGTGCGAGGTCAACAAGGCGAACTGCCTGCACGACCTGCGCCGTCTCACCGAAGCGGAAAGCCTGCAGCGGGAGACGGTCGAGCGGCTCAAGAAGACCCTCGGCGACAACCATCCCGACACCAACGTGTGCGAGGCGAACCTCGCGATCGTGCTGCGCGCACAGGGCCGGCTCGACGAGGCGGAAGCGCTGCAGCTCAAGGTGATCGCGGGACTGAGCCAGGTGCTCGGCACCGACCACCCCAACGTCACGGCGCTGCGCAACTGGAAGCTGCAGAACCGCGACCTTGAGGCACAGCCGACGTAACGGGTAAGGCCAGGCCGTGATCAGCCAGGACAGTACGTCCGGGATTACCTCGAGCGCGCCGAAGTGCGCGGTGTCCGGCCGGATGGACATGATCGCGCCCGGGATCTGGTCGGCCAGCCAGCGGGCGTGCGAAGCCGGAGAGAACACGTCGTTCTGGCCGTGCCAGAGCAAGACGGGCACCTTGATGTCCGCCAGGTTGAAACCCCACGGCGCGCAGAACGCGAGCGCGTCATCGATCCAGCCGGCCGCGGAGTCGCGGAGCGCCTCGGCGAAGTTCTGCGCGAGCAGGGCGCGGATGCCGACGTCGGCCACGATCCGCCGGTCCGCCTCCGGCATCTCGGGATTGAGCGTGTTGACGTGGCTGGCGGGGTCGGCCCTGATCCGGGCGGCGGCCTGCACGAGGTGCGCCGTCAGCGCCTCGGGCGCGGTCGCCGCGGCGGTGTACTCGCGGACGTTGGAGTCGGCCATCCCGGCGAACCAGTCGAGGCCCTCCGCCGCCCACGGGGCCAGGCTTACCAGCACGCCCGCCCGGGTGACCCGCTCGGGCAGCAGGGCCGCGCAGGCAAGCGCGTGCGGGCCGCCTCCCGACCGGCCGATTACCGCGAACCGGTCGAGGCCAAGCTCGTCCGCGATCGCCTGCACGTCGGGCACCACATCGGCCACCAGCCGTGCCACCAGCCGGTCCGACCAGCCGTAGCCGGGCCGGTCGAAGGTGATGAGCCGGACGCCAAGCTCGTAGAGTACTCGTCCCCTGGGCAGTGGCCCCAGTCTGCTTCCCGGCGTCCCGTGCAGCAGGAACACCGGATGGCCTGCTGGGTTCCCCGTTTCCTGCACCGCTACCCGTCGGCCGTCGGCCGAGCGTACAAAGGTTGTCACCGGGCCGCATCACCATAAAAAAGGCGCACGTAGTAACGAACCGCCGTAAAACTCCCCATGCAATGATCTCACCTGTTGCGTTTTGCGCAGTCAAGCGGCAAGGCGCTGATTCTGCCGGAAGAGTTGACCGCTCCATCACCCGATGGTTACTTATGGTTATGGAGGAGTCGTACTTCTTCCTGAGCTACGCGCATTCGCCCCAGTATGACGGCGGTCGCCAGAGTGGCGGTACCACCGTGGACCCGGACGTCTGGGCGGCCACGCTGTTCAGCGACCTGTGTGCGCACGTCGGCGCGCTGACCATGCTGCCGCCGGGGACACGGGCAGGTTTCATGGCCTGCGGCCAGTGGCCGGGCCGCGACCAGCGGGCCGGACTCGCGCAAGCGCTCGGTAACTGCCGCGTCTTCGTCCCGCTTTACTCGCGACGTTACTTCCAGAGCGAGCACTGCGGTAAGGAATGGTCCGCGTTCTCCCGCCGCCTGCGCGCGCACCAGGGACACCCCTGCCCGCCGGCCATCGTCCCCGCGCTCTGGGGTCCGGTAGAGGCGGCGGAGTTGCCGTCGGCGGCACGATCGGTCGACGTCGACCACGCGGGACTCGGCGAGGTGTACGCGCAGCGCGGCTTCTACGGGATCATGAAGCTCTCCCGCTACCGTGCGGAATACGAGCAGGCGGTGCTCGGGCTCGCGCGGCGGATCATCGACGCCGCCAGGCACTCGCCGGCGGAACACGAGCCCGGGGTGGATTACGATTCGCTGCCGACCGCGTTCGGCGCGGGAACCGGGGAAACACCGGGTAACCAGCGCCTGCGCATCACGATTGTCGCGCCGCGGCGGAGCGAACTGCCGGAAGACCGCGGCGCGTACCACTACGGGGCCGCCGCGCGCGACTGGGATCCGTACCGGCCGCTGTCTTCGCGGGCGCTCGCCGACCACGTGGTGGACCTGGTGCGCGGCCTCGGGTACCGGCCCGACGTCGGCGACCTGGACGAGCACGGCGCCGAGCTGCTCAGCGGCGGGCCGCCGTCCGGCCCCCAGGTGCTCATCGTCGACGCCTGGGCCGCGCGGCAGTGCGCGTGCCGGGACCTGCTCAGGCGACTTGACGCGATGAACAAGCCCTGGGTCCAGCTGCTGATCCCGTGGAACCGCCAGGATGAGGAGAACGCGGCCCAGGAGGCGAGCCTGCGCGACGCGCTTGAGGTGGCACTGCGGCGCAAGCTGGCGGAAGGCCGGGTGACGTCGTCGCTTGCCGTCCGCGGTGTCCCGACCCTCGAGGACTTCCGCCGGGTACTGCCCGCCGTGATCATGGCGGCCGTCAGGCACTACTTCAGGTACGCCCCGGCCTGCCCGTCGCTCGCCGCCCCGGCCGAGCGCCCGCGGCTATTCGCTGGGGAGGCGGTCGAGGGCCTGCCTGGCGCGGCGCTCCGCGGTCTCGGCGTGCCGGGCGCGCATCCTGATCCCCGCGAGGTCGGCCCGCGCCTGGGTGAGTCGCTGCTCTAGGTCACGGACCTCCGCCTCCAGGCGGTCCTCCGCCGACACGGCCTCGGCGGCCGCGGCGGCAGAGGCGGCCACCTGTCGTTCGGCTTCCTCGTACTGCTCACGGCGCCGGGCCGCACGCTCCGCCGCCTCCTGCGCCAGCCGCTCGTCCAGTTCCGCCTGCCGCCGCGCCGCATCGGGCGCCGGCGCGGCCGGGGCGGCAGGCCTGGTCGGGGCGGCGCCCGCGCGCGCCCTGGGTCGCGCGGCTCCCGCCGTGCCGCGCGCCGGCCGGTCACGCGCTGCCGCCCTTCCCGCCAGCGACGTGACGCTGGCGGACGACGCGGAAGCGGCAGGCGCCTCCTCGGTCTCCTCCTCGCCAGGCTCCGTCTCGGCCGGCGGCAGCCCGAAGCCCGACCACTGCACCGCGTGGGTCAGGGTTCCCTTCGGCGAAGTCCGCCGCGACCTCGGGATCGGCGATCACGGCGGTGAGCGTCTGCGTGACCTCCAGGCGGAGCGATGGCGGCGGGTCAGGCACGTTTGCCACGGCGAGGGCCTGGGCGGTGAGCGCGTCGACGAGGGAACCGCGCGCGGCGGAAAGCTCCCGCAGCCGCGGGCCGTGCCTAGCCTGCTGCGCGGCGCGCAGCGCGGCAGCGAGCTCCGCCAGCTTCTGCGGGCGCGCTCGGGTCGGCGCGCGCCAGCCGGTTGACCACCCACGCCGCGCGGGTTGGCCTGCGCAACGCCGCGATCGCCTTCGCGGCCGCCCGGTCACCGGCGCCACGTGCCGCCGCGGCGAGCTCGCCGCGGCGGCCGGTGAACGCCTCGGGGTCTGCCCCGTACAGCTCCTCGGCCGCCGCGGCTACCCGGTCGCCGGCGGTAACGCCGGCGACCGCACTGGTGATCGCGCGTCGCACGGGCGGCAGCACTGTCATCACGCCGATCGTCCTGACCGCTGCCCACGTAGCCGGTTATGCCCCGCTGCGGAGCCCGGCGAACAGGTCGGTCTCAGGAAGCGGCGCGCCCGTCGTGTCGGTCTTCCTGATGAAGTACTCGTAGCCGAAGGCCTGCTCCGCGATCTCCGGCGGGATCTTGCTGAACCACGAGTCGTTGATCTGGCTGCCGTGCGCGAACAATGCCGCCCGCTTGCGCGCGAGAACCGGGCGGATGTCGACCGTGGTGGTGATCCGCGCCTCGGACTCAAGCCCCCGCTGCCAGCGCTCCCTGGCCTCCGGTGAGTCGTCGTCCCAGTTCGGCACCTCCTCGCCCGCCTCGCGCAACGCGTCCCAGATCTTCCGCCAGTTGGAGCCCTTCATCGTGGACAGGTACACCTTCGCGGGGATCCCGGTCGCCGCCGCCGCGGCCTGGGCGGCGCGGCTGGCGTGCACGTGGTCCGGGTGCTGGTAGGCGCCCGCGTCGTCGTAGGTGACGAGCACCTGCGGCCGGTACTTGGTGATCAGCTCGCCGATCCGCCCGGCCACCGTCTCAAGCGGCACGTTGGAGAAGGCGTCCGGCCGGCTCTTGTAGTCCCACTCCTCCATACCCGAGTCGTGGTAGCCGAGCGTCTCCACGTCGCTGACCTTGAGGATGCTCGCCGACTTCTCGAGTTCCGCGAGGCGCAGCCGGGCCACCAACTCGGGGTCGTGGCCCTCCTGCCCGGGTTTGATCCCGCCGGGCGCGTCCCCGTACTCGCCGTTGGTACAGGTGACCACGATCGTCTGGATGCCTTGGTCCGAGTAGCTGGCGAGTATGCCGCCGCCGGACGCTTCATCGTCGGGGTGCGCGTGAACTGCCATCAGGGTAAGAGGCTCTGCCATGCTTCAAGCCAACCATGTGCGGCAGGCACTTTGTTTCATCGACTTTCCCTATCGAGTTTTACCAAGAAACCGATCACGTTCGAGATGGATGTGCCGTTGGTGTCGTGATAGGAACACCAACGGCACATCCACCTGCCGTAGATTCGCCCGGTGCGGGCGCTAGGCGATCTTGTCGAGCGCGGCCGCGGTCGCCGTTGGCGCTTGGTGCGGGAGCGGTCACGGCGGACTTCTTGAGCAGGTCGAGGATCGAGATGCCCTGCCCGACCAGGCCCGCCACGACCTCGTTGACGCCCTGGGTCCCGTTGAGCACGGTGAGGTTGGCGCCGGCAAGCCCGCGGGCGGCCGCCTCAACGAGCGCGGGGAGGTTCTCGATCAGCGTGCTTGCCGCGATCAGCTCCTGGTTGCCCTCGCGCAGCGAGGCGGCGAGTGCCTGGTTGGCGTCCGCCTGCCCCTGGGCCTGGGAGCGCTCGGCGTGCGCCTGGGCATCCGCGCGGAGCCTGGTCGCCTTGGCCTCGGAGTCGGCGAGCGTCGTCTGCCTGAAGGCCTCCGCCTCCGCGGCGAGCTTGGCCTGGTCACGGTCGGCCTCGGCGAGCTGGCGCTTGCGGAACGCCTCGGCCTCGGTGGTGAAGCGGGCCTGGTCGCGGCTGGCCTCGGCGAGCGTCCTTGTCCGGTAGGCCTCGGCGTCGGCCGGGCGGCGGACCTCGGCCTCTAGCCGCTGCGCGGCGAGTTCCGCCTCGTGCTGTGCGAGGGCGGTGAGCTGCTGAATCACCTGCTGCTTGGCCTGCGCCTCGGCGAGCGGCCCGGACTGCTCGGCCCGCGCCTTGGCCTCTTGCGTCTCCGCCAGGTAGCCGGCCTGCTTGATCGACAGGTCCCGTTCGTACTGCGCCTTCATCGCGAAGGCGGCCATCTCCCGCTCCGCGGCTTGCATGTCGGCCTGCGCCTTCGCGATCCTGGCCTGGCTGGCCGCGGCGGCGGCGTGCGGGGCGGCGAGGTTGCTGATGTAGCCGGAAGCGTCTTCGATCTCCTGGATCTCCAGGGCGTCGACGACGATGCCGAGCTTCTCCATCTCGGCGTGGCTGCCGTCCTTGACCTCCTGGGCCACGCGGTCCCGCTCCCTGATGATCTGCTCGACGGTCAGCCCGCCGATGATCGACCGCAAGTGGCCGGCGAAGACCCGGCCGACCAGCATCTCCATCTTGTCCTGCTCGGAAAGGAAGCGGCGGGCCGCGTTGGCGATCGACGCGAAGTCGTCACCGACCTTGAACGCGGTCACCGCCCGCACATTCAACCGGATGCCCTGGTTGGTGATGCATTCCTCGGTGATCTCCGCCTCTTGGAGTGCGAGCGAGAGCACCCGGGCCCTTTGCTTGATCGGCATCACGAAGCTGCCGTGCCCGGTGACGATACGGAACTGCGTTGCGTCCTTGTGCCGCTTGGAACCCGAAATAAGCAGCGCCTCGTTCGGGGCCGGTACGTGCCAGAACAGCATGGTGATCTCCCTTTCCCTGGCTTTTCGCAGGGGGTTGTGTGGGAAGGGAAGCTCAGATCGGGGTTGGGGTGACCAGCACGGATCGAGCCGACAGCGCATCGACGACGACGACACGGGAATGCCGTGGGATTGCCTCGTCGGACCAGGCGGCGAATGCCTCGCTGCCGCCGCGGACAGGCAACAGCACCTCGCCGGGTCCGTTAGCCGGAATGGATACAGTAACCCGCCCGATCGTGCCGATCAGGCTCTCTGCCGCGCCACCTTTGGCGTCCACGGCCACATCACCGGCTTTCGCGTTATGCGCCTATATCGGTATACCACCGCTCATTAGCGGGCCCGCGGGCACCCCCCCGCTTTCATCGCGGCGCGATCGCCGGAATTGCATTAGGGAGTTATGCGATCCGGCTTTATCTAAAATTTCGTTAAAGGCGTGGCATTCGCACTGTCAAGGCGCCAGGCTGCACGGTGACCGTCAGGGAGCGGCCCGCCGTGACAAGCTCGCCGTCTACCTCGCGGGGGAGCGGCGTGCTGGTGATGATCTCGACCTGCCGCGCCTGGAACCGCTCAAGCATCCGGTCCTCACGCTGACTGCGCGCGAGCACCCGCGTGGCCAGCCGCGGCCAGCCGAACGGCCCGTGCGGCGCGAGCACCCCCACGTCGAGCAGCCCGTCGTCGAGCCGCGCGTCGGGCAGCAGGCTGAACCCGCCGGGCAGCAGCCCGGAGTTGCCCACCACGACCGAGCGCGCCGTGCGCTCGACGGGGACGCCGCCGTCGAGCCTGATGCTGAACCTGGTCGGCGGCAGGGCCAGGTGCGCCGCGCCTGACACCGCGTAGGCGAGCCAGCCGAACTGGTGCTTCAGCCTGGTCCCCGCGACGACGGCGGCATCGAGCCCCATCCCGGCCATGGCGGTAAACGGCACCTCATCGGCGACGGCGAGGTCGATCGTCCGGTCAACGCCACCGGAGTCGAGCGCCGCCGCGAGGGCGGCCCGCGGATGCCCGGGTACGCGAAGCGTCCTGTGCGAGCAGGTTGGCGGTCCCGTGCGGCACGATCCCGAGCGGTACCCCGGTCCTCGCCAGCCCCTCCGCGCAGCCCCGCACGGTCCCGTCACCGCCGACGGCGACCACGAGGTCGATCCCGTCAAGCGCCGCCGAGTTGGCGGCCGACACCCCGGCCTCGGCCTTCTCGGTGATCAGGAACTCCGCACGCCACCCGTGGCGCGCCGCGGCCTCACCGCACAACGCCAGCAAGCGCCCGCTGCCACGTACCAGCGAGCCATTGACCACAAACGCGACACCAGGCATACGCCAACGAGGTTACCCGCAAGGACCGGGGGAAACCTCGCGTTCCTTACCGCAGGAACCAGCGGTGCGGTGCGATCACCTTTTCCACCGCGGCGGGCCCCCACGAGCCGACCGCGTACGGCTGGACCGGCGGGGGAGACGTCCAGCAGCGGCTCGGAGATCTCCCAGACCCGCTCGATGCCGTCGGCCCGGGTGAACAGCGACTGGTCGCCGAGCATGGCGAGCAGGATCAGCCGCTCGTACCCCTCCAGGGCGTTGGCCGCCGCGAACGAGTCCTCGTACCTGAACGTCAGCTTCGACGCGCCGAGCGTCATCTCCGGCCCTGGCATCTTGGCCATGAACTCGATGCTGATCGACCCGGGGTCGGCGAAGTCGATGGCGATCTCATTGCCACGGCCCGCGGGCACGTCGTGCCTGTGGGCACGGAACATCCGCACCGGCGGCGTGTCGAACCCGAGCGTGACGGTCTGCCGCGACGCCTTCAGCGCCTTGCCGGAACGCAGGTAGAACGGCACCCCGTGCCAGCGCCAGTTCTCCACCTCGACGCGCAGCGCGATCATGGTCTCGGTGTCGGAGTCGGGCGGCACCCCGGGGATCGACCGGTAGCCCTCGTACTGGCCCCGCACGACGTGCCGCACGTCGATCGTCCGCAGCGCGTCGAACACCTTGCCCTTCTCGTCGCGCAGCGGCTTGGCGGCCAGCGACGTCGGCGGCTCCATCGCGATGAAGCCGAGCACCTGGAACAGGTGGGTCACCACCATGTCCCGGTAGGCGCCGGTCGCGTCGTAGAAGCCGGCGCGGCCCTCGACGGTCAGCGTCTCCGGCACGTCGATCTGCACGTACTTGATGTGGTCCCGGTTCCATATGGGTTCGAAGAGCCCGTTCGCGAACCGGAAGGCGAGGATGTTGTCGACCGATTCCTTGCCGAGGAAGTGGTCGATGCGGAAGATCCGCGACTCGTCGAACACCGCGTGCACGGCCGCGTTGAGCTGCTGCGACGATTCCAGGTCGGTGCCGAACGGCTTCTCGACGATCACCCGTGCGGTGTCGTTGGCCAGGCCGCTAGAGCCGAGCATCCCGACCACGGCCGCGAACGCCGACGGCGGGACGGCCAGGTGGAACAGCCGCCCGATGTGACCGTTCCCGTTCTTCTGGTGCCCGGCGCTGATCGCCTTCTCCGCCGCCTCGACGGCGGAGACTAGCGGCGACGGGTCCTGCGGCGACGCCGCGCCGAACGACAGCCGGGAAGCGAACGAGTCCCAGGACTCGTCGGGCTTGCAGTTACCGAACTCGTTGCAGGCCGCCTCGGCGCGCTGGCGGAAGTCCTCGTCCGACAGCGCGAATTCCGGCGGCGCGGAGCCGATGATCCGGAACTGCTCGGGCAGCAGCCCGGCGCGGAACAGGTGGTGCAGGCCGGGCAGCAGCTTCCGCCTGGCCAGGTCGCCGGTCGCGCCGAACAGCACGATCACGTGCGGATCGGGCCTAGCGTGCCCGTGCCGCGCCGAGTGGCCAGCGGGCTGGCCAGGCATCGACTGCTCGGAGCGCGTGCTCACTTGTGCTCTGCCTTCTGGCCAGGGTTCTGCTCGGCGTGGCCGCCGAACTCCGACCGCAGGGCCGACAGGATCTTGCCGGTGAACACGCCGAGGTCGCGCGACTCGAACCGCTGGAACAGCGACGCGGTGATGACGGGGGCGGGCACGCCCTCGTCGATCGCGGCCTCCACCGTCCACCGGCCCTCGCCTGAATCGGACACCCGGCCGCCGAAGTCGTCGAGGTTCGGCGACTTGGCGAGCGCCGCGGCGGTCAGGTCGATGAGCCAGGAGGAGATCACCGACCCGCGCCGCCACACCTCGGCCACGTCGGCGAGATTGATCTCGTACTGGTAGGCCTCAGGGTCGCGCAGCGGCGTGTTCTCCGCGTCGTGCGTGGCGTGCTTCTGCAGGCCGATGTCGGCCCCCTTGATGACCGACAGCCCCTCGGCGATCGCGGCCATCATGCCGTACTCGATCCCGTTGTGCACCATCTTGACGAAGTGCCCGGCGCCGGACGGCCCGCAGTGCAGGTACCCCTGGGACGCCTGGGACCCCGGGGGCCGCCCTGGCGTCGGCTCGACGCTGCCCTCGCCGGGCGCGATCGACTTGAAGACGGAGTCGAGCCGCAGCACGGCGGCGGTGTCACCGCCGATCATCAGGCAGTAACCGCGCTCCAGGCCCCACACGCCGCCGGAGGTGCCGACGTCGAGGTAGTGCAGGCCCTTCGGCTTGACCGCCTTGGAGCGGGTGATGTCGTCGCGGTAGTAGGAGTTGCCCCCGTCGATGATCACGTCGTCGGCGTCGAGCAGCGGCACCAGCTGCTCGAGCGTGGCGTCCACGACCCCCGCCGGGACCATGATCCAGATGTTGCGCGGCTTCTCCAGCGCGTTGACGAACTCGGCGAGCGTCGTGGCCCCGGTGGCGCCCTCGGCCGCAAGCCCCTTGACGGCGTCGGCGTTCACGTCGTAGGCCACGCAGTGGTGCCCGTCGTGCATCAGCCGGCGGACCAGGTTGGACCCCATCCGGCCAAGCCCGATCATGCCGAGCTGCATCGGTGTGTCAGTTGCCATGGAGAATCAGCTCCCCGTTTTCATGGACCGGTAACGCCGGATCAGCGCGTTCGTGGATGAGTCGTGGAGGAGTTCCGGCTCCGCCTGGGAGGTCAGCTCCGGGATGATCCGCTGCGCGAGTTGCTTGCCGAGCTCGACGCCCCACTGGTCGAACGAGTCGATGTCCCAGATGACGCCCTGCACGAACACCGAGTGCTCGTACAGCGCGACCAGGGTCCCGAGCAGCCGCGGCGTGAGTATGTCGCACAGCAGGGTGTTGGTCGGGCGGTTGCCCTCCATGACACGGTGCGGTACCACCGCCTCGGGGGTTCCCTCGGCGCGGACCTGCTCCTCCGTCTTGCCGAAGGCCAGGGCCTCGGCCTGCGCGAACACGTTCGACGACAGGAAGTCGTGATGGTCACCGAGCGGGTTCAGGGTCCGCGCGAACCCGATCAGGTCGACCGGGATCAGCACCGTCCCCTGGTGGATGAGCTGGTAGAACGAGTGCTGCCCGTTGGTGCCAGGCTCGCCCCAGTAGATGGCACCGGTGTCGTAGTCGACGTGCCGGCCGGCCAGCGTCACGTGCTTGCCGTTCGACTCCATCGTGAGCTGCTGGAGGTAGGCGGGGAACCGCTTGAGGTACTGCTCGTAGGGCATCACGCCGACGGTCTGCGCGCCGAAGAAGTCCCGGTACCAGAACGCGAGCAGCCCCATCAGCACCGGCAGGCTCGAGGCCAGCGGCGCGGTGCGGAAGTGCTCGTCCATGGCGTGGAACCCGGCGAGCATCTCGTCGAACTGGTCGGGCCCGAGCGCGATCATCGTGGACAGCCCGATGGCGGAGTCCATGGAGTAACGCCCGCCGACCCAGTCCCAGAACCCGAACATGTTCGCCGTGTCGATGCCGAATTCCGCGACCCGCTCAGCGTTGGTGGACACCGCGACGAAGTGATTCGCCACGGCGTCCGGTGACCCGAGGGCGGACACGGCCCAGTCCCGCGCCGACTTGGCGTTGGTGAGGGTCTCTAGCGTCCCGAACGTCTTTGAGGAAATGATGAAAAGGGTCTCGTCGGCGCTGAGGTCGCGGACAGCCTCCGCGAAGTCGGTGGAATCCACGTTGGATACGAAACGGAAGGTAATGTCACGCGTGCAGTAATGCTTGAGCGCCTCATACGCCATGACGGGCCCGAGGTCCGAGCCACCGATGCCGATGTTGATGACGTTCTTAATCGGCTTGCCCGTATAACCCTTGAATTCACCGGAACGCACGCGGTCGGCGAAGTCACGCATGCGCGCGAGCACGGCGTGCACGTCCGCCACGACGTCCTGCCCGTCGACGACCAGCGTTGCCGTGGCCGGCAGCCGGAGCGCCGTGTGCAGCACCGCCCTGTTCTCAGACACGTTGATGTGCTCGCCGCGGAACATGGCGTCCCGCCGCTGCGCCACCCCCGACTCCTCGGCCAGTTCGGTGAGCAGCGCGAGGGTCTCATCGGTGATCCGGTTCTTGGAGTAGTCCAGGTAGATGCCCACGGCCTCGGCGGTCAGCCGCTCGCCCCGTGCAGGGTCGGCGGCGAATAGGTCGCGCAGGTGAGTACCGGAGATTTCCGCGTAATGGCGCTCTAGCGCCTGCCACGCCTTCCGCTCCCGCAGCGGAGTAGCCGGCATCGGTGTCTCCCCTCGTCCAGGGTCTTGACTTCTCTGTCGTTACCGCTCCGATCCTTCCACGCTGGCGAGTCTGCCGGGTGTCTGGGGTCCAAAGTCAAAGTCAAAACCCAAACCAGGGCGGGGCCAGGCCCACGCGGGAAGATTTCTCGCGGCACTCCTCCGGAAGGCCGCGAGGCAGTTATCTCCCGGGGGACGACCCCCGTACCCCCCGAGGCTCCCGCGCGGCCCCAGCCTGTCGCGGGTTAGGAAAGACCCGAGGCCGCGCGCGCTACCGCGCGTACGCGATCGCTTGTCGTCAGGTCCTCGAGCAGGACGGGCTCGCCGTCGGGGCCGCACAGCGGCAGCTTCCAGTTGGGGTACTCGTCGCAGGTGCCTGGCATGTTCTGCGACCTCGTCTCGCCTGCGGCTTCGGCCAGGTTAACCCCGATCAGCTTGGCGGGCGTCTTCGCGAGGTACCCGTAGAGCGCCACCGTGAACTCGTCCGCCGACGGGCGCTTGTCGGACGGAAGCAGGCCCTCGCTCACGAGTGCGCCGATCCAGTCGCTGACCGTCCGGTCGGACTCTGCCCGTTCCTCGGACTCGGAGCGCGTTAGCAGGCCGAGTTCTAGGCGGTCGGTCACCTGCTTCCCTGACAGGAACGCCGCGGCGGGCGGCAGGTCGTGCGTGGAAACCGTCACCAGCGAGTTGGCGCGCCACCACTGGGGGGCGAGGGGCTCGCCGGACCAGCCGCGCTCGAACCAGAGCATCTGGGTGCCCAGGATGTCCCTGGCCGCCAGCGCCTCGCGCAGCCATGGCTCGACCGTGCCGAGGTCCTCGCCGACCACGACGGAACCGGACGCGGCCGCGGCGGCCGCGAGCGTGCCGAGCGTGCCCGGTGCGTCGTAGTACACGTACGCGCCCTCGGTGGGCGGGGCGCCGGCGGGGATCCACCACAGCCGGGACAGGCCCATGACATGGTCGATGCGCAGGCCGCCGCCAAGGGACAGGTTGGCGTTGACGAGGTCGGCGAGCGGCCGGTAGCCGTCGGCCGCCAGCGCGCGGGGGTGCATCGGGGGCAGGCCCCAGTCCTGGCCGCGCTGGTTG
Source organism: uncultured Actinomycetota bacterium (assembly GCA_963759545.1). GTDB lineage: Bacteria > Actinomycetota > Actinomycetes > Streptosporangiales > Streptosporangiaceae > Trebonia. The sequence goes on from CAVXAB010000006.1 coordinate 287,814, forward strand.
AACGCGTCCGGCGGGGCGCCCACCGTGAAGCCCTGCGCGAAGAACTCCTGGCCCGCCCACGCGTCGGCACCGCCGGGGTGCGCGCCGATCGCCAGGTCGGCGATGATGCCGATGCTCATGCCCGCCGACCGTGCCGCCGCCTGCGCGGCCTCGACCTGCGCGGCGACGAGCCACTGCACCCACGTGTGGAACTCGGCCTGCGCGGCGAGGTCGCCGCGCCGTACCTCCCGTTCCGCGGATCGCGGGTCCCGCAGCCGCGCGGGCCAGGTCCGGTAGTCGGGCCCGTGGATTTCGGCGAGCGCGCACCAGGCGGCCCAGTCGTCCAGTGCCCGCCCGTGCCTTGCGCGGAACTCGCCGAACGACGCCTGCCGCTCGTCAGGCAGCGGCACCTTCCTGAGCATTTCCAGTGCCTCGCGCTTGGCCGTCCATACCGCGTCCCTGTCGATCAGCCCCGGGGTTTGCGACGCGCGGCGAAGCGGTTGCGAGAGGAGAGTAAGCCGCTTCCGTTCGGAATAACTCAAGTCTTTATATTCGGGGATGTCCTCGATGCGGAGGTAAAGCGGCGACACCCAGCGGCGGCTCATCGGCAGGTAGGGCGACGTGCTGACGGGGGGAAGCGGCTCGGCGGCGTGCAACGGGTTGATCAGCACGAACCCCGCGCCCAGGTCGCGGGCCGACCAGGCGGCAAGGTCCGCGAGGTCTCGCAGGTCACCGTGGCCCCACGAGCCGCGCGAGCGCAGCGAGTAGAGCTGCACGGCGAACCCCCACGACCGCGCGGCGGGCGCCGCCGCGACCGCGTCGGGCGGGCGGTGAGCGCCGTCCGCCCGCGGCGCGTCCTCGAGCCCAGTGCCTTCAAGTACGGCCACGATCGCGGCGAGCGTCGTGTCGGACACGATGACTTCGTGTCCCTGCCAGTCCCAGTAGCTGACGGAAACGCCCAGCTCAGCGGCGCGCTGCCGCAATTCCCGGTTGCTCACGCGCACCAGTTTGCCGCATTGCCAGGAGTTCGCAACTTTCTGGCGGGTCGCCCCGGATCGCCTCCCGGCGGCATAACAGCGCGGCCGCGTGATCGGGGACGAATGTCTGCATATCCATGGGAGTCCTGACGTAGCCGGTCGAGGCGGGGCGGCGCGGCAGCTTGAGCTTCGGCTCGGGCACGTCGTGGTACGGGATCGTGGACAACAGGTGCGCGATCATGTTGACCCGCGCCCGTCGCTTGTCGTCGGACTCGACCACGTACCAGGGCGCCTCTTCGGTGTCCGTCATCGTGAACATGTCGTCCTTCGCCCGTGAGTAGTCCTCCCACCGGGTGATCGACTCCAGGTCCATGGGGGAGAGCTTCCACCGGCGCACCGGGTCGTCGAGCCGCGACTCGAACCGCGCCTGCTGCTCGGTGTCGCCGACCGAGAACCAGTACTTGCGCAGCAGGATGCCGTCCTCGACGAGCATCCGCTCGAACATCGGGCACTGGTGCATGAACCGGCTGTACTCCTGCTTGGTGCAGAACCCCATGACGTGCTCCACGCCGGCCCGGTTGTACCAGGAGCGGTCGAACAGGACGATCTCCCCGGCCGTCGGCAGGTGCGCGATGTACCGCTGGAAGTACCACTCGGCCTTCTCGCGGTCGCTCGGCTTGTCCAGCGCGGCAACCCGCGCGAACCGGGGGTTGAGGTACTGGTTGATCCGGCTGATCGTGCCGCCCTTGCCTGCCGCGTCCCGCCCCTCGAAGACCACGACGATCCGCGCGCCGGACGCGCGCGCCCAGTTCTGCATCTTCACCAGCTCGGCCTGCAGCCGGTAAAGCTCGTTTTCGTACGCCTTCTTCGGCAGCTTCTTTCCCATTACTCAACGCTATACATTGAGGCTCGTGATGGAAGAGCCTGCGCGCCGCTTTGAGACGGTTGAGTTGTACAGGACCGGGGCGGCGGCCAAGATCGTACTGAACCGGCCGGAGCGCATGAACGCCTGGTCGAACGCGCTGTCCAGGGACCTGCTCGGCGTGCTACGCGACCTCGCGGGCGACGACGAGGTGCGCGCGGTGATGCTGACCGGCGCGGGCAGGGCGTTCTGCTCAGGCGCGGACCTGAAGGAAGGCGCGGAAAGCGCCGCGGCGAACGACGGCGCGCTGCTGGACACCGACGGGATCCTGACCAGGTGGTACCACCCGATCGTCACGACGATCCGTGAGATGCCCAAGCCGGTCATCAGCGCGGTGAACGGACCGGCGGCGGGCGCGGGCCTGTCCCTCGCCCTGTCGGCGGACCTAGTGGTGGCCAAGCAGTCCGCGTACTTCCTGCTCGCGTTCGTGAACATCGGCCTGGTGCCGGACGGCGGCGGCTCGCTGTTCGTCCCGGCGCGCGTCGGGTTCGCGCGCGCGGCCGAGATGGCGATGCTCGGTGAGCCGGTCCCCGCGCCGAAGGCGGCGGACATCGGCCTCATCAACGCGTCCTGGCCGGATGAGGACTTCGAGCGGAACGCCGAGGCGCTGCTGCTGCGGCTGAGCAACGGCCCGACCCGCTCGTACGCCGGCACCAAGCGGGAGCTGAACCACTGGGTCTACTCGCGCATGGCGGAGCACCTGGCCCTCGAGGCGTCGATCCAGGGTGAGCTCGCCAAGAGCAAGGACTTCGCCGAGGGCATCGCCGCGTTCCTGGAAAAGCGCCCCACTCAGTTCACCGGGGAATAAGGCTCGCCCAAGGAAACCGGGCCGGGTAGGTGTCGAATCCGGCGGGTGCGGATCGTCGAGGTGACGACGGAGCTCGTTAGACGAAGGAGAATCCATGATCAAGGCACTGAGCAAGCTCGACGTCATCACCCTGTTCGTCGAGGACCTGCCTGAGTCCAAGACGTTCTACACCGACGTCTTCGGCCTCGAGGTGATCTGGGAAGACGACGCATCGGCAGTGGTGAAGATGTCGAATCTGATCATCAACCTGCTTCAGGTGTCCAACGCGCCCACGCTGGTCGAGCCGGTCCCTGTCGCCGCGCCCGGCGGCTCTCGCGCGCTGCTGACCATCGAGGTGGACGACGCGAACGCGGTGTGCGCGGAACTGGAGGCGCACGGCGTGAAGCTGCTCAACGGCCCGATCGACCGGCCGTGGGGCCGGCGCACGGCGGCGTTCGCTGACCCGGCGGGCAACACCTGGGAGATCGCCCAGGACTTGTCCTGAAGACCTGCGAACGTCCCGGGCCATGGCCCGGGACGTTCGAAGCGGGCTAGCGTGATGATCATGACGGATCAACGACTGGCGGTTGTTACCGGAGCGGGCTCCGGGCTCGGGCGGCTTATCACGGTCACGCTGGCGGGCAGGGGCTGGCAGGTGGCCGCGGCCGGCCGCCGTCAGCTCCCCCTCGAAGAGACGGCACATCTAGCCGCGGCCCGCGCCGGCGCCGCGGCGCCGCGGCCGGCTCGGTGCTCCCGGTGGCGACCGACGTGGGCGACGCGGATTCTGTCGCCGCGCTGTTCGACACGGTGCGGGAGCGATATGGGCGGGTGGACCTGCTTGTCAATAACGCGGGGACCGGTGCGCCACCCGGCGCGGTGGACGAGTTGACGCCCGAGGGGTGGCAGTCGATCGTGGCCACCAACCTCACGGGTTCCTACCTGTGCGCGCACCACGCGGTGCGGATGATGAAGGCGCAGGACCCCCAGGGAGGACGGATCATAAACAACGGGTCCATCTCCGCGCACACGCCCCGGCCCGGTTCCGTGGGGTACACGGTGACCAAGCACGCCATCACCGGCCTGACCAAGTCGATCTCCCTCGACGGCCGCCGGTACAACATCGCCTGCGGTCAGATCGACATCGGCAACGCGAACACCGAGATGACCCAGTGGATCGCGGCGGGCGCGCCGCAGGCGGACGGGTCGATCATGCAGGAGCCGACGTTCGACCCGCAGCACGCGGCCGACGCGGTGGTCTTCATGGCCGACCTGCCGCTGAACGCGAACGTTCAGTTCATGACGATCACGGCCACCACGATGCCGTTCATCGGCCGGGGTTAGCCACGAGGAAGCTTGCCGCCGGCGGCCGTGGTTGATGGCGGACCACGGCCGACGGCGGACTCAGTAGGCTCCGCCCCCAGGTTCGCGCGCAGGAACCCGTTGGCGGAGCCCCCGGACGGGGGGGCATCCGGGGGCTCCTTTGCGGGGTAAGCCCTGATAGCGAAACGACACCCGCCGCGTGGCCGTTACAGCCCCGGCAAGAATTTTTTCCGTGACATTATGAGTACGCAATGTGATCGGTTATAGCCCGTACGTCTCGAGCAGCCGCAGCCAGACCTCGCTCATCGTCGGGTACGCGGGGACGGCGTGCCACAGCAGGTCAAGTGGCACCTCGCCGACCACGGCGATCGTCGCGGCGTGGATCATCTCGCCGACACCGGGGCCCGCGAGGGTCAGCCCGACGATGACCCGGCGGTCCTCGTCGACGACCAGCTGCGCGCGGCCCTGGTAGTCGTCGGCGAACAGGCGAGCGCCCGCCACGTTGCCGATCTCGTACTCGACGACCCTGACCCGCAGTCCCGCGGCCGTGGCCTGCTCGGCCGTGAGCCCGATGGCGGCCACTTCGGGGAGCGTGAAGACGACCTGGGGGACGCGGGTTCGCGAGGCGATATCGACCACGGCGGGCTCCCGCCCCGCCGCGCGGGCGGCGATGGCGTCGCCGCAGACGCGCGCCTGGTACTTGCCCATGTGGGTGAGCAGCGCCAGGTGGTTCACGTCACCGCAGGCGTAGAGCCAGCCGCCGTCAACGTCGGTGACCCGCATCGTGTCGTCCACGGAAAGCCACGCGCCGTCCTCAAGGCCGACGGAGGGGAGCCCGATGCCCGCGGTCTTCGGCGTCCGCCCGGCGGCGGCGAGCACCTCATCGGCCTCGACCGACGTGCCGTCGTCGAGCGTTAGCGTGACGGTCCCGCCCGCCCGCGACGCCGCGCTGACGTTGACGCCGGTGCGCACGTCGACACCCGCGTCACGCAGGCCGGCCGCGACAAGCTCGCCGGCGAACGCGGGCAGCCGGTCGAGCAGCGCGCCACGCGATACCAGCGTGACCCGCGAGCCAAGGGCCGACCACGCGGCCGCCATCTCGCACCCCACCACGCCGCCCCCGACGATCACCAGCCGGGAAGGCGCCGCCTTGGCGCTCGTGGCCTCGCGGCTTGTCCACGGCCTGACGCCGGCGAGCGCGGGCGGCACGAGCGCGTTCGTCCCGGTGGCGATGACGACCGCGTGCCGTGCCGCGAGCGTGACGTCGCCGACCGACACCAGGCGTTCACCGGCCAGCCGGGCATGCCCGCGGACCAGGGAGATCTTCGCGCCGTTGAGCCACTCGACCTGACCGTCGTCCTTCCAGTCGTGCGTGAAGGTATCCCGCCGCGCGAGTACCTCGGCGGGCTCAAGCCGCGCCCCGGTGACCCCGCGCACCGCGGCAGCCTCGCCGACCACGCCGACCGGCCGCAGCAGCGCCTTGCTCGGCATGCACGCCCAGTAGGAGCACTCGCCGCCGACAAGTTCTGACTCGACGACCACGGCGGACAGACCGCCGCGGACCGCCCGGTCGGCGACGTTCTCTCCGGTGGGCCCGGCCCCGAGAACGATCACGTCGTACGAATCACTGGCCACGCACGTCTCCTTGGTGTCGCCCCTGCGCACAGTCAGCTGCCGTGCACAGCCTTAGGTCACCGTAGCGCCCCGCCGCGTTACGGCTCAGGCGGACCCGGCTCGCGGCTGACTCTTGACGCTTCCACCACTCCAGGTGACTATGAGGCTTCTAGCCGTTGTATTCCGAATGTCCGCCGGACCCGGGAGCGCTCGGCTAGGCACCGCCCCGTGGAGGTCAACGATGATCAAACGCAAGGGCCGACAGCGACCACGGAGTCGCTTCTGGCGGATCGCCTCGGCGGCGGCAGGCATCGCCTTGGCCGGAGGGACACTGAGCGCCTGTACCAGCGCCAGCGCCGGGACCGGGCCCGTGGCCCTGAACTTCTACCTCTACCCGGATACCTCCCACGCCACGCAAGACGCGATCAGCAACTGCAACGCGCAGAGCCACGGCGCGTACACGATCTCCTATCAGCAGCTGCCGCAGGCCTCCGACGGGCAGCGGCAGCAGCTGGTGCGGCGGCTGGCCGCGCACGACCCCTCGATCGACATCATGGGCCTCGACGTGACCTGGGAGGCCGAGTTCGCGGAGGCCGGCTGGATCGTCCCGTGGACCGGCAGCAACAAGGCGCAGGCCGAGGACGGCACGCTCAAGCCCGCGCTGCAGACGGCCACCTGGCAGGGTCAGCTGGTCGCGGTGCCAGACAACACCAACACCCAGCTGCTCTGGTACCGCTCCGACCTGGTGCCCAACCCGCCGACGACCTGGGCGCAGATGATCGCCGACGCCGAGCAGCTCGCCAAGGAGGGCAAGCCGCACTACATCGAGATCCAGGGCGCGCAGTACGAGGGCGCCACGGTCTGGTTCAACACGATGGTGACGAGCGCCGGCGGCAGCATCCTGAACGCCAGCGCCAGCGGGCCGTCCATGGGCGCGCCCGCCGTCAAGGCCCTGTCGATCATGAAGCAGCTCGCCGACTCGCCGGCCGCTGACCCGTCGCTGTCGGTCCAGATGGAGAACCAGAACCGGCTGGCGATGGAGGCGGGTACCGCCGCTTTCGAGCTGAACTACCCGTTCGTCTATCCCTCGATGAAGATGGACGAACCGAAGCTGTTCAAGAGCTTCAAGTGGGCGCCGTACCCGGAGGTCACGGCCGGGGTGCCGGCGAAGGTGACGATCGGCGGCGTGGACCTGGCGGTCGGCGCCTACTCCCAGCACAAGGACCTGGCCTTCCAGGCGGCCCTGTGCCTGCGGGACAAGCAGAACCAGATCATCGGCGCCAACGTCGGCGGCGTCCCGCCGACGATCGCCAGCCTGTACAACGACCCGGCGCTGTTCGCCGACTACCCCTTCCACGCCGACATCCTGTCCGCGCTCCAGAACGCGAGCGTCCGCCCGCAGACCCCGTTCTACCAGGTGGTCTCCATCGGCCTCTCGCACCAGATCTCGCCGCCGACCAAGATCAACCCGGCGGCCACCGAGCAGTCGATGGTCAGCCAGATCAACGACGCTCTCGCGTCCAAGGGCCTGGTCCCGTGAGCCGAAGGAGGACCCGATGAGCACCATCATCCCGGCCAGGGGAACCACGGCCACCCCGGCGCACGCCAAACCGAAACGGGAGCGGGCGCAGCTATCGGAGGGCGCCAAGCAGGAGCGCCGCCTCGCGTTCTGGCTCATCGCCCCCGCCGTCATCGTGATGGTCGCGGTGACCGGCTACCCGCTGGTCTACGCGGTCATCCTGTCCCTTGAGCGGTACAACCTGGAACTCCCGCAGGACGTCAAGTTCATCGGGTTCGCCAACTACGGTGCGGTGCTCACCTCGCAGTACTGGTGGCAGGCGCTTACGGTGACGGTGATCATCACGGTCTTCTCCGTGAGCATCACGCTGGTCCTCGGCATGCTGCTCGCCCAGGTGCTGCACCGCACGGTGTTCTTCCGCGGCACCATCCGCACGGTCTCGCTCATCCCCTACGGGATCGTGACCGTCGCGGCCGCCTACAGCTGGCAGTTCGCGTGGACGCCCAGTGAGGGCTACCTGTCCGCGTTGTTCAACAACAGCGCGCCGCTCACCAGCCAGGTGCAGGCGATCGCGGTGATCATCGTCGCGGAGATCTGGAAGACCACGCCGTTCATGGCGCTGCTGCTGCTCGCGGGGCTCTCGCTGGTGCCCGATGACCTGCTGCGGGCGGCGCGGGTGGACGGGGCCACCCCGTGGCAGGCGTTCACCAGGATCACGCTCCCGCTGATGAAGCCGGCGATCCTGGTCGCGCTGCTGTTCCGCACCCTCGACTCGTTCCGGATCTTCGACAACATCTTCATCTTGACCAGCGGGAACAACGGCACCGCGTCGGTGTCCACCCTCGGCTACGACAACTTGTTCAACGCGCTGAACCTGGGGATCGGGTCGGCGATCGCCATCCTCATCTTCATCTGCGTGGCGATCATCGCGGTGGTGTTCATCCTCGGGTTCGGCACCGCCGCGCCCGGCTCGAGTGCGGGAAAGAGGTGACGGCGCCATGGCTGCTCTGAGCGGCAGGCAACGGGCCGGCTGGGCGACGACGAACGTCGTCGTCATCCTACTGGTGCTCATCCCGGTGGCCTGGCTGCTCTCACTGTCGTTGAAGGCGCCGAGCGCGGTCACCGACCCGTCGTTCTGGCCCGCCCAGTGGACCTGGGGCAACTACAGCGGGATCCTGACCAGCGCGCAGTTCCTGCGGCCGCTGCTGAACTCGATCGGCATCGGCCTGATCTCGACGTTCATCTCGGTGGTGCTCGCCTCGATGGCGGCCTACGCCATCGCCCGCCTGTCATTCCCTGGCAAGAGCGTGCTGGTCGGCCTCGCGCTGCTGATCGCGATGTTCCCGCTGATCGCGCTGGTCACCCCGCTGTTCACCATCGAGCGGGCGCTCGGGCTGTTCAACACCTGGTTCGGCCTGATCATCCCCTACGTGGCGTTCGGCCTGCCGCTCGGGATCTACACCCTGTCGGCCTTCTTCCGTGAGATCCCCTGGGAGCTTGAGAAGGCCGCCAAGATGGACGGCGCCTCGCCGTTCCAGGCGTTCACCATGGTCATCGCGCCGCTCGCCGCCCCCGGCATGGTCACCACGGCCATCTTGGTGTTCCTGGCCTGCTGGAACGACTTCCTGCTGGCGATCTCGTTCACCTCGACGATCGCCTCACGCACCGCGCCGGCCGCCATGGAGTACTTCAGCGGCGGCTCGGTGTTCACCACCCCGACCGGGCCCATCTCCGCGGCGGCGGTGGTCATCACGATCCCGATCATCATCTTCGTGCTTTTCTTCCAGCGCCGCATCGTCGCCGGCCTCACCTCCGGTGCGGTCAAGGGCTAAGAGGAGAAACTATGGCCCCCATCACGCTCGATCACATCACCAAGCGCTACCCGGACGGATCGCTGGCGGTGGACGACTTCAACCTGCAAATCCAGGACGGCGAGTTCGTCATCCTGGTCGGCCCGTCTGGCTGCGGGAAGTCGACGACACTCAACATGATCGCCGGCCTTGAGGACATCACGTCGGGCGAGCTGCTCATCGGCGGCAACGTGGTGAACAACAAGACGCCCAAGGACCGCGACATCGCGATGGTCTTCCAGAGCTACGCGCTCTACCCGCACATGAGCGTCAGGGAGAACATGGGCTTCGCGCTCAAGCTCGCCAAGGTGCCGAAGGACGTCATCAACCAGAAGGTCGAGGAGGCGGCGCGGATCCTGGACCTGACCCAGCACCTTGAGCGCAAGCCCGCCAACCTGTCAGGCGGCCAGCGGCAGCGGGTGGCGATGGGCCGCGCGATCGTCCGCGACCCCGCGGCGTTCCTGATGGACGAGCCGCTGTCCAACCTGGACGCCAAGCTCCGCGTCCAGATGCGTACCCAGGTCTCCAGGATCCAGCGGCGCCTCGGCACGACCACGGTCTACGTCACGCACGACCAGGTCGAGGCGCTGACGCTCGGCGACCGGGTGGCGGTCATGCGCAGCGGGCTGCTGCAGCAGGTGGGCACCCCGGGCGAGCTTTACCACCAGCCGTACAACCTGTTCGTAGCGGGGTTCATCGGCTCGCCCGCGATGAACTTCCTGCCCGGCAGCCTGGAAGGTGGCGCGCTGCGGACCAGCCTCGGCGACTTCCCGCTCACCGACGAGGTGCGCCGCGAGGTTGAGGGCGCTAACGCCGGCCGCGACGTAATCGTCGGGATCAGGCCGGAGGACTTCGAGGACGCCGCGCTTGTCCCGGCCGAGAACCGGGGCAGGGGTATCACGTTCAAGACCGCGATCGACGTCCTTGAGTCGATCGGCTCTGACGTGTTCGTCTACTTCAGCCGCGGCCGCGACACGGGGGTGAGCTCAGCCGAGCTCGACGAGCTCGCCGCCGACTCCGGCTCGACGGATACCGGCGCCGACGCGGAAACGGTCACCGCCCGGCTGGACGCCGCCACGCGGATCCGCGAGGGCGCGGACGCGGAGCTGTGGGCCGACGGCGCCGCGATCCACGTCTTCGACCCGGCCACCGGCAGGAACCTGTCGCTCGCGGCCAAGGCCGGCGGCCCGGTGCCCCCCGTCCCCCAGCAGGAGGGTCCGATCACCTGACCTTGCCGCGCAGCCGCTCGACGATCTCGTCGCTCCACTCGTGGGCCAGGATCAGCCGGTACCGCTCGGCGGCGACCCGCAGGTAGGCCTCGGCCTCGGTGCGCGTGCCGATCATGTCGGCGGCGCGCAGCATGCGCACCACCGGAACGTACTCCTCGGCGTACCAGTGCCGCGCGGTCTCCGCCCGGTCACTGAACTGGCCGGTGTCCTGCATCCGCCGGTACCCCCAGGCCTCGACGGCCTCGCCGAGCTCGGCGTACGACCACGGGTCGGTCACGGTGATCTTCGCCATGGCGGTGGCGCTCAGCGGCACCCGCGCACGGAAGATCCGCTCGTACCCCTTGAATACCAGGTCCCTGCGCCCCCTGATGCCGGTCGCGGGCACCTGGGTGCGCACCTCGGTCACGTACGCGTCGATCGTCTTGGCATCCTCCGCCATGGCGATCGAGACCCGGTGATGGCCGTCCTGCACGAAGTGCAGGTCACCGACCCGGTACACCTCGATCGGCGGGATCGCCTCGCCCCGCCGCTGGGCGAGCGCCAGCCGCTCCCAGCGCTCCCGCACCCGCCCGCTTGTCGGCCGGAACCGCCGGTCGTAGTCGCGGCCCGAGTCGACCGTGCCGACGATGGAGTCCAGCCGGATCGTCTGCAGCCCGAGCCGGCGCTCGCCGCGCAAGCCAAGCGCGCTGACGACCTCATCGAACGGCAGGATCACGTTAACGTCGTCCGGTGACCTGCGCAGCCGCTGAACGAGCCGCGCGAGGGCCTGGCGCCGCCTGACCCGCAGGAACTCATCGGCGACGTCAGCGCGCGGGAACCCGGTCTCAGCGGGCATTGCTCTCAGCGAGCACTGTTCTCACCAAGCACTGTTCTCACCAAGCACTGTCCTTATCGGGCACTGTTTATCGAGCACGGGGCCCCGCGATGTGGTGACGGACGTCGAGGCCACGCGCGGCGAGCGCCGCCTCGGTCCGGTAGATGTCCGCCTGCGTCGCGGCGTCGCCTGGGGGCGGGGTGACGTCGAGCCGCAGGCAAGCCTCCGCGAGCGTGTCCAGGTACGCGCCCCGCACCGAGCGCACGCGGTGCCGCTTGGCGGTCAGCTCCGTGCTCGTCTCCGTCTCGTCGAGCTCGGCCCGCAGCCGCCGCAGGTTCGCCGCGAGCCGGTCCACCGGGACCGGCGGCGGTGCCTTGCGGCGCGCCTCGGCGAGCCACCGGGCAGCCCGCACCCCGCCGATGAGGGCATATACGGCGACCGGCATCAGCACCATGACGAGAACGAGATCCACGACCGTGCTCACAAGTCCAGTGTCAGAGCGTCGGCCCCTCAAGGCAAGACGTGTCACCGACCATCGACGCGGGGACGATGACCCGGTCGAAGTCTTCGGCCGAGATGTAGCCGAGCGCCAGCGCCGCCGAGCGCAAGGTGGTGCCCTCGTGGTCGGCCTTGTGCGCGATCTCGGCGGCCTTGTCATACCCGATGACCGGCGACAGCGCGGTGACCAGCATCAGCGACCGGTCGACGTGCTCGGCGATGCGGGCCTCGTTCAGCGCCGCGCCCTCGACGCAGAACTCACGGAACGTCCGGCACGCCCCGGCGAGCAGCGAGGCCGAGTGCAGGAAGTTGGCGATGATCACCGGCCGCATGGTGTTCAGCTCAAGGTTGCCCTGCGAGGCGGCGAAGGCGATGGTCGCGTCGTTGCCGAGCACCTGCGCGCACACCATCAGCATGGCCTCGCACTGGGTCGGGTTCACCTTGCCCGGCATGATCGACGAGCCCGGCTCGTTGGCGGGCAGGATCAGTTCCCCGAGCCCGGCCCGCGGCCCGGACCCGAGCCAGCGGATGTCGTTGGCGATCTTCGCCAGCGGCACGGCGAGCCCGCGCAGCCCGGCGGAGGCGGCCGCGACGGCATCGGAGCCCGCCAAGGCAGCGAACTTGTTCTGCGCGGTCACGAACGGGTACCCGGTCGACGCCGCGATCCGCTCCGCCACCTCTTCGGCGAACCCGGGCGGCGCGTTGAGCCCGGTACCGACCGCGGTTCCGCCGACGGCAAGCTCGTGCAGGTCAGCGCAGGAGCGTTCAAGACCGGACAGCGCCACGGTCAGCTGCCGCGCGTATCCCGACCACTCCTGCCCCACGGTGAGCGGCACCGCGTCCTCTAGGTGCGTCCGCCCGATCTTCACCACGTCACGCCACGCGGCCGCCTTCTCGCCGATGGCATCGCGCAGCGCCGTCACGGCGGGAATCACCGACTCCGCCACCGCCTGTACCGCCGCGACGTGCATCGCCGTCGGGAACGTGTCGTTCGACGACTGCCCCATGTTGACGTGGTCGTTCGGGTGCACCGGCGACTTGGACCCGATGACACCGCCGACCAGCTGGATGCACCGGTTCGCGATCACCTCGTTGACGTTCATGTTCGACTGGGTGCCTGACCCGGTCTGCCACACCCGCAGCGGGAAATGCGGGTCAAGTTCCCCGTCGATCACCTCATCGCAGACCCGCGCGATCAGCGAGGCCATCCAGGAGGGCAGCCGCCCGGCGGAACCGTTGGTCAGCGCCGCCGCCTTCTTCACGTGACCGAACGCGTGATACACCGCGAGCGGCATCGGGTCACCCCCGATGTCGCCGAAGTGCAACAGCGATCGCTCCGTCTGCGCCCCCCAGTACCGGTCGGCCGCCACGTGGACGACCCCCATCGAATCCGACTCCCGCCGGTGCCCGCTCGCCCCGATCCCCACCGGCATATCCCGCACCAAAGGCTCGTCGCTCATGAGATCACCCTCGCACACCCGGCAACCGCCTGCCCCGTGCCGCGGCGATGGCACGAAGGTCAACGTCAAGAGCATGAGCATCCCGAACGATGCGTGTCTCCGCCCCCGGCCTCGGTCCATCTTGTACCCCGGCTTGCCTGGCCCGGGCGCCAGGCCCGAGGCCAGGCCCGGGCGACTGGCCCGTGATCGTGGGTCAAATGGGGGATCGTCGCCGCGACGAGAGAGAAACATCCCTTTGATCCGGATTTGTCACCCTCAATTTCCCGGTGTTCTGGTGATCGTGGGTCAAGCGCGGCGAATAGCGCCGCGGATGACCCACAATAATGACCGTGACTAGGTGCGCATCTCAGCGGCCGGGTGACGCAAGCTTTCTGCCTGAACGAATCAGCACAGACTCGCACGGTCCATCCGTCCGCGGCAATGGTCTGGTGATGTGCTAGGGAACGGCAGGCAAACCTGGGTCGTATTCTCGGTAATGGTCTTCACACACCCATAGGAATTCACCTGAAGGTGCCTGGACTCGACGGAGCCCACCGAATGCCTTGGTGTGATCATTTTCAAATATGATCGCACGAATTGCGCGCAGCGCCTGACCTTCGGCAGACGTTAGTTGGCCTGCGGCTCCAGTGAGTGCGGCGCTGCTCAATCCCGGCTCTGACTCGCCGGGAATATCCTCAACCAGCGTCTTCATAACATCAAGGTGAGCCTCAGCGCGTTCTATCTGCTCGGTAGGCAATGATGACACTGCGATTGCTCCAGTGAGGGGAACCACGAGCTGCAGAGTCTTAACCATAAGTGCGGCGTATGGGCGAATCTTAGCGAACCATTCTTTTGTTGGATCAAGTGTATAGTTGGCCTTCGGCCAAGGATGCCAGTATCCAGGGTGCTCACACCATAGCGTCAACCGGAAGTGATGTTGGTGAATCTTCGCGCGATTTACCCCTTTTGGTTTCTCTGGCGTTAGGGTAAAGAGCCGTGGGCAGTCCGTGACCTCTGTGCTGACTACTCGCATGATCCGCCTCACGGTCTCTGCGGTCTCTGCGGCTTGTCCCTCCGCCCGGATCATGCCATCCTCGATGTGACTCAACCGCTCATGTATCTTTTCGATCCCCTCTGTGAGTGGCTGGTCCGGGAAGGTGAATCCAGTAAGTAGTGCGGAGATCTCTTGCAGTTGCGCGCACTCCATGCAAACAACGGTGGATGTTATGCCGCTTTCTCGCACCTTTAGCAGGCCGTTAAGGGGAAACAGTCCCGGACAGGGCGACATGTCAGGTGAATTTCCCGGACACGGGATGAGAAGCTGATAAGAAAGTCCAGGCCAGCGATGCGTTATGAGGTCCTCAAGGCTGTCTCGCAGTACATTAAAATACAAGTCGGGTGACGGTGCCCGGACTTCCATCGCTAGCTCTCCAGAGTGGCGAAGCTCCACCAACGCCTCGGATTTGTAGGCCGAGATAGGATGCCGCAGGAAGATGCCGCGGCGCCATTGCAGGCCGGTCGATGCGCGATGATGCCGGACCGTTAGCCAGGGGATAAGTCCCGGCGCGGGCTCGGAGAGCCGACAGACCAGTGCGAGCCTCCTGATTCCCGCCTTGAGCGACGTGGTGGACTGCCACGGAAGTGCGGGGCGCTGATGGGGAACGAGCTGGGCCACGAGACTGTGGAATTCATCGCCCTCGAGTCGATAACAGACGTCAAATTTCTCCATCAGCCGCAGAAAATACGGATGATACTTTGCAGGGTAAGTTAGCCCGCCTTTTCTGCCGCGCCAAATCTCCTTAAGGCGTGCGTGACGCAGTACACCTCCGCTCTCTCTCGTCGGCTTGTCCTCGAACACATAGCTGATCGCCTTGGTCAGCCATTCTGGATTGAGGACGACAATATCCTTCAGTCCCTCGTCTTCCCCGTAATAGATGATGTGTCCGAGGTCATGCATCAGTTTGGCGAGAGTGATGACCTCAGGGCCAGTCATGCCCTGGGCTTCGCACACTCGGGTAAACTTCTCGTAGGGGACATGCGGACGTTTTTCCGCTAGTGCCAGTATCTCGTCGCGGGCCGCGGTCCAACGGGGACTGATCAACTGCCCCATCTGAGGGAGTTCTGCCGCCTCTTGCGCAACCGCATCCCGGAGTTTTGATATGCCAGT
Organism: uncultured Actinomycetota bacterium; assembly: GCA_963759545.1. Lineage (GTDB taxonomy): Bacteria > Actinomycetota > Actinomycetes > Streptosporangiales > Streptosporangiaceae > Trebonia. Next base: position 302,929 of record CAVXAB010000006.1, read on the forward strand.
CTTGGTGAGATTGTCGATGTCGAAATTTCCAGCGAGCATGCCCGGGAATAGCTGTTGCAAATGCGGATAGTCGAGCTCGGATGTTCTTTCTGCGGTGTGGGTGGCTACTATCATCGTTCGAGCGCCAGGGCCTACGCGTAGCCGTATTCGACGTAGCCAGCCTTCGACTTGATTCTCCTCTTGCCCCTCGCGGGCCTTCCAAACGACAACATAGAGAGCGCGTCGACTAAAGAAGAACTGATGTGTTACCCGGTACACTTCCTGCCCGCCGAAGTCCCATGCCCTCAACGTTATGTCGCGGTCCAAATGAGGATGGCGGAACGAGATCGGGGAAATCTCGATACCGTGTGTGGTTGGTCGATCCCTCACAAATGCGTGATTCATCAGCGTGGCCACAAGTGACGTTTTCCCTACGTTCCCCTCGCCGACGAGCAGTAGCTTTGCCTCGTAATGCGGCATTGCGTCGACGAGGCTGCGCAAATATGCGGCGAGGTCTGAGGCGCCCCGTGCGACAAGGTCGGGCAGCGGGTCATCAAGCGGGTTGCCGTCCACTTTAAGCTGCAGTCGCTTTTCGAGGGGGTTCGCTAGCCGGATCGGCAAGCTGCTCAGCCGGTTGTCACCCAGGTCGAGGAGAGACAGTCCGGCCAAGTCGCCGATGGTTTCGGGAAGCGCGGTCAGGCGGCTGCCACGCAGGTTAAGCTCCGTGAGCCCGGTGAGGCCGGCAATTGATTTTGGCAGGGTTGTTAGCCGTGTACCGCTCAGGTCTAGCTTGGTGACGCGGGTCAGGCCGCCGATTGATTCGGGCAGCGCGATCAGTGGGGTGCCGTGAAGGTCAAGTGCGGTGAGGGTGGTCAGCCCGCCGATCGATTCTGGCAGGGTTGTTAGCTTGGTGCCGCTCAGGTCCAGCCTGGTTATCGTGCTTAGCACACCGATCGACGCCGGCAGTGCCGAGATCTGACTATCGCGCAGGTCCAGCGTCAGCAGCGCGTTGAGGTCGCCGGTGGCCTCGGGCAGGGTCGTCAGCCGGGTGCCGCTGAGGTCGAGTGCGGTGAGGGCTGTGAGGTTGCCGATCGATTCCGGGAGCGCCGACACCTGGCTGGCGCTGAGGTCCAGTTTGGTGAGCCCGGTGAGGTTGCCGGTTGACTCAGGTAGCGCGGTCAGCAGGGTGCCGTGCAGGTCGAGTGCGGTGAGCCCGGTGAGGTTGCCGATCGATTCCGGGAGCGCCGACACCTGGCTGGTGCTGAGCTCCAGTTTGGTGAGCGCGGTGAGGTTGCCGATCGATTCCGGGAGCGCCGACACCTGGCTGGCGCTGAGGTCGAGGGTGGTGAGGGCGGTGAGGTTGCCGATCGTTTCTGGCAGGGTTGTCAGCCGGGTGCCGCTGAGGTCGAGGTCGGTGAGCGCGGTGAGGTCGCCGATCGATTCCGGGAGCGCCGACACCTGGCTAAAGGTCAAGTCAAGTGTGGTGAGACTGGTCAACTTGCGAATCGAGGGCGGGAGCGCCGACACCCAACTGTCTCCAAGGTCGAGTGTGGTGAGGGCGGTGAGGTTGCTGATCGATTCGGGCAACGTGGACACTTGGCTGGCGCGAAGCCGCAGTATGGTGAGCGCCCTCAGACCGCCGATCGACTGCGGCAGCGCCGACAAGGGGGTCCCATTTAGGTCGAGTGTGGTGAGGGCGGTGAGGTTGCCGATCGATTCCGGCAGTGCCGTGACCCGGGTGCCGCGCAGGTCGAGGGTGGTGAGGGCGGTAAGGCCGCCGATCGATTCCGGCAGGCTCATTACCTGGCTGCGAAGCAAGCCGAGCCAGGTGAGGGCGGTGAGGTTGCCGATCGATTCCGGCAGTGCCGTGACCTGGGTGCCGCGCAGGTCGAGGGTGGTGAGGGCGGTAAGGCCGCCGATGGACTCCGGCAGCGGAGATACCGCGCAGTCGTGCAGGTCCAGTGTGGTGAGGGTGGTGAGGTTGCCGATCGAGTCTGGCAGTGCCGTGACCTGGGTGCTGTGCAGGTCGAGGGTGGTGAGGGTGGTGAGGTTGCCGATCGAGTCTGGCAGTGCCGTGACCGGGGTGCTGCTTAGGTCGAGGGTGGTGAGGGCGGTGAGGCTGCCGATCGAGTCTGGCAGTGCCGTGACCTGGGTGCCGTGCAGGTCGAGGGTGGTGAGGGCGGTGAGGCTGCCGATGGACTCCGGCAGTGCCGTGACCGGGGTGCCGTGCAGGTCGAGGGTGGTGAGCGCGGTGAGGCCGCCGATGGACTCCGGCAGTGCCGTGACCGGGGTGCTGCTTAGGTCGAGGGTGGTGAGGGCGGTGAGGCCGCCGATGGACTCCGGCAGTGCCGTGACCTGGGTGCCGTGCAGGTCGAGGGTGGTGAGCGCGGTGAGGCCGCCGATCCAATCCGGCAGTGCCGTGACCTGGGTGCCGCGTAGGTCGAGGGTGGTGAGGGCGGTGAGGCCCCTGATTGACTCCGGCAGCGCGCTCACCTGGGTGCCGCTTAGATCGAGGATGATGAGGGCGCTGAGGTTGCCGATGGACTCCGGCACTGCCGTGACCTGGGTGCCGCGTAGGTCGAGGGTGGTGAGGGCGGTGAGGCCCCTGATTGACTCCGGCAGTGCGCTCACCTGGGTGCCGCGTAGGTCGAGGGTGGTGAGCGCGGCGAGGTTGCCGATCGATTCTGGCAGCGTGATCGCGACGCTACCCTGGGAGAGTTCTTGCCCGAAGTGCGCCCCGGACCAGAGTAGTTCGCCGGGCGATGATAGGGCGTAGGCGACTAGTGATTGACTCGCCCGAATCGCAGACGAGACGGTTGTTGAACTCGATTCGGTGCTAGGCAACACCATACTGATAAGTCGTCTGGCCGACGCGCTGTCGTGGCCGCGGCCTACGTAGTGATAAGCCAATGAGCTGATGTCTTGATCACTCCAGCCGGTGGCGCAAATGTCAAGCTGGGTGAGGGCGCTGAGGTTGCCGATGGACTCAGGCAAAGTCGTCATCTTATTGTCGCCCAAGCTAAGCCAAGCCAGGCCGGTCAGGTTGCCGATGGCTTCGGGCAGCGTCGTCAGCTTGTTGCCCGACAGGTCCAGTTCGGTCAGTGCCGTGAGGTCGCCGATGGCTTCGGGCAGCGTCGTCAGCTCGTTGCCGGATACGTCCAGCTCGGTAAGGGCGGCTAGGTTGCCGATGGATTCCGGCAACGTGGTGAGCGCATTGCCGCCGAGGTTGAGTTCGGTCAGGGCAGTGAGGTTGCCGAGTGACCTGGGGAGCGTGGCCAGCGCGTTACCTCGCAGATTAAGCCAGGTGAGGCCGGTGAGATTGCCCATGGATGGCGGCAACTTGGTGAGCCTGTTGTCCCCAAGGTTCAGCTCGGTGAGGGTGGTGAGGTTGCCGATGGAGCCGGGTAGCGCGGTGAGCCTGTTGCCGCCTAGGCTGAGTTCGGTGAGGCTTGCCAGTTCGGTCAGCCATCCGGCAGCTCGGTGAGCAGGTTGCCGTCCAGGGTCAATTTAGTGACCGTGGTAAGGGCCCGCACCCAATCCGGCACCACGGCCAGCATACGGTTCGTCAGGCGAACCCAGGTGAAGTCGTAAGATATACATGAGCAAAATTCATGCGGGACATTCTGAGCGTGCACACCCGACCCCTTTGCTCCCACTGCGTCAATGATGCGCATTCTGCGCAGTCCGACTTCGGATGCTTTCGCGCCGCTTGATGTGCCCAGTTTACGACGTATCGGGGCAAAATTTTCGCAGATGAGGAGACGCGCTGGCGCAAGGCTTCGTCGTTCAGTCCGGGCCGCCTGGCCCGGGCCGCCCGTGATCGTGGGTCAATAGGGGACCGTGGCAGCGACAGTCGGGAACGTCCCTTTGATCCGTATTCGCCGACCTCTATTCCACGGTGTTCTGGTCATCGCGAGTCATTTGCGGTGAATAGCGCCACGGATGACTCACGGTGAATCATCGGTACCGAGCTGTCGGTCAACGCAGGTCAGCGGTCGAGCGGAGTCGCGGTCAGCGCGAACACGGCGACGGCGCACAGCAGGAGTCCCGCCACGCCAAGCACATGCGTCCAGGGCGCGTCGGTGAAAACCAGCAGCCCGGCGCCCGCCACCAGCCCCAGCACGGCGGCCGCTCCCCAGCCCGGGCCGCGCCTCCGCTACCCATTCCCGGTGCCGTCGCCAGCGTTCCCGCCGCGCTCGCGCCCGGGGCCGGTGGCCCGGCCGCGGCTCGCGCCGCCGGAGCCTCATCGGGAGACAGCGGGGAGCCTCCCGGGCCCGTGCGACTCTGGCGTGTCCAGCCGCCCCCGCAGGAACAGCGTGAACAGCAGGGCGAGCGAGGGGACCAGGACGACGGAGCCGCAGGCCACCGCGATCACCAGCGCGACCAGGGTGGACCTGCCCGTGGCGGCCTGGGTGACGGTCATGCCGGGCAGGAACCTGGGCGCCTGCGCCGCCGCCCAGCCCACGACGACCGCGGCGACCGCGAGCGCCGCCGTCAGCCGGGCGAGCCCGAACCTGGCGCCCAGGCACAGGGCGAGCGTGGCCAGCCCGGCGACCCCCGACACGCAGACAAGTACGAGCGCGGCCCCGTGCGTCAGGTCGAGCCCGGACCCGCGCATCACCAGCAGCCCGGCCAGGGCCAGCGCCCCGGACAGCACGCCCGCGACAAGCGCCCGCCGCCGGAAGGCCGCCGCCAGCGAGTTCTCCCCGTACCGCACCGAGTCGGCGGCGAGGAACACCGCCGCCAGGTACCCGGAGAACACCACGGCGAGCGCCCCGACCAGCACCGGCGCGGGCGACAGCCACGAGGTCACCAGGTTGCCCGCGGCGTTCCCCGCCGGCACCCGGCCGACGGCGATCGCGCCGACCACGGTGCCGAGCGCGAACGGGGTGATCACCGAGGAGACCGCGAACAGGTTCTCCGCCCACCGGGCGGCCCGCGAGGAGTCCGCGACCCCGCGCAGCGCGTACGCCGCCCCACGGAAGATGATCCCGATCGCGGCGATCAGCAGCGGCGCGGCGAGGGTCGAGGTGATCGAGCCGAACGCCACCGGGTACGCCGTCCAGCACACCACGAGCACGAAGATCAGCCAGACGTGATTTGCCTCCCACACCGGCCCCATCGCGTGCCTGGCCTGGTCGCGCACCCGGTGACCGGCGGCCCCGCCTAGCGGGCCGGCCGTGAGCAGCGTCCAGAGCCCGGCGCCGAAGTCAGCGCCGGCCAGCACGGTGTACGCCGCCATCCCGGCGAGGATGAACGCGACGGGAACGTAAGCCACCGCTCGCCTCCTAGCGGGGAACCGGGCCGCGCGGGCGCGTCGGTCACCTCGGGAGGCAGCGGAATCCTGGCGAGCCGCCGCAGGATGAGGAACACGATCAGCGCGAGCGCGAGGTACACCACCGACAGCGTGCCGTACCCAATCGGGATGTCGCTGGCCCCGGTGACCGCCTGCGAGACCCGCATCACGTCGTACACGATCCACGGCTGCCGCCCGACCTCGGTGGTGATCCACCCGGTGATCAGCGCGACTACGGACAGCGGCCCCGCGGCCACCACGGCCCACAGGAGGACCCGCGGCAGGCCGCGGCGCCGGAACCGCAGGTACAGGTACACCAGCCCGAGCAGCGCGAGCAGCGTGCCGATGCCGACCATGGTCTGGAAGGAGATCCGCACGACGTTGACCGGCGGCTGGTCGGCCAGCGGCACGATGTCCAGGCCCTTGACCACAGCGTTCGGGTTGTGGAACGCGAGCAGCGACAGGAGGCGGGGGATCTCGACGCCCCAGACCACGGCGTGCCCGTTATACCAGCCGAGCAGGTGCTCGGCCGCGCCGCGCGTGGTCGTGGCGAGCCCCTCCATCGCGGCGAGCTTGACCGGCTGGTAGGTGGCCACGTCCCGCGCCGCCCAGTCCCCGACGATCACCTGCAGCGGCGCGGCGACCGAGGCGGCGGACAACGTGATGCCAAGCGCGGTCCGCTCATACCGGCCGCGCCGCCCCCGCAGGAAGGCCCACGCGTAGGCCCCGGCGAGCAGGAACCCGCACACGATGTAGGCGGCGAAGTACATGTGGATGTACTCGCTCCAGAACATCGGGTTGGCGAACAGCGCCGACCACGGGTGCACGTCCGTCGCCTTGCCGTTGACCAGCGTGAACCCGGTCGGATGGTTCATCCACCCGTTCACCGAGATGACGAAGAGCGACCCGGCGACCCCGGCCACGGCGACGGGAATACCGGACAGGAAGTGCGCGCGCGGCGAGAGCCGGTCCCACCCGTACGCGTAGATCCCGATGAAGATGGCCTCGAGGAAGAACGAGAACCCCTCAAGCGTGAACCCGAGCCCGAACACGTTCCCGAAGTCCTGTATCCACACCGGCCACAGCAGCCCCAGCTCAAACGACAGGATCGTGCCGGTCACGACCCCGACCGCGAACAGCGCGAGCATGATCCGCGACCACCGCCGCGCGAGCGTCCGGTAGAGCTCATCCCCGGTTCGCAGGTACCGCCACTCGGCGAACAGCACGATCACGGGAAACGCGATGCCGAAGCACACCAGCGGAATGTGCACGGCCAGCGACAGCGCCTGCATTTGCCGCGCTTCGAACAGGTAGTGCTGATTCACGTTCATGGCTGGCCCAGCCTATACCGGTTACTACAGCACGTAGTAGATGGGGTGGTGCTAAGGAGAAAACCCGCAAGTTCACGATGATCCCGAACGACTTCGTGCTTCGCCTCGTCGCGCCCCATGACCCTGAAGGGCCATGGGAAGCCGGGAAGCCGGGGCCGGCCCGCCTACCGCGCCTCAGACGACCGCGTGTGCTACAAGGTCGGGCGACGTCTGCTCGCCGGGAGAGGCGAGCACGGTCGGCGCGGCGGGGAACTCCAGGCGGACGGTCAGCCCGCCGCCGCTGAGGCGGGGCGTGACCGCGAGGTCGGCGCCGTGGGCGGCGGCGATCGCCGCGACGATCGACAGGCCGAGCCCCAGGCCGTCATCCTTGCCGGTTCGGGGGCGGGCACGGCACGCGTCGCCCGCCTCGCTGCCCCGCTGGAACGGGAGCAGCAGCCGGTCGACCGCGTCCGGTGCGATGTCAGGCCCGGTGTTCGCGACGGTGAGGACCGCCCGGCCGACTTCCGCGTCCGCGGTGATCCAGACGGTGCCGCCAGGCCCGTTGTGCCGCAGCGCGTTGTCCGCCAGGTTGCCCAGGGCCCGCTCGAGCAGCGCCGCGTCCCCGGTGAGCAGGCCGGGCGCGAGCCTGACCTCCATCGTCAGGCCGCTCGCCGCGATCTGCTCGCCGCGGGCGGCGAGCACGTCACGGGTGACCGTGGCCAGGTCAAGTGGCGTGCGGCGGGCCAGTCCGCGCTGGCCGCGCGCCAGGATAAGCAGCGCCTCGATGAGCCGCTCCTGCTCGACGCCCGCGGCGAGCGCGCGCTCGCAGGCCGCGCGCAGCGACCCAGTCGAGGCGTCGCGGTTCCGCAGCGCGACCTCGAGCAGCGTCTGCGACCGCGCGAGCGGCGTGCGCAGCTCGTGCGAGGCGTTGGCGACGAACTGCCGCTGCGCGTGCAGCGACGCGTCGAGCCGGGCGAACAGGCCGTCGATCATGTCCGCCAGTTCCCGCAGGTCGTCGTCTGGGCCCTCGATCGCGAGCCGCTCGTGCAGGTTCGTGGCGGAGATCCGCCGGGCGGACTCGGTGATCCGGCGCAGCGGGCGCAGTGCGTGGCCCGCCACGAACCAGCCGAGCGCCGCGGCGACCACCGCCATGATGCCGAGCGCGATGCCGAAGTAGAGCAGCAGCGCGTCGTCCTCCCGCGCCCGCGTGACGTTCGCTTCCTGTGTCGCCTGCGCCTGGAACTGCTGCGCGTCGGGAAGCGCGGGCCCGGCGGCACCCGGGTTGATCAGGGTAAGGCCGCCCGCCGAGCTGGCCGACCCGGAGCTGGCCGACCCGGAACTGGCCGACCCGGAGTTGGCGGGCACCTGGCCGGGCGTTGACCCGAGCGGGGAACCCGAGGCGACGCGGACGGAGATGATCTGGTTGTTGGCGTGGCTCAGCAGCCCGTAGGTGATGCCGAGCAGCCCGGCTCCCGCGACGATGAACAGGCTGGCGAACAGCACCGTGAGCCTGAGCCTGACACTCCCTTTGGTCATATCCGGTACCCCGCTCGCTCGACCGTCTCGATCACCGGCGGCTCGCCGAGCTTGCGGCGCAGCCTGCTGACCGTCACCTTGACCGCGGTGGTGAACGGGTCGGCCATCTCGTCCCACGCCCGCTCGAGCAGTTCCTCGGCGGACACCACCCGTCCGCCGGCGGCCATCAGCAGCTCGAGGACGGCGAGCTCCTTCGTGGCCAGGTCGAGGGTCGCGCCCGACCTGCTGGCGACGCGCCGCGCCGGGTCGAGCGTGATCCCCTTCGAGGTCAGCACCGGGGGGACCGCGGGATGGCTGCGCCGGGCGAGCGCACGGAGCCTGGCGACGAGCTCGGCGAAGGCGAACGGCTTGGGCAGGTAGTCGTCGGCGCCGCGGCCGAGCCCGGCGACGCGGTCCTCGATCGTGCCCGCGGCGGTCAGCATGAGAATGCGGGCCCTGACCGCCGTGACGAGCCGGGCGCAGACGTCGTCACCGTGCAGCACGGGCAGGTCTCGGTCGAGCACGATGACGTCGTAGTCGTTGACAAGGGCGTGGTCGAGTCCCGCCGCGCCGTCGAGCGCGGTGTCGACCGCCATGCCCTCCATCCGCAGGCCCGCGGCGATCGCCTCGGCGAGTTCGCCGTCGTCCTCGATCACAAGCACGCGCACGAGCGTCGTCCCTCCTGCGGCCATTGGAACACGCGTTCACTGACCGGAGCCTGAAGGGAGGCTGGCAGGATCCTGAATGGAGTCGGCGGTCAGCTTCCCGTTCGCTCCGCTGATCGACGCGGAGACGAAATCGCCGACCTTGACGCCGGTGATACTGGTGACCTTGCCGGTGACCTTGGTCGCGCGGGTCACCGTCGCGGTGATTTCCTGGCCGCCGCCGTTCAGCGTGATCGAGGTGGCGCTCACGGCCGTGACCTGGCCGCCGATCTCCAGCCGCTCCATCGCACCGGGCGGCAGCGACGGGAGGCCGCCGCCTTGCGGCGCGGGCTGCGTGCCGTTACCCGCACCGCTTGTCCCAGTGCTTGGAGGAACAGCGCCTGGCGATGCGGTCGCGCTCGAGCTGGGGGCCGCGCCCGCGCTCGCTGGGCCCGCGGCCTCGTGCAGCGCGACCACCACGACACCGAAGCCGAGGGCCGCCGCCACGACCGCGGTCAGCGCGAGCAGCCAGCCGCGCCTGGCGGCTCCGCCGCCCCAAGCTCCAGCGCCGTATCTCCGTTGCCATCCGCCCGGCGGTTCCCCCGGCGCGCCCGGCGGGAACCCGGGCGCGGGCCAGCGGGGACCGGGCCCGTCATCGTCGTCATCGTCGTCATCGTCGAAGTCATCGAAGTCGTCGAGGTCGTCGAACTCGTCGTCGTCGAACTCTTCGTCGTCGAAGTCGTCACGCTCGCCGTGGCCGGCGCGCTCGTCGTGCTCTTCGGGCATGAGTGCCTCACCTCCGCGAGGCAAGCCTTCCGCCGTCCCGGTTGCGCGCTGGTTACAGCCATCGCCCGGGGGACAGTTCCCTGGCATGCAGGGGCTCCCGCCCCCCATCCCCCCTGGCCCCCGTACCCCCGGACGGGTGTCACCGGCGCGCAACCGCCGTCGCCCTAGAAACGACGGCATGTTCTTCTTCATCTATCTCGCGCGGGAGTTGCGCCGCCGCCTGCGGCAGGCGATCTTCATCGCGCTGGGCCTCGCCATCGGGGTGGGGCTCGTGCTCACGGTGACCGCCGCCTCCGCGGGGGTCAAGAACGCCCAGGCCGGCGTCCTCAAGGGCCTCTACGGCGTCGGCACCGACGTCACAGTGACCGGAGCGGCGCCCAAGCCGCCGTCCGGTGCCCGGCGGCAACAACGCGGGCGGCAACCGGACCAGCATCCAGATGGGCCCCGACGGCGCCCAGATGTGCGTCAACGGCAAGTGCCACTCGCTCAAGAACGGCTACACCATCGACAACCTGGTCAGCGGCTCCTACACGCCGATCAGCGCCACGGACGTGGCGAAGGTCGCCGGGCTGCACGGCGTAACGGCGGCCGTCGGCGGGCTGTCGCTGACCGACAACCAGATCACGATCTCGCAATCCCCATCGCCGCCCACCTCGTTCACCGTGTTCGGCACCGACTTGTCCGACCTGAAGCTCGGCCCCCTGAGCAACGCCACGCTCACCTCCGGCCGGAGTTTCACCGCCTCCGACGCGGACAAGAACGTGGCCCTCGTCGACAAGAGCTACGCCACCTCGAACGGCCTCAAGGTCGGCAAGACGATGAAGATCGGCGGCGTGACGTTCACCATCGTCGGCCTCGTCACCCAGCCAGAGGGCAGCAGCCCGCCGAACATGTACATCCCGCTGGCCCGCGCCCAGGCCATCGCCACCAACGGCCCAGGGGGCAGTCACCTGAAGAACGAGGTGAACACCATCTACGTGACCGCCGCGAGCGCCGCCGACATCAACACCGTGCAGAGCGAGATCTCCAAGCTGCTGCCGACGGTCACGGTCACCACCCCGAGCAGCCTGGCAAGCGAGGTCACCGGCTCGCTGAGCTCGGCGGCGAAGCTGGCCAACGACCTCGGCAAGTGGCTGTCCATCCTTGTGCTGATCGCCGCGTTCGCGGTCGCGGTGCTGCTGACGATGTCGGCGGTCGCGCGGCGGGTGCGCGAGTTCGGCACGCTCAAGGCCATCGGCTGGCGCGGCCGGCGGATCGTCGCCCAGGTCATGGGCGAGTCCCTGGCCATCGGCGTGGTCGGCGCCGCGCTCGGCGTCGGCATCGGCTACGCCGGCGCGGCGATCATCAACGCGGTCGCACCGAAGCTGACGGCGACGCTGCCCGCCCAGTCAGGCGGCCTGCAAGCGCAGCAGACCGCGGGCGGGGTGACGAAATCGATCGGCGCCGCCGCCGCCCAGACCGTATCGGTGCCGCTGTCGACGACGATCGACGCGGCCGCGATCCTGCTCGCCGTGCTGCTCGCCGTGGCCGGCGGGCTGCTCGCCGGGGCGTTCGGCAGTTGGCGAACCGGCCGACTGCGCCCGGCCGACGCACTCGCAAAGGTGGGGTGAGCCTCATGTACGAGCTGACCGGAGTATCCAAGGTCTACAACGGCGGCCAGCGGACGGTCCGCGCGGTCGAGGGTGTCGACCTCACGGTCACCGACGGCGAGTGGATCGCGATCAGAGGGCGCACCGGGCACGGCAAATCGACGCTGCTCAACCTGCTTGGCGGCCTGGACCGGCCGACATCGGGCCAGGTGAGGCTCGACGGCCAGGATCTTGCCGGGCTGGGGGACGCGGAGCTGACCAAGGTACGCGCCACCAAGATCGGCTTCATCTTCCAGACGTTCAACCTGGTACCCACGCTGTCCGCGGCAGAGAACGTGGAGACCGCGCTGATCCCGCTCAAGACCACCGGCGGGGAGCGCCGCCGCCAGGTAGCCGAGGCCCTGGACAGCGTCGGCCTCGCGGACCGGTCGCGGCACCTGCCTTCCGAGCTGTCCGGCGGCCAGCAGCAACGCGTCGCGATCGCCCGTGCCCTGGTCAAGGAGCCGAAGGTGCTCCTCGCCGACGAGCCCACCGGGAACCTCGACGAGGAGACGCGGGACGAGATCATCGCCCTGATGGAGAAGCTCTGGCGCGAGCGCGGCCTGACGCTCGTGCTAGTCAGCCACGACGGCGCGATCACCCGCCGCGCGCAGCGCACGGCGGTGATGAGCCGCGGCCACCTAGCCCTCCGTCCCTGAGAACACGGGCCGACCGGGACGGCGACCACGGCGGGCAGCGCCGCGGTGCCGCACCCGGTCGGCGGCCTCAACCACGACCCCGAGCCAGCCGCGAACCGCAACCATCTTTTCCGGCTCTTTCTGCGACGGTCACCACCGGCCGGGGCGCGTCCGCTCATTGGACCACCCGCACCCGGCCGCGAACGAGCGGAGGCTCCGCCCGTGAGACTCGATATGCCGGAGGCGGGGTTCCGAAAAAAAGATCGAGGGTCACATGGGGCGGATATCGCCACCTATGTCACTCAATCGTGTCACCGGCCGGTAGATTCGTTCGATAAATCCCGACAAAACGGGGCAAACGACCAAGGCTCTGCGGCGTTTTTCCCTCGGATGACCCGCAATCGCGCACCGGACAGTAATTGCCGAGCTAGTGGCCCTCGGTTCAGGCCGGCCCACGGCGGTGCGCCTTCTTCCGGGGCGGCGACGTTGGCCGTCAGGCGGCTTAGCAGGGTTTCCAGGGTGGCCAGGTCGGTCTCGGCCAGGCCAGCGCGCAGCTTCGCGTCGAAGGCGGTCGCGGCGGCGGCCATGGTTATGAAGAGCGCGGTGCCCTTTTCCGTCAGCGTGACGACTTGGACGCGGCGGTTGGCCGCGTCGCGGGTTCTCGCGACCAGACCGTGGGCCTCCATCGAGTTCAGGTGGTGGGTCAGCGTCGCCTGGGTGATGCCGATGTGTTCCGCCAGTTTGCTCTGCGTGCCTGGCTGGCGGATCTTCAGGTTGAGCAGGATCAGCCACTCCGGGAGGGTGCCGCCCGCCTCGGCGAGCGCCTCGTCGAAGGCGCGCCCGACAGCGCGGGCCGACTGATTCAGTCGCAGCCCGATCGGAAGGGGAAACGGCTCTGGCATGCCCGTCAGCGTAACACCACCCATCGACGACTAAGAGTTTGACATCTAACTCTTAGACATCTAAGTTACTGCCTATGGGAACTCTTGACAACCGGGTGGCCCTGGTCACCGGCAGCTCACGGGGCATCGGCGCGGCGATCGCGACAGAGTTCGCGCGCCAGGGCGCCGCTGTCGCCGTCCACGGGCGCGACACGGACGCCGTCGCCCACGTCGTCGCCGCTATCAACCGCGACGGAGGCAAGGCCACCGGGGTGACCGGCGATCTGACCGGCTTCGCCCAGGTGGAGACCGTCCGCGCCCGGGTCGAGGCGGAACTTGGCTCGGTGGACATCCTCGTCGCCAACGCGGGCGGCAACTTCACGCCGCCCGCCCTGCTCGAAGAGATACCGGAAGACGGCTGGCGCGCGACCGTGGACGGCAACCTGTTCGCCACGTTCCTCACGCTCAAGAGCTTCCTGCCCGGCATGAAGGCGCGCCACCGCGGCAGCATCATCACGATCGGCTCGGCGGCCGGCCGGCGAGCCGACGCGCGCTCTCCCATCCCCTACGGCGCGGCCAAGGCCGGGATCGCGTTGCTCACCCAGCAGGTCGCGGCCCAGGCCGGCCCGTTCGGCGTCCGGGTCAACTGCATCGCGCCAGAGACGATCCTGACCGAGCGTAACCGCGAGCGGATCCCGGCTGGGCAGCAGGAGGCACTCGCCGACTGGCACCCGCTGAAACGACTCGGCACGCCGGGCGACGTCGCGACCGCGGCCGCCTTCCTCGCCTCTGACGACGCGGGATGGATCACCGGGGTGATCCTCGACGTGGCCGGCGGCGCGGTCCTAGTGTGACCCACCGTCAAGAACCGTCAAGAACCGTTTAGAAAGGAAACCATCATGGCCATGACCGCTTTCCCAGAAGACGCCGCCACCGCGGGCCGCAGGCAGGCCCGGATCATGCGGGTGGTGAACGTACCCATGCGGGCCGTGCTCAGCCTGCCGTTCCCTACACCGCTTTCCGCGAACCTGATGCTCATCTACTACACCGGGGTGAAGTCGGGCAAGGCGTACCGGCAGCCGGTGAGCTACGCGCGCGACGGCGAGACGCTGCTGACTCCTGGCGGCGGCCGGTGGACGCTGAACCTCAAGGGCGGCAGGCAGGTCGCGCTGCGGCTCCGCGGCCGCCGCGTGCCTGCCCACGCCGACCTGGTGAGCGACCCCGCCGAGGTCGAGCGACTGCTCGGCGTCATCGCGGCGGGCAACCCGCGGGCAACGCGGTTCATCCCGCTGCCGCGCCGCCCGGACGGCAGCCTCGAGCCCGCGCCGCTCGCCGCCGCCATCGACCACGGCTTCCGCATCGTCCGCTGGCACTTGGACCGTAAATAGACGCACTCCAGTACACGCCACGCGGTCACTCTCGGACGGGACGGTGCCGTGATTGCGGGTCAAATGCGGGAAACCGCTACAGAGCCTGGTGACTTGCCCCGTTTTGTCAGCATTTATCGGAAGTGCTTTCCGGCCGGAACCACGATTGAGTGACACAGGTGGCGATATCCGCCCCGTATGACCCGCGATCTTTCCAGTGGCCAACGGCCACTAGCGCCCAACGTCGGTCGGCCGCGGACGACCAGGTCAGCGGAAGGCGGGGGAGCGGGGCACCGGGGCGGGCGTCCTGGACTGGAGCAGCGGCAGGTCGCGCGGCACGATGACCGTGGACAGGACAATGGCCGACGTCGAGCGCGCGACGGAAGGGGACGAGTCGATGCGCAGCAGCACCTGCTGCAGGTCGGCGTGCGACGTCGCCGCGACCTTGCACACCACGTCCGCCGACCCGGTGATCGCGTAGGCCTCGAGCACGGCGGGGATCGCGGCCAGGTCCGCCTGCACCGCGGACAGCGCCCCCTGGGCGATCGACAGCGTGACGAACGCGAGCACCGCGAACCCGGCGGCGGCCACGTCGACGTCCGGGCCGTACCCGGTGATCACCCCGGCGTGCTCCATGCGGCGCAGCCGGGACTCCACGGTGGCCCTGCGCCACCTTGGTCACCCGCGACAGCTCAAGTGCCCCGGCGCGCGGGTTCTCCCGCAGCGCGGTCACCAGCGCGAGGTCGAGCGCGTCCAGTTCCGCCACGACACCAGCCCCCTTACGCATTACTAGTCATTCTGACTAGCCTATGGCCAATATAGCGAGTCAAAATGCCCAACACGACTAGCAGAAGATGGGGTGGTTGACTAGAGAATGCCGAACCCGTTCTGATGGCTCCAGGCTTAAGCAGAACGACGGAGGCACCCGATGACAGTCGTAACCGACACCGACACGCTGACCGGCGTGGTCGCCCATGACACGACCCGCGACCCGTTCCCCGTCAGCGGCTGGGACGCGGTCGTCTGGGCCTCGGGGAACGCGACGCAGGCGGCGCTGTACTTCCAGCTGGCGTTCGGGATGCGGCTTGAGGCGTACTCGGGCCCGACGACCGGGAACCGCGACCATCACGCGTACGTGCTCAGGGCCGGAGACGTTCGCTTCGTCATCAAGGGCGGGGTCAGCAAGGAAAGCGCCATCGCCGACCACCACCGCAGGCACGGCGACGGCGTCATCGACGTCGCGCTCGAGGTCCCCGACGTGGACAAGTGCGTCGCGCACGCCCGCCAGGCCGGCGCGCAGATCGTCACCGAGCCGCACGACGAGACCGACGAGCACGGCACCGTCCGCACCGCGACCCTCAGGACCTACGGCGAAACAACGCACTCGCTCGTCGACCGCACCCGCTACCACGGTCCCTACCTGCCCGGCTACGTCGCCCGCACGAGCGAGCTGGCAAACCAAGCGCCGGCGTTCGTCGCACTCGACCACGTCGTCGGCAACGTGGAACTCGGTGACATGGACGAGTGGGTGGAGTTCTACCACCGGGTCATGGGCTTCACGAACCTGGCGGAGTTCATCGGCGACGACATCGCCACCGAGTACTCGGCGCTGATGAGCAAGGTGGTGGCGAGCGGTGACCACCGGGTGAAGTTCCCGCTGAACGAGCCCGCGCAAGGCAAGCGGAAGTCGCAGATCGACGAGTACCTGGAGTTCTACGGCGGCCCTGGCGTCCAGCACCTGGCCCTGGCGACCCCGGACATCTGCGCCACCGTCGACGAGCTCGCGGCCCGTGGCGTGGAGTTCCTCGCGACGCCGGACACGTACTACACCGACCCGGTGCTGCGGGAGCGGATCGGCCAGGTCCGCGTCCCCGTCGAGGAGCTCAAGGCACGCGGCATCCTCGTCGACCGTGACGAGGACGGCTACCTGCTGCAGATCTTCACCAAGCCGATCGGTGACCGGCCGACCGTGTTCTTCGAGTTCATCGAGCGCCATGGCTCGCTCGGCTTCGGCAAGGGCAACTTCCAGGCCCTGTTCCAGGCGATCGAGCGCGAGCAGGAGAGCCGGGGCAACCTCTAGCGGTTGCCCGCGGGGCAGCTCAGGGCCGGGTCCCTAAGCACGGCCCAAGCACGGGCCCTAAAGCACGGCCCTAAAGCACGGGCCCTAAAGCACGGTGCGGGCGGGCAGCCCGCCGGCCTCCTCGAGCCACGGCCCGAGCTGGTCGGCGGAGGTGACGCCGAGCTTGCCGAAGACGCTCGCCAGCTGCTTCTCGACCGTGCCCGTGGACAGGTACAGCTGCCTGGCGATCTGCTCGGTCGACAGCCCGGTCTCCGCGAGGTAGGCGATCTCCCATTCCCTGTCGGTCAGCTTGCCCGGCTGCGGGATGCCGGGGACCCGCTTGCCCGGTGCCTCGGCGCCGGCGATCGCGAGCGCGACCATGTCGTCGTGCGGCGCAATGCTGCCGCGGGTGAACAGCGAGTCGAAGCGCCGCTGGCCAAGCGCCACGCGGCAGGCCGCGATCGACTGCTCGTGGACCTGCAGGAGGGCCGCGGTGCCCCCAAGGCGGCCGCCGGCCAGCTTCCACAGCGGGTCCGCGGCGCCGAGCAGCCAGGCGGCCCGCACGTGGCGGCCGGCCCTGGCGGCCAGCCAGCCGTGGATCTCCAGGCAGTAGGCCGTCCCCACCATGTCGCCGAGTTCGTGCTTGAGCAGCAGCGACTTGTTGAGCACGCGGGCGGTCTCCGGGTCACTGCGCGGCTCCCAGTACAGGGCCATGCCGGAGATCGCGTAGCCCCAGGCGGAGGCCCACCACTCCTTGGCGCCGCCGAACCGGCTCACGGCCCGCGCGCCGTAGCGGAGCGTCTCCGCCGGGTCGCCGGACAGGTGGGAAAGGTGCGCCCAGTGGCAGTCGAGGATGGCAAGCCCGGTGCGGTCGCCGAGCGCCTCAAGCTTCGACTCCGCCTTCGCCGCGGCCACCCGCGCCTCGTCGTACCTGGCGGCGATCGTCAGGGCGAGCGTCAGGTAGTTGTAGCCGCGGCCGATGAGCCGGTCGTCGCCGAGTTCGTGGCCGATCTGAGTGCCCGCGCTCGCGTCGGCCACGGCCTCGGCGGCCTCGCCCTGCATCGCGCCGAGGTACCCGCGGCTGGCCAGGGCCCAGCCGCGTTCCGGCGTCGACGCGTCGGGCAGCGTGTCGAGCACCTTGCGGTACCAGTACCGGCCCTCGCGCAGCAAGCCGGACATGTGCCAGTACCCGTACAGCGCGTTGGCGAGCTCCGCGCCCTGACGGATCCGCTCGCGCCGCTCGTCGTCGAGCGTGTACTGGAGCGCGGCCCTGAGGTTGCTGTGCTCGCGGCGCAGCTCGCGGAACCGCTCAAGCTGCACCTCGTCGGTGAGGTGCTCGGCGAAGTACTGTGCCTTGGCCAGGTAGCGGCCGATGAACCGGTCGCGGACCCCGTCCTCGCCCCCCGACGCGCTCAGCATCTCGCCGCCGAACTCGTGAATGGTGTCGAGCATCCGGTACCACGCCGGCTGGTCCTCATCGAGCACCCCGACCGTGGTCGGCTGCACGCGGACAAGGACCGACTTGTCGACGAGCCGGATGATCGTTTCCAGGATGTCGTCCTCGTCGAGGCCGGCGCTGGCGCAGACCTCCCTGGCGGCGGCGACGTTGAAGGCGCCGGCGAACACCGACAGCCGCGCCCACAGCGCCCGCTCCGCGTCGGTGCAGAGCTCGTAGCTCCAGCCGATCGCGTCCCGCAGCGTCCGGTGCCGGCCTTCGCTCACGCTGTTCCCGCCGGTCAGCAGCGGCAGCCGATGGTCAAGCCGCGCGGCGAGCTCGGCGAGCGACAGCGTGCGGAGCCGGACGGCGGCCAGCTCGATGGCGAGCGGGATGCCGTCGAGCCGCTCGCAGAGCCGGATCACGTCGGCGCGGTTCGCGTCGGTCAGCGTGAACCCGGGCACGACGGCGGCGGCCCGCCGCGCGAAGAGCTCAACGGCGTCGCCGGCGGTGGCCGCCTCAGCGCCGCCGCCGGGTTCGGCGCCGGCTTGAAAGTCCGTGATCCCGAACGGGAGCGGCCCTTCGCCCGTCCCCTCCGGCTGTGTCACCGGGAGCGGGCGGACGGGGAAGGTGGTCTCTCCGTCCACGTCCAGCGGCTCGCGGCTGCTGGTGAGCACGGTCACCTGCGGCGCCGCGATGAGGATCGCCTCGACCAGCTCGGCGACGGCGTCGATGAGGTGCTCGCAGGTGTCAAGGATCAGCAGCAGGCGGCGGTCGCTCAGGTGGGCGAGCAGCGCGTCGCGCTGCGAGGCGAGTGCCTGCTCGGCCAGCCCGAGCCTGCGGGCGACGGTGTGCGGCAGCAGCTCGGGGTCGCGCAGCGCGGACAGCTCAACCCAGCAGATGCCGTCCGCGTAGCGGGCGGCGGCCGTCTCCGCGGCGCGCCGGACGATGCGGGTCTTGCCGACCCCGCCCGGCCCGACAAGCGTAATCAGGCGCGCATCGCGCAGCAATCCGTCGATTTGGCGTAGCTCCGTCGTCCGCCCGACGAATTCGTTCGTCTCCGCGGGGAGCTGACCGACCCCCCCGGCCTGAGTGACTGCCATGTCACCACCATTATGTTATGGCGAGCGCCGCGTATAAAGCGTTCTCCGGTAATTGTGCAGCTCAGGACCTGGCAGACGCCCGGCAGGCCCGCCGGGGCCCACGAGCGTGACAGGGTGGCACGTCGCGCGGGCGCGGTCGTGACCCCCCTTGTCGCGTAACCGTGGACTCGCTAAGCGTACTGGCGGGAATTACCGGGCGCTACGCGTTCGCGCCGGCGTCCGTCGCGGCGGAATGCTCGCGCAACTGGATCGTTAGCATTACCCGCGATGTAATTCCGAGCTTGCCGAATATGTGCTCAAGGTGCGCGTCGACGGTGCGCCGCGAGATGAAGAGCATCTCGGCGATCTGCCGGTTGGACAGCCCCGCCGCGACGAGGCTCGCGATCTCCCGCTCGCGGGCCGTGAGCTGGCTGGGGAGGCGGATCCGGGTGCCGTCGCCGCCCGCCGCGGGGTCACCGATGTCGTTGAGGGCGAAGGCGGCCATCGCCTCAACCGGGTGCCGCACCCCGCGGGCGAACAGCTCGGCGAACAGCTTCCCGCCAAGCGCGCTGCCGCAGCCGCCCACGGCCTCGGCGTGCAGCCGCTCGAAGGAGGCGGTGGCGGCGAGCCGACCGCCCGCCCGCTCCCACAGCGGGTCGGCGCCGCCGAGCAGCCAGGCGGCGCGCTGGTGGCTGCCCGCCCTGGCCGCCAGCCAGCCAAGCAGCTCAAGCGTGAACGCGATGCCGATCACGTCGCCGATCTCCTGCTTGACCTGCAGCGCCCTGGTGGCGGTCCACGTGGACTCGATGTCGCGGCCCGCCAGGTACAAGCCGAGCGAGGCGAGCATGTACAGGTTGGCGTGCAGCCATCGTTCGCGGGAGCCGCTGAGCTGGCGCAGGCCGCGCTCCACGTGCCCGAGCGCGGCCTCGATGTCGTCGTTGAGCAGGGCCAGGTAAGTGAGCTGGGTGTCGAGGCTGGCGAGACCGAACTGGTCGTCAAGCGCGGTAAGCCGCCGCCTGGCCTCCTCACCCGACTCCGCGGCCGCCGCCAGCCGCCCCTTGCCGCTCAGCGCCGCGGTCTTCACCAGGTAGCCGCGGGCGGCGAGTGCCTTGTCGCCAAGCGCCGCGGCGAGCGCGATGGCCTGCGACGCGGCATCGAGGGCGCCGGGCGCGTCGCCCTGCATGACCAGCAGGTGGCCGCGCTCAAGCACCGCGTGGCCCCGCTCGGCCGAGCCCTCCCGTGCCCGCTCGGCGGCACCGGCGAGCCAGTAACTGCCTTCGCGGGCAAGACCGCGGGCACGCCAGTAAACAGCAAGCGCGGTGGCAAGCTCGACACCGTCCGATTCTGCAGCGGCCTCGGACTCCCAGAACGCGTATTCAAGCGCGGCCCTGACGTTGGCGTGCTCGCGGCGCAGTTCGCGCATCCGGGCGAGCTGGTCGTCGTCGAGGAAATGGTCACGGAAGTACCTGGCCATGGCCAGGTAGCGGGCGATGAAGCGGCGCCGCGTGCCGCCCGCGTCGCCGGACGCGTCGAGCCGCTCGGCGCCGAACTCGCGGATGGTGCCGAGCATGCGGTACTGGGTGGGCGCGCCGCCCGCGTCGATCCTGACGATCACCGACTTGTCCACCAGCCGGATGACCGTCGGCATGACCTGGTCGGTGTCCGGCCCGTCGGCGCACACCTCCTCGGCCGCGGTCATGGTGAACGGCCCCGCGAAGACCGAAAGGCGCGCCCACATCGCCTGCTCGGCGGGGGTGCAGAGGTCGTGACTCCAGCTGATCGCGTCCCGCAGCGTCCGGTGGCGGCCGCCGCGCTGCCCGCTTGTCAGCAGCGCGAGGCGCTGGTCGAGGCGGCTGGCGAGCTCATCGAGCGGCAGCGCGCGCAGCCGCACCGCGGCAAGCTCGATGGCCAGCGGTATGCCGTCGAGCCGCTGGCACAGCCTGATCACGTCGGGCAGGTCGTCGGTGGTGGCGGTGAAGCCGGGGACCGCGGCGGCCGCGCGCTCGAGGAACAGCTCCACCGCGCTGTTGTCCTCCGGGGGGACGACCCCCCGCTCCGCTCGCCCGGGGGGACGCCCACCCCAAACCCCCCCGGGGCCCCGGCTGTGCGCCCGATGGGGAAAACCGCCATCGTATCGGGCGCACGGATCGTCGGCCAGCTCGTCAAACTGTGCGACCGGCAGCGGGGCGACGGGGCAGGCGTTCTCGCCGCTCACGTCCAGCGGTTCCCTGCTCGTGGCGAGCAGGGTGACGCGTGCCGCCCGGGCGACGACCGCCTCGGCGAACATCGCGCAGGCGTCGATGAGGTGCTCGCAGGTGTCGAGGATCAGCAGGAGATGGCGGTCGTTCAGGTAAGCGAGCACCGCGTCCAGGTGGGCACCCTGGGACTGCTCGGGGAGGCCGAGCGCGGCCGCGACCGTGTGCACCAGGAGCCCTGGCTCGCGCAGCGCGGAAAGGTCGACCAGGCAGACACCGTCGGCGAAGCCTGGCGCCGCCGCGGCGGCGGCGCGCAGCGCGAGGCGGCTCTTGCCGACGCCGCCCGGGCCGGTCACCGTGATCAGCCGGGCCTGTTCAAGCAGCGCGCTCAGCCGGGCGAGCTCTGCCTCCCGGCCGATGAACCCGGTCGTCTCAACGGGGAGCTGCCCGTGCTGCCGCCCGGTGGGGCCAGCGAACATGGGATCCTCACGAGGTCGGGGACGCGGTTCTCGCTCCCCGTGTTCCTGCGCTCTGCGATGGGGCGCAGCGGTTGAGTGACTGAATGGTCATTCTACGCTATCGGCCCAGCGCTCAGCCGGCTCGCCGAGCTGGTCGTCGTCGCCGAGGGCACGCTCGACGGCGTGGTCAAGCGGCGCCGCCGCGCCAGCCGCGTGCAACTCCCAGAAGCGGTCCTCGCCAAGGCGGTTGCGCGCCACCCGTTCGGCGACCCCGTGCAGCGCCTCGAAGGCGGGGGCGCCGGCATACCAGCGACCCGACCGCTCCCAGAGCGGCGCCGACGCGCCGAACAGCCAGGTGGTGCGCTCGTAGCGGCCCTGGCCCGCGGCGATGAACGCCATGGTGCCGAGGCCGAAGGCGATGCCCACCTCCTCGCGGAGCTCGCTCCGCATCTGCAGGCTGCGGCGCGCGGATGGCCAGGCACGGTCGAAGTCGCCGCGCAGGAAAAGCCCGAGTGACTGCAGGCCAAGCAGATAGGCCGTGCACCAGACCTCGTCCTCCGGGAGCCGGTCAAGTCCCCTGGTGACACTCTCATAGCACAGGTCAAGCTCCCCCTCCTGCAACCGGAGCAGTGCGTTCACCAGGTCGAGCTGCGCGAGGGCGAGCGTGTCGCCGACGCTGGTAAGGCAGGAGGCGGCGGCGTCGGCCGCGGCCTGCGCCTCGGCGAGGTTCCCGCTGTAGGTGAGGACGCGGTGCAGCGTGCTGTGCGCGCGGCCGGCCGTGGCCAGGTCGCTGAAGACGGCGGCCATCTCGATGGCCGCCTCCGCGTCGGCGCGCCCGTTAGCGAAGTCACCGAGCAGCGTGCGGACGTATCCGCGCGTGCTCAGCACCCTGGCACGCACCACAGACCCCTTGGGGCATCGCTCAAGCGCCTGGTCAAGCCAGTACTCCGCCTCCCGGAGCAGGCCGGAGATCCGCCAGTAGACGAACAGCGAGGTAGCCAGGACGATGGCGGCGCCCTCGTTGCCCGGCAGGCCGAGCGCGTAGTCGAACGCCGCGCGAAGGTTGGCGTGCTCGCGGCGCAGCCGCTGGTACTGGCCGACCTGGTCGGTCGTCGGCTCCCGCTCGAACCGCTCGGCGAGCGCCAGGTAGTGCGCGATGAACCTGCGGCGCACGGCCGCCTCCGCCTGGCCGACGTCGTCGCCGTTCCACTGCACCCGCCCGGCTCGGACGGGCCGTCGGCGGGCGACCGCCCGCGTCGTGGCCCGGTGCGTGATGGCCCCGCGCGTCGTGGCCCCGTGGTTGGCGGCTGCGTCGGCGGCCCCGTTGCTGGCGGCTGCGTTGCTGGCGGCCCCGTGGTTGGCGGCCCCGTTGGCGGCCCGTGGCTGGCGGCAAGGTGCAGTCGCTCGGCGCCGAACTCGCGGATCGTGTCGAGCATGCGGAACGGGGGCTCGTCGGGCTTGCCGCCTCCCGGCAGGCCGGGGTCCTGAGCGCGCTCCCTGACGAGCACGTTCTTGTCGACCAGGCTGATGAGCGTCGGCAGGATCTCCTCCGTCGCGAGCTCGCCGCCCGCGCACACGGCTTCCGCCGCCACGATGTCGAAGCCGCCGGCGAAGACAGAAAGCCGCTCCCACAGCAACTGCTCGGTCGGCGTGCACAGCGAGTAGCTCCAGTCGATCGCGGCCCGCAGCGTCTGGTGGCGCGGCGTCCCTGAGCGCCGGCCGCCCGTGAGCAGCCGCAGCCGGTCGTCGATGCGCTCGGCCATCTGGCGCAGCGGCAGCGCGCGCAGCCGGACGGTGGCGAGCTCGATGGCCAGCGGAATGCCGTCGAGCCTCCGGCAGACCGTGATGACGTCCGCGAGGTTCTCCGGCGTCACCGTGAAACCAGGCACCGCCGCCGCGGCGCGCTGTGCGAACAGCTCAACGGCGTCGGCCTGGCCGGCCGACTCCTCGCTCGGGTCAGGCACGGGCAGCGGGAACAGCTGCAGGACGGCCTCGCCCGACGCGTCGAGCGGCTGCCTGCTCGTCGCGAGGATGATGACACCCGGCGCCGCGCGCAGGACGGTGTCCGCCAGCGCCGCGCACGCGTCGACGAGGTGCTCGCAGGTGTCGAGGATGAGCAGCAGCTCGCGGTCGCGGATGAAGCCGAGCAGCGTGTCGAGCTGTGATCCCTGGTCAGCCTCGGCGTTGGACAGCTCGGCAAGCGTGAGCCCGGCCGCGACCGTGTACATGAGCAGCCCCGGATCGCGCACCCCGGACAGCTCGATCAGGCGCACGCCGTCGCGGAAGCCAGCCGCCGCCTCGCTCGCCACCCGTACCGCGAGCCGGGTCTTGCCGACACCGCCCGTCCCGCTGATGGTGACAAGCCGCGACTCCCGCAGCAGGTCGCGCGCCCTCGCGAGCTCGGCCACGCGGCCGACGAACCCGGACGTCTGTGGTGGCAGCATGCCGGGCGTGCGGTAGGACGTGCCGGAAGCCATGGCGACCTCGTGCGTTGGGGATTAACGCAAGGCTACTACGCGTGGGCGACCGGAGACAGCTCGTCGACCAGCCGTACGGGCACCCGGTCGCGCAGCCAGATCGTCAGCTGCACGCGCGACGAGAGCCCGAGCTTGGCGAAGATGTGGTTGACGTGCGCGTCCACGGTCCGCTTGGAGATCACGAGCCGTGCGGCGATGTCCCTGTTGGACAGGCCGCGCGCGACGAGCACGACGATCTCTCGCTCGCGGGCGGTGAGCCCCTCGCTGCAGTCCCAGCCGCTGACCTCGCCCGCGACCGTGGGATCCGGCTGCTCGGGCAGCACGTCCGCGCCCGCGACGGCCAGCGCGGCGATCTGCGCGATTGGCCTGGTGGCGCCGGCGGCGTGCAGTTCGGCGTACTTGGCGGCGCCGAGCGTGCCCGCGGCGAGGGCGGCGGACCGCTGATGGTAGCCCTCGAGCACGGCGCTGCCGCTCAGCCTGCCGCCGGTGCGGTCCCACAGTCCCTGCGCCGCGCCGAGCAGCCAGGCGGCGCGCTGGCACCGCCCCGCGTCCGCGGCCAGCCAGGCGAGGACTTCGAGCGCGTAGCCCTCGCCGACCAGGTAGCCGATCTCTTGCGTTTCGCGCACGGCGGCGTTGGCCGCCTTCTCGCACTCGACCTGCCGTCCTTGCTGCTGGTAGTACGCCAGCGCGGCCGTCGCGTGCCCGTTGCCGCGCAGCCACCGCTCGCCTGGCGCGAGGCCGCGCATCAGGCGCTGCGCGTGCTCAAGCGCCGCGTCGGGGTTCCTCGCGTGCACGTGGGTGAACGCGAGCTGCAGGTCGAGGGTGCGCAGCGCGTGGTCGGCGCCGAGCGACTCAAACCGCCACCGCGCCTGCTTCGCCACCTCAAGCGCCTCCTGGTAGCGTCCCGCCGTCGTCAGCGCGAACTGCAGCGCGAGGTAGCCGCGGGCGTGCGTCCGCTCGTCGCCGACCCGCGCGGCCACGGCGATCGCCTCGTTGGCCTGGCCGACCGCCTCGGCGACGCCGACGGCGGTGCCGAGCAGCGACAGGTTGGCCAGCGCGCTCGCCCGTTCTGGGGACAGGTCGCAGAACCGGTCGAGCACCCGGTCCTGCCAGCGCATGCCCTCACGGATCGAGCCGGACATGACCCAGTAGGGGAAGAGCGCGCCGGCTAGCTTAGCCGCGGCCCGCGCGCGCGCCGCGGCGGCATCGGGGCCGGCCTTCTGGCAGGCGTCGGTGAGTCCGTACTCGAGCGCGCCACGGATGTTCGAGTGCTCCGCGCGCAGCTGGGTCGAGCCGGTCCTGCTGCCCGTCGGCGACGAGGCGGTGGCCGAAGTCCCTGGTCAGGCTCAGGTACCTGGTCAGGTGCCGCTCGTGGCACGCGGTGTCCTCGCCCGCCTCAGCGAGCCGCTCGGCGCCGAACTCGCGTACCGAGTCGAGCAGCCGGTAGCGCCCGGTGCCCGCCGGGAGCACGACGGACTTGTCCACGAGCCCGCTGAGCACCTCGTCGGCCCGCTCCGGCGGCAGGTCCTCGTCCGCCGCCCGGGAGACGGTTATCACGTCCCTGGCGACCGCCAGGTCGAAGGTTCCCGCGAACACAGACAGCCGCCGCCAGGCGGCCTTCTCCTCGTCGGTGCACAGCCCGTAGGACCATTCGATGGCCGCGTGCAGCGTCTGGTGACGGCTGATGGTGCCGCGCCTGGTGCCCGTCGCCGCGGCGAGCCCCGCGTCGACGCGCGCCGCCAGCTCGGCGACGGGCAGCGCCCGCACCCGGACCGCGGCAAGCTCGATGGCCAGCGGGATGCCGTCGAGCCGCCGGCAGAGCCGGATGACGTCGGGCAGGTCGGGCTCGGTGAGCCTGAACCCGCTGACCGCGGCCGAGGCCCGCTGTGCGAACAGCTCGACCGCGTCGCCTTCCGCCGCGTTGACGGTGGCGCCGGAGTCGTGGCCTGGCACGGGCAGCGGACCGAGCCTGAGCACCTCCTCGCCTGGCAGGTGCAGCGGCTGCCTGCTTGTCGCAAGCACCTTGATGTGGCTCGTCTCCCGCAGCACCGCCTTGACGAACCTGGCGCAGGCGCTCGTCAGGTGCTCGCAGGTGTCGAGGATAAGCAGCAGCTTCCTGCCGCGAAGCTCGTCGAGCACCGCCTCGAGCCGGCTAGCCGTGCTTGCGCCCTGCAGGCCGAGGCGCAGCGCGACGGTATCCGGGAGCAGTTCGGGATCGGTGAGGCCGGACAGCTCGACGAGGCAGTTGCCGTCCGGGGTCACGGCGTCGGCGGCGGCGCGCAGTGCGAGGCGGGTCTTCCCTACGCCGCCTGGCCCGGCGACCGTGACTAGGCGCGCGTCCGCCAGCAAGCCGCCCAGCCGGTCGAGCTCGCCGCTTCGCCCGACAAAGCCGGAGACATCGGCAGGCAGCTGCCAGCGTCGCCGCGCGGCACCTGGGCCGCCGGCCGCAGCCGGGGAATTCATCCGCACCTCACGTAGTCGCGTTCCGCCCTCCGCATTATCTCTCACCGCAGACGCGCGATCCCACGCATCAGCCAGTTATCTTCCTGCGGGACGACCGCCATACCCCCCGATGTCCGCGCGGGCGGCCCTGATCGCAAAACCGCCAGCGTATCGGGCCGCCCGCACGGACAAAAGCTGCGTGCCGCCGCCAGCACGCGGATAATTTCTTTTCCTGGACCAGCCCGCCGCCGTCAAGACTTTGCCTGCCTAGCGAAATCCGTCATCCTATCGGGCGTGGCCGGTTAGCCCTTTTTGCGGGCTTTTACCGCGGTTATAGCGGGCGAGCCGATCGCCGGCAATTGCCGGCGAGCCGATCGAGCACGACCCCCGCACGTGCCGATGCTGGCGCACGGCGAAGCGGCCGCGCGTCGTCGCCAAGGGCGACCTGCCGGCCTAAAGCGGCGGCCCGCCCGCGGTGCGGGCACCGTCAGCGGTGCGGGGACCGTCAGCGGTGCGGGGACCGTCAGCGGTGCGGGGACCGTCAGCGGTGCGGGGACCGTCAGCGGTGCGGCGGCCCGCGGTGCGGCGGCCCGCGGTGCGGCGGCCCGCGGTGCCGTGTTCCGCCCGGCGTCACCGCGGCCTCGCCCCGTGACCGGCCACCGTACTTCACCGCGTGCCGGCCGGTGCCGTTGACTTCAGTGGCGGGTGGTGACGGTAGGGACCCGTGCGCGCGCTGGGGCGCGGCGCCCGCGGCCGGGCGCCGCGTAATCGAAAGGATTTTTCATGATCATGTGGATTCCGCAGCTTATTAGCTGCTGAAATCGCATGATCATGGTCCGGGGCGCGGAGCCGCCGGGACAAACCGGACAGAACGGGCATGCGCGGGGCCGGCGCGAAAGCCGGGAGCGCCTAGGTCGACGGCATTGAGCCGGCGACCATGATCACGTCCGTTATCGCCCGGCATGTGGCGCACGCTGCCAAGGCCAGGCGAAGGCAAGTGCTCACCCGACGGCGGCCACCCACGGCCACCCACCCCGAGTCTGCCGGACAGCCGGCCCGGCCAGCCCTTATTGGCAAAGACGTCGCCCGTGGCGCATAACTGCACGGGGACGAGGTCGCCGGCGCACGGCATGCCCGCCCGCCACACCGACCGGGAGATGATCTTGCGCGGGTCGGCGCGGTGCGCGTACCTGGCGGCGACTTCCCTGACCTCGGTCAGCAGGCCCTCCGACAGCGTGGTGGGCCGGAGTCCGAGCGCGAGGAAGTGGTCGTTGCGGACGGTGAGGTCGTTCTCCTCCGCCTCGACCCGCGGGTTCGGCAGGAACGCGATCTCACCGCCCGTGGTGTCGGCGACCAGCTTGGCGAGGTCGATGACCCGGTGGGTCTCGGTGACCTGGTTGAGCACCATCGGCCGGTCGCCCGCCGCTGGCGGATGGGAGATGGCGATCTCGACGCAGCGCACGGTGTCCTTGATGTGGATGAAGGCGCGCGTCTGCCCGCCGGTGCCGTGGACGGTGAGCGGATGGCCGATCGCGGCCTGCATGAGGAAGCGGTTGAGCACGGTGCCGTAGTCGCCGTCGTAGTCGAACCGGTTGATCAGCCGCTCGTCGAGCGCGGTCTGGTTGGTCTGGGTGCCCCAGACGATGCCCTGGTGCAGGTCGGTGATGCGCAGCCCGTCGTTCTTGGCGTAGAACGCGAACATCAGCTGGTCGAGGGTCTTCGTCATGTGGTAGACCGAGCCGGGGTTGGCCGGGTGCAGGATCTCCCGCTCAAGCTCGCCCGCCGGGGTCGGCACCTTGACCGTCAGGTAGCCCTCGGGGATGGGCGCGGACCCCGACCAGCCGTAGCCGTAGACGCCCATCGTCCCTAGATGCGCGATCGCCGCGTCCACCCCCGTCTGGACGAGGGCGGCAAGCAGGTTGTGGGTGGCGCGGACGTTGTTGTCGACCGTGTACCGCTTCGTGACCGGCGACCGCATGGAGTACGGCGCGGCCCGCTGCTCGGCGAAGTGCACGATCGCTTCCGGGCGCAGCTCGCGCAAGACCGTGGTGAGCCGGTCGTACTCGGTGGCGAGGTCGAGGTCGATGAAGCCGATCTCCCACCCGGACACCTTGCGCCACGCCCGCAGCCGGTCGCCGATGGCCGTGATCGGGGTCAGCGAGCCGACCTCAAGGTCGATGTCGATCTTTCTGCGGGACAAGTTATCCAGGATGGTGACGTCATAGCCGCGTTCGGACAGGTATAGCGACGTCGGCCAGCCGCAGAAACCATCGCCACCCAGTACAAGGACGCGCATTTCTGACCCCCGTTGCTCAGCGAATAACGCGTCGATCCCGTGCCCGGTATTCAATCGGCTGCGCTGAGTAGCCGATTGCGGGCATAAAGCGGCACAAGTCCAGGTGCTCGACGCTCCCCGTGTGGGGGAATCCTAGGGGAAAAGCGCGTGCCGGGCCGTGCTATGCGGCCAATTGGGTGCGCGGCGGACGTGCCAGGCGCAGCCGCGCACCCGTTCTGCTGAACTTCGCCAAGCCGGGGGACGACCTCAGGCCCTCCGCTAGACCTCGGCGCGGATGGCCGGGGTCAGCAACTCGCCGACCGCCTCAACCAGGCGCGTCATCTCGTAAGAGACCTGGCGGGTGTCACATTCCAGTGCGGCGAGCACCGCCAGGCTCGAGCCGTCGCTGATCGCCTTCACGAACATCAGCCCGTGGTCCATCTCGACGAGCGCCTGCATGGGCATGCCCGCGTCCATGATCCGGGCGGCACCGACGATGAGGCTGGTCAGTCCGGAGGTGATCGCGGAGAACTGCTCGACGGCCATGTCGGGGATACCCGCGGAGAGCGCCAACGGCACTCCGTCGGCGGACACCACGATCGCGTGCGCGACATCCGCCACGCGGGTGGTGAAATCGGTGACCAACCAGTTCAGGTCCTCGCGGTATGCGCCGGTCAACGGCTGTTCTCCTCTCCTGCGAGCGGTGCCCGTCCCGTCGGGTAGCCCGCCTGCACGGCATCACGGCCGCCAAGCTGGAACCCGGACAGGCGGCTGCGCACCGCCTCCGGTGAGCGCCGGCGTGACGGTACTTGCTCTTGGTGCGCCGCCTCCTGGTACGGGACACCCTGCGGGGCCGTTCCGTCAAGAGGCGCGGCAAGGACAGGACCGTGCGCCGCGAAGGGGACGGCGGAAGCCGGTGTGTCCGAGCCAGACGAACCGCCACTGGTCCTCGGCACCCGGCGCGGCAGGCCCGAGGTGGTGAGTCCGGCGTGGTCGGGAACGGCGCCACCGCCCGGACCCCCGTTCCCCACGGTCGTCGTCGACCGCCAGCCGACCGCCAGCTCCTCCCCGGAGATGGCGGCGCCGCTTGACGGTCGCTTGGCGGCGAACCACGCTGTCGCCGACCGCGCGGCCTGCCGGCCCTGCCCGGCCGCGAGCGGCTGCCCGCCACTTGATGAGGTGAGCCCGGTGCGGTGCCGGCCGCTCATGTACCTGCCTGGCGCGGACCTGATGGTTGCCGCCGGTCCCGTGGCGTCGATGCCGAACGACCGGGAGTAGCTGCCCGCCGCGGGTGCCTGCTCGCGCTTGGCGAGCGTACCCGGCAGCCAGACCAGGGCGGAAAGCCCCTGCGGTGTGCCGGGGCGGAGCTTGACCCTGATCCCGTGCCTGGCGGCCAGCCGGGACACGGCGTACAGGCCCATGTGCCTGGAGATCGACACGTCCACCACGGGCGGGTGGTCGAGCCGCCAGTTCATGTCCGCCAGCCGGTTGGATGAGACGCCGACGCCGTCGTCGCGGACCTCGACTAGCACGCCGCCGCTGCTCAGCTCCATGACGGTGACGCGGACCTGGGTGCTCTGCGGCGAGAACAGCGTGGCGTTCTCGATGAGCTCGGCGAGCAGGTGCACGACGTCGGCGGCGGCCTGCCCGGAGATCATGATCCCTGGCTGGACGGCGAGCGCCACCCGGCTGTACTGCTCGATCTCACTGGCGGCGGCGCGCGCCACGTCGGCGAGCGGTACCGAGTCTGTCCACTTGCGCACCGGCTCCTCGCCCGCGAGCACGAGCAGGTTCTCCGAGTTCCGCCGCATCCGGGTGACCAGGTGGTCCATGGAGAACAGCTTGGCCAGCTGCTCCGGTTCGTCCTCGCTCTGCTCCATCACGTCGATCATGCGGGCCAGCCGCTCGATCAGCGGCACGCTGCGCCGCGACAGGCTGATGAACATCGCGTTGAGGCTGCCCCGCAGCTGCGCCTCGTTGCCGGCCAGCCGCACCGCCTCGGCGTGCACCTGGTCGAACGCGCGGGCCACCCGGCCGATCTCGTCGGTGGACTGCACGCCGATCGGTTCGATCATCGGTGGTCCGTCCGCGCCGTCCGCGCCCGAGGCCGCGGCGGCCACCCGCGCGGGCAGCCGGACGGCCGCGATCTCAAGCGCGTCCGCCTGGAGCCTGCGCAGCGGGTTGACGAGAGTGCGCCCGACCAGGGCGGTCGCGAGCAGCACGAGCAGCACCGCCGCGCCGCTTATCGTGGCCGTCAGCACGGCCGAGTTCAGCGCGCCGTGCTCGAGCGCCTGGCTGCGGGTGACAATGGCGGTCATGACCTGGGACTCGATCGAGCGCATCTGGCTGACCACCGCGGTCTCGTCTGAGTACCAGGTGGCCGCCACGGTGGCCCGGGGGTCGCCGAGCGAGGTCTGCTGACCGATCTGCTCAAAAACAAGCCGCGGATCGTGGGGCAGGCTTATGAAACCCTCGATGAGCTGCGCGTCGTTGGCCTTCGGGCCGGCCACGGTGGCGAGGTAGGCGTTGGACTGCTCCGTCGTCGCCGCGTCGTTGAAGTCCGTCAGGTCGGCGAACTCAAGCCCCTGCGAGGTGGTGAGCATGCCGAGCCCGCCGGCGTCTTCGAGCGCCTGGTTGCTGCTGATGTCGTCAGACGGCGCGCCGTTTCTACCGCCCTTGTCATTGACCGACGTCTCGATCAGCGTGCTGTAGAGGAACGCCCGCTGCTGTGACGCCTGGTCCTTGGCACGGGACAGGGCGCCAAGCGCCCGCACCTCGTCGGAAAGCCCGGCGTCGCCGCTGCCGCTCGTGATCTCGTCGTTGAGTACGAACAGGTCGCCGATCGAGCTCGAGTAGTTAGCGATGACCTGGCCTGCCGAGTCGCCAACAAGCGCACTGCGCAGCCCGGGGATGCTTTCGATCATGGTGATGACGCTCTGGGCCTTGGCCTGGATGCTCGACGGGAACGCCGGGCCGATGGCGGCGGCGAGCGTCTCGACTTGCTGCCCGTCGGCGTCGGTAACCTTCTCCGCGGCCAGGAGGTCCTTCTGCGAGGTCGCCTCGGCCGTGGAGATCGGCCCGGCGACCGACGGCGCCGCCTTGTTCGTAAGCGCGTCGGCCGCCAGGATCCCGTAGGCGGCGTAGCCGGCGTAGAGGTCGCGCTCGTTCTCCATGGCCTGCGCCAGGACGGTGGCCTGCTCGCCCAGGATGGCGGCTTGCGCGGTGCGGCCGTACGAGTCCGAGGTGCTGATCGCGTCCGCGACCCGGAGCCCGCCGAAGACGAGGCCGGCCACGCTCGCCACCATGAAGACCGCGATGAGTCGCGTGGAGACCGGCCAGTTGCTAAGCGAGAGCCGGACCGGCCGACGGGCGACCCGCCGCGGCTTCCTGCCCGTGTGCCGCCCCGAGCCCGGGCGGTTGCCTCCCGGCCCGTTGGCGGGGGGGTCGGCAGCGGGGTTGCCCTTGGGTGGCGTGTTCGTGGCCAGGGTCATTTCCGCACCCGCCCCGCACCGTGGACCATCCCCATGCGCGCGCCGGACAGCACCGACCGCCCGCCTCGCCGCCCGTCATCGAGCGTCTTAGGGCTTTTCATCGCTCTGCCCTCGCCTGTGTTCATGTCTCAGCCGCAGTGAATATCGACATGAGCCGACCGCGGCCCGCGATGTGGTTGACGCACATGTCCCGCAGTTGGCTAGCGAGAGTCTAAAACGCGACATCCCCTTAATTCGTCGAAATCGCGATTTACGGGAAAAATCGCCGGGCGCGCACATCATTGCACATTGTTTTCATTGACCTCGATAAGCACCTTGACGTGCTCTTTTCCCGCCAGCCGCCCCTGTACCGCGGCGCGTCGCCGGGTGCTAGGCGAGCAGGAACTTCATCGCGTCGAGCGCCGCCTCGATGTTCGCGACCGAGTTGGCGTACGACAGCCGGAGGAATCCCTCGCCCCACGGCCCGAAGGCGGTCCCCGCGAGCGACGCCACGCCCGCCTCGCTGAGCAGCCGCCCGGCCAGGTCGGTGGCCGACACCCCGGTTTGGGAAATGTTGGGGAATGCGTAGAACGCCCCGTCCGGCAGCACGCAGCTGATCCCGGGAATCGCGTTCAGCCCGGAGACGATCACGTCGCGCCGCCGCCGGAACTCCGCAAGCATGGCGGCCACCCCGTCCTGCGGCCCCTCCAGCGCGGCGATGGCCGCGTACTGGCTGAACGCCGAGGTGCAGGAGACCGAGTTGATCGCCAGCCGCGTCACCGGCTCCACGAGCGACGGCGGGAACACGCCGAAGCCAAGCCGCCATCCCGTCATCGCGTACGTCTTCGACCAGCCGTCGAGCAGCACCGTCCGCGCTTCCATGCCGTCGAACTCGAGCACCGACGCGTGCGACCCCGCGTACCGCAGCGCCCAGTAGACCTCGTCGGAAAGCACGACAAGGTCGTGCCTGATGGCCAGCTCCGCGATGGCCGCGCAGTCCTCCCGCGTCAGCGCGGACCCGCAGGGATTGTGCGGCGAGTTGATGATCAGCAGCCTCGACCGCGGCGTGATCAGCGAGGCGAGCTCTTCGACGTCGATCCTGAAGCCGTTCCCCTCGCGCAGCGGCACCGGCACCGGCGTCGCGCCGGCGAAGGAGGTGATCGACTCGTACATCGGGAAGCCGGGGTCGGGGTAGAGCACCTCGTCCCCTGGCCCGGCGAGCGCGAGGATCGTGAAGAACATGATCGGCTTCGCCCCCGGCGTCACCACCACCCGGTCGGGGGAGAGGCCCCGCAGCCGCCCGGTCCTGTCGAGGAACGCCGCGACCGCCTCGCGCAGGGCGGGAATCCCCGGCGCGGGCACGTAGTGCGTCTGCCCGCCGAGCAGCGCGTCGATCGCGGCCCGCGAGATGTGGTCGGCCGTCGGGAAATCGGGCTCGCCGATCTCCAGGTGGATCACGGTCTTCCCCGCGGCCTCCAGGGCCTTGGCCCGCGCCAGCACCTCAAACGCTGACTCGGTCCCCAGCCGCCCCATCCGCTCCGCAAGACGAATTTCGGTCATATCGGCCATGTTAAGTATTCACTCCCCACCGGGTAACCCCAGGACCCGGTCAGGCCACCGCGTGTCATGGCCTTGTGGCACCCAGAGCGCGTTACGCCTGGGAGACTGAGGGCGTGGACGCCGGACAGGAGCAGCTTGAGCGCGCCTACCGGGACGAGGCGACCCGGATCAGGGCCGCCCTCGCCGCGCGCACCGGCGACGTCGGCCTGGCCGAGGACGCGGTGCAAGACGCGTTCATCGAGGCGATCGAGCACTGGCCCCGCGACGGGGTGCCCGCCAACCCTGGCGGCTGGCTGGCCACCACGGCCCGCCGCAAGGCACTCGACCGGCTCCGCCGTGACCGGGTCGGCGGCGACAAGTTCGCGCTGCTCGCCGCGACCGAGGCGTGGGCCTGCCCCGACACCGGCCCGTACCCCGGCACGGGGGCCGACGCGGAAGCCGCCAAGGACGACGGGGGAGCGGACCGGCGGGCCGACGACGAGCTGCTCAGCCTGGCGTTCGCCTGCTGCCACCCGGCACTGGCCACCGAAGCGCAGGTCGCCCTCACCCTGCGCGCCGTCTGCGGCCTGACGAGCGGTCAGATCGCGGCCGCGTTCCTGGTCAGCGAGCCGACTATGGCCCAGCGCCTGCTCCGCGCGCGCAAGACGCTCAGCGGCCTGAAGGCGCCGGTCACCATCCCCGACCCCGACAACCTGGCCGACCGCCTCGCCCAGGTGCTCTCGGTCGTCTACCTGGTATTCAACGAGGGCTACCTGGCAAGCTCCGGCCGCGAGCCCGCCCGCCGCGACCTGGCCGCCCAGGCGATCGCGCTGACCAGGACGCTGCACCGGCTGATGCCACGCGAGCCGGAGGTCCTCGGCCTGCTGGCGCTGCTCCTGCTGCACGAGTCACGGGCGAAGGCGCGCTTCGACGGCTGGGGCCGCCTCATCCGCCTCAAGGAGCAGGACCGTGCGAAGTGGGACAGGCGGCTCGCCGACGAGGCCGCCGCCCACCTCGGCCGTGCCATCGCGCTGCGCCGGGCGGGCCCGTACCAGGTCCAGGCCGCGATCGCCGCGCTCCACGCCGAGGCGCCGTCGTACGAGGAGACCGACTGGCGGCAGATCCGCCTGCTCTACACCCGGCTGCAGCAGCTGGCGCCGTCCCCGGTCGTGCTGTTGAACCGGGCGGTCGCCACCAGGTACGCCATGGGCGCGGAGCAGGCCCTGGCCGAGATCGAGCCCCTGTCCGCCGATCTCGACGGCTACCACCTGTTCCACGCGCTCCGCGCGGCCCTGCTCGCCGCCCTCGGCCGCGACGCGGAGGCCGACCAGGTTCGCGGGCGTGCCCTGGAGCTAGCCGCGAACCCGGCGGAACGCGACCTGCTCACCCGCGGCCTCAGCCTTTGACCCTGATCGGTAAATGTCGGGCGCTCCGCGCCTCGACATTTACCGATAGTTCAGGACATGGACCGTCGACGTCAGCCCATCTCGATGACCGGCCGGACCTCGACGGTGATCCAGCCCCGGTCGACGCCTGGCCAGGTCTTGGCGACATCGACGGCCTCGTCGATCGAGTCGGCCTCGATGACCGAGTAGCCGCCGAGCACTTCCTTGGTCTCGATGAACGGCCCGTCGGTAACCGAGCCGGACCTGATCGTCTTCGCCGTCTCCGTCCCCTGGAGCTGGTGCCCGCCGTCGAGCCTGCCGGTCGCGCCCCACTTCTCGTACCAGGCGCCGATCTCGGCGTACCAGGCGCCGTACTCGGCAGTGTTCGACTTCGGCTCGTTCGGCGTGTCCAATAGCAGCAGCACGTACTTCACGCGAGTCTCCTTCTTGTCGCCGGCGGCCGCTTACCGGCCCCCTACACTCCTCCCACGAACGCCGCCCCCGCCAATCCGACACCGCGCGAGACATTTTTTCTCCAGCCGAACTTCGTGACCCTTGACCGACCGCGGGCCGGTGGCAGTGCTAGTCGCGTGAGCTGGGCACGCGGTTGCTGGTGCGCCAGACGAGGCGCAGGCCCGACCAGTCCTCGTCGACGGCCGCGACCTTCACGTCCACAAGACCGAGGTCGAGGGCGCAGGACCGCACCACGTTGTCCGTGATGTCGCTGACGTGCCCGGCGGCCCGCCGCGGCCACAAGGCCCACACCGCGCCGGCCGGGAAGACGCGCCTGCCCAGTGCCGGCAGCCGGTCGGTGATCTGGTGGGCGGCACGGAAGAACGCGACGATCACGTCCGCGGGATCGTCCGCGCCCGGCTCGAGCAGCCCGGCCGGCGGGTCGGCCAGTTCCCAGCCGTCGGGCGGCGCGTCGAGGGCCACCAGCATCCCGGGCTTGAGCCCCAGCTTCCGCGCCTGCGCAGTCCCTGTCATCGACGTTCAGGTGCCAACGGTCGCTTCCGCAGGGCTAGGGAACCGGCGCGTCGTGATGGGACAGCGCGAACGAGCGCTCGGCCTCCGTCAGGTCGGCGGTCTTGACCGGGTGCACCAGGTCGAAGTGCCGGCCCACCGGGCACCACTGGAACCGCCAGAACCCGAGCCGCAGCGACTTAACCGAGGCCCCGGGAATCCACACGGTCGTGAACAGGTGCCCCCGGCGGCACCGCACGACGGCGTTCTTGCCCAGCGAGTAGCCCTGCTGGACGGCGATGATCGTCCCCACGACGTAGCCGGCGACGACTGCCCAGAAGACCACGCGCCGCTGCTTGCCCTTAGCCGATGTCATGCGGCCAACGCTACTCCGCCGCCATGGCGGCGTTATAGACCCAGGTCTTCAAGCTTCGTGCCGCGCGGGCGAGCCTGGTCTTACGGTTTGCGGGCCACGTGCAGTACCCCGCCCCAGTGCCGCCGGACGAGACCGTCAGGCCGCAGCGCGAGCCGCCGCCGGATCTCTCCGTAGAGCCGGTCGCGTTGCCATGGCTCCATCGCGATGTGGCCGGAGAACGTCTCAAGCAGCCGGATGTAGTCGGCGGCCGTGTAACGGATCTCCCACTGGAACCGCCGGACCACGGTGCCAGAAAACAGCCCCGTCGCCGCGATCTCCGACTCGAACGACGGCAGCGTCTCCACGGTCGGCGACACCCAGTCTCCTGGCATCCCCTCACCGATCTCGTCGTACACGTCCTGGATCTCGCGGAAGAAGGGGTCGCCGTCGTCCGGAATGACGTGCACCGCCTCCCAGAACGCCAGGTGCCCGCCCGGACGCAGCAGCGATGCCGCCTTCCGGTACTTCACGGCCGGGTCGATCCAGTGCCAGGCCGTCGCCGCGAACACGAGCCCGAACGACTCGCCGGCCGGCGGCTGCCACGTCTCGAAGTCGGCGTTGACCACCGTCACGCGCTCGAACGCGGCGAGGTTCCGCCTCGCCTCAGCCGCGAGCGCCGTCCCGAGTTCCACGCAGGTGATCGCGAACCCGCGCCGCGCCAGCGGCAGCGTGGCCTTTCCCGAAGCGCTGCCGACCTCGCAGAGAGCGTCCGCCTCCGGCCGCACCTCGGTCAGCGCGAGCAGCGCCGCGTAAAGCGAATCCGGGTACTCGGGCCGCGCATCGTGGTAGTCACCCGCGATCGCGTCGAATGTCCGCCGCAACCGCTCACGCCCGGCGACATGGTCCACCTCTCGAGCCTACCTGCCAGGGTGGCCAGCGCCCGTGCGCCCGGCTTGCGAGAGCTGCCCGGTGCTTGCTGCCGTCAGCCGCCGAAGCCGGTCATGGAGAAGGCCTCGTCCAGCGCGACGTGCCAGGGGAAGGCGTCATCGGTCGCACCAGGCGGCGCGGTTCCGCCAGGACCAAGCATGATCGACACGCCCTCGGCCCGCAGGGCCTTCAGCGACCGCGCGAACTGCGGGCGTGACGCTAGCGGTGCGCTTACCGCGGGCAGCACGACGATCGGCAGGCCCATCCCCGTCTGCTCGGCGAGCACCGCGAGCGCGTACGAGTCGGCGACGCCGAGCGCCCACTGGTTGAGCAGGTTAAACGTGGCCGGCGCGACGACGATGGCGTCCGGCACCCGCGACCTCGGCGTGCCCGGTGCCCGGTGCTGGCTGCGCACCGGAGATCCCGTGAGCCCCTCGATCTCCGCGGCGTCGAAGAACGCAAGCGCTGACGGCGTGGCGATCACCTGGACGGTCCAGCCCCGCGCAACCGCCTGCTTGACCAGCGACCCCACGTCCGCGGCCGCCGCAGCGCCGGACACGACAACAGAGAGCACCCCGTTCTTTCGCGCCATAAGGACGAGCATAGAACGGCGCGGGCGAATACCCAGGTGCCGGGCTGACCCCGCTACCGCTCGCTGACATCTGGTCGCATAATGGCGGTATGCGCGGCGATGCGAGACGAGGATGGTGTTCGGCAGGCGCTGGCCCGCATGACGCGGGCCGTCGTCGACCGGGTCATGCGCTGGCGGGGACACCCGCCTGAGCTAGCCGGGGTGCGCGAGCCGCGCCGTCCCAAGCCGACGCCGCCGGCGGCCGCAGTGGCGCTCGACGAGCCGCGGACCGGCCTGCGCCGCCTGCGCTGGATCCGGTAAGAACGACGGCGAAGGGCCAGTCCCTGGCCTCCTAAAGCGCGTTGCGCTGCAAGGGGAACCACGGACCCGTTCTGAATGAATTATTTCCTAGCCTCGCGCGATGAAGTCTCCTGGCCGCCAGCTGCCGTCGAACGCGGGAGCCTGGGGGCCGTAGATACGGAAGTAGCTGAACCAGCCGCGGCCAGGGACCGTCTGGATCCAGCGGTCGCCGGCTTCCTCGGGCTTGGCGGGCCCGAAGTAAAGGTCGACGGAGCCGGCGCCGCCCGGCGCGATGTCCTCGAACAGTGACCGGAGGGCAGCCTTGCCCTGCTCGGCGCTGATCTCTGACCGGGTCTGGGCGTCATAGCAGGTGACGGACCAGAAGAGGCTCGCTGGCACCGGCAGCGGGACGGTGAGCCGGTAGGTGCGGCCGCCGTCCAGGTAGGCGCCGACCGCGTCGCGGCAGGCGAGCCAGTACAGGGACCCCTGACCCACGGTGCGGCGGAACATGGCCGGGGAAGCGACGATGGC
Source organism: uncultured Actinomycetota bacterium (assembly GCA_963759545.1). Lineage (GTDB taxonomy): Bacteria > Actinomycetota > Actinomycetes > Streptosporangiales > Streptosporangiaceae > Trebonia. Next base: position 341,437 of record CAVXAB010000006.1, read on the forward strand.
CTGGGCGAACCAGCGGTCCCTCGCCTCGACGTCGAGCGAGCCCGCGCGTTCGAAGGTTCCGTTCTCCGGGCGCAGCCCAACCCACTCCCAGGCACGGCCGGGCCAGACGAGGCGGTCGGGGCGGCGGGACGCGAACGCGGCAACCAGCATCTCATCGCGGCCCCGCTCGGCGGCGATGGTCAGCACCTGGGCCAGGTCCGCAGCCGGCCTGAACGGCCTGCCTGCCTCCATGCCGAGCTCCGCCAGTGCGCCGAGCATGGGACGCATTTCCTCGACCGGGGGCTCGGCCGAGATGACCTCGTGCAGCACTCGCCAGTAGGCGAGGTTGTCCTCCCAGGCAAGTGGCGTGGTGTCGACGGGTCTCGCGGTGGCGTCCGAATAGCTGTAACCGTCCCTGTCGCCGCCGTTGAGCGGGTAGACCCGCACCGAGGTGAGCAGCCTGATCGCCGCGTCCAGGTCGCCGTCGAGCGGCAGGACGCGCAGCGCGAGGAGCACCAGCCAGGTGTCCGACCTTGCCGTCAGGTACCCGGCCGGCACGGCACCGTCCCAGCCGGGCGGCAGGATCAGGTGACGGCCGCCCTTCCCGGCGTCGGCCCCCGCCAGCCCCAGGTCGGTGATCCAGCGCTGGTGATGGTCATCGGCCAGGCCGACAAGCGGGCCCGGCGGCACTTCGACAACCACCGGGCCGGACTCGCGCAAGTCAAGAACGCCGCCCGCGTACGGTGTGTCGGAGTTCAACGTGAACCCCACATGCCTGGGCTGCGCCACCACCAGCAGCGCCGCCTTGTTGTCGGCCGCGCCCGCCGCCCTGGTACCGCGGGCGATCGCCTCCATCGAGACCGTCGGGTAGAAGAAGTGGTAGGCCTCCAGGGCCCTCCGCAGGTCCTGCTCCCGGTGTGCCACGACGGCACTGGGCGCGACGGGGAAGTCGTGTTCGAACTCGATGGTGCTCGTCATACCGGCATTCACCCACGTCCGGGCGCTGCCCGCTTCACCTCGCCTGGGTGAACCAACAGCCGGGCGTGCGGCGCACGTCGCGGCCTCGTCAGGCGTGCCCGCGGCGATCAGGCGGCGGGCGGCCCGGATGTCGGGCCCGAGCCGGGCTAGCCGGGCGACGAGGTCGTCGGCGGTGGAGTTCAGGGCCCCGCTGGTCATCGGGTCGAGCGCGTCGAGGATGAACAGCGCCGTGGTGGTGTCCTCGCGGAGCTGGGTACGGCGACCCTGGCGCCAGTTCCAGCGCCGGCAGGTCACGCCGTCGTCGTCGCACCACACGACCTCGCCGGGATCGGGGTGCTCGATGACCGCCTCGCCGCCGGCGGCGGTGTCGAAGGGCTCCGTGCCGGTGGCTCGGATGAGCCGCGGCGCACTGGTGTAGCGGGTCAGGTCCTCCCCGCCAAGGGGAACCTGGTGCAGCACTGAGACCGCGTTGTAGAGGTCGGTCAGCCGGTTCACGCGGGGCAGCCCGGATTCCGCGCGGCGGAGCAGTGCCTCCAGGCTGTTGCGGGTGCGCTGCGGCTTGGCGCCGAACGCCCGGTACGCCTCCCGCCAGGCGGCCACGTGCGGCAACTCCTCCGCGGGCCGGCCGGCCAGCGCCTCGCGGGCCGCGGTCTCCGCGGCCAGGAGCAGCGCGTCACTCGCGTCGTCGCTCGGGCCAGGGGTGAGTCCGTCGACCGCGAGCAGCATCGCGCGGTAGTCCGGCCGCAGCGCGAACACGGCGGGGTCAACCCAGGCGTCGGCGAGGAACTTCTCAAGCAGGCCGAGGTCAGGCATCCGCGGCCGCCGACAGGGCCGCCGACCGGGCTGCCGGCCGGGTCTCCGGCCCGACACCCGGCTCGAAGACCGCCAGGGAGAACCTCGCCGACTGCGCACCGGGATTGGCGTAGGAATGCGCCGCATCGCCGGGAAACGCGACCGCATCGCCCGCATCGAGGGTGAATGCCTGGCCGGCGGCCTCGATCGTGACGGTGCCGTCCCGGACCTGCAGCAGTTCCCTGGTGCCGGGCGTGTGCGCCTCGCTCGCGTGACGGTCGCCTGGTGCCAGGGTCCAGTCCCACAACTCGACCACGTCCGGCGGCTCGGTCCCGGCGACCAGCACCCCGCGCCCGCCCAAGTCGCTGCGCCACAGGGTGGCGCCCGCACCGCGCCTGGTGAGCTTCACCCGCCTGGGCTTGGGCGGTTCGACCAGCGCAGGCAGCCCGACGCCGAGCGCGTCACTGATCCTCAGCAGCGTTCCCACGCTCGGGTTCACCGCGCCCTGCTCCACACTGACCACCATCCTGCGGCTCACCCCGGCGACCTCCGCCAGCTGATCCAACGTCCACCGGCGCGACTGCCGTTCCTGCCTGACCCGAGCGCCGATAGCCGACGCCAGCGCACTGGCCCCCTCATCCATGAGTGCATCATAGTGCACTGGAGGTGCACTCCCGGTCCGGCCGCACCTGACGGCTGGCCGTCCCGCCTGGATGGCGGCAGCGGGTTGGTCAGCCGCGCGGCAGGGTGCGGGGAAACCCGAAGCGGGCGATGAGCCCCAGGTCCGCGAAGCGGGTAATCGCGTGGACCTGCTTGCCCCGCAGCGTGAGCACGATGAGGCCGCAGGCCCGCCAGATCGGCGCGCTCGGGTCGGGGAGGTAGAGGACGAGGGCGGGCTGGCCGTTCGCCCGGGTCGGGAGGAACTTGAGGTCCTGGCCCGAGTGGGTCTCCAGGAGGAACCCGGCGATCGGCAGCGGCCCCCGGTGCTCGGCGGGTTCTGGCGGCATGGTGAGCCTGGCGTCGTCGGTCAGGAGGGCGACCAGTTCGTCCAGGTCGAAGCGCTCGAAGGCGCTGACGAACCGGTCGACGATGGCGGCCTCGGCCGGGGACTTGGGAACCGGCACGTCGTGCGGGTCCCGGTCGGGGTGCAGGCCTGCCCTGGCGCGGATGAGCGCGCTGTTAACGGCGGCCTGCGTGGTGCCGAGGATGCCGGCGGCCTCGGCCGCCGAGAAGCCGAGCACGTCCCGCAGTACGAGGACCGCCCGTTGCTGGGGTGGCAGGTGCTGCAGGCCCGCCACGAACGACAGGGCGATCGACTCCCGCGCGTCGTACCTGGCTTCTGGGCCAGGAGTCAGGTCGTCGAGATCATCCGGGTAGGGCTCGAGCCACCACGGCTCGCTTGCCCGTACCAGCGCGGCCGGCCCCGCGCCCCGATCGGTCCGGCCGGCCGGCTGCGGGCGGCGGGACTCGCCGCGCAGGTAGTTGAGGCAGCGGTTCGTGGCGATCCGGTACAGCCACGCCCGCAGCGACTGGCCGTCGAACCGGTCGATCGAACGCCATGCGGCCAACAGAGCCTCCTGAAGCACGTCCTCGGCGTCCTGAACCGATCCGAGAATCCGGTAGCAGTGCGCCTGCAGTTCGCGGCGGTAAGGATCAATGAGCTCGCCGAAGGCCGCACCGTCGCCGGCCTGGGCCCGTGCGAGCGTTGCCTCGGTCATGACGGGACCCGTCCTTTCACATGGCCACCTGGATAGCGCCTCCGATGAGTGCAACACCGGCGGCGGCGCGGATTCATCGGCGAGTCACCGGTAAGGGCGGTGCTTCAACTGGTGAGTACCTGACCAGTAAAGACCGGAGGCACACGTGACCTCAGTAGACCCAAGGAACGACATCGGCGGCAGGAAGGCCGCGCCACCCGGCGAAGTGCGCCGGTGGCGGGCGTTTTCGCTGCTTGCCGTGGCTTGCTTCATGACGGCGGTTGACATGCTCATCGTCAACGTCGCGCTGCCGACGATCGGTGCCAGGCTGCATTTCGCCGAGTCGGACCTGCAGTGGGTGGTGACCGCGTACGCGCTCACCTTCGGCGGGTTCCTGCTGCTCGGCGGGCGGGCCGCCGACCTGCTCGGCCGCAGGCGCATGTTCATGGCCGGGCTGGCGCTGTTCACCGCCGCCTCGCTCGCCTGCGCGCTGGCCACCAGCGGCACGTTCCTGATCATCATGCGCGGCGTCCAGGGCCTTGGCTCCGCGATGGTGCTGCCCGCGGCGCTGTCGATCGTCATGAACATGTTCCCCGAGGGCGCCGAGCGCAACAAGGCGCTCGGGCTATGGGGCGCCATCGGCGCCAGCGGGGCGACCGTCGGCGTGCTGGCATGGGCGGTGCCCTCACCCGGTACGCGGGCTGGCCGTACATCTTCTACCTGAACGTCGCCGTCGGCGGGGCCGCGCTGCTGCTGGCCCGGCGGGTGGTGCCGGAAAGCAGGCTGCACGGCGCACGCCGCCGCTACGACCCGCTCGGCGCCATCACCGTGACCGGCGCCCTGGTGATGGCGGTCTACGCGATCTCGCAGGCGCCGACCGTCGGGTGGACCGCCGCCCGGACCCTGGCCCTGCTCGCGGCGGCGGCGGCCCTGCTGGCCGCGTTCGTGGTCATCGAGGCCAGGGCCGAGGCGCCGCTGCTGCCGCTGCGGCTGTTCCGGCTGAAGACCCTCGCCGGATCCAACGCGGTCGGCTTCCTGCTCGGGGCCAGCTTCTACGGCTACATCTTCATCGGCACCCTGTACATGCAGCAGGTGCTCGGATACTCCGCGATGAGGACGGGCCTCGCCTGGCTGATCGTCGGTCTGACCGGGGTGGCGATGGCCGGGCCGGCCCAGCTGCTCGTCACCCGCGCGTCGGTCAGGCTGGTGATGGCGGCCGGGATGACCCTGACCGGGGCCGGGATCCTGTGGGCGACCCAGGCGCCCGCCCACGCGAGCTTCTGGGGCGAACCTGGCCGGTCCCTTCATCCTGACCGGCGCCGTCACCTGGGTGTTCGTCCCGGTATCGATCGGCGCCCTGATCGGCGTCACGGAACGCGACGCCGGGGTCGCCTCTGGGCTTATCGACTCATCCCAGCAGCTCGGCGGCGCGATCGGGATAGCCGTCGCGTCGACCGTGGCGGCCACGCGCTCCCGTGTCCTGCTTGGCCAGGGACACGCCATCGCGACCGCGCTCACCGGCGGGTTCCACTCGGCACTCTGGGTCTGCGGGCTCGTCGCCCTGACCGGCGTCCCCGTTGCGTTCCTCCTCGTCCGGCGCACCGAAATCGCCAAGGCCGCCGCGGTCACTACGCAACGGAAGGCCCCGGCACCCGCCCCCGCCGACTGACCGCGGCCGGCGCGATCTAGCCAGGAACGACAGCGACCTTCCTGGCGGTAGGCCTTACCGCCAGGAAGGCGAGCCGCTCACCCGCGACGCCAGGGCCGAGTTCCAGGCAGCCGCCCGGCGCCTGCCGATGCGCGACCAGGCCCGTGCGCGGGCGACGAGACGTTCTTCGCACGCAGAGGACCATGCCTGCGTTCGGATGAATACTGTCTTTGATTATTCCGAACGACAGCGGCTTACTCCCGCAGCCGCCATTCTCTGCCAGCGGGCTGGTCGCGCCTGTCGGTTGCCCAGGTCTGGGTCCGTCAGGCGTTCGGCCGATTGGCCCGAAGCCGTTTGCGGTCCCTTTCACCGGGCAGGAAGTTGCCGGTTACGCTCGCTCACGGAGGTGCCATGAAGATACTGGTGGAACTCCTGCTCTGCTTTCTCCACCCGGTAGCGGTAGTTCTCATGTGGATCAATCTCGCGACACGGACCGACCTGTCCACGGTCGGCAAGCTGGCCTGGGCCATCTTCGGGCTGATCCCGTTCGTGCCCTTCTTGTACGTCCTGACTGGGGGCGAGCTCTTCTGAGTTAGCGCTAGGTGGCTCGCAGTCCGTTCCGGACGAGGAGAGCTACGGTCGCCGTGCACGCCGCGAGCCGGGGCCAGCGTTCGGCCGCACCCTGGCAGGGCGCTGCCTGCGCGCCGGCCCCGGCCCGTAGGGGAGAGAAGGAACAGGAACAGAGAGGGAACCGCCGCATGCTAGCTCAGGCCGTTGCCGAGGGATCCGAACTTCCCCCGGGCCAGGAAGTACGCGGCCAAGAAGATCGGCACCGATACGGCGACCTGCACCCATCCCCACGGGTTGCCGTGAGAGAGAAACAAGATGCCGAGGGCCAGGTTCAAGATCCCAGCCATGATGCGCACACTCGTGGAGAAATAGGGGTGACGATATCCCCATGACGTTGCTGCGTACATTGTGATGTCTCCTTTTACCTGCGGTGCCGGCCATTTCGGTCACCTGTCTCAATGCTCGCTACGCGCCAAGAGGAGATCCACCGTGCGACCACCCGGACCTGGGGTACGGCTAGCACGGTCATCAAGAATTACCGGCGGCCGGGCGTGTAGCTGGTCCCGAATCGACCGGGCAAAGACATCCTCGCAACTGGACGTGGTTCGCAGCTCCGAACGATAACGCCATGGGATGGACTCGACGTTCAGGGGTACGTTCCGCCCATGGCGGTGTTCGCATTGTGGAGCGCACCACGAGCACGCTCGACGGCCTTCTTCCGCTCGATGGCTGAGCGCGGCGACATGACCGTCCTCCACGAACCGTTCTACTACCTGAAGCAATTCGGCGAGACCGATGCCGGAGGGCGGGCGTTCGGTTCACCCGCGTCGCTCCTCGCGTGGTTGCGTAATGAGACGCATGGCATCAGCGTGTTCTTGAAGGACACGACCGATCATCGCCACGCTGACGTCCTCGCCGACCGGCGCTTCCTCGCCGAGGCCCGGCATGCGTTCCTCATCCGCCGTCCCGAGGAGATCGCAGCGTCCTACTACGCGCTGTTCCCTGACATGAGCATTAACGCGATCGGGCTGGAGATGATGTGCGAGTTGCAGGCCGCCGTTCGCGACGCCGGGGGGAACGCATCGGTGGTCATCGACTCCGACGACCTCATGGCGCGACCCGAAGCGACGATGGCCGGGTACTGCGCGGCCGTCGGGCTCCCTTTCATCCCACGGGCGCTCGCCTGGGAGGCCGGTGATCGGTCCGAGTGGGGGCGGTCCGCCCGCTGGCACACGGACGTCAGCGCCAGCTCCGGCTTCGGACATCACCCGCGCGTGTACCCGCACACCGTTGAGAACTCCGGTGAGCTGGCACGGTTCGCCGCATACCACCTGCCGTTCTACGAGCAGCTTTACGCGCAGCGGCTGGACGTTACGCCCTGGGAGCAAATGGCGGGCTCCTAACTCGGCCGCTAAATCACGCTGCGAGCTCACTACTGATTCCTTGTTACCCGGGAAGACGTCTCCGGCGTGGGGCCGCGGGGTCACGTTATAGGATTCCTGTTGACCTGGAGGTGCGCGCATGCCGGAACTTCCGACGGGAATCGATACGTCACGGCCGCATCCGGCCCGGACGTACGATTATTTCCTGGGCGGTAAGAACAACTTCGCCGCTGACCGGGAGGTCGCGGATAGAGTTCTGGCGGGCTGGCCGACCATTCGTATCGGGGTGCGCGAGAACCGGAAGTTTCTCGCGCGCGTGGTCAGGTACCTGGCCGGGGAGGTCGGCATCCGCCAGTTCCTCGACATCGGGACCGGGCTGCCCACCGCGGACAACGTGCACGAGGTCGCCCAGGCGGTCGCGCCGTCGGCCCGCGTCGTCTATGTCGACAACGATCCGCTGGTGCTCGCGCACGCCCGGGCGTTGCTCACGTCTTCTCCGGAGGGCCGCACCGCCTACATCCACGCCGACCTGCGTGACCCCGTCGCCATCCTGAACGACCCGGTGACCCGCGAGGTGCTGGACTTTACCCAGCCGATCGCGCTCATGCTGATCGCGATCCTGCACATGATCCCCGACGAGGAGAAGCCCGCCGAGATCCTCGCGACCTTGCTCGATGCCCTGCCGTCGGGAAGCTATATCGTCGCCTCGCACATTACGGGGGAGCACAACGCCGGGGCAGCGGACGGGGAGCGCACCTTCCAGCAGGGAGGGATGGCGGCCCAATGGCGGGACTCCGACGTGTTCGCGAGGCTGGCGTTTAACGGCCTTGACCTGGTGCCGCCGGGCGTGGTGCTCACCTCGGAGTGGCGCGACGACGAGTCAGGCCCGCGCCCCACGCCGGCTGATGTCAGCGCCTACGGCGGGGTCGCCCGCAAGCCGTGAGCGTCCAGCGCCTGGCTGTGCCTTTACGCCCCGGGCCGACGGCAGGAGAGGGGGCAGGCGACGATGCAGGCGTCAGAGGCCTCGCGTGCGGTAGCTGCGGCCATGTCGACCGCCTCGTCACTTGACCTGACAGTCGACGACGCGGTCGTTCTCCAGGACTCGAACAGGCTCACCCTGCGCCTGCTGCCTTGTGACGTGCTTGCCCGGGTGGCACCGGTAGCGCATCAGGTTTCACAGTTCGAAGTCGAGCTCGCTCAGCGGCTCGCCGAATCGGGGTGCCCGGTGGCTGCTCTTGAGCCTCGAGTGGACCCGCGTGCCTATGAGCGAGATGGCTTCGTGGTCACGCTGTGGACCTACTACGAACCTGCGGCACCTGGAGAGGCCTCACCAGCCGACTACGCCGGTGCGCTCGAGCGGTTGCATGCCGGCATGCGCAAGCTCGACATCCCTACGCCGCACTTCACGGATCGAGTCGAGCAGGCTCAGCAACTCGTTGCGTCCCGCGACCGCACCCCGGCGCTCGCGGACGCGGACCGGGAACTCCTCGGCGACACGCTGCGAAGCCTGAGACGATCGATCGGCGACCGTGGCGCCGCTGAGCAGCTACTGCACGGTGAGCCGCACCCGGGCAACATGCTCACCACGAAGAACGGACTGCTGTTCATAGACCTAGAGACGTGTTGCCGCGGACCGGTCGAATTCGACCTCGCCCATGCGCCAGAAGAAGTCAGCGAGCACTATCCGGATGTCAATCAAGACCTGCTGCGGGAGTGCCGCATCCTCGTGCTGGCGATGATCACAACGTGGCGCTGGGATCGAGGCGACCAACTCCCGAACGGGCGCCAGCTGGGCACAGAGTGGCTCAGCCAGATCCGGGCAGCGCTCGATCGCGAGGGGCGCGATACCCGCGGCTGATCGCGCCGACAACCTGGAGTTGGTCTAGGGAGCGGCGGGCCTTCCTGAACTCCACTTCCCCGATACCGGACTTACCATGACCTTATGCCTGCGAATCGGAATTCACGGCGGTGGGAGGTCAGGCGCGATGGCTCATCGTGGAGAGACTCGGCTTCCCCGCAGTGTCAGGACGATCTTGATGGCCTGCTGAACCTGACGCTCCGGTTCGCCCAGCAGATGCTGGGGAAGAGGGGAGAGTTCTATCCCTTCGGCGCAGCAATGAGCACAGGCGGGGAGGCACGGCTGCTCGGCGGGGACCCTCGCCGCGACGCCAGCACCGCGGCCCTTCCCATGCTGCTCGACGGGCTTCGCCATGATCGGGCTGACTTCCGGGCCGTCGCCATTTGCTCGCACGTCCGGCTGCCCGACTCAGACGCAGTCAGGGTCAACCTGGAGCACAAAGAAGGCCAGGCGGTGCACTTCGTGGTGCCCTACAGCAACAAGCGGCTCAGCCGCGGTGTTGAGTATGGCGAACCTCGCAGAGGCACCCCATTCAGGCAGGTCTGGACCTGACCGCCCGCTTAGCCGGTGACTGCTCGCCGCCAAGGCCGCCTGCGCGAACGACTGTGGTCGGCATGCGGTTCGCCAGGTGAGGGGAGCGATTCCTGTGGGCCGGGCGCTAGCGGTCTTCATCCTCTGGGACGTTTGCCCCCTCGGCGTGCTGCTCGGGCGCGCCCTTGATCGCGATCGCCGCGCGGGACTGGAGAGCCGCGTCGAACAGCTCGGCCACCGACTTGCGGATCTCCTCGCGCAGGGCCGCCCTGTCCCGGCAGAGGTTCTCGATGTTCCGCTGGTAAAGCACGAACCTGTCCCCGAAGGAGACGCGCGAGCGCGCCCCCGCGGCGAAGTCCCCGCCCAGCGCGCCGAACTGACTGTCCGAGTCGCCGCCGCCAGTGCTTGGCCCTGCCAGGTGCCACCGGCTATCGGGGTCTACGCCCCGCTCGACCCGCGACTTGTCCGGCAGCAGCGCCACGTCCACCGGCTCGCCGGAGGAACCGCCGGTCTCGGCGTCGTGCACCCTGACCTGCGCGTCAACCGCCGCCTGGAACTCAGCGCCGGCCATCCGGTGCGGCACCACCCAGGTGCCAGAACCGGAGGGCAGCGCCGCCGCGGCGGCGAAGTCGGCCCGCCCCGCCTCAGGGTTGCCCGCGTCGAGCCAGACCCTGACCTGGCCGCGGAGCGCCCACCCGGGGGCGAACCGGCCGGCCAGTTTCACTAGGCTGTCGAGGCGCTCGCCCGCCTCCTCGAACCGGCCCTGGCGGTACAGCGCGACCGCGAGGCGCCACAGCGCCTGGGCCGAGGCCGGATCAGCGTCGGCCGCCGCCTGGGCGGCCAGGCGCGCGTCCTCGAAACGCCCCAGCCACCACAGCGCCTCCGAGGCGAGCACGAGCGCCGCGATCCGGACCGCGGGCACCGGGTCGCTCAGGTGGCGATGGGCCACCCACAGGGCCCCGAGCGGGCGGTCAGGGCAGCTGCGCGTGTGTTCCCGCAGCGTCTCTAGGGCATCCTTCGCCGTTTCGCCGCCGTCATGGCGGTGTTCGGCGGGAACAAGGTTGAGCCACCGTGCCGCGGCGCCTCTCAGCGGCTCGCCTGGTTCGAAGTCGGGCGCCTTGGGGTTCGCCACGTACCCGGGGCCGGAGTGACGGGAGGGCCGCGGCCCTGGAATAACGGAGCGTCCCACGTCATCTCCGGGCATAGGGCACATGATCGTTTCCTTGCCTCGGGCCGCGCCCGCTAGTGAGGGGCAAGACGTCCGTCTACTCTAGCGGGCCGCTGCGCGGTGCAGGAGTTGCCAGGTCACCGTCGGCCCACCCGCCTGCTGGGAGCCGGGTCGTTACTTGCGCCGGGTATCAGCATGCTTGCGGCGGCCGGCCGCAGTCGGCGAGATCCGCGGAGCCCGCCCCGGCCGCGCTACGTCCTTCGGCTGGAATGAGATAGCCCGCTCTCTGCCGGGTGACGATCAGCGGCTGGCTTCCAGGCGGCTCAAGCTTGGCTCGCAGCCGGCTGATGTACACGCGGATGTATTCCGTCTCCGCCTCGTACCCCTGGCCCCAGACCTGGCGTAGCAGGTGCGCACGGGACAGCAGTCTCCCCCGGTTGACGGCGAGTTCGCGCAGCAGCGCGAACTCGGTCGGAGTGAGGCGCACCTCGGCGCCTGCGAGCCACACCTGCTTGCTCACCAGGTTGATCGACAGGCCGCCGATGGCGATCCTGGCCGGCGCGGGCTCGGCCGGGGCCTCGGCGACGGGCCGGGTCCGGCGCAGCGTGGCATGGATCCGCGCTAGGAGCTCCTCGATGCCGAATGGCTTGGTCATGTAGTCGTCGGCGCCCATGTTCAGCGCCGTGACTTTGTCCTGCTCCCCGCCCCTTGCCGACACCACGATGATCCCGACGGGTGACCGCTCGCGGAGCTCGCGGCACAGCTCGAACCCGTCGGCCTCGGGCAGCATGAGGTCGAGCAGCACCATGTCCGGCTGCTCGAGGTCAAGCAGGTCGATCACCTTGCTTCCGGCGGAGACGACCGTGTCGAAGCCCCGCACGACCAGATTGGAGCGGATCAAATCGACGATGTTCGGATCGTCTTCGATAATCAGCACCTTTACCGCGACCATCGGATTACTCACCGTAGTCATAGGCTTTCTCCAGTGATTCGTCATCCCCGCATCGCGCAACTATAAGACGGTTTGCCCGCCATGATCCAGCATCCAGGAAACGTAGATTGAAGTTGTGTAACGGTCAACGCGTTGCCGTGCCGGTTTGCAGATTTTCGTGTTTGTTTCGTGAGCTCTGGAACATCGAGAAGAGCTTCCGCATGTCCAAGTCCGACCTCCAGGCCCAGGCGGTGCGCCACCGCGAGCGCGACTCGATCGGGACCCGCCCATGATCGACGGACTCGGCATCGCGCGGTATACGTTGTGCTACGGCCTGGACGCGGACGAGATGGCGCGCTGGTCGCCAAGGAGCTGGACTGGATCGCTTGGTGCCGCCTGACAAGGCGAAATGATGTTTAGTACGCAACTAGCAACTAAAAATTGTTGATAGAATATTAACGTATCGGCGATCGCGCACACATTGACCAGTACGCAATTTAGGACTACTTTTCTTTGCCGCCGTTTTGCTCTTGCGCGAGGCAGGCCAGCGGGTCTAGTTCATTTAGATCACGGGTATGTTTCGGCCCTTGAAGTATGGCGTTCCAAAGATCTACCTTTCATCCCGGAAGGACACGCGTGTCTACGGTGTCCCCGCTTCGGCGTATCCGACCGCATTGCGGCGAAAGGGGTATGGGATGCTTCTGCGTAACAGAGGACAGGGAGGGTGGCGCTCCCGTTCACAAGGCCACGGCACATTGAGGCCGCTACCCAAATTGGGCTTGGTGGCTGTGGCAGCGGCCGCTGCCATGGTGGCTGCGGGGTGCTCGTCGTCCTCTACGTCGACCGCGACGGCCCCGGCGTCCTCATCGAGCGCGGGGACCTCGTCCAGCCCGGCTACAAGCGGCTCGGCCACGGTTCCCGCGGGCCTAAGCGTCAGCTCCTTCACCACTGACATCGCGTCGACGATGTCCCAGCTCAAGGGGCTGACCGGGTCCGCCGGGTCCGGCCTGCAGATCGGCGTGGTCCTGCCCGACACCACGTCGTCGACGCGGTGGGTCGACTTCGACGCGCCGTACTGGACGACGGCCTTGACCGCCGCCGGGCTCAGCAGCTCGCAGTTCAAGATCGACAACGCACAGGGCAGTGACGCGACCCAGCTGAGCCTCGCGACCGCCGACATCAGCGCGGGCGCCAAGGTCCTGGTCGTGTGCCCGCTCGACGGCCCGACCGGCGTCGCGATCGCGAAGCTCGCGGAGCAGAAGGGCGTCACCCTGATCGCCTATGACCGCGCCATCTTCGAGGGCTCGAAGACCTACTACGTCAGCTTCGACAACGAGAAGGTCGGCGAGCTGATCGGCACGGGCTTCAACCAGTGCCTGACCGACTGGAAGGTCAAGAGCCCCCAGGTCTACGTGCTGAACGGCGGCCAGGACACCGACCCCAACGCGATCTCCTTCGCCACGGGTTACAACAAGGTCGTCTTCGGCCAGTCGGCCAAGACGGTCGCCGCGGGTGCGAAGGGCACCGCCGGCGGCGCCACGCTGGTGGCGGAGAACTTCGCCCCCGGGTGGGACAACACCAAGGGCGGCACGATCTTCCAGCAGGCCTACACCGCCAACCCGAAGATCAACGCCACCATCGAGGCCAATGACGGTCTCGCCAACGCGGTGATCACCGACCTGAAGACGGCCGGCGTCAAGCCCAAGACCGTCCCGACCACCGGCCAGGACGCCACGGCGCAGGGCATGGCCTGGATCCTCGAGGGCTACCAGTGCGGCTCCGTGTACAAGGCCGTTTACAAGGAGGCCCAGGACGCCGCGGCCATGGCCGTCATCCTGCTGGCCGGCCAGACTCCGCCCGCGTCTCTGCTGAACAGCACGACCGTCGACCCGGCCAACTCGTCCATCACCGAGCCGGCGTCCCTGATCACCCCGGAGTGGGTGACCGCGGCCAACATGGAGTCGACGGTCGTCAAGGACGGCTTCGACAAGGCCTCGGCCATCTGCGCGATCGCGGGTGCGAGCACCTGCTCCGCGGCCGGGATCAAGTAATCATCTGACCGGGGTTGGCGGGCCCGCTATTGCGGCGGGCCCGCCAACCCCGCGACGATGTGATGGCTAAGCGGACCAACCTGGGCAAAGCTACTGACGGGTATTGAAAATGACTGAGGTGAACGAGGCCCCGGAAGGCACGAGCCGCGGCGGGGACGGTGCCGAGGCAGAACCCCTGCTGAAGCTGCGGGGCATCGACAAGCACTTCGGGCCGGTGCAGGCGCTCTACGGAGTGGACCTGGACCTGCCCGCGGGCCAGGTGACCGGCCTGTGCGGAGACAACGGCGCCGGGAAGTCGGTGCTCACCCGCTGCATCGCCGGCGCGCACCAGCCGGACCACGGCGAGATGTTCTTCCAGGGTCGGCAGGTGCACATCCGCAGCACCAGGGACGCCTCCGCCCTCGGGATCGAGACCGTTTACCAGGACCTGGCGCTGGCCGACAACCTGGACATCGTCCAGAACATGTTCCTCGGCCGGGAACAGCTGAGCCACGGCCTGCTGGATGAGGACTCGATGGAGCTGAAGGCGGCCGAGACCCTGAAGGGCCTGCGGGTGACCACGGTACGCTCGATCCGCCAGCCGGTCGCCTCGCTCTCCGGCGGTCAGCGGCAGTCGGTCGCGGTGGCCAAGGCCGTGATGTGGAACTCCAAGCTGGTGCTGCTCGACGAGCCCACCGCCGCCCTCGGGGTGGTGCAGACCCGTCAGGTACTTGATCTGATCAAGCGCCTGCGGGACCACGGGCTCGCGGTGATGGTGATCAGCCACAACCTGAACGACGTCTTCGAGGTCGCGGACCGGATCGCGGTGCTGTACCTCGGGCGGATGGTGGCGCAGGCTCCGACCGCCGACTTCGACCGGCAGAGCGTGGTGGAGTACATGACGACGGGCACCGCCACCGGACGGCCGTACGAGTCGGCCGGATCCGCTAGTGGCAAGGGCTGAGACCCATGGCCGGAATCGAGAAGCGCCCGTGACCGCGGACCCAGGCGAGACCCCGGCCGGGACGGCGGGTGCCGGGACCACCGACCTGACCCTCGACGCCAAGGTGGCCGCGGCCGACGTCCCGCCCGAGCTCACCGCCCAGTCGCTGAGCCAGTACCTCAGGGCCTGGTTGCTCCGGCTCCGCAGCGGCAACAGCGGTGTCCTGCCCGTGGTCCTGGCGATCGTGATCGTCGCCGTCGTCTTCGAGATCATCACCCCCGAGCACGCGTACCTGCGGCCGAGCAACCTCGTGTACATCTTCGGGCTGAGCACCGTGTACATGATCCTCGCGATCGCCGAGACGATAGTCCTGCTCATCGCGGAGGTCGACCTGTCGGTCGGCGCGGTCGCGCTCATCGGCGGGGCCATCGCCTTCAAGCTGGTACAGCAGCCCGGGCCGAACTGGCCGTGGTGGGCGGCCCTGCTCGCCGCGCTCGCTATCTGCGGCGCGTTCGGTGCCCTCCAGGGAGCGCTGATCGCGCTGCTGCGCATCCCGTCCTTCGTCGTGACCCTGGGCGGCTTCCTCCTCTTCTCGGGCATCCTCATCATCATTCTCGGCGGGGCCGACTCCACGGTGAGCCTCAACACCGATGATCCCAACCAGAACTTCATCTACGACATGGTCCAGGGGCTGATCAGTCCCGTCATCGGCTGGATCATCCTGGCGGTGGTGGTCGTGGCGGCCGGCGCGTCCCAGTTGCGACGCCTGGCCGCGAGGCGGCGCCGGGGCCTGGTCGCTCCGCCGCTTGGCGTGACCGTGATCAGGATCGCGCTGGTGGCGATCGTCGGGGCGGCCGTGGTGCTCGTCTGCTCGGTCAACCGCGGTACCTCGCTGAAGCACGTCACGGGAATCCCGTGGGTGATCCCGATCGTCCTCGTCGTGCTCGGCGCCTGGACGCTCGTGCTCCAGCGGACCCGCTACGGCCGTTACATCTACGCGATCGGCGGCAACCCGGAAGCCGCCCGCCGGGCCGGCGTCAGCCTCCCCAAGATCCGCATCTGGGCGTTCGCGCTGTGCTCGGCGACCGCCGCCCTCGGCGGCATCCTGCTCGGTTCCTTCTTCTACGGGCAGTACAGCACCAACACGGCCGACCCCGGCCAGCTCGTCCTGTACACCGTCGCCGCCGCGGTTATCGGCGGGGTCAGCCTGTTCGGCGGCCGGGGCAAGGCCATCCATGGTGTGCTCGGCGGTCTCCTCATCGGCGGCATCGCCTACGGCGTGTCCCTGCTCAACCTGGGCTCACTGTCCACGCCGTTGACCTACATCCTGCCGGGCGGCGTGCTCCTTATCGCGGTGCTGATTGACGTGCAGTCACGGCGCGGGGCGGGGGCGTGACCGGTGTCTGACCACATGCAGAGGACAAACGATGAGTGAAGTGCCCGTGAGCGCGGACCCCGGCGAGACCCCGGCAGGGACGGGTGTCGGGACGGCCGACCTTACCCTCGACGCCGCGGCCGCCACGGCCGACGTCCCCGCCGAGCTGCTCGCTCAGTCGCTCGGCCAGTACTTCCGGGCCTCGTGGCTCCGGGTCCGCGGCGGCAACGCCGGCGTCCTGCCCGTGCTGCTGGCTATCGTGGTGGTGGCCATCGGCTTCCAGATCGCGAACTCGAAGTTCCTCGGGGCGCAGAACCTGGTCAACCTGTTCGAGCAGAGCAGCATCTACATGCTGCTGGCGATCGCCGAGATCTTCGTCCTGCTCCTCGGCGAGATCGACCTCTCCGTCGGCCTGGTCATGGGGATGAGCAGCGTCGTGGTCGCCGAGCTTGTGCAGCCGACCGGCGCGAACTGGCCGTGGTGGGCGGCGATCATCGTGGCGCTGCTCGCCAGCTCCGCGTGGGGCGCCCTCCAGGGCACGCTGGTGTCACGGCTGAAGATGCCGTCGTTCATCGTCACCCTCGGCGGGCTGCTGATCCTGGAGGGTGTGGCGATCATCGTCCTCGGCGGGTCGCTCGTCGGCATCGGCAACGGCGGGTTCAGGAACGAGGTCTACCTCTACAACATCTTCTGGGGAACGTTCAGCCCGGTGGTCGGCTGGATCTTGCTCGTCGTCCTGGTGGGAGCCGCCGGCGGAGGGCTCTGGCTGCAGGACGCGCGCAAGCGCCGCCGCGGCCTGGAGACCGCGCCGCGCAGCCTGGTCGCGATGAAGATCGGCCTCATCGCGGTCGCGGGCATCGTGATCGTCGCCATCTGCAACGTCAACCGGGCCCACGCCGGGACGATCGAGGGGGTTCCCTTCATCATCGCGATCGTCCTCGTCATCCTCGTGGCGTCAACGGCTCTGCTGCAGCGGACCCGCTTCGGCCGCTACGTGTACGCCATCGGCGGCAACCCCGAGGCGGCGCGGCGAGCCGGCGTCCGGCTGCCGGTGATCCGGACCTGGTCCTTCGCCCTCGCCGGCCTGATCTCCGGCATCGCGGGCGTGCTGTTCGCCTCGTGGCAGGTCTCGATCACCACCAACATCATCAAGGCCGCCAACAGCTACGTGCTGCTGGCGGTCGCGGCGGCGGTCATCGGCGGCACCAGCCTGTTCGGCGGCCGGGGCAAGACCATCCACGGCGTCCTCGGCGGCCTCGTCATCGGCGCCATCTACAACGGCCTCTACCTGCTGGGCGTGTCGAGCCAGTGGATTGACGTCGCGGTCGCCGCGGTCCTGATCGCGGCGGCGGTCATCGATGTCCTGTCCCGCCGAGGCGCACCGGGCCGGGGGTTACGCGGTCCAGGGGCGGGCAGCGAGGACGCGCTCCAGGAACGCGAGGAGCCCTGCGCGCAGCACCTGTTCGTCGGACGCGTCAGGAGGCACCGCGCGGGTCGCGGACGCCATGCGGCCGGACATGAGCCGGCCCCCGCACGGGTTGCGCTAAGAACAATCCTTCGCAATCCTAGAAACACGGGACCTTACTCCCAAATGCCGACGCGGACTCCACCGGGCGCGTGGCAGCGTGCGAGCCTCCGCGGCGGCTGCAGGTGACGACCAGGGAAACTGAGGAGTCCTACCGGCGCGGGAAGGGGGTGCCGCCGTACGACGAGGTCCTCGACGCCACGCTGAATGCCGCCGGCGACCAGACCTTCCTGGTCATCGAGGTCCGGGGCATGCCGCTGGACGCGATCGCCTTCTACGGGGTCGGCTGGCAGATCCATGCCGAGAATCTCGCCGCCTATCTCGCCGGACGCGCACGCGGCGACACCAAGGCGCGATGGGACGATCTCGTCCCCGCCTATCAGGAGCTGGCGGCCAGCATCGGCTAGCTACCCTGCGCTTTGGGGCGGAGCGAGTGACAGAGAGCGGATGACGGGAATCGGACCCGCATGACCAGCTTGGAAGGCTCCGGGCCTGGGCGCGCTGAGCGGCGTCAATACAGGTCGCCAGCGTGCCCGATCGTCCGTGAGTGTCCGTGAGCTACCCTGGTTCACCGTCCGATCGGGCACGGAACGGGCACGCGTCCGGGCTGCCTGAGATCCCGTTCGCAAGGCCGTTGACGGGTACCGGCGCAACCGCCAGCACCGATGAGGCTCTCACGAAGGGAATCGGAAACTTGGCATTCGGTCCGGCTCTTCTGGGGGAGCTTCGCGACGCCTTGTTTGATCAGGTGCTTGGGCTACTGGAAGCTGATCCCGCGGTCGAGGGAGTGGCCCTGATCGGCTCCCTCGGCCGCGGTGAGGCAGACAACTGGAGCGATATCGATCTGCTGGTTCTCATGGGCGATCAGGCCCTTGCGCGGTTCGCTGATGACCCCGCGGTGAGCCTGTGGGCGCGAGGTGACCTGCTGGTAAACGGTCGTCATAACTCCCCGGTCGGCGCGGCCTCGATAGGGGTGACGCATATCCGGTCAGGACTGCCGGTCCACGTTGACCTGCACGTTCACCCTGGAGCCCGGACGCGGTGGCCGACCGACAGCCGGATCGCCTTCGAGCGTCGGCCCATTCAGTTGGGAGCCCAGTCCTTCGATGAACTGAACGGCAGCGGTCCAAGGCAGCCCGCCACGGCAAAGACCGCGGACGAGGTCCGGATGATTCACCTGTCCTATGTCCCGACCGGCGGCAAGTACATTGGCCGCCGGTCGACGCGAGCGATCCAGATGATCCGATTCCTCGGTCAAGTCCCACGCTTCACCGACGAAGACCCGGCAGCCCAATTGCATGCCCTTCGAGGTATCGCGGGGAAGCTGTTGGATCCGTCCTGGAGATGGCTCAGTGATGCGGTCACCGCATACCTCAACCTAGTTGAGGCAACACTGGAGCCGAGGACCCAATGAGCGCCCGCGAGCAATGAGAGCGGATGACGGGAATCGAACCCGCATGACCAGCTTGGAAGATGTATTGCACGTGGCCGTCAGGGCGGCTGAGCTAGGCGGTTCTTTGCCCGGCGATGACCGTGATTGACCGCGGATACCCGGTGTGCTGATTGATCAGACGCACACAACCTGATAGTTCAGACGCTTAGTTGCTGAACAGATAGACGCTCCTAGCGGGGCGAAAGACCTCCATGCCCGGCAGGCACGTATCGGCGGCCCAGGGCCACGCTGTCTTGTCGGTCTTTGCCAGAATGCGCGCTGGCGTCGTGGCTGCACTTCACCCCCAGGGAGTGAGGCCCATCCGACCTGTGACCGCCGACTATCAGAGAGTCAGCCCGGTCAGGGTCTTCGGTCACCTGCCCGAGGGCTCTTCTGCCGACCGCTGTCGCGTGGCAGACCGCTGCCGGTCGGGCAATCTGGACCCGTGCTGCCCGGCGGCAGGGCAGACGGCCTGGATCCAGAGATTGCCGCCGCCTGCCAAGGCCGACGTGAAGGGGACAGTGCCCATGCCAGCTGACCCAGACGCTCCGCACGGAGGGCGGGTTCTCAGCAAGGACCGGATGGAAGGATTCAGCGACGGCGTGTTCGGCTTCGCCATCACGCTGCTCGTCCTGGACATCGCGCTTCACCCGCCGGGCACACCCCTGCAGCAGCTGCTTCATGCCTGGCCCTTCTACCTGGCCTACGTCATCAGCTTCGTGACGATCGGCGGCGCGTGGCTCGCCCACACCGCCTTGACCGATCGCCTCGCGCGGACTGATTCGCTCTTGCTGCGACTTAACTTGCTCGTCTTGCTCGTGGTGGTGTTCCTGCCGTTCCCGACCGGGCTCGTCGCAGAGGCGCTGCATAACACCAGGGACGAACGGGTGTATGTCACCGTGTACGGGCTCACGCTCTTGGCAATCCGCGTCCTGGGGTCCGCCCTGGATGCGTACGCACGGCGCGAGCACCTCTACTCGCCGGAAGGAGAGGGCGAGGAGCTGCAGGGCACACAACGGAAATTTCTGCCCGTCGTCACCGGCTACGTGATCGCGATCCTCGTCGGGCTCGCCTTGCCGGTACTGGCGGTGGCGCTTTATTTCGGTCTCGCGGTGTACATGGTGGTGCCGTTCCGAGAAGCCGCACGGGTGCTATTCCGGCGTTCGTAGCTCGCTAATCGCTGCACCTGTCTCGGCGAGCGTGCCCGCCAGCGTCCAGGAGCGTGCCTGGACCTCTCCCGTCTGGTACACACCCACCGACCGCGACCGTGCGGACCGGCCCGCCGCCGAGGGCATGTACACCGTCGCCGAGCTCGCCGACCGGGGCATCCACCCGATGAGCGACGACGAGATCCGCGCCGTCACCGTGGGCCGCACCATCCAGTCGGTGAACCTCGTGACCGGGTTCGAGGCCTCCCTCCACTACGGCGCCGACGGCAGCCGGTCCCTCGATGGGCCTTGGCGACCGCCCGGTCGTCACGCCCTGCGAAATCCGCGACGGCCGCCGCGTCGAAACCACCCTGCTCGGCGAGCGGATGTCGCTCGCGCTGTTCTCCGTCGATGGCCGCACCCTAGGCGCCAGGGACGACGAAGGCCGGCTACGTCAACTACGAGGCATTCGCGACGGGACCGGAGCATTCCCGGACGGCCGCAAGAGCTACAAGCTGACCGGCCCGCAGACCGGATCAGTACTCCCCTTCTGGTCGGCGACCGTCTACGACCTAGACACACGTTGCATGATCGCCGCCGGCCAGGACCGGAGTGTCGAGGAAGACGGCTCCTTTCTTGCGGCCGGATTGCCGGTTTCACTGCCGCAGTAGTTGGCTCAGTTGTGATGCTGTGGATTCTTGCTTTGATGATGAATGGTGCTGTGAGGGATGGAGTAGTGGGGTGAAGGGTGTGCGGCAGTGGAGGGTGAAGGGTGGGGTGATGCTGTAGCGGGAATGAGTGAGTGAAATATGGTGATGGCCGAGAGAACGACGCGCATAGTGGGGGGGTTTGAGAATAGGCTTGATCTGTGGTGATACGGTAGGGGAAGAGCATGAGGATGCGTGGCTGAGCGGGACGGGGCACGCGTGGCTGGACGTGGCTCCGTACTGGAGGACGGCGGGCTTCTGGCGTGGTATCATCACGAGGCATCTGGGCTCAACGACAACATCCGGAGATCAGCGCCGGTCGCGCGACGGGGTACGCCGCGTTGGATTGGCCGGAACCGGGCCGTGTGCATCGCGTATGTTCGCGGAATGACCGGGAGCCTGGATCACGACGGTGTTCCCGCGCTTAAGGCGCGGGACGGGGCGGACAGTTCTCGGCGGAGGGCGCGGCAGCCACGGGGGCGTCGGGCATGCGGGCGGGGTCGGACAGGATGGTGATGCGCAGCGTTCCGGCGTAGGACGACGCCGCGAACGTGACGGTGACGTTCCCGGTGGTGGTCGGGATCGGGATGATCGTCCGCACGGGGCGCCGCCGAAGGTGAGCGGATCGTCCGGGCCGCGCAGGTTGGTGACGAAGGTCTGGACGACCCGCTGGTGGCTGGCGAACCAGCGCAGCAGGCCGGTGCGGGCCAGCAGCAGGAACGCGGGCACGAACAGGGCGGCCGAGGCGCCGCGGGCACGCGACTTGCGCTCGCGGGTGATCTCGGCCGTCTGGGTGAGCGGGTGCCGAGGTCGCCGGTGGCGGGCACGGTGACCGGCATGATCCCGATCTGGTTGCCGAGCTCGCCGCCGGTGGCCGCCCGCCGCGCGGCCACCGGGACCGTGATGGTGACCTCGCCGAGTTGCTCGCCGCGCGCGGCCAGCAGGGTTCGCAGCGCCCCGGCGACCGCGGCGAGCACCACGTCGTTGACGGTGCCGCCGTGTGCGTGTCCCAGGTCGCGGATGGCGGCCAGGTCGACGGTGACGACATCGAGCCGCCGCCGCGGCCCGACCGGCCGGTTGAGCGATGTCGCCGGCCGCCGCGCGGCGGCCGGGCACCCCCCAGTTCTGCGATTCCCTCGCGGATCCGGCGCAGGCCACGCGCCTGGCGCGGGGCGCCTGGTCGGCCGGCCACGTCCGGCGCAGGCGACCTAGCCAGGCATCGACGGCGAGTTCCCACGCTCGCGGTGCCGGTACCGGGAACGGCCGGCCCGCGCCTCTGTCGTCTCGGCGACCTGGTCGACCAGAGTGCCAAGCACCGCTAGCCCGGCGATGCCGTCCGCCAGCACGTGGTCCATGATGACGAGCAGCCCGGTGCCGCCGTCGGCCAGCCCGGTGACGAAGGTGGCTGACCACAGCGGCCGGGACCGGGGCAGGGGCTCGCCGAGCTGAGCCGCGGCGAGATCGAGCAGCGCCCGCTCGTCCCCTGGCGGCGGGCAGGGCACCTGCCGGACGTGCTCATCGATATCGAACGCCGGATCGTCGGCCCAGTATGGCCGCCCGCATCCAGGGGGTGCCCGGTAGAGCCGCTGCCGTAGCCTCGGCACAGCACGGACCCGCTCGCCGAGCACCCGCCGCGCCTCAGCGATGCTGAATCCTGGCGCAGCGTCAAGCACCAAGGCGGCCCCGATGTGCCCGGCAGCTTTCCCGTCCCCGGTAGCGAACTGCATCAGGTCCGCAGCGCTAGCCCGGTCAGGCGAGGGCAGCACCGCCACGTCACCGCGGGGTGAGGGTGATGACCGCGCGGCTGTCACAGCCACGGGACCTTGACGCGATGGCCGTAGGCATCCCAATCGTGGCCGAACCGGTCGGCTAGGTCAGCCTCCTCGGCGGGTGCGAACAACCGAGACGCGACGTACAGCGCGATGCCGATGAGGGCTCCGAGCCAGGTGTTAAGAAGGATTCCCAGCCATGGCAGCACCAGCAAAGCGACCGACGTATACAGCGGATGCCTGACTAGCGAGTACGGCCCTGTCGTGACGAGCTCGCCCGCACGCGCCTTCGTCAGGATCAGGAAAACCGACCACGCCAGACGACGACGCCCACAGCGAGGACGAACGCGGATACCGCCTGCAGCCACGGCGGTGGGCCGCCGGCCCTGAACGCTTCAGGGAACGCGATGTTGAGCGCGGCCCCGGCGAGCACGAACGGCAGGGCGAACGCAACGATGCGGTCACCGCTGCCGATGAGCGCGCCGAGCCGAAGCCTCGACCGACGACCTGGACGCATTGGCTGTCTGGCCGATGTCTTCTCGGTAGTCATGGGACCACCCCTTCTCGCGGCACCGGACAACGGCGCCAGCGGCGCCGGCAGCCGCGATACCGGCACCCCAGCGGCGCGGGTTCCGCCAGTCGGGCCGATTGTTACGGGTGCGCCAGGATCTGACCATCAACAAGTGTCATCGCAGCATCACGCATAGCGGCCCTCCGACTACACCCATAGCAACCCGCCGGCCGGGGAGCCTGTCAGCTGGGCGTGATTCTCAGGATGGCCGGCTCGGTGCGCGGGCGTCCCAGGTGCAGCCTGGCCTGGACGAACCGGAGCGGCCTGAAGATGATCATGTCGAACCGGTACTTGTCCGCGATAAGCCGCTCGACCGCGCCGGTCTCGGAGCCAGGGAGGATCTCGGCCACGGCCAGCATCTGCTCGCCGCGCAGTCGGCCGCTGGCTGTGCAGACCGCCACCCGGACCTGCGGATTGCGGCGGATGCGCTTGACCTTGCCGGAGGCGGCGTCGGTCTCCACCAGGAGCCCGCCGTCCTGCTGGACGAACCACACCGGAGTGGCGACGCCCCGACCGTCGCGCTTGTAGCTGGTGATGCTGAGGTACCTGCCGCGGAACACGGGCGCGGCGGCGGCCGGCTGATAAGGCGGGCCTGCGAATGCTGCTTCGCTCATGATTTCAGCCTGAGCACCGGCCCGGGGTCGTTCGAGTGTCCCAAGTCCCGGCGAAGGTCCCGCTGGGGCCATCTGCGCGCCACCGCCTGAGAGTGGCAAACGATGAAAGCCACTCATCGTCGGCGATCGGAGCGATCACGCTCCGAAGTATCCATCACAGCTTGCCCAGCCCGGTTCACCGGCTGGGCGGATGGCCGCCATGACCGGGACGTTCGTCTCTTGCATGTGCGGGCGCCGGACCCTACTGGCTGGCCTGCGGCTGGCGGGACGCTAATGGTGTGGGAGCAGGTCCCGTGGAAGGACCCGCGAGATGACCTGGAGGCACCGATGGCAGCTGGGCACGGCTATCCAGTAGCCGGTGGCGAACAAGGCAGGATGCGGGCCTCCGACGCGGACCGCGACCGGGTGGTCGGAATCCTCAGCACCGCCTACAGCGAAGGCCGGCTGTCTAAAGACGAGTACGATGCCCGCTTGGAAAGCGCCTGCTCCGCGCGCACCTACGCCGACTTGTACCATGTCGTGACCGACCTGCCCGGGGCACATGCGACTGTGCCGAGCCTGGCGGCCACGGTGACCCCGTCGGCCAGGACTAACGGGCTCGCGATAGCCAGCCTCGCCTCCGGTCTCGCGCAGTTCGTCTTCGGGCCGCTGGCAACCATCCCGGCGATTGTGCTCGGCCACATGGCCCGCAGCCAGATCAGGCGAACCGGTGAACAGGGTGCCGGGCTGGCGCTTGCGGGCCTGGTACTCGGCTGGGGAGCGGTCAGGGTGGGCATCGTCCTCATTGCCGTCGCCCTGGCCATAGCCGCCGGGACGCACGGCGCAGCGTCGATGCGCTGAGCAGCTGGGAACCTCCGCTAGGTGGCTGGTGTTAATCGAGGTTCTTTGATGTCGGCAGGTTCGCATGCG
The DNA here is from genome assembly GCA_963759545.1 of uncultured Actinomycetota bacterium. Classification (GTDB taxonomy): domain Bacteria; phylum Actinomycetota; class Actinomycetes; order Streptosporangiales; family Streptosporangiaceae; genus Trebonia. The sequence continues at coordinate 365,994 of CAVXAB010000006.1, forward strand.
GGGTTGCTGGATGGCGCCGGGATCGGGTTTCATCCGGTGCTGGCGGTCCAGGTTGGCTAACCGGCCGAGGCGAGACCAGGGTCACCCAATGTGGCGATGCACGCTTTCCTTGGTCGAGGGGCCGGGCTCGGCCGCCGCCACCCATGGGCCGGGCAGTGACGGGTCGATGATGCCCGCCTCCAGCCAGCTATAGCGGCCGGACAGCACGCGGCGGGCGAGCCGTACATCGTCCGCGTCGGTGTTGTGCCAGAGCTGGCGGAACAGTTCCTCGACACGAGATCGTGCCTGGACGCAGAACGCCGCGGCCAGCTCGGCCGCCGTCCCCACCTCCTGGTCCGGTGCTCCGTCAGTCAGGCCGGCCGCGGGGTCGTCATGGGCCCGGACACACACCGCGCTCATCGCGAACAGCTCGGCGCCGATGTCCACGATCCGGCCGAGGAAGCCCTGCTTGCGCTCCAGCTTTCCCTGCCAGCGGGCCATACCGTAGAACGTTGCCCGGGCGAGCCTCCGGCTCGATCGCTCCACGTACCGCAGGTGCTCCGCCAGCGGGCCGAACTCCGCGTACCCGCCGGGTCGCAGCCCCTCACCGACGACCAGGGTAGGCAGCCAGCGGCCGTAGAAGGCGCCGGCCCGGCCCGCCGCCCGGGCTCGTTTGCCTGCGGGAATGCCCGGCTCGATCAGCTCGCCCGCCGCCGCCAGGTGCGCGTCCACCGCCTCGCGGGCGATGAACAGGCGCATAATCTCGCTTGAGCCCTCGAAGATCCGGTTGATCCGCATGTCACGAAGCATCTGCTCGGCGGGCACCCCGCGTTCGCCGCGTGCGGCCAGTGAGGCCGCGGTCTCGTAGCCGCGCCCACCGCGCACCTGCACAAGCTCGTCGGCGAGCAGCCAAGCCATCTCCGAGCAGTACAGCTTGGCCAGCGCTGCCTCGATGCGGATGTCGTTGTGCTTATCGTCAGCGAGCCGGCTGGACAGGTCGACGATCGTGTCGAGAGCGTAGGCCGTCGCCGCGATGAACGCGATCTTCTTCCCGACCGCCTCGTGCTCGCCGATCGGCCTGCCCCACTGAATCCGCTCCTGGGACCACTCCCGCGCGAACTTGCACGCCAGCTTTCCGGTTGCGGCGCAGGATGCCGGCAGCGACAGCCGGCCGGTGTTCAGCGTGACAAGGGCGATTTTCAGCCCCTGCCCCTCCTTGCCGATCAGGTTGGCGGCCGGGACCCGCACGTCGTGGAACCGGGTCACCCCGTTTTCCAGCCCGCGCAGCCCGAGGAACGCGTTGCGGTGCTCGACCGTGATCCCCTCGGCGCCTGCCTCCACCACGAACGCGGTGATGCCGCCGCGGTGCCCGTCAGACTTCGGCACCTGAGCCATGACCACGAGGAGCTCGGCAACCACGCCGTTGGTGGTCCACAGCTTGACGCCGTTCAGAGTGTACGAGCCGTCCTCGGACGGGACCGCCGTGGTGCCAAGGCGCGCCGGATCCGATCCCACGTCGGACTCGGTCAGCAGGAACGCGCTGATCTCGCCGCGGGCGCAGCGCGGCAGGAAGCGCTGCTTCTGCTCCTCCGTGCCGAACAGCGCCAGCGGCTGGGGGACGCCGATCGACTGGTGCGCCGACAGCATGGCGCCCACGGCCGGGGAGACCGAGCTCACGATCATCAGCGCGCGGTTGTAGGAGAGCTGGGAGAGGCCGAGCCCGCCGTACTCGGGCGAGATCTTCATGCCGAACGCGCCCAGGGCCGCGAGTCCCTTCACGACCTCGTCCGGGATCTGGTCGTCATGTTCGATGATCGCGCCGTTCACAGACCGGGCGCAGAACTCCGCCAGTCGCTCGCAGAACGCCTTGCCGCGTTCTTCCGACTCCGGGTCAGGCGCCGGGTAGGGATGGATCAGCCCAAGCTGGAAGTCGCCGAGGAACAGCTGCTTGCCGAAGCTCGGCCGCAGCCACGCGTCCTCGCGGGCCTCCTCCGCGACCCGCCTCGCCTCCGCTTCGCTGACCTGCGGGCTTCCGGTGCCAGAGGCGGACTGCGGCGACGGCTGCTCCGGTCCGGTCATCTTCGCCGGCTCCTGCTCGCTGCCCTGCGCGGGCACCGTCGCGGGAGCTCCGGTGCTTTCTCTGGTGCCTGGTGGCCGGGTGTCAAATCGCTCGCTCACAACGCATCGCCCCCTCATTGGATCGATAGTGCGTTAATGCGAAGCCACGGGGGTCCTGCCCAGACTTACTCGCGGGTAACCTCGGATGAGGACGCCACTGCAATATCGCCGGGATGCGCTAGGTTCGCGCGGAGCGAACCGAGGTGCGAAGGGTGGTGGGCGGTGGGCGTTTCATCGCCGCTGTTTCCGCGGTCCGTTACGTGGCGAGCAGCGCCCCCGAGGCGGAGATCCGCCGCATGCTGGCCGGCCACCGGCTCGCGGGAGTGTTCCAGGGCGTGTCCGGGCATCGATGGACCAGCGTCCGCACCGCCCTCGGCCTCACCGTCCCAGACCTTGCCGAGCGTGCGGGTATGTCTGGTAACGAAGTCGGTGCATCGAGGAGGGGGCACCGTGTATCCGCGATGACGTTCTGGTGTGGTACGGCGTGGTACGGCGAGGTACCCTAGAACCATGACACTCCCAGAAGAACCCGCGACCGACGTAAGCGTCCGGCAGTTCGTGTCGGACTCTGGGGCGGTCACCCGCGGCCTTCGGCAAGGGCGCGCGTACACGCTAACGCTGAACGGCGAGCCGCTGGCGAGGATGATTCCGATCCGTCGGCGCCGTGCGATCCCGAAAGGCGAGGTCTTTGCCATCTTCGCCACGGCGCCGGTAGTTGATGCGGACGAGCTGCGTGGCGACCTGGATGAGGACGTGAGCCAGGATCTACGCGATCCGTATGAGGGGACCGGACTGTGACCGTCGTCCATGATGCCGGCGTCGTAGACACCAGCATCATCGCCGCGCTCAGGCTCTTCGACCCCTCGGAACTGCCCGACACGATCTTGATCACGGCAGTGACGCTAGGGGAGTTGTCCTTCGGCCCGCACGCGACCGATGACCCGGTAAAGCGCGCGGGACGGGTGGCCGTCCTGCAGCACGTGGAGGCGACCTTCGACCCGCTGCCGTACGATCAGGGCGCGGCCAGGCTCTACGGCCAGATCTGCGCAGCGGTCCGTGCTGCTGGTCGGCAACCGCGCAAGCGCTCCTCGGACCTGCAGATCGCGGCAACGGCCGCTAGCAACCTGCTCCCGCTGTACACGGCCAACCCGGCCGACTTCCAGGGTACGGAGGGGCTTGTCGAGATAGTCAGCGTCAAAGCGAGACCAAACAGCCTCTGAAAGCGGGCAGCAGGAACCGAACCCAAGCTCAGACTCGCTTGGAGGGCTCTGGCTGGGGGCGCAAAGCAGCGATGACAGTTCTCGAAGATCTCCGCGGACCGGCTAATCTACCCCATGTCGTGCGGCCTCACCGAGGGAAGGGGCCGTGGCGGTGAGCGCCTGCGGCACGCCCAAGCAGGCCGCTCGCGAGGAAGAATTGAGCTCCGGAGGGTCGGCATGAGCGGTTTCCACCGCGTTTGTTCCATCTTTGACCTTGACGAAGGCAAGGTGCTCACCGCAGAGGTGGAGGGCGAGCCGGTTGCGATCGTCTCCTCGCAGGATTCGGTGTTCGCTATCCGCAACGTGTGCTCCCATGCCTCGGTGCCGCTGTCCGAGGGCGAAGTCGAGGGCTGCGCGATCGAGTGCTGGCTACACGGTTCGCGCTTTGACCTCCGTACGGGCGAGCCGCTCGGGCCGCCGGCCGCCAGGTGGGTGCCCGTCTACACCGTAACGATCGATGGCGAAGACGTCCTCGTCGCCATCGAGGACCCAGAGCCGTAGCGTTGGCTCGTCGTACGAGCCGCTTTTCCAAGAGAGCCCGGAACTTTGGATAAAATGTGACCGCCCGCGTATAGGCCATTAGGGCACGCCTAGCAGTTCCGCGGCTTCAGCCGGAGTGAGGGTCACCTCGGCGGGAGATGTAGATCCAAATGCCCACGACGCGAAAAACACGATCAGCCCACTATGCAGGCCATCGCCACTACCCAGGCCCTGCTCGACGCCTTCGCCGGCGTCTGCAACACCAGGCGCCCGCACCGCTCACTCGCGGGCCACGCCACCCCGGCAGCCGCCTACGCCGCCCGGCCGAAGGCCAGCCCGGGCGACCGGACCGCCGGCACGCACGACCGCGTCCGCACCGACCGCATCGACGCGACCGGGCTCGTCACCCTCCGGCACAACGGACGGCTCCACCACATCGGGATCGGCCGCCCCCACGCCGGAACCCGCGTCCTGCTCCTGGTCCAGGACCTGCACATCCGCGTCATCAACGCCGGCACCGGCGAACTCCTCCGCGAACTCACCCTCGACCCGACCAGGAACTACCAGCCCACCGGCCGCCACTCCGGCTGGCCAAAGAAAACACCGCGACCCTGACGCGGGTTCGCGGTGTCCTCGACGTCTTGCGACATCACACGGAGCGGATGACGGGAATCGAACCCGCATGACCAGCTTGGAAGGCTGGGGCTCTACCATTGAGCTACATCCGCGTGGCTCGCCGGTCGACGAGCGCCATCAGTAGCGTACCGGGTCGCGTGGCGTTCTAAAGAATTATCCAGAACGGATGCGTGGTTCCATCGGCCGCGCACCCGTCTTCCCGGTCGGGCGTCGGCCGGGCGTCGGCCGGCCGTGACGCGAGCGCCATCCCGCTGTGTGCCCTACGGACTTTGCCCGGCTTATGGGGCAATAGATAGCAAAAGGGGCAGCGTGTCACTTGCGCGTAACAAATAGACGTTGACGACGAAACGTTTAGCGTTTCTGCTGTGTGCATGGCTTTTCTTGTTGACGCCCAGGACGCGGCCGGCGGAGTTCACCCGCCTGCGCCGCACCCGCTCGCCCCGCTGACCGCCGCGGAGATCGAGGCCGCCGCTAGCGCCGTCAAGGCGGCCAAGGGCCTCGGCGAAACCGCCCGGTTCGTGTACGTCTCGCTGTACGAGCCGTCCAAGCACGAGGTCGCCGCCTTCGATGATGAGGGCGGTTCCGTCCCCGACCGGCTCGCCAAGGTCGTCATCAGGGAGCGGGCGGAGCACGCCACCTACGAGGGCATCGTCAGGCTCCGTGACGGCGGGGTCGTCGCCTACAAGCGGGTGCACGGCGTCCAGCCGAGCGTCATGTTCGAAGAGTTCATGGCCGCCGAGGACATCGTACGCAACGACCCGCGCTGGCAGGAGGCGATGAGCAAGCGCGGCATCACCAACTTCGACCTGTGCATGATCGACCCGTGGTCCACGCCGAACGTCGAGCCAGGCGTCGGCCCCGACGACGGCCGCTTCGTCTCGCCGCTCACCTGGGTGCGCGACGACCCGGAAGACAACGGCTACGCCCACCCGGTCGACGGCGTCGTGACCAAGGTCGACCTGGACACGCTGACCGTCGTCAGCGTGGAAGACTACGGCGTCACCCCGCTACCGAAGAAGAAGGCTAACTACTCCACGGCGAAGATCTCCGACCCGGAGAACGTCCCTTACTTCCCCGGCGGCCCGCGCACAGACGTCAAGCCACTGGACATCACCCAGCCCGAGGGCCCGAGCTTCACCGTCGACGGCTACCACCTGACCTGGCAGAAGTGGGACCTGCGGATCGGCTTCACCGCCCGCGAGGGCCTGGTGCTGCACCGGATCCGCTACGACGGCCGCAGCATCATCCACCGCGCGAGCCTGAGCGAGATGTTCGTCCCCTACGGCGACCCCGGCCCGATGCACTACCGCAAGCTGGTGCTCGACGAGGGCGAGTACGGCATCGGGCTGCTCACCAACTCCCTGGAACTCGGCTGCGACTGCCTCGGCGAGATCGCCTACCTGGACGGCGTGGTCAACGACAACGACGGCAAGGCCGTCACCCTGCCGAACGCCATCTGCCTGCACGAGGAAGACCACGGCATCGCCTGGAAGCACACCGACTTCCGCACCGGCTACGTCGAGGTCAGGCGGATGCGCCGCATGGTCGTCTCAAGCATCGTCACCGTGGGCAACTACGAGTACGCCTATTACTGGTACCTCTACCAGGACGGCACGATCGAGTACGAGGTCAAGCTCTCTGGCGTGATCTCCAACGGCGCCGTGGCCGAGGGCGTCAAGCCCGAGTACGGCGTCGTCGTGGCCCCCGGCGTCTACGGTCCGCACCACCAGCACTTCTTCAACGTCCGCCTGGACATGGCGGTCGACGGCACCACCAACCGCGTCTACGAGGTCACCCCGACCGCGGACCCGGCGGGCCCGGAAAACCCGGTCGGCAACGCATGGCGGGCGAGGGAGGTCCTCATCGCCGACGAGACCATGGCCAGGCGCGAGGCCGACCCCCTAGCTGGCCGCTACTGGAAGGTCGTCAACGACAACGTCAAGAACGAACTCGGCCAGCCCGTCGCCTACAAGCTGCTGCCTAACCACGTGATCAGGCCCTTCGCGCACCCAGGCTCCGCGGTCGCGAGGCGCGCGCCGTTCATGTTCAGCCCGCTCTGGGTCACCGCCTACGACAGGGACGAGCTGTTCGCCACCGGTGACTACCCGAACCAGGCAGCCGGCGGCGCCGGCCTGCCCGCCTTCGCCGCACGGGAGCGAAACCTCACCGACACCGACGTGGTGCTCTGGTTCACCTTCGGCACCAACCACGTGGCCCGTCCCGAGGACTGGCCGGTCATGCCGGTCCACCCGATCGGCTTCAAGCTGCTCCCGTCCGGCTTCTTCGTCGGCAACCCCGCGCTCGACAACCCCCAGCCCGGCGGCGACCAATGTCACCACGGTTAACACCCGGGGGAGCGCCCCCCCGTACCCCCCGATGTGCGCCTGATCGCAAAAATCGCGATCGTATCAGACGCACATATATTCGTAAAAGCGGCAAATACCCATAAAACTAGAGGAACGGATGCATGGCCACTGCCCAGACAGACCTAGCCGTTGATTCCGGCATCACGCTTCAGAAACGAGTCCTCAGCTTCCCTGAGGTACTCGCCCAGTCGGTGGCCAACATGGCCCCGAGCGCGGCGATGGCGCTGCTCCCGCTCTTCGTCTTCTTTGACGCGGGCAACGGTGCCTGGCTGTCGTTTGGGATCAGCATCGTCGTCTTGCTGATCGTCGCGTACTGCGCGGCCCAGTTCGCCACCAGGATCAACTCGGCCGGCTCGTTTTACGTCTGGGTGACCAGGGCGATCGGCCCCGGCGCGGGCAGCGCCGCGGGCTGGGGGCTGGTCCTCGGCTACCTGTTCACCGGGATCGCCTGCGTGCTCGGCTTCGAGATCTACGGCGACAACCTGCTGGTCGGGTTCGGCTTGTCCCCGGGCAACCACGTCGTACGGGGCATCCTCTACGTCGTGGGCGGCCTGGCCCCGGCCATCATGGCGGTGTCGGACATCAAGATCTCGCAGCGGGTGGCGTTCATCCTCGAGTCCGTCTCTGTGACGATCATCCTGATCCTGTGCGTCGCCGTCTACGTGCACAACGGCGGGGTCATCGACACCCACCAGCTCTCGCTCTCGGGGGCGAAGCCCGGCGGCATCGTGGTGGGCATGGTGCTCGCGATCTTCGCCTTCGTCGGCTTCGAGTCGGCGGGCGCGCTCGGCCAGGAGGCGAAGAACCCGGCACGCTCCGTGCCCCGCGCGATCATCTGGTCCTGCGGCATCATCGGCGTGTTCTACCTGATCGTGGTCTACGCGCAGATCGCAGGGTTCGGCGACGCCGCCTTCGGCAAGGCGAGCGCCCCGCTGCCGCAGCTCGCCTCCGTCGTCGGCCTGGGCGAGCTCGGCCACTTCATCGCGATCGGCATCACCTGCTCGATGTTCGCCTGCGCGCTCGCCTGCCTCACCGCGGGCTCGCGGATGCTGCTGTCCCTCGGGCACGACGGCCTGCTGCCCAGGGTCTTCACGCATACCTCCAGGCGCACCCACGCGCCCGACGTCGCGATCTGGGCGGTGGCGATCCCGATGACCGTCATCCCCGTCGCCTACATCGCCGCGGGCTCGTCCGACGCGGGCCTCAGTAGCGAGGAAGGCACGCTCGCGACCTACGGCTTCATGCTGGCCTACGGCCTCGTGGCCCTGGCCGCGCCGATCTACCTGCGCAAGCTCAACGAGACCAAGATGCTCGCCTGGGTCCTCGGCGTCCTCGGCGCGGTCACGATGCTGTTCGTCTTCTACGTCAACTGGATACCGACGGCGATACCGAACGACATCTTCCCGCCCCTGGTCGGCGCGTTCAAGGCACTGCCCTACGTGTTCCTCGTCTGGACCGCGGTCGGCCTGACCTGGTACTTCGTCATCAAGTCGACCAAGCCAGACGTCGTACGCGCCGCCGGCACCTGGGGCGACGCGTCCGACCCGGCCGCCGCGGCGGAGGAGGCCGCCCACCGGGTCTGATCCGAGGGGGACGGGTGGAACACGCTTCCGTTCGGGAGTACCGCCCGTTCCCATCGATCCTTATTTGCCCCAATAATGAGCACCATGTCCGAGGAGAAGGAACAGCCGCGCGGGATCACCGGCGTCATCTGGACGCTTGAGCACGCGCAGGACCTCGTGTCGCTCTTCGTCGGCGTGCTGCTCCTCGCCCTGGCCGGCGTCGTGCTCGTCCTCGGCGTCGTGGACTTCTTCAGGGACGTCGCGCACGGGTCGGTGGAGACCGCGGTCGTCAACCTGCTCAACCGCGTCCTGCTCGTGCTGATCCTGGTGGAGATCATGCACACGGTGGTCCTCTCGCTGCGCGCGCACCACCTGGTCACCCAGCCGCTGCTCGCGGTCGGCCTCGTCGCCGTGATCAGGAAGATCCTGTTCGTGCTGAGCAGCGAGGAGACTGTGAGCACGGCCGAGCTCGCCCTGCTTATCGCGATGATCGCCGTCTTCGTCGCGGCCCTGATCCTCGTCTCCCGCTATGACCCCACCGATTCAGGAACCATGGGGACGACGTCAGATCACCAGGGATGAGATCTGCCGCGCGGTCCCCTGTAGCAGCGGACCGAACTGGTCGGCCAGCTCGCTCATCGCCACCGGGGACCAGGGGAACGCGAGGTTGATCGCCGCGACGACCGGCCCGGACCGTGACCTGATGGGCACCGCGATCGACCGCAGGCCGCTGTCAAGCTCCTCGTCGTTGAGCGCGATGCCGGTGCGGCGGACCTGGCTGAGCTCCGCCAGCAGCGTGGCCCTGGTCGTCAGGCTTCTGGGGCCACGGGGGAGGAGCTCGATCCGGTCAAGCACGTCGTCGAGGTCGGGCTGCGCCAGGAACGCGAGCAGCGCCTTGCCCGTCGCGCTGCAGTAGGACGGTATCCGCGAGCCGGCGTGCAGGCTGAACTCGAGGTGGTGGTACCGGCCGGGGCGTCCACGGACCCTGTCGATCAGGATCACGTCGGTGTCATCGCGGATCGCGAGGTTCGACGTGTGCCCGGTGGTGGCGGTGAGCCGCTGCAGGTGCGGTGCGGCGATCTCGCGCAGGCCGAGCGCCCCGAGCACGGAAAACCCCAGGTCAAGAACGCGGATGGCGAGCCGGTACTTGCGGGTCGCTTCGTCCTGGTCGAGGTAGCCGAGCTTCGCGAGGGTGGCGACGTAGCGGTGCGTGGTGCTGCGGGTGAGGTTGAGCCGCAGCGCGAGTTCGCTGATCCCCAGCGCCGGGCGGTCAGGGGTGAACGCGCCGAGGATCGCCAGGCCACGTTCGAGTGACTGCGAAGAAGCGGAATCGTCATGCGGCATGTTCCAAATATTAGAACGCCGTATTGACATTTGGACCCCGCATCCCAGACTCAGAACATGCTCTTTGCGGGCTAACCCAACGGTAACCACGAATAACCTCACGAATCCCCTTAACGTCCGGTAACGGCTACGAAGTACGCCGCAATATCCGACGTCATCCCGGCATGAAATCGGTTCACCCATGCCGGATGCCCACCGAGAGGTTCAAATAGTGACAGATCATGGCGTTTCCCGGCGCAGCCTGTTCCGTGCGGCCGGCGTCGGCGCGGCCGTCGTTGGCGGCGGCGCCCTTCTTGAGGCCTGCAGCTCCGGAATCCAGGGCGCCGCGTCCTCGTCAACGCCGTCAACCGCGAGCTCGGGCAGCGGCAGTTCGGCCGCGACCACGAGCAAGCAAATCACGATCGGCTGGATCCACCCGCTGACCGGCTCGCTGGCCGGCTTCGGCTACCCCGACAACTGGGTGCTGCAGCAGGTGATGGCGACGTCGAAGTTCAAGAACGGGATCAAGATCGGCGGCTCGACCTACTCGGTCAACATCAAGTCCTACGACACGCAGTCCAGCGTGACGCGGGCCGGCAGCCTGGCCAAGCAGGCCATCCAGCAGGACAACGTCGACCTGCTGCTGGCCTCCTCCACGCCCGGAGACGGTCAACGCGGTCGCGTCCGAGGCGGAGACCCTCGGCACCCCGCTGGTCTGCTCCAACATCCCGTGGGAGTCCTGGTACATCAACCTGGGCGGCAACCCGCAGAAGCCGACGCTCAAGCCCAAGTGGACCATCATGTACTTCCTCGGCGCCGAGCACCTCGCGCTCGCCTTCGAGCCGATGTGGGCCAGGATCGGCGAGAAGTACGGCAACAACCACAAGGTCGCCGCCGCGTTCCCGAACGACTCTGACGGCAACGCGTTCCGCGCCGTCTTCCCGCAGGTCCTCGGGCCGATGGGCTACACCCTCGACCTGTCGACTGCCTACCCCGACGGCCTCACGAACTACACGTCGATGATCACGCCAGTTCAAGAGCCACGGCGACGACTTCTTCACCAACGTCCCGCTGCCGCCCGACTTCGCCACCATGTGGACCCAGGCGCTGCAGCAGGGCTTCAAGCCCAAGCTCGCCACCGTCGCCAAGGTGCTGCTGTTCCCCCACCGACGCCTACGCGATGGGCTCAAGGTCTACAACATCGCCACCGACGCCTGGTGGGTGCCTGAACTGCCGTGGCACTCCTCGCTCACCGGGCAGACCTGCACCGAGCTCGCCGCCGCCTACACGAGTGCGGGCCTGGGCCAGCCGAACCAGAACATCTCGAACTTCACGCTCTTCGAGATCGCCTACGCGGCGCTCAGCGCGGTCGACAACCCGCACGACAAGGCGGCGCTCATGGCGGCCCTACTTCAGGTCAAGCTGCCGGAGGCGGTGGCCGGCCCGGTCGACTACACCTCCACCAACACCAAGACGAACCCCGCGCCCGGCGTCGCGATCACCCCGCCGGTCGGCATCCAGTGGCAGAAGGGCACCAAGTACCCGCTGGAGTACAAGGTGGTCGACAACACCCTGCAGCCGAACGCGAAGATCAACGGCGACCTGCTGCCCACCTTCGCGTAGCCGTATACCGCCGGATGCTCCCGGTCCGGCCGCCGGCAACCTGCCGTCGGGCGGACCGGCCGCGGCCGCGACGGCTCGATCCTGATCGATCCTGGTCATTTGCGCCGTTTTCTGCGGCATGATGAAGGCCATGACGCGTGCGTTGGCGATGCCGCTGCTTGCCGTGCTGTCGGTACTGATCGGAGTCGCGGGGTGCGCCGTGCGCCCTGCGGCAAGCATGCCCGGCGTCGCTGCGACATCCTCGGCCGCGCCGGCCGTGACGCCCTCGTCTTTCGCTACCGCCTTCATAATGCCGGCGGGCGGGCCGAACCCGGAGGCGACCATCCCCAATCCCGGTACCGGCCCGGGTAATCCGCTGCTTGCCCGGGCGCTGCTGCCGCAGCCGGCACCGCCCCGCCTGGCGCCCACTCAGCTCCCGCCAGGCGTGGTCGCGTTGCCTGACCGTGACCTCCGGTCGTTGTTCATCGGCCTTCGGCAGTACGGCAGCCCCGTTATCGGTCCGCGCGCCTGCGACGGATGGACGGCCGGGCTGTCGGCCGTGGTGCTCAGCAGCTTCAACCAGCCTGGCGTGCAACTGGGCGCTGAACTGGCCATGCTGCCGCTCGGGTTCGCAGAGACGATCATCACCGGCCCGCCGCCGGTGCTCGATGCCCTGGCGGACCCGCCGCTGCCGATGGCGTGCCGCGATATCGCCACGCCACACTACTCGGGCGGCGTCAAACCAGTCACCGCGACCGTACCCGGTGCCGTGAGTGCCCGTGCCTTCGAGGTCACCGGCACCGGCAGGTTCCCGGTCTGGATCTGGGCCGAGGTAATCCGGGGGGAGAACTTCGTCCTGGAGATCCGCGCTCCGGTCCAGTCCGCCAACCGCGACCCAGGAGCAGCGCTGTCGACGCTCGGCGCCAACGCCTACCACCGCGCGGCGACAGTACTTGGATGACCGGGCGCGGCGAAGGTGGCCGAAGGCCACCAAGCAGCCATAACCGTCTCGCGGGCGAAGCCCGCATCGGGGGGTCGGGGGGTCGCCCCCCGGGAAATACTGCGGACCGCGGCGAAGGTGGCCGAAGGCCACCAAGCAGCCATAAGCGTCTCGTCGGGCTGGCGGGACTCGAACCCGCGACCTCGTGCACCCAAAGCACGCGCGCTAGCCAAGCTGCGCTACAGCCCGTATCGCCAAGAGTCTAGCGCCTCCCGTACCCGCTCAGGATGGACCGAGGGTAAGCCAGCCGCCGGCAGGTCATCCCCGCCCTTGATCAGTACCGATAGCACCGAACGGACGCTTGCCGTCACCGCCTCAAGCTCCGGGTCCGCCGGCAGTGGGCTGGCAAGCCGGGGCGGCGTTCCCGTCTCGATCGCGTCGGCGACGGCGCGCAGCGTGCCCGTCAGCGCGTGCACCGAGGCGGCGGAGGGCACCGGCGCACCCAGTCCGATCGCGACGACGGTCGCGGTCACCGTGTCCATAACCTCTTCGAGTGCCACCACGGCGGGCCACCACGCCGTCACCCGCCGGCTCACCGACGTCGGCTCTGACATAGTCCGCTGGAACTCCGCGCGCAGGTTGGACAGCGACTGGTACGCCTGGCGCCGCAGCCGGCCCCGCAGCCCCGGTGCTTCCCCGGGCGCACGCGCGGGGGACCTGGCCGTCCCGGTCGACGCGATCCGCGCGGCCGGCATCGCCACGAGGGCCTGGTCCGCGTACGCGCACACCGCCCGCAGCGACTCCGCGAACTGCCCGGGCAGGTGCGCCTGCCACGCGGACGGCCACGGCGCGTACCCGAAGAGCAGCACGATCGCGGAGGCCAGCACGGTGTCCACGAGTCGCACCCCGGCCAGCCGCCATCCGCCGACGTTAAGTAGGTCGATAAGCAGCACGACCAGCGGCGTCAGGAACGTCGCCACGAGCCCGAAGTTGCGCGCCTTGGCGTAGGGCAGCAGCGCGGCGAGCACACCGAACGGCAGCAGCAGCCACGGCCCGTACGGCACCACGGCGAGGATCACCGAGCCGAGCACCGCCCCGACGATCGTCCCGACGCCACGCTGCACCGCCCGCGCGAACACCGAGCCGTAATCGGGCTTGAGGATGATCACCACCGTGAGTACCACCCAGTAGGACCGCGACAGCGGCAGCACCTCGCTCGCCACCGCCGCGACCCCGGTGCAAAGCATCAGCCGGATCGTGAACTGCCAGGCGATCCGCCCGCCGATCAGCTCCTCGACGACCCGCTCCGCTCGCGCGCGCAGCCGATCAGGCAGGTGC
>CAVXAB010000007.1:0-229326 GCA_963759545.1 uncultured Actinomycetota bacterium
GTCTTCACGTTTAGGGCTGACCTGGGGAGGCTGGCCTGGCTGGCGGGCTGGCCACAGGTTAAGCGGGTGCTGGCCACGTGATCCGGAGGGTGGCGTTCCGGTTGCGTTGTCCGGCGGGTCGTGCCGGCTGCCCGGTTAGCGGTTCCAGCGGGGGTCGGCCTCGGCGATCTCGAGGCTGAGTGCTTCGAGTTCGGCGAGGAGGTCGCGGATGCGCCTGTGGTTGTCGAACCAGGGGGCGTAGTCGGCGGCCTGGTCGTCGGTCAGGATCTTCGTGGCGGTCTTGCCGTTCTTCTTGCGGGTCCACTGGCGGTAGGGGCCGTGCAGCCGGGGCGGGTCGGCGCGGCAGCGGCAGCCGGGGTGCCCGCAGCGGGTCATCCGGTCGGCGAGGGTGCCGGGCAGGGCGAAGGCGAGGCCGGCGAGGCGGGCGGTGATCTCGGCGGCGATGGCCTCGGCGCGGGCCTGCTGGGCCGGGGTGGGCGACACGCCCTCATTGTCGCAGCCTGGTTCCGTGCTCCCGCGCATTTCATTGAGTATAAGTGCTGTATGAAAACCGCGAATGCTGAGGTTGCCGCCTATATCGGGCGCTGGAGGCCGTCGTCGGTGTCGCCGCAGGCGGCGGAGTTCGCCCGTGAGGTTGTCGCGAAGGCCGGGCCCGCGGCCCGGGAGCGGGCGAAGAGCCTGCTGTGGGCTGCGGGCAGGCTCGCCGACTACGGCACCGGGCTGGGCCTTGATGCGGTGCCGGGGGTGCTGCTGCACCCCTCGACGGTCGAGCGGTTCACCCGGTGCGCGCCGGGCATGTCGGACGCGGCCCGCCGCACGCTGCGCACCAACCTGCGGTTCGTCGGCCGCCGCGTGGTGCCGCACCTCTACCCGGCTGACCTGCCGCTGCCCCGGGACCGGGCGAAGCAGCCGTACCCGGCGGCCGAGATCGCCGGGTTCCTCGCGCTGGCGGGCGCGCAGCCGACGGCGGAGCGGCGGGCGCGCGCGACGGGACTGGTTTGCCTGGGGGCGGGCGCCGGGCTGATCCGCGGCGACCTGCGCGACGTCCGCGGCACCGACGTCGCGCGCCGCTCCGGCGGCGTCATCGTCCAGGTCAGCGGGCCACGGCCGCGCACCGTGCCGGTGCTGGCCCGCTACCACGGCCCGCTGCTGGCCGCCGCGCGCTTCGCCGGCGACGGCCTGGTCTGCGGCGGCGCCGAGCACGGCCGCCGGAACCTGACGGGCAGGCTGACGGCCTCCATCGACGGCGGGGGCGGCCTGCCGCGGCTGGACACCTCCCGGCTGCGCGCCACCTGGCTCGCTGACTGCGGGCAGCTGCTGGGCCTGGCCACGTTCATGGCCGCGGCCGGGATCAGCTGCTCCCAGCGGCTCGGCGACCTCGTCGCCGGCCTGGAGCCGGGCGGCGAGGGCAGGCGGTGCGACTGCTCGGGGCCGCCCGGCCATGATCCCGCTGGCGGGGTTCGAGGAGGTCATCGACGCCTCCGGCGTCGCGCCGCGGATCGAGGCGATGCTGCCCTCCGGTGCCCGGGCGCGGCAGCTGGCCGTCCGCACCCTGCTGCTGGGCATGATGCTCGCGCTCGCCGACGGCCGCCCGGCCCACCTGACCAGGGTCCACCGGGCGCTGACCGGGCTGCCCGAGGACGACCAGCGGCGGCTCGGCGTGCTGGCCGACTGGAGGAACGGCCCGCACCTGCTGACCTACCGGCAGGCCGAGTACACCTTCAGCCTGGTGACGGCCGCGCTCGGCAAGGACGAGCCGGACGGGCTGCCGTCGCCGGAACTGCAGCGCGCCTGCGACGACCTGCTGGAGGCCAGCGTCCCGGAGGAGTTCAAGGACGCCAGCACGTCGCTGGCCGTGGACTGGAGCGACCTGGAGTCCTTCTCCCGGCCCCCGCCGCGCGGCACCAGCGACTGCGCCGACCCCGAGGCATCCTGGGGCCACCGCAAGGACAACCTCGCCGGAGACCAGGACGAGCTGTTCTTCGGCTACTACCTGTCGGACGCGGTCACCGTGCCCGATGAGCAGGGCCGCCCGTCCCCGAGCTCGCCCGCCGCATGACCGCCTCGTCCTGCCGGCGCGACCCCGTCCCCGCCTTCACCCCCGTGCTGACCGCGATGCCCGGAGACGGCATCCCGCTCGGCGACGTGCTGGCCGACTCCGGCTACTCCCACCGCGTCCCGGGCAACTGGGCCGTCCCCGCTCCGGCTCGCCGGCGCCGCCCTCGTCCAGGACCTCCACCCGCACGACCGCGGCCCGCGCGGCACGCACGAAGGCGCGGTCATCGCCAACGGGAACCTCTACTGCCCGGCCACGCCGCGCGCCCTGCTGGAGCTCGGGCCGCTGTCCCGCGCCGCCACCCCCGCGCAGGCCGCGCAGCACGACGCGAGGACCGCCGAGGCCGCCCGCTACAAGCTCGGCCGCCTCACCAGCGACGACGCCGACGGCTACCACCGGGTCCAGTGCCCGGCCGCCGCGGGCAAGGTCCGCTGCCCGCTGCAGCCGCCGTCGATGACCCTGGACCGGGACCGGCCCGGAGATCCTCGCCCCGCCAGAGCAGCCGCAGGCCTGCTGCACCCAGCAGACCATCACCGTCCCGCCGCACGTGAACGCGAAAACCCGGCAGAAGCACGACTACCCGTCGGCGGCCTGGCGCCGCTCCTACGCCCGGCGCAGCGCCGCCGAGCGCGGCTTCGCCACCGCCAAGGACCCCGCCAGCAACGACATCAGCCCGCGGCTGGTGCCGCCTCATGGGCCTGGCCCCGCTCATGCTTTTCACCGTGACCCTGCTCGTCGTCCGCAACCAGCGCATCCTCACCGCCTGGAACACCCGGCAGGAAGAAAACCCGCACGCGCCGCCAGGGGCCTGCCCCCGAAGACCCGCAAACGCCGCCGCAAGACCCTCGCTGCCCTTGCCGCACCGCCGTAACCCGCCCCGGCCACGCGCACGAGTCCCGCACTGTCACCACCAGGACAAAGACGGCGGCAGCATGCCCGCAGCCAGCCGGGAACATACGCAAAGCAACCAGCCAGACACCCAGCGTTCATGAAACGCGGCCAATCCCAGAATGTCGGACCCAAACGTGAAACTAGGCCTACACGAAACGTGAAGACCTCATGGAGCCGGTGAGCGGATTCGAACCGCTGACCGTCCGCTTACAAGGCGGATGCTCTGCCAACTGAGCTACACCGGCTTGACCGGGCCCGGCGAGCCGGACGCGGAATCCCTGCCAGGGTACCGGCTCACGGCCGACATCGGTAACGGGTTGCACCGGGCCCTGCAGGTGTGGATGCCGAGCATCTCGGCACCAGACCGCCTGCCGGGGTCCCGTGCGCGTCCGGGGCGGTACGCCGCCGCCGGGGCGCGGTTCCTGGATTGCTCACGAAACCGCGTCCCGGGCCTCTCACCGAGCCCGTCGTGTCTGTCGGCGCAACGGGCTGTTACGGCTCCTGCCGTCCGGCTGCCGCGCGATCAGGCCTCGTCCGCCGCGGCCTGCACGCACCCGCCGCCGGTTACGGCGAAGTCATTATTGCTGAACTCCTCCTGGGTCAGGAAATGGAGACCGTTGATCACCTGGTTGTACAGCTGCCCGGCAGTGCCCTGGGTCGCGCCGTAGATATAGGCGCACTCGTCGCCGATCTCGTAGCCGCTGGAGTCGTACCAGCCGGTACTGGTGTCCGGGTCGGTAATCGCCTCACTGATCTCGTGACTTGTGGGGCTGATCGCGACGTCGGCGTCGGGGTTGCCGTTCGGCGACTCGACCACACCGAAGCTGCTCTCGCTACCGCAACTGAACCCCGTTCCCGAGTTGTAGACCGGGTAGGGCATGCTCGCGTACACGGCGCTGCTGGCGGTTTCGCTGTGGTAGGCGCAGTAGGCCGCGCTCGGCTGATGGTTGATCGTGCAGGCGTTGGCCGAAGTAGTCGTCGAACCGGGGTTGAAGCACGACTCGACGTGCTTGGGCAGGTACAACACGTAGATATGAGAGAGGTTACGTGGCAGGCCGCTGGCCGCGGTGACGCTGTTGATCTCAGTCTGGAGCTGGGCATCATCTAGGCAGGCGCTGTAGCCGGAGCCGTCAGCGTAGATCCCTGTCGTGTCCGTGCGGGCCACTCTGCAGCCGCTCGCGGGCAGCGCGTGGGTGTCGTTAACGGGAGTGCCGAGCGTGACCGAGTAGTTGATCTGCCCGTTATTACCGCTGTACTCGTTCAGCACCGAAAACACGTTTGTGTTCTGGCCGCTCGCCGATGACACGGCACTGAGATAGGAGTCGATGAGCGATGTATAGGACGAACCCATCGGGAAGCTAGACGGATTCCAGAAGATCGGCGTGACGATCAGCGGGCCGGTCGACGGCGTCATCATCATCGAGCCTCCGTGGAAGATCAATGGCGGAGTGCCGCTGGCGGGGTCGCTGGTGTTATGCGCCTTGGTGTTGCTGGTGGCCTGATGGGCAGATTTGGTCAGGCATTTGCCGCCTATCGCAGGCACGATGCCGGCGATGTGGCCGCTGCGGGACGGCAGCCCGCAGGCCCTGGGGGGCTGAGAGGCCGCGTTCGCTGCCGACGGAGTCACCGAGGCGAGCGCAGTCCCTGCTAGCAAGAGCAGAGACACGCCCAGCCCCCATCGCTTGTGTGCGTTCTTCATTTTTCCATCCCTATTGGCGTCTTCCGGACTGCACCGGGTCCACCACGATAGTGCGACAGCACACTTTTCCGGTCAATAGCCAATTTTCTGCAACAATTTAGAAACAAACCGACCAGACTGGGCAACTTTGGTCTCAAGCGTCGCGAGCCGTTTATTCGTTCACAGCAGGTGGCGTGTCCCGGCCAGTGGCAGACGAGGGCACGCAATGCGCGGCCGCAGGATGCTTTCTCGTCGGCGCCTTCGTTGATTTCACGAACTTGTCCTGGTTGCCGACCCGCAGAGTGCGGTCGCCGGGAGTCAGGACCGGCTGGGACGCCGCGTCGCTTTCTCGCCGGACGCGGCGGGCGAGCGGGCGAGTTCGCTCTCGTAGCGATGGCCAGTCGCCCTTGCGACAATGTCTGCATGGAAGTACTCGCGTGCCCGTGCGGCCTCGGTGAGGACTACGACTCGTGCTGCGGGCGGTACCACAGCGGCGCGCCCGCGCCGACGGCCGAGCAACTGATGCGCTCCCGCTACAGCGCATTCGCGGTCGGCGACGCCGCTTACCTCCTGCGGACCTGGCACTCGTCCGCCCGGCCGCGCACGCTAGAACTCGACCCAGGGTGCCGGTGGACCCGCCTCGCCGTGCTTGAGACAACAGGCGGCGGGCTCTTCGACGCCACCGGCACGGTGAGTTTTCGCGCCATCTACGTCCTCGACGGGCAGCGCCACGTCCTGACGGAGAACAGCAGGTTCGTGCGGGAGGGCAAGCGCTGGCTTTACCTCGGCCCAGTCGAATAACCGCTGGCTTTACCTCGGCCCAGTCGATTGACGCTGGAAGCTCATGCCGCAGGCCACCGAGACCACAGCACCGAGGGTGCCGCGCCCTCCGCCGTCGTGGCGTCCCAGTCCACCCACCTGCTGCCCGGGTGCGCTGGCCGATGGCGATAGTGCCGGCCTTCGTCGATGAATACGGCAAAAGCGACGCTGGCAGCGCCCTCCTCGACGAACGCCCGGATCCGGCCGACGTCCTTCGCCACGCCCTCAGCGCCCCAGACCACGACCGGGAGCTTGCCTGGCATCGCCATGAATTCTGTCCGCCGGTGCGCGGGCTCGTACCTGAACTCCGCCGCCACCATGGCGCCGGTCCGCCGGTCGCGCACAACCAGGTCGGCGGTCAGCGAGCGCCGCGATCCGGCAAGCATCGGGTAGTCGTTCAACACCAGGTAGGGCAGCCCGCGCTCACCGATCACCTGGCGCAGATGGGTCTGCACGGTCCAGACCAGGTCACGCTCGACCCAGAACTCGAACTCCCCGTAGTGCTCGCGAAGCCAGTCCACCGCTTCCTCAATGAGTGCCGGACCGATCAACGTAAAGTCATCCATCCGACTCCCAAAGCACCCGGGCCGATCAGTTTCCAGTCCTAGCATGACTCATGTCGGACATGGTCGACTATCGTCGTTAATGAAATCCGCCCAGAACGCTACCGACCGGACCGGCCCCAGCCCAGAGCCGCCCCGGTTCCGGCCCCGCTCGAGCCCGGTTCCGGCCGGCTCGAGCCCGGCTCCGGACCCGAACGGTCAGCTGATCGTGGCGGGGCGGAGGAAGGCCTCGTGGCGGAGATGGTCGTCCTGGCCGGTGAATGCCTTGAACGGGCCCAGCTTGTAGGCGTCGCCTGACCTGCGGGTCTGGACCTCGATGTGGAAGTCGCGCCTGAGGTGGGCCAGGTGCCGCTCGAACGCGGGGATCTCCAGCGGCGCGGGCAGGCGGCGGCGGATCTGGTCCATGGTCAGGAAGCCGCCGTCGTCGCGGAGGACCGCGTAGACCGGGTCGTGTGCGGTGGGCGACTGCTCCACCAGGCTGCGCGGCGCGCCCTCGTGGTCCAGGGCGCACCGGATCTGGTCGCCGATCGCGCGGGCGACCGGCGGGGGGAAGGCGTTGCCGACCTGCCGGTAGTTTGAGGTCTTCCTGCCGGTGAACTCCCACTGGTACGCGTGGCCGTCCCAGCCCTGGATCCTGGCGACCATCTCGCACGTGAGCTTGGGTAGCAGGGTGACCGGGTCGTCGGCGGACGGCGCGGCGTCGGCGACGCCAAGCGCGTCCACGCCGAGCGCGCGCCAGGCTCGCTTGGCCCTGGTGGGCCCGAGGTCGGCGCCGCCGTGCTTCTTCGACCCGCCGACGATCGTCGGCGCGATGTCGTTCGCCTTCGCGGCCCACGGCTCGGCGCCGGGCCAGCCGTTGGCGGCCATCAGGTCGAGCAGCGTCTCGCCCACGGTCGGGGTGTCACCTGGACGCGGCGCGGGCCAAGAGAAGTAGGCGAAGTCAGGCGCACGCAGCGCGACGAGGACGAACCGGGGCCTGAGCTGCGGCACGCCGTAATCCGAGGCGTGCAGCAGGCGCCAGTCGGCCGCGTACCCGAGCGAGGCCAGCCGGTCGAGCACGTGCTGCCGGTAGGCCGCGAACCGGGGCAGCGACAGCCCGCGGACGTTCTCGAGCATCAGCGCGCGCGGCTTGACGATGCCGCACAACTCGATCGCCCAGGCGAACAGGTCACGCTCGTCAGTAGCCCCAAGCTGCTTGCCCGCGATCGTGAACGGCGGACACGGCACGCCGCCGGCCAGCAGGTCGACCCCGGCGTACGAGACCGGATCCCACACACCGGGATTGGCCACGTCGCCGATCGCGACCTTCCAGTGCGGCCGGTTATGCCGGAGGGTAGCGGCGGCGTTCGGATCCAGCTCGACGGAAAGCTCATGCTCGAAACCCGCTAGCTCAAGCCCGAGGGACTGCCCGCCCGCACCGGCGCAGATCTCCACCACCCGGTACCGCGACAAGGTAACCTCCTTGAGGCCCAAAGGTAGCGGAGAACCCCAGCACAACGGGGTGAGGGCATGATTTCGGGCTGCGTGTCGCGAAAAGGCACTCCTTGACTGTACGGTGGTGAACGAACAACACGCTTGTCCGCTACCGCCGCTTGGCTGACCCGGGATCTTCCTAGTGCCCCACGGCCTAGTGCCCCACGGCCTAGGACCGCACGGCCTAGGATCCCACGGCCGGGCATCCGGATGGCAGGCGTGAGTTTCCCCGGCGACTGGGAGCTGTCGATGTCGAAGCCGAATAACCGCCGCATCATTCGCCGAGCGGCGAGGTTTGCCATCGCGAGTGGCGGGATCTGCCTGCTCCTATCGCTCCCCGCACAGCAGGCGCACGCCGCGACTGACGGCCAGCCATCGCTGCTCTCCGGGCTCACGTCCGGCGTCTCCGGGGTAATCCAGGCCGTGACCGACCCGGTCACTGGCACGCTCGGGTCCGTCGCCAACGCCCTAATCGAGCCGCAGTCGAGCACAACCCCGGCAGTCACCCAGCCGCCAGCGTCCGCGAATCAGTCCTCGCCGACCGCCAGCGCAGGCACTGCGAGTCAGCCGACCGCGCACCCAGAAGGCCAAGCGTCACCCGCGACACGGTCCAATCCGACCGCCACCAGTCAGGCGGCCTCGCACACAAGCGCGGCCACGTCGACTGGGTCGAGGACCGCGCCGACAGCAACGCGAACTTCCAGCGCGCCCGCGACCGCGCCAACGACGGCCACGTCTCACGCGCCGACCCCGGTCACCGGGATGGCACCCGCGGCAGGCAAGGCGGCCCAAGCGCGCGTGCCCGCACCTCCTAAGCCAACCGCGGCTTCGCCGCTGCCATCGGCCAGGCCGTCACCGACGCGAACCCGCAGCCCCATCGCGGACATCCTGGCCCCCGTTAGCGGAATGCCCCGATGGCTGCTAGACGTCCTGGTCGCGACCGGGCTGCTGGCGGCGGCCGCGTACGTCACCGAACCCGTCGTCGTGCTCGCCCGACGCAGGCGGCAGCGGCGTCGCTAGACTCGCGAGCGTGACTGGTAGCGATGTTCGGTCAAGGATCGCGGAACTCGTAAGAGGCGTACAGCCATTCGATGGGCGGGAGGCCGCCGACCAGGCCGACATCCTTGACTGGGTGGCGTCAGGCAAGCAGCTCTTCAGGACGCTTCCGCCCGACACGCCGCCCAAGCACCTTGTCGTCTACTTCATCCCGGTCGACGCGGCGGAACGGTGCCTGCTGCTCGGCGATCACCGCAAGTCCGGGCTGTGGCTGCCGCCCGGCGGTCACGTCGAGGACGGCGAGGACCCGCACCAGGCCGTCATCCGCGAGGCGCGAGAGGAACTCGGGATAGAGGCAGAGTTCCTGGACGAGAACCCGCTATTCCTGACGGTCACGCGGACCAACCAAGTGAACAGTCATCTCGACGTGGACCTGTGGTTCGTCCTCCAGGTGGCAAGGCACGGGACACAGCTCAACCCGGATCCGCGGGAGTTCAAGGGCATCCGCTGGTTCGGCCTGGACGAGCCGCAAGAGCAGCGAGCCGCAGGACTGGCCCGCCGACACCTACGACCCGGAGATGCACCGCTTCGCCGCCAAGCTCAGGGAAAGGACCGCGGAAGATATTCGGGCAACCAGCGGTTGGACCAACCCGTAGACTTAACAGCAATAAGGCGATGACCCGGCCATCACCGGTGAGCCCCCGGAAGAACAGGCACTCAGCCTCAGTAGACCCGGGCGGGTCCGGCCCGTCACAGCCGGCCAATGAGCGGCCGCCAAACCCAAGGCAAAGCCCAAAAGCGCAAGGCCAAAAAGGGCAAAGCCAAGGAGCAAAGGCGGCAAGCGAGGTGGTACCGCGGTGGGCCCGCACGGGAGCGGGCGCGTCGCCCTCGCGGCACGTGTCCAAGGACGAACACGAAGAGACACAGATAGCCCGAGGAGAAAATGACCACCTACCCGCGCGCGGGCGCGTCCGAAGTACCTGCCCAGCCGGACCTTCCCGAGCTTGAGCGGCGGGCCCTCGCCTACTGGACCGCGCACGACACGTTCAAGGCGTCGGTCAAGAACCGGGACAGCAAGAGCGAGTTCGTCTTCTACGACGGCCCGCCGTTCGCCAACGGGCTCCCCCACTATGGCCACCTGCTGACCGGCTACGTCAAGGACATCGTGCCGCGTTACAAGACCATGCGCGGCGACAAGGTGGACAGAAGGTTCGGCTGGGACTGCCACGGGCTTCCCGCCGAAGTCGAAGCCGAACGACTTCTTGGCATCTCCGGCAAGGCCGACATCCTCGCGATGGGCATCGAGACCTTCAACGAGGCGTGCCGCGACTCCGTGCTCCGCTACACCAGGGAGTGGGAGGAGTACGTCACCAGGCAGGCCCGCTGGGTCGACTTCGAAAACGACTACAAGACGCTCGACCTCCCCTACATGGAGAGCGTCATGTGGGCGTTCAAGCAGTTGCACGACAAGGGCCTGATCTACCAGGGCTTCAAGGTGCTGCCCTATTGCTGGCGGTGCGAGACCCCGCTGTCCAACCACGAGTTGCGGATGGACGACGACGTCTACACCGACCGGACGGACCCGTCCGTCACCGTGCGGTTCAAGCTGGAGACCGGCGAGTGGATCCTCGCCTGGACCACCACGCCGTGGACGCTGCCGTCGAACCTGGCCGTCGCGGTCGGCCCCGACATCACGTACGTGACCGTGGAAGCGGAGGACGGCGAGCGGTACATCCTCGCCGAGGACCGCCTGCCCGCCTACGAGAAGGAGTTCGGCGACGCGAGAAAGCTGAACTCGTTCCGAGGACAGGATTTGCTCGGCCGCCGCTACCAGCCGCTGTTCGACTACCTCACCGACACCGGCACATTCGGGACGCAAAACGCCTGGCGGGTCATCCCGAGTGACGAGGTCACCACCGAGGACGGCACCGGCGTGGTGCACATGGCGCCCGCCTACGGCGAGGCCGACGCCGTCGCCTGCCAGGCGGCGGGCATCCCGATCGTGCTGACCGTCGACGAGGGCGGCAAGTACCTGCCGATGGTCCGCGACTGGGCCGGCGAGCACGTCTTCGAGGCGAACAAGGACATCATCAGGCGCCTGCGGGAGGACAACGCCCTCGTCAGGCGGCAGGACTACACGCACTCCTACCCGCACTGCTGGCGGTGCCGCAACCCGCTCATCTACAAGGCCGTGTCCAGCTGGTTCGTCGAGGTGACGAAGTTCCGCGACCGCATGGTCGAGCTGAACGAGCAGATCACCTGGGTGCCCGAGCACGTGAAGCACGGGCAGTTCGGCAAGTGGCTCTCCAACGCGCGCGACTGGTCGATCAGCCGCAACCGGTTCTGGGGCTCGCCGATCCCCGTCTGGCAGAGCGACGACCCGAACTACCCGCGCACCGACGTGTACGGGAGCCTGGACGAGCTTGAGCGAGATTTCAAAGTCCGCCCAACGGACCTGCACCGCCCGAGCATCGACAACCTGACGCGCCCCAACCCCGACGACCCGACGGGCAAGTCGACGATGCGGCGCGTACCCGAGGTGCTCGACTGCTGGTTCGAGTCGGGATCGATGCCGTTCGCCCAGGTGCACTACCCCTTCGAGAACCGCGACTGGTTCGACAGCCACTACCCGGGTGACTTCATCGTCGAGTACATCGGGCAGACCAGGGGCTGGTTCTACACGCTGCACGTCCTGGCGACGGCGCTGTTCGACCGGCCGAGCTTCCGCTCCTGCGTCAGCCACGGCATCGTGCTCGGCAACGACGGCAGGAAGATGTCGAAGTCGCTGCGCAACTACCCGGACGTGAACGAGGTCTTCGACAAGTACGGGTCCGACGCGATGCGCTGGTTCCTGATGGCCAGCCCGATCCTGCGCGGCGGCAACCTGGTCGTCACCGAGCAGGGCATCCGCGAGAGTGTCAGGCAGGCGCTGCTGCCGTTGTGGAACTCGTACTACTTCTTCGCGCTGTACGCCAACGCGGAGAACTACACGGCGCGGGCCAGGACCGACAGCACGCACGTCCTCGACCGCTACATCCTCGCCAAGACGAAGACGGCGGTCGAGGAGATCGGGCAGCAGCTCGACGTCTACGGCGTCGCGGGTGCCTGCCAGACGCTCCGTGACTACCTGGAGCTGCTGACGAACTGGTACATCCGCCGGTCGCGGTCGCGGTTCTGGGAAGGCGACGCGGCAGCGCTCGACACGCTTTGGACCGTGCTGGAAACGCTCACGAAAGCCGCCGCGCCGCTGCTGCCGATGACCGCGGAAACGATCTGGCGCGGCCTCACCGGGGGAGCAAGCGTCCACCTCGAGGACTGGCCGGACGTCACCGGCTGGCCGTCGGACGACGCGCTCGCGGACACCATGGACCTGACGAGGAACGTGTGCAGCGCCGCCCTGAGCCTGCGCAAGGCCCGCCAGCTGCGGGTCCGCCTGCCGCTCGCGTCGCTGGCCGTCGCGCACGAGGCCGCGCCGGGGCTAGCCGAGTTCGCCGACATCATCAAGGACGAGGTCAACGTCAAGGACCTGGTACTCGGCGACGACCCGGCGAGCCTCGGCGAGTTCCAGCTGACGGTGAACCCGCGCGTCCTCGGCCCGCGCCTCGGCAAGCAGGTGCAGGAGGTCATCAGGGCGGTGAAGGCGGGCCAGTGGTCGCAGGCAGGCGACGTCGTGACCGCCGCGGGCGCCGAACTGCGGCCCGGCGAGTACGAGCTGAAGCTGACCGCCGCGGACCCGGACTCGACGACGGCCCTGCCGGGTAGCAACGGCCTCATCGCGCTGGACACGGCGGTGACTCCCGAGCTCGTCGCCGAGGGCACCGCCCGCGACGTCATCCGGGTCATCCAGCAGGCACGGAAGGACGCCGGGCTCGACGTCTCCGACCGGATCACCCTGACGGTGGGCGCGGACGGCCAGGTGGCCGACGCGGTCCGCGCGCACGCGGACTTCATCGCCGGGGAAACGCTCGCCACGGGGCTGACCGTGGTCAGCGCCGCGGAGGTCGCGGCGGCGCCGCAGCCGGTGGGCGACGGCGGCGAGGTCCGCGTGTCGCTCGCGAAGTCCGTCGGTTAGCAAGACGGGGATCATCCCGAACGTAAGCGGCTTACTCCGTCGGCCCCACCGCGCTCAACATGCGTGGCGGGCCGACGGAGCCGGCGCGACTTCACCCCTGGGGGAAGGGCCGCTGGGCGACGGTCGCGCGGATCGTGGTCTGCGTGTGCCGTTCCACCAGCGGGTTGGCGGACCCGCCGTCCGGCTCGCCCCAGGTCAGCTCGACCTCCGAGCCGAACTCCAGGTCGGCCTCGTTGATCATGGCCAGCGAGATCCAGCTCCTGACGTTCGACGAGTAGCTGGCGAGCGGCGATACCCCGACGAGCCTGCCGCCTGAGTCGACGCGGTCGACGTGGGCGCCGCCGTAGAACGCGGCGGGCATCTCGATGTACTTGAACCGCTTGTCGCCCTGCTCGTACATGCTGGCGAACACCTTCGCGACGTCGTCGCGGTTCCAGAACAGCCAGACCTTACGCCGGTGCGGCTGCGCCGCCAGGCTCTCAAGCGCCTCCCGGCCGATGAACTCGTGGTCGAACTTGACCGACTTCCCGTAGCCGAGATCCCACGGGGTGACGTACAGGTCCTCGGTCCGCTCAGGCACGTAGCTGCCCGCCAGCGCCAGGTTCGCCTCGAAGCCCCGCCGCGGCAGCCACTCGCGGTACGCCTTCATCTTCGCCCCGGTGTAGATCGCGGGCACGGTGTTGGCGACCCAGCCGGACTCGGTCGCCACCGACGCGTAGGCGCGGGCGCCCACCTGGCGCATGCCGTATTCCGCGCCGGCTTCGAGCAGCGTGTCCCGCACGTTCTCGAAGTCCTCGTACGGCCCGAAGAACTCCAGGCCGGGAAACCCGGACATGCGGTGATTGAGCGCGGTCACCTCATGTTTGCCGACGTTGAACTTGCCCATGTGGAAGAACGGGATCTCTGGCATCGGCCCGCGGTTGACCTTCTCGAAGATTTCCCAGGCGACCGGCCCCTGGAGTTGCAGGCGGAACAGCTCGCGCCCCCTCGGGTTGTTCGCCGTCCGCGGGTCAAGCCGCACGGTCACGTCGTACGGGCCCGTCTCGGCGTGGTACTGCACCCAGTTCAGCGCCGGAGGCCGCCCGACCAGCCGCACCAGGTTCTCCGCCAGGCAGAACAGGATGCAGTCGCCAATTATGTAGCCGTCATAGCTGACCGTGACGAACTGCTTGGCCTTCATCGGGCCGAAGCCCTTGAAGCTGTTCGCACCGAGGTCGGCGAGCAGCCGGTAGGCGTCCGGACCCTGGACGGTCAGGTCGGACATGTGGTGGGACAGGTCCATCAGCGCGGCGGTGGTCCGCCAGCTCTCCTGCTCGTCCCGCCAGTTGGTGAACTCGGACTTGATCGGCATCGGGAATCCGCCGGACCCGCCGCGCAGCAGCGCGAGCGGTCCGCCCGCGGCATTGATCGCGTCTTCAAGACTGGGCATGCTCTCTCCTTCGTAGCCAATGCCTGCTCGTGACCAGTGCCATCATGCTAGGAGCCTGGCTACCACTTAACAAGCGATTGACAAGCACTTGTTTTAAGAGAGCTGGTGATACCCTCCTGCCCATGGCCGAGAGAAAGGCCAGGCAGGCCCTGGCGAGCGAGTCTTCCGCGCCCGCGCACGCCTGGCCGGGCGACAGCATCGGCTACCTGGTCTGGCGCTCCTACCTGGTGTTCCGGCGCGCCTTCGACGACGGGCTCGCGGAGCTTGACGTGACCATGGCGCAGGTCGGGCTGGCGGGCGAGCTGATGGTGCGCGGCCCGCGGACGGTCGCCGACCTGGCCAGGGTCATCGGCATCACCCCGCAGGGCGCGGCGCTCGCCGTCGCCCACCTGCGCAAGATCGGCTGGGTCACCGAGAGCCAGGCCAGGGGCCGCGGCCGGTCGGTCCTGCTCGAGATCACCGACAAGGGGCGCGACGGCTACCTCAAGGCGGCTGGCGTCGTCGAGCAGGTCGACAAGTCCCTCACCGGCGGCATGACCGCCAGTGAGCGCAAGGGCACGCTGTCCGGCCTGAGGGCGATCGCCGGGGCGAACGGCTCGCCCAGGTAAGCGCTGCGCGGCCCGCACTCCGGCGATCTCGTACAGCGCGATCGACGCGGCGATGCCCGCGTTGAGCGACTCGTTGCCCGAGACCATCGGGATCGACACAAGCATGTCGCAGGCGTTGGCGACGACACGGGAAAGACCGCGCCCCTCGGAGCCCACGACGAGCACCATCGGCCCGTCGGCAATCGACATGTGACGCAGGTCGGTCGTGCCCTCGGCGTCGAGCCCGGCGACGAAGAAGCCGGCCTTCTTGTATCCCTCGATCGCCCGCGTCAGGTTGACCGCCTGCGCCACCGGCAGCCGGGCAAGCGCGCCGGCCGAGGCCTTCCACGCGCCGGCGGTCACGCCCGCGGACCGGCGGGTCGGCACCACCACGCCGGTCGCGCCGAACGCCGCGGCGGACCGCACCACGGCTCCCAGGTTCCGCGGGTCGGTCACGCCGTCAAGTGCGACGATGAGCGGGAGATTCGCCCCGGCTCGTTCGGAAAAGTCCTCGGGGTGTGCGTACTCGTAGGGACGCACCCGGAGCGCGACGCCCTGGTGGATCGCGCCGCCCGTCAGCCGGTCAAGCTCGGACGGCCCCGCCTCAAGTACCGCGATCCCCGCCTCCGCCGCCAGCTGCACGGATTCCGCGACCCGTTCGTCCTCCTGTGACCGGCCCGCGACGTACAGGGCCATCGCGGGAATCCCCGCGCGCAGTGACTCCACGACGGAGTTACGGCCCGCGACCATTTCCGGCCCCTCGCCGCTGCCCCGTGTTGCCGGGTACTCTTGCGGCGATTCCGAACGATTGCGGCTGACCGCGTCCCGCTCGTTTCCCCGCTGGCCCTGGCCAGGCCGCCCTGCGCCCCTAGCCGCCTTGGACGCCGCCCGCTGCGCGGGATGCCCTGGGCGCAGGTAAGCGGGCGGCGTCGGGCCCTTGCCCTCAAGCTTGTCGCGACGGAACCCGCCCGTGCCTGGCCGGGGCTTGCCGCGCTTGCTGTAGCCGCCGCCGCCCGCTGCCCTGCCGTCTTGCCCGCCCTTTTTCTGCCCGCTCATTTTGAGTACTCCTTTTTTGCCCCGACGCGCGGGCACAGCACTCCAGCAACGTCAAAAAAGGAGTGCTCACAGTTCCGCCAGTTCATCGCGCCAGTTCCCATCGGGTGCCCTCGGGCGTGTCCTCGACGACCACGCCGGAGGCCTCCAGGGTGTCCCTGATGGAGTCCGCCGAAGCATAGTCGCCCCGCGCCCGCGCCGCTTCCCGCTGCCTGAGGGCGAGCGCGACCAGCGCGTCCACCACTTCGCGCAGGCGGCCGTCCTGGTCGCCTGCCTGCCAGGCCGGCGCGAGCGGGTCGAGACCCAGGACCGCGAGCATGGCGCGCGCTTGCGCCAGGCAGGTCACGGCGTTCTCCCGGTCACCCCTGCTAAGAGCGTAGTTGCCGTCGCGCACTGTGGCGTGCAGTGCGGCGAGCGCGGAGGGCACGCCGAGGTCGTCGTC
Source organism: uncultured Actinomycetota bacterium (assembly GCA_963759545.1). Lineage (GTDB taxonomy): Bacteria > Actinomycetota > Actinomycetes > Streptosporangiales > Streptosporangiaceae > Trebonia. The sequence continues at coordinate 16,060 of CAVXAB010000007.1, forward strand.
CAGCGCGGCGGCGAAGGAGATCGGCAGCTCAGGCGCCAATATTTTGGGCGAGAAGGCGGCGGAGCCGAGAGAGTGCTGTGCACGGGTGACGAACCGCTCGATCCGCTGGTAGGCGGCCGCGGCGTCCTCGAGCGCCTCGCTCGAGTACTCGATCATCGAGCGGTAATGGGCCTGGCCGAGGTAATAGCGCAGTTCCTGCGGGCGGACCCGCTGTAGCGCGTCCGCGGCGGCTAGCGCGTTCCCCGCCGTCTTGCTCATCTTCGTTTCGACGACCGTGACAAGGCCATGGTGGACCCAGTACCTGGCGAACTCGTCACCGGCCGACCTGGACTGCGCACGCTCGTTCTCGTGGTGCGGGAAGATCAGGTCCTGGCCGCCCCCGTGGATGTCGAACGTGGACCCGAGGTAGCCGACGGCCATCGCCGAGCACTCGATGTGCCATCCAGGACGGCCGCGGCCCCAGGGTGCCTGCCAGGCAGGCTCGGCCGGCTTCGCGCCCTTCCACACGACGAAGTCCCTTGGGTCTCTCTTCTCCGCCCGCGGGTTCGCAGGCTCCGCTTCCTCGATTGCCTCGGTCCAGGCGGGCAACTGCCCGGAGGACGGCTGCCTGGACAGCGTGCCGTAGTCCGGGTCGCTGTTCACGTCGAAGTACACGTCGCCGCCGGTGAGGTACGCGTGCCCGTTCCGCACCAGCCTCCCGATGAGCGCGATCATGTCGGGGATGTGCCCGGTGGCGCGGGGCTCAACGTCCGGCGGCCAGGCAGCCGACCAGCGCGTAGGCGCTGGTGAACTCCCTGTGGTACCGCTCGGCGAGCGCCCACCAGGGGGTCTCCTCCGCGACCGCCGCACGCAGGATCTTGTCGTCGATGTCGGTGACGTTCCTGCAGTAGGTCACTTGCTGGCCGGACGCTTCAAGCCAGCGCACCAGGATGTCGAAGCACACCGCCGAACGCAGGTGGCCGAGATGCGGAGCCCCCTGGACCGTCGCGCCGCAGAGGTAGACCGACGCCTTCCCGTGCGTGACTGGCCGGAACTCGCGCACTGCCCGGGATGCCGTGTCGAACAGGCGGAGCGTCACCTTCGTTAGCGTACGGTATCGGACCGCTGGCCGCGCTTGAGACGACACACCTCGCCAACACCCGAAATCGTTCCAATCTAGTACTAACACCGATACCGTGGGCATCGCGTAACTGGGAAATTACCCGCGAAGGCCCCAGGCGGGGCCTCCTGGCAAGTGGAACGAAGCCCCGATGAACAGTCCTCTACCGGCATCCGTGCCGGCAAAGCGCCGCAACTGGTCTCGCCTCTTGGTGAACGTGTTGGTCGCGCTCGTGGTCATCGCCGTAGCCGGCGCGACGTTCGTCTTCTCCTACGACGGAGTGCACGCGATCGCGCTGCTCGGCGGCGTGTCGGCGCGGCTCGCGCGGTACTACCCCGGGCTGTTCGACGCCGTGCTCGTGATCGCCTGCGTGGCCGCCGTCATGCTCCGCGACGGGCCGTGGTGGGCGCGCCTGTGGGCCTGGGTGGTGATCGTCGTCCTGCTGGCCGCGATCGGGACGACCGACGTGCTGCACGCCATGAACTACACGCTGCGGCACAGGCCAACCGAGGGCATCGTCGCCGCCGCGCCCGTCGTGGCGGTGCTGCTCGCGTTCAGCCTGCTGCTCACGCTGCTCCGCCAGTCAAGGACGCAGGCGCAGCAGCCGACCGGGCCGGGCCCGGCCGGCGTCCCCGCGCTCCCCGCCGCGGTCACCGTGCCCATCGCCCTGCCCGCGGCCCCGGTGACGGCCTCACCGTCAGCGACCGCGTCGGCCAGGACCGAGGCCCTGCCCGTACTACGCGAGGACACCCTGCCGGGCGACGTGCCGCCGACGCGCGAGGAGCCGGTCCTCGCTAGTGCGACGGAAGAGCCTAGTGCCTGGGAGGTGCCGACCTGGGGAACGCCGACCCGGGAGGTGCCAGGCCGCGGAGGGCCCGGCGGATGAGGGCCGCAGGCCGCGATGAGGGGCCGGCCGATGAGGGGCCGGCCGATGAGGAAACTCCCGCGCGGGACGAGCCGGCGCCACCGACGGTCCAGGTACCGGCGCTGTCACCGGAGCCGCCGCCAGGGGCGGCTGCGCCGACCCGGGTCCCGCAAGGCATCAGGTACGCGGGTAACGGCGTTCCCGGAATGGCGGGAAAGCAGGCCGACGAGCGCGACGCGACGCAGGACGATGATTACTGGGAGCCGGAGCAAGCGGGACAGTTCGCGGGACTCGTCTACCCCGCACGCGAGGACCACCTGGGCGCAGAAGACGCCGCCGGCGATTCCGATGACGTCAATGACGATTCCGGTGACGCGGAGACCGACGAGCCCGGCCCGCGCAAGGATCCGCCGGAACTCGACGACGACGCGCCGCCGTTCGCGACGGCACCGTTCGCGTCGGTTCCCCGGCTGAACCGCGTCCGCTCGACACCGACCCCGCCGGCGGACGAGGACGAGTAGTCAGCGCTTGACGACCACGGCGGTGGCCATCGCGGCGATGCCCTCACCGCGCCCCGTGAGGCCAAGGCCGTCGGTCGTGGTCGCCGAGAGAGACACGGCGGCGCCCGACAGGGCCTCGCTGAGCACGGCAACGGCCTCGGCCCGCCGCGGCCCGACCTTGGGCCGGTTACCGATCACGTAGACGGCGACGTTCCCGATGACGTACCCGGCCTCGCCAACAAGCCGCGCGGTCTCCCGCAGCAGCGCGACCCCGGGCGCACCGGCCCACTGCGGCCGCGAGGTCCCAAAGTGCGCACCCAGGTCCCCGAGCCCGGCCGCGGAAAGCAGCGCATCACAAGCAGCATGAGCAGCGGCATCCCCATCAGAATGCCCGGCAAGCCCCGTCTCCCCTGGCCACTCAAGCCCCGCAAGAAACAGAGTCCGGCCCGCCTCAAACGGATGCACATCCACCCCAAGCCCAACCCGCGGCATATTCTCCACAGCAGCACACCCTACCGAGAGCCAGCCGTCAGCACCCCGGTGAGCCACCTAGAACAGGAGACGGGGCCACCCGGGGAGATTTCCGAGAAATCTGCCCAGGTGGCCCCGCCACCGCATGTTTTGACTTGAGGTAACACTCAGCTAGTGAGGACCTCGTCGAGAAGCGCCTCGGCCTTGTCCTCGTTGGTCTTCTCCGCGAGCGCGAGCTCGCTGACGAGGATCTGCCTGGCCTTGGCGAGCATTCGCTTCTCGCCGGCCGAGAGGCCGCGCTCCTTGTCCCTGCGCCACAGGTCCCTGACCACCTCGGCGACCTTGTTCACGTCACCGGAGGCAAGCTTCTCCAGGTTGGCCTTGTACCGACGCGACCAGTTCGTGGGCTCCTCGGTGTGCGGTGCACGTAGCACCTCGAACACTCGTTCGAGCCCTTCAGCGCCCACCACGTCCCGAACACCGACAAGCTCCGCGTTGTCCGCGGGGACACGCACGGTCAGGTCTCCCTTGTCGACCTTCAGGACCAGATAGGTCTTCTCCTCGCCCTTGATCGTGCGAGTCTCAACGGCATCGATGCGAGCAGCCCCATGGTGGGGGTATACGACGGTATCGCCGACCTTAAAAGACATCTGGCAAGTACCCCTTCCGCTGAAGGCTATCTTACCACGGCCTGGACCACCGATAAAATGCCCTTGCCAGCAAATATGCAGGTCAATACGCTAATTTCGAGCACACGGCAGTATGCTCGACAGGCATCTGCGGCAGCCGACACGGTCTTCGTCACGGGGATACCTAGGCCACGGTCTTGGACGTCGCCGCTGACGATAGATACCTAGTCTACCCGAGAGATGCACCACCCCTTCGTAAATCACCCCGCGCGAGTCGGCATACACGCCCGCGCGGGGTGATACTTAAGTGAAAGGGACAGTGGCCGCGGCCACCGCCAGAAGAGGTGCCAGTGAGCTTCGCCAGCGAGCCAGGGCGGGATGACGGCAACCTGCCCCCGGTGAACGTCGTGATCCCTGACGATGCCAGGGAGCTGGACCGCGACGTGCTCGCTTACCGCCGTGAGCAACGCGCCAAGCGTCGGCGGCAGCGCCTCATGCGGCTCTTCCGGCCGTTCCGGCTGCCCGAGTTCGGCAGTCAGGCGGCGATAATCCCGCTGATCGCGGCCTGCCTCGCGATCTCACTGGTCGGCGGTGCGCTCCTGTCGATCATCACGATGAGCCCGGCGTCGGCGCCGACGCTGAACGCACCGCGATCGTCGGGCCAGCCTGCCGCGCAGCACGGTGACCTGACCGAACTGCCATCGGGTACCGTCCAGCTCAACGGGCGCTCGGTGCAGGTACGGTCCCTGGTGACCTCAGCGATCGCCCTCGTCCCCGCCAATTGCGGCTGTGACGCGCAACTTGACCGCCTGGCGGGGCAGGCGGTCGCGGCGCACGTGGGCCTGTACTTCGCCGGCGCCGGCCAGGTGATCGCGCAACTGCCCGGCCTCGTCGCCCGCGACGGAGACGGCGCCGCCGTCGCGACGGCGGACTCCGGCAACGTGCTCAGCGTCGCCTACCACCCGGCCGGGCTCACCGTGCTCCTGGTCTTCAGTGACGCTAAAGCCGAGGCGTTCAGGAGCCTTTCCGGGAGCTTCCAGCTGACGAAGACCCTCGGTGAGCTGAAGCTGGCAAGCACCAGCCAGCCGGTCGTACCCTAACCGGCCGGGCGAAATCACCTCCCCGGCGTGGCGGCCGTTCCTGGGACCGATAGCATTTCTACGGCCCGTAGTGGACCGTCAGGCCACCTGGCCGTAGCGGGAGTGAGCTCCACCTCCCGTATCCCTGAACAAGGAGGCATTCGCCGTGATCCGCGCACGCTCCGGGAAGACCGCCGCTGGCCGCCTGCTGCTCGGTGCCGGCGCCCTGGCCTTGCTGACCGGGGCCATCGCCGGCTGCGAAGCCGGGCAAGATGCCCCGACGCTTGAATTCCACCCCGCGTCCTTCGGCGCGCACGCCCTCTTCAACGGAATCCAGATCACCAACGCCTTCGTGCTTGGCGCGCCGAACGGCTCGACGTTGCCGAGCGGGTCGTCGGCTAGCTTGTTCGTCTCGCTGTACAACGGCGGCAACAACTCCGACACCCTGGTGAGCGCCACCGCACCGGGGACGGCCGGGAGCATTTCCCTGTCGGGCGGGACGGTGACCCTGCCCGCGGAAGCCGCCCCGGTCAACCTGACGGGCCCGGAGCCGAAGGTGGTGCTTGAGAACCTGGCCCAGCCGCTTCGCGGCGGGACCAACATCCCGGTGACCTTTGACTTCCAGCACGCCGGCACGGTGACGCTCCAGGTGCCCGTAGAGGCGATGTCCTTCCAGTGGGCCACCTTCTCGCCACCCGCGTCGGCCACGCCGGGTGCCGCGGTTTCGACGGCGACCGCGACGCCGGTCACGAGCGCGAGCGCGACAGGGACGGCGAGCGCGACGCCCACCGCTACCCCGTGACGCGGTTACCTGCGGGCTTGCGGGGCGAGTAAGGCAAGCCAGGGGGCCCTCCGCATCAGTTTGACTGATGCGGCGGGCCCCCTGCGCCGTTGTCTTCCTGGTGTCTTCGCTGGCTTCTTCAGCCGGCCGACTCGAACTTGTACCCGAGGCCGCGGACCGTCACGATGTGCCGTGGCTTGGCGGGATCGATCTCGATCTTGGCGCGGAGCCGCTTGATGTGCACGTCCAGGGTCTTGGTGTCACCGACGTAGTCGGCGCCCCATACCCGGTCGATGAGCTGCATCCGGGTGAGGACCCGGTCGGCGTTGCGCAGCAGCACCTGCAGCAGCTCGAACTCCTTCAGCGGCAGCTGGACCTGGTCGCCGCGGACGCTGACCACGTGCCGCTCCACGTCCATGCGCACTGGCCCGGCCTCGAGGGTCGCGTCTGCCACTTCCTCCACATCGCCGCGTCTCCGGAGCACGGCCCGCATCCGGGCCACCAGCTCCCGCGACGAGAACGGCTTGGTCACGTAGTCGTCGGCACCTAGCTCAAGGCCGACCACCTTGTCGATCTCGCTGTCCTTGGCGGTCAGCATGATGACGGGCACGCTCGACCGCTCGCGAAGCGAGCGGCACACCTCGCTGCCAGGCAGCCCCGGCAGCATCAGGTCGAGCAGCACCAGGTCGGCCCCGGTGCGGTCGAAGGTGTCGAGCGCGTCCGGGCCCGTCGCACAGACAGCGACCTCGAACCCCTCCTTGCGGAGCATGTAGGAGATCGCGTCGCTGAACGACTCCTCGTCCTCGACCACGAGCACGCGTGTCACTGAAGTCCCCCTCCTGATGGGGTCGAGCGGGATGGGCGGGGTCGGGCGGAAGGGCGGGGTCGGGTGGAAGGGCGGGGTCGGGCGGGAAAGGTGCGGTCGGGCGGGAGATATCATGCGCGCGTCCGATCGGCGCTTGTGCCGTCATTGTCGCTCCGCAGTGGTAGCCACAGGGTGAAGGTGGAACCCGCGCCCTCCACGCTCCGCACCGTGACCCGGCCGCCGTGCGCGGCCGTCACGTGCTTCACGATGGCAAGCCCGAGCCCCGTGCCGCCGGTGGCCCGCGAGCGGGCCGGGTCGACGCGGTAAAAGCGCTCGAAGATCCGCTCAAGGTCACGTTCTGGGATGCCGATGCCCTGGTCGGTGACGCTGATCTCGACGCCGCCGTCACCAGGCTTCTTCACGCACACCACGACCCTGGTGCGCTCCGGGCTGTAGACGACAGCGTTCTCAAGCAGGTTCCGCAGGGCGGTCACCAGCAGGTCTTCCTCGCCGAGGACGCCGAGCCCGCGGACGCCGATGGACGCGAGGGTGATGCCGCGCGCGTTCGCCTTCATCCGGCACCGGTCGAGGGCCTCGGCGACCACCGCGTCGATGGCCACCGGTGCCGGATCAGGGACCGGCTCGGCGGCCTGGATCCTGGAAAGGGTGATCAGGTCCTGAACGAGAAACGTCAGCCTGGCCGCCTCCTGCCGCATCCGGCCGGCGAACCTGCGCACGGCCTCCTCGTCGTCGGCCGCGTCCTCGATCGTCTCCGCGAGCAAGGCGAGCGCCCCGACCGGGGTCTTGAGCTCGTGGCTCACGTTAGCCACGAAGTCCCTCCGCACCTCCTCGACCCGGTGCCTGTCGGTCTGGTCTTCCGCGAGCACGAGCACGAGCCCGCCGCCGCCGACGGTGCCGGACAGCGGGGCGACCCGGACCGCGAAGGTAGTGGTCCTGCCGCCGAAGCGCGGCACGGGCACCTCGAACTCGGCCTCGCGGATCTCACCGTCCCTGCGGACCTGCCTGGCGAGCGCGGCCAGCTCGCTCACCATGAGCCGGTCGCCCTTGACGATCCCGAAGGCCCGGGCGGCGGCGCTGGCGCGCAGGACGCGGTCCTCGCTGTCGACCACGACAGCGGAAGACGAAAGCACGGAAAGGACCGACGCAATTCCTGGCGGCAGTTTCGCGGGCTGCTGCCCGGACCGGGGCCGCGCGCTCCTCGGCTGCCGCATTCCCTTTCCCGTGCGCGTCCTCACCGCCATGCCGCGCCCCTTACCTGGGGAGACAGGTGCCCCGGCGGCACCACACGCGGCTGTGACCAGTCCATACTCACATATCTGATGGTATGCGTAGCTTCCGGGGCCACCACAATCGGCAGCTTGCCGGAAATATGACTCTTTTCCGGATGTTCACCTTCTCGCAAAACCCCGGACACCTTCTAAGCCCTACCCATTCACCATCTGCTCACGTCAGCGGCCCTGGTTCTTAACGGACTCGGCCGCCGCGGCGGCCGCCTCCGGGTCCAGGTAGCGTCCGCCGGGCACCTTGGGGCTGAACGCGTCGTCCAGTTCATAAAGCAGCGGTATGCCAGTCGGGATGTTGAGCTCGGCGATCGCGGCGTCGCTGATCCCGTCCAGGTGCTTGACCAGCCCGCGCAGCGAGTTGCCGTGCGCCACCACGAGCACCATCCGGCCCGCCGCGATGTCGGGCACGATCGCGTCGTACCAGTAAGGGAGCATCCGCGCCACGACGTCACGCAGGCACTCGGTGCGCGGCATGAGCTCGGGGGGGAGCGTGGCGTAGCGCGCGTCGCCAACCTGGGAGAGCGGGTCGTCATCGGCGAGCGGCGGCGGCGGCACGTCGTAGGAGCGGCGCCAGGTCATGAACTGCTCGTCGCCGAACTCTGCGCGCGTCTGGGCCTTGTCCTTCCCCTGGAGCGCGCCGTAGTGCCGCTCGTTCAGCCGCCACGAGCGGCTGACCGGGAGCCAGCTGAGGCCCGCCGCCTCAAGCGCGACGTCAGCGGTGCTTATGGCGCGGGTGAGAACCGACGTGTGCACCACGTCGGGGCGAAGTCCCGCGTCAACCAGCAGCCGCCCGGCGGCGGCCGCCTCCTGGCGGCCCTTCTCGGCCAGGCCGACGTCCACCCAGCCGGTGAACAGTCCCTTTGAGTTCCATTCGCTTTCACCGTGCCGCAGCAGCACAAGGGTTCCCATGCGGGTCAGCCTAGCTGGCGGTCACGGCGCCGCACATGGCGGCATTGGCAGTTATCACCCGGGGGGACGACCCCCCGGGACCCCCGGGACCCCCGGTGCGCGTGCGATGGCAAAGACCGCCATCGCACGAGGACGCGCGGGAACGCGGGACCAGCGCTGTACCCGCACAAAAGCTGCAAGTGGGAACATGAACAGCACCCGCGCGGTTGGTTACAGCTGTGTCCAGACTGCCCAATGGCCTTCCGCGACGGGTCGCCACGCTCAGCGTCCACACGTCCCCGCTCGACCAGCCGGGTACTGGCGACGCGGGCGGTCTGAACGTTTACGTTGTCCAGGTCGCGAAGCGGCTCGCGGCTCGCGGCACCGAGGTGGAGATCTTCACCCGCGCGGTCTGCAGGGACACGCCGCCGCTGGCCGAGCTCGCACCTGGCGTGCTCGTCCGCAGCGTCGTGGCCGGCCCGTTCGAGGAGCTTGACAAGCAGGACCTGCCCGCGCAGGTGTGCCAGTTCACGCTTGAGGTGCTGCGCGCCGAGGCCGCGTCCGAGCCGGGCCGGTACGACCTGGTGCACGCGCACTACTGGCTGTCGGGCAAGGTCGGCGCGGCGGCCAAGGAACGCTGGGGCGTTCCGCTCGTCCAGTCGATGCACACCCTTGGGAAGGTGAAGAACGCGGCACTGGCGACAGGCGACGCCGCCGAGCCAGACGAGCGGATCCGCGGCGAGCTTGAGGTCGTAGCCGCCGCGGACCGGCTGATCGCCAACACCGCCGAGGAGGCACTGCAGCTGACGGACCTGTACGGCGCGGACCCCGCCAAGGTGCAGACCGTCAACCCCGGCGCGGACCTGAGCGTCTTCCAGCCGGGTGGCCCGCGGGCCAGGGCGGAGGCACGGCGCAGGCTCGGGGTCGCGCCTGGCGCGGTCGTGCTGCTCTTCGTGGGCCGGGTGCAGCCGCTCAAGGGACCCGACGTCGTGCTCAAGGCGGCCGCCAGGCTGCTTGAAATCGATCCTGACCTGCGTGGCACCCTGCAGGTCGTCATCGTCGGCGGCCCGAGCGGCCGGCAGGAGCGCGCCGACCCGGACCGGATGCGCGAGCTGGCCGCCCACCTGGGGATCAGCGACATCGTCCGGTTCGAGCCACCGTGCCCGCAGGCCGAGCTCGCGCAGTGGTACCGGGCGGCGACGGTGATGCTCACCCCGTCGCACTCTGAGTCGTTCGGCCTGGTGGCCCTTGAGGCGCAGGCCTGCGGCACGCCCGTGGTGGCAGCGAGCGTCGGCGGCCTGCGCACGGTCGTCAGGGACGGCGACTCCGGCGTCCTGGTGGACGGTCACGACCCGGCCGACTGGGCCCGGGTCATCAGGTACCTCGTCAGGGCACCAAGGCGGCTGCATGCGCTTTCCGCTGGCGCACGAAGGCACGCGTCCGCTTTCGGCTGGTCCGCGACAGTGGACCGGCTGGCCAGGGTGTATACCGGTGCCATGGATGAGGTAGCAGCACGGGTCGGGGCTTAACCGTCATGCCCGCCGACGACGGTTCCGCCTGCGACGACATCAAGGCCGCCCTGGACAGCCTTGGCCTTACCTATGAGCAGCCGGAGCCGAGGGCTTACCTGGTGCGCCTCGAGGGTGAGCACAAGCTCGCCACGCTGACCTGGCTGATCGCCGGGGAGCACAGCCTGCAGGTCGAGGCATTCTTCTGCCGCCAGCCGGACGAGAACCACGCGGCCTTCTACCGGTTCCTGCTCGAGCGAAACGCGAGGATGTACGGGGTGCACTTCGCTCTCGACCGGACCGGTGACGTCTACCTGACCGGGCGCCTGCCGTTGTCCGCCACCTCCGAGTCGGAAATCGATACGCTACTTGGCTGCGTTCTCACCTACTCTGACGAGACGTTCAACGAAGCCCTCAGGATCGGGTTCGCGTCGGCCATCCTGCGGGAATGGGCATGGCGCGAGAAGCGGGGGGAGAGCTTGGCCAACTTGCGTCCGTTCGCAGACCTCGCTAATTCCCCCGAGCAACGGAACCAGCAGAAGAAGAGCCCGGCGTGACCACCCTGGACGAGGCCAGCCTCCACGTGCACCTGCCGCTGCATACCATCGGGGTGCACACGCTGCTCTGCGTCCTGTTCGCCCTGCTCACCGCGGGAAGCAACGCCTGCGCCGCGGTCCTGCAGCGCAAGGCGGCGGCCCAGGTGCCGCCGGAGCGCTCCATGCACGTCTCGCTGATTGCCGATCTCGTCAAGCGCCGGGTGTGGCTCGCAGGCATCGGCATGGTCATCGTGGCGGCGGTGGCTCAGGCCGCCGCGCTCGCGACCGGCCCGATCGCGCTGGTGCAGCCGATCTTCATCATCGAGCTGCCGGTCACGCTGGTGCTTGCCGCGCTCGCCAATCACAACCGCGCCGCCCTCAGGCGGCTGCCGTGGCCCGCCATCCTGCTCACCACGATCGCCCTCGGCGGTGGGCTCGCGGCCGCACAGCCATCCGGCGCCATCGACTCCGCACAGAACACGAGCTGGGTCATCGCGCTCATCGCCACCGCGCTCTTCGAGGCGGCGCTGATCAGCGCGGCCATGGGCACTAAGGGCGAGCCGCGGGCCGCCCTGCTCGGGCTCGCCGCCGCCTGCGGCTACGCGCTGACCGCGGCACTGATGAAGAACGCGGTGGCCGACCTTGACGAGGGCGTGACCGGGTTGTTCACCAACTGGCACATCTACGGCGTCGCGGTGGCGGGCGTCGGGTCGCTGTTCCTGCTGCAGAACGCGCTTCAGGCCGGCAGCCTGGTGGCATCACAGCCGATGCTCACCGTCGGGGACGCGCTGATCAGCATCGCCTACGGCGTGACGCTGTTCAGCGAGACCCTGCGCGACGGCTGGTGGCTGGTGCCGCAGATCATCGCGCTCGGCGCGATCATCGTGGGCTGCGTGCAGATCTCAAAATCCCCACTAGCCGCAGAGACCTCAGGTCTGGTCACGGAAACCGCAACGACGGTACTCTTATCTTCGTGAACAGGCTGGGCGACCTCGAACGTGCCATCATGGAAGTCCTCTGGCAGACTGATTCGGCGCTGACCGTAAGACAGGTCAGCAACGGGCTCACTCAGAGCCTGGCTCACACCACAGTGATGACTGTGCTTGACCGGCTGGCGAAAAAGGGGTTCGCGCGCAGGGAACGGGACGGCCGCGCCTGGCGGTACCGCCCGGCCGCGACCCGCGAGGCCTACGTGGCCGAGCTGATGCTAACCGCGCTGGCACAGACCGGAGACAGGGACGCGGCTCTCGCTAGGTTCGCGCAGAGCGTGTCCGGTGCCGAGGCAGAGGTGCTTCTCGAGGCCCTGTCGGGCCTTGAGCTGGAGCACCAGGAGGGCGAGACCGAGGGAGACAGCGGGGGCCAATTATGGGGGCACTGACCGAGGCGGTACTTCTCGCCGCGGTCGCCGTGGGAAGCGTGCGATGCGCGCATGCGATGCTGCGTGTGTCCTGGCCGCGCAGGTCCCCGGCGGCCGCGATTTTGTTGTGGCAGGCCCTTGGTCTGGCAGGCGGCCTCGCAGCCGTCGGCGCGCTGCTCGCGATCGGAGTCAGCGGCCCCGGCACGCAGGCGGGGGTCCTCGGCGGTTTTAGGGTGCTTGCCAGCCGGGCGGCATCCGGCCAGCTGGTCGCCCCGCACCAGCCGCTCGTCCTCACCGGCATCAGGTTCATCGCCCTCATCGCAGGGTTCGCCCTGTTCACCGCGCTCTGCGGGGTGCTGGTGATGGCGTTCGCCGGCGCGGTTAGCGCACGGCGCCGCCAGCGGGAACTCCTCGCTCTCCTCGCGCACGGCGATCCCAAGGTTCCCGGCGCGCTCGTGATTGACTACCCGGCCGCCGCCGCATACTGCCTTCCTGGCATCCGCTCGCAGATCGTCGTCAGCGCAGGCACCCTCGACTTGCTAGGCCCGGCCGAGCTCGCCGCTGTACTCGCCCATGAGCGGGCCCACGTGCGCGCCAGGCACGATCTCGTGCTGATCCCGTTCACGGCGCTGCGCCGCACGTTCCCCCGCTCCCGGGTGATCGCCCAGGCCTATCGCACGGTCGCGCTGCTCGTCGAGATGATGGCCGACGACCATGCCCTCCGCGTCCGCGGCCTGCTCCCCCGCGAACTGGCTACCGCTCTCCTGCGCTTCGGCACCGCCGGCACTGACGGCGCGCCCGCCGGGGCCCTGGCAGTGGCCGAAGGCGAGCTCACCGCTCGCGTCACCCGCCTGCTAACGCCGCAGCCACCGCTCCCCAGGGCCGCCCAGGTAGCGATAGTCACCGGTTCCGCCGCCCTGGTCGCGGTCCCTCTTCTGCTCCTGGTCGTTTCGTAAGCATTCAAGATCAAAGTCAGGCGCATCCGTTCGGACTGACCCTGACTTTGATCTTGACTTGGCTTTTACCAGGGGCCGTAGGGGCCCGAGTGGGTATTCTGGCGGAACTCCTTGACCTTGGGCCGCACGTCCGACAGGTAGATCGCAGCCGCGACGAACGCGATGACCGAGAGGAAGCCGGTGACGCCGCCGTAGGCGGCCGAGTACAGGCCGAGCACGAACGCGACGCCAAGGATGAGCAGCCACTTCGTCTTGGTCAGCTTGCCTGCCGCGAGGTACGCGGGAGCGGGCCTCATGATGGCGTCGATGAACGCCCATGCCTCAACGACGAACGCCGCCACGGCGAGTGCCAGGAAGAAGTAGTTGAGCGGGCCGTACGCCCCGCCGATTACGTTAACCACAGGACTACGCTACCGCGCCGCTGCAACTACGCGGGGCCGGCGGCGTCGGAAGGCCCGTCTGCCTGGGCGGGCGGAGCTTCGTCCCCGGGCGCGGGCCGGTCGCGGACGACCGCGACGACCTCGGCCGTGGGCGGCTTCTGGCTCTCCCTGCGGAAGGACTCGTAGATCTCGATCAGGACCTGCTTTTGCCGCTCGGTGAGCTGCGGGTCGGTCAGCAGGGCCGCACGGACACCGGAGTCACCTGGGCGGTCCTCAAGGATGCCCGCCTGCACGTAGAGCGCCTCGGCCGAGATGCGCAGCCCTTTGGCGATCTGCTGGAGGATCTCCGCGCTTGGCTTGCGCAGTCCGCGCTCGACCTGGCTCAGGTAGGGGTTTGACACGCCCGCCTGCTCGGCCAGCTGCCGTAGCGAGATCTTCGCCTGTTCCCGCTGCTGCCTGATGTAGTCGCCGATGCTGTTCATGTTCGCCATGACTTCATGCTAGCTCGCCTGCTTGCAGTTGCAAATCTTCAGCAAGCGGTCAGGTGACCGGGACGGTTGCCAGGTGCGCCCTGGCGAAGGCCAGCGTCTCCGTGAGGTCCGTCAGCCGGTCGTCCTTGGTCGGGGCGCGCCGCGTGTTGACCTCGGCCACGACCATGCCCCGGTAGCCGGTGGCGGCGATGCCGCGCAGCAACTCGGCGCAGGGCTGCTTGCCTCGTCCGGGAACCAGGTGCTCGTCGGGAACCGGGCCGTTCGACACGCCCGTGCCGTCGGCCAGGTGGATGTGCGCTAGCCGTGCCCCAAGGTCATTGGCCATGACAATGGCGTCAGACGCGGACGCCGCGGTGTGCGAGAGGTCGAGCGTGACGTTCGGGACGTCGAGCTTGGTGGGATCCCAGTGCGGCGTGTAACCGGACACCTCGTTGGTGCCCGCCCTGATCGGGAACATGTTCTCCACCGCGAAGATGACGTCGGTCTCCTCCGACATCCGCTGGATGCCCTGCTCGAACCCGCGGGTGTACTCGCGCTGCCAGCGGAACGGCGGGTGGACCACGACGGTCTTCGCGCCGACCCGCTCGGCGAGGTCCTTGGCGCGTACCAGCTTCGACCACGGTTCGCGGCCCCAGACGAGCTGCGTGAGCAGCAGGCCCGGCGCGTGCACGGCGAGCACCGGGACCTGGTGGTAGTCGACGAGCCTGGCCAGGGCATCGCCCGACTGGCTGACCGGGTCGGTGTAGACCATCACCTCAAGCCCGTCGTAGCCGAGGCGCGCCGCGGTCTCGAAGGCGTCAGTGGTGCGTTCCGGGTAGACGGACGAAGTGGACAGCACCACGGGGATGGCGGGTAGCCCGGACAACGCTGTCATCCCTCCTCCGGTCGCTCGTGCTTGTCAGACCCAGCTTATGCTCAGGGCCGACCGGCCTTAACCCCAGCCACAGCGCAAGGCGGTCCGGGTTACGGACCGCCTGCTACAGCACCCACCGGCCCTAACCTCAGCCACAACGCGGGGGGCGAGCGGTTTGTGCGAGTCCCCCGTGGGGGATATGGGCAGTGCAGGTAATTTAAGCGGCGGCGCGCCCGCGGTGCAGGGACCGTCAGGCGGTGCGGAGGCGCGCAGTGCCGTGTTCCGCCCGGCGTCACCGCGGCCTCGCCCGTGATTGGCCACCGAGCTTCGCCGCGTGCCAGCCGGTGCCGTTGGCTTCAGTGGCGGGTGGTGACGGCAGGGCCCGTGCGCCCGCTGGGGCGCGGCGCCCGCGGCCGGGCGAAGCGTAATCGAAAGGATTTTTCATGATCATGTGGATTCCGCAGCTTATTTGCTGCTGAATCCACATGATCATGGTCCGGGGCGCGGAGCCGCCGGGGCAACCCGGACAGAACGGGCACGCGCGGACCCGGTGCGAAAGCCGGGAGCGCCTAGCTCAACGGTATTGGGGCTATGGGCGGGATAGGGGGCGAAGCCCTCCCATGCCGGGGGGTGCAGGGGGTCGTCCCCCCTCGGGAAGCAGAGAATGTCGGCACCTGCCGATATGGTGCGGCCATGGCGAAGTCGACGGCGGCCTTCCGGTGTACCGAGTGCGGCTGGCAGGCCGCGAAGTGGGTCGGCCGGTGCGGGGAGTGCCAGGCGTGGGGCACCGTGGAGGAAGCCGCGGTCCCCCGGCTGGTCCGCGCCGGGATCAGGGCCGCGGGCTACGGCGGCACGGGAAGCGCACGGCTTGGCGGCGGGCCGGTGTCGACCGCGGCGATGCCCATCGGGAAGGTAGACGCGGCGAACGCCTCGGCGCGGCCGACCGGCCTCGACGAGCTTGACCGGGTGCTAGGCGGCGGCCTTGTCCCCGGCGCGGTGCTGCTGCTCGCCGGCGAGCCCGGTGTCGGGAAGTCCACGCTGCTCCTTGAGGCGGGCGCACTGGTCGCGACGTCCGGTCCGGTGCTGTACATCACCGGCGAGGAATCCGCCGCCCAGGTGCGGCTGCGCGCCGACAGGATCGGCGCCGTGCACGAGAGCCTGTACCTGGCCGCCGAGACCGACCTGGACGCGATCATCACGCACGTGTCCGCCGTCGAGCCGAGGCTGCTGATCATCGACTCCGTGCAGACCATCGCGGCCGGCGAGGTAGACGGCGTGCCCGGCGGCGTGACCCAGGTCCGCGAGGTGGCGGCCGCGCTGACGGCCGTGGCCAAGGAGAAGGCGATGTCGACCATCTTGGTCGGGCACGTCACCAAGGACGGCTCGGTGGCGGGCCCGCGCACCCTTGAGCACCTCGTCGACGTGGTCCTGCACTTCGAGGGCGACAGGCACTCACGGCTGCGGATGGTCCGCGCGGTCAAGAACCGGTACGGGCCGACCGACGAGGTCGGCTGCTTCGACCTCGGCGAGTACGGCCTTATCGGGCTGGCCGACCCGAGCGGCCTGTTCCTTTCCAGGCACCGTGAGCCGGTACCTGGCACCTGCGTCACCGTCACCCTGGAGGGGCGGCGGCCACTGCTCGCCGAGGTTCAGGCGCTCGTGGGCCACTCGGTGCTCGAGGTACCGCGCCGGGTCACCTCGGGGCTGGACGCCTCCAGGATCGGCATGGTGCTCGCGGTGCTGCAGCGGCGGGCGGAGGTCAAGGTGGGCAAGTCGGACGTGTACGTCGCCACCGTGGGCGGCGTGCGGCTCACCGAGCCGTCCGTCGACCTGGCGGTGGCCCTCGCCATCGCCAGTTCCGTGGCCAACCTGTCGCTGCCCCAGGGCGTCATCGCGGTCGGCGAGGTGGGCCTGGCAGGCGAGGTGCGCAACGTCGCGGGCGTGCCCCGCCGGATAGCCGAGGCGGAGCGGATGGGCTTCCGCCAGGCGATCGTCCCCGCGGGCTCGACCAGCGGTTCAACTGCCGGTTCCGCGATGGCGGTCATCGAGGTGGAGGACGTGCGTGAGGCGATGAAGGCCGCCTTCAGCGGCTAAGCTCCCGAACTTGAAGGTGTGGACGGGACTGGACTGGCCGTCGCTCATGGCGACCGCGTCGAGCGTGCCGGCCGCGCCCGCGGGCAGCGAGCCTGCGCAGCCCGCGGGCCGCACGGCCTTGGGATTCCAGATCATCGTCAGCTCTTGCGGCACGCCGAGCGTGAACCGGACCGGCTTCGCCGCCGGGGGCTTGCAGGCCGCCGAGTCCCACACCACGTGACCGTGCCACGTCACTACCACCTGGACCGAGCCAGCGCCGTACGGCATCGTGCAGGCGGCGGCCGTGGTCGAGACGGCGTAGACGCTGAACTTCGGCTGTGCGCCCCTGGGGTAGCTTGACTCGCCGGTGAACAGGCTGAGCACGATGTCGGCGGGCGCGCACGCTCCTCGCGCACCGCCGGACGCGGACGCCGCCGGGCTCGGATGATAGGAGGTGCTCACCTTGTTCGCCTTGTCGGCCGCCTTGGCGAGCTTCGCCGATGCCGTGGGCGAGGGGGAACTCGCCGTGGCCGTCGGCCCGCCGATGGACTTGGGACCGGGCCACGCACTCCCGTACGCGGCCGGGGGCAGCGCCTGGCGACTGGCGAGCGCGGCCACGGACGCGCGGGTGGCGGCGGCGGTCCGCGCCGACGGCTGATGGGCGCCGGGGAACATCCAGGCGCACACCCCGAGCGCGATGACTCCGGCGCAGAGGATAAAGAACCGCCGCCGCCAGAAGGCCCGGTCCTTCCCCGGGTCCCACCCTTCGTCGTACGAGCCGTCGTAGTCGTCGCCGGACATCTCTTCACCACTGTCCGCATCCATCCGCATGCGAAAAGTATGCAACTCGTTACACTCGCTACCCAGTCGCCGCGCCGCGCCCCCTGCAGTCTCTACCAGCCGTGGTAGAGGCCAAGGCGGGGTCAGGCTGGCAGGGCGAAGCGTCCGTCTGGTAGCGGGTCTACCAGGCCGTCGGCTACGAGGCCGTCCAGGGCGCGGGCGCGCTGGACGTGGTCGGGCCAGACGGCGTCTAGGCGGGACTGGGCTACCGGCTCACGGGAGTCCCTGAGGACCGCCAGGAGGCGGCCACGGCACTGCCTGTCTGTTCCCTCGTAGGTCTGGCCTACGGGGCGGATTTCGGCCGCTGGGCGGCCTGCAGCCAGCCATGCGCATTGCTGTGCGACCGGGCAGTCGTCGCAGCGGGGGGCCGCCGCCGTGCAGGTGAGTGCGCCTAGCTCCATGACGGCGACCGACCAGCGCGCCGCCACGGCATCGTCGTCGGGCAGTAGCGACTCCGCCAGGCCGTACTCGGCAACCGAGGGCTGCGCGCCAGGGAACTCGCGCCCGGACTCCAGCCGCGCCAGCACCCGGCGAACATTCGTATCGAGGACCGCGTGCTTGCGCCCGAAGGCGAACACGGCCACGGCGGCAGCCGTGTAAGCGCCAATCCCCGGCAACGCCAGCAACTCGTCGCGCGTGGCGGGCAATTCGCCGGCGTATTTCTCGGTCACGATCACGGCGGTTTCGTGCAGCCGCAGTGCGCGCCGTGGATAGCCCAAGCGACCCCACTGGCGCACGGCCTCGCCAGGCGGATCGGCCGCGAGCGCCGCAGGCGTGGGCCAGCGCGTGAGCCATGCCTGATACGCGGGGAGAACCCGGCTGACCGGCGTCTGCTGCAGCATGATCTCGCTGACGAGCACGGCCCACGGCGACACCCCCGGCGCTCGCCACGGAAGATCACGCGCGTGAACGGCGTACCACCCAAGCACCGGATCGGTATAAGGCGAGGACATGAGGAGCATTATGCGCGATGGAGGAGACCACCCGCGCAGCCTTTCAAACGCGAAACGGGGCCGGGGAACGTAGTGTTCCCCGGCCCCGCTTGCGTTCGGGCTTTAGCCGAGCGCCTGGGCCGTGCCCGGCCCGTCGCTTGACGGCGCGACGCTAGGGTTCGTGCCGCTGGCCGGCTCGCTGGCCGTCGCGGCGACGAGGGCCGCCGCGTCGGGAGCCGAGTCGGGCTTCGGCCGGCTGGTGAAGGTGAACTTCGCCTCCTCGCCGGTGCCCTCGGTGTCGACGGTCACGATCGTCCCCGGCCGGAGCTCGCCGAACAGGATCTTCTCGGACAGCATGTCCTCGATCTCCCGCTGGATCGTCCGGCGGAGCGGCCGCGCGCCGAGCACCGGGTCGTACCCGCGCTGCGGAGAGCAGCTCCTTGGCCGGCAGCTCGAGCTCGATGGCCATGTCCCGGTCCTTGAGCCGGTCGTCGACCTTAGCGATCATCAGGTCGACGATCTCGAAGATCTCATCCCGCTCCAGCTGGTGGAACACGATGATGTCGTCGACACGGTTCAGGAACTCGGGCCGGAAGTGCTGCTTGAGCTCCTCGCCGACCTTCGCCTTCATCCGGTCGTAGGACCCGCGGGTCTCGCCTTGCCTGGCGAAGCCGACCGACACGCCCTTGGAGATGTCTCGCGTCCCCAGGTTCGTGGTCATGATGATCACGGTGTTCTTGAAGTCGACCATGCGGCCCTGCGCGTCGGTGAGGCGCCCGTCCTCAAGGATCTGCAGCAGCGAGTTGAAGATGTCCGGGTGGGCCTTCTCGATCTCGTCGAACAGGACCACGGAGAACGGCTTGCGGCGGACCTTCTCGGTGAGCTGGCCGCCCTCCTCGTACCCGACGTAGCCGGGCGGGGAGCCGAACAGCCGGGAGACCGTGTGCTTCTCCATGTACTCGGACATGTCGAGCTGGATCAGCGAGTCCTCGTCGCCGAACAGGAACTCCGCGAGCGTCTTGGACAGCTCGGTCTTACCGACACCCGACGGGCCGGCGAAGATGAACGAGCCGCCTGGCCGCTTCGGGTCCTTCAGCCCGGCGCGGGTGCGCCTGATGGCCTGGGACAGCGCCTTGATCGCGTCGTTCTGCCCGATGACCCGCTTGTGCAGCTCGTCCTCCATGCGGAGCAGTCGCTGCGACTCCTCCTCGGTGAGCTTGAAGACGGGGATGCCGGTGGCGGTGGCGAGGACCTCGGCGATGAGCTCCTCGTTGACCTCGGCGACCACGTCCATGTCGCCGGCCTTCCACTCCTTCTCCCTGGTGGCCTTCTTCGCGAGCAGCTGCTTCTCGTTGTCCCGAAGCGCAGCGGCCTTCTCGAAGTCCTGGGAGTCGATGGCCGACTCCTTCTCCTTGCGGACCTGGGCGATCTTCTCGTCGTACTCACGGAGGTCCGGCGGTGCCGTCATGCGGCGAATCCGCATCCGGGACCCGGCCTCGTCGATCAGGTCGATCGCCTTGTCCGGCAGGAACCGGTCGCTGATGTAGCGGTCGGCGAGCTGCGCGGAGGCCACCAGGGCACCGTCGGTGATGGACACCCGGTGGTGCGCCTCGTAGCGGTCGCGCAGGCCCTTCAGGATCTCGATGGTGTGCGCGATCGTCGGCTCCGCCACCTGGATGGGCTGGAAGCGGCGCTCGAGGGCGGCGTCCTTCTCCAGGTACTTGCGGTACTCGTCGAGCGTCGTGGCACCGATCGTCTGCAGTTCGCCACGGGCGAGCATGGGCTTGAGGATGGACGCGGCGTCTATCGCGCCCTCCGCCGCGCCTGCACCGACGAGCGTGTGGATCTCGTCGATGAACAGGATGATGTCGCCGCGCGTGCGGATCTCCTTGAGCACCTTCTTCAGGCGCTCCTCGAAGTCACCGCGGTACCGCGAGCCCGCGACAAGCGCGCCGAGGTCAAGCGTGTACAGCTGCTTGTCCTTGATCGTCTCTGGCACCTCGCCCTTGACGATCTTCTGCGCGAGCCCCTCGACCACCGCGGTCTTGCCGACGCCAGGCGCGCCGACGAGGACCGGGTTGTTCTTGGTGCGCCGCGACAGCACCTGCATGACCCGCTCGATTTCCTTCTCACGGCCGATCACCGGGTCGAGCTTGCCCTCGCGGGCGCCCTGGGTGAGGTTTCGGCCGAACTGGTCAAGCACGAGCGACGTCGACGGCGCGGACTCGGTGGACCCGCTCGCGGCGGACGTCGGCTCCTTGCCCTGGTAACCGTGCAGCAACTGGATGACCTGCTGGCGCACCCGGTTTAGGTCCGCGCCAAGCTTGACAAGGACCTGGGCGGCAACGCCGTCACCTTCCCTGATCAAGCCAAGCAGGATGTGCTCGGTCCCGATGTAGTTGTGACCGAGCTGCAGCGCCTCACGCAGCGAAAGCTCAAGCACCTTCTTCGCACGGGGGGTGAACGGGATGTGCCCGGACGGCGCCTGCTGGCCCTGGCCGATGATCTCCTCGACCTGCTGCCGCACCGCCTCAAGGCTAATCCCAAGCGACTCAAGCGCCTTGGCCGCAACACCCTCGCCCTCATGAATGAGGCCGAGCAGGATGTGCTCCGTGCCAATGTAGTTGTGATTGAGCATCCTGGCTTCTTCTTGCGCCAGGACAACAACCCGCCGCGCCCGGTCGGTGAACCTCTCGAACATGTCGTCGCTCTCCTCACAGCGGGATCCGGCAGGTTTCGGCGTGCCTGCCTGCTCCGCATGGTAGCCGCGTGCCCGACCCTGTACGTAACGCGATGTGCGCCAACTAACAGGAGAGTTCCCCGGACTCCGCGCCTTCACCCCATCCAACAGCGCCAATTGGCGGCGTAGTTCCAAGTACGCCACCAGCGAACGCGCTGAGTACGCCGCGAGCGAACACGGCCTGGGGGGACCGGCGGCGGAGGGCGGCCGCCGGGCTGTCGGCCACTGACCTGCCTAGTGCGCCGCCTCGTACTCGGCGACGATGTTCGCCGGGATCCGGCCGCGCTCATTCACCTTGTGGCCGTGAGACCTGGCCCACTCACGGATTCGCGCGCTCTGCTCGCGGCCGGCCCCGTTGCGCTGGCGGCGGCGGCGAACCTGGGCGCCGCCTGATTTACGCGCGTGTTCCACGTACTGAGCAAGCTCTGTACGCAGCCCGCCCGCGTTGCCTGAACTCAGATCAATCTCATAGCCGACACCGTCGAGTCCAAAGCTCACGGTCTCAGTTGCCTCACTACCGTCGATGTCGTCGACCAGTAGCACCTGTACCTTCTGCGCCACGGAGATTCTGCCCTTCTGCGGAGTAAGTATTTCGGATGCTAAACATATACCCACGTCTTGAGCCACACAATTGCGGGTCGTGTATCTTCTACTAACAAGATAGCCGCGCGGTCTGATACCACCAACGGCGCCAGCAAGTGAACGTTCACGTTTTGTATCGGCCAAGTGACGTATCGAACAATGCGCGCACACTTGGCATATCACCCAGACACCGGGTTCGAGGCACGGGCCGAATCTCACGGCCATGCGCATACGTTGAACGGCGTGACTAGATAAATCGCAGATGTTGCGAAATGTCAGCTTGCGCCTTGCTCGTGATCGGCGTGCTCGCGCTCTCGTTCGTCCGCGGCCGCCTCGGCTTGCACGCGGCCGGCTTGTGCGCGCGCCCGGCGCTTTGGCGCGAGTTCCTTGCGCACGAGTACCCACGCGCCGACCAGAAAGGCGACGCACACAATCGCCGGCGGGGCGAGCGCGGCGAGATCCTGCAGCATGGAGGTTACCTCGACCTATTGGCCAGTCGCGGTCAGCCGGTTGCTGTGCCCGCACTAGCACTCTACCCGCAGGCACCGGCGTCGCCCGGCCGGCGGTCGCCGGCGCGGGAGGGGGACCAGGGGCAACGAGGCGGCCAGGCCGCACCAGGAGCCGCGGAAAACCCTTACAAGCGGAGCAGCATGCGGGTGTTTCCGAGCGTGTTCGGCTTAACCCGGTCCAGGTCGAGGAACTCGGCCACGCCATCATCGTAAGAACGGAGCAACTCGGCGTACACTTCCGGCGCGACCGGCGTCCCGCTGATTTCGGTGAAACCGTGACTGGCGAAGAAGGAGACGGCGAAGGTCAGCACGAAAACGCGCGATACGCCCACCGCCCTGGCACGGTCAAGCAACTCATCGACGATGAGGTGCCCGATGCCCGCGCCCCGCCTGCGCTCATCAACCGCGACGGTGCGGAGCTCCGCCAGGTCGTCCCACATAACGTGCAACGCGCCGCATCCGACAACGGCCCCGTCAGTGGACGCCTCGGCGACGGTGAACTCAAGGACGTCTTCGTAAAGGTTCACCGTGTGCTTCTCGAGCAACCGCCGCGAGCCCACGTTCTGATCGATCAGCTCGCGGATTTCTGGCACGTCCCGCGTGCGCGCTTGCCTCACTATGTACTCCATCGCGGCACTAGCGTAGCGCTTAATTACAATCGGCCGGTCACGCCGAGTATCGCCCGCGACAGCCCGAATGCTTCGACTCGCGACCACGCCGTCACTATGCGACGTCGACCCAGCCCGCCCATTACCACAATCCGGACAATCCGCGCGTGCAAACGGTTTCATTGTCATAATCACAAAACTTCATCTGAGTCGGTTGGCAGCGGCATGGCTATCTAATATCGTGCATCGACGTGCGTACAGTCATCCGACGAGTCGTGCCTCTCGCCGCAACCGCGGTAACCGTGGCCGTCCTGCTGCAGGGCGGCACCAGTCAGGCTCAGACAGTCAGCTCGCAGCCGTCCCTCAAGGACCTGGTCGCGGAGGCGACGCAGCTGTCGAATGAAGTCGACTCGCTTGGCCAGCAGTACGACAGCCTGAAGATCCAGCTCGGGCACGCCAACTCAGAGGTGAAGATCGCCAATCAGGCGGCCGCCAGGGCGGAGGCGGCCATGGCGGGCAGCCAGAAGGCCGTCGGCCAGCTCGCCGCCATGGGTTACATGAACGGCGGGATGGATCCAACGCTGCAGATGCTCACCAGCGGCAACCCTGACCTTTTCCTCAGCCAGGCGTCCACCGTCCAGCAGCTCAACGATGAGGCGGGCATGCGGCTCAGCACACTGCAGCGCGAGCAGCTCGCCGCGGAACGGGCGCAGACGACCGCCAAGGAAGAGATCGCGACCGCTGACGCAGCTGCAGTCGCAGATCAACGGCAAGGTCAAGACCATCCACGCCAAGTTGGACGTCCTGAACAGCTCGGCGATGTCGCAGGCCATGGCCGTCTTCAGCAAGACGGGCTCCTACCCCGACATCGTGCTGCCCGAGGCGACCAATGTCGGCACGACGGCCCTGCGCGCCGCGCTGACCCAGCGCGGCAAGCCGTACGTCTGGGGCGCGGCAGGCCCGGATTCCTACGACTGCTCCGGCCTGGTCATGTGGGCGTTCGCCCAGGAGGGCATCTCGCTGCCGCACTACACCGGGGACCAGTGGAATTCCGGCATGCACGTCTCCCGGGCCGACCTTGAGCCGGGCGACCTGGTGTTCTTCTTCGCCGACATCAGCCACGTCGGCCTCTACATCGGTAACGGCCTGATGGTCGACGCGCCGAGCACCGGCCAGGTCGTGCAGGTGCAGCCGGTCTTCTGGGATTCCTACGTCGGCGCCGTCCGCATCGCTTGACGGAACAGAGACACTCCGCAGCTTTTAGTCGGCGTGCGTGGGGCTGATCGCAAAAACCGCGGTCGTATCAGCCCCACGCATGCCGACATCGGGGGGTTACGGGGGGTCGTCCCCCCGGGCCATAACTGCCTTACGAAGGGAAACAGGATCGTTTCCCTGATGTTCTCCCCGGTCAGCATGATCATCAGGCGGTCCATGCCCATGCCCATGCCACCCGACGGCGGCATGGCGTGCTCCAGGGCGAGCAGGAAGTCCTCGTCGAGCTCCATCGCCTCCGGGTCGCCGCCCGCCGCGAGCAGCGACTGGGCGGTAAGCCGTTCCCGCTGCACCACCGGGTCCACCAGCTCCGAGTAACCCGTGCCGAGCTCGGTGCCGAACGTCACGAGGTCCCACCGCTCGGCGAGCCGCGGGTCGGAGCGGTGCTGCCTGGTGAGCGGCGACACCTCGACGGGAAAGTCGCGGTAGAACGTCGGCTCGACGGTCTGCTTCTCCACGAGCCGCTCGTACATCTCCAGGATCACCTGTCCCCGGTTCCACGAGGGCTGCAGCGGCACGTCCAGCTGCGCGCACAGCCGTAGCAGCGCCGGCAGCTCGGTGTCCGGCGTGATCTCCTCGCCCGCCGCGAGCGAGATCGCCTCGTGCACGCCGAGCGACCGCCACTCCCCGCCGATGTCCCACTCGGACCCGTCGGCGCGGCGGATCACCGTGGAGCCGAACGCCGCCACCGCCGCGTTCTGCACGAGCGTCTGGGTCAGCTCGCCGATCCCGGTGTAGTCCGAGTACGTCTGGTAGGCCTCGAGCATGGTGAACTCGGGGTTGTGCGTGGTGTCCACGCCCTCGTTCCTGAAGATCCGGCCGATCTCGAAGACCGACTCGATCCCGCCGACGACCAGCCGCTTAAGGTAGAGCTCAAGGGCGATGCGGAGGTAGAGCCGAGAGTCGTAGGCGTTCCCGTGAGTGACGAACGGCCGCGCGTTCGCGCCGCCGTGCAGCCCGGTGAGCACCGGCGTCTCCACCTCGAGGAATCCGCGCGAGATCAGCGTGGACCGTACCGACTGGACCACCGCTGACCGCATCTCCGCGAGCCGCCGCGCCTGCGGGTTGACGATCAGGTCAACGTACCGCTGCCTGACCCGCGACTCGGGGTCGGTAAGTCCCGCGTGCTTCTCCGGCAGCGGCCGCAGCGACTTGGCGGTGATCGCGAACGAGTCGGCGAGCACAGAAAGCTCGCCAGACCGCGAGGTGATCACCTCTCCGGTGACGCCGACATGGTCACCGAGGTCGACGTCCCGCTTCCACGCGGCCAGCGCCTCCTCCCCCACCCTGGCGAGTGAGATCATCACCTGGATGTCCCCTGTGCCGTCGCGCAACGTCGCGAAGCAGAGCTTCCCGCCGATCCGGGAGAGGATCACCCGCCCCGCGACACCCACGATCTCGCCGGTGGCCGTGTCCGCCGCCAGCGACCCGTGGTTGGCCCGTACCTCGCCGATGGTGGCGGTCCGCGGGTACCCCACGGGATAGGGGTCAATGCCGGATTCAAGCATCCGGGAACGCTTCTCTAGCCGGACGCGTACCTGCTCCGGAACCGTCTCTTCAGCCACGACCGAAGGCTACCGGGGATCGCCCTCTGGCAGCGCGTCACTTCCGGCGGGAACGCCGCCGGAAGACGCGTGCACGCCTTCCTGCCGCGGGCCGCTCCCCACGTTACGCTCCCAGACGAGGCGCAGGCCGATCAGCGTTAGCCACGGCTCGTGCGCGTCGATGACCGGCACCTCGTCGATCACCAGGGGGGCGAGCCCGCCGGTCGCGATGACCGTCACGGCCCCAGGGTCCTCGGGCGACAACTCGGCCGCCATCCGCCGCGCGATCCCCTCCACCTGCCCAGCGAACCCGTACACGATCCCGGACTGCAGCGCCTCGACCGTGTTCTTGCCGATCAGCCGCGGCGGCCTGGTCAGCTCCACCTTCAGCAGCTGCGCCGCGCGCCGTGACAGCGCGTCCACGGAGATCTCGATGCCCGGGCGCCAGCGCGCCGCCGACGAACTCGCCCTTCGCGCTTACCGCGTCGAAGTTCGTGGACGTGCCGAAGTCGACGACGATCGCCGGCCCGCCGTACAGGTGCACGGCGGCGAGCGAGTTCATGATCCGGTCGCTGCCGACCTCCTTGGGGTTATCCATCCTGATCGGCACCCCGGTCTTCACGCCGGGCTGCACGATCACCGCGGGCACGTCCTCGTAGTACCTGCGCACCATCTCGCGCATCTCGTGCAGCACCGACGGAACGGTTGAGCACAGCGAGATCCCCGCGAGGTCCGACTCCTTGACGACGGTGGACCGCGCGAGCAGGCCGTACAGCAGGGCGGCGATCTCGTCCGCGGTCCTGTCGGGCACCGTCGCTATCCGCCAGTGCTCGACGATCGTGTCCCCCTCGAACACGCCGAGCACCATGTTGGTGTTCCCGATGTCAATCGTCAGCAGCATGGCGTTCCGTCCCCTCTCGGGGGGTACGGGGGGTCGTCCCCCCGGGAGATAGCTGTGGGGTACGGGGGTCGTCGTCCCCCCGGGAGATAGCTGTACAACAACGTTGTCGATGAGGCGGGTGGTCCCGACCCGCGCGGCGATCGCGAGCACGGCCGTCCCGCGAAAATCAAGATCATCATTCCGAACGGGCCCGTAGTTTCTGCCGTCAACCAGCGCCAGGTAGTCCACGCGCGGCGACGCCCCGGCGGGCAGCTCCCTGCCAGTGTCATCAAGCACGCGTTCGTCGAGCACCGCCTGCGCCGCGGCGACGACCGCGCCAGGGCCGGCAGGCGCGGCGGCAGCGCCCGCGGCAAGCGCCCGGTGCAGCACGGGTGCCGCGGCCCGCTCCGCGTGGGACAGGTACTTGTTCCTGCTCGACAAGGCGAGCCCGTCGGCGGACCGCACCGTCGGGACCGCCTCGATCTCGATGCCCAGCCCGAAGTCGGCGGACATTCTGCGCACGAGCACCAGCTGCTGCGCGTCCTTCTGGCCGAAGACGGCGGTGTCCGGGCGGACCAGGCTGAAAAGCTTGAGCACGACCGTGAGCACGCCGTGGAAGAACCCTGGCCTGAACTCTCCCTCCAGGATCTCCCCTGTCGGCCCAGGATCGACCATGACGAGCTGCTCCTGCGGGTACATCTCGCGGACGGATGGCGCGAACACCACGTCCACGCCCTCGGCCTCGCAGGCGGCCAGGTCGGCGTCGAGGGTGCGCGGGTACTTGTCCAGGTCCTCATTCGGCCCGAACTGGAGCGGGTTGACGAAGATCGAGACCACGACCGTGCCGCCCGGGCCTGCCAGCTCGCGTGCCCGGCGCAGCAGCGCCAGGTGCCCGTCGTGCAGCGCCCCCATGGTGGGCACGAGGAGAACGGGGCCGGCGAGTTTCTCGCGCGCGGCGGCAAGCTCGCCGCGGGTGGTAGCGATGATCATCACTGGTCTCCAAGCACGCCGAGTAGGCGTTCGGCATCGCCGGCGCTGAGCATTCCCGCGGCTAGCGCCCGGTCGGCGGTCAGCCGGGCAAGCGCGCGGTAAGCGGGCAGCGCGGCGGGCTCATGCGCGGCGATCGCCGCGAGGTGGGCGGCCACGGTGCCGTCATCGCCGCGTGCCACCGGCCCGGTGAGGCCGACGTCGCCGAACCGCAGCGCGTTGTCGAGTGAGGCGCTGAGCAGCGGGCCGAGCATCCGGTTCGGGTTGTCCGCGCCCGCCTCGCGCAGCAGGCTCGCCGCCTGGGAAACGAGCGTGACCAGGTGGTTAGCGGCGAAGGCGAGCGCGGCGTGGTAGAGGGCGCGATTCTCCTCGGCGATGAACACCGGCTCGCCGCCCATCTCGATCACGAGGGCCTCGGCGGCCGGGCGGAGCTGGTCGGGCGCGGTCACACCGAAGCTGACGCCCTTGATCCTGTCCACGTCATCCTCGCGGCCGGTGAACGTCATGACCGGGTGCAGCGCGAGCGGCAGCGCGCCCGCGCGCGTCGCCTGGTCGAGCACGCGAATGCCGTGCGCGCCGCTGGCGTGCGCGATCAGCCGTCCCGCGTACGGTGCGCCGGTGGCCGCGAGCCCCTCCACGAGGCCGGGAAGCACGTCGTCGGGAACGGTGAGCAGCACCAGGTCCGCGTCGTCGAGCACGCTAGCCGGATCGGTGAGCCTGGCTCGCGGGAAGTACTCCCCGACCCTCCGCTTGGACTGCTCGGAAATCGCCGCGGCAGCGGTCACCTGATGCCCGGCCCGCGACAGGGCCCGCGCCAACGCGGTCCCCGCACGGCCAGGCCCAATTATCCCGACACGCAACCGGGCCGGATGTTCAGTAGTTCCAGTCTCCACGAGTACCGGACAGCCCCTTCTTACGCTGGCCAACGCCCTGACAAGAATAGCCACCCGCCGCGTGCGCGGATTCCATCCCCCCGGCGGCCCAAGCGCGGCGTCTTAGGGCTCAGTGGTGGAAGGGGGATTCCTGGGGTGGGGGCGGGACCGAGTCATCGTCGTCTGGGTTCCCTGGAACGCGGCAGCAGTACTCGAGGAACAGCGCCGAGGCAAGCAGCACCAGGCAGGCGCCGAATGACAGGCTCGCGTCGATGAGGTCGGCACGCGGGGTCGGCGCGCCGGCCATGTCCGACAGGTAGATCATGAATCCCGCGCAGATTCCGGCGAGCAGCGCCGCGGTCTGCGAGCTTGCCTTGGCGAGTGCCACCACCCGCGCGACGAACAGCGGCGGGGCCGGCCGTGTCCCGCGTTTCCCCTGGATACGCGCCCGCAGGTCCCGGCCGAGCCAGGCCTCCGCGCCCGCCGCGATCAGCAGGGCGGGCACCCCTGTCCAGGTGAGCGGCGGCAGGCTGGCGTAGACGGCGTCGAGCAGTGCCCAGGTCACGGCGGCGGCGAGGACGATGATGAGCAGCAGCGTCCTGGCCCGGGTCGGCTTCACGATTCCGCCTCCTGAAGAACGAGGGGCACCCTGGACCGGCGGATCCCCGTCTGGTCGGCATTTGCGAGCAGGCCCGCGACAGGACCGTACCCGGGCAGCACCGCGTCGGGGTCGGCGTCATGCCACGGGGCAAGCACGAACGCGCGCTCGTGCGCCCGCGGGTGCGGCAGCGTGAGGTCCGGGTCGTCACTGTGCTCGCCTGCCACCGTGATGATGTCGATGTCGAGGGTGCGCGGCCCCCAGCGCACCACGCGAACCCGGTCGAACGCCGCCTCGACCTCGTGCAGCCGGTCGAGGAGCTCATCCGATGGGATCGTGACGTCGGCCAGCACGACGGCATTGAGGTAATCCGGCTGCGGCGGCCCGCCAACCGGCACCGTTTCGTAGACCGGCGACACGCCCGTCAGCCGAACCCCCTCGATGCCCGCGATGGCGTCCACGCCACCCTGGATTATGTCCTGCCTGTCCCCGAGGTTACTGCCCAGGGCGAGAACGGCCTGCCGTTCCTTCATGAGCGGCCCTTCATGAGCGAGCGGCGGCGCGATAGGCCGCGGCCACCCGGACAGCGACCACGTTCGGTGGGACGTCGTGGACCCGGGCGCACCAGGCGCCCGCCGCCGCGGCGATCGCGGTAACGGCGGCCGTCGCCTGGTCGCTCTCAAGGAACGGACGCGACTCGCTGCCGTCGGCGTCGAACAACTTGCTCAGGTGCCGCTTGCGGGAAGCGCCAACAAGCACGGGGAATTCACGCCCGCCGATCGAGGCCAGTTCCCGCAGGCCGGCGAGCAGCTGCCAGTTGTGCGCGTCTGGCCCCCAGGCGGCCGGGTTCTTGCTGAACCCGAGGCCGGGGTCGAGCACGATCATCGACGGGTCGACGCCCTCCGCGGTGACCGCGTCGATCCGCTGGGCCAGCTCGTCGTGTACCTCACGGACCACGTCGGCGTAGATGGCACGTGTCTCCATGTCGTGGCTGTGCCCGCGCCAGTGCATCACCACGTAGGGGATGCCCGCCTTCCCTACCAGCCGGGGCATGTAGGGGTCGGCGAGTCCGCCGCTCACGTCGTTGACCAGGCTGACACCCGCCTCGACGGCCCACTCGGCCACCTGGGCGCGCATCGTGTCCACGCTGACGACCGCCCCCGCCCTGACGAGCTCGGTGATGACCGGCTTGACCCGGCGCAACTCCTCGTCGACGGGGACGCGCTGCGCGCCTGGCCTCGTTGACTCGCCGCCGACGTCGACGATGTCGGCCCCTTGGGCGATCAGCTCAAGGCCGTGCTCGACCGCGGCCGCGGCGTTGAACCATTGCCCCCCGTCGGAGAACGAGTCAGGGGTCACGTTGACGACGCCCATGACCAGGCAGCGGCCGGCCGCTGGCGATCCGGCGAGACCAGGCAGATTGACCATAACGGGAATGGTAGTCAGCCCACGGGGCCTTTCCATCGGGCGTACCTCGGAAGAAAGCTAAGAAAGATAGGGGTCATCCCCTGGCGGCAAGGCTGGCTCCTGCTGTCGGGCGGCCGCGGCGCGCGGCCCGCGCCGCACCCTTCGCAGTCCGAGCTGGCGGCCGACCCTGCGCGCGTACCGCTTCACTTCAAGCCGCGGCCACACCAGGAACGCCTCGGCTTCGAGTGCCGCGATCGCCATGCGGGGCGCGTCCCTGCCACCGGGGTAGACGAAGAAGCGCGGTTCCCAGACCGGGGAGAACTTCGCGTTGAACTTGTAGAGCGACTCGATCTGGAACCAGCGGGACAGGAACACGAGCAGCCCGCGCCACGCCTTGAGCACCGGCCCCGCGCCGATCCGCTCGCCACGCTCAAGCGCGGCGCGGAACATCGCGAAGTTCAGCGACATGCGCTTGACGCCGAGCCCTGGCGCGGCCTTGATGGCCTCCACGATGAGGAAGTCGTTCAGCCCGCCTTGCGCGGTCTTGTCCCGCCGCATCAGGTCGAGGGAGAGCCCGTCGGTGCCCCAGGGCACGAAGTGCAGGATGGCCTTGAGTACGCCGTTCTCCTTGGCAGTCACCAGGACGCAGTTCTCGTCGCCGGGGGCGCCGAGGCGGCCGAGTGCCATGGAGAAGCCGCGCTCGACCTGGGTGCCGCGCCAGTTGCCGGCCTCGTGGATGACCTGGTCAAGCTCCTGCCTGCGGGATGTCGCCGACCCGGCGGACCTCCGCGGTGTAGCCGTTCTTGGCCACGCGGTTGACCATCTGCCTGACGTTGCGCATCTGCCTGCCGGAGAGGCTGAAGTCCACGACGTTGACGATCGCCTCGTCGCCAAGCTCAAGCGCGGTCAGGTCGCCCTCCCTGCACCACACCTCGGCGCCGAGCTCGCTGCACCCCATCACGGCGGGTCGCCAGGCGTGGCGGTCCGCCTCTTCGAGGAACTCGGCGATGGCGCCGGGCCACGCCTCAGGGTCGCCGAGCGGGTCGCCAGAGGCGAGCATCACGCCGGCCACCACGCGGTAGCAGATTCCCGCCTTGCCCGACGGCGACCAGATCACGCTCTTGTCGTCGCGCAGGGCGAAGTAGCCGAGCGAGTCCCTGTCGCCGTGCTTGGCGAGCAGCTCGCGGATCTTGACCGCGTCCACCGCGGCGAGCCTGGCGTGGGGTCGCTCAGAGAGGAAGAACAGGTAGACGGTGACGATCAGCGTGAACGCGCCAAGCCCGCTGGTCAGCAGGTGGTACAGGTCACCGCGCGAATCGGACGCCCACTGAACGGGACCGTAGACGCCGACGAGCTCGTACAGCACGTCTTGCAGCCGCTGGGTCACCGACCAGGTCCCGTCGAGCGGCCCGAGCGCCAGGTAGCCGAGGCCGATCGCGAAGTCCATGGCGACGAGGCCGACGAAGACCCACGCCGCGGTCCGCCTGGTGCGCGGATCCCCCACCGCGTAGAAGTCGTCGTGCCGGTAGAGCAGGACGGCGAGCAGGACGATCGCCACGATGCCGGAGGGGGAGACCGAGACGCTGCCGTGCGGGAAGTGGGCCAAGTGGAGGAAGTGGATGAAGATGTCGAACACCAGCAGTGCGACGACCGCCTGCCAGGCGCGCCGCTTCCGCCGCCGCAGCCCCCGGGCGAGCATCAGCAGCAGCAGGCCGATGATCACGTCCGAGGTGCGGGCGACGTTGGTGAGCGTCCCTGGCACGACGGCGTTAACCTTGGCCAGCTTCTGGTGCCAGTCGGGCTTGAAGACCGCTATGACATCAGATAGGCCGATGAGGAAAGTGAGAAGTGAGGCGACGGCGGGAATCCACGTCAGTCGCTTGACGTCCTTGCGCTCCCGTGAGTCGCCTCCCGGGTCACGCGCACGCGATACGTTAGTCTCGCTCATCCCAAATCTCTTGTCAGGCCCCGGATCACGGACTAGCAGCGTAGTCATGACAGGCCTGCCATGCGCCGGTTCCATGATCTGCTAAAGATTTTCCTAAATCTTGCTAGCGTCCTGCGCCGCGCGACAAGCGTCGTCGGCGGCGCAGGTCTCCATCACAGACAAGGTACCTCCAACCACCCTCAGCCGACTGAACGAGCGGTAAAGACAAGTCGGCCAATTCATAAGACGGATGGAGGGCCGTGACCGGTTCAAACAATTCGGACCGTTTTCCACTGCCCTGACAGAAGACGGCTAAACCGGGACATACAGCCCAGATAATACGGAGGAAACCTCCGGATTTCTGCTTCTTATCTATTTCCGAAGAGCAGGGACATCGCCTCGGCGCGGGTCCTGGCCTCCTTGCGGAAGATGCCGCGGACGGCGGAGGTCACGGTCGTCGCGCCTGGCTTGCGCACCCCGCGCATCGACATGCACAGGTGCTCGCACTCGAGCACCACGATCACGCCGCGCGGCTCGAGGATCCGCATCAGCGCGTCGGCCATCTGGCTTGTCATCCGCTCCTGCACCTGCGGCCGCCTGGCGTAGACGTCGGCCAGCCGCGCCAGCTTCGACAGGCCGGTGATCTCGCCCTTGGCGTTCGGGATGTAGCCGATGTGCGCCTTGCCGAAGAACGGCACCAGGTGGTGCTCGCACATGCTGTAGACCTCGATGTCGCGCACTAGCACGATCTCGTCGTGCTCGGCGTCGAAGACGGTGGTGAGCACGTCCTCCGGCTCTTGCCTGAGCCCGGCGAACTGCTCGGTGTACATCCGGGCGACCCTGGCCGGCGTGTCGATGAGCCCGTCCCTGTCCGGGTCCTCGCCGACCGCGAGGAGAATCTCGCGGACGGCGCGCTCGATCCGCTCCTGGTCGACCGGCTTCTTCTCGGGCAGCAGCAGATCCGCCTGCGGCTGATCGAACGTGGACTGCTCAGCCGCAGGCTCTTCGTTCATCGCACTTCCTTTAGTCGCTAACCTCGCCGTCGCGCCCGTAGCCGAGCACCTGGCCGTTGGCCGGACCTGGGAGCCCGTCAAGCCCCGAGCTCGCCGCAAGCGCCAGCTCCTTCGGCGACATGACCGGCGGCCGCTCGGACGGCAGCCTCTTGCCGTAACCGGTGTAGGTGCCGCGGGCCGGCCGCTTCTGCACCGGCGTGAAGACCTCGATCACCTGCTTGCGGGACAGCGTCTCGTGCTCAAGCAGCTGGAGCACGAGGTTGTCGAGGACGTCGCGGTACTCGTTGAGTACCTCCCACGCCTCGTCGTGCGCGGCCTCGATCATCCGCTTGATCTCCTCGTCGATCGCCGACGCGATCTCCTCGGAGTAGTCCCTGCTGTGCGACCGGTCCATGCCGAGGAACGGCTCCGCGTCGCCGCTGCCGAACTTCCGCGCGCCGAGCCGCTCGCTCATGCCGTACTCGGTGACCATGGCACGGGCGATCGAGGTGGCCTTCTCGATGTCGTTGGCCGCGCCGCTCGTCGGCTCGTGGAAGATGATCTCCTCCGCGGTCCTGCCGCCAAGCAGCATCGCGAGCTGATCCTGCATCTCGGCGCGGGTGGTGAGGAACTTGTCCTCGGTCGGCAGCGCCATGGTGTAGCCGAGCGCCCGGCCGCGCGGGATGATCGTGACCTTGTGCACCGGGTCGGCGTTCGCCATCGCGTGCCCGACTAGGGCGTGACCGCCCTCGTGGTAGGCGATCAGCTTCCGCTCCTTCTCCGACAGCAGCACGCTCTTGCGCTCAGGGCCGGTCATCACGCGGTCGATGGCCTCTTCAAGCGCGGCCATGTGGATCTGCTTGCCGTTGGTCCGCGCGGTCAGCAGCGCCGCCTCGTTGATCACGTTGGCGAGGTCCGCGCCGGTGAAGCCGGGGGTCCGCCGCGCGATGATGTCCAGGTCCGCGTCGGACGCGATGGGCTTGCCGCGGGCGTGCACCTTGAGGATGCCCTTGCGCCCGGTCAGGTCCGGCTGGGCTACGACGATCTGCCGGTCGAACCGGCCGGGGCGAAGCAGCGCCGGGTCGAGGATGTCCGGCCGGTTGGTGGCGGCGATCACGATCACGCCGCCCTTCGTGTCGAACCCGTCGAGCTCGACGAGCATCTGGTTCAGCGTCTGCTCGCGCTCGTCGTGGCCGCCGCCGAGCCCGGCGCCGCGGTGCCGACCCACGGCGTCGATCTCGTCAACGAACACGATTGACGGGGCGTTCTGCTTCGCCTGCTCGAACAGGTCACGCACACGGGACGCGCCGACACCGACGAACATCTCGACGAAGTCGGAACCGGAGATCGAGTAGAACGGGACGCCCGCCTCACCCGCGACCGCGCGGGCGAGCAGCGTCTTGCCGGTACCGGGCGGGCCGTACAGCAGGACGCCCTTGGGGATCTTCGCGCCGATCGCCTGGAACTTCGCGGGATTCTGCAGGAACTCCTTGATCTCCTGGAGTTCCTCGATGGCCTCGTCCGCACCGGCCACGTCGGCGAAGGTGGTCTTCGGCGTGTCCTTGGTGATCAGCTTGGCCTTCGACTTCCCGAAGTTCATCACCCGGGACCCGCCGCCCTGCATCTGGCTCAGCAGGAAGAAGAAGAACAGCGCGATGATCAGGTAAGGGACGAACGTCTCAAGAATCGAGAGCAGCGCGCTCGACCTGGGGATCTGCACGTCGTAGTTGCCTGGCAGCTTGCCCGCCTGGTACTGCTGCTGCAGCAACTGCTGCAGTTGCTGTCCCTGGCCGGTGATGAAGTCCGCCTCGTACTGCTGGCCGGAATTCGTGGTGATCTGGATCGTCTGGTTCTTGTCGGTCAGTATGGCGGACTTCACTTGGCCCTGCTCGATGAGCTGGACGACTTTCCCAGTGTCCGCCTGCTGGTAGCTGCTGCCGGAGTTAGCCCAGCCCAAGGTGATCGTTATGACCAGCACCGCGAGCAGTACAAGCAGTAGCGGTCCGCGGAAAAAGCGCTTCAATTCCATTGCGAGCGACCCCCTCGGCCCGGGGCCGTTCCCTCCTGACCAGCCTCACGTGCCGCCGACCACCGGCGGCACTGCCATGCCTGCTCCGCAGCGTCGGCCGTCGGTGCCGGCCGCGCACAACGCATAGTGACTACCTTACGGTGCATCAACGCTTTCTTCAGCGGGATGTGTTCCCCCCGTATACCTCGGGGGCTAGCGTCCCGATGAATGGAAGGTTACGGTAGCGCTCCGCGTAGTCCAGCCCGTAGCCCACCACGAACTCGTCGGGGATCTCGAACCCGGTGTAGGCGACCTCGACGTCCATCTGCACCGAATTGGGCTTGCGCAGCATGGCGGCGATCGCGACGGAGGCGGGGTCACGCGACTTCAGGTTGCTGACCAGCCAGGACAACGTGAGCCCGGAGTCGATGATGTCCTCGACGATCAGCACGTGACGGCCGCTGATGTCCGCGTCCAGGTCCTTCAGGATGCGCACGACGCCGGAGGACTTGGTACCTGAACCGTACGAGGAGACGGCCATCCAGTCCATCTGGACCGGCAGGTGCATGGCGCGGGCCAGGTCCGCCATCACCATCACCGCTCCTTTGAGCACGCCGACGAGCAGCAGTTCACGACCGGCGTAATCGGCGTCGATCTGCGCCGCCAGTTCGACGGTCCGCTTGCCGAGCTGCTCTTGCGTGATGAGCACCTCTTTCAGCGCCTGCCCCATGTCAGCCGCGTCCATCTGGCCCTCCCAAAACCGGTATAGATAAACTATTAACGATATCGTTAACAGTTGCGGTCTGCTCAAACAAGACCTCGCCAGACCGCCTGGCCGCCCGGACGCCACCGGGCAGGTCGACGCCCCGCTGCCCGTGCCAGTCGGTTACCAGTTCCTCGACGCGCGCGACGTGCGCCGCTGTCAGCGCCCCTGCCGGGCACCCCGCCTCGAGTGCCGCCGATCGCAGCACCCGGGTCCGCAACGCGCCAGGCAGCACCGCGAGAGAGGCGGCGGACATGGGAGTCTCAGCACGCCCCCGTTCGGATGCCGCGATCTTTTCTAGCACCTCGGCATCATCCCGCAACTGGTCGGCGGTCCGCGCCAGCGCCTCCGCCACCCCAGGACCCAGGGCAGCCTCAAGCGCGGGCAGCGCGTCGAGCCTGACCC
The DNA here is from genome assembly GCA_963759545.1 of uncultured Actinomycetota bacterium. Lineage (GTDB taxonomy): Bacteria > Actinomycetota > Actinomycetes > Streptosporangiales > Streptosporangiaceae > Trebonia. Next base: position 52,501 of record CAVXAB010000007.1, read on the forward strand.
TGACCCGGGCGAACCGCCTGTCGGCATTGTGCGGGTCTGACCACACGGGCAGCCTGAGCGCCGCGCACGCCGCCGCCGTGACCGACCTCCGCACGCCGAGCAGTGGCCGGAAGAACAGGCCACGACGCGGCGGCATCCCCGCAAGCGACCGCGGCCCCGACCCGCGAGCGAGGCCGAGCAGTACCGTCTCCGCCTGGTCGTCGAGCGTGTGACCGAGCAGTACGGCCACGGCGCCGACGTCGGCCGCGGTCTCCTCGAGCGCGGCGTAGCGCACCGCGCGGGCGGCCGCCTCGGGACCGCCGGCTCCTGCCACGGTCACGGTCGCGGTACGCACCGGGTCGAGGCCGAGGCCGCGCAACGTCAGCGCCACCTCGGCCGCGCGCTCCGCGGAACCCTCCTGCAGCCCGTGATCGACGGTCACCGCCCCGGCCCGCAGCCCGGCCCGCGGCGCGACGAACGCGAGCGCCGCCGCCAGTGCCAGCGAGTCCTGGCCGCCGGAGCACGCGGCGAGCACCAGGTCACCTGGCACGAGGCCGGCGACCGACGCGCGGACGGCGTTACGTACGGCGGCGACCGGCGGGGGAAGGGCTCCGCCCACGGTCAGGCGACCCGCTCAAGCCATTCGCGCGGGTTCGCCAGCTCGGCGCGGGTTGGCAGCGTCTCTGGCGAGGTCCACACCTTGTTGAACCCGGCCATCCCCGCCTCCTCCACCACCGTGGAGACGAATCGTGAACCCTGCTCGTACTGCTTCATCTTCAAGTCGATGCCGAGGAGGCGGCGGAAGATCTGCTCGAGACGGCCGGCCGAGCCGCGCCGGTGGGAGAACTTCGCCCTGATGTCCTCCACCGACGGCACCACGCGCGGGCCGACCGCGTCCATCACGTAGTCGCCGTGCCCTTCCACCAGCGTCATCACGGCGGTCAGTTTGTCCAGGAGCGCCCGCTGCGCCGGGGTCTGCATCGCCTCGATCAGGCTCTCGGTCTCGCCGCCGCGCACCGCGCCGGCGACCGCGGTCGCGGCCGAGCGCATCCGCTCGAGGATGGCGCTCGCGTCCAGGTCGGAGGCGAGCAGGAACTCGGTCATCATGCCCTGCACGTAGCCACGCAGCCAGGGCACGGAGGTGAACTGCACCCGGTGTGTCTCCTCGTGCAGGCACACCCAGCGACGGAAGTCGTGCGGGTCGACGCCGAGTTCGCGCTCGACCATGACGATGTTGGGCGCGACCAGCGTGAGCCGGCCGACGCTGGCGCCGTTCGCCCCGGCGCCGTTGGCGGCGGCATTGCTGTTCGCGCTGCCATTGCCGTTCACGCCGTTGGCGGAAGGACCTCCCTCGCCCGGCGGCAGGAACAGCTCATACTGGCCGAGCACCCGGGAAGACAGGTACGCGAGGATCAGCCCGGCCTGCATGCCGGTGGCGCGCGACCCGATCGCGCCGAAGACCGATCCCGCCGCCGGCATGGCGTTGCTCCGCTCGGCGAGCTTCTCCGCGAGCGGTTCGAGTACCACGCGGAACCCGCCCACGTTCGCCTTGATCCAGCCCGGGCGGTCAACTACGGCGACCGGGCCGAGTTCTCCCTGGCTTGTCAGTCCAGTCAACTCGCGGACGGGCTGCTGGACGACGGCGGTCAGGCCGCGCAGTTCCGCCACGACCGCGCGGGCGTCTACGAGGCTGACCTGCGGTCCCTGCCTGGCGAACCGGACGCCGGTGGAGATCGCCACGTCCCAGTCGATCATCTGTGCGCTGCTCACAGTCCTACCGTACGTGCTCGCTGATGGTAGTGGGAGAGCCCGCGCTCACGAACACCCGCATGTGGCCAGGCCGGCGGCCGCGGCGTCGATCGCGTCGGCGGCCTGCTGTAGCTGGTCAGCACTCGGCACCTGCGGTGCCATGATCGCGAAGAGCAGCAGGTCGCCTGAGCGGTCGTAGACGAGACCGGCGAGCGTCGCGACCGTGGCCAGGTTGCCCGTCTTGGCCCGCACGACCCCCCGCGCCGTGCCGCCGGCGGTACCGCCGATCCCGCCGAAGGCGCTGCCGCCGGCGGACAGCGTGCCGCTGAAGCCGGCCACGGGGAGCCCCGTGATGGCCCCGCGCAGCTTCGGCGTGCTCGCGGCGAGCCTGAGCACGCGGATCAGCGTCTCTGGCGCTATCGCGTCCGCGGGCGACAAGCCGCTGCCGTCGACCAGGCTGATCGGCGTCGTTATGCCAAGCCGTCGCAGCTCCACCTGGTCAGCGCCCGCGGCGCCACCGAACGTGGCGGGCATGCCAAGGGCGATCGCCACGTGCCTGGCGAGGTTTTCCGCGATCACGTTGTTGGACTCTTGCAGCATTTGCTCGGCGATCGCGACCAGCGGCGGCGAGCTCACCCTGGCGAGCACCGGGGCGGACGCCGGGGCGGCGGTCTCCGCCGCCGCGCCGGTGACCGTGATCCCGTCGTGCGCGAGCAGCGCCGCGAACGCCGCGACGGTCATGCCGACCGGGTCGGTGGTCCGCGGGCGGAAGTTGACCGGGTCGTCGTTGTCTTCGAGCGCGCCGCTCGGTGTCAGCCGTCCCTGGTCGGCCTCAAGGGCGACGATCGGCGTGACGTTCCCGGTGGAGATGAGGCTATCGGTCCACCCTTGCGCCATATCAGGCCCGCTGAACAGCGCGGTGTCATAGCCTAGCCGCACGGAGCGGCGCCCCTGTGCCTCGAGCGCGCGTGCGGTGCCCGCCGCGAGCTGGGCAAGGGTGGCCGGGCGCGGGTAATCGGAGGAGGGGTATTCATTCACGGCGAGTGTCGGGTCACCGCCTCCCACCAGCACCACGGTGCCGCCAACCTGGCGGACGGTCGTGGTGAACCGCGCGTCAGGGCCGAGCGCCGCGAGCGCCGCCACCGCGGTCACCACCTTTGTGGTGGACGCCGGGGTGGCGAGAGTGCTCCCGCTGGCGGTGTAGAGCACCTGCCCTGTTCCCGCGGCGGCGACCTCGATGCCCACGCCTGGACCGGTCGCGGCAGCCGGGAGCGCCGCGCCGAGCATGGCCGCGAGGCCACTGGCGGTGGGCGCGCCGCCCTGCACCCGGGTGGCGAGCGTCCCCACCGGCGCGAGCACGGGTGTGGCGTTCACCACAGCGCGCGGTCGCTGCGACGGCGACGTGCAGCCGCGCCAGGCGCGGCGGGAGCATGTGCGCCACGACGAGCCCGGCGGCAAGCGTGAACACGTTGAGCAGCGCGAGTGCTGCCAGGGCCGTGGTCCGTGTGCGGCGCACGAACATACCTTTCGCGGGATGCGGGTGGGCACAGCTTAGAGCCTGTTCCCTGGGTCACGTCGCCCCCCGCCGTAGGACCCGCCGTCCGGTCACACTGGAGTGACCGGCGACAATGGAGTAAATCAGCAACTAACGCTTGGAGTGCGCATGGACGTCGAGGTAGTCATCGAAATCCCCAGGGGCCAGCGGAACAAGTACGAGGTCGACCACGAGACCGGTCGGATCAGGCTTGACCGCATGCTGTTCACTTCGACCAGGTACCCGGCCGACTACGGGTTCATCGAGGACACCCTGGGCGGAGATGGCGACCCGCTTGACGCCCTCGTGCTGCTTGAAGAGCCGACGTTCCCTGGTTGCCTGGTGACCGCCCGGGTCATCGGCATGTTTCAGATGACCGACGAGAAGGGCCCTGACGACAAGGTCCTCTGCGTCCCCGCGAGCGACCCGCGGATGGAGCACCTGCAGGACATCACCGACGTGCCCGAGTTCGACCGCCTGGAGATCCAGCACTTCTTCGAGGTCTACAAGGACCTGGAGCCCGGCAAGTCCGTCGAGGGCTCGCACTGGTCGGACCGCGCCTCGGCCGAGGCGGAGGTGGAGCGCTCACGCAAGCGCTTCGTCGACCACGAAGGCAGCTAAGGCAAACTTCACGCGGAGACTTGACGGCCGACGCCATCAGGATTGAAAAATTCATACCGAACGGGTGCGTGTTCCACGTGGGCCGCGCCCGTTTCTCATTGCGAGGATCTCCTCCGCCCTGGCGCTGATTTTCTCGTGCGCGTCGCGGAGCGCGTCGCCGCCGAGTCCCGCGAGGCCACCGGACACGGCGATGGCCGCCCTGGCCGCCGTCGCGGCCTGCTGCCAGCGGCCCGCCTCGGCGTGCAGCGTCATCGACCTGACCGCGGCGGCCGCCCAGTCCGGCGCGGCCAGTTGCAGGTAGCGGGGAGCCTCGGCGAGCCAGCCGTTGTCCGCGAACTGTATCTGCAGCCGGTCAAGCACGTCGGCCGCGAGCTCAAGGCCGGCCTTCGTCTCGGCCAGCCCGTCCTCGTCCATCCCCGTCTTAAGCAGGCAGCCGCCGAGGTGAAAGCGCGCCCGCGCCAGGCCTAGGTCGCGCTCCTCCTGGTCGGCGGCGGGCGCCTTGAGGTACATGCCGACGACCTCGTGCAGCAGGCTGATCGCGTCCTGCGTGCCGCCCGCCGCGTCCGACGCGAGCGCGATCCTGGTGAGCACGTCGATCCGCGGCACCTCATAGGCGGCGGGATCGTCTTCCGCCAGGGCCGCGTAGTGCCCGGCGGACTCCGCGAGCATGGCGATGGCCTGCCACGCGCCGCCGCCGTACCTCGCGTGCGCGCAGAGCGCGGCGGCGAGCTCCGGCTTGTGCCGCGCCGGATCGGCCGTGTCCGCGTAGAGCTCGCGGCTGATCAGCAGCGCCTGCCCTGAGTGCCCCGCCGCCTTGTCGTGGCTGCCCTGGAGCGTCGCCCTGATCGCCTCGCCGAGGTGAAAGTCGTACCGGCGTTCCAGCGTGCTCTGGCGCAGCGCCTTCCGCCCGGACGACGTGCGAGGCGACAGATGGCGAGCTGACCGCTCGTGCCGGGCCATGAACATGCCGCGAACCTCTCACCGACTCGTACCACGCCGATCGACCCCTACCGAGATCGTGACATAACGCCGTGTAACAGGCAATACACAGAATGAGACTGTTTTTCCGCAAAGCCCCTACTGCTGAAGAAACTGCGCATTAGCGCGCAGAAAGGAATTCTGCGTTGCTCATGTGACTCGACGCGGCGCGCGGCGCTCGCCACTGGTCTCGGCCGCCTGATCGCCGGCACCAGCGGCGGCGTCCGCGGCCCGCACGGTGCGCACCACGAGATCGTGGAAGTCGGAGGTCCTGCCGAAGGTCACGCCGACGCGCTGGCCGGCCAGCACGTCCTGGTAGGCCTGGTAGCGGCTGAGTTCCCACTCCTGGCCCCGCGGCGGCAGCGTCGCCACGGCCGGCTCTGGCAGCGACCGCCATGTCCATTCGGTGATCGGCGCGTCGCCGCCCGCCGCGTCGTCGACGCAGGGCTGGATGAAGTCCGCGTGATCGGCGTGATAGCCCATCCGGTTCCGTACGAACCGCAGGCCGGCGAACGTGGTCTCCGTCGCCTGGCGCTCAGCGCCCGCCAGCCCGTCGAGTGCGGCGTCGTAGTCATCCGGGTAGTGCCTGACCAGCGTCGCGTCCACGATCGTGACCCACCAGACCGCCTCGCCGATCACCGCGAACGCCTGCCCGCGGTCACTGGCCCTGGCCCTGCCGAGCCGCCGCGTGGTGTCGTGCATGGCGGTGAAGGCCCAGCGCAGCGCGCTTGTCCCGGTGTCTTGCGGGCTGCGCGGCGCATCGTCCCAGTTCTCGCTGCCCCACTTCTGCTGGTGCCTGGTCGCCTGGTTCCAGTTCTCACGGTTCCAGGCCACCCGGCAGCGGGCGGAGCAGAAGCGCGCATGCTCACGCTTCGGCTCAAATTCCCTGCCGCAGCGCTCGCATCGCCTGGTCTCCGCCATCAGGACATGTTACGCGTAACACGTGCAGCGACCTACAATTGGTTATCGAACTTCAGCGGAACATCAGGTGACGGGCCGGCAACCGGATTCCAACCGAGGAGGCCTGCGGGTTGCACCGACACGGGCCGAGCGGGCATGATCCCACTCGCCCGCCACGTCCGCGGTACGCCGTCCGGCCACGCAGAGTATCTGCACTAGGGTAGAAAACTGGGCAGATCCGTGCACCATTCTTGCCGCGGCGGGAATACTTTGGATGCCGGCACGGAGCACGGCGCCCCATGAGCCACACTTGGTATTGCAAGGTTGGCAGCAAGGAGGACCGGTGGACAACACCGAAGGAGTGCTGAGACGGGCACCCCTGTTCGATGCGCTTGACGATGAGGGCGCCCGTACTCTCCGCAAGCAGATGGCGGAGGTGAAGCTTTCTCGTGGCGAGCACCTCTTCATGGAGGGCGATGACGGCGACGCCCTGTACGTGGTGATCGAGGGCAAGATGAAGCTCACCCGCGCCGCCGCTGATGGCCGGGAGAACCTGCTGAGCGTCATCGGCCCAGGTGAGATGTTCGGCGAGCTGTCTCTGTTTGACCCAAGGCCGCGGACTTCCTCAGCGAGCGCGGTGACCGACGCGGTACTCGCGTCGCTCAAGCACGAGGCGCTGACGCCGTTTCTACGCGAGCGGCCAGATGTGTCGCTCCACATGCTTCGCGCGCTCGCGCAGCGGCTCCGCCGCGCCAACGACGTCACCGCGGACCTCGTGTTCACCGACGTCCCTGGCCGGGTCGCCAAGAACCTGCTTGACCTCGCCGAGCGCTTCGGTAATCAGGAGTCAGACGGGCTGCACGTGCATCACGACCTCACCCAGGAGGAGCTGGCACAGCTCGTCGGCGCCTCGCGGGAGACGGTCAACAAAGCGCTCGCCGACTTCGCGGCCAGGGGCTGGCTGCAGATCTCGGCCCGCTCGGTCTTGATCCTTGACCAGGAGCGCCTCCGCAAGCGCGCCAGGTTAGCTCCCAGGCGCTAGGTAGTCCAACTGGGCGCGGACCGACTGCTCGGCGGCCGGCCATAGCGACCGGTCCACATCGGCGTAGACGATCTCCACAACCTCGGCGGGCGTGCGCGCCCCGGCGGCGAGCGCCGCCCTTACCTGGTCGAGCCGCTCCTTGCGGTGGGCGATGTAGTAGTCGAGCACACCCGCGGGATCACTCAGCAGCGGACCGTGCCCTGGGAGCAGGACCCGCAGGCCCGCCTCGTCCGCGAGCGACCTGAGCTCGTCAAGCGTTCGCAGGTAGTCACCGAGCGAGCCGTCGCTCGCGATCACGGTCGTGCCCCGGCCGAGCACGGTGTCACCCGTCAGCAGCGCGCCGTCGGCCGTCAGGAGCAGGCTCAGCGAGTCGGCCGTGTGCCCTGGGGTCGCGACGACCCGCAGTTCGCACCCCCCGGCGTCGAGCACCGCGCCCGCGGCGAATCCCTCGCTCCCCAGCCGGAATGCCGGGTCGAGCGCGCCGACGGGCGCCCCGGTCAGCTCGGCGAACCGGGCCGCGCCCGCCGAGTGGTCGGGGTGCCCGTGGGTCAGCACGATCTGCGTCACGCGCCGGTCCCCCGCGCTCGCCACGTCGACCACCCGGCGCAGGTGCTCCTCGTCGTCGGGTCCCGGGTCGACCACGAGCACGGACGACGCTCCCGGCTCGGCGATCACCCAGGTGTTGGTGCCGTCCAGGGTCATCGGCGACGGGTTGCGGGCGAGCACGCACCAGGCCCGCTCGGAGCCCATGCCGCTGACCGCCTTGCCGTCCGCCGCCGGCCTGATCTCGTTCACCGGGGGTACCCCACTCCGTCCGGGATGACCAGCCAGGCCGCGCCGTCCTCAAGGACGAGGCGGGGCTGGACCGGCTCGATCACGCGCCGCTCGGCGAGGATGTCGGCGAGACCGGCGCCGGAAGCGACGGCGGACGCGAAGTCGTTGAGTGTCGTCGCCGTCGGGGGAAGCAGGGAGATCTCTCCCGCCTTCGCGGCGTGGATGGCGTCGGCGGGGCGCAGCCACGCGACGTGGTCCGCCTCCGCCTCATGGCCGACGGCCTCCTGGCCTTCCGGCAAGGCGGCCGCGAAGAACCGCGCGTCGAACCGGCGCGGCTCGCCATCCGGCGTGATCCAGCGGGCCCACGGGACCAGCAGGTCCGCGCGAAGCACGAGGCCGCGCCTGGAGAGCAGCTCGGCGAGGGTCAGCGTGCCCGAGGCCACGGCCATCCGGTCGGCTTCCCAGGATGGCCAGGACGGCGTGGCGAGGGGCGAAGCCGGGTCCCCAGGCACGCCGGCGAGCAGCACGCCAGACTCCTCGAACGTCTCGCGCACCGCCGCGCACACGAGCGCCCGTGCCACTTCGGCCGTCGCGCCGAGCCTGGCGCCGAACTCCGCGGCGGACGGACCCTGCCAGCCGATTTCCGCGCCGTAATCGGCGGGGTCCACGGAACCGCCAGGGAAGACGTAGGCGCCGGGTGCGAACTTCATCGCGGCGGTGCGCCGCAAGCATCAGTACGCTCGGACCTCGACGCCCGTGCCGGTCGGCGGTCAGGGATCGCAGCACCATGACCGTTGCCGCGTCCCGTGGCGCGGCGGGAGTGACCCGCCCCGCCTCAAGGTCGGCTAGCCGGGTGGCCAGCTTTTCGTTGAACCAGTCCAGTTGGATCCGCACTGACACGCGCCTGTCGTTATGCGACTTCTGCGATCAGCTCTACCTCGACCGGTGTGTCGAGTGGGAGCACCGCCATCCCGACGGCGCTGCGGGCGTGCCGTCCCGCGTCGCCGAGCACTTCGATAAGCAGCTCGCTCGCGCCGTTGGCGACCTGCGCCTGGCCGGTGAACGACGGGTCGCTCGCGACAAAGCAGGTCACCTTGACGATCCGGGCGATGGCGTCAAGACCGCCTGCCACGCTGGCGGCCGCCGCGAGCGCGTTAAGCGCGGCGGTGCGGGCGAGCGCGGCCGCCTCGTCGGGCGCCACCCCGCCGCCCACCTTGCCGACGCCCTGCAGCTTGCCGTCCACGAGCGGCAGCTGGCCGGAGGTGTAGACGTAGTTCCCGGTGCGGACCGCGGGCACGTAGGCCGCCACCGGCGGTACCACCGGCGGCAGCGTCAGCCCGAGCTCCGCGAGCCGCTGCGTCGCCGTCACGACTTCGGCCGCTTCATGTAGGCGACAAGCTGCTCGGAGTTCGGGCCTGGCAGCACGGCGACGAGCTCGTACCCCTCGTCGCCCCAGTTATCGAGGATCTGCTTGGTCGCGTGCGTCAGCAACGGCACGGTGACGTACTCCCACTTGGTCATGGCGCCACCCTAGCGGTCGGTAACGCGCTCGGTGACAGGGAGTTCCTCGCCTGGCGCGAGCTCGGGCGCCGCTAGCTCAGGCACCGCGGGAACCGCGGGCACCGGCGGCACCTGCGCCTCGCTGAGCGCGGGCACGGCCGCGGTCGGGGGCGCGGCAGTGTGCGAGATGGCCGCTTCCGCGGCCGCCACCTCGGCGTCGCCCAGGTCTTGCGCCTCCGCGTCGGCCAGGGCGGTCGAACCCGTCGGCGCGGGCTGCCCTGGCGCCATCTTCTCGAAGAACCGCAGCAGCTCGACGGGGACCGGCATGACCAGCGTGCTGTTCTTCTCGCCCGCCACCTCGACCACGGTCTGCAGCAGCCGCAGCTGGAGCGCCGCCGGGTCCTTCGCCATCACCGCCGCCGCGGCTGCCAGCCGCTTGGACGCCTGGTACTCACCGTCGGCGGTGATGATCCGCGCGCGGCGCTCCCGCTCGGCCTCGGCCTGCCGTGACATCGAGCGCTTCATGCCCTCGGGCAGCGACACGTCCTTGATCTCCACCCGCTCGACCCGGACGCCCCACGGCTCCTCCGTCGGCTCGTCGATGATGCGCCGCAGTTCCCTGTTGACCGTCTCCCGCTCGGCGAGCAACTGGTCCATCTCCGACTGGCCGATGATCGACCGCAGCGACGTCTGCGCCTGCTGCGAGATCGCGCTCATGTAGTTCTGCACGTTGATCGTGGCCTTGATCGGGTCGACCACCCGGAAGTACACGACGGCGTCCACCCGCACCGACACGTTGTCGCGGGTGATGCCATCCTGGGCGGGCACGGTCATGGCGACGATCTGCATGTTGACCTTCTGCATCCGGTCGCCGATCGGCCGGATGAAGGCAAGCCCTGGCTGGACCACTTCCGGCTGCACCCGGCCGAACCGGTACAGGACACCCTTCTCGTACTGCTGGACAACCTTCATCGACCGGCCAAGCGCCGTCACTCCGGCAATCACCAAGAGCACGATGACGAGAATCAGAGCCTCCACGCGGAATGCGCCTCCTCATTTAGCAGCGACCGCAAAGGGCTGTTAATTTGCAGCCTAGTCCGCTCAAGCCCGCGAGCGTAATGATCAACTACCGCGTAAGTGCGGTGACGAGCATCCGTTCTTGACGAGACGTTGTCCCCGGGGGGACGTTCCCCGTATCCCCGATGTCCGGCACGTATCGGTCAGCAGGCAGAGATAGCCTCGCTTGGAGATGGCGCAAGACGCTAGGCATCACGATGAGGGACATGAATGACGGCGAGGGACACTGACTGGGACGGCGTGCGGCTGCACGTCGTGACGGGCAAGGGGGGCACCGGCAAGACCACCGTCGCCGCCGCGCTCGCACTCGCCCTGGCACACGCCGGCCGTAAGGTGCTGCTCATCGAGGCGGAAGGCAGGCAGGGCATCGCCCGGCTGTTTGACCGCCCGCCGCTCCCCTACGGGGAGCGCAAGATCGCGATCGGCCCCGGTGAGGCGGACGACGGGCGCGACCGTGGCGGCGACGTATACGCGCTCGCGATTGACCCGGAAGGCGCGCTACTCGACTACCTGCAGATGTTCTACGGCATGCGCAGCGCGGGCGTCGCGCTCAACCGGCTCGGCATGGTGGACTTCGCCACCACGATCGCGCCAGGCCTGTCGGACGTGCTCGTCACGGGGAAGGCCACCGAGGCGACCCGCCGCAGGCAGGCAGGCTCACCGAGCGGCTTCGCCTACGACGCCGTCGTGCTCGACGCCCCGCCCACCGGCCGGATCGGCCGGTTCCTCAACGTCTCCGCCGAGGTATCGGGGCTGGCGAAGGTCGGGCCCATCAGGGCGCATGCCGACTCCGTGGCCAATGTCATCAAATCACCGCAAACAGCCGTGCACTTCGTCTGCACGCTCGAGGAGATGCCCGTCCAGGAGACCCTCGACGGGATCGCCGAGATCCGTGCGGTCCCCGGCATGCAGGTCGGCGGGATCGTGATCAACATGGCCCGCCCCGCGGTGCTGAGCCAGCAGGAACTGAAGGCCAAGCCGGACCCGGCGGCCATGGCCGCGGCACTCGGCGCGGCCGGCCTTTACGACCCAGGCTCCCTCGCCGCCACCCTGGCGGAGGAACTCAGCGAGCACGCGCGCCTGGTCGAGCTCGCCGACCGTGAGCGAACCGAACTTGAGGCGACCGGCCAGCCGATCTACGAACTGCCGCTGTTCGCCGAGGGGATCGACCTGGCCGCGCTGCACAAGCTGGCCGCTGAACTTCGCGACCAGGGGGCGGCGTGAGCCGCCGACACCGGGCGCCTCTGGCGCGGAAAGGGGATATCCATGAGCACCGATAACCCCCGCCTGGAGATCGACCGGGTCATTGACGACCGGCGCACCAGGATCATCGTCTGCTGCGGCTCTGGTGGTGTCGGCAAGACCACCACGGCGGCCGCGATCGGGCTGCGCGCCGCGGAGCGCGGCAGGCAGGTCTGCGTGCTCACGGTCGACCCCGCGCGGCGGCTCGCCCAGTCGATGGGGCTCACGTCCCTCGACAACACGCCGCGCCTGGTCGACGGCGTCGACGACGAGGCCGGCGGCAGCCTGCACGCGATGATGCTGGACATGAAGCGCACCTTCGACGAGATCGTCGAGTCGCACGCGGACCCGGCGCGGGCCGCGCAGATCCTGGCCAACCCGTTCTACCTGTCGCTCTCCTCAAGCTTCGCCGGCACCCAGGAGTACATGGCGATGGAGAAGCTCGGCCAGCTCCGGCGGTCGGACGAGTGGGACCTGATCGTCGTGGACACCCCGCCGAGCAGGTCGGCGCTTGACTTCCTTGACGCACCAGAGCGGCTCGGCCGGTTCCTCGACGGGCGGCTGATCAGGGTGCTGACCGCCCCGGTCAAGGCAGGCCGGCCATTCGGGCGAGTGCTCAATGCCGGGTTCTCGGTGATGACCGGCGCGCTGACGAAGCTGCTTGGCGGCCAGGTACTGCGCGATGCCCAGACGTTCATCGCGGCCTTTGACACCATGTTCGGCGGGTTCCGCGAGCGCGCGGACGCCACCTACAAGCTGCTCCAGGCTCCTGGCACGTCGTTCCTCGTGATCGCCACCCCTGAGCCGGACGCGCTACGCGAGGCGTCGTACTTCGTCGAGCGGCTCGCCGAAGAGCGGATGCCGGTCGCCGGGCTGATCCTGAACCGCGTGCACAGTCTCATTGGGAGCGGTGCGGGCATCGTCCCGCTGAGCGCGGCGCGGTCGCTCGCCGCGGCCGAGACCCTGGAAGCCATGCCGAACGAGGGCGTGGCTTCCACCGCATCCGCCAGTTACTCGGTGACGGCGGCTGCGCTGCGGCTGCACGCCGAGCGGATGAACCTGGGTCAGCGAGAACGGCGGGTGGCCGGGTCGTTCATGTCGGCACACCCGGCCGTTCCCGTCATCGAGGTACCTGCCCTGCCAGAAGATGTGCACGACCTTGCCGGGCTACGCCGCGTCGGTGAGGCGTTCGCCTGAACCTGGCTGGGAATCGCTGGTTTCGGCCGGCGCCATCGCCGGCCCGGCACGCAGCGTGCCGACAGGGGTATTGCCTAGGCGCTCGCGACGAGTTCGTCGACGCCCTCGCGCTCGTAGCGGTCACGGGCACGCTCGAGCAGTTCGCGCCACGACGTGACATCGGGCCGGCGGCGCAGCAGAGCGCGGCGCTCGCGTTCGGTCATTCCGCCCCAGACGCCGAACTCGATCCCGTTGTCGAGCGCGTCCGCAAGGCACTCGGTACGGACCGGGCAGCCCCGGCAGATGAGCTTGGCGCGGTTCTGGGCAGCACCCTGGACGAAGAGCTCGTCAGGGTCAGTCCCCTTGCAGGCGGCGCGTGTGGTCCAGTCGGTGATCCACATGTGCCCAACTCCTCTTGATCGCCGGGCACACGTGTACCCGGGCGGTCTGCGTTGACGGATTGCGTGTCCCGTGAGGGTGTGCGGCCACCCGGTCACGGTTATCGGTTCGTGATAAAGGAACTTACGGAAGTGAGGGCGTCCCTGCCAAGACCCCGGTATGGCCATTTCAGAGATAGTCCTGATGGGCTATGTACAGGCCGGGCCGTAGTCATTACCTAGTCGCGCGGGTACCCCGCGTGACGAAACCGGCAGCGTATCGGCCTTGATGGGCGACTTAGTGCCAGTAGTACCGTGCCCGCCCGCGTACGCTATGACGCGTGCAGCTCTTGAACTGGACGGCCAATAAGACAAACTCTGTCGGGCGCTTGATCCTGATGGCGTTGCTCGGCGGCGTGCTCGTGGCGGCGCTGGCGCTGCCGGTGGTCGCGGCCTCTGGAATTCTGGTCAGGAACACCGCGGACAAGTTCACCACGCTCTCGGTCAACGCTTCCAGCCTCCCGCAGCGGTCGGAGATCTACGACTCCTCGGGCAAGCTCATGACCTACGTGTACGGGGTGGACCTCGGCCAGAACATGAAGTACACGGGCATCGACAGGGAGCCCGTCAGCTACAGCCAGATCTCGCCGTCCATGCTGGCGGCGATCGTCGCGATCGAGGACGACCGCTTCTGGCAGCACGGCGCGCTCGACGTCAAGGGCACCCTGCGCGCGCTCGTGAACGACCTGGAGCACAAGCCGATCCAGGGCGGTTCCACGCTTGAGCAGCAGTACGTGAAGAACGTGCTCATCCTGCAGTCGCTCGACGACCCGGCGGCGCAGCAGGCGGCGGCGGCGGACACCATGTCCCGCAAGATCGACCAGCTGCGCATGGCGGTTCAGGTCGCGCACTCCATGTCCAAGCAGGACATACTCGCCGGGTACCTCAACGACTCGTACTACGGCAGCGGCGCCTGGGGCATCGAGGCCGCGGCGGAGACGTACTTCCACACCAATGCCCTGCGGCTCAACATGCTGCAGTCCGCCACGCTGGCCGGCATCGTGGAGAACCCGTCGGAGTACGACCCGCTGACCAACCCCGCGACGGCCCTTGAGCGGCGCAACACCGTGCTCGCCAGGATCACGCAGACGAACCCGACGGCGCTGTCCGCCGCCGACGCGGCCAGTCTCGAGCAGCAGAAGCTGGGACTGCACTCTGGCACCGTGCAGAGCGGCTGCACCGCGGACACGGTCGGAAACACCGCCTTCTTCTGCGACTACGTGATGCACACGCTGCTGCTCGACAAGCAGCTCGGGTCGACGGCCGAGGCGCGCGCCAAGCTCCTCGCCACCGGCGGCCTCAAGATCTACACCACGGTCAGCGAGAAGGACCAGGCCTCGGCGACCAAGGCCGTCAACTGGGTGCTGCCGTCGAACTCCCAGACCTACAACCCGGCGGGCAACGCCGCCACCGAAGTGCTCATCCAGCCGGGCACGGGCAAGGTGCTCGCGATCGCGGAGGACCGGCACTACGGCACTGGCCCAGGGGAGACCGAGGTCGACTACGCGGTCAACACCCAGTACGGCGGCGGCGCGGGAATCCAGACCGGATCCTCGTCCAAGCTCTTCACGCTCATCACCGCCCTCGAGCAGGGCATACCGTTCGGCTACCAGCAGACCGTCCCCGGCAACGACACGGTGAGCGGCTACTACAACTGCGCGGGGCAACCCACGAGCCAGTTCCCCGTGGTGAACGCCGAGGGCCCGGGCAGCACGAGCACCGACTCCCTGTACACCGGCACCACCGGGTCCGTCAACGTCTTCTTCGCCCACCTTGAGCAGAAGGTCGGCCTGTGCGACACGGTGAAGACCGCGGTCAACCTGGGCGTGACGCGCGTTGACGGCAAGTCGCTGCTTGCCGAAGACCACACCCCGACCGGCCCGCTGGATCCTGCCGACGACGACCCGTCGTTCACCCTCGGCGTGGTCAACGTCTCGCCGATGTCCATGGCCGCCGCGTACGCGGTCCCCGCGTCGAACGGCGTCTACTGCAAGCCGATCGTCCTCAGCAAGATCATGGACGACGACGGTCACTCGCTGCCGGTGCCGTCGGCGGGATGCCACCAGGCGATATCCCCTGAGGTCGCGGAGGCCACGAACTACATCCTCCAGGGCGTGCTGAACTTCCCGAACGGCACGGCCTACGGCAACGGGCTCGCGAACTACCAGGCGGCGGGCAAGACGGGCACCTCCAACGTGGCAAACGGCAACGGCACCCCGTTCGCCGCGTTCGCCGGGTACACCACCGCGCTGACCGGCTACGTCTCGGTATTCAACCCGGAATCCCCGACAGTGAAGACGATGACCGGCGAGAGCGCCTGCTATCAAGGGGAGTACGGCGGCCAGAACTGCCCAGGCGAGATGTTCGGCGCGAACGCGCCGTTGTCGGTATGGCACATGACCTTCGACAACGCCAACCTGAACGGTTCCCAGAACTTCCAGCCGGTTCCCTCCGGTAGCTCGCTGTGGAGCCAGGGCGACGGCCAGACGGTCAAGCAGCCGCCGAAGAAGTCAGGCAAGGGCGGCACGGGCGGCAACAACGGGAACGGAAACGGGAACGGCGGCGGTAACGGGAACGGAAACGGGAACGGCGGTGGCAACGGGAACGGCGGCGGGGGCGGCGGTACCGGCGGCGGTCCGACCCCGGCGATAACGCCCTGATCCTCCTGAAAGGCAAAGGCAGCGGCCGTCCCTACGACTCGCGTGGGGACGGCCGCTGCTCGTTTGGCCGAGCGTCTCGCGGTCCTGCCGAGGCGCTAGTTCTCGGTCTCGTCGACGACGGGTGCGTCTGGCGCGTTGGTCTGCACCGACTTGATGCCGTTGAGGGCTGCGGCCTTGCTCTCGTAGTGCTCGCTCGTCGCGATCACCTGGCCGTTGCCGGCCTGCAGGTTGAAGTGGAATCCGCCCTTCGCGCCCTTCTTCAGCACGAACTTGCCGCTCATGTGCAACCCCCTGACTCTGGCTGTGCTCAACTGGCCAGCCATCCGCTGTGATAGCGCTGACTGTACCCATCACAGACAGTCGTCGTCACGCCACACAACGCAACTCGGAGGACTTACGCACCCAGTTGCCTGCGAACCTCGGCCGAGACCCTGGCACCGTCGGCGCGGCCCGCCACCTGGGGCGTCACGGCCTTCATGACCTTCCCCATGGCGGGCATCCCGGCCGCGCCGGTCTCCGCGATGACCGCCGTCACCAGGCTCGCCAGCTCGTCGTCAGCGAGCTGGGCCGGGAGGTAGCCGGCCAGCACGTCGCCCTCGGCCCGCTCCGCTTCCGCCTGGTCGGCGCGTCCCGCCGCGTCGTAGGCCGCGGCCGCCTCCCTGCGCTTCTTCGCCTCGCGGGTAAGGACCTTGACGATGTCTTCGTCCGACAGTTCGTGCGCGGCACCGGACACCTCCTCGTTCGTGATCGAGGCGAGCGCCATCCGCAGCGTGCGCAGCTTCACCTGGTCCCGCGCCCGCATCGCGTCGGTCAGGTCAGTCCTGAGCCGTTCCTTGAGTTCGTTCACACACCTATCGTGCCCGACGCGTGTGCTCACGCACCCCCGAACGCATGGCACGATGAGATGATGCGCGCACGAACTATCGCTTCATTCGCGGCCGTCGCAGGCGCCGCCGCCATCGGCTATGCCTCAGTCATCGAGCGCAACTGGTTCGTGCTCAGAGAGCAAGAGGTGCCGGTGCTGCCGCCGACCGCGGAGCCGCTCCGTGTGCTGCATGTCTCCGACATCCACCTGACCCCGGGCAGGCACCGGCTCATGGCGTTCGTCAGGTCGCTTGCCTCGCTTGAGCCCGACCTGGTGGTGAACACGGGGGACTCGATCGCCTCCGCCGAGGCCGTCAGCCCGCTGCTCGACTCCCTCGGCCCGCTGCTCGACGTTCCCGGCATGTTCGTCTACGGCTCCAACGACTTGTACTCACCGAAGCCGAGGAACCCCGCGAGGTACCTCTGGCGGACGAGCAAGGGCGACCATCAACGCACGGAGCCCGACCTGCCGTGGGAGAAGCTTGGCGGCGAGCTGAGCGCCGCAGGCTGGATCGACCTCAACAACCATCGCGGCAAGCTGACCGTGCACGGCCTCGACATCGCGCTAGCGGGCGTCCACGACCCGCACGCCGCCAGGGACCGCTACGACCAGGTGGCGGGACCAGCCGACCCAGCGGCGGACCTGCGCATCGGCGTCCTGCACTCACCGGAGCCCGCGGTCATGGACCGCTTCGCCGCCGACGGCTACGATCTCGTGCTCGCCGGGCACACTCACGGCGGCCAGCTGCGCGTACCCGGATACGGCGCCCTGACCACCAACTGCGGCATCGACCGGGCCAGGGTCAGCGGCCTTTCCATGCACCCGCAGGTATCGCCGGAGGGCGGCAAGACGGCATGGCTGCACGTCTCCGCGGGCCTTGGCACCTCCCCGTGGGCTCCGGTCAGGTTCGCGTGCCGCCCAGAAGCGACGCTGCTCACGCTCACGCCCCGATCGTGGTGAGCATGCGCGAGCCACCCAAGTTATCCGCTAAACTAGCGGAGGTTCGTTCAAGAGCCCCTTGCAGCGGGGTGTGGCGCAGCTTGGTAGCGCGCTTCGTTCGGGACGAAGAGGTCGCAGGTTCAAATCCTGTCACCCCGACGCTGCACATCCGCAGGTCACCGATTATTCGGTGGCCTGCGGTTTGCTTTTCCGGCGCTGCGGCGACGACTGGGCGCGCTCCTCGATGCGACTCCTGCCAGCGCGCCAGCCGCTGCGCGCTCTCGACTCCTGCGAGCTGCATCACCCTCATCGCCGTGCTGATCGCCCGTGTGCCTGCTGCTCGCCCACTTCGGCGGTGCCTGCCTGGCTATATGGTGCCCGGCGCCGATGGAGTTCTGCGCGGCGCTGCCCAGGACATCCACCGGAAAGGTCGATCGGACACGGCTCGCGAAACGCAACCGATAAAGTACCGGCAGGAGAGGACATTTCGTGGAAACAATCGTTAACGACTACATAACCCGCGAGCTCGTCGAGGACGTGGCCTTGCTGCCGCTCGGCGACGCGACGTCGCTGCTTGAGACGGGCATCCTGCACTCGCTGAGCATGCTCAGGCTCGCGGTGTTCCTCCGGGAGCGGTTCCGGGTCACGGTGGAAGATGCCGACCTCATCCCCGAGAACTTCGACAGCGTGGACGCCATCTGCGCCTACCTTCGCGCCCGGGACGGGAAAGAGGCGAGCCATGCGGGCATCCGTGGCTGAGACAGTTCCAGCGGTCGGCCAGCGAAGCCGTCGGCCGTGGAGCATCCCCGTACCTGGGGTGCTGCGCGCGATCGAGGCCATCGCGTTCTGGCTGGTGACGGCACCGTTCCTGGCGCTGCTGCCGTCTGGCATTGGCTACCGTGCCGCCTGCTGGCGGGGCGACTGGACGTTCCGGTCGGACCCCGGCAAGCGCGACGAGATAACGAACAACCTGCGGCTGGTACTCGGCGAAGAACTCGGTAAGCAAGAGGCTGAGCGGATGACCCGGGAGATCTTCCGGCAGCGCAACTGCTGGATCATCGACGTGATGCGGATGCGGGGGAAGGGCAGGGGCCTGGGGAAACTGGTCGAGATCCGCGGCCGCGAGCACCTGGACGCCGCACTGGCCGGCGGCAAGGGGGCCATACTCTGCAGCTCCCACCAGGGGTCCTTCCACTCCTCCTTCTCGCTGATCCACGCCAGCGGGTACCCGGTCACTAGCATCGGCCGCTGGTGGTGGGAATTCCCGCCCGGCGGAACTTCCGCCGTCGTGCGGCTGATGTGGGAACTCGTGTACGGCAGGCGGGTAGACCGCCACCGGCATCGGCCGAACATCGCGCCGTGGCCGGGCCGGTGGCAGGTCGCGGTGCAGGCCGCGAACGTGCTTCGTGCGAACGAGGTGGTGACGATCTGCTGCGACCCCCCGCCGCTGGCTGAGGAACAGCCCCGGGCCGTCGAAGTGCCCTTCCTCGGCGGCCGAGGCAGGTTCGTGCCGGGAGTCGTCATGCTCGCCCAGGCGACCGGTGCCCCCGTTCTCATCATCAGCATCCGCCGTCTGCCGGACTACCGCCACCAGGTGGTGGAAATCTCGCCTCCGGTGCCGATGGACGGGGAGACGACCGTGGCGTTCGAGCGCTGCGCGGCCGCGGTGGAAGCCGTTATCAGGGCGCACCCCGCTGAATGGGACATCTGGTACAACCTGGAGGACCTTGTCCGTATGGGGCTGGTCCCGAATACCCCGCAGCAGGCTGCCATGGCAGGCGCCCGCACGGATCGGGAGACCGAACTCCAGCAGTCCGCCACCTAGGACCTCACCCCCCGCTCTCGGACCCCGTGCGGCTACGCCGCATCACGAACGACCTCTTTCGTTTCGTCACATATCTGGCGCCTGGGTGGATTAGGGAAAACCATGCTTCATCTGCCGAGTCAATAAAAGAGCTACTCGACGCAAAGGCACGGATCGAAGAACTAGAAGCATATTTGGAGAATGTCGCGGTAAGCAGGTGGCTGGCCAGGCCGCGTGCGCCCGTTCCGTCCGGGTTTGTCCCGGCGGCGCCGCGGCCCGGCCCATGATCATGTGGATTCCGCAGCTTATTTGCTGCGGAATCCACATGAAAAGCGAAATCACACGCGATCACGCGGCGCCCCGCGCGCGGGCGCCGCGTCTCAGCTCGCACATGTCCCCAGCAGTCACCACGCACCACTTGAGCCAGCGGCATTGCGGCCGCGGGTCTCGCGGCAGCCCCTTGAGGGTTATTTCGGCCGCAAGCCACGCGGCAGCTTCATCAGTGCCATTTGTTGTCTGTCGCAGAAGCCCGGCACAGAGGTCGCGAGGGCGCCGGGGTTGACGCTCACCGCCTTCGGTTCGGCCCAAGCGGTTTGCTTGGGCCGGGCCGCTGCCATCGCGGACACCCGTCGCCCCCGAGACCGCTGCCATCGCGGACACCCGTCGCCCCGGGCCGCTGCCATCGCGGACACCCCTCGCCCCCGCTGCGGCCGCCATCGCGGAGACTCTCGCCCCGAGACCGCCGCCATCGCGGCCAGCCGCACGACCTCAGCGCCTACCAGGCGGCCAGCAATCATGAAATTACGCCCAGTATTGCCACATAAGCCGCTAAATGATCAGTAAACTTTGTAACCCAAAGCCCCTGATCAAGCGTCCCTCTCATAAGGGAAAACCCAGCACCCGGCGGCCGTATACATCTACCTCTTTGAGCCGCCAGTTTCACACCGCTGACCGGGACCCTCGAGAGGAGACTGGCCGATCATGTCACGGCATGTCCTCAGCGTTCATTACGTAGACGTGCTGCCAATGCTCGGCCTTGCGCTGATCTTCCTCTGGCTGTGGCTCACCGGCGTCAGCCTGCGGGAACTCTGCGCGTACGCGGCGCTCACGGTGACGGGTTATCTACGTCCCCGCCCCGACCCAGCGGTCGAGCGCGCGCTCCGCGCCGCGTTCGGCGAACTCGACAGGGACCTGGCACGGATTCTCGGTGACCGCACGCCGCGCAACACGCCTGGCCGCTGACCGAGCCCAGGAAACGATGATGCCGGATACCTGCCGACCCGGCGGGGTCGGCAGGTATCCGGCATCACGCTCGGAGCCCGGCTAGCCACGTACCCGGCGGTGATGGACCGCTGGCCGCCGCCGCTGAGCAGTCCGGAGCGCAGCGTCGGCGCGGCGACCGGGATGGGCGGCGTCTGCGGGCCGCCCTTGCCGCGCTTCTTCGGGTCGGAGTCGAGGCGCAGCGCGAGCGCCGGGCACATCTGCACCGCCTGCTGCGCGTCTTTCTCCAGCCACGGCGGCACGGGAATCGGCAGGATAACCGGGAAGCCGGTCTTGTCCAGGTGGATCAGCTCGGGTACCAGGTGGGCGCAGAGCCCGTGCCCCTCGCACCGTACCCAGTCCACCATGAGCTGCTTGGCGTCGGCTGTCTCCGGGCCCTCTGGCAGCGGCAGCATGCCGCGGACCGGGCGGCCGCAGGTGGAGTGGAAGACGTGCGCCGCGAGGTCCTCGGTAAAGACCTCGAGCGCCGACAGGACGAACCGCGTGGTCCCGTCGGGGTGCGAGCAGGCGCCTCGGCCGTTCACCGCTGCCGCCGCCCGTCGCGCCACATCGAGCGCCTCAATGCCACCCGAGCCATCGACGATCGCGGCCAGCGCGCGGGCGATCGAGGGCAGGCCAAGCTTGCACGGCCCGCACTGCCCGGCCGACTCGCCCGCCAGGTAGCTGGCGACCCGGGAGACCTCGCCGAGCGGGCAGGTGCCGTCGCCGAGCGGTAGGACGATACCCGAGCCGAAGGTGCCGCCCGCCGAGGCGAGCCCCTCCCTACCGACCGGGACCTGGTAGGCCGTCTCCGCGTCGAGCCACATCCCGTGATACCCGCCGATCAGGACCCCGTCCCCGGCGGGTGCCTGGCAGATGTCGAGTACCGCGCCGAGCGGGACTCCGGTGGGGCACTCCACGACAGCGGGGTGCTTGGCCGACCCGCTGACGCTGAGCAGCACGGTGCCCGGCTCCTCGGGCACGCCGACCGAGGCGAACCGCTCGGGTCCGAGCAGCGCGAGCACCGCGATCTGCGCGAACGTCGACGCGTTGGAGAGCAGGGTCGGCAGGTCGTCGACACCCTTCTCCGCGGCGAGCGTCTTGCGACCAGGCGGAACGGGCTTCTTGCCGTTGATGCCGCGGACAAGCGCGCCTGACTCGCCAGAGATGAACCGCTCAGGCTGCTGAACGACGCGCACAAGCGCGCGCAGCCCGGGCTCGGCGGCTATCGCGGCCTCGATTGACCGGTTGGCGAGCTCATTGCTCGTCACCCCGACGAAGACCTCTTCCGCTTCTAGCGCCTCGGCGACGAGCGCGGCACCGCTCAAGATCAGGTACGGCGACCTGATCATGAGCATCTTGTCCTTGAACGACCCAGGCTCGCCCTCCGTCGCGTTCACCACGACGATGACCGGCTGGTCGGTCTTCTTGGCCGTGTCGACGACGGCCTTGAGCTTGCGTGCGAACGGGAAGGCCGCACCGCCCTGGCCCCTCAGGTCGACCTGAGCGGCCATGTCCATCAGCTGCTGCGCCGACATGCGGGGCAGCGGGCCGAAGATCTCGGTGTGCGAGGCAAGGTCAAGCCGTCCCATTCGGTCAAGGCCGGCCGTCATCCGGGCCGCGCCGATACGCATGATCGTGGGGACGTCAAGCTCGGTCGCGTTACTCGGATTCATTAGTAGCGGTCACCGCCATACCGGTGTTCTCGGGAGCCGCGGTAGCCGGGCATGCCGGGCCCAGGCTCCCGGTACCTGAGATTGGGGTCAGTCTCTGGGAAGCCGTTGTCCCACTGCGGCTCCTCGGGATACCAGTTTCCTTCGTAGCTGGCAGCCTGCCATTCCTGGCGGTCTGGCCGCCTGCCACCGGCACCGTCGGGATAGCCGGACGGCGGCGTGAGGCGCCCGAGTTGCGGCATCGGTCCTGTCGCCGGCCGCTCGTACCCGCCGGTCCTGGTCGACGGGCGCTCGTACCCGCCGGTCCCGGTCGAAGGCCGCTCGTACCCGCCGGTCCCAGTCGAAGGCCGCTCGTACCCGCCGGTCCCGGTCGACGGCCGCTCGTACCCGCCGCTCCCGGTCGACGGGCGCTCGTACCCGCCCGTCCCGGTCGACGGCCGCTCATACGGGCCGGTCCGAGTCGAAGGCCGCTCGTACGGGCCGGTCCCGGTCGACGGGCCGCTCGTACCCGCCAGTCCCGGTCGACGGACGCTCGTACCCGCCGGTCCCAGTCGACGGGCGCTCATACGGGCCGGTCCCTGTCGCCATCGGCCCGGTCGGACGCGGCCGAGGCCCTGTCCCGCCGCGCGGCCCTCGGCCGCCGGGAACCGGTCCCGGCGCGGGCCTGGATCGCGGCCCGGTCCCCCAGTCGCCACCACGGCCGTCGTCCACCTGTGGCAGCGGCCCGGTTGCCGCGCGCGGCATGGGACCCGTCCAGGCCTGCGGCCGTTCGTGCGGCGCCGGGTAGGGCCCGGATGCGGGATAAGGCCCGGATGCCGGGTAGGGCCCGGGGTAAGGGCCGCCAGCCGGATACGGCCCGGTCCCTGAGCGCGGCATGGGACCCGTCGCGGCCCGGGGCATGGGGCCGGATCCCGCACGTGGCGCGGGACCGGAATTCAGCCGCGGCATCGGCCCGCTGACCGACGGCAGCGGAGCGGTCCCGGCCGCTGGCATCGGCCCGGTGGCGCGGGGCATTGGCCCGGTGCCGGCGCGCGGCAGGGAACCAGTCGCGGCCCTGGGCATAGGTCCGGTGGCAGCCCGCGGCATGGGGCCGGTTCCCGTGGACCGCGGCGCGCCCAGGTACCGTGGCGGCCCTTCATAGCCGGGCTCGTAGTACGGCTGCCCCGGGTCGGTCGCAGCACCGCCGGCGGGCAGCGCGGTCAGCACCTGCGCGCTCACCGGAGCGGAGAGCACCGGCTGCGATCCCGTGCTCGCACCGAGGATTGAGGTCCTGCCGACGCGCGAGCCACCGTACTGGGCGAGCATGGCGGCGGCCCGCAGCGGCGCGGATGCCGAGTTGGCGGCCATGTCGACCGGCGGGGCGCTCAGGTTCTCCTTCGGCTTGAGCGAGTTGCTCAGCACCCGCACCGCGAGCCCGAGCAAGACGAACGCGACGACGAACCCGTAACTCCAGTCCACGTAGGGCTTGCCCGGGCGGCCGCCGAGCAGGCCGTGCCACACGCCGAAGACGAAGGCTAGGTAGGACGTGTAGTGAATCGCCCGCCAGCGCCAGGCTTTTCCGCTCGCGTTGAACCGACCCCGCAGGATACCCGTTATAAGGAGCAGGATGATGAGATCCGAGGCGATCGTGCCAAGGCCGATGTAGAAGGTGCGGAACGGTGACAGGAACGGAATCACCGCGTCAAGCACGTGGACGCGCTGCGCGAGGATCTCGGTGCTGATGTGGATGATCAGGAAGGCCACGGCACCGAACGACGCCGCCCTGTGCATGGACTGGACGAGCACTCTGTGCCCGGGGCTCATGAACATCCGGTCAGTCGCGACCAGCCCAAGCCCGACAGACGCGCACAGGGTGATCAGTGCGAAGACACCGGCGTAGTACAGCATGAAGTGCTGCGTAGCAGCGTCTATGACGTGCCCGACGCTGGTCAACGCCAGGAAAGCGACGATCACGACAATGCCGATGGTAGCGACGGTGTAGATCTTCGTCGCGTGCTCGGCCGCCACCCCACCAGCAGATGGACGAGCGTGCTCACGGCCGCGGGGACGGCTGCGAGTCGAGGCCACGAGATACCTCCTGGACGGTGAGTACAGAATGCCTGCAGCGCGTCACTCCACCGCGCGCCCGCCACCGCGCCGGAAATGCGTCACTCGGCTGAATGGACTGTATCAGCGTGCATAACCGTTGGGACACGAAACGATATATATAACAATTGTTAACTAGTTATGACGGTCAAAATCGGACTTCCGTCACCAGACGACTACATAGCTGCATACACTTCCTGGCCACTGACGGTCACTAAGCATAAACAACCACCGCAGGGCGGACCCGATGACAAAAGGAAGGCATTGTATCGGGCCCGTCGTGCGACGGCAATAGAGGGGTGGGGGTTCCCCTTTGCCTTAGGCGTACTCGGCCGCGATAAGCTCCGCGATCTGCGCGGTGTTGAGCGCCGCGCCCTTGCGCAGGTTGTCACCGCAGACGAAGAACTCGATGCCGTGCGGGTCATCGAGCGACTCGCGGACCCGGCCCACCCAGGTCGGGTCGGTACCCACGACGTCGGCCGGGGTCGGGTACTCGCCGCGCTCCGGGTCGTCGTTCAGCACCACGCCTGGCGCGGTCCGCAGCGTCTCCCAGGCATCCTCCCTGCTCACCGGCTGGGAGAACCGCGCGTGCACGGCGACCGAGTGGGTGGTGATCACGGGGACACGGACGCAGGTGGCGTTGACGCGCAGCGACGGCAGGCCGAGGATCTTCCGCGATTCGTTACGAATCTTAAGCTCCTCTGACGACCAGCCCGCCTCCTTCAGCGAGCCGGCCCACGGCACGACGTTGAGCGCCAGCGGCGCGGGGAACGGGCCGAGGTCGCCGACCGCGGCCCGTACGTCGCCCGCCCGCTGGCCGAGCTTGCCGCCGGAGACCTTCTCGACCTGGGCGTAGAGCGTGTCGATGCCCGCCTGCCCCGCCCCAGAGGCCGCCTGGTACGACGCGACCACCAGTTCTTCAAGCCCGAAGGCACGGTGCAGCGCGCCCACGGCGACGATCAGCGAGAGCGTGGTGCAGTTCGGGTTGGCGATGACTCCCTTTGGCCGCCGCAGTGCGTCGTCCGGGTTGACCTCGGGCACCACGAGCGGCACCGCCGGGTCCATACGGAAGGCGCCCGAATTGTCCACGCAGACCGCGCCGCGCGCCGCGGCGACCGGCACCCACGCCGCGGACACCTCGTCAGGCACGTCAAACATGGCGACGTCGACGCCCTCGAAGGCCTCCTCGGACAGCGCGACGACCTCGACCTCCACACCGCGGACGGTCAGCCGCCGTCCCGCGGAGCGGGGCGAAGCGATCAGCCTGATCTCGCCCCAGACATCCTCCCTGGTGGAGAGCAGGTCGAGCATGACGGTGCCGACCGCGCCCGTCGCGCCGACGACGGCCAGGGTTGGCCGGCGCCCGGCGCCGTCAGAAGCAGAGTGAGCACTCATCGCCCGGTCCCCCCGTACACGACGGCCTCGACCTCATCGGCCTCCAGGTCGAACGCCCGGTGCGTCGCGTTCACCGCGTTGTCGACATCGCTCTGGCTGACCACGACCGAGATCCTGATCTCCGACGTGGTGATCATCTGGATGTTCACGCCGGCCCCGGCGAGCGCCGCGAAGAACTTCGCGCTGACCCCAGGGTGCGAGCGCATCCCGGCGCCGATCAGCGAGATCTTGCCGATCCTGTCGTCGTAGAGCAGTTCCTGAAAGCCGACCTTCTCCTGGGCGGCGCGCAGGGTCTCCAGCGTCTTCTGCCCGTCCGCGCCAGGCAGCGTGAACGAGATGTCCGTGCGGCCCGTGGCGATCGCCGACACGTTCTGCACGATCATGTCGATGTTGACGCCGGCCTCCGCGACGATCCCGAAGATCCCGGCGGCGGCACCCACCTTGTCGGGCACGCCGACCACGGTGATCTTGCCCTCGCTCCGGTCGTGTGCCACCCCAGAGATAATGGCCTGCTCCATACCGGCTTCCTCCGACTCATCGCCAGCGTGACCGCTGACCCAGGTACCTATCTTGTCGCTGAATGAGGACCGCACGTGGATCGGCAGGTTGTACCGCCGCGCGTACTCGACGCACCGGGGTATCAGCACCTTCGCGCCGCACGCGGCCATCTCGAGCATCTCCTCGTACGTGATCCGCGGTATCCGGCGGGCGCCGCGTACCAGCCGCGGGTCCTCTGTGAACACCCCGTCCACATCGGTGTAGATCTCGCAGACGTCCGCGTTCAGCGCGGCCGCGAGTGCCACGGCCGTGGTGTCAGAGCCGCCCCGGCCAAGCGTGGTGATGTCCTTGGTGTTCTGCGAGACACCCTGGAATCCGGCCACGATCGGGATCGCCCCCTCCGCGATGGCGGAGGAGATACGGCCAGGCGTGACATCGATGATCCTCGCCCGGCCGTGCACGTCATCGGTGATGACGCCGGCCTGCGATCCCGTGAAGGAGCGCGCCTCCATGCCCAGGGTCGCGATCGCCATGGCGAGCAGCGCCATCGAGATGCGCTCACCGGACGTCAGCAGCATGTCAAGCTCGCGGCCCGGCGGTGCCGGGCTCACCCCGTTGGCCAGGTCCATCAGCTCATCCGTGGTGTCGCCCATCGCGGACACGACCACCACGACCTGGTTGCCGCCCTGTTTCGTGGCGACGATGCGCTTGGCTACGCGCTTGATGCCCTCCGCGTCGGCTACCGAAGAACCACCGTATTTCTGCACGACAAGGGCCATCTGGACGCGCCGCTCCTCCCAGTATCTGTTGGCGGACCGCGGTCGAGTTTAGCCGGGCCTCGGCGCCTCGCCCAATCGACTTTTCGTCAAGGCCAAGGGCCCGGTTTTTCCGGCGCACACCTCATCTACCAGGAAAATCACCGGGGCCTGTCCGCGCGGGGCGAGGCTGATACGATCGCGGTTCTTGCGATCAGGCACGGCAGCGCGGACATCGGGGGGTACGGGGGTCGTCCCCCGGGAGAAAACTGCCGCGCGCTACACGTCGAGCAGCCGCCTGCCCTCGAAGGCGCGGCCGAGCGTCACCTCGTCCGCGTACTCAAGGTCGCCGCCGACCGGCAGCCCGCTGGCTGGCCGGGTCACCCGCACGCCCATCGGCTTGACGAGCCTGGCGATGAAGGTCGCGGTCGCCTCCCCCTCCAGGTTCGGGTCGGTCGCGAGGATCAACTCCGTCACCTCGCCGTCCGCCAGCCGGGTCATCAACTCCTTGACCCGCAGGTCGTCAGGGCCGATCCCGTCGATCGGGCTGATCGCGCCGCCAAGTACGTGGTACCTGCCGCGGAACTCACGGATCTTCTCGACCGCGGCGACGTCCTTCGGCTCCTCGACGACGCAGATGACCGTGGGGTCCCGTCGCGTGTCGCGGCAGATCCTGCACTCCTCGTCCTCGGCGACATTCCCGCAGGTCTTGCAGAACCGCACGCGCTCGGTGACCTCGATGAGCGCGGAGGCGAGCCGCCTGACGTCATCAGGGTCGGCGGCGAGCAGATGGAACGCGATCCGCTGCGCACCCTTTGGCCCGACGCCTGGCAGCCGGCCGAGCTCATCGATGAGGTGCTGGATGACGCCTTCGTACATAAGAACTTCTTTCTTTTTGATGTCTCCGAGGCACTAGGACTGCGCGGCCAGGCAAAAAGAAAGTGGTTCTTGCGGTGTCAGTCCTTGCGATCTTCTTCTACGTCTTCTTCGTCGTCGAAGTCCTCGTCGTCTTCGCCGTCCTCGTCCTCGTCGTCCTCGTCTTCGCCGTACTCAAGGCCCGGCTGACCGCCGAGGCTGGGCAGGCCGAGGCTGGACAGGTCGAATCCGGCGGGGGGACCACCGAACCCGCCGCCAAGCCCGCCGCCGAGCGCGCCAAGCTGTCGCTGCTGCAGGTCGACGGCGGAGTCCCAAGCGTCGCGTACCGCGGCGAGCACGAGGTCCGCGATGGTCGCGGCGGTCTCCGCCGGGTCCGCGGGGTCGATCACGCTCGGGTCGATCGTGACGTCGAGCAGTTGGCCAACGCCGTTGACCACCGCCCGGACGGCACCGCCTCCGGCCGTCCCGGTTAGCTCGCTGTTCGCGAGTTCCTGCTGTGCGCTCAGCGCCTGCTGAGCGGCCGCGAAGATCTGCTGCATGTCAAAGCCGCCAGGTCCCATAACTCGAAGCCTACTTGCGCCCACCGACGGTTTAGCCACCCTCGCAAACTTTCGGCGATCACGGCTGCGGCACGCGCGATCTACGGGGCAAAGCATCACATTTCACCCAAGTCACCGGCACTGGGTCGCCGACCGCGCGAAGGCGTGGTCAGTCGTCGTACTCGGCGATGATCTGGGCGCCAAGTTCCCGCTGCACCAGGGCCATGCCGGTGAGGTCGTTCACCGTCGTCGAGGACGACATGTCCTCGTCGTCCTGGTCAAAATCCTCGTCATCGGGTGGCGGGGGCGGCGGGAGCGGTGGCGGGTCACCGCCGCCGCTCATGACGGGACTCCCGAACGAGTTCGTGCCTCCGCCACCTCCGTTAGCCGCTGAGCCTCCCGCGTGGCCGCCCGTGACGGCGGCGGCGCCAGGTCCCGAGTGATTCGCCTGCCCGTTCTGCGGCGGGTAATCCGGAGGCGGCGGGTCGGCCGGCGGCTGACCGTGGGACGACGATGACGGCTGACCGGACGGCGACTGCGCCGGCGGCGCGGCGGGGGCCGGGCCTGGGCCAGGTCCCTGGCGGCGGCCAGGCGACGGCGCGTCACCGCCCCCGGTGACGGCGCGGATCACGACGTTGACGCCGAACATCGCGTTGATCGCCTGCTTCAGCAGGTCCTCGTACTTGCTGCCCTGGAACCCCTTCACGTCGCCCTGGCGGGGGAAGCGGAGGGTCAGTACGCCTTCGTCGAAGGAGGCCACGCTGGCGTTGCCGATGACGATCGCGGCGACCCGGCCCTTGGCCTTGATGGCCTCGACGACGTTGGGCCACGCCTGCCTGAGGGCGTCCAGGGTGACGTCGCCACCACGCGAGGGGGCCGGTGCCGCCGCCGCGGCCCCCGGGGCGCCGGGCGCATGCGTAAAGGCAGGCGCAGGACGCTGCGGCGCGGGGCCGCCGGACGCCGGCGGCTGTACCGGCGCAGGACGCTGCGGCGCGGAGCCGCCGGACCCCGGCGGCTGTACCGGCGCAGGACGCTGAGCGGCCGCGGGCCGACCGGACTCGCCCGGCTGCTGCGCCGCCTGCGGGGCGGCAGGCGGCGGTGCCGGCGTCTCCCCCGCTGGCCTGGCCGGGTGTGCAGGGCCTGGCTGCTGTGCCGTCGGAGCGGGCCGGACAGGCTCAGCATCGGCCGACGCCGCGCCGCCCTCGGCAGACGGCTGGGGCTGGTGAGTAAGCCGCTCTCGTTCGGGATGAGCGTTACCTGTGCCGGGGGCGACGGGAACGCTGGGGGCGACCGCGGCCGCGCCTGCCTCTAGCATCTCCAGCCGGGCGAGGAGCGACCGCTCGTCGGTCGCGGCGGCGGGGAGCAGCACCTGCGCGCACATCAGCTCGAGCAGCAGCCGCGGCGACGTGGCACCGCGCATCTGGTCGAGGCCGGTGGCGACGAGGTCGGCGGCGCGGGTGAGCGACGCGAGGCCGTACCGCTCGGCCTGGCCCCTGAGCGCCTCTGCGCGGTCGGGCGGGACGTCGAGCAGCCCGGTGCTGATCGCGTCTGGTACCGAGGCGAGGACGATCAGGTCGCGAAACCGGTCAAGCATGTCGGTGGCGAAGCGGCGCGGCTCGTGCCCGCCCTCGATGACCCGGTTCACCGCGCGGAAGACCGCCGCGCCGTCCCGCGCCGCGAACGCGTCCACCATCTCGTCGAGCAGGCTCGCGTCGGTATAGCCGAGCAGCGCGACCGCGCGGTCGTACTTGATCCCCTCCTCATCGGAGCCGGCCAGCAGCTGGTCGAGGATGGACAGCGTGTCCCGCGCGGAGCCGCCGCCCGCCCGCACGACAAGCGGCAGCACGGCCGGGTCGAACGCCACCTGCTCAGCGTTGAGTATCTCCTCGGTAAGCTCGCGCATCACCGACGGCGGCATGAGCCGGAACGGGTAATGGTGCGTCCTTGACCTGATCGTCGCGATGACCTTGTCCGGCTCGGTGGTCGCGAAGATGAACTTCAGGTGCGGCGGCGGTTCCTCGACCAGCTTGAGCAGGGCGTTGAAGCCCTGCTGCGTCACCATGTGCGCCTCGTCGATGATGTAGATCTTGTACCGGCCGGCGACGGGCGAGTAGAAGGCACGCTCGCGCAGGTCGCGGGCGTCGTCCACGCCGCCGTGGCTCGCGGCGTCGATCTCGATCACGTCGATGCTGCCAGGACCAGAAGGTGCGAGCGCGACACAGGAGTCGCATACGCCGCACGGGTCAGGCGTAGGGCCGTTGACGCAGTTCAGTGACCTCGCGAGGATGCGCGCGCTTGACGTCTTGCCGCAGCCGCGCGGGCCGCTGAAGAGATAGGCGTGATTGATCCTGCCGCTGCGCAGCGCCTGGCGGAGCGGCTCGGTGACGTGCTCCTGGCCGCGGACTTCCGCGAAGGTGGCGGGCCGGTACTTGCGGTAAAGGGCCAGGGACTGCCTGGGGGCCGCACCCTCGGTGCCACCCGTCGCTTCGGAGTCTGCCACCATGACCTCATCCTCGCAGACCAAACCCACCCCCGCAGGTCCACGCCGAGCCTCGCCGTCGCGGCCGGAGGCCGAGCCCGCCCGGCGGGCGTCGTAGGCCGACCCACGCCCTTCGTGAGGCGCTCCGCGCCTCACATCGGGGGGTCGTCTCCCCGGGAGATATCTTCCGCGAGCAGCGGGAAGGTGAGCGAAGCTCACCAAACAGCGTTGACCGAGTGGAGGACCCCCCGCGCACCCGTCAGAGCCCGCGTACCCTTGCTGCCTTCCGGCCCTGGGGGGGTTGGCGAGGTAAACGCCGCACGGGGGGTCGGTTGCTAAGTCTAGTCACCGGAAGGACCGCTCGCGCCCGTTGGCCCACCTTCGGCGCCGGCACTCGCAGGCCACGGCGACCCTGACTTCCGTGTTAGAAGTTCCGGGTAGATCCGGTAAGCTACCGGACGGAGGATTCGCCTAGTGGCCTAGGGCGCACGCTTGGAAAGCGTGTTGGTGGCAACGCCTCGCGAGTTCGAATCTCGCATCCTCCGCCACGCTGACCAGGCATCATGTTCCGGTTGCCGGTACGCGGTCTTGGTAAGTCTTTGGTGTCTAGTCTCAGTCCTAGTCCACACGGCGGGCGTCATTGGCTCGCTGACCAGCAGATACCCGGCTGTATCCGCTGGTGATCGTGGCCGCCGGCGACGTCATGGTGGTACAGCCCCCCCGCATCACCTCCGGATCCACGGTGCCGACCAGACCGAGCCCCTCCCGGCCGACCCGGCCCCCGGTTCCCTCTCCGCCGTCAAGTAGTAATCCGCCCCAACCTGGATCCAGGAAGTAATCGGCGGCGCCGCGCCTCTTCTTGTTTCTGCTCAGCGGCGATCGTTGTTTCTGCTCAGCGGCGATCGCCCGCCAGGCAGCGACCCATTCTTCGACTAGCGGACCCGAGGATGGCTGTTGGCCGAAACTACGAATTCCTGTCTGCGTGCTCGCGGTTCCTATGGTGTGACGGTGAATTGCAATGGGCCGCCCGGCATTGGCTGGCCACCCGGTATGCCGTAGGAAGTACTCAGACCTCCGCCATCGGTGAGCGTGAAACCGACCGTATAAGTCCCCGGCGACAAGAACTCGGAAAGGTTGAAGGAGGTCTGGAGCTGGCCGGTGAGGGTGGAGGACACGCCGCCCCCCTGCTGGAACACCTGGTTGCCTGACGAGTCATAGACGAAAATCGACATTTGGTCCACCGGCGCTATCGGCGCGACGACTTGAAGCGTCAGCGTGAATGGGTTATCGAATGTCTGGCTCGCTGGGAGCGAGGTCGGCGTGAGGGAGGCGGACGTGGCCGTCGGCGCAGTGGTGTCCGGCACCCGTGTGATCGTCACACCGGGATCGGGTGCGCCGTATTCGGAGCCGTACAGCGCCACGTTTCCTGCACCGTCAACAATGGCAATGCCGGCGATCTGGCAGACCGCGGTCCCGCGGAAGTCGTCGATTGGCACCGACACGGTGCCGTCCGGGTTGATGGTCGGCGTGGTGGTGAACTGCTGGCACGGTGCGGCGTTGGCCGCGTCGACGTAGATCGCTGAGATGCCCTGCTGAGCCCCGGCGACCGTCATTGTGATCTGAACCGGATTGAGGAAGTTGACCCAGTTGTTCACCGGGTTAGGGCTCGCCGTGAACCCGGTCGCGCTCAGGCCGGTGTCGCCGGTGACGACGATGGGAACCGCGTTCAGGTTTCCGTAGGTCTTGCTGATGCCCGCGTTGTTGACCAGCGTGATCGCCGAAACGACCCATGTGCCTGCGGCGGTGCCCGCCGGAATCGTCACCTCGACGCCGCAGGAGGTGTCGAAGTCGTCGCCTCCGCTGAGGTTGCCGCAGCTTTCGCCTTGATTCTGCGACGAGGTGAAGGCGAACGTGCCGTGCAGGGTCTGACCGCCCGGGCCTTTCAGCCGGATCGTCCCCTTCCAGAAACCGGACTGCTGGTCCTGCGGCATCAGCGAGTAGCCCATGGAGCCGGCTACGCCGTTGTCATACACATACGGGCGCGAGCCTCCGTTAACCGGCGTGATGGCCAGGCCCTGATACGTGGGTGGCGTGGTGTCGACCAGCTCTTTGGCGTTCAGCGCGGCCGAGTATGAATCGAGCGCTGCTCCGGACAGGCTGAGCGTCTCGCCCTGGTCGTCCAGCGCGGTCGCCTTGGTGACCACCCACTGGGCCTTGTTCGCGTTGGCGTACTGCGGGACCGGGAAGGCGTACGAGTAGCTGGAGTCTTGCGCCGTGCCCGTGGCGGTCACGGTGCCATCGAGCGAACCGTTGAGGTCGTACTGGATCTGATACGTCCGGCCGATGAATGTTCCAGCGGAGTCGCCCGCCATCCGGATATCGACCTCACCTGCCACGAAGGTGGCGTTAGGGTTCGAGTCTGTGAGCCGCCAGGTCAAAGTGACGGCGGCATGTCCGCCGGAGGCGTCCACATGATTCTGGGCGAAACTAATGCTGGTATAGGCGAGCTCTCCGCCCGCTTTCCCGGCGCTCGCAGGTGAAGCCATGGCAACGGCCGTTCCCGCGATCGACATTATGATGACTGCCGCCGCAGCGATTAGCTGCCCTAGCAAT
The DNA here is from genome assembly GCA_963759545.1 of uncultured Actinomycetota bacterium. Lineage (GTDB taxonomy): Bacteria > Actinomycetota > Actinomycetes > Streptosporangiales > Streptosporangiaceae > Trebonia. The sequence continues at coordinate 85,951 of CAVXAB010000007.1, forward strand.
CTCCTGGCGAAGACTCCCATAGCTGGCATTTAACCATAAGTGACGAAATTCCTGTATATTATCGGCCTCAATTCTTCGCGTCCCTGACGTGGTGGCCTGAGCTGAGCAGAGCCGCCGGAGCCGATTCGTCTTGCGGCTCTTCTGTGGGCTTAGCCGCCGACGCCGCTGCCGACCTCGATGGCCTTGACGATCAGCAGGATTACCGACACCACGAGGTAGCCGCGCAGCAGGCTCATGGCGAGCTTGGTCCCTGACGACCACTCCACCGGCTTGAGCAGGGCAAGGGGCGGCATCCGCCAGTTGTAGCGTTCGGCCTCCGACATCCCCAGCCTCGGGTGCGGCTGCCTGGGCGGCCGGCGCGACCTGGTGACCTGTAGCCAGCCGAGGTAGACAAGCGCGGCCGCAACCAACGCGAGCCCGAGCCAGCCCGCGGTCTGCAGCGCGTTCAGACCAGAGAACAGCGTCGTAAAAACCAGTGTTCCGGACAGGTCGACAAGCACCCCGACGATGAACGCGGCCAGGAAGTTCAGCCACCGGGGGTTGATCCAGGGGCCGAGCACCTCGCGGTCGTTGCACAGCAGCAGCAGGAAGCAGGACGCGCTTGGCAGCAGGATCCCGGCGAGCGCCTGCACCGACGTGGTGAGCAGGCCGAGCGGCGCGCCTGGGATGAGCGTGATCCCGGCGGCCACCGCGATCATCGCGCTGTAGCTGGCGTAGAAGGGCTTGGCGTCCTTGAACGAGCGGTGCAGCGAGTGCTTGATGCCGAACACGTCGCCGAACGCGTAGCTAGTGGACAACGTGACCGCCGCCGCGCCGATGATGCTGGCGTCGAGCAGCACGACGGCGAATATCGCGCCGTAGACCTGGCCGTGCTGCTTCAGCGCGTCCGCCACGCCGAGCGCGTCAGTGAAGTGCCCGGCAACCCCGGGAATGCGCGCCGCGTACACGGCGGCGACGAGGATGGCCGTCGCTCCGCCTACGACGACGAACGCGCCAAGGGTAGTGTCGGCCCGCTCGTACGGGATGAACCTGGGCGTGATCCGCTTGTCGATGACGTTCGACTGCTGAAAGAACAACTGCCACGGGGCGACGGTGGTGCCAACGATCGCGATGATCAGCAGGACCGCGTCCGAAGTGACCCCGCCTTGCACGCCAGGCACGACGAAGTGGTAAGCGATGGCACCGTAGTGCGGGTCCGACAGCAGCGCGAGCGGCACGAGCACCAGGCTCACCGCGATGAACGCGAACATGGCCTGTTCCCAGCGGCGGAAGCTGCCGCTCGCGGTGATCCCGACGAGCACCACCGCTGTTATCGGGACCGAGATGTACGGGCTCACGCCGAAGTAGCGCAGCGCGAGCGAGACACCGATGAACTCGGTGACGATCGTCAGGAAGTTCAGGATGAACAGGTCACCGACGCTGAACCAGCCCCAGAACCGGCCAAACCGCTCATTGATCAGCCGGGCGTGGCCGACGCCGGTGACCGCCCCGAGCCTGACTACCATCTCCTGGTTAACGATCAGCACGGGGATGAGCAGCAGCAGCGTCCAGAGCAGGCTGTACCCGTAGTCCTGGCCGGCCTGGGCGTAGGTGGAGACGCCGCCCGCGTCGTTGTCGCCGACCATCACGATGATCCCAGGACCGATGATCGCGAGGAAGGTCACCAGCCGGCGGCGCATGCCGGTGCGCCGCTCTCCGTCCAGCTTGATCCGGCCGAACGCCCCCTCGATGTCGCCGAGGTGCGCCTCGTCGAGCACCGCGGAGGCTGGCTTGGCCAACTGCGGCGTCGCCGGTTTCTGCCTCGCCGCCCCCGACTCCGGCTTGGGGGGATGACGCGGGCCCACCGGCTCGCCCCGAGGAGTCACTCCGCGTCCCCGTGGCGCGCGTCGGGCGGTTCGGCGGCCTCCCGTCTTCGCCAGTCGTCGGGGAGAGTGACCTCAAGGATGTCATCGACGGTGATAACGCCCAGGAGATGGCGCTCGTCATCGACCACCGGAATGGTAACGAGGTTGTAGTCGCTCATCAGCACGGCCACGTCCATGACGTCGGTGTCCGGGCCGACGCGGACCGGGTCCGTGTCGCACACGTCGATCAGCGCGACCGCCGGATCCGACTGCACCAGCGTGACCAGGCGGGCAACACCACGCAGGCCGGCATCGGAGTCGACGGCATGCACGCTTGTCAGCGCCTCAGGCTGGAGGGCAGCCGAGTCACGGATGGCGGTCAGGGCGTCGGCGACCGTTGACATCGTTGCTACCGCGACGAAGTCAACGCCCATCAGGCCTCCGGCGCTCGTCCTATTGAAGCCGAGCAGCGTCAACACCTTGGTCCGCTGTGCGGGCGGCAGCAGGTCGAGCACCGGCTGGCGGCGCGACTGCGGCAGGTCGGCTACGGCGTCGGCAGCGTCATCGGCCCGCATCCTGGCGAGCACTCCAGCGATCTCCGCGTCGGTACGCGCGCCGAGCAACCGGGTCGCGCGATCCTCGTCGAGCTCCTCGAATACGTCGGCCTCAAGTTCCGGGTCGGCGTGCACCCGGCCAAGAATCTCGGTCTCCTCTTTCTTCGACGCCTCCTCAAGGAGGTCGGCGATCTGCGCCGGCTTAAGCCTGCGCAACCGCGCAAAAGAGCCACGGTGCAGTTCGCTGCCCGCGTGCCCGATCAGCGACTCGAAGTCGTGCCAGTCGCGGAAACCGGATCCACCGGCAGTGTCGTCCGGTGCCTCGACCGGGCCGGTCCGGGGGGCCAGGAGGCCGAGGAGCCGACGCGACCGGTGCCGCGTGTCCACTCCCGACAGGACCCATTCACTGCCGTCCTCGTGCAGCCGCAGGTCCCAGGCGCGGACCAGGCGCGCGTTCGCCACGTCGATCATCCGGTGGCCAAGCACGTCCGCCCTGAGCAGCACCTCCCCCTCGCGCCGCTCGAAGTGGCGCAGGTCCAGCTTGGCGGTCGCGAGGTTCAGCACCTCTCCGTCGAACGGGCCGACGTCCCCGATCGGGACAAACACCTCTCGTTTGCCTGCCAGCGTCACGACAATGCCCGTGACGACCGGGTAATCGGAGCCACGCAGCCGGACTATCACGTCGGCGAGCCGGCCGAGCGGCTCGCCCGCGTTGCCGACGACCGGCCGCCCGAGCAGGTCAGACAGCCGCCGAGTCTGACCAGTGGTCCCTGTGTCTGGCACAGTCTCATCCAAGCCGCATAAGCGACCGCACGACAAGCACGCCGACCAGTCCTAGTGTCTTCTTAACCAGCGAGCCAGGAGACACGTCAGCACCGGGGCCCGGATCATGAAAATCCTCGCGATCACGCCGCGGGCCCGTGCGCGGGCTAGGCCTGGAAGCGGTAGCCCATGCCTGGTTCGGTGAGGAGGTAACGGGGGCGGGACGGCTCCTGTTCCAGCTTGCGGCGCAGTTGGGCGACGTAGACGCGCAGGTAGTTGGACTCGGAGCCGTAGGCCGGGCCCCACACGTCCTGAAGTAGCTGCTTCTGGGTGACCAGCCTGCCCCGGTTGCGTACCAGGATCTCGAGGAGCTGCCACTCGGTCGGCGTGAGCCTGACGTCCGCCCCGTCCCTGATGACCCGCTTCGCGGCCAGGTCGACCGTGAAGTCCTCCGTTGTGACGACGGGTTCGTCCGGTGCCGGGGAAGCCCGGCGGACCGCCGCGCGGAGCCTGGCGAGGAGCTCGTCCATGCCGAACGGCTTCGTGACGTAGTCGTCGGCCCCGGCGTCGAGCGCGGCGACCTTCTGGTGCTCCGCCCCCCACACCGACAAGACGATGATCGGCGTCGTGGACCAGCCGCGGACCCCGTGAATGACTTCGGTGCCGTCCATGTCGGGCAGGCCAAGGTCGAGGATGACCGCGTCGGGCCGCTCGCGGGAAACTGCCGCGAGGCCCGAGGTGCCGTCGCTCGCGGTCGACACCTCGTAGTTGCGCGCGGTCAGGTTGATCCGCAGCGCGCGGAGGATCGACGGCTCGTCGTCGATGACGAGGACGCGGGTCACTGGTCGGCGCCAAGCGTGGCGCGGACGCCGCTGACCAGGGCGGGCAGCGTCACCCTGACGGTGAGACCGCCACCGGGGGTGTCGACCGCGACAATCGTGCCGCCCATCGCCTCGGCGAACCCCTTGGCGACGGCAAGCCCGAGCCCGACGCCGGGAGACCGCTCGTCGAGGCGCGCGAACGGCTCGAAGATCCGCTCCTTGAGCCCGGCAGGGACACCGCTGCCGTGGTCCACCACGTCGAGCACCACCCGGTCGCCTTCCTCCTTGGCGCGGAGCATCGGCCGCAGATCGGACGGTGAGTGCCGCAGCGCGTTGGAGAACAAGTTGGCGAGCACCCGCTCGAGCAGCCCCGGGTCGGCCCGGACGAGCGGCAGGTCATCGGGGACGACGATCAGCAGGAGATCCGCGTCATCCAGGCCGCGCAGCGCGACCGGGGCCACCTCGTCCACCGCGGTCGCGCGCAGGAAGGGCTCGAGCGACCCCGCTTGCAGGCGCCCCATGTCGAGCAGGTTGCCGACAAGCGCGTCGAGCCGGTCGGCATTCTGCTCGATGTTGGCGAGCAGTTCGGCCTCGTCCTCTGCCGACCAGTGCACGTCGGTCTGCCGCAGGCTGGACACGCTCGCCTTGATCGACGCTAGCGGGGTGCGCAGGTCGTGGCTTACCGCGCGCAGCAGCGCGGTCCGCATCCGGTCGCCTTCCGCGAGCGCCTCGGCCTGAGCCGCCTGGGTGCGCAGCCTGGCCCGGTCGAGGGCAGCGACGGCCTGCGCGGTGTAGCCGGCGAGCAGCGAGGTCGTCGCGCTCGCCGCCTGACCGCTGACCTCGAGGGCCAGGTCGGGCCTGACCTCGAAGCGCAACGCGCTGATCGTGGGATCAGGCTCGCCGCTTGACGCGACCTTGATCCAGCGGCCGCCCACGCGCTCAAGCAGCTCGGCATGGCCGCCGTGGCTTGCCGTCAGGTGGTCAAGCACGTCGCCAGGCGTGTCCGCGCCGCCGAGCACGGTCTGGGCGAGGCCGAGGAGCGACTCGGTCTCCTTGGAGCTGCGGGCCGCGTCCGACTCGCGCCGCGCGGCCAGGTGGACCACGCTGCTGACCGCGACCGCGACGGTGACGAACAGCACGAGCGCGAGCAGGTTGCGCGGCTCCGCGATCGTGAACGTGTGCACCGGCGCGGTGAAGAACCAGTTCAGCAGCAGGCAGGCGCCGACCGCGGCGACCACGGCGGGCCAGAAGCCGCCGACCACCGTGACCGCGACGACCGCGACCAGGTAGATCAGCAGGTCGTCGGAGAGGTTGAGGTGCGGCTGCAGGGCATTGAGCAGCGCGGTAAGCGACGGCAGCCCGACGACGGCGAGAACCGCGCCGGCCACCTGCCTGCGCGGGGAGAGCCCGCTGTGCTCGTGCCGGTCCACGCTCTCTAGTGTGACTCCTGCCGCGCGCGAGCGGAACGCCGCGTGCCAGCGGAACGCCGCGCCGACGACTGCCGCGCCGACCGCCACCACCGCCAGCGTGATCGCCGCCCGTCCCGCGACGCTTCCGGTCAGCCGCAGGTCGGCATAGGGCGGCCGGGAAAACCCGACGGCGGTCAGCCAGCCGATGACGCCGAGGGGTATCGCCGCCGTCGGCTCGGCCACCGCGGCGAGCGCGCCGACCACCACCGCGCAGGCGATCAGCACGCCGGTCGCGCCGAGCCGGCCGCCAAGCGCCGCCGCCACGGTCCCGATGGCGAGCAGGGCGGCGAAGCCCGCGGGCAGCACGTACGGGGCGGGGAGGCCACCCCGCCAGGGCGGCCGCCGCGATGCGTCACGATGCCACGCCGAGGGTCGCGTCCCGCGGTGCCCGGCCGATGTCAGCGGGTGCTTACTTCCAGTCATCCTGGAAGCCATTTCAATCCCTGCCCGCCCGAATGTGGCCAATCTTGACAATTCCTTAACGCCCAGCTCAGCAGGCTTAACGCGGCACTTGCGGCGATCGAGAGGAGGGGCAACCTAGCGTTAAGTACGCGATGATTAATCAACTACCTGACGAGCTCGCGGGCGACGCTGTACACACCGGTGAGCTCCCGGAGACGCTCGGCTACGCGCTTAAGCGAAAGCTGCTTGGTCCGCCCCTCGTCAACGAGCAGATGAGCGAGCAGCGGCTGTCGCGGCCGCTCGCGCTCGGCGTGCTGTCCTGCGACGGAATTTCCTCGGCCGCGTACGGCACCGAGGAGATCCTCATCGAACTGCTCCCGGCGGTCGGCCTGGCCGCGTTCACGCTGATCCTGCCGATGACGTTGGTGGTGCTCGCCGGCATCGCGCTCGTCGTGCTTTCCTACCGCGAGGTCGTCTCCGTCTACACCAGGGCGGGCGGCTCGTATGTCGTCGCGAGGGAGAACTTCGGTCCGCGCGTGGCGCAGGTCGCCGCGGTCGCCCTGCTCATCGACTACGTGGTCACGGTCGCCGTGCAGGTCGCGGCGGGCAGCGCCGCTATCGTGTCGGCGTTCCCGCAGCTCGGCAACATCCCGGTCATCGGCTCGAACATCCTGACGGTCATCTCGGTGGTCGCCGTGCTGATCATGTGCTACGGCAACCTCCGGGGCATCCGCGAGGCGGGGCGCTCGTTCGCGCTGCCCACTTACCTGTTCTCCGGGTCGGTCGGGCTGATGATCGTCATCGGGCTGATCCGCGAGGTAACTACCGGGCTGCCGCCCGTGCACTCATTCCCGGGCGCCACCTACCCCATCGGGCACAGCGCCGAGGGACTGCTCTCCATCGGCATGATCTACGTGCTGGCCAAGGCCTTCGCCAACGGCGGCTCGTCGCTGACCGGCATCGAGGCGGTCTCCAACGCGGTGAGCGCGCTCCGCCCGCCGGAGGGCAGGAACGCCAGGCAGATCCTGGTCACCCAGGGGTCAATCGTCGCGTTCCTGATCGCCGGAATCTCCTGGATATCGCACGTCACCCACGCGATACCCTACGAGGCCGGATACCCGACGGTGCTCGCACAGGAGGCGGACGTCGTCTTCGGCAACGTCGGCCACTTCATGTATTTCGTGGTCCAGATTGCCACCGCGCTCATCCTGTTCACCGGCGGCAACACCAGCTTCAGCGGTTTCCCGTTCCTCGCCAGCTTCGTGGCCGGTGACTCGTTCCTGCCGCGCTGGCTGACCAAGCGCGGTCACCGGCTCGCGCTGTCCAACGGCATCATCGTGCTGACCGTGATCTCGCTGGCCATGCTCATCCTCGTGGGGGCCAACGTCAACCACCTGATCCCGTTCTACGCGATCGGCGTGTTCACCGGGTTCACCATGGCCGGCTTCGGCATGGCCAGGTACCACAAGCGGGTGAAGGAACGCGGCTGGCGACGCAGAAGGATCATCAACGGGACCGCCGCCGTCTACACCGCGCTCGTGGTCGTCATCTTCGCAGTCGTGAAGTTCACCGAGGGCGCCTGGCTGATCGTCATCATCTTCCCCGTCATGGTCTTCCTGCTCATCCGGCTTAACCGGGAGTACCGGATGGAGTCCGAGGTCCTGGAGAACATCGGTGACCGGCGCGCGGCAGGCATCCCGCCCAGGCAGCCGAACTACAGCCGTCGCGTGGTGCTGATCTTCGTGGACGACGTGGACCTCGCCACCCTCGCCGCGATCAGGTACGCGCGCGGCCTGCGCCCCACCACGCTGCGCGCCGTCCACTTCATCATCGACAGCGCCAGGGCGCAGATGGTGCACGAGAAGTGGGTCAGGTTCGGGCAGGACATACCGCTTGAGATGATCGACGCGCCGGACCGCCGGCTCACCCGCGCGTCCATGGAACTCGTCAACCGCGAGGCCGCGCACAAGGGCACCCAGGTCACCGTGGTGCTGCCACGGCGCGGGTACGCGCCGCTGCTCGGCCGGATCCTGCACGACCGCACCGCGGACAAGATCGCCGAAGTGGTCAGCCAGGTGCCTAACGCCGCCGCCACGATCATCCCGTTCGACGTGGAGAGCAGGGTCCACCTGCTGCACGCCAGGCAGGCCGCCCATCTCGCGGCGCAGGCCGGCGACGGCACGCAGGCAGGCGCGCGCGCACGCCAGCGCGGCAATGGGGTGCAGGGCGGGGAGGGAGAGAAAGCCGAATCCGTTCTGCTGAAGGAAGAACATCAGCCGGCGACGGCGGGTAGCGCGGCGCCGAACGGAAGCGCGGGATCACCCCCGCGCGGAGCGGGGATTTCCGCGATCAGCGAGCTGAACGGCGCGCGGAAGGCGACCGTCGAGGGCAAGATCCGGTCGGTGGAGATCCACCCCGTCGAGAACAGCTGCGTGTTCGACGCCACGATCGCGGACGAGACGGGGACGCTCACCGCCAAGTTCTACGGCAGGTCGAGCATCCCCGGCTTCGAGCCGGGCACGCGCGTCCGGCTCGCCGGGAAGGTGTCCATGCGAGAAGGCGGCCCCGCCATGATCAACCCGGCGTACGAACTGCTGCCACGGGGTGAGTAGCGCGCTAAGCCTCCTCGCCGTGCGAGACCAGCTCGTAGGCGGGGTTGATCATCACCGGCTGGCCGCCGCGGATGCGGGCGGAGCCAGTGAACCTGACGCGGCCGCCGCAGATCAGGCCCGGGATGTTCGACCGGCCGTAGAACATCGCGGTGAGGTTGCCGGTGGAGTCGTTGATCTCGACGGCGAGCACCGAGTTCCGCTCGACCGGGCGGATCTCCATGACCCGGACCTTGCCCTCCACCGTGACCTTCCCGCCGGTGACGGTGCCGATCGCGCGCGACACCAGGCGTGCTGCCGTTGCCCGGCTGCCCTGGCACGCTGTGCGCCGTCACGACGTCGGACTCGCGCGCCAGCTCCTTCGCGGTCGCCGCCAGGTCAGTGGCCGTGAGTCCGGCGCCCGCTCTCTTCGGCGCGGCCGGCTCGGTGACGGTGGCCGCGGCGGCCGGCGCATGGCCTCTGCCCGCCTTGGCGGCCGCCTGCCTGGCCTGCAGCACCGCCACCCGGCTGGGCACGTCGTAGGGCACGATCGTGGCGGCCGACCGCGGGACGCGGCTGACCGCGGCCGCGATCTTGTCCGCCGTGCGGTCGTGCAGGAGGCGGCCGAGCAGCTGCGAGTAGCTGCGCCGCGGCAGGATCACCGTGACGTGCGTGCCAGCATCCTCGATCTCGCGCTCCGCCAGGTCAGTCGCCGCCTTGATGAGCCGGCGGTCCGGGCAGTCGATGAAGTCGAGCGCCACGCCGCGGTCGGCGCGCATCCACTTGTCTCGCAGCTTCTCCGCCCGCACGCTGTCGATGACGAAGTGCACCGCGCGGATCTGCGTTGGCCGCAGCGACCTCGCGTAGCGGAGCGCGGCGAGCGTGGCCAGGTCGAAGCTGTCCACGAAGACGAAGACCACCCGCCGCGTGTAGTGCGGCGCGGGCGGCGGCTGCTCGCCGGTGACCGTGTCAAGCACCTCGGCCTCGGCCCGGTACTCCCGGTTGAGCCTGATCAGCGCCGGGACGAAGATCACGAACAGGACGAGCACGACCCAGGCGCCCTCGGTGAACTTCACCACGGCGAAGATGAGGACGACGATCAGCGACAGCGCGCCGGCCGAGAAGTTGATGATGAACTTGTGACCGCCAGCCCTGCTCGCGGCGCGTGTGGTGGTACTTGGCCATGCCGAAGCCGGCCATCGTGAACGCGGTGAACACGCCGATCGCATAAAGCGGCACCAGGCTGTTGACGTCCGCGTCCTTGATGATCAGCAGCGCCACCGAGGTAACCGCGAGCAGGATGATCGCGTTGGAGAACACCAGCCGGTGCCCGCGCTTGAGCAGCCACCGGGGCAGGAAGGAGTCGCCCGCCACGTAGCTGGTCAGGAACGGGAAGCCGTTGAAGCTCGTGTTGCCGCCGGTGTAGAGGATGAGCATGGTGGCGAGCTGCACCACATAGAAGAGCGCGTGCCCGATGAGCCCGCTACCGAAGACGATCTGGGCTTCCTGGGCGAGCACGGTCGGGTACCCGGCCGTGCGCGGGGTGGCGTGCGTGATGTGCGCGAGCCAGCCGATGCCCGCCACCAGAACGCCGAGGATGATGCCCTCGGCGACGAGAACCTTGCGGGCGTTCCTGCCCTCCGGCGGGTGGAAGGCGCCCACCGCGTCGCTGACCGCCTCGATGCCGGTCAGCGACGCGCCGCCGTTGGCGAATGCTTTCAGCAGCGTGAAGATCATCACGCCGGTGATGAGTCCCTCGGTGCCAGAGCCGATCGTGTAGGTGCCGTGCAGCGTGCTCGGGTCGATGGCGTGCAGGTTGCCGATGACCTCGCGGATCAGGCCGACCACGATCATCAGGATCACAGCGCCGGAGAACAGGTAGGTCGGCACGGCGAACGCCTTGCCCGCCTCCTTGATGCCGCGCAGGTTGCCGTAGCACATCAGCAGCACGACGCCGACGCAGATTTCCAGCTTGTACGGGCCGATGGCGGGGATCGCGGACGCCACGGCGGCGGTGCCCGCCGCGATCTGGACCGCGACCGTGACCACGTAGTCGATCAGCAGCGCCACCGCGCAGACCTGCGCGATGCGCGGGCCGAAGTTTTCCCGTGCCACGACGTACGAGCCACCCGGCCTGATGTAGACCATGACGACCTCGCGGTAGGAGAGCACCACGAGCGTCATCACCAGCAAGATGACCAGCGTCAGGGGCAGGATCAGCGTGAACGCCGCGAGCCCGGCGATCGGCAGCAGCGCGATGAGGATTTCCTCGGTGCCGTACGCCGACGAGGAGATGCCGTCAGGTGACAGCACGCCGAGCGCCAGCGGCTTAGACAGCCGCTGCTCGCCGAGCTGCTCGTTGACGAGCGGCGGCCCGAGAAGCTTCGTCTTCGCCGTGTACCAGAAAGGATCGGCCTGACTCGCGCGCTGCGTGGCGAGCTGGCGGCCCCCCTGGCCGCCGCCTCCGTCGAGCGTTCCCGCAGGCTTGGCCATAGCCACCATCCGCGCCTTTCCTCGTCAAAACGTACCGGTGACTTCTTACCATGCTTATCTATGTAAGAAAGACGACCCGGGAGTGAATACCCCGTCCGTCACAGGTTCACCCGTAGCGGACAACGGTGGCCGGCAGCCGTGTCAGGAAGCTAAAGATACGCTGCGGCAGGCCCTTCAGCGCGCCTGGGTGACCACGCCGGTCTGTCGGGGTACGTCTGGGTTGTGCGGCTATTCTCCGGTGACCAGGCGCTGCGGAGGGCGCGGGCTGCGCTGCGCTCCGCCAAGCCGGTGACGGTGGCAGAGCGCGTCGAGCGCGCGCAGGCACTCGACCGGCCGGTCGGCAGGCTCTCCGACCTCGTGGTCCGTGCCTTGCCGCCGGGCCCGCGGACGGACGCGCTGCACGGGGTGCCGTTCGGGCAGCCCGCTCATCCGGCCCTGGTCCGGCTGCCTCTCGGCTGCTGGACCTCCGCGGTGCTGCTCGACTGGTTTGGCGGGCCAGGCGCCGAGCGCGCCTCGGCGACGCTGGTGGCGGCCGGGGTCGCCGCCGCCGTGCCCGCCGCGGCCACCGGGCTCGCGGACTGGTCGGCGCTGCACAGGCACCAGCAGCGGGTGGGGCTGGTGCACGCGATCTCGCAGGCGGGCGCGACGGCGCTGTTCGCCGGCTCGCTGCTTGCCCGGGCGGCCGGGCGGCACCGCAAGGGCCGGCTGCTGTCCGCCGGCGGACTGGTTGCCGCCGTGGCGGGCGGCTACCTTGGCGGCCACCTCGCGCTTCGGCTCGGCGCGGGCGTGAGCCACGCGGAGTCCATCCGTCACCTCACCGCACTCGGCTGGCAGGACCTGTGCCCGCTGGCGGAACTGCCAGCGGGGCGGCCGGTCCGCCGCCAGCTCGGTGACCTGAGCGTGCTCGCGGTGCGCGACGGCGAGGCGGTTCACGTGCTCACCGACCGCTGCGCCCACCTCGGCGGGCCGCTCCACCAGGGCCGGGTGGCCACCGTCGGGGGTGTCGCCTGCGTGACCTGCCCCTGGCACGGATCTACCTTCAGGCTGAGCGACGGCACCGTGCTGCGCGGGCCGTCAACCGCCAGGCAGCCGACGTTCGAGACCCGGGTCACCGGCTCCGGCCTGATCCAGGTCAGGCCCGCCAGGCCGGAAGTCAGCGCGGCAGGCGGGTGATGCTGCCGTTGCCGTCGGGGCCGGGCAGCGCTTCCGGCGTGTCGCCGGCGGCGCGCACGGCGCCGGGTGCCGAGTCGTTCGCGTTGCCGAAGAGGCTGCCAAGTCCCTCAAGCGCCTTGCCGAGCTCGCTCGGCACGATCCACAGCTTGTTCGCGCCGCCCTGGGCGATCTCCGGGAGCATCTCCATGTACTTGTAGGCGAGCAGCCGCTGGTCGGGGTTGCCCTCGTGAATCGCCTGGAACACCGTCGCGATCGCCTGCGCCTCGCCCCTGGCCCTGGTGGCCTGGGCGGTGGCGTCCGCGTCCGCGCGCACCACGGCGGCCTCGGCCTCGCCGCGCGCCCGCAGCACCGCCGCCTGCCGCTCGCCCTCCGCGGTCAGGATGGCCGACTGCTTGGCGCCCTCGGCGGACAGGATCGCGGCGCGCTTGTCCCGGTCGGCGCGCATCTGCTTCTCCATCGAGCCCTGGATGGACGCGGGCGGCTCGATCGCCTTGAGCTCCACCCGGCCGACCCGCAGCCCCCAGCGGCCTGTCGCCTCGTCAAGCTCCTTGCGCAGCTCGCTGTTGATCTTGTCCCGCGACGTCAGGGTCGTCTCCAAGTCCATGCCGCCGACCACGTTGCGCAGCGTCGTGACGGTGAGCTGCTCGACGGCGGCCACGTAGTTGGCGATCTCGTACGTCGCCGCCTTCGGGTCGGTGACCTGGAAGTAGATGACCGTGTCGATGCTGACGACCAGGTTATCCATGGTGATGACGGGCTGCGGGGGGAAGCTCACCACCTGCTCGCGCAGGTCAGTGAGCGGGCGCAGCCGGTCGATGAACGGCATCATCACGTTGAGGCCCGCGGGCAGCGTCCTGTGGTACCGGCCGAAGCGTTCGACGATGCCCGCGCGCGCCTGCGGCACGATCCGGACCGACCGGACCACGGCGAATATGGCTAGACCGATAACCAGGACGAGAAGGACTATCGCGATTATGGCGCCCATCACCATCATCTCCGCCCAAAGGAGCCGATAGTCCCAAGGTAACCCCACCCTGCGTCAAGCACAAAAGGCGGTGGGTGACGGCGGCGAACGCTAACGCGGGCCTAACGGGCCCAGGCCCGCCAGCGGTTTTCGTGCCGCTCGATCTCCAGGGGAACGCCGAAGCACCTGGACAGGTTCTTCGCGGTGAAGACCTCGTCGATCGGGCCCGCGGTGAGCACGGTGCCCCGGCGCAGCAGCATCGCGTGGGTGAAGCCGTCAGGCACCTCTTCCACGTGGTGCGTCACCAGCACCATCATCGGCGCCTTGGGATTGTTGGCCAGCGTAGAAAGGCGGCGCAGCAGGTCCTCGCGGCCACCGAGGTCAAGGCCCGCGGCGGGCTCGTCGAGCAGCAGGATCTCCGGATCTGGCATCATCGCGCGGGCGATCTGCACGCGCTTGCGCTCGCCCTCGGACAGGGTGGAGAACCGGCGCCTGATCAGGTGCGCGCAGCCGAGCGCGTCGAGCAGTTCCACCGCCCTGGTCACGTCGGAGGACTCGTACTCCTCCTTCCACCGGCCGAGGATCGCGTACGAGGCCGTGAGCACGAGGTCGATGACCTTCTCCCCGGCGGGGACCCGCTCGGCGAGCGAGGCGCTCGTCAGCCCGATCCTTGGCCGCAACTCGAACACGTCGACGTCACCGAGCCGTTCACCGAGCACGTCGACGGTGCCCTCGGTCGGGTAGAGGATCGTCGCGGCCACCTGCAGCAGGGTGGTCTTGCCCGCCCCGTTGGGGCCGATCACGATCCAGCGCTCGTCCTCGTGCGCGGTCCAGTCAACGTTCCGCAGCAACAGCGACGTCTCGCGTCGTACGGACACGCCACGCAGCTTGAGCACCTCGTCAGACACTGCCCCTCCTCACGCCGGCCCGGCTTACGCCGGGCCGAACGGCCGCCGCGACCGAACCTATGCCAGCGCGAGCCTCACCGCTACCCAAGGTACCTAGAAGAGCCGCCGGGAGTCGGTCACACCGGCGCCCAGGCGCACGGTACCGTGATGACGAGATGAACCAACCAACGCTCCTGATCACGCTGACCGGCAGGGACCGGCCCGGCGTCACCTCGCGGTTGTTCGGCGCTCTCGCCCGCTTCCCGCTGAGCGTAACCGACATTGAGCAGGTAACGATCAGGGGCAGGCTGGTGCTTGGCGTCCTGGTCGAGCTGCGAGGGCGAAGCCGCGCTCCCCGACCTGACCGCGATCTACCACGCCGTGACCGACCTGGCCACCGACCTCGGACTTGAGGCGGAGATCACCACCGGTTCCGCGGAACCCCGGTCGCGCGCGCGCCCGCGCCGGATCAACGGCAGGCTGCACGTCACGCTGCTCGGCAGCCCGCTGCTGCCGGACGCGGTCGCCGCCGTCGCGGGCCGGATCGCGGCGAGCGGCGCCAACATCGACCGGATCACCCGGCTGGCCAGCGACCCGGTCACCTGCGTGGAGCTGGATGTCTCGGGGGCGGAGCCTGGCTCGCTGCGGAACTCACTCGCCCAGGTCGCCGCGGAAAGCGGCGTGGACGTGGCGGTGCAGCCGGCCGGCCTTTACCGGCGGGCGATGCGGCTGATCGTGATGGACGTCGACTCCACGCTGATCCAGGACGAGGTCATCGACCTGCTCGCGAAGCGCGCCGGCTGCGCCGCCGAGGTGGCCAAGGTGACAGAGTCCGCCATGCGCGGCGAGCTTGACTTCGCGGCCTCGCTGCGGGAGCGGGCCGCGCTGCTCGGCGGCCTCGACGCCGGTGTCCTCGATGAGGTCCGCGCCAGCCTGCGGCTCACCCCGGGGGCGCGGACGCTGGTGCGGACGCTGAAGCGCCTCGGCTACAAGTGCGGGATCGTCAGCGGCGGGTTCACCGCGGTGATCCAGCCGCTGGCCGACGAGCTCGGCATCGATTACGTGGCCGCCAACACGCTTGAGGTAGCCGACGGCAGGCTGACCGGCCGGGTCGCGGAGCCGATCATCGACAGGGACGGCAAGACCGAGGCGCTGCGCCGGTTCGCGCAAGCGGCGGGTGTACCGCTGTCGCAGACCGTCGCCGTCGGTGACGGGGCCAACGACCTTGGCATGATCGGCGCGGCCGGCCTCGGCGTCGCCTTCAACGCCAAGCCCGTCGTCCGCGACGCGGCCGACACCGCGGTCAACGTCCCGTACCTGGACACGGTCCTGTACCTGCTCGGCATCCCGCGCGACGCCGTCGACGCCGCCGACCTGGCCGAAGAATAAAGTCAAGATCGTCATCCCGAACGAATTCGTGCTCCGCCGCAGGTAACCGGCCACCCGCGCGCGGGAAGACTGCCCGGTCCGCGGCCCAGTCCCGTGATCGAGGGTCAAACGCGTGAACACCCCACCACACCCCCGGCAATTCGCCCGTTTCATCACGTTTTGCCCCCCTCGTTTCGGGACCGGGTCAATGATCGTGGGTCATCCGCGGCGATATTCGCCGCGGATGACCCACGATCCCGTGGCCTCGTCGGGGGCTGCCGCGCGGCGGCGAGTGGGGCTGGCAGGGTGAACGCGGGAAACGGAGCGGGCCCCGCACCAGGCTGTCTGGTGCGGGGCCCGCGGCCTTCGATCTTCCCCGTGTGCCGTTGGGCCGGCTATTGCCGGCCCAACGGCACACGGGGACGTGATCACTCGGCGGGCTGGCCGGGCGACGAATCGGCGGCCGTGGGCGAGCCGTTGGTCGCGTGGCCATTCTGGGCCGCTTCCCCGCCCGACGGGACGGGAGGCGCCGAGGTGACCGGCGGCATCGCTACCGTGGGGGCCGCCACCGCCTCCGGAGAGCTGGCGCTCACCGCGGGCGACGTGGCGGCACTGATCTCGGCGCTGGCCGGGGTGTCCTCGCCCATGCCGGAGGAGCGGCGCTTGGAGTAGACGATCGCCGCGACGATGATGATCACCGCGCCGACTGCCACGCCGACGCGCAGGCCGGTGTTGGAGCTGTACTTCACCACCGAGGTCGCGATCAGCAGCGAGACCAGGTTCATGACCTTGATCAGCGGGTTGATCGAGGGGCCAGCGGTGTCCTTGAACGGGTCGCCGACGGTGTCGCCCACGATGGTCGCCTCGTGCGCGGCCGAGCCCTTGCCGCCGTGGTTGCCGTCCTCGACGAGCTTCTTGGCATTGTCCCAGGCCCCGCCGGAGTTGGAGAGGAACACGGCCATCAGCACGCCCGCCGCGATCGCGCCCGCCAGGTACGAGCCGAGCGGCGCGTAGCCGAGCGCGAACCCGACCGCGATCGGGGTCAGCACCGCCAGGATGCCCGGCGTGACCAGCTCGCGGAGCGAGTCCTGGGTGACGATGTCCACCACCCGCGAGTAGTCGGGCTTCTCCTCGAAGGTCATGATCCCCGGGTGGGTGCGGAACTGCATGCGCACCTCGAGGACGACCCGCTGCGCGGCCCGGCCGACCGCCATGATCAGCAGGCTGGAGAACAGGAACACCACCGAGGCGCCGATGATGAGGCCGACGAGCACGTTCGGCGAGGCCACGTCCAGCTTGAACGTGCTGGCCGCGCTGGCGGGCAGCGCCGATTCCACCGAGTCGCGGAACGAGCCGAACAGCGCGGTCGCGGCCAGCACCGCCGTCGCGATCGCGATGCCCTTGGTGATGGCCTTGGTCGTGTTGCCGATCGCGTCCAGCTTGGTCAGCGCCTGCGCGGCCTCGCCCTCGACGTCGCCTGACATCTCCGCGATGCCCTGCGCGTTGTCGGTCACCGGGCCGAAGGAGTCCATCGACACGATCACGCCGACCGTGGTCAGCAGGCCGCCGCCGGCCATGGCCACGGCGAACAGCGCGATAGTGGCGTTGCCGGTGGCCAGCAGGTAGGAGCCGAACACGGCCCCGCCGATCAGCAGCGCCGCGTACACGGCGGACTCCATGCCGCTCGAGATTCCGGACAGGATCACGGTGGCCGCGCCGGTCTCCGAGCTCTGCCCGATGTCCCTGACCGGCCGCCGCGTGGTCTCGGTGAAGTACCCGGTCAGCAGCTGGATCGCGGACGCCAGCACGATCCCGATCAGCACCGCGCCGAACGCGATCCACTGCGGGTTGCCGTTGTAGTTCGCGATACGGGGGTCGGCGATGCCGACCAGCGAGCTGAACTTCGACGGCAGGTAGGTGAAGCAGAGGATCGCGACCCCGATGACCGAGATCGCCGCCGAGATGAAGAAGCCGCGGTTGATCGCGGTCATCCCGCTGCGGTCGCGCGCGCGTGGCGCCACCGCGAAGATGCCGATCACCGCCGTGATCACGCCGATCATCGGGACGATCAGCGGGAAGATCAGCCCCTTGTCGCCGAACGCGGTCTTGCCCAGGATCAGCGAGGCGACCAGCATGACCGAGTAGGACTCGAAGAGGTCCGCCGCCATGCCTGCGCAGTCGCCCACGTTGTCGCCCACGTTGTCCGCGATCGTGGCCGCGTTACGCGGGTCGTCCTCGGGGATGCCCTGCTCGACCTTGCCGACCAGGTCGGCGCCGACGTCGGCGGCCTTGGTGTAGATGCCGCCGCCGACCCGCATGAACATGGCGAGCAGCGCCGCGCCGAAGCCGAAGCCCTCGAGGACCTCCGGCGCGTTCGCCCTTGTAAATCAGCACGACGATGGCCGCGCCGAACAGGCCGAGCCCGACCGTGAACATGCCGGCGACGCCGCCGGTGCGGAACGCGATCCGCATCGCGGTGCGCTCGCCGCCCTCACGCGCGGCCGCCGCGACGCGCACGTTGCCGCGCACGCACAGCGACATGCCCGTGAACCCGGTCAGCCCGGAGAACAGCGCACCGACCAGGAAGAAGATGCTGCGTCCCCAGCGCACCGCATCGCCGTCCGCGGGGAGCACCAGAAGTATGAAGAAGATAAGGACGACGAAGACGCCCAGCGTCCGAAACTGCCTGCGCAGGTAGGCAGCGGCTCCTTCCTGTACGGCCTTGGCTATCTCTTGCATCTTCGCGGTCCCCTGGCTAGCGGCCAGGACCTCTCGCACCAGCACACCCGCGACGGCGAGGGCTAGCAGCGCGACGACCGCGACGATTACAACCCAGGTGAGGTTGCCGCCGCTGACGCTGACCGGTGCCACCGGTCCGCCCGCCGCGATGGCGGGACTGAGCTCCAACATTCGTTCTCCTTCGACATCTGGCATCCGCCGCTAAGTCGTTGGCGTTGTAGGCGTTATCAGGCTCATTTCAGTCTGCCGCTGACCTGAAGGCAGGCGTGGGCGGGAGTCTACGCTGGTTACTTCGTATCTTGAAGGCACAAGTTTCTTATTTTTCGGGGTCAAAAGTTGATCGTAGGTACGGAAAATACGCCCCGATAGCCTCACCTGTCACAGTTCCCAACCTGCCGTCTTGTGATTTGCCCCAGTTTCGGCGGTTCACACGTTATAGGAGTGCATTACTGCGCTCCAGAGGGCCGCAATGACGCGCATGTGACAGAAGACCATCAAAGAGGCTGATGTGAAAGAAGTGAAGAGTACGGCCGGGCCTCGCCCGGAGAAAACCGCCCGAAGTGACCGCAAACGATTGCCCGGCTCGCCAGCCCTGCAAGGGCCGCCGAACCGGGCAGCGAATAGCAAACTCTTTTTTGAACGAGCCAGCTCAGACCGTACGGCGCTTCCAGCTCATCGTGACGCTTGTCCCCGAGCCCGCGGGCGCGACGCGAACGTCGTCGGCTAGGCCCGCGATCACCGCAAGCCCCACCCCGTCAGGAAGCCGGAGCGGAACCTCGCCGTCGACCACGGCGACGCCGAATCCGGCAGGCGCGGCCGGGGGAACGGCGCTGTTGCCGTTCACCGCGACCGTGCCCACCGGAACGTTATGCTCCGCGTCAGGCACCGCGTCGGTCACCACAACCTCAAACTGCTCGCCGTCATCGGTGAGCTCCACCCGGATGGGCTGGCCCGGGCAATGCCGCATGTGCGCTTCAACCGCACGAGAGCAGGCCTCACCGACGGCGAGGCGTACCTCATCCAGCAATGACTCGGCTACGCCACTGCGGCGCGCGACCGCGGTAGCGACAAGCCGCGCGGTCCGTACGTGTACGGGCAGCGGCGTGAAGGTGACTTCGACAGTGGCCATAGTGCAGCAGAAGGCTTACTTCTCCGCCTTCCTGGCGGCGATGGCCTGGTCCACGGACTCGTGGATCCCGAAGACCTTGGTGAGACCCGTGATGCGGAAGATCTTCAGGATGCGCTCCTGCGTGCAGACCAGGTCAAGTGACCCGTCATGCGCGCGCACCCGCTTGAGCCCGCCCACCAGGACCCCGAGGCCCGTGGAGTCGAGGAACTCGACCTTCTCCATGTTGACTACCAGCTGGTAGTTCTTCTTGTTGACGAGCTCTATGAGCAGCTCGCGCAGGCGCGGCGCGGTGTAGACGTCGATCTCACCTTCGACGTCCACGATCTCGATGCCGTCCTTGTTGCTGTGCGCCAGCTTCAGATCCACTAATCCTCCAGCGCCCCGAGGGCGTCTCTCGCGTCGTGGGGGCGACCCCTGCCCGGCATTCAACCACGCTCAGGCGTCATGTCTATACCAAAACATACTGCCCAGCATCCGCCTAGCGGATGACACACTTAAAACCTATGCCCATCGCCGCTCTGCCGACAGCTGAAACCCGCCAGGACAACTCCGCGCTCGCGGTTCTGGGGGCTGCGCAGCGTGCCGGAGAACTTGTGCATCTTGAACACATACCCGGGCAACAGGGCCAACCCACCTCCTGGCCTGAGTCTGTTCGTCCGGATGTGGCCGCCGCGCTTGCCGCGCGCGGCATCGCATCCCCGTGGACGCACCAGGCGCAGGCGGCGGCGCTGGCCCGGTCGGGACGCAACGTGATCATTGCCACACGCGCCGCGTCCGGCAAGTCGGCCGGCTACCTGGCCGCGGCGCTGTCCGAGGTACTTGACGGCGGCACCGCGCTGTACATCGCGCCCACCAAGGCACTCGCCGCCGACCAGCTGAAGGCGGTTCGCGACCTTGGCGTTCGCGGTGTCCGTCCCACCTGCTACGACGGCGACTCGACGGTCGCGGAGCGCGCCTGGGCGCAGGCCCACGCCAACTACCTGCTGACAAATCCGGACATGCTGCACAGCGGGCTGCTGCCCAACCACGCCCGCTGGCGCGGGTTCTTCCGCCGCCTGCGGGTCGTGATCATCGACGAGTGCCATGGCTACCGCGGTGTCTTCGGCTCGCACGTCGCCCAGGTCCTGCGCCGGCTCCGCCGCGTCGCCGCGCACCACGGCGTCGGGCAGCCGCCGGTATTCATCCTCGCCTCCGCGACGATCGCCGATCCCGCCGCCTGCGCCAGCGCGCTGACCGGCCTTGCGGCGGTCGCCGTGACCGACGACGGCTCGCCGCGCGCGCCGCTGACGTTCGCCCTATGGGAACCGCCCCTGCTGCCAGTTACCCCCCGGGGGACGACCCCCGTACCCCCGGTGCGCTGGGCCGATGACCCGATGAACGGCAATGATATCGGGCCATCGGCCCAGCGCGGATTCCCCAGACTCCGCAAATCTGCCATGAAGGAGACGTCGGAACTCCTCGCCGCCCTGGTCAAGGCCGAGGTTCCCGCGCTCGCCTTCATCAGGTCGCGGCGCGGCGCGGAGACCGTCGCGCTCGCCGCCCGTGACGCGCTCGACGCGGAGCGTTCATCCAGCGTCGCGGCCTACCGCTCCGGCTACCTGCCCGACGACCGCCGCGGCCTTGAGTCGGGGCTGCGCGAGGGGCGGATCACCGGCATGGCCACCACGAGCGCCCTCGAACTTGGCATCAACATCACCGGACTTGACGCGGTGCTGATCGCCGGGTGGCCGGGGACCTGGGCGTCGCTTTGGCAGCAGGCGGGTCGTGCGGGGCGGTCCGGGCACCACGCCACGGCGGTGTTCATCGCCCGCGACGACCCGCTCGACAGCTACCTCGTGCACCACCCGGACGCATTGCTCCACCACCCGGTCGAGCCCGCCGTGCTCGACCCGGCCAACCCGTACGTGCTCGGCCCGCACCTGGCCGCCGCGGCGGCCGAACTGCCACTGACCGAGCCCGACCTTGACCTCTTCGGCCCAGCGGCCGCGAAGGCGGTCGCAGGCCTCGACGCGGCCGGCGAACTGCGCAGGCGGCCTTCCGGCTGGTACTACGCCAGGCACCGGCGCCCGGCCAGGGATGTCTCGATCCGTGGTGACCTTGGCCGCCCCATCCGCGTGGTGGAGGAAGCCACCGGCCGCCTCGTCGGCACCATGGACGAGCCGTCCGCGCACCGCTACGTCCACGATGGCGCGGTCTACCTCCATCAGGGCGAGTCCTACCTGGTCAGCAGGCTCGAACTGGCCGACCGGGTGGCCCTCGTCGAACCCGGCGACCCCGGCTACACCACCCAGGCCCGCGACATCACGGACATCGAGGTGATCGCGGAGCGCCGCCGTGTGCGCTGGGGCGACGCCGACCTGATGCTGGCCGACGTGCGCGTGACCCGGCAGGTGGTCGAGTACGCCCGCCTTCGTTCGGGGAAAAAGATAAGAGAGTCGCCGGTGGCACTGGAGTTGCCAGAGCGGACGCTGTCCACGGTGGCCGTCGCCTGGACCATCCCGAACGAGTGCGTGGTTCCCGTCGCGGGCAACGACCTCGGCGGAGCCGCCCACGCCGCGGAACACGCGTCCATCGGGCTCTTGCCGCTCTTCGCCACCTGCGACCGGTGGGACGTGGGCGGCCTGTCCACCGAACTGCACCCGGCGACAGGACAGCTCACCGTGTTCGTCTACGACGGCCACGCGGGCGGCGCCGGCTTCGCGGAACGCGGCTTCGCCGTCGCCGCCGACTGGCTAACCGCCACCAGGGACGCGATCAGCGCCTGCCCCTGCGAGACGGGCTGCCCCTCCTGCGTCCAGTCCCCCAAGTGCGGCAACGGCAACTCTCCCCTGTCCAAGCCCGGCGCCGTGGCCCTCCTAGACCTAGTCCTGTCCAACGCCTCTTGAGGTTCTGGTGGCCGCGCCGGCGGCCGTTGCGGTGGTGCCGGTCGCGGGCATGACGTCACCGGCGAAATGACACTTGAGATGCTGCCGCAGGGCGTTCCGATGAACTATTGGACTTGAGGTCGCTGCCGCAGGGCGTTCCGCGGATTATGGGACTTGAGTGTTGTTGCCGCCGCAAACATGGCACTCGGGCGGGCTAACGCCTATGTTCGCTGGTCCGCGGCACTCGGGATACTGCCGCTTGCGCCTCGCAAGAGCAAGAGCGAGGTATACCGAATTGCGGTGGCAGGCACACCCTTCCACCCCGCGCGTCACTCACCCAAGAGATTGTGTGTACTTTGCGCCCGTATGTGGTCGGAAGTACACACAATAAATCGGACGCAGGCGGGGGGCGTGAGGCCGTTCAGGTGAACCCGTGGCCGTGGGGCCGTGGAAAACCCAGCGCCGCGCGGCCGAAGGCCGCACCGGGGATGTGGGGGTCGTCCAGGTGAGCCGATGGCTCGGAATGGGCCGAAGGCACGTGGAACACGCAGCTTTTCGCGGCCGAAGGCCGCACCGGGGGTGTGGAGGGGGCGTCCCCCCGCAGTAAACAAGAGACGGGGAAAGCGAGCGAAGCTCACTGGACAGGAATAAGTGATCCCCCTCGCCGGGGGGGAGAGCGAGGGGGACCACACGGTCCGGCCCTGGGGGGGTAGGCCGGTTCCGTTCTACAGTAAAGCTTATCCGCAAGGCGGCTTGTGCCGCAGATGGAACGATCAACCCGTAAAGGAATTACAACATATATGGGTTCGTGCTGAACAGACGTTCTGGCGGATAGTTTGGCGCTACCGAATATTTCTCGCGGGGCGATACTGGCTCGACTGGCCGCCGGGGCTGGGGGGGTCCGTGGGTTTCCGTGCGCGGCTGGGGGAGGCGGCGCGGCGCGGTCGCTTCTAGCGGCTAATGGCATGTGAACGCGCCCACCGATCAAGATCACGAATTGATTACGCGTAGGGTCTTGGATGTGGCGCGCTTTGGACGTAGAAAGGGGTTACGGACCGGATGAACGTCCGGGCACGACAGCCGGGTACCCACGCGCGACCAGCCGCGGGAGGCGTGTCAGGACAGGCCAAACGGCCTGGCCGACAATTGAGGTGCACGCATGGTAGCCAGGCTGTCCTGCAAACGGCGACGGCGCCCCGAGTCGGGGCGCCGTTCGCACGTGCCGGACGAACCACCCCGACGCGGCCGGGATGTCCGCACCGCCTGTAATCCAGGGCGCTAGCCTTGAACCACCTGTGACAGCGCACGCTGGCACAGCGGATTCGGGGAGGGATGCGATGATCCGCACCGGGAGGCCAGACGGCGCCGACGGGCAGCAGTCGCTGGGGGAACTCGTCGCGCTTGCCGCGAAAGACATGTCGTCGCTCGTCCGGTACGAGATCAGCCTCGCCAAGAGCGAATTGAAGATGGACGCGCGGCGGATCGGATTCGTCGCGGGGATCGCCGTCGTGGGCCTGTTCGTGGCCTGCCTGATCGTCGTCCTGCTCTGCTTCGCCCTCGCGTACGGGCTCGTGGCGGCCTTCGGTATCCCGGTCTACGCCGGGTTCCTCTGCACAGTGGGCGCATGCCTGCTAATCATCGGGGGGGCCGGGCTGATCGCGTTCCTCATCATCCGCAGGGTGACCGGGATGAAGATGACGCGGAAGACCGTTATGGACGACATCGGCATGCTCCGCAGGGGCGAGTCGAGCCCGAATGGCTCGGGACCGGCCATCAGCAATCCGGGTGTCGAGGTGGGCAAGGGCACTGCGGCCGAGATTCCGCCCGCGCGACCGTAACGGCAAGGGGCGAAGCATGCCGGCAGAGCCGGTCATTCAGATCAACGGCCCGTGGACGCACCGCTCGGTGACCGCGAACGGGACCAGGTTCCACGTGGCGAGCATGGGCGAAGGGCCGCTCGTGCTGCTCTTGCATGGCTTTCCAGAGTTCTGGTGGACCTGGCGGCACCAGCTGGTCACGCTGGCCGAGGCAGGCTACCGTGCGGTCGCGGTCGACCTGCGCGGCTACGGGGGCAGCGACAAGCCGCCAAGGGGATATGACCTGATAACCGCGGCGGCCGACGCCGCCGGGCTGATCCGTGCGCTCGGCGAGGCCAACGCGACCGTCGTCGGCCATGACTGGGGCGGGCTCACGGCGTGGACCCTGGCCGCGTACTTCCCGAAGGCGGTGCGCAGGCTCGCCATCGTCTCGATGGCCCACCCGCTGCGGATGCGCGCCCGGGTGATCGCGAGCCCGCTGCGGATCTCCCGGGCGCTGAACGAGCCGGACGGCCAGGCGAAGCGGGGCGGCTACCCGCTCGCCTTCCAGCTGCCGATGATCCCGGAACGGCAGCTGGTTCGTGACGGCGGCGAACTCGTGGGGTCGATCCTGTCGTCCTGGTCGGCACCGGGCTGGCCCGACGAGGCGACCGCCAGGACTTACCAGCGCGCCATGCGCATCCAGCCGGTCGCGCACACCTCGCTCGAATATCACCGGTGGTTCGTCCGCTCCACCTTCCGCCCCGACGGGCTGCGGTACGCCAGGCACATGCGGACGCCGATCGCGGCGCCGGTCCTGCACCTGCACGGCGCCGTCGACCCGTGCATCACGCCGCAGCTCGCCCGCGGCGCGGGCCGGTACGTTGACGGGCCGTACCGGTGGAAGCTCATCGAGGGGGCGGGCCACTTTCCGCACGAGGAACGGCCAGGGCCGTTCGACGCCGAGCTCCTCGGCTGGCTGGCCGACCCCGAGCCGGACCGTTGACCGCGCGGGGATGAATACACCGCGCGGGCGCGACAGGGACGCCGCCGGACGGGCGCGCAACGCACGTCCAAGGGACGAGCTCGGCCGGCCGCTTCCCAAGTCGGCCGCGCAGGACGTGCCGCGCATACCTGACGACCTGGTCATCTCGCCCGCCGAGGCGGCCGACCTCGGCGGCAGGCTGCTCGCCGAGGGGCGGCCGTTCCACGCGCACGAGGTTTTCGAGGCGGCGTGGAAGTCCGTTCCAGGGCAGGAAGGCGAACTGTGGCGCGGCCTCGCCCAGGTCGCGGTCGGCCTCACGCACGCCAGGCGCGGCAACGCGGGCGGCGCGGTAGCGCTCCTGCGCAGGGGCGCCGGCCACATCGCAGAGTTCGCGGACGCGCGCGGGCGAGGTGGACGCGGGCTTCGTGGCCGAGCAGGCGACGGGCCTCGCGCTCCGCATCGAGCGGGACGGCCTCGCGAACGTGCCGGAAGCCGACCTGCGGCTGAAGCTCAGCCCTGGTTAGTCGCAGCCCTGGGTGGAAGTCGGGTAGGTCTGGTTGGAGCCTGCCCTCGCGTCGGCGGCGACCTCGCTGGCGGTGAGCGCGAACCCGGTGTTCGATGCGTCGACCGCCGCGGCGAACACCACGCCGTACACGGTGCCCGACGGGCTGAGCAGCGGCCCGCCCGAGTTGCCAGGCTCGACCGTGGACCTGATCTCGAAGATCTGCCGGTTGACCTGCCCGGTCTGGTAGATGTCCGGGCCGACGGCGTTCTGCGTCCCGCCGATGCGCGCGGCGTCCTGGGTGAAGCCCTGATCCTCCGGGTAGCCGGCCACGACGGCGTTGGCGCCCGCCTGCCCCTGGTAGTCGAATTGCAGCGGGGTCAGGTTGAGGCCGGGCACGTAGAGCACCGCGATGTCCACCTGAGGGTCGTACAGGACGACCTTCGCGGGAAGGACGTTCCCGCTCGGGGTGGTCACCTTCAGCCCCTGGTCCACGCCGGCGACCACGTGCGCGTTGGTCAGGATGTGATCCGGAGCGTAGACGAAGCCAGAGCCCTCGATGCTGCGGTCGCAGCTCAGCGCGGTGCCCTGCACCTTGAGTACCCGGTTGCGGGCGGCCAGGTACCCGGGACTCGTCAGCACCGCCGGATCCGGCGGGCTGATGGCGAACAGGTGGGCGGCGCCGATGCCGCTGAACACCTGCGGGAACGGGCCACTGGCCAGCAGCCGCCGGAACTCGGAGAACATGGTCTTCGCCTGCGAAGGCATGACCTTGTCCATGGTGCCGAGCACCGCCGAGTTGTCGACCTGGGTGACGACGCCCTGGAACGACGACGCGGTGAGGACCGAGCCGATGGCCCAGGCGATCAGCAGCATCGACAGGACGCTGACCAGCGATCCGCCGACCGAGTCGAGGACCGTCGACGACGGACTTGTCATCGACTGCCGCACGTAGGCGCCGACCGACGAGAACACGAACTGGCCGACGATCGCGAACACGATCAGCAGGATGACCGCGACCACGTCCTGCTGTGTCTGGCCGCCGACGATGGCACGTGAGATGGAAGGGCCGAACTCGGCGCCGAGCACCGCACCGCCGACGAACCCGATGAAGCTCAGCGAGCCAACGATAAAGCCCTGCCGGTAGCCAGAGACCGCGAACCCGACGGCAATGACGAGGAGGGCGAGATCAAGCAGATCAGCGCGCACGGTGTCCACGGTATCCGCTGTTGCCCAATAACAGGGCGCCATCGCGAATCGCAGCCCCGTCCGGTTGCGGCCTTCGAGTACCGCTAAGCGGCGCCCTGGGGCATTTCCCTGATGACGGTGTCGTCCCATGGACGTTCCCAGCCGCCGAGTGCGAGCAACCGGTCGGTGATGAGCCCGGTGAAGCCCCAGATCAGCATCGAGCCGATGCGGAACGCCGGACCGCTGTGCCCGCTCGGGAACCGGAGCATGACCCGGTTCGCGGGGTCCGCGAGGTCGGCGACGCTGATCCGCTCCACCGCCGCGATCTCCCCGATGTCCACCGGACGGACGGCGGAAGGCACCCGCCACCAGGCGAGCACCGGGACGACGCGGAACTGGCTGCGGGTGATAAACAGCTCCGGGAGCGTCGCGAGCACGTCGACGCCGCTTGGATCGAGGCCGGTCTCCTCGGCCGCCTCGCGCAGCGCGGTGCCGACCGGGCTGTCGTCGGTGTCGTCGATCTTGCCGCCAGGAAACGCGGGCTGCCCGGCGTGCCGCCGCAGCCCCTCGTTCTTCTGGACGTACAGCAGGTCGGGGCCGTCGGCGCCCTCGCGCGAACAGGACGAGGACCGCGGAGTGCCGCCCGCCAGACGCCGGCGGCCGGACGACCCGCGGCACCTCCATCACCGCGGCCGCGGCCGCGAGGCGGCGCAGCCACGCCGGAGCCTCGGGGCCCCCGGCACCGGCGGAACCGGAATCCGTCACGAGAACGGCCCCTCCTTGACGAGCTTGGCGGCGGTCGCGGCGTCCGTCGGGCCGAGGCCGAACGACGGGCACCAGTCGGCCACGGGGCACGCGCCGCACGCGGGCTTCCTGGCGTGGCAGATCCGCCGGCCGTGCCAGATCAGCCGGTGCGAGAGGAGCACCCAGTCCTTCTTGGGGATAAGCTCCCCCACCTCGGCCTCGACCTTCACCGGGTCGTCGCTCGTCGTCCAGCCGAACCGCCGTGACAGCCGGCCGAAGTGCGTGTCCACCGTGATCCCGGGGATGCCGTACGCGTTGCCGAGCACCACGTTGGCGGTCTTGCGGCCCACGCCAGGCAGCGTGACCATCTCCTCGAGAGTGCGGGGCACCACACCGCCGAAGCGCTCGACCAGCGCGGCGGACAGCCCCATCACGGACTTGGTCTTCGCGTTGAAGAACCCGGTCGGCCGCAGGATCTCCGCGACGTCCTCCGGGTTGGCGGCCGCCAGGTCCTCGGGAGTCGGGTACTTCGCGAACAGCTCGGGCGTGGTCAGGTTGACTCGCTTGTCCGTCGTCTGCGCGGACAGCACCGTCGCGACGAGCAGCTGAAACGGGTTGGCGAAGTCGAGCTCGATGTGCGCGTCCGGGTACGTCTCCGCGAGCACCCTGTTGATCTTTCTTGCCCGGCGCACCAGCGCGGTGTGCGTCTCGGGGATCTTGACCGCCATGAGGTTAGGTTACGACCGCCCGCGCCCCGCCGCCGCCAGCCTGGTTACGCAAACCACCCCCTCACAGCGCGCCTCGCGGGGAATTGAGGAATCCATTGCGCCCGTGTTACGCACGACCGCCAGCCTGGTAACAACCCGCTCATAGCGTCGCCTGTCATGAGCCGCCGAACGCATCGCATCCTGTCATGGGAACCGGAAGACCCCGCCTTCTGGGCGGTCACCGGCCGCCGCATCGCCCGCCGCAACATGTGGACGTCGGTGTTCGCCGAGCACATCGGGTTCTGCATGTGGTCCCTGTGGTCGGTCCTCGTCCTGTTCATGACGCCGAAGAACGGCTTCACCGTCTCAACCGCCGACAAGTTCCTGCTGACCTCGCTGGTCACCCTGGTTGGCTCGCTTGTCCGGCCGGGCTACGGCTGGGCGGTGACCAGACTCGGCGGCCGGACCTGGACCGCCCTGTCGGCGCTGGCCATGGTCGTCCCCGCGGTACTCGCACTGGTCCTCATCGGCGACCCGGGCGCGCCGCTGTGGGCGTTCCTGCTCTGCGCGGCGGTTAGCGGCATCGGCGGTGGCAGCTTCGCCTCCTCCACCACCAACATCAACTTCTTCTTCCCGGAGCGGGAGAAGGGCCGCGCGCTCGGCATCAACGCGGGCGCGGGCAACGCGGGAGTGGCCAGCGTGCAGCTCATCGGACTGCTGGTGATCGGCGTTTACGGAGCGGGGCACCCCCAGGTGCTTCCCGCCATCTTCGTCGCGCTGCTGCTGGTGTCCGCCACCCTGGCGTGGACCCTGATGGACAACCTGCCGGGAATGCGCACCGGTGGCTCCGTCTACCGGACCGTGCTCAGCGACCCGCACTGCTGGACAATCTCGCTCCTCTACGTCGGGACGTTCGGCTCGTTCATCGGCTACAGCTTCGCGTTCGGCCTAGTGCTGCAGAACGACTTCGGCCGTACCCCCCTGCAGGCCGCCGGGCTGACGTTCATCGGCCCGCTGCTCGGGTCGGTCAGCAGGCCGCTCGGCGGCCACCTTGCGGACCGGGCAGGCGCGGCGCGCGTCACCCTGTACGCGTTCGCGGGCATGCTCACGGGCACCGCCGTCGTGATCGCCGCCTCGGCCGCGCACTCACTGCCGCTCTTCACGGTCGCGTTCATCGCCTTGTTCGTGCTCAGCGGCCTTGGCAACGGCTCCACGTACGCGATGATCCCGGTCCCGTACGCGGCCGCCGCGGCGCGGGCGACCGGCGCTGGTGCCGACGCGGCACTTGCCGACACGGGGTCGCACCGCCTCGTCGCGCGCCGCAAGACCGGCGCGGTCATCGCGATCGCGGGCGCCTTCGGCGGCCTCGGCGGCGTGGCCATCAACCTGGCCTTCAGGCAGTCGTACCAGAGCGCGCACAACGCCCGCCCGGCGCTCATCGGCTTCCTGGCCTTCTACGCGGTCTGCGTCGCGGTCACCGTGCTGGCCTGCCGCCGCCAGGCGGGCCTGGCCCGCGCCGCCGTCCCCGCCGACGCGGCGGCCGAGGCGGCCGCGTGACGACGGCCACGCACTGCCCCTACTGCGCGCTGCAGTGCGCCATGACGATCACCGCGCCGACCGGCAGCGGCCCCCCGGCCGTCGGCCCGAGGGACTTCCCCACCAACCGGGGCGGACTGTGCCAGAAGGGCTGGACGAGCGCCGACCTGCTCGCCGCGCCCGACCGGCTGACCACCCCGCTGATCAGGGACCGCGACGGCGAAGGGCACAGGGAAGCGACCTGGGACGAGGCCCTCGGCCATGTCGCGGGCACGCTCAAGGCGCTGCGGAAGGCACACGGCCCGGACGCCGTGGCCGTCTTCGGCAGCGGCGCGCTGACCAACGAGAAGGCCTACCTGCTCGGCAAGTTCGCCCGCGTCGCGCTGCGGACCAGCCAGATCGACTACAACGGCCGGTTCTGCATGTCGTCAGCGCCGCGGCGGCGGGGAACCTGGCGTTCGGCCTTGACCGCGGGCTGCCGTTTCCCGTCACCGACCTCGACCACGCCGACTTGATCATCCTGGCCGGGGCCAACCCCGCGGAGACGATGCCGCCGCTGATGGGTCACCTGGCCGGCACCGGCCGAGGCCGCACGACGCTGATCGTCATCGACCCCCGCCGCACCCCCACCGCCGACGCGGCGGTCAAGCGGGGCGGCATGCACCTGCAGCCAGCCCCGGGTACCGACCTCGCCCTCGCCCTCGGCCTGCTGCACATCGCCTGGACAAGCGGCTACCTGGACACCCCGGAGCGCGCCGCGTACCGGGAAGCCCGCACCACGGGCTGGGCGCGGCTGAAGAGCACGCTCACGGAGTGGTGGCCCGAGCGGGTCGAGCGGCTGACCGGCGTCGCCGCCGCCGACCTGCGCCGCGCCGCGCACCTGCTGCACACCGCGCACCGTGGCTTCGTGCTGACCGGCCGGGGCGCCGAGCAGCACAGCAAGGGCACGGACACGGTCACGGCGTGGATCAACCTGGCGCTCGCCTTCGGGCTGCCAGGCACGCGGCACCGCGGCTACGGCTGCCTCACCGGCCAGGGCAACGGGCAGGGCGGCAGGGAGCACGGCCAGAAGGCCGATCAGCTTCCCGGGTACCGGTCAATCACGGACGACCAGGCGCGCGCCCACGTCGCGCAGGCCTGGGGCATCCAGGCCTGCGAGCTGCCGGGACCCGGCCGGTCGGCCACCGAGCTGCTCGACGCGCTCGGCACGGCGACAGGCCCCAAGGCGCTGCTCGTCTTCGGTGCGAACCCCGTCGTCTCCGCGCCAAGGGCCCTGCGGGTCAGGGACCGGCTACAGGCCCTCGACCTGCTCGTCGTCGCCGACTTCGTCCCTTCAGAGACGGCGCGACTCGCCGACGTCGTCTTCCCCGTCACCCAGTGGGCCGAGGAAACCGGGACCATGACCAGCCTGGAGGGCCGGGTGCTGCGCCGCCGCAAGGCGGTCGAGCCGCCGCCGGGGGTACGCACCGACCTCGCGGTCATCGCCGGCCTCGCGACCAGGCTTGGCCGGTCCGCGGGCGAGTTTCCCGCCGACCCCGACCAGGTGCTCGCCGAGCTGCGGCGCGCCTCGGCCGGGGGCCGCGCCGACTACTCCGGCGTCACACCCGCGCTGCTCGACGCCGGCGTGCCGCTCTACTGGCCGGTCACCACGGCCGACGCGGAACGTGCGGCGGCCGACGGGATCGCGGGCACGCCCCGGTTGTTCACTGAGCGGTTCGCCCATCCGGACGGTAAGGCCAGGTTCGTTCCCGTGACGCACCGCGACGCGGCCGAGCTGCCCGACGCCGATTACCCGCTCTACGCCACGAGCGGCCGGGTGCTCCAGCACTACCAGAGCGGCGCGCAGACCCGCCGCGTGCCGGAACTGCTCGCCGCCCAGCCCGAGCCGTTCGTCGAGGTCCACCCGGACACGGCCGGGCGCGCCGGGCTGCGGGACGGCACGCTGGCGCGGGTCGAGTCGCGGCGCGGCACCGTGACGGCGCGGGTGCGCTGCGTCCCCTCGCTTCGCCTCGACACGGTCTTCCTGCCCTTCCACTTCCCCGGCGACGGCGCGGCCAACGTCCTCACCAACCCGGCGCTCGACCCGACCAGCCGGATGCCCGAGTTCAAGGTCTGCGCCGTCCGCCTCGCCCCCGCGAGGAAGGCAGATCCCCTGCCGGGGGGCAGCGAGGCGGCGGCGTGAGCCCGGTCCACGTCGTCGTCGCCGGACACGGCATGGTCGGCGCGCGCTTCGCCGAGGAGATCCGCAGGCACGACCCGGAGGGCCGCCGCGTCCGCCTCACGATCCTCGCCGCCGAGCCGCATCCCGCCTACAACCGCGTCCTGCTACCGAACCTGCTCTCCGGCGTCATGAAGGAAGAGGACTTCGCCACGACGGTCGTCGCCGGACTGCCGGTAGTCACGGGTCAGGGGATAAGCAGTATCCCGAACGGAAGCGTGTTGCACCCGGACGCGCCCATGACACTGCGCGTCGGCACGACCGTCATCGGCATCGACCCAGTGGGCAAGACGGTGCTCGCGCGGCGCGCTGCCGCCGGCCCGGCTATCCCCTCGACCCGCGACCGTGCCCGCGCGGGCGCGCGTGCCGGGACAGCGGCCGGGGCCGGCGCCGGGTCAAGGGCCGGCGTCGCGGACGAGACCGCGGTGGCCGAGCGGATCGGCTACGACGTCCTCGTGCTCGCCACGGGCGCGCGGGCGGTCGTACCCCCGTTGTCCGGCTTGCTTGCCGGTCACCCCGCCGATACGGGGAAGAGTGCGGGGGGACGCGAAGCACGCTTCCGTTCGGATGACTGCCTTTCTTCCGACGTCGCGGCGCTGCACTCGCTCGCGGACGCGCGCCGGATCGCCGCGTTCGCGCAGGCCGCCCGCCGCACCGGCGGGCGGATCGCGGTCCTCGGCGGCGGCGTGCTCGGGCTTGAGGCGGCGCGGGCGCTCGCCGCGCGCGGCACCGTGGTCACGGTGGTGCACCGGGGCGGCCATCTGATGGACCGCCAGCTAGACACGGCGGCCGGGCGGGTGCTCGCCGCCGCGATGCGCAGGACCGGGGTCGGCGTGTCGCTCGGCGCCGGCGCGGCCAGGTGGGAGTCCGGGCGCGGACTCTGGCTCACCGACGGGCAGCTGGTCAAGGCAAGCGGCCTCGTGCTGTGCACCGGCACCATGCCGTGCACCGGGCTCGCCAGGGACGCGGGACTGCGGCTGACCTCCTCTGGCGCCGTCGCGGTCGACGACACGCTGGCCGCTTCCGCGCCTGGTATCTACGCGATCGGGGACTGCGCCGGCCATCCAGGGGCGGCCGGCGGGCTGGTGCAGCCGGGCTGGGAGCAGGCCGCTGTGCTCGCCGGCCGGCTCACCGGCATCTCACCCAAGGCACGGTACCGGGGCAGCGGCGCGGTGACCCGGCTGAAGGCCGCCGGGATCGAACTGACCGCCGTGGGCGGCGCGCTGACTGAGCCAGGCCTTGACGGTGACCTTGAGGTGCTGCGCTTCGAGGACCCGGCGCGGGAACGGTACGCCAAGCTCGTGCTTTCCGCGGACCGGGTCGTGGGGGCGATCATGATCGGCCTGGCAGACGCGGCCGCCGGCGTCGTCCAGCTCTACGACAGGGACGCGGCCGCGCCGAAGGACCGGCTCGCGCTGCTGCTCGGCCGTGCGCTGCCGCCGGAATCCGGCGGCGGTTCCGGCCCGGCGGCGCTGCCCGACTACGCGGTGGTGTGCCGCTGCAACATGGTGACCAAGGGGCAGCTGCGGGATGCGTGGTACGGGGGCGCGTGCGGCCGGGCGGCGCTGTCGTCGGCGACCCGCGCGGCCACCGGGTGCGGCACCTGCGGTGACGACCTGGAAACCATCGCGGCCTGGCTGGCGGAGACCGATCCGAACCAAGAGAAGGAGCCAGCGCTGCGATGAACGCGCGATCTGATGTTGCTCACGTCGTCGTTGTCGGCCACGGCATGGTCGGGCACCGGTTCGTCGAGGCGCTGACGGCGCGCGACGACGGCGGGCGGTTCCTGGTGACCGTGCTTTCCGCCGAAGCGCGGCCCGCGTATGACCGGGTAGCGCTCTCGTCGTTCTTCGACGGCGCGGATGAGGCGGCGCTGCGGCTGCCACCGCTTGACCGGTCGCGGGTGGACCTGCGCCTCGGGGTGAGCGCGAAGTCCCTCGACCCCGCTCGGCAGGTTGTCATCACATCGGACGGCGAGTCCCTTCCGTATGACGAGCTGGTGCTGGCGACCGGTTCGTACCCGTTCGTCCCGCCGGTGCCCGGTCATAACGCGCCGGGATGCTTCGTCTACCGGACCCTGGACGACCTGGAAGCGATACGAACCGCCGCGGCCGGCACCACAAGGCCGGCTGGCGTCGTGATCGGCGGCGGGCTGCTCGGGCTTGAGGCGGCCAACGCGCTGCGGCTGCTCGGGCTCGCGCCGCAC
The DNA here is from genome assembly GCA_963759545.1 of uncultured Actinomycetota bacterium. Taxonomy (GTDB): domain Bacteria; phylum Actinomycetota; class Actinomycetes; order Streptosporangiales; family Streptosporangiaceae; genus Trebonia. The sequence continues at coordinate 119,890 of CAVXAB010000007.1, forward strand.
GTCGTCGAACTCGCGCCGCACCTGATGGCGGTGCAGGTCGACGAGGGCGGCGGCGCGCTGCTCGCCCGCCTGGTCACCGGCCTTGGCGTGACGCCGCACTGCGGCTCGGCGACGGTCCGGGTCGTGACCGATGCGGACACGGGGCGGGCGGCCGGCGTGGAACTCGCCGACGGCACCCAGATAAATGCCGAAGTAGTGGTGTTCGCGGCCGGAGTCCGGCCGCGCGACCAGCTCGCCCGCGCGGCCGGCCTGGCGCTCGGCCCGCGCGGTGGCGTGGCCGTCGACGAGTCGTGCCGCTCCCTTGGGGACAGCCATATCTGGGCGGTCGGCGAGGTCGCGGCGCTCGACGGCCAGGTATTCGGCCTGGTCGCACCGGGCTACGCGATGGCCGAGACGGCCGCGGACCGGCTGCTCGGCGGCGCCGCCACCTTCCCCGGCGCCGACCGGTCAACGAAGCTGAAGCTGCTCGGGGTGGACGTGGCGTCGTTCGGCGACGCGCACGGACGGACCCCTGGGGCGCTGTCGGTGGTGCTCAACGATCCCGTCCGCCAGGCCTACGGCAAGCTGGTCGTCTCCGACGACGCGCGCACCCTGCTCGGCGGCATCCTGGTCGGCGACGCGTCGCGGTACGCGCTGCTGCGGCCGCTCGTCGGGTCGCCGCTGCCCGCCGACCCCGCGGCGCTGCTCGCACCGGAAGGCGCGGACGGCACGGGCGGCGGCCTTGCCGCGCTCCCCGAATCGGCCCAGATCTGCTCGTGCAACGCGGTGACCAAGGGCGCGCTGCTCGCGGCGATCGGCGACGGCTCGGCCAGCGACGTGGCCGGGCTCAAGGCCTGCACGCGGGCGGGCACCGGGTGCGGCTCGTGCGTGCCGACGCTCAAGCAGCTGCTGGCCTCGGCGGGCGTGGCGCAGTCGAAGGCGCTGTGCGAGCACTTCCCGGTGTCCCGGGCCGAGCTTTTCGAGATCGTCGCGGTGACGGGCATCCGGACGTTCAGCGAGCTGGTGACCCGGCACGGCCGTGGCCGCGGCTGCGACATCTGCAAGCCCGCCGTGGCCTCGATCCTGGCCTCGCTGCACACCGCAGACCACATCCTGGACGGCGAGCGCGGCGCCCTGCAGGACACCAACGACAGGCACCTGGCGAACATGCAGCGCAACGGCACGTACTCCGTCGTGCCCCGCATCCCCGGCGGTGAGATCACCCCCGCGAAGCTGAAGGTCATCGCGGAGGTCGCCGAGGAGTTCGGCCTTTACACCAAGATCACCGGCGGGCAGCGCATCGACCTGCTCGGCGCCAGGCTCGAGGAACTGCCCGCGATATGGCGACGGCTCACCGACGCCGGCTTCGAGTCTGGCCACGCGTACGGCAAGGCGCTGCGCACGGTGAAGTCCTGCGTGGGGTCCACCTGGTGCAGGTACGGCGTGCAGGACTCGGTCGGCCTCGCGGTCGAGCTTGAGCTCCGCTACCGTGGCCTGCGCTCACCGCACAAGCTCAAGGGCGGCGTGTCCGGCTGTGCCCGCGAGTGCGCGGAGGCCCGCGCCAAGGACTTCGGCATCATCGCCACCGAGGCCGGCTGGAACCTCTACGTGGGCGGCAACGGCGGCTTTCGGCCCAGGCACGCGGAGCTGCTCGTGTCGGACGTCTCGACGCGGGAGGTGATCGCGATCCTCGACCGGTTCCTGATGCTCTACATCCGCACCGCGGACCGGTTGCAGCGGACCGCCGCGTGGATCGAGGCGATGGACGGCGGCCTTTCGCACCTGCGGGAAGTGATCGTGGACGACAGCCTCGGCATCTGCGCCTCGCTCGAGGAGGCCATGGCCGCGCACATCGCGAACTACCGCGACGAGTGGCGCGCGGTACTCAAGGATCCGGAACGGCTCGCCAAGTTCGCCTCGTTCGTCAACGCACCCGATCTCCCCGATCCTGCCATCTCGTTCACGGTCGAACGCGGCCAGCGCGTCCCCGCGCCGGCTCGCCCGCTACTGCCGCTGGAGCCCCAATGAAGGTCATAGAAGTAGCCAGAGCTTTCTCCGTCACCGCCATTCCACTCGCCGCGCTTTCCCCGGAGCAGGGGGCCGCCGTCCTGCTCGGCGACGGCACCCAGGCGGCCGTGTTCCTGCTGCACGACGGGTCGGTGCACGCGCTGGGGAACATCGACCCGTTCTACGGCGCCCCGGTCATCTGCCACGGGATCGTCGGCGACCGCTCTGGTGTGCCCACGGTGGCAAGCCCGCTCGGCAAGCAGGTGTTCTGCCTGCGCACGGGCCGCTGCCTGGACTCTCCCGACGTCACGCTGCCGGTGTTCCGCGTGGCCGTTCGCGACGGCGTGATACGCCTGTCAACTCCCGGTAACGCCGACGAAATAGCCGTGGGGACATGATGCAACGTATGCCCCCACCCCCGCCACCAGGCCGGCGTAGCCCGCAGGCCGATCCTTCCGAGCACGGGCCGCCATCCGCGCACCTCGCCCCGCTGGCCGGCTACACGGTCGGGGTAACCGCGGCGCGGCGCGCCGACGAGATCGGCGGCCTCCTTGAGCGGCGCGGCGCGGCCGTGATCCACGCGCCCGCGCTGCGCATCGTGCCGCTCGCTGACGACACCGACCTGCACAAGGCGACGCTCGACCTGATCGCCACGCCGCCAGACACGGTAGTGGCCACCACCGGCATCGGCTTCCGCGGCTGGATGGAGGCCGCGGAAGGATGGGGCGAGGCCGACCGGCTCCGCGGCGCGCTCGGCCAGGCGACCCTGCTCGCCCGCGGGCCAAAAGCCACCGGCGCGATCCGCGCGGCCGGCCTGCGCGAGCTGTGGTCGCCGGCCTCGGAGTCATCGGGCGAGGTACTACAGCGCCTGCTGTCGGAAGGGCCGCTGCACGGCAGGCGAATCGCGGTCCAGTTGCACGGCGAGCCGCTGCGCGACTTCACCGACGCGCTGCGCCACGCGGGCGCGACCGTGATCCCCGTCCCCGTCTACCGCTGGATGGCCCCGGTCGATGCCGGCCCGCTCGACCGGCTGCTCGAGGCGATCGCGGCCGGCACCGTCGACGCGGTCACGTTCACCAGCGCGCTCGCCGCGACCGGCCTGCTCCGCCGGGCCGCGCAATGCGGTCTTGACGGCGAACTGCGTGCCGCGCTGCGCGGCCACGTCACCACCGCCTGCGTCGGCCCGGTGACCGCAGGACCGCTGCTCGACCTCGGCATCCCGGCGACCTGGCCGGACCGCTACCGGGTCGGGGCGCTGATCCGGCATGTCACCGAGGTACTCGGCGAGCGGGCCCTGGTGCTTACCGTGGCGGGGCACCGGCTTGAGGTCCGCGGCTCCGCCGTGGTCGTGGACGGCTGCCTGCGGCCGGTTCCGCCCGGCCCGATGGCCGTGCTGCGCGCGCTGGCCCGTCGCCCAGGCCGGGTGGTGCCGCGCGCCGACCTGCTCGCGGAACTTCCAGGCGGCGGCGCCGACGAGCATGCCGTCGAGGCCGCGATCGCCCGCCTCCGCTCCAGCCTTGGCGCGCCGAAGGTCGTCCAGACGGTCGTCAAACGCGGCTACCGCCTGGCCCTGGCCATCTAGCCAGGTTCGGCGAAATTCGTGGTCAGCCCACAGCCGACGCCGCGAACCGGGGTGGGCTGAGCTGATTGTCCTGCCCGGGGCGGCGGAGTAGCACTGAAGTCATGCGCACTAAGGCAGCGATCATCAGGGAACCGGGTAAGCCGTGGGAGATCACCGAGCTTGAGCTCGACGAGCCCAGGTCGGGCGAAGTCAGGATCGCCTTCAGGGCTTCTGGAATGTGCCACTCGGACGAGCATCTCCAGACGGGCGACTCCACCGGGCGGCTGCCCATGGTCGGCGGGCACGAGGGCGCCGGCGTGATCGAGGCGGTTGGCCCCGGCGTGAGCCGCGTCAAGGTCGGTGACCACGTTGTCTGCTCGTTCATCCCCGCCTGCGGGACCTGCCGGTACTGCTCGACCGGGCGGCAGAACCTGTGCGACTGGGGCGCGCAGATGATGACGGGGATGCTGGCGGACGGCACCTTCAGGTTCCACGACGACGACGGCGCCGACCTCGGCGGCTTCTGCATGCTCGGCACGTTCGCCGAGCGCGCGGTGATCTCGCAGAACTCCTGCGTGCCGATCGAGCAGGACATCCCGTTCGAGGTGGCGGCGCTGACCGGCTGCGGCGTGCCGACCGGCTGGGGAACGGCGGTCTACGCCGCGGGTGTCCGCGCCGGGCAAACGGTCGTGATCTTCGGCGCGGGCGGCGTGGGGACCAACGCCGTCCAGGGCGCGCGCTACGCCGGGGCGGCGCACGTCATCGTGGTCGACCCGGTGGAATTCAAGCGGGAGAACGCGCTCGCGTTCGGCGCGACCCACGTCTTCGCCCGCGCGGACCTGGCCCAGGAGGCGGTCATCGACCTGACCAGGGGCCAGCTGGCCGACCACGCGCTGATCACGATCGGCGTGCTCAGCTCCGAGGTCGTCGAACAGGCCGCCGCGATCGTCGGCAAGGGCGCCCAGGTGACGATCACGTCCGTCGGCAAGTCGGCGGAAAAGCAGATCCAGCTCGCCGCCAACGGCAGCGTGGTCGGCTGGCAGCGCAACATCCAGGGCCATGTGTTCGGCATGTGCAACCCGCTCAACGACATCCCCCGCCTGCTCCGCCTCTACCGGGCCGGCCAGCTCAAGCTGGAAGAGCTCATCACCCGCCGTTACTCCCTCGATGAGGTCAACCAGGGCTACCAGGACCTAGACGACGGCAAGCTGATCCGCGGCGTCATCCTCCACGGATAACCGGCTTCAGCGAAATCACAGAACTCGCCTGACAGGGACCGGCCAGTTTCCGGCGTCCGCGGAGTCTTACTTACAGGTGCACTCCACGTACGGGTGTGCGCTGTTACCAGATCCCCGGCTCCGCCGCCGAAGCCGAGGACATGCCTCAGGAGACGCTCATGGCCGCCTGGCGGGGACTCGACGGGTTCGAGGACATGCCCTTCCCCGACCCCAGCGGGATCGCCGGTGCCTCGTGGGTCGAGCCCTACCCCGACGAGTTGCTCGGCGACCTGGCGGACGGCGCTCAGGGGCCGGGCACCAGGTACGCGGCGTGGGAGTCGATATCGCTCGCCTTCGTCACCGCGCTGCAGCACCTGCCGCCCCGGCGGCGTGCCGCCCTCGTGCTGTGCGACGTGCTCGGGTTCCGCGTCGCCGAGGCCGCCGAGATTCTGGGCAGCAGCACGGAAGCGGTAAGCTCCGCGCTGGCCGGGGCACGCGCGGTGATCGCCGCGCGGCTGCCGCCCGGCTGGCGCGACCGGGCACCGCTGCCGGGCTCCGCGCGCGAACGCGAGGTGGCGGAACGGTTCGCCGACGCACTCGAGCGGGGCGACGCGGACGGCATCGTGGCCCTGCTGACCGATGACGCATGGCTCACCGCGCCGCCGGTGCCCCTCGGGTACCGGGGCAGGGCGGCCGCTGAGTTCCTGTCGGCCGGCCCGTGCCGCGACGGCACGCGCCGGTTCCGGCTCATCCCCACCCGGGCGAATGGCCAGCCGGCGTTCGGCTGTTACCTGAGCGACCCGGCCGCCCCCTCGCCACCGTCGCCCCTGTCGCCCACGCGCACAGCCTGATCGTGCTTACCCTCGCCGGCGACCGGGTGTCTGGCATCACCCGCTTCACGGACAGCGGCGTCCTGCGGCTCTTCGGCCTGCCGAGAACCGTGCCCGGCTAGTGCGGACCGTGGGGACCGCCACGTTCGTTGCCTGCCGCACGATCGGCATCCGCCGCTAGCAGTCTGGCTCGGCTGGTTGGATAGAGCCATGACCCTCCCGCTGACGTATCACGCCGCCCTGTCACGGCCCGACCTGCTCGCCGCTCCGGTCGCGGCCGCGCTGCGCGCGCTGCCGCGGGCCGACCAGGTACGGGTGGCCGCGATCGACCCCGCGCTTTCCGACACCGCGCAGTTCTGCGAGGCGTACGGCATCACGCTCGAGGAAAGCGTGAACTGCGTGGTCATCGCCGCCAAGCGCGGCGGCGACGTCACCTACGCCGCCTGCATGGTGGCCGCCACCACGCGGGCCAACGTCAACGGCCTCGTGCGCCAGCACCTCGGGGCGCGGAAGGCGTCGTTCGGCCCGGTCGACGTGGTCACGGCGCTGACGGGCATGGAGTACGGCGGGATCACGCCGGTCGGCCTCCCGGCGGACTGGCGCATCCTGGTGGACGACCTGGTGGCCAAGTCACCGAACGTGGTGATCGGCGCCGGCCTCCGTGGCGCCAAGCTCTGGCTGCCCGGCAGCCTGCTCGCCGAGTTGCCTGGCGCGGAGATCCTGCCCGGCCTCGGCGTCGAGGCGGGGCAGGCCGGCTAGCTCACCGCTAGCTTCACGGCGATTCCCAGCATGGTCGCCGCGATCAGCAGGTCGAGGATCTGCCAGGCCCGCGTCGTCGCGAGCAGCCCCGCGGCGAAACGGGCGCAGAAGCCAAGGCCGGTGAACCACAGGGTGCTCGCGACGCACGTCCCGACGGCGAACCACCACCGCCCCGTCGTCCCGTGCGCGTTGGCGACCGACCCGAGCAGCACCACGGTGTCAAGGTAAACATGCGGGTTGAGCCAGGTGAGCGCCATCGCGCGGCGCACGACGGCGGGCCTGCCCGCCGAGTCGTCGCGCGCGGCGCTCAGCGAGGAGGCGGGCCGCCGCGCGCGCCAGGCCGATGACAGCCCGTACCAGGCGAGGAAGGCGACACCGAACCAGCGCACCGCTTGCAGTGCCCACCCGGCGTGCTGCACGATCACGCCGATCCCGGCCACCCCGGCGACGATCAGCACGTAGTCAGACACCGTGCACACCGTCACGACCGGCGCGACATGGGAACGGCGCAGCCCCTGGCGCAGCACGTAGGCGTTCTGCGCACCGATCGCCACGATCAGCGACAGGCCGGTCAACAGGCCGTCAAGCGAAGCATCGATCACGGCCCTGACACTAGGTGCGGGCCAATATTAAGGCAAGCGAATGTTTCTTAGGATCCTTTAGCTGTGCTTCACTGTGCAGGTGGACCTCAACCCGGGCCAGCTTGACGCCCTTGTCGCCATCGCCGACCACGGCTCCTTCGACGCGGCCGCCAGGCAGCTGCACATCACGCCGAGCGCGGTCAGCCAGCGCATCCGCGCGCTCGAGGCCACGGCGGGTCAGGTGCTGATCAGCCGGGCCACCCCCTGCCGCCCCACACCCCACGGCGCGTCTCTCGTCCGCCTTGGCAGGCAGACCAGGCTGCTTTACGCCGAGGCGAGCCAGGCCATCACGGCCGCGACCGCCGTTGACCTGCCGGTGGCGGTCAACGCGGACTCGCTCGCCGTCTGGTTCCACGACGTCCTCGCCGAGGTGGCGGCATGGGACGGCACCGCGATCAAGCTGCGCGTCGAGGACCAGGCGTACTCCCAGGAGTTGCTGCGCAGGGGCGACGTGCTGGCGGCGGTCACCAGTGACCCGGCCGCCGTGCAAGGCTGCAGCGTCCACCCGCTCGGTGCGCTCCGCTACCTCCCCGCCGCCGCTCCCGCGGTCGCGGACCGGTGGCAGGTGAAGGGGGAAGGGCCAGGGGGGACGGGGGGCGGGAGCCCCGCGTGCGGGGAAGCAGCGGGCGGGCGGTCGCCGGACTGGGCCGCGATGCCGGTGATGGTCTTCAACGACAAGGACGACCTGCAGCACGAACTGCTCCGCAGGCACGGCATTGAGCACGGTCCCCCTGTCGTCCACCAGGTCCCGTCAAGCGCCGACTTCTACGCGGCCATCCGCGCCGGCCTCGGCTGGGGCATGTTCCCCGAGCCGCAGGCCCGGGTCGACCTGGCCGCCGGCGCCCTCGTTCGCCTGTCGGGAGATGCGATCGACGTCCCGCTGTACTGGCAGCGCTGGCGCCTGGACTCACCGAAGCTTGCGGCGCTCACGACCGCGGTCCGCACCGCCGCCGCAAGGCACCTGCAGCCCGGGTGACGGCAAGGCCAGCGACGGTAGAGCGAGGCCGCTAGCTGCCTCGCTCAGCATTCCGCGATTCGCCTGCGCAGGAAGCGGCGCTCCGGCTCGGTCCCGGCGAGGGCGAGCGCGTCGCGGTAGGCGGCCCGCGCCTCGTCGCGGCGCCCGAGGCGGCGCAGCAACTCGGCCCTTGTCGAGTGCCAGTACGGGTATCCGGCCAGGTCGAGCCGGTCGACGATGGCCAGCGCGGCGGCCGGCCCGTCGGCCTCCGCGATAGCGACCGCGCCGTTCAGCCGGACCACGGGCGAACCGGTCAGCTCGGCGAGTTCCGCGTAAAGCGCGGCGACCTGCCGCCAGTCAACGGGGTCCGCCGCCTGGAGGGAGGCGATCCCGGCCTGGATCAGGTACGGGCCGCGGCTGTCCACGATCGGGTCGAGGATCTCGCGGGCTTCCGCGATCTGCCGCCAGTCCCACAGCGACCGGTCCTGGTCGGCGAGCAGGACAAGATCCTGCCCGTCCGTGCCGGAAAGCCGCGCCAGGCGGCGCGCGTCGTGCAGCAGCATCAGCGCGAGCAGCCCGCGCGGCTCGGGCTGCTCTGGCAGCAGCGAGGCGAGCACCCGGCCGAGCCTGATCGCCTCCGTGGCCAGGTGCCCGGCCTGACCCGGCGCGCTGTACCCCTGATTGAAGATCAGGTAGACGACGGCGAGCACGACGGCGAGCCGGTCGGGCAGGCGATCCGCCGAGGGAACGCTGAACGGGATGCCGGCGTCCCTGATCTTCGTCTTCGCCCGGGTGAGCCGCCGCTTCATGGTCTCGGCCGAGACCAGGAACGAGTTCGCGATCTCCTCGGTGCCGAGACCCGCGACAGCGCGCAGCGTCAGCGCGACCTGCGCCTCCGGCGCGAGCGCGGGGTGACAGCAGGTGAAGATGAGCTCAAGCCGCTCATCGGGAATCTCGTCGTCGTCCACTTCAGCCTCCGTGACCTCAGCCTCCGCGACCTCGGGAGCCGTCGCCGCGAGCAGCCGCAGCTTGGCGGCGAGGACGCGGTCGCGACGCAGCCGGTCGATCGCCCGGTGGCGTGCCGTCGTCATCAGCCACGCGGCCGGGCTGGCCGGGCACGCCCTCGGCCGGCCAGCGCCGCGCCGCGATCGCGAACGCCTCGGCGACGGACTCCTCGGCGAGCTCGAAGTCGCCCAGGTAACCGACTACCGCGGCGAGGACACGGCTCCACTCGTCGCGAAAGACCTGCTCAAGGGTGGTCAGGATGCCTTGCCCATGATCGGCCGTATCTCGATGGTGCCGCCGAGCCGCAGCGCGGGGATGCGCGCGGCCATCTCGGTCGCCTGGTCGAGGTTGTCCGCCTCGTACAGGTAATAACCGCCGAAGACCTCCTTGGTGTCCGCGAACGGCCCGTCGGTGACCAGCGGCCTGCCGTCGGCGAGCCGGACGGTGGTCGCGGTCGTCACCGGCTGCAGCGCGGCACCGCTGAGCATGCCGGGCTCGTCGCGCAGGGCGTAGTACTCCAGGCTGAGCGCTTCCCGCTCGGCTGGGCTGAGCGACTCGTAGGTTCCCGGCTTGGTGTAGATCAGCAAGGCGTACTGCATGGCAGTCTCCGTTCTCTCGCTACGTCATTGTCTCCAAGACGAAGCGGCCGCGCGCTAGGGGACAGCACGCGGGAAGTTTTTTGCCGCCGCGAGGACGGCCGCCGACCTCGGGTCCGCCGGGTTCACGTGCCGCCCAAGCACCACCACGGCGACACGGCGCGCGCCGGCCAGCTTCAGCGCCGCGGCCGTTGACTGCGCGCTGCCACCGGAGACCCAGGTGTCATCGACAACCAGGATGTCGGCACCACCGACCGGATCGTCCACGCGCACCCAGCCCGGGTTAACGCCCCGGGTGTGGATCTCCCGTGGCGCGATGGAGAGCCGCACCATGGGCAGGGCAACGCACGAACGGACCAGGCCGACGAGCGGATGGGCACCCGGGCGCCCCTGCCCGCTCGGCACGACCGCGACGGCCGACGGCCCGCCGCCCATCCCGGCGGCCGCCCACACCGAGCGCCCGCGGTCGGCGAGGAACGCGCCAAGCATCTCGCGGAGCCGGGCCGCGGCCGCCGCGACCTCCGCCGCGGCGGCGCGTTCGGACTTGTACCGGCGCAGGTCGTCGGCGAGCGGCTCGCCACGCACCGCGTACCCGATCGGCGCGACAGCGTCCGCGAGCAGCCCGCCAGCCTGACCAAGCGCCAAGTCGCACTGATAGCACCGGGCAAACCCAGCCCCAACCGGTCCCAGGCAAGTTCGGCAGACCACACCCCGATGCTAAGTTCGCCCGCCGACAAACGCCTCGCGGCTGAGCGCATCCGGAGGCGGACCCATGATGGTGGACGTTTGGGCACACCAGACTGTGCCCAAACGTCCATCATCATGCTCTTGCCGGATAAGGCCGTCGGATCCGACAATGATTAATCACTTTATGTCACTCTATGTATATGCATGGTTCCGTTCCGTCGAACATTTCGGACGACGCTCTCCGAGACTGGATGGTGTTGCGTAGCGTCCAGTCTGGCATTGTCGATCGTGGTCAAGCATTGGCGCTTGGCTTCTCACGACGCCAGATCTCACACCGGCTACACTCCGGCGCCTGGCAACGGGTGTATCCCGGCGTTTACGCGACTTTCACTGGCCCGCTGTCCCGCGAGGCACGGTTGTGGGCCGCCGTACGGCGCGCCGGGGACGGGGCGATGGTAAGCCACGATACGGCGGCGGAAGTACACGGGATCATTGATAAGCCCCGCAGCGCCACCATCCACATCACTGTCCCCCTCCGTCGCCGACCCGCGCCCAACAGGCCGATCCGCGGAATAGTCATCCATCGGTCCGACCAGAGCAAGGAGCAGTTCCTCGGTCCCTTCAACCTGCCAAGAACCAGAATCGAGGACACCGTGCTCGATCTGGTCGCGGCCTCGCCAACCTTCGATCAGGCCTATGGGTGGATTACCCGAGCGGTTTCCAGAAAGCACGTGACCGTCAGCCTGCTCCGCGCGGCCCTCGCTAGCCGGCGTCGCATCCGGTGGCGAGAGTGGCTGGATGATGCCTTCGAAGATGCACACGACGGTGTCGACTCCCCGCTGGAGCGGCGCTACGTCAGAGACGTGGAGCGAGCGCATGGGCTGCCCAAGTCACAGCGGCAGGCACGCCGCCAGTTCGGCGGTAAAGCGCACTACAGGGACAACTGGTACGACGAGTACCGGGTCGTAGTAGAAATCGACGGCCCTGCCTACCATCAGAACGAGCGAGTGCAGCAGGACAAGGACCGCGACAACCTCAACCTGGCAATGGACGACGTCAGGACGTACCGGTTCGGCCCGGTGGATGTCACCGAGCGCGCCTGTGAGACCGCTGCCATGGTCGCCGCTACGCTCCGCCGCAACGGCTGGCACGGCTCTCCCCGTCCCTGCCGTCGCGCCGGCTGCGTCATCGCCCGGCCTGCTCGCCGGCCACGCCGACCACGCCGACCGTAGTGGACGTTTGGGCACACCAGACTGTGCCCAAACGTCCACCATCTTTGGAAGCTCGCGCTTAACCTCCTGGCCACTGCGACGGGGCAGAATGGTCCGATGCATACTGAAGCCGCTGCGGCTGGGGCTGAGCCAGAGATTCGGACACTTTCTAGTCGCGTCGTCTATGCCGATGACTGGACACGGCTGCGCCGGGACGAGATCGAGCGATCCAACGGGGCCAGGGGAACCTACGCGGTCGTGGAGCGCGACAACTTCGCGCTCATCGTCCCCGCGGAGAACGGCGGTTTCTACCTCGTTGAGGAGTACCGCCACCCCCTGGGCCGCCGTGGCTGGTCATTTCCGCAGGGCAGCTTCCCTAAGGACGGCAAGGGCGGAACCCCGGAGGAACTGGCGCGCACCGAGCTTGCCCAGGAGACGGGGCTGCGCGCCGGGCGGCTGATCCCCCTCGGGACGCTAGCCGTGGCGCACGGCATGTCCAGCCAGTACGGCGAGCACTGGCTGGCCACGGAGCTTACCCAGGGCGAGCCCGACCTTGAGCCCGAGGAACTCGGGCTGCGCCACGAGTGGGTGCGGCGAGCGGACTTCGAGGCCATGGCGCGCGATGGCCGGATCATCGACACCTCCACGCTTGCCGCGTACGCGTTCCTGCTGCTGGCCGAGCGCCGCGGCGAGATCACTCTGCCCTAGGCGTCAGCGGGTGAGCGGCGCGAAGAGGTCGCCCCGCTCTTCGACGCGCGCGAGGACGTCGGGCGCGGTGAAGAACAGGTCGGCCACGTCACGGCAGGCGCCGACCTCGTCCCAGGTGACAGGGGTCGATACCGTCGGATGTTCCCTGGCGCGCAGCGAGTAGGGCGCGACCGTGGTCTTGGAACCGTTGTTCTGCGACCAGTCGATGAGTACCTTGCCCGGGCGCAGGGACCTGGTCATCCGGGAGACGACGAGGCGGGGGAGTTCACGCTCCATCCGCTCCGCGAAGTCCTTCGCGAGCGCGCTCGCCTGCTCGGCGGTCATGCCGCTGATCCGCGCATACAGCTGCAGTCCCTTGCCGCCAGAGGTCTTCGGCAGCGCGTCAAGGTCGGCGTCAGCGAGTACGGGCCGCAGCGCCTCCGCCACCCGGCAGCAGTCCACGATCGTGGCCGGGGCACCCGGGTCAAGGTCGAAGACGAGCAGGTCCGGCTCAAGCCCGTGTTCCGGTGCGGGCGCGGCATCATGCCCGCCATCGGACGCGGGCCCGGGGAAGCGCCACATCGGGACGTGCAGTTCGAGCGCGGCGAGGTTGGCCGCCCACATCAGCGCAGGCAGGTCGTCGATCACCACGTACTCGATCGGCTCGCCGGGCGAACGCGACCGCGAGCTGCTCGACACGATCTCTTCCGTGCGCACCCAGTCCGGCCGGCCCGCGGGCGCGTGCTTGGCGAAGAACGACTGGTCGTCCACGCCGTCGGGGTAGCGCTTGAGCGTCATCGGGCGCCCCGCGACGTGCGGCAGCAGTACCGCGGAGACCCGCTGGTAGTAGTCGAGCACCTCGGCCTTCGTGAACCCGTCCGCCGGATAGAGCACCTTGGCCAGGTTGGTCAGGGTGAGGTCCCTGCCGTCCACCTGAACCCCGATCTTGTCCGCTGCGGGCATGCACGCCTCCCAGGCTCGGCCCTACGTCTCCCTTACCACGTCCGCAGGGTCCTTGTCGTCACGTAGCCCCTGATAGGCAGGGGCAATCATGCGGTCGGCCCGGGTCCAGCGGTCAAATGCCACCTCGATCACCAGCCGTGGCTCTACCCAGACGGCGGGGCGAGCATACTCAGGCGGCACGGGGCTGTCGAACGGGCTGTCCGGCCGGCGCAGCGGCTCGAGCCGGCGCGTGAGCATCCGCAGGGTCTTGTCGGAGAACCCGGTCCCGACGTGACCGCAGTACCGCAGCTGCCGCGAGCCGTCGGCCCCGGTCCCGTAGTAGCCGATGAGCAGCGAGCCGATAAGCCCGGCCCTGTTGCCTTTTCCCGGCTTCCATCCGGCCACCACGACCTCCTGCCGGAGCAGGTTCTTGATCTTGCGCCAGCTGCCCGACCTCGCGCCAGGCTCATACGGAGCGTCGAGCCTCTTGATCACTACGCCTTCCAGCCCGTTGGTGACCGAGGCGGCCATGACCGCCTCCAGGTCCTCGCCGGGAAACGTGGGCGGGGAGAGCCAGCCCCCACCGTTCGGCATGATGCCCTCGAGTATCTTCCTGCGCTCCGCGTACCTGAGTGCGGTCAGCGGGCGGCCGTCGAGTTGGAGCACGTCGAACGCCAGGTACGTGACCGGGGTCAGCTCCGCAAGCCGGACGGCCTGGGCGGGCGAGGAGACGTGCATCCTTGGCTGCAGTGCCTCGAAGTCCGGGCGGCCGCCGGAAAAAGCCACGATCTCGCCGTCGAGCAGCGCCTGCTTGCGCGCGATCGCGTGGCCGAGCCCGGCCACCTCGGGATACGTGGCGGTGATGTCCTTGCCGGTCCTCGAGACGAGCCGGAGCCGGCCGGCCTCGATAAACGCCAGGGCGCGCACTCCGTCCCATTTGAACTCCACCGCCCACGCCCCGAGGTCACGCGAGGGCGGTTCACCGGGTGCGGCGAGCATGGGCGTGAGCGTCGCGGGCAGCGGCAGCCGCTCCCGGTGGATCATCCAGTTCTTGCCGCCGGTGGCGAACAGGACGTAGCCGCCGGCCAGCCGCTCGCCGTGCAGGTTGACCTTGACTTCGCGTTCGTCCCACTTCAGAACCTCGTAGGTTCCGTGGTCCCAGATCGTGACCGCGCCCGCGCCGTACTCGCCGCGCGGGATCTCGCCGTGAAACCCGCCGTACTCAAGGGGATGATCTTCTGTGTGTACCGCCAGGTGGTTGACTCCCGGGTCGTCAGGAACGCCCTTGGGCAGCGCCCAGGACACCAGCACCCCGTCGCGTTCCAGCCGGAAGTCCCAGTGCAGCCGTCGCGCGTGGTGCTCCTGCACGACGAAAATCCCCGCGGACCCGCCGGCTGAGCCGGACGGAACCGCCCCAGGCGGGACCGCGGGGACGGGCTCAGGGGTGCGCGACGGGTCGCGCTTGCCTCGGTACTCCGCGAGCCTGTCCACTACGAGTGGGTACCCGCGCAGCGGTGCCCGCTACCAAGCAGCGCTGCCCACTACCAACAAGCACGGGCTACCAGCGGCGGCGGGTGGCGTAGGAGTGGTTCCTGATCGCTTCCATTCCCTCGGGCCGTTCGAAGATCGAGTTGACCGCGACCCGGCCTGGGCCGATCAGCCTGACCATGATGTTGCGGTAATCCCAGTTGGTTCGCCAGAAGGCGAAGCCCATGTTCCTCGGGTACTCCAGGTGCAGGTGAACCCGGACGGACATGTCGTGGTAAATCAGCGAGCTCGGCTGCACGAGCAGCGACTCGCCCTGCCGCAGGTCGCGGATGAACGCGTTGCCCGGAGCATGGAGCAGCAGCATCCCCGGCCGGTCCGCGGCGGTGAAGACGTCACCGTACTGGCCCATCGGGTAGTGAGTCTCCTGCTCGTCGGAGTCGCCGGTCACGAACCAGACGTCGTTGCTGTTCCAGTCGTAGCGGATGTTCCCGGTCGCGGTCAGGAACCGGTGCTCCTTGACCCACATCGACTGGCCGTGCTGCAGCGGGAGCGCGATGACCTCGCCTGCGTGGTTGTCGGACAGCGCGATGTGACCGGGCCCGTGCGCCTCAAGCATGATCATCGGCAGCCCGGCGATCATCCGCTTCCAGCCGCCGCGCATGGACATGTTCTGCAGCCGGGTGGCCGGGTCCGCCCAGAGCAGCACGTGGTGCGAGAAGTAGACCATCTCGCCGTGCGCGAGGTTGAACTCGGCGACCGGGACCACCGTCCCGGCGATCTGGCAGTGCGACTGGCCGAACTGCAGCTTCGCCATGTCCTTGATCGGCGGCTGCTCGACCCAGCCGGAGTCGCTGACGCTCTCCCTGATGTCGACCGGCGCGCCGCACAGCGGGCAGGTCGGCTGGCTCGGGTCGCTCGGCTGCCTGCAGTACCGGCAGACGTAGGTGTTCATTCGCCTGACCCGTGGTGGTGGTACATCGACTGGATGCCGACCCGGCCAGGGCCGGTCATCTCGGCCAGGTACATGCCGTGCCGCATGAACCCGGTCTTCAGCGGCATCTGCACCGCGTTCATCCCGACGCTGGAGTCCTTGTAGAGGAAGCCACCGGGCTCGACGAGGATCTTCTCCCCTGGCTTGAGGGTCCGCTCGAGGACGTTGCCGTTGCCGTGCAGCATCAACAGCCCGGGGTACTGGGCGGTGACGAACCGGTCCATGAACATGCCGCTGCCGCCGTGCAGCAGGTTCACCAGGCCCTTGATCCGGATGAAGGAATACTGGATGGAGTGTGAGGCGAGGAGAAAGGCGTGCTCGCGCACGTCGAGTTCCATGCCGGGATGCAGCGGCAGGACCACGAGCTCGCCCGGCGCGTCCCTGGAGAACGCGATCCTGCCTGGGCCGTTGGCCAGCGTGACGATGTGCGGCATGCCGCCGAGCGTGCGCTTCGGGCCATTGGTAGGCAGCGAGGACAGCGGGACCGACTCGTCCTTCCACAGCAGGATGTGATGCTCGAAGTAGACACCGTCCTGCGGGGAGAGGGAGATCTCCGCGACGGGGACCAGTTCGCCCTCAACCTGGCAAGTGCTTGCCGAGAAGCGGAACTCGGTCATGTCGCGCAGCCGCGGCGCTTCGCGCCATCCGGAATCGCTTACTTTGTCGCGGACATCAAGCGGCGCGCCGCATGTCATACATGTGGTGGTTCCTGGCTGATTTTGTGCCGTGCACCACCCGCACTGGATTGCTTCCACGGCACGAAAACATAGCAGTTCGGGTCAAGCTTCCGCTGCTAGTAGGCCTTTAGTTGTCTTTGACCTTGTATCGTTTCTCTATGGCACTGTTCTCGCGGGAATTCATCGCGGTACCTGATGACCGGAAGGGCCAGATCGTATTCAAGTGGCCCGATGTCACGATCCGTCGCTTCACGCACGCGATCGTCAACGCCGACGAAGTGGCGATGTTCGTCAACACCGGTCAGGTCGTGCAGACCATGGGGCCGGGCCGCCACTCAATCGACGCCGACGAGCTGCCGGGCCTGGGCGCGCTCATCGACTTCGCCACCGGCGGCAACGCCTACCGCGCCGAGCTTTACTTCGTCGGCACCCGCGAGTACACCGGGTTCCGCTTCGGGGGGCGCGTCGATGACGTGCAGGATCCGCGCACCGGCCTGGTCGTTACGCTGCGGGTCTTCGGTGACTACGCGCTGCGGGTCATCGACCCGGCGCGGCTGATCACCAACCTGACCGCCACCGTCGACGTGCGGGACAACGAGAAGATCGCCGGCTGGGTCAGCCAGCAGCTGCTCAAGGTGCTGCGCACGAACGTCACCACGCAGGTCGTCGCCAACGGGTGGCCGATCCTTGGCCTGTCCGTCCACTCGCCGGAGATCGAGCAGGCCGCGATCACCTCGGCGAACGGGCAGCTTGAGGCCTACGGGCTCGCGGTGACCAGGATGGGCAACTTCGACATCAACCTCGCGCCGGAGGACGAGGCTCAGCTGAAGCAGCTCGCCAAGGACACCTCTTACTCCCAGCTGGCGGGCGGGTTCCAGCAGTACGCGGCAGGCGAGATGGCGCTCGGCGCCGGGCAGGGCATGGCCCAGGGCGGCGGCGCGACGGAGGGCGCGTTCCTCGCGGCCGGCTTCGCGCTGCCCGGGATGATGGCCGGCGCTATGCAGCAACAGCAGCAGCCCGCGCAGGCGCCGCAGGCACCGCAGGCAGCACCCGCACCCGCACCCGCGGCGGGGCCGGCGTGCGCGTCGTGCAACACCCCGAATCCGGCAGGCGCCAAGTTCTGCATGAGCTGCGGCACCGCCATGGCCCCGGCCGTCAAGCACTGCACGGAGTGCGGAAACGAGCTGCCAGGGGGCGCGAAGTTCTGCGCCAACTGCGGCACCAGGGCGGGCTAAGCGCGGCGGCTGATCCCGGCCGCACCGCGCGCCCATTGCCCACACGGGACGGCGCGCAAGGGGCTACCATCGCGCACGTGGCCGGGATCACAATGTTCGACACCGCGCTGAACGACCAGTTTCCTGCCGGTGCCGCCGCCTACGCGGCATATGTCGACGGCGGCATCGGCAACCAGCCCAACTACGCCTACATCGTGAGCGCCTTCCCCAAGGCGCAGCACCTGTCGATCGCGCTGTTCGCCAGCGACAACGCGGACGCGCTCGACGTCGAGCCGGGCGCGTCCGCCCCTTCCGACATTCCCGGCTGGTACGCCAGGCAGGTCGCCCGCGGCATCAGGCGCCCGGTCATCTACGCGAGTGCGTCCGCGATGAACGACGCCGTCCTGCCGGTGCTCAGCCAGGCCGGGATTGGCCGTGCGAGCACCCGGCTGTGGACGGCGCACTACGGTCTCGGTGAGCACATCTGCGGCCCGGCGTCGTGCCGCGCGCTCAGCATCGCCGCGGACGGCACCCAGTGGACCTCAAGCGCGATGGGCCTGGTCCTCGACCAGTCGCTGCTCGTTGCGGACTTTTTCACCGCCGGCACTACTAACCCGACCGTCACGGAGGCCGAATTGCAGTCAGGGCAGCTCAACACCGGCCAGGGGGTGTTCACCGTGATCGCCGTGCCGCCTGGTACGGCCCATTACATCGCGTTCGGTGTCGATAATCACGCCCAGAACGTGCCGGTCGTCCGGCTGCGCGTGGCGTTCTTCGACACGGCGTGGCACGTCCACCCGGACGTGGTGCTCGACGGCAACAAGGGGCTGCAGCGCATGCCCTTCAATAACCCGTCCAAGACCGGCGTGGTCTCGGTTCGCCGCAATGACGCGGGGACGCAGGCGGTCGGGTACGTGATCTACTAACGCCGCGCGGCAAGAAGCACAACGCCCGCGGGAGCCGTCATCGCTGACGCCACCGCGGGCGCGGGCTTACGTGGCTCAGAACAATTACACGGCGTACTTCTGCACCAGCGCGCCGAGGGCGGGAAGCGCCGCCTCGATGTTCTTGCTCGCGCCGCCGCGCACGAGCTGGTAAGCCTTGACGACCGCCGCGCGGCCCGACTTCGTGGCCATGTCGTCGGTCACGGCGAGCAGCGACTCGGACGCCTCGCCGCCGCGCTTTGCCAGGTAGTCGCCGAAGTCGGCACCCCCAGACGTCTTGAAGTCAGCCCAGTACGGCTCAAGCTGGTAGACGACGCCAGGCAATATGACAGTGATCACCTCGTCGTAGTAGCCGGGAGCAAACGCCTTGACGGCCTTGTAGGCACCCTTGAGCGGTGCGGCCGTGATGCCCTTGCTGGCGAGCTCGCTGTCGACGAGCGCCTTGGTGTCGGCGATGAGGTGCGGGGCGTTCTCGGGGGTGAGAAGCTGCTCCTGCAGCGTGGCCAAAGGGACCTCCTCAGAGGTACGTGAGAGAAGAACAAACTTTCCGGTCGCTACCGTACTGGGCAAACCGCCCCTTAGGCGGGCCATTTGATCAGACGGTAACGAATCAAATTGGCCGCCTGTTTAAAAGATCAGCATTCCGAACGAGTTCGTGGCTTCGCGCGCGGCGACCCGCTCCTCCTTGTGCGGACCAGCCGCCCGCGTGGTGCCACCACCAGCGGCGGTCGGTATGGGAGGCTTGCCACGCACTTGTCCTCTGGGCCCGTATCTCCCTGAGGTCATACGGTTCCGTCTCCACGGGAGTTCGTCGGCGATGCTTGGCAGGGATCACGCGCTGACCGGCGCGGTCGTGTTCGCGGCGCTGGCGCCGTCACTGCACGTGACGGCGGCGCACCTGGCGGCGGGTGTCGTCCTCGCCGCCGGCGCAGGCGTCCTGCCGGACATCGACCACCCGGACTCGACCATCTCCAGGTCGTTCGGGTTCCTGACCGAGTGGTTCGCCTGGATGGTGGACCGGATCTCCGGTGGGCACAGGCACGGCACGCACAGCCTGCTCGGGATCGCGGTGTTCACCGCGGGCGCCTACGGCGCCGGCCTGTTCCAGCTGTCCGAGCCGAAGGCGGCCGCAACGGGTCACCTGGTGTTCTCCTGGCACATCGTGCCCGCCGCCCTGGTGCTCGCGCTGCTGTACTCGTCGGCGCTGCGCGCGCTGCACATCGGCGGGCACTACGGCGACCTGCTCGGCATCGCCGCGGCGCTGATCACCTGCTTCACCGGCGCGGACCTGACGAAGCTGACGGTGGATTCCTGGCACGTCCCGCTGCTCGCGGTCGTTACCGCGCTCGGCTGCGCGGCGCACATCGCAGGCGATGAGCTGACGCACGGCGGCTGCCCGCTGTTCTGGCCCGCCAGCATGCACGAGTTCCACCTGCTGCCGCGCCCGCTGCAGATCACGACGGCGAAGCTCTGCGAGACGTGGGTCGTCTTCCCGCTGCTGCTTGTCGGCCTCGGGGTGGCAGTCTGGCACGCGACGGGCCACCCGGTCGCCATCCCCCAGCCATCGAAGTGATGTCCGGCGGGTTACCTACCCGCGAACGCGCCACCTGGACCGGAACCGGCAGATAGCCTGATACGGCCATGAATGCCCAGCAAAGCTACGGTCTGTCGTCAAAAGTGCGCGACATGTGGGAGCGGAACCAGGATCTGCTGCGAAACGCAGGCAGCCTGGCCGCGACCACCGGCATGACCTCGATCTTCGGCTTCGTCTTCACGATCCTCGCGGCGAGGATGTTCTCGGCGAACGCGGTCGGCTGGGGGAACGCGGCCATCAACGCGATGCAGCTCTTCGGCACGATCGGCATGTTCGGCCTTGGCACGATGCTGATCGGCGAACTGCCGAAGCGGAAGGGCGACCGCGGCGGGCTGTTCGCGGCCTCGCTGGCCACGTCCGGCATCGGGTCGGTCATTCTCGGGCTCATCTTCGCGATCGTCGTCGGGATGTTCTTCAACCAGAGTCTTCCCGGGGTCGGCGGGAACCTGGGAGAAGTGCTGCTCTTCGTGGTCGGCACCGCCCTGACCGGCGCGACGCTGGTCTTCGACGAGGGCACGATCGGCATGCTGCGCGGCGGGGTGCAGCTGTGGCGCAACATGTCCCTGTCCGGGATCAAGCTCATCGCGCTGCCCGTGACGGCCGTCCTGCTGCATGACAAGTACGGCGTGGGACTCAGCCTGGCCTACGTGATCGGGATCGTCGGCTCCCTGCTTCCCGCCAGCATCATGCTCGTCCGTGGCGGTTCCCGGCTCTATCACCGCCCCGACTGGCAGTCGCTGCGCCGCCTTCTCCCGGTGGCGATCAACCACAACTGGCTCAATCTCGCCATGGCGACCCCGTCGCGGATCATCCCCATCGTGGTCGTCGTTTCTGTCGGCTCGGACAAGGGCGCCGTCTTCTACGTCGCGTGGATGATCACCTCGCTCTTGTTCATGGTGCCCGTCCACCTGGGGACCGTGCTGTTCGCGCTCGCGTCGGCGTCCCCCCAGCTCGTCGCGGAGAAGCTCCGCTTCGTGCTGCGGGTGTCGCTGCTGATCGGCCTTCCGGTGATGGCGGTGCTCGCGATCGGCGCGCACTTCATGCTTCACATCTACGACTCGCCCAAGAACCATTTCATCTACTCGCATCTGGGCACCGTGCCGCTCTGGCTGCTCGTCATCGGCTACATACCGCAAATGCCGCGGGCGCAGTTCATCGCGGTCTCCCGCGCGACCAACAGGGTCGGCCAGGCCGCCGGCCTGATCTGCTTCTTCGCGTCCTGCGAGATCGTCTCGATCTACGTCGGCGGCAGGCTCGGCGGCATCAACGGGCTCTCCTTCGCCTACCTTGGCGTGCTCATCATGGAAGGGCTGATCACCGCGCCGACAGTGCTGCGCGCCGCCTACGCGGTGACCGCCACCGCCGCCGCGACCGGGGCCTTCCGCGCCATCCCGGACACACAGGCGACCGGCGCGCTCGCCCAGGTCCGGACCGCTGGCCAGGGTCACCGGCGAGCTTGCCAAGCTGACCGGCTCCTTCGCCGCGCTGCCCGGCGTACCCAACCGGCAGGAAAGCGGTGTCGCCGCGCTCCTGGCCATCGCCTCGGCGGCGGTGGCCTCGGAAGGGCACACGCTTGACGTCGCGACCCAGGTGTGGCGGACCGGCGCCTTCCCGGCCATCCCCGCCGACGCCACCGGGCCGAGGAAGGCACCGCGAGCCGCCGCGTCCACCACGTACGACATGTTCGGCAACCAGCCGGCGCAGACGGCACGGCAGCAGGCGAACTACCGGCGGCGGCAGCAGGCGGGCATTGACGCGCTCATCGCGATCGCCACCCCGGTGGTCCAGCAGGACGAGCCGCAGGAGGAATTCCGCGACGGCAGCGCCGCACGCTTGACCACCAACCGCAATACCAAAGGCTCATAAAGATTCATAAAGTGTTAAGATTCCCCAAAGCGCCCCAACGGCCGGTTGAGTTGCCTGACGGAGGTTTGACTTCATGACCGCGGTTTCACCGCTCCGGGTCCCCGTTCTGATGTACCACGAGATCGCCGACATTTCGGCCACCCAGGACCCATTCGCGGTCTCCCCGGACGTCTTCGCCGATCAACTCGCCTACCTGCGCGATGCCGGCTTTACCACGATAACCGCGGGAGCGCTGTCCGCGATTCTCGCCAACGGCGCGGGTGACCTACCAGAGCGGCCCGTCGTGCTCACCTTTGACGACGGGTACGGCGATTTCTACACCCGGGCCATGCCGCTGCTCCAGCAGCACGGCTTCACCGGCACGGTTTTCCAGACCACCGGCTGGGTCGGGAAAGAGGACGAAGCTAAGCGCATGCTCAACTGGCGGGAGCTCGCCGAGTCCGAGCAGGCAGGCATCGAGATTGGCGCGCATACCTGCACGCACCCTCAGCTCGACCAGCTGCCGGAAAAACTGCTGCGGGAAGAGCTGTACATCAGCAAGAGCCTGCTCGAGGACAACCTGGGGCTGAAGGTCCCTGGACTGGCGTACCCGTACGGCTATTCCAGCGCCAAGGTCAGGCGGGTGGCCAGGGAACTCGGCTACGAGTACGCCTACGCCGTGGGCAACGCCCTGACGACGGGCGCGGCCGACCCGTTCACCCTGCCGCGGCTCACCGTGCAGCGGGCCACGTCGATCGGCGAGTTCCGCAAGATAGTCAACGGCCAAGACACGATGGTGCTTCGGCGAGACCGGATCCTCACCAACGGGTTTACCGTGGTCCGGCGCGCTAAGTCCGCGCTGCGGGCCTTGCGCGGGCAAGGCTAGTAACACGGCCGCACGCGGCGGTCACCTCGGCCAGGCACGGCCAGCCGGCAGGGAGTGCCTGGCCGTGGCGCACACTGCCCGCCCGACCCGCTAGGCGGTCGCAGTCGATGACGCCGGTCTTGCCCTCTTCTTGAACAAGCTCTCAAGCAGGTACCAGAGGTAGCCACCGACGGTCACCGAGAAGGCGGCGATGATCGCACCGCTCCTGCCAAGCCCGGAGACGTCACCGCGGACCGCGTCGGCAAGCCCGCGTCCCACGCCCGCCGGGAGGATGCGGACAGCGTAGTACCGCTCAAGGGACGTGCTCTCGTCAAACCCGTCCATGTGCGCCATCGCTGCCTTGCCCCAGCCCTGGAGGAAGCACCGGCTCATCAGGTAGCGGAAGGTCGCCCGCCCCGCTGGAACGCGGTGCTTCATCACCTTGGCGGGATCCCACATCCAGACCGCGTTGTTCTGCACCGCGGCGATCCGCAGGCACAGGTCCGTGTCCTCTGGCAGTGACTTGTTGCCGATCTTCCCGAAGTCCTCGCGGAAGCCGTCAACGATCTCGAACGCGCTCCGCTTGACGAGCATGGCGCTTGTCCACACGTTGCGCACCGCGGTCGGCGCCTTGGGCAGCCCGGAGTACGACACGCCGATGGTCCAGCTAAATTCACCGGGAAACCATGAGGGGCACCGGTCTTCCCATAGCCCGTCGCTGTAACAGCCGACACCGACGACGCCCGGGGTCACGATGTGGCGCAACAGGGTGGCCAGCCAGTCGGGACTCGCGATCGAGTCATCGTCGAGGAAGGCCACCACCTCGCCGCGCGAGGCCTTGACGCCGCTGTTCCGCGCGCCGGAGACGCCGCGTCCGCCGATGTTCGGTACCGCTATCAAGTCGGGGAACTCGCTGGTAATCTCCCCGAGCAGTTCCGGGTTATGGTCAACGACGACGATGATCTCCAAGGCAGGCACGGTCTGCGCCTGCACCGAGGCCACGCACTCGTGCAGCCAGGCCCAGCGAGCCTTCGTATAGGTCGGGATGATCACCGAGACCGTGGGGTAGGTCATGCCCTGCCCCGCGCCGGGTTGCCCCATCGCAACATCACTGGCACTGTCCTTCATCGCGGCAATTTCCGGCCTGTCTCCGAAAGTCTCTTCGTTGCTCTTTAGGTCATAGCTCATAACGGAGGTGCCTACCTCTTGAATCCTCAGTACCTTCGCAGCTCGGCGGGCTTGACCGGGGCGGCGGACGAAACCCGCTTACGGCCAGCCATACGGGTTCTGATCAAAATCCAGAGGCACCAGACCGCGTCGCGCCAGTTAATCTTCTTACCCTGCTCATGGGACCGGCTGTAGTAGCTCACCGGGACCTCGAATGGACGTACCCCGCTCAGCAGCATCCGCGCTGTCACTTGAGTGTCCAGCCCGAAGCCTGTCTCGGTTAGGTTCAGCTCCCTGAACAACGGCAGCGGAATCAGCTTGAGGCAGGTGTGCATGTCACTGAGATAAGAATTGTAAAGGATATTCGCGAAGTGGGTCATCACTTTATTACCGATGGCGTACCGGTAAGACTGGTACACCGTGTTGCACCCGAAGAGCCGCACACCGTAGACGACATCGCACCGCCCCTTGATGACAGGGATGAGCATGTCGGCGATGTCATCCGGCGCGTATTCCATATCAGCGTCGAACGGGATCATGTGAGTTCCGGTCGCCAAAGTCGACGCGGTGAGGAGGCCCGCGCCCTTCCCCGAGTTCTTGGCGTGACGGTGCACGATGACCCGGGGATCGTCGATCTCTTTAAGCAGGTCGGGGGTGGCGTCCGTGCTGCCGTCGTCCACGACGATGAGCTCGACCTCGCAGGGAAAGCTGGCCTGCATAATCGAGTGCACCACTTTCATGATGGTGCGTTCTTCGTTGTAAGCGGACATGAGAATGGACAACTTAACAGGGACAGGCCTACCGTCATCACCCAGGAGAGTCATATCATCCACAGAACGTAGTCGAGCTGGGGCCTCTACCGGCCCCACTCGGAAAGACGACCCTTCGCGCTTGCCTTCAAGCGCCACGCTTGGAGTCTCAATGCTTACCACGGGTATCCCCTTACCTCGGTCCGCCCAGGCCCGGGTAGCCCAATCCCTTGACAACGGGCATCATCAAACCCCGATTAGGTGGGCGTCTCAACCGTCGTTGCCGCGTCGCACGTCGCGGCTCGTCCTACAGTCAATCCGTGCAAAGTAACTAGTTGTGACTTCAGCGTTAGACATTTCACCTGTGGCAGGAGTCTACACAGATCGGACTCACCTCCGCAGACCTTTAGTCCTCCGGACATAGATCGTGATGTCACTGATTTGTTATCATTTACCACTAGCGGTGACCGGCACCGTGCGGACCTCGTGTCCAAGTCCCTCGCGCCGGGTGACACGCGCGTCATCAACCTCGTCGCCAGCCTTCAGGGACCTCAAGTTCCCGCACCACCACGGCTGGGTTGCCCGCCGCGAGAACCCGCGGCGGGAGGCTGCCCTTGACTACCGACCTGGCGGCCACGACGGTGTGGTCGCCGATGCTGCTGCCTGGCAGCACGAGCACGCCATTACCGAGCCAGACGTTTTTACCGATAGTCACGGGACGAGGCTTGTTTGGGTGACCGGGGTCAAGCTGGTGATAATTCGAATCATAGATCGCCGAGAAGTCTCCGATCAGGGAGTCATCGCCGATCTCTATCGACTCCCTCGCCGCGATGACGACCCCCTGATTGATGAAGACCCGGTCACCAATCAGCAGTTGCCCATTGCGGCTGACGCCAATCTCGCAGCGCGCGACGCGACCGCGGAGGACGAGCCGCCTGCCGATTCGTGCCGTCCCCCGGCCGCTCAGCGCCGGCAGGCGCCCGTCGCAGGCGACAAGCGAGGCCTCGAAGCCATGGAACCGGAACAAGGCGGTACAGACGGCCGACTTCAGGTAGAGGTACGGGGTCTTCCTCATTTTTTCACGCTGCTTTTGGCAGTGCTTTTCGGGGTGACTTTCGGGGTGACTTTCGCGATGCAAGGATCTTCGGCCCTAAGGACGGCCGGGTAAAGCTTGAGGTTGCTTACGCACGACCCGTTATTGACGTAACGATACGGCGTGGTGGTGTTCGGCAGCAGGTAGAGATCCGCCAGCATGGAGGAGTCCGCCAGCTTGGGGGAATTCGCCGACGTCGCCCACGCGATGGTCTGCTGCCATGACTGGCCGTCGTTAAGCGTGATGTTCCAAGTGTGGGCGACCTTGCCCTTCTCCCGCAGCACCAGCTGGTACTGCTCGGGCACGCCCTGGTGGTCCGCGACGAAGAGGTGCGCTTGGGTGGCGGTCCCCTGAAGCTGATTCTCAATCGTGGCCGCCTGGGCCTGGGCCGTCGGGTTATTGCTCAAGACCGCGACGTTCTGGGCCGCGGCGTTATCCACGACTGGCGTCATCGACAGCATGGTGTAGCCGGGGAACTTTTCTGCTTCCGCGCTCTTCACGGAATACGCGACCGAGCCGATGGCAATCACCCCGGCCAGGCCGAAGATGAACGAGTGCAGCACGACCGACCCGCGCCGGCGCGGCGCCTGCTGGCTCCTCCTCCGCAGCTGCCGTTCGTCGACGGGCACCTCGCGCAGCCGCTGGACCGCGACCGCGACCACGCCGAGGAGGGTGAGGACGACGAGCAGGCCGATCCACGACGACTTGAACAGCGGGATGTGCAGCCCGTAGAACAGGAAGCCGCCGAGGATGGGGAAGATGAGGGCCATGCCAAGCGTGGTCAGCGCGCGTTCCAGGCCCGGCAGCCGCTGGGTGAGTATCGCTTCTGACCACAGGTAGCCGGGGGCGAAGAAGAGACCGATGCCGAGCGGAATCGTGACCTGGCCTGGCAGGTGCTTCGCGGCAGCCAGCCCGCCGAGGATCGCGATTACCGCCGCGATCGCGATGTCAAGGTTTCGGTTGCGGTACATATCCCAGGCTCACGAGGTCGTAGAAGTTGATGGTCCCGTCGTCATAGACGCGGGCCACGCCTTCGATGTGGTTGTACTTGGTGAGGTAGGCCAGCGGGACCGTCGCTGCGGTGGTGTTCCGCTGATCGGGGAAGTCGTTACCTTGCCAGCGACAGCAACTTGGTCAGCCGCGTGTCCGTCTCCACGTACTGCATGTTCAGCCCGGCTGCCTGCTGCGCCACGGGCAGCGTCCACGTCGGGGTGCTGTACAGGAACGTGACCTGCTGCTGTGGATTCTGGTCGCCGTAGCCGATGAGCACGGGATAGATGCCCGAGTCGGAGGCGATCACGTTGCCTGGGCCGAGCTGCGCCAGGCTCCAGTAGGAGACGGCGACCTCCTGCGGGTCCACCGAAGCCTCAAAGCTGGCCACCTGGTGCGGGCCAGGGAGTCGTTCCCAGAACGGCGGCCAGCCGTTGGAAAGCCCGTCAATCAGCAGTGCGACGATCGCGGCCGCCACGAAGGCGGTGGCCGCGGCGCCCAGGCGGCGCATGGGGGCGCTGTTGACCAGCCTGGTCAGGGCGAGCGCCGCGATGACACTCACCGGGATGTAGATGTAGGTCGCCGCCCGCCCGGAGAGCTCCTGGCCGTCCGAGGTCCCGAGGCGGATCCCCAGGGAGAGGATCCAGCCGAGGGTGCCGCCGATCATCATGCCGATGATCCACGGGTGGCGCCGGTACCGCTTCCATGCCTGCCACGAGCCAATCGCGATCAGCAATGTGATGGCGAGCAGGCCGGCCGCTTCCAGCACGGTATTGCTAAAGGGCGACGACGAGGTGGACGCCGCACCGGAGGCCCCGCCGTTGGTGAGGTTCTTAAGGCTCTGCGCCATGCCCACCACCGTGGGGCTGAAATACGAGATGGTGTCCCGCGCTATGAAGGCGATCCAGCCGGCCACCGAGAGCGCCGAGATCAACGCGAGGACGCCGAACCTGGCCGCGGTGTTGCGTGAGCCGGTGAGCCTGCTCGCGAGCGCCACCAGGGCCAGGAAGCCGGTGAGCATGTAGCTGGTGACATGGTGCGTAATGACCGTGGCCAAGATGCACAAGACCGCGACGATGAACCAGCGCCTGCGGTCCGATGCCGAAGGCTCGATGGCTGACCTGAGGCCGGCGACGATGCACATGCCGAGGAAGGCGAGGGCGAGCGTCTCGTAGACGAACATCGAGTTGAACGACGTCAGCGAGGGCGCGGCGAAGTAGATCAGGACCGCGATGCCCGCGATGCGGTGCGAGCGGATGGCGACGACGAACGCCAGGTACAGGAACAGGATGAACAGGGAGTGGGCAACCCCGGCGACCACCAGCCCCGCCTCGAAGACGGAGAGCCCGGTAGCCGAGACCAGCGCGGAGGTGACCTCCTCGATCCCCGGGTAGTGCGTGCCGATCGGCAACCCGTAGTTCAGCTCGAACAGCTTCCCCGACTGCAGCATGTTCGTCGTGCCGCGCCAGTGCAGGAATTCATCGTTGAATGCGAACCCAAGCGGGTCGTAGTTGCACTTCAGGAAGTATTCCGCGATGGTGAGCACCGCGATGAGAGTGACGATGCCACCGTTGCTCAGCGAGCCTCGGCTCAGCAGTCGGCAGGCGATCGGAACCAGGATCAGCGCCTGGCCAATCCAGTAGAGCGTGGTGCCTGGCCCGCTGTGCGGACCATCGCCTGCCCGTCCGGACGCGTAGCCCATGGATGAAACGAGGACACCGATCGCCACGATAAGCGTGATGACGCTTATCGGAACGCGGGAAAGTACGGACGCCTCCGGAGCACGCTCGGCCCGGCCTGGGCTGCGGACCGCCGCCCGCGAGCCGAGTGATCCGTCCATCGCCACCACGCCCCCGGAACCTCCAACCGTCTAGGCGTACCTGTCTACCTGCCCGGACGATCCAAGCGCCCCTCGAAAGCAGCATAGGCGATCGAGGTAGGCATACGTTGCAAGTCCGGCAAGTAACCCGTTGTGGTACTTGTGATACTTCCGCGTGTTACTGGGAACGCAGCGTGGCCGCGACCCGCCGCTGCATACGCCTGCTCTTCGCGTAGACGAGCGGCCCCATGAGCATTCCCTGAAGCTGCCTGCGATCCAATTCCGCCGCGAGGCCCTGAGGCTCCTGTGGCGCCTCTTCCTGCGCGGTTTTCCCGCCCTTCAGGTAGCCGGCCGCCATGGGGAGCAACTTGACCAGGCCGAGCAACGCGATCGGCCGCTGCCTCAGCAGGGCGGCGTAGAAGGCGGTCAGCCCGACGCTGTACCCGTGCAGTTGCTTGTTGAGGCTGGCCATGTCCTGGCGGTGGTGATGCCACATGAGGGCGACGGGCTCATAGGCGACCTCGTACCCGCAAAGCATGACGAGCGTTATCGCGAGCGTGTCCTCGCCGCCCCCGGTCGGGGTCCCGGCGCCGAGCGCCACGTCGAATCCGCCGATGCGGTCGAGCGCCGCCCGCCTGAAGGCCATGTTGGCGCCCACGCCGAACGGCGGCAGCGGCCAGAGCGGGCTCTGCGGCCCGGACTTGGCGAAGGTCTCCCTGACGAAGCCGCGGCCCTTGCTGTGGCCGCCAATCTCCTCAAACAGGTTTTCAACAGCGTTATCGAGCCGTGCGGGAAGGACGATGCCGGAAACGCAGCCGATCCGCTCCCCCTTGGCGAAGCCGTCCGCGACACCGGCCAGCCAGTACTCATCCGGCTCGTCGTCATCGTCGAGGAAGGCGATGATGTCACTCGCCGCGGCGGCGATCCCCGCGTTCCGCGCCCAGGACAGGCCGGGCCGCGGTTCCACGCAATAGCGGAACTCCGCTCCCTCGCCTGCCTGGCCCTCGACCACCTGACGGAGGGCATCGGAGGTGGGCGCGTTATCGACCACCACGACCTCGTACCGCGGGTACTGCTGCTTAGCGAGACGGCTCAAGCATTTCTTTATCTGTTCTGGCCGGTCCCTGGTGCACACGACAACGCTGATGAAAGGCGCGTTGGCAAGCAGCGCCGCGCGATCGCGCAGGAACGGCCAGTCCTCCGCGTCCGCGGGCAGGCCGCTTCCCCCAAGGTCCGCCGGCGCGGTTCGCCCCGCGGCCTGGAAACGCTGTGCAACGGGCTCTCTTAGTTCGGTCCACAACAGGGCCGCGAGCGCGTCGGGGGTGATTCCCTCTCGCGGCAGCGTGACCACGCAGACACCGATTGGCTCGGTGTACAGCCTGGCGAGGATCCAGGCCCGGCCGTAATGGCCATCGTGGGCAAGCTTCGGCAGCGGCTCAGTGAGCTCGACCTCGATAACGCGAGTGGGCAAAAACCCGCCGCTTGCGTTGCGTTCAGATTTCGCGGCGTGGAGTGCCGGGGCTGCTGCTGGCAGCGTCACGCGACCGCCTCCTAATAGGCTCAAGTTTCCCGCCCAATGAGTTGCCTAACAAGCTGAACGGGTGGCATCTCGTTACATCTGCCGGTGCACGGCGATTCCGCCGCGTTCTCAGACCCCCGGCTGTCACACTCACGACCTTGGTGACTAATGCGGACACTATACCCCCACAAGGGGCACCGTGAGGCGCGTCACTCGACGCGGCGGTATGCCCCGGTACATCCAGGATTCACAGGCAATTCCAAGGTGACGGAACGTGACGACTCGACGACTCAATACGCGCCGAAGAGATGCTCTGAACAGCCGATGATCTTGCCGGATAGCGGCAACGACCGAGCATGATCCGGGTAGGCTCTTAGCGGTTTCTCGTTGCCCTGCCGTCGCACCACGCCGATGCCGTCACTGGTGAACTGGCAAACCCCGCCCCGCCCCCCGACGCTGCACCCACCTCTGCGGGAGGTTAGACATCACACCTAGCCACTACCGGGTGAGGTAAGATCACGCTTCCAAGTCGGCCGCCACGGTACGGCCAGAGCGACCGCCCGTCATTTGAAGCGACTAAAGCAGCATTCTTTGATTTGTAAATAGAAATTGAATGATCAGCAGAACAGGTGCGACGTGACTACTCGCGGACTTCAGCCGCCACCATCTGAGTCGACCCGGACAGTGCAGGGTGATCATACCTTCCTCGCCCGGAATTTGTCATCTGAGCGAGTCGGCGGAGACGGCACGCGGTCACATCGCCATGAAGTCGCCGCGCCTGAAGGCGATGATTCACAATTGTCGGTTTGCCTGGTCGGCCCGGGCTGGCGGTTCACCTCCGGGATCAGCTACTACACCTGCCGCCTGGCTAATTCCATGGCCAGCGATCAGTGCGATACCAACGTCATCCTGCTGCGCCGCCTGCTCCCGCGCCTGCTTTACCCGGGCAAGGCGCGCGTCGGCCTGAAGCGGGCGAGCATGGAATACCGCGCCGACGTGTCCCTCTTTGACGGGATCGACTGGTGGTGGGGCACTTCCCTGCTCAGGGCCCTGCGGTTCCTGCGCTCACGCCGGCCCAAGGTCCTGCTCCTCGAGTGGTGGACGGTCGGCCACGCTGCACACCTACCTGCTGCTTGCCATGGCCGCGCGCCTCACGGGCATGCGCGTCGTCATCGAACTGCACGAGCTGCAGGATCCCGGCGAGGCCGGCCTGGCGATCGCCCGCGGCTACGGCCGCTGGGGGCTGCGCGCGCTCATCCGGCTCGCGCACGGCTGCCATCGTCCACTCCAAGTCCGACTGGCAGCTGTTCGAATCGAATTACGGGCCGATGGACATGCGCGTCGCCCTGGTCCCGCACGGCCCCTACGACCAGTACCGCGACGTGCAGGAAACGTCCGATCCGGCCATCACCGCCGCGATTTCCGCGGTGCGCACCGCCCCGAAGTCGGACGGCACGGTAAATCTGCTGTTCTTCGGCCTCATACGTCCGTATAAGGGGCTGGAAGACCTGCTTCGCGTCTTTAATGCCCTGCCCAGGGCAAGAGGCGGAGCGGTTCTGGCTCACCGTGGTGGGAGAGACCTGGGAGGGCTGCACCGAGCCCGCCCACCTCATCGCCACAAGCCCGCACGCCGACCGCATCACGTTCGTCAACGAGTACGTGCCGGACGAGGTCGTCGCCGCCGCCTTCGCCCACGCCGACGTCGCCGTCCTGCCCTACCGGCGCTCGTCAAGCAGCGGCATCCTGCACGTCGCGATGAGCCTCGGCCTGCCCATCGTCGTCACCAGCGTCGGCGGCCTGCCCGAGGCCGCCAGCGGGTACGCCGGGGCGGTGTTCGTGCCGCCGGCCGACCCGGCCGCACTGAAGGAGGGCCTGATGAAGGCCGCGGCGCTCACCGGCCAGAAGTTCCCCGACCCGCGCAGCTGGCACGACACCGTCGCCGCCGTCCGGATGGCCGCCTCCATCGACCAGCCCGAGCAAACCCCCCGCTAACGTCACCGCGCAGGCACGAGCTGCCTGTCGATGATGACGTAAGGCCGCACGTCGTGCCGCTCGGCCCACTCGCAGACGCGCCGCAGCGTGATCGTGCGGAGTTCCACCAGGCGGTGGAAGGCGGCCAGGTGATTGGCCAGGGTCCGGTCGGGACCGCCTAGTCGCGGAAACCAGTCGGCGTCCCTGAACAGCCCGTCCCGGCCGGCCAGCACGTCGAACCGGTTTCGCGCCCAGCGCTCCGGCGTCGGCGTCTTCGCCAGCCCGTACTGGTGGGCGATCCGCTCGACCTCCGCCTGCTGCCTGACGTGCGGGGCCGGCAGCGGCGGCCAGGAGAGATGGTCGCCGAAGTACGCGATGAGCGCTTCCTGCTTAGCTTCCGACAGGTACCGCCGCGGCGCGGTGATGAGCCTGGTCACCCCCGGGCCGTCCTGCTTTTCAGGACCGGCGGCCAGGATGAGCAGCCGGAAGCTCTCGCTCTTGCCCGTGGATGACCCGTGCGGCACCACGGGAATCCACACGGCCACATCCTGGCCCGCCATGGGCATCGACGTCTGCGGACGGAGCGGCACGGCGGACAGGCCGTACTGCTGCACCCGGAGCGTGTTCGTGACACCGCTGTTCTGGATCATCCAGAAGCCGTTGCGCGAGTCCATGCTGACCGTCACCGGGTCCGACGACATCCCCTCGGCCGGCGGGGCCTTCAGGTACCTTCTCCCCGGCGTGTTCTGCCCGCCCTCCACGGAGACGCACAGGGTGCCGCCCGTCTCTATCGCGGCCATCGGCCGGCCGGTGGGCGGGCCCATCAGGCAGCTGGTGCCATCGGGCCTGACCTCGTACAACCAGGCCCGCAGCGCCGCCGAGCCCGAGTCGCCTGCCCCGCCACCATGCGTGCCTGTCCCCTGGTGAGGCGTCACGGACGGCATAGCCAAGTACGTCCCTTCATGGTCCAACCCTGCCAGCGAGGCCGGCCAGGCAGAATCTCGACCCCGCCGCGCCTCGGCCGCCGCAGGTCCCGTTTGACGCGCCACGGGCTGGCCGCAGTATCGGACCCATGCCGGTCTTTGTCTTCTCGACCGCTGGCCTGCCCGCCGCGCGCCGGGTAGAGCGGTGGGAGTCGCACAACGCTACCGCGCTGATCGGGCTTGACGTCCGCGCGGACGGCCCGCTTGAGGCGACCGAGGTCAACGTCCAGCTGCCCCAGGTCAGGCTGGCCCGGGTGCGCGGCTCGGCCCACGCGGTGGAGCGGACCCGAGGCGTGATCGGCCGCTGCCCCGCCGACTCGATCGCGATCTACCTGACCCTGCGCGGTGACGCGTCGTTCACGAGCGCGGACGGTAGCAGGGAACTCCACCCGGGCGACGCACTCGTGTGCGCGACCGACCGCCCGTTCGCCCGCGGGTTCGCGCGCGGCCTTGAGGAGCTAGTGGTGACGGTGCCGTGCACCGCGCTCCGCGCGCGAGCCGACATCTCCCTGGCGAGCAGGCCGGCGATCACGTCTTTCCGCACCGACCGCGGCCCTGGCGCCTCGGCTCAAGGCCCGCTCTCCGGAACCCGGCACTACGCCCGCGCCCTGGCCAGGCTGACCGGGCGCGCGACCGGCCAGGTGCCGGCCCCGCCACCGGACGAGGGCACGGTGCTTGACCTGGTGGCTGTCCTGGCGGCGGGCACGGACGCGGCCCTGGCGACCGCCCACCGGGCCGCCGCGCGCTGCTACATCGAGGAGCATCTCACCAGCCCCGGGCTTGGCGCGGAGCAGATAGCCGCCGCGATCGGGATCAGCGAGCGCCAGCTCTCCCGTGTCTTCGCCGCCGACGGCGCGTCCGTCCCCCGGCACGTCCTCGCGCGCCGTCTCCAGCTCGCGTACTCCATGCTGGCCGCCGATCCTAACGCCGAGCCAGGCGCGGCGGGCGAGACCGTGGCGGACGTCGCCGCTCGCTGCGGCTTCACGTCCGCGGCCTACTTCTCACACGCGTTCCGCCAGCACTTCGGCGTGCGCGCGAGCGATGTCCGCGGCCAAATCCGGGGATAGCGGATCGTTGGGAGCACCATAGGGCGGGTAACGATCCACTGTCGCCGCGATGCGCACCTCTGCTTCTCATTTCCGCCATGCCTCGCCATGATCGTTGGACCAGGCACCGGGGAAGGGCACAATCACGCACAAGCGGAAGACGCAGGGCCAACGACGGCCTGAGAGAAGGGTGCACAGCCCCATGCCTGCCTTCGACGACGGACTCGCCGAGACGGAAATCCCCACGGGAGCGGCGGTCGAGACCGACGTGCTGATCGTCGGCTCGGGACCGGCGGGCGGCGCGGCCGCGCTCAGCCTCGCCACGCTCGGCGTACCGAACATCATGATCACGAAGTACCGGTGGACCGCCAACACGCCGCGCGCGCACATCACCAACCAGCGGGCGATGGAGGTCTTCCGCGACTTCGGCATCGAGGACCAGGTGCTCGCGGACGCGACGCCGCACGCGCTCGTCGGCGACACGGTCTTCTGCACGAGCATCGCGGGCGAGGAGATCGGCCGCATCCTGACCTGGGGCACCCACCCGGCGCGCGAGGCCGACTACCAGCAGGCTTCGCCGTGCCTGATCTGCGACATCCCGCAGACCTACCTTGAGCCGATCCTGGTGAAGAACGCCACGGCGCGCGGCACCCAGACCAGGTTCTCCACCGAGTACCTGAGCCACGTCCAGGACGACGCGGGTGTCACGACCACGGTGCGAGACCGCCTCACCGGCCAGGTCTACAACATCCGGTCGAAGTACCTGGTCGGCGCGGACGGCGCCAGGTCCATGGTCGCCGAGCACGTCGGGCTGCCGTTCGAGGGTCAGATGGACATCGCCGGCTCGATGAACATCACATTTAAAGCCGATATTTCGCAGTACGTCGCCGCGCGCCCCTCGGTCCTCTACTGGGTCATCCAGCCCGGGTCCAACGTCGGCGGCATCGGCGCCGGCCTGGTCCGCATGATCCGCCCGTGGCACGAGTGGCTGATCGTCTGGGGCTACGACATCAGCCAGCCGCCACCGGACGTCAACGCGGAGAAGGCCACGGAGATCGTCAGGAACCTCGTCGGCGTCCCCGACCTGGAGGTGGAGATCACCGGCACGTCCCTCTGGGGCAACAACGAGTACTTCGCCACCCACCTGCAAAGGCAGCGGGTCTTCTGCGCGGGCGACGCGATCCACCGGCACCCGCCGTCGAACGGCCTCGGCTCCAACACGAGCGTTCAGGACTCCTACAACCTGGCATGGAAGCTCGCGGCGGTGCTCAGGAACCAGGCGGGCCAGGAACTCCTTGATACCTACTCGGCGGAGCGCGCCCCGGTCGCCAGGCAGATCGTCACCAGGGCCAACAAGTCGAGCCGCGAGTTCGTCCAGTTCTTCGAGGTGCTTGGCCTCACCGACGCGGAGACAGAAGAGGAGATGCGGGCGCAGATCGAGGAGCGCAAGGCCAACACCCCGCGCGGCGCGGCCAAGCGGGCGGCGCTCGTCGAGGCGATGGAGCTGAAGAACTACGAGTTCAACGCGCACGGCGTGGAGCTTGGCCAGTTCTACCAGTCGACGGCCATCCAGGGCGACGGCAGCGAGAGGCCCGCACCAGAACGCGATCCCGAGCTGTACTACCAGGCCTCCACCGTCCCAGGCGCGCACCTGCCGCACGCCTGGGTAGGCGACGCCGCGCGCAAGGTCTCCACCCTGGACCTGGCGCCGTATGACACGTTCACGCTCATCACCGGCATCACCGGTGAGCCGTGGGCGGCGGCCGCCGCGAAGGTGAGCGACGACCTGGGCGTTCCGCTCAAGACGGTGATCATCGGCCCGGGCCGCGAGGTCACCGACATCTACTACGACTGGGCCCGGCTGCGCGAGGTCGACGAGGACGGCGTGCTGCTTGTCCGCCCGGACAAGTTCATCGGCTGGCGCTCGATGAGCCTGCCCGCGGACCCGGAGCGGTCACTCAGGGACGCCCTCACCGCCCTGCTAAGCCGGCGGTAGCGTAAGACCATGCGCTTCGTCCACGACACCCTGCCGCAGCGCGTTGCCTTCGGTTCCGGCGAAGCGGCGGCCAACCTGAGCGGCGAGATCGCCGGCCTCGGGGCCACCAGGGTCATGCTGATCGCGGCCAAGGCCGAGATGCACCTGGCCGACACGATCGCCGTGGACCTCCCCGTGGCACTGCGGCACGACGACGTGGTGATGCACGTCCCCGTCGAGGTGGCCGAGCGGGCACGCGCAGCGGCCGCGGGCAACGACGTCGACCTCCTGGTGAGTGTGGGCGGCGGCTCGACGACGGGCCTGGCCAAGGCGATCGCGCTGACGACGGGCCTGCCGATCATCGCGGTGCCCACCACCTACGCCGGCTCGGAGGCCACCCCGGTCTGGGGACTGACGGAGGGCGCCAAGAAGACGACGGGCAGCGACAAGAAGGTCCTGCCCAGGGTCATCGTCTACGACGCGGCGCTCACCATGTCCCTGCCCGTCGAGATGAGCGTGGCGTCTGGCCTGAACGCGCTCGCGCACTGCGTTGACTCGATGTGGGCACCGAACGCCGACCCGATCAACGCCGCCTTCGCCGCCGAGGGCATCAGGTCGCTCGCGGCCGGCCTGCCCAAGGTCGTCGCCGACCCGATGGACCTCGACGGCCGTGAGCACGCGCTGTACGCGGCGTACCTGTCGGCGACCGCGTTCGCCTCGGCTGGCTCGGGCCTGCACCACAAGATCTGTCACGTGCTCGGCGGCAAGTACAACCTGCCGCACGCCCAGACGCACGCGACCGTGCTGCCTTACGTGCTGGCGTTCAACGGGCCGGCGGCGCCGGACGCCGAGCGGCGGATCGCGACGGCATTCGGCGCGGCAGGCGCGCTCGACGGCCTGGTCGCGCTGAAGCAGGAGCTGAACGCGCCGCACGCCCTGGCGGACTACGGCTTCACCGAGGAATCGATCCCGGAGGCCGCGGCGGCCATCCTCCCCTCGGTCCCCCCGTCCAACCCGCGCCAGGTCACCGCGGAGGACCTGCGCACGCTGCTCCGCGCCGCCTGGTCGGGCGCCGACCCGAGGACCGTCTGGTGAAAGCGCCCGTGGGCGAGCGCGGGAAACACCGACAAAACCGATTATTCCGAACGAGTTCAGGTTTCACGTCTACCCGCCTACTGAGAGTCACGGCGTGGCGACCGGAGTCAGCCGCTTCCGTTCGGGATACTCGACTTTGATCTTTCTCCGACGGACTCCCCCAGGGGTGGAATCGCCATGCGCCTCAGGCACATCGCACTTGGCTGCGCGCTAGCAGGCGGGCTCGGGTTCCTCGCGGTGCCCGCGGGCACCGCGTTTGCCGACAGCACGGGGCTGCCCGGCGGCAAGCCGGCGCTTACCGGCGGCACGGGGCTGCCCGGCGGCAAGCCGGCGCTTACCGGCAAGCCGGTGTCGACCCCGCCGGCCATGGCGAAGCCGCAGATCTCCGTCAGCTCTCCGGTGACCGACAACCACTACGGCGCCAAGGTCACGCTCACCGTCACGCTTGGCCCGACGTTCGCGGACCGCACGGTCTCGCTTTACGCCACGCCGTCCGGCGGGGCGCGCACGCTGGTGGGGACCGGCACCGTGGACGCCGACCGCAAGTGGTACGCGCAGTACGCGATCACCACGGCCACCACGTTCACCGCCGTCTTCGCCGGCGACGCGTACAACGCGCCCAACACGGCGAGCCTGACCCTGGACGCGTACGCGCGGGTGACGGACTGGCTCACCGGCGCCTACAAGACAAGCAAGAGCGCCAGCGGCGGCGTCTACGACTTCTTCCACGGCAGCGGCACGCTCACCCTGTACTCGACGGTGGCGCCGGACAAGAACGGCGAGTGCCTTGAGCCGGAGAGCGAGCAGTACGACAAGGGCGTCGGCTGGGACGCGGACACCAAGTACGGCTGCGACAAGCTGGACAGCGCGAGCCAGGACGCCGCGCCGTTCAGCCTGTCGCTCGCGGTCGGCGACCGGTACCGGATCCGCGGCGACTACCTGCGCGGCAAGGACACCGCCAACCTCAGCGCGCAGGGCACCTGGCTGTACTTCACCGTCACGAAGTAAGCCCCGCCGCGGGAGCGGCGCGGGAGCGGCGCGCCACGGAGGTGCTCCGCTACAGGTGCCTGCCGACCAGGGAGCGGAACGGCTCGGGCAACTGGTTAACCAGCAGGCGGCGCCGGTCGCCCGGCACGTTCCGCAGGATGCCCGCCACGGTGACGGGGGCCGCCTGGCCGAGCAGTTTCACCGCGCGCTCGGCGTCCATGGCCACGATCAGCCCGGCGGCACTCGGCGCGCTCATCTCAAGCAGCACGCCGACGGCGGTCAGGTCGTCGGCCTGGCCGAGCATCCGGACCGCCCCGGTGGGCGTGGGCAGCGAGAGCGCGGACGCCGCGGCGAGCGAGCTCATCTGGTCGAGCAGCCGGCCGGCCCGTTCTGTCGTGACCATCTCGAGGATCTTCCTCGCCCTGGCCGGCTTGCCCGCGGCGATCCCGCTCAGCAGCTTTCCCGCGACGGGGTCGGCGCAGCGGTTGATGATCCCGGCGGCCGCGGTCTCCCCGAGGGTGAGCAGGTCGGTGACCGCACGGTCGGTGGGCCAGTCGCTGACGATCTTCGCGGCGTCAAGTGCGGGCATTCCGTGCAACGGGGTGGTGAGGCGCAGCGGCGGCCGGCCAGGCGAGCCGGCCACCTGGCGCGGCTGGCGCGGCCCGGCTCGCTCCGCGGGGCGCGCGGCCCGCTGGCCCGGTGCGCCTGACGGCCTGACGGGCGTACCGCCGTTCGCGACCCGCCGCAGGACGGCGGCGACCATGGCGGCGTCCGGCCGTTCCGCCGGGTGCTTGCGCAGCATCGTGAGTACCAGGTCGGCGACCTCGCCCCTGGTGCGCGGCTCGGCGAGGTTCTTGCTGAGGATCGCCGCGATCGTCGCGGGCAGGGTCTCGGCACGGAACGGCGAGCGGCCCTCAAGGGCGTAGTAAAGCGTCACGCCGAGCGCCCACAGGTCAGTTGCCGGTCCCGCCTGGTGGTCGGTGAGCAGCTCCGGCGCGAGGAACTCCGGCGTGCCGATGACGTTGGTGTCCACGGTCAGCTGGTTCTTGCCGACGATCCGCGCGATGCCGAAGTCCACGAGGTGCACCGCGCCGTTGTCGCTGAGCACGATGTTCGCCGGCTTCACGTCGCGGTGGTAGACGCGCTGCTCATGGCACGCCACCAGGCCGTGGAGGGCCGCGAGCCCGATGCCGGCGACCCTGCGCTCATCGAGCGGCTGCTCGTCTTTGATGATCAAGTCGAGCGACCGGCCCCGCACGTAGGCCATGACGATCCACGGATCCGGTCCTTCGAAGATCAGGTCGTGCACGCTGACGATGGCGGGATGGTCGACCTTGGCCAGCGCGAGCGCCTCCCTGCGAACCCGTTCCCTGCGGATGTCCAGGTCCTCGCCGCCGTCCCGGCCAGAGACCAGCTCCTTGGCCGCGACCGTGCGCTCAAGTCGCGTGTCGTAGGCCTTCCACACGCTCCCCATGGAGCCCTGGCCGAGCCGCTCCTCAAGCCGGTAGCGGTCATTCAGCAGCCGCACCGGGCGTGGCGTCACTCGTCATCCCAGCTCAGCGGTATGCCGCCGCCGTTACCCGCGGCCCGGCCCGGCCCGGAGTCGTCGTCATCGTCGTTCGCCGCCTCGAGGGCGGGCACGCTTGGCTCATGGTAGGCGCCCGCGGAATCCTGGCCGTTCTCCCGGTGGTACCGGTCATCGCGCAGCTCATCTGCGAACCCGTAGTCCACCCTGGTCGCCGCCACGAACGGGTCGCGTCGGACGTTACGCCGGTCGTCACCCTCCAGGTCATCCTGCTCCTGGTGGGACCAGTGGTTGCGCCACGCCTCGACGCCGCGCCAGTGGTTGTCGGGCCTGGCGGTCTCCTCCGGCGGCCCGTACCCGGCGGCGCGGTCCTGCCGTGCGGTACCCGGGTCCTCGAACACCTCCGTCGGCGTGTCATCCTCCGGAGGCTCAAGCACCGTCGGCATCCGCCTGGTGCGGTTCCAGATCGGGTCCGGCTGCGGCTCGGCGGCAACCGGCGCCCCCTGGGCGGCCCGCGCCTGGCCCGCCGGGGAGAGCCCGGCCTGGCGCAGGCGTGACCGGGTGCTGAAGAACTTCTCGTAGTCCCGCCGCTCCGCCTTCTTCGCCTCGCGGAGCGCCGCCTCGTACTGGCCGGGGCGCTGCAGCAGCTTGACGGTGACCGGCAGGCACTCGATGACGAGGAAGAGCAGGAACAGCAGCAGCCGCGCGGCCGCGACGGTAAGGTTCCCGCTGCTCAGCTGGCTCAGCGCCTCCAGCCGCATCAGGATGCCGTGCGCGGCCTGGTTCTGCGCGTAGAAGGTGGCCTGGAGCTGGTTCTTGCGCTGCACCGCCGTGTTGTACTCGGCCTGCACGAGCGGCCGCTGGTTCAGCGCCTCCGCGTAGCGCTGCTGCTGGCTCGACGCGCTCGTCGAGTTGAGGACCTGGTCACGCTGCTGAATCTCGCCCTGGACGTTGCCGATCTGCCCCTGGGTGCTTGTCACCTGCTGAGAGGCCTGCTGATAGCTGGCGTAGCTGGCCTTGGCGGCCGGCCCGTCGCCCTTCTTCGGGCAGTCAGCCCCGCCGTACAGCTGGCAGATGTAATTCTTGTAATACGTTGCCTTGAGGCTTGTCCAGTGAGTCAGTTGTGACTGCAGCTGAGTCAGCTGCTTGTTGTACGCGACGAGCTCAGGGTCGGCCGCGTTGTTGCCCGTCTGCGCGCCGTGGGAGTTGATCACCGTGTTGAGCTGCTGCAGCTCGTTGGAATAGGTGGTCACCTGCTGGTTAACCTGGCTGCTCTGCTGGGCGGAAAGGAACGAGCTGTAGTTCTTCTGCTGCATTACCGCCATCTGCGCGTCGATCTCCGACTGGAAGATGCGCAGCACGAGCGGGGTGGAAATCAGCGTGCCGAGGAGTATGGCGAGCAGCACGCGGGGCACCGCCATGGCGAACTTGCGGCTGCCGTCAACGGGCATCGAGGTGATCAGCCAGCGGTCGATCCCCATGATCACCAGTCCCCAGAACACGGCGACGGGGATGGCGACAATCCCGTTGATGCTGAGCGCGGTCGCGAGGGCGAACCACATGGAGATCATGGCCATGACGCTGGTGATGAGGATCGCCCAGCCAAGGCTCTCGAACCTCGTCCGCTCGCTTGGAACGTACTCGAGGATCTCCTCGTCCGCGCCGGACAGCGCGAGCACGAGCCTCCGCAACTGGTTAAGCTTCCGCATTGTCCGCCCCCGGAAAGAGGTTCGCCGGCTCCAGCGGTCCAAGCATAGGGGGAGGCGGCAAGGCCCAACCCCGCAGTGCTGCGGGGCGCCTACCCTGATACTGCGGTAGAACCTTTTGTTACATGACCTGTTTCTCGAAAGGGCTGGCCATGATCGGGGCTGAAGACGAGGTTCGCGACGCCCTTTCCGATGAGCTCGCGCGGCTGACGGGAAACGCCAGGTTCACGGTCGCCGAATTCGGCGCGGTCGGCCCGACAATCTGGCGTGTCTACCGTGACGAGAACGGAACGCCAAGGGCGGAGCAGCCCCGGGTGCGGGCATCGACGCTGCAGGACCCGGACGCGTTCTACCGGGAAGTCGATCCTGCCTTCATCGTCAGGACCGCCGCCGACCTGCCAGCGGAGCTGCTCCGCCTGCTGCCTGGCGAGCGCGGCGTGCCCGTCTACGAGTGCCTGACCCCGGTTGAGGACCAGGTGCGCGAGGCGATCAGGGACAGCCCCCTGGTGCTCGGCTATGAGCTCGCCGTCCTCAGGCAGGTGCCGGCCGGCCGGCCGGACGCCGGGCGGCTCGTGCTGACCGGCCACCAGCTCTTCCCGCCGGGCGTGACCCAGGGCCACCGGGCCGTGGTCCAGGTGCGCTGCGAGCCGACGGACGGCGACGGC
Organism: uncultured Actinomycetota bacterium; assembly: GCA_963759545.1. Taxonomy (GTDB): domain Bacteria; phylum Actinomycetota; class Actinomycetes; order Streptosporangiales; family Streptosporangiaceae; genus Trebonia. The sequence goes on from CAVXAB010000007.1 coordinate 161,875, forward strand.
ACGATCTTCGCGGTCGTCACCCGCGACCGCCGGCCGGACGTGCCGCCGAGCGCTCAGGCCCTGCGGCCGGTCCACGTCCAGTCCGTACTCGTCCCTGCCGACACCTACGAAGTGACCGCCGTGCTCACCCGGCCTGGCCGCGTCCTGCTGCACGGGCTGCCCGCTCCGCTCAGCAAGTTCTCCGGCTCGTGGGACAGCCTCAAGGACCAGGTACCCGACCGGCTGGCGTCGGCGGAGCCGGTCCACCTGGTGTGCCTGGTCGAGGTCAGCGGCGGCGATGACCGGCTTGAGCTCAGGATCGACCGGCTGTCGCAGCTCATCGACGAAGCGGAGAAGGGCGCCGGGCGGCTGAGCGTCTCGGTGGTGACGTACGGGCCGCACTCGGTCGCGTGGTCGGTGGACGAGCAGCCGGTCGCCGTGCGCGCCTGGGCGGCACCGGGCGCCCGGGCGGAGCAGGAACTGCGCGCGCTTCCCGGCCGCGCGGCGGACAAGCAACGCGAGTACCGGCGGGCGGCCCAGCTCGAGTGCGCGCTTGAGACGGTCGCCAGGCACCTGTCAGAGCGTGACGGACGGCCGGTGATCGTGACCGCGGGCGGGCGGCCGCCGCACCCGCACGCGATGGACACGCGGACCACGATCATCCCGTGCCCCGACCGGGTGAACTGGAAGTGGCAGCACGACAGGCTCAGGGCACTCGGCGCGTCCTTCGGCGCGCTGCGCGACCAGGCCGCGCGCGGTGAGGCCTGGCGGTCACTGGGCGCGGACGTCACCGCGACGGCGGATGACCCGGTGGACATGCAGGACTTCGCGACGCGCCTCGGCCTGCGTGAGGCCCCGCAGACCGTACCGTTCCCGTTCGTCGACTAAGGGGAGTGCGACGTGGCCAGCTTCGGCAGGAACAAGGCGAAGTCGAGCGCGAAACAGGCGACCATCCGCGGCGAGCCGGGCATCGCCATGCTCGGCGCGACGGGCAGCGGCAAGTCGACGTTCCTCGGCGCGCTGCAGATCGCGCTGCTCAAGCAGCACAGGGAGTGGCGGGTCTGGTGCCGCGACCCCGCCTCGCGCAGGGCGCTCGTGGAGATGAACACCGCGCTGACGAGCGAGGGCAGGTTCCCGCTGACCACCATGGGGATCGACATCTTCGACTGGATCCTCAGCGGCAAGGTGGAGCGCACCGGCCCGCGCACGGGGCGGGGCGGAAGGTTCAACAGCCGGTCGTTCGAGGAGAACGTCGAGCTCGCACTCAAGCTGACCGACCCGACTGGGGAGCTCTCCCGGCCCGATCAGGCCGGCCTGCAGCCAAGGGAGCAGCTCGTTGATCACGTGGCCAAGAGCCGGGGCATCCTCTACATGTTCGATCCCATCAGGGAGTTCAACCGGGGCGACGCGTACGACAAGACCTACAGCCTGCTGATGGACCTCATCGCGGCGGTGGCGGAAGACCAGGACTTCGACGGCAGGCTGCCGCATCACGTGGCCGTGTGCGTCACGAAGTTCGACGACCCCAGGGTCTTCAAGACCGCGGAGTCACTCGGCATGCTGGTGTGGGACGAGCATGACCCGCTTGGCTTCCCGCGGGTCCACGACAGCGACGCGCGTGACCTGATGCACAGCCTTTGCAAGGTGTCGCGCAACGGCACAGGGGAGGTCGTGCCGCAACTGCTCGAGCAGTACTTTCACCCGGACAGGATCAGTTACTTCGTCACCTCGGCGGTGGGGTTCATGCTCAACAAGCGCACGCGCGTGTTCGACGTCCAGGACACGGAGAACGTCTACCGGATCGAATCCGGCGAGTCCCTGGTCAGGGGACCGGTCAATCCGATCAACGTGGTTGAGCCTGTCCTGTGGCTTGTCGGGCAGATGGCGCTGAACGCGTAAAGGGCCGGGGATCAAAGGGTGACCGGCAGGACCATCTCGGTGCGCACCCAGTGGGCGCTGCACGGCAAAGTGCTCGACGATGAGGGCTATCGGGTCATCGCGTGCAGCAACGGGGACCTGAGCAGGGCGAACTTCGCCGACGCACTCGGCCGGTTCACGCTTGGCCAGCTCGCCGCGCTGCCGCAGGCGTCGGTCAGCTACCTGCAGCCCGCGACCCGCAGCCCGGGCGGCGGCTACCTGGCGCTCGCCATTCACTGGTTCGCCGCCAGCGGGCAGCGCTACGCGGACGGCGTCGGCCAGGTCGACAACCAGGGCCGGGTCACCACGTTCACCAGCTACTTCTGCGCGCCCTACGCGTCGCTCGCGCCGCACGGCACCACGTACCTGGACATGTACCGGGCGTTCAGCGCGGTCACGCTGCCGGTCAGGGACGGGCCGCCAAGGGAGGTGCCCATCACCCCGGCCACGCGGCAGATCCCCGGCATCGATGCCCTGGCCATGCGGGTGGCACCGCTGCTGCTCACCGGCGCGCCGGTGTGCGTGCTCGGCGCGGATGAGACCAGCCTGGAGGAGCGGCTGCGGTTCATCGACACCGTCATGGGCCTGCTCCCCTACGGCTTCCGTGCCAGGATGGCCGCGGCGACCTGGACGAGGCCCACGCACCGCGACCACCGGTTCCGGCTGTTCTTCAGCAGCGAGCCCCGCGCGAGCGAGAAGCCGGACCAGATCGTGTACTGGGGCGAGCCCGACCTGGCCAGGATTCCCGGCGGTGACGCGGGCCACTACTACGGCTGGCTCGCCGATAAGGTCACGCCGCTCGCCAGCCTCGCGCAGATGTACCGCGAGCTCGGGTTCGGCGATTCCGCCGACACCGAGGCGCTCCGCCTCGTGGACGAGGTCCGGCTCTGGCGGCGGCCACGGCTGAAGCCCATGCCACCCGACACGCCGGACGCGCGCGACGCGGCGCGGCCGGCCGCCACCGCGGAGGCGGACCCGGTGGCAAGGCTGCTGCGGGAATGCGACGAGCACGTGCGGGTCCCGAACCTGTCCCGGCTGCGCCAGGACCTTGACCTGCTGCAGAAGCGGCTGACGGCCGGCGGGATCGACGACGCCCGCCGCCGGCGCTACCAGTCGCTGATCACCAGGCTCGGGCTGTTCCGCCCGCACCCCGCGCTCGGGAAGTACGAGGGCAGGCTTTACGACACGCTGCTCGCGCTCGCGTTCGGCGGCCCCGTCGGCTACGAGGCCTTCTGCCTGGTCGAGGACAGCGTGCGCAAGGCGCAGGACGGGCCGCCTAACGGGCCACTTAACGCTTCGCCTTACGCGTTGCCTTACGCGTCGCTTTACCCGCCGCTGCTCGAGGCGATCGACCGGGCCGGGCCGGCCGACATGCGGTCGAAGGTGCTCGTTTACGCGTCGCATGACCAGAAGAAGCTGGCCAAGTGGGTCGGCTCCCGTGAGGTCGACGCGTTCGGCCTGATCAGCGAGCTCGCGCGCGGAGCGTGGCGCAGGAAGGAGCACGGGCGGCTGTTTTGCGACGTCACGCTCCAGTACCTGCAGGACAAGCGGGGGCGCTACAGCAGCGCGGAGATCAGGCGCGTGCTTGGGCGCAACGGGTACCTCGCGCGGGCGCTGCGCGAGGTCGGCCACGACCAGTACCAGGTGCACGCGCTCACGAAACTGCTCGTCGCGGCCTTCCCCGAGGACCAGTACCCGCTCGGCCTCGACGAGAAGACCATCCAGGAGATCCTGGCCGACACCCCGGACGCGCCCACGCCCGCGCTGCTGGCGGCCATCTTGCGGAAGATCCCTGAGGCCCAGGCGCCGCTGGCGTGGGCCGCGTACGTCTACGGGTCGGTCGCGCGGATGGACCTCGACGAGGCGACGCACGGCGCGCTGTGGACCCGGCTGCCCGTGGTCGAGCCGGAACCCGAGCCTGTGGTGGACGAGACATGAGCGGCGCCGGGCGATGACGGGCCCGGTGACCGTGGTCGACGTCCAGTGGGCGCTGTACGGGAAGGCGGGCGGCGCGTCGGGTGACCGCGTCCTCGCCTGCTCCGCGGGGGACCTGACCATGGTGAACTTCGCTGATGCCATCAGCAGGTTCCAGCTCGGGGCGCTGCACGCGCTCCCGCAGGTCTCGGTCAGCTACGCGCAACCGGTCAAGCCGGGCGGGAGCTACCTGGCGCTCGCCATCCACAAGCCCGCCGACCAGGGGCAGGTCGCGCTCGATGAGGACGGCCGTCACGTCACCTACACCAATTACTTCTGCCTGCCGTACGGGCCGCTCGCCGCCGGCGGTGTCACCTACCTGGCCATGCACGAGGCGCTGCGTGACCTGCGGCTGCCGGCGGCGAGCGGCGCGACGCTGCGGGTAACCATCGCCGGGCAGCCCTGGCCGCCTGCCGTCATCGACCCGCTCGCGCTGCGGGTCGCCGCGCTGCTGCTCACCGGCCGTTCTGTCTGCGTGCTCCGGGCGCAGCACGTGCCCGTGGCCGGCCGGCTCGGCTTCATCGACGCCGTGATGGGACTGCTCCCCTACGGGTTCCGCGCCAAGATGACGGCGGCGACCTGGACCAGGGCCACCTACCGGGACCACCGCTTCCGGCTGTTCTTCAGCGACGCGCCCCGCGGCAGTGAACGGCGTGATCACGTGGTGAGCTGGGATCATCCGGAGACGGCGGTCATCACACCCGCGGACGGCGCCGCCCATGAGTACCTCACCTGGCTGGAAGACACGCTCATCGCGCCCGTGGCGCGGCTGACCCGGCTGACCGAGGCCTTCGGGTTCGGCGATGACCCCGTCAGGAACGCGGTCAGCCTCGTCACGAAGTCCGGCGCGGAGCCTGCGCCGCCGCCGCCCGACGGCACCCAGCCATAACCACCGGTCTGCGGTTACGCTGGCAGGGTGACGCCAGAGAAGCTCGCCGACCTCGCGCGGCTGCGCCGGGTCCGCGACCTGATGGACCGCGAGTACGCGAGCCCGCTCGACGTCGCCGGCCTCGCCAGGACCGCGCTGATGTCCACCGCGCACTTTTCCCGGCAGTTCCGCGACGCGTACGGGGAGACGCCGTACGCCTACCTGATGACGCGGCGGATCGAGCGGGCGAAGGCGCTGCTGCGCCGCGGCGACCTGTCCGTCACCGAGGTGTGCCTGGCGGTCGGCTGTACGTCGCTTGGCTCGTTCAGCGCGCGCTTCACCCAGCTGGTCGGCCAGACGCCGACGGCCTACCGGGACGGCGACCACGCCGCGCTCGCCACCGTGCCAGGCTGCGTCGCCAAGCAAGTGACCCGCCCGAGCCGTGTGTCGAGCAGGATCTAAGAAGCGCACGGAGCGCAAGCTCGCTAACGTTGCGTACATGGATCTCACTCTCTCGACTTGCTTCATCCAAGTCCACGACCCGGACCTCGCACTGGCGTTCTACCGCGACGTGCTCGGCCTCGAAGTGCGCAACGACGTCGCTCGCGACCACTTCCGCTGGATCACCGTCGGCGGCGCCGCCCAGCCGGGCGTCTCGATCGTCCTGACGAACTACCTGAACGGCAGCCCCGACGACGGCGAGGCGATCGCCGCCCTCATCGCCAAGGGCGCAATGAACGGCGTCCACTTCCAGACCCACGACCTCGACGCCGCCTTCGAGAAGGTGCGCGCCGGCGGCGCCGAGATCGTGCAGGAGCCAACCGAGCAGTTCTGGGGCACCAAGGACTTCGCCGTCCGCGACCCGTCGGGGAACCTGGTCCGCATCGACCAGCCCCCCGCGGCGTGACTGTGACGGTAACCAGCAAAAGCCCCTTTCCGTAGCGAGAAGCGTCCCGGAAAGGGGCTTTGACGTGTCCGCGTCACCCCTCGGCTTCAACGGGCCCACGGCGCGCGTTAACGTCACGCGGCAATTAGTCAAGTAGGGATGCCAGCGGCTTGCAGCCGCCCGGCAATTGCTCCCACAGCGCCGCATAGTCCGCCCGCAGGCCGGGCAAATGCGCCTGCTCTTCCGGAACCTGCCATGGATCGTCATAGAGGACGGCGTCCAATCCAGAAGCGACAATCAGTTTGGCACACATAAAACAGGGCTGATAGCTTGTCGCGATAATAAGCCCACCGACGTTAACGCGCTGCCGCGCGGCCGATACCAGAACGGCTTCTTCCGCGTGCAGGCAGATGCAGAGGTCGTACCCGACGCCATGCGGGAAGGTGCCCGAGGCGGCGCAGCGCACGCAGCCACCCGAGTCGCAGCGGCGCATCCCCCTGGACGTTCCGTTCGCGGCCGCGGCGAGCACTTCGCCCGACCGGTCCAGGATAGCCGCGCCGACCTTCCGCTTCCTGCAGTTACCCTCTTGACCGACTTCGTCCAAACGCTTAGTAAGCGCCGAAACAGCATCCGCCCCCCATTTACCGCCGCCCACGCGACCTCCCCTGCGATGCTCCAATTTCATTTTGGGTAACCATGATATCACGATGAGACGCGTAACTTGCTACCTGTCAACCGCCGCGCAATCCCGTTGACTCAACGGAAATTGATGCCACTGAGGGTCTTGTGCCTGACGGTACGAGCTGGCAGCGCCATGATCCCGAAGATCTCCCTTTCGCGGAAATTACGCAGCCTATTAGCTATTTCTTTTCCGCGATCATGGGCGGACCACGCCCGCTAGGCGATTACGTGGCCCGCGGACTGGAGGGCAGCTATCGCGGTGGGCAGCATGGCGGCGGGGACCAGGACTAGATCGGCGTGGAAGGTGGAGGCGACGAAGACTGTGACCTCATCGGCGGCCAACGGGGTGAGCAGGGCAGCGAGCATGCCTGGCGCGTCGAGTCCGTGGGCTGTGTCGCCGCCGTAGAACGCGGACCAGCGCTCGGTGCCCTCGTCATCCTCGGGGCGGGCAGGGCGGACGACGGTAAGGCCCTCCGGGGCTCGCACCAGGGCGAGCCACTCTCCATCGGGTACCTGGACGTCCCCGGTCAGGTGCTCGACGACGAAGTCGCCGGGGAGGATGCGGAGTCGCTGAGGGCTGGCGGAAGTCACCGAGGCAGCCTAGACCCTTCCTAGCGACGCGACGCGACCAACGCGCCGCCTGGCGGCGGGCGACGACCCGGTCGCGGGCAATCCGGTTTTGTCGGTGGCCAGTGTCACACTGCGCGCATGGATACCTACTTTGAGGAAGGCGCGGAACCGCCGCGGCCTCGGCCACGGGAGGACATTCCCGCGTTCCCGTTCCCGATCGAGCCGATCGACATATCCCTGGCCCGTTTCCAGGTGGCCAGCCGGATCGGCAAGCTGCCGTTCGACGGCTACGACGCGTCCACCCGCAGCCTGTGGCTGGTCTTCGCCGGAGACTGGGGCGTCTGGGTGCGCGCGGTCATCCCCGTCGACAACAGGCTTGACGCGGAAGACCGGGCCACCCTCGCTGCCAAGTGTGCGGAGGCAGCGGACCTGCTGGGTGAACCGGAATGCTACGGCATCGCCATCGCCGCGGTCGTGCTTCGCCGGCCCGCCCCGGACAAGCCCAGCCGGGCCGACAGGCAGATCTTCCGCCTGCTGACCAAGGCGGCCGCGGCCCGGGACACGGTCCCGTGGTCGTTCTTCGTCGCCGGCCCCGACGGCGCCCTGCCCCTCCTCTCGAAATCGGGTCGGGAGCGTTACGGTCTGGTGCGATTACCGGCACCTCGCTAACCGTAAGTCGGTTGCGCCCATGCACTGCCGGACAAGTCGGAACATTCCGACTTTAGGGCTCGAAAAATTCAGCTATTGGACGGCCCGCGTGGCACCTTAATGGCTGATATCGTGATAGAATTCGAGTGCTAGATTAGAATCTTCATCACTCGAACGGAGTGTCGCGGATGGGGTGGCGCGGGGAAGCCGGGCATGAGGCGGGCGACGAGCCCGGCCCGGGCTTCTGGCCGCCTCGTCACGGCGTGCACCACGATGCCGAGCCCGATGACGTCGCGCCCGGCGCGGACGGCTCCCCGCGCGAGGAACGGCTGGCCGTGTTCGCGGCGGGCGGCGCCCGAAGTGGCGGACGGCTGGCCGGGTTCGCGAAGGGCGGCGAATGGGACACCTGCCCGCCGTCGGCCGAGCTTGCGGCCGTCCTGGAGTCCGTGTCGGGCGGTGAATGGCGCTGCTCTGGGGCGACCGACGACGAGATCGTCGGCATCGTCCGCCGCTGGGCCGCGATCGAATCGTGGGCGGGCGCGGCCAGGCTCGGCGCGGTCAGGGAGCTGATCCGCCGCGAGGACAAGCCCTGGATGCCTACCGACCAGCACGCCGGCCAGCCGGACCCGTGGAGCGAGTCGCTGACCCACGAGCTCGCCCTCGCGCTTGCGGCCTCGGCCGGCTCGGCCGACCGCACGGAGTGGCTGGCCTGGGAACTGGGAACGCGGTTGCCGGGAATCGATGCCCTGCTGACGGAAGGGGTGCTCACCTACGGCAAGGCGAAGGCCGTAGCCGAAGCCTTTAAGCACCTTTCCGATGCGGACGCGGCCCACGCCGAGGCACTGATCCTCGGGCAACTTGTCGGCAAGACCTACCTGCAGGTCCTCCGGCTCGCCGCGGCGGCGGCCAGCAAAGTTGACCCGGAGGGCGATGAGCGGCGCCGCAAGGACGCGGAGCAGTCCGCCCGGGTCCGGCTGTGGCGCGAGCAGTCCGGCGCGGCGGCCCTGGCCGGCTTCGACCTGCCTACCGATCAGGCCCTGGCCGCGCACGCCAATGTCTGCGCCCGCGCCGAGCAGTACAAGGCATCCGAGGCCTTCCCCGGCGAGCAGATGGACCAACTCCGCGCGATGGGCTACCTCGACCTCCTCAACGGAATCACCGCCGAGACCCGCATCGCGGACGCACGCGCCAAGGCCCGCGCCGACGCCCCCGCGGGCCCGACCCAGCCCGCCCCGGCCCCGGATGCGCCCGGCGGCGCACCCGACGATGATTGCGACGGCGGCAGTCCAGGGAACGGCCCCAGCCCGGATGCCAGCGGCGACCCGAGCGGCGACGGCGGCCAGGCGACAGCGACCCCGGCGACGGAGGTCCCGGCGGCGGAGGTCCCGGCGGCGGAAAGCCAGACCGCGGCCAGCCCGCCGGCCCGCGCCCGGATACCGCCGCCCAGCCAAGGACGGACCTGGTCATACCGCTCGCTACCCTGCTCGGCCTGGGGAACCGGCCCGGCGAGAGCCACCAGCTCGGCCCGCTCGATCCTGCCCTGTGCCGCGACCTGGCGGCGATCGCCGCCCGCAGCCCCGCGACCAGGCTCTGCGTCACGGTCACCGACCACGACGGCATCGCGATCGGCCACGGCTGCGCCCGGCCGCGACAACCAGCAAGCCAAGCCAGGCAATTCAATCGCCAGAAGCTCGCCGCCCTCCCGGCCCGCGTGAACCTCACCATTCCGCTCACAGACCTCAAGAATCCAGCCGAACCCCGCACCGCCGACCCTGCCAGCCGCGGCAGCCCGTGGGACTTCACCGCGCGCACTGACGACCCCGGCCCGCCGCGCGGTTACGGCACCTGGACGCTCACGATCCCCGGCGGCCTCGAGTTCACCGTCCGCCTCGAACCGGTCCCCACCTTCGCGTGCGACCACGCCCACGAATCACACGCCTACCAGCCCAACGACACCCTCCGCCACCTGGTTCAGGTCCGCGACGGCGACTGCACGTTCCCGCCCTGCACCCGCCACGCGAGAGAATCCGACTTTGAGCACGCCACGCCCTACGACAAGGGCGGAAGAACGTGTGCCTGCAACGCCGGCGCGCGCAGCCGAAAATGTCACCGGATCAAACAGTCACGGGACTGGAACGTCACCCAGCCCAAACCCGGCTTCCACCAGTGGACCACCCCCACGGGCCGCATCTACACCCAAGAACCCAAGCGCTACCCGGCATAGGGGCGCGTTCCCCTGCTTGCGTGCCGTCCTGACACGCGTAATTCTCGACCCGTGCGGCAAAGCGCCGCCGTCTCTGGACGGGAGTCGCGATGGGAATGCTCGACGGCAAGGTGGCCTTCATCACCGGGGGCGCGCGCGGGCAGGGACGGGCCCACGCGGTGACGTGCGCGCGCGAGGGCGCCGACGTGATCATCGCCGACGTCATCGATCAGCTGCCGACTGTTCCATACAAGCTCGCGACCAGGGATGACCTCGACGAGACGGTCCGGCTCGTCGAGGCCCACGACCGGCGGGCGATCGCGGTGAAGGCCGACGTCCGGTCGCAGGAGCAACTGGACGTGGCGGTGGCGGCCGGCCTAGCCGAGCTCGGCAAGGTCGACATCCTGATCGCGAACGCCGGCATCTGGACGCTCGGCTCGTTCTGGGAGCTCACCGACGAGCAGTGGGACGAGATGATCGGCGTCAACCTGACCGGCGTATGGAAGGCGGCGAAGGCCGTCGCGCCGCACATGATCGAGCGCCGCAGCGGGTCGATCGTGATCACCGCGTCGGTGAACGCCCTGGAAGCCGGCCAGTACACCGCGCACTACGTGGCCGCCAAACACGGCCTGATCGGGCTGATGCGCAACCTCGCGCTGGAACTCGCCCCGTACGGCATCCGGTGCAACGCCATCAGCCCAGGCGCGGTCAAGACGCCCATGACCAATCACCAGGGCGCCTGGGACATGTTCGCCGGCCACCCCGGCGGGACCGAGGAAGACATGACCGAGGCCGGCCACCACTACACGCTCCTGGCGGGCACGTCGTGGCTGGACCCGCAGGACATCGCGAACGCTGCCCTGTACCTCAACTCCGACCTGGCATCAAAGGTCACCGGCGTAACGCTCCCGGTCGACGCGGGCCACCTCACCCTGTCCGGCTACAACCCGGTATCGACGCGATGAGCGGTGACGATCCAGGCGCGGGAGTTGAACCAGACACCGTCGTCGCTGGTGTGCGCGGCGAGCGCCGCCCGCAGCCGCCCGAGCGCGCGGTCCGCGGCGGCGGCGTCCAGCCGATTCAGTGCGTCGCTGGTGCTGGTGAAGCCGCGGACCCAGTTGAGGGCAGCGGCCACGTCCTGGCCGTAGTAGACCGGCTCGTGGACATCGGTGAAGGTGACGTCGGCGAATCCCGCGGCCTCCAGGACTTCCGTCACGGCCGGCGGGTCGGCGAGCGAGAACGGGTCCGGTCCACCGGGAGGGAGGGCCGGTGCTGCTTCGGCTGCTTCGAGGGACTGGCGGATGGCGACCTCCCACTCGTTGCGCTCGTGGGCCTGCCAGACCATCATCACCAGGCGGCCGGCCGGCCGCAGCGCCCGCCTGATGTTGGCGAACGCGGCGACGGGATCGCCGAAGAACATCGTGCCGAACCGGCTGATCGCGAGGTCGAAGCGCGCGGGCGGGAAACCGTGGTCCTGCGCGTCGGCGCGCTCGAAGGTGACGTTGCGCAGCCCCTCGGCCCGGGAGAGTTCGCGGGCGCGCTCGATGGCGGGTGCGGAGATGTCGACCCCGAGCGCGCTGCCCGCCTGAGCCGTGCGCGCGGCCTGCCTGGTCGTCTGCCCGGCCCCGCATCCGATGTCGAGGACGTGGTCGCGGTACTGGATGCCGCAGGCCCGGCGCAGTGCCTCGTTATGCCGCCGCAGTTCGGCGTCGTAGCCGCCGGGGTTTAGGCGCTGCTGGTGATCGGCGTCCTTCATGTAGCACCATCCTCCACGGGTGATCCGAGCCGGCCTCACGAGGGAGATTATCGATGGGAAAGCAGCGCAGGGTCCCGACCGGGACACCAGGGGAAGGCCAAGGTTGAACTGATGGCACCGACCATGGCGCCCGCCGGCTGCTCCGGCCGCGGGGGGAGAAACCGGTGATCCTCGCCGCGGTTGCTGCCGAGGCGTCGGCTGAGACGTTCACCTCGGTGATGGATCGCGTTGCCCAGGGGTTTGAGGCACTGGGAGCCGCGATCCTGCTGGTCGGCGTGATCTGGTCGTTCGTGCTCGCATGGATAGCGGCACACCGGACCGGCTGGTCGGCAAGGGCTTACGTGGTGCTGCGGCAGGCATTCGGCGGAACCTTGCTGCTCGGGCTGGAAGTCCTGGTCGCGGCCGACCTGGTCAGAACCGTCGCGGTCGCGCCCAGCCTGGACAACGTTCTCGTGCTCGGGCTGATCGTGGTGATCAGGACGTTCCTGAGCTTCTCGCTTGAGACCGAGATCGAGGGCGTTGCGCCATGGCGGCGGGCCATGACCGGCGGCGCGGGGACGCTCCGCCGGGCCACCGCCAGCGTGCTGAACTCCAAGACGCCGCCGCCGGGTGAGAGCATGCCGTCGGCAGCACATCGGCCTAAATTCGCCGACGGCGACCCACCCGGGGAGTGACGGCGGCCGCCACCACCGCGGTCTTCGACAGCGGCTCCGGCCACACCACCCGCATTGGGTGATGTAACGGCGGTCCGCGTCGAAGCCGCCAACGCGATCCTGTTAGCCACCCCGTTGGCAAAAGCCCCTTCCCAGAGCGAACAGCTTCTCGGAAAGGGGCTTTGAACTTGGGAGCCGCCTATCGGAATCGAACCGATGACCTACGCATTACGAGTGCGTCGCTCTGGCCGACTGAGCTAAGGCGGCGGGCTGTCCTCGCGGACGGCGCTAGGAAAGTCTACCGGTTCTTCGGGGGTGCGTTGGCTCGCGCGCGGTGAACACAGTGGGAGAATTAGGCGGGTGAGGCTGACCGAGGAAGAGGCACAACGACGAGTAGCCAGCGCCCGCGTGGCGCGGCTCGCCACGGTAGGAAGTGACGGGCAGCCGCACCTGGTTCCCGTGACGTTCGCGGTGGACGGGGACCTGATCTATACGACGGTGGACCATAAGCCCAAGAAGTCAGCCAACCTGCGCCGGCTGCGGAACGTCAGGGAGAACCCCCGGGTCGCGCTCCTTGTCGACCACTACGCCGAAGACTGGGACGAGCTCTGGTGGGTACGCATCGAAGGCTGGGCGAGCGTGGTCGAGGATGAACGCGGGCTCCAGGACCCGCTCGACGTGCTCGCCGAGCGGTACGAGCAGTACCAGCAGCAACGGCCGGCCGGCCCGGTGATCGTCATCCAGGTCGACCGCTGGAAGGGCTGGTCGAGCAGCTAACGACCTGGCTCGCCCTCGGCGCGCCAGCGGCGGTAGATGTCCGTCAGGTCGGTGCGCATCGCCGGCGTCAGGTCCTCCGGCGCGAGCCGGCCGGCCAGCCGGATCGTCTCCCGCATCTGGGCGAGGTACTCGGTGCAGTGCGGGCAGCCGGCGAGGTGCGCTTCGAACCTGCGGTGCTCCGCCGGGGACAGCGCGCCCTCCAGGTAGTCGGTCACCAACTCGACGACCTGCTGGCAGACGAGGTCGCGGGAACGGACGGAAGCGGAAGCGGAAGCGCAGCAAGCCGGAAAGGAAGCTCATCGCGGTCCACCTCCCAACTCCGATTCGAGCACCGACCTGAGCTTGCTGCGCCCGCGATGCAGCAGGACCCGCTGGTTGGCCTCGCTGATCGCGAGCACGTCGCATACTTCGGCGCTGCTCAGCCCTTCCACGTCGCGCAGCAGCACGACCTCGCGCTGCCTGGCGGGCAGGCCGCCGAGCCCGACCCGCAGCAATTCGGAAAGCTTAACCGCGTCGACCCGGTTCTCTGCCTCTTCTATCCAGTGCTCTGGCGGCACCACCCATGCGCCGGACGGCCCGAAGCGGGACGCGTCGACGACCGGTCCCGCGTCCGCGACGGGCACGGACCGCGCCTCGCGCACGCCCGTGGTGCGCGCCCGGTTGACGAGGATCGCGAACAGCCAGGTGCGCAGCGACGACCGTTCCTCGAACCGGTCAAGGCCGCGCAGCACCGCCAGCCACGTGTCCTGTACGACTTCCTCGGCGACCGCCTGGCTCGACACGAACGACAGCGCGAGCCGGAACATCGACGAGTGGTAGCGCTCAACGAGCGCGGCGAACGCCTGCTCGTCGCCGTCCCGCAGGCGCCGCAGCAACGGGGCGTCGGCATCCATCGCTGGCAGCGTACCGCCAAACGCGTCACCGATAGCACCGAGTGGAACAGGGGCCGGCCGCGCCGTGACGTCGGCCGTCCGGCCGGCCCTGCTCAGCGCCAATTGGGTTAGGTGCCGTGAGTCGAGTCGTAGGCCTTGCGCGAGCCGCAGACGCTGGCCACCGAGCAGGCGCAGGTGCTGCCGTCGGCGGCCATCCGCACGACGACGCTGTCGGAAGGCACGCTGTGCGCCACGACGGTGCCCGGCCCCTCCGGCGTGTCGACCTGCGTTCCCGTGCGCGGCGCCTTCTTCTTGAAGTCCTGGTAGAGCGGGTGCTCGTACTTCAGGCAGCACATCAGCCGCCCGCACGCCCCGGCGATGCGCATCGGGTTGACCGGCAGGTCCTGGTCCTTCGCCATCCGGACCGAGACCGGCTCGAAGTCCTTGAGGAACGTGGCGCAGCACAGGTCCCTGCCGCACGGCCCGATGCCGCCCTGCAGGCGCGCCTCGTCGCGCGGGCCGATCTGCTGCAGTTCGACCCGGGACCGCAGCCGCGCGGCGAGGTCCCTGACCAGCGCGCGGAAGTCCACCCGGTGCGGCGCGCTGAAGTACACGACGAACACGTTGGTCGCGGAAAGGAAGTCGACCGCGATGAGCTTCATCGGCAGCCCGTGCTCGCGGATCAGCCGCCGCGCGGCGAGCTTCCCCTCGGCGCGCCGGCGCCGGTTCTGCTCGTCCCGCTCCAGGTCCTCCGTGGCCGCGAGGCCGGCGCAGACCGGCAGGCCGCCGATGTCTTCCGACATCCACTGCGGTGCCCACACGCATTCGGCCACCTCGGGGCCGCCGTCCGTGGCCACGAGGACCTTGTCGCCAATTTTCGGCTCGTGTCCGCCTGGGTCGAGATAGTAGAGGCGCCCGTATCGCTCGAAGCTCACTGCCATCATCATGCCCATCGGCCTAGCCTAAGTCGGTTCCTGCCGGGAGCAACAGGTCAGCGGCCAACATAAGCGACCGCGGATGAACAGTGTCCGGCCGCAAACCGCGGTCAGCCGCGGACGAGCGAGACCGTCAGCTCCTCGACCGCGAGCAGCGGAGCGACGTTCAGCGTGACCCGCTCCCGGCACTTCATCACCGCCTGGATGCGGCGCAGCGTCGACTCCGGCGTCGTGCCGCCGGCCAGCCGGCGCAGGTCAGCGAACCGGTCGGAGTTGGCAAGCTCGACGTCCGCGCCGACTTGGATCATGAGCACGTCGCGGTAGAAGGCCGCCAGCTCGAGCAGCGCGCTGTCGAGGGTGTCCCGCTTGACCCGGGTGGCGCGGGACTTCTGCCGGTCTTCAAGGTCCTTCATGGCCCCGGCCATGCCGCGCATGGCCTTGGCGACGCCCTTGCCCGTCGATCCCTCGCCGAAGGCCTGCCGCAGCGCGTCCCGCTCCGGTTCGTCGAGCTGCTCCGTCATCGCTTTGGCCTCGTCCTCGGCGGTCTTGACCAGCGCGGCCGCCGCGGCGAGGGCCGGGCCGAGCGACACCGACTGCACCGGCACCTTGAGCACCGCCTCGCGGCGCGCGGCGGCGGCCGGGTCGGTCGCGAGCCGCCGCGCCCGGCCGATGTGCCCCTGCGCGGCCCGCGCGGCGGCGAGCGCGCGCTCGTAGTCGACCCCGTCCCGCTCGGCGAGCACCGAGGCCACCGCCTCCGACGGCGGCACCCGCAGCGTCATCACCCGGCAGCGGGACCTGATCGTCGTCACCAGGTCCTCGGCGGAAGGCGAGCACAGCAGCCAGACGGTGCGCGGCGCGGGCTCCTCGATCGCCTTGAGCAGCGCGTTGGCGGCGGCCTCGGTGCACCGGTCGGCGTCCTCGAAGAGCACCACGCGCCAGCGCCCGCCGGACGGCGCGCCCGCCGCGCGCAGCACCAGGTCCCTGGTCTGCTTCACACCGTAAGAAAGGCCATCGGGGCGGACGAGGAGCAGGTCGGCGTGCGTTCCGGCGTGCACCTGGCGGCAGGAGGGGCACTCGCCGCAGCCGCCGTAGGGGCAAAGCAGCGCGGCCGCGAAGGCCCGCGCCGCGACCGACCGCCCGGAACCTGGCGGCCCGGTGAACAGCCAGGCGTGCGTCATGCTCCCGGCGACGGCCTTGCGCAGCTGCTCGACGACCGCTTCCTGCCCGGCGAGCTCGTCCCAGACGCTCATCGGCGGTCCGTGAACTGGTCGGGGACGTGATCGGGGACGACAGGGAAGGAACCGGTCGCCGCCTCGGTCGGTGCGCGGCACCGGGTCGGGCAGCACCTCCCTGATCCGGTCCTTGATCCGCTCGGTGATCTCACCGGCCGGCGCGGCCGCGTCGAGTATCAGGTAGTGGTCGGGCTTGGCCCGGGCCAGCGCGAGGAACCCGGCCCTGACCCGCCGGTGGAAGTCGAGCGGCTCGGCCTCGAGCCGGTCGGCCGAGCTGGTCCGGCGGCTGAGCCCGGCCTCTGGGTCCATGTCGAGCAGGACGGTCAGGTCGGGTTCCCTGCCCTCGGTCGCCCAGCTGTTCAGCCGCGCGATGTCCGCGGTCGTCAGCCCGCGCCCGGCGCCCTGGTAGGCGAGCGAGGAGTCGGTGTACCGGTCGGTGATCACGACCGCGCCGCGTTCCAGGGCCGGGTCGATGACCTTGGCGACGTGCTCGGCCCGGTCGGCGGCGTACAGCAGGGCCTCGGAGTGCGGCGACATGCCCGCGTGGGCGGTGTCGAGCAGCAGCGCCCGCAGCCGCATCCCGAGCTTGGTCGCGCCTGGCTCGTGGGTGGTCACCACGTCGTAGCCCAGCTCGCGCAGCCAGATCGCGATCAGCCGCGCCTGCGTGGTCTTGCCCACTCCCTCGCCGCCCTCGAACGCGACGAACAGCCCGGCCTGGCCGCGCGCCGCCTGCCCGTGCGGGCGGCGGCGCGGCCGGCATGCGCTTGAGCGGCTCGTTGCGGATCGCGGTGAGCAGGTCCTCGAGCAGCGGCACGCCCTTGCGGTCATCGAGCTGCCGGTAGGACTGGATGCCGACGAACGCGACGAGCACCGCGGAAAGCAGGAGCAGCAGGTTGTCGCCCGGAGCGCCGTAGGTGATGTGCGCGATCTTGACCGCGCCGTTCTTCGACCCGCTCAGCGCCCCGATCACCGCGGAGAAGCCGGTGGCGATGAAGCCCGCGACCGCGATCACCGCGAGCAGGATGGCCTGGATCGTCGACTGGAAGAACGCGAAGACCCGGCCCCGGGTGTGCGTCGTCTACCTCGAGGCCGACGATCGTGAACCCGGTCGGGTAGGCGATACCGGAGATGACCCCCATCAGGAACACGAACAGCGTGACCACGGCCAGGTTCGGCACGAGGGCGATCATGGCGAGCGGCACCGCGGACGCGGTAAGCGCGACGCCGAACAGCCGTCTTCGTGAGAAGTCGCCGAACGGCCTTGACCCGAATCCCATGCCGATCGCCAGCCCGATCAGGATCACCGCGAAGACGAGGCTGAACCCGGCCGACCCGCCGTTCAGCGTTAGCTGGATGTACGAGGGCGCGAGGCCGATCACCACGCCTGCCGCGCAGAACGCGCCGAGCATCCCGATCACCAGGCCGCGCACGACCGGCGTGTGCCTGATGAACCGCCAGCCTTCCCAGATGGCCTTGGCGGTCGACGGTACCGAGATCGGCCCGCTGTGCTCCCGCTTCCCGATCTGCCGCAGGAAGTAGACGGTGATCGCGGAGACGAAGTAGGACGCGCCGTTGAAGTACAGCGCGAGGTCCAGCTTGTTGGCGTGGAAGAACGGGATGGCGTGGCCGAGCCCGGTCGCGATCCAGCCGAGCAGGGCGAGCACGCCGGCCGCGAGCGGGGCGGTGCCGTAGGTCATCAGCTGGCTGAGCTGGTTGGCCCGCTCCAGCTTCTCCTTGGGCACCAGGTTCGGGATGCTGGCCGCGCAGGCGGGATTCCAGAACTGCGACGCGATCCCGGCCAGGAACTTCGCGACGAAGATCCAGGTCAGGTTGGGGAACAGCGGGATCGAGATGAACAGCAGGCCGCGGACGATGTCGCCGACGACCATCGTCACCCGCCGGTCGAGCCGGTCCGCGAGCGCACCCGCGATCGGCCCGAGCAGCAGCGCGGGCAGCAGCGTGACCACCCAGACGCCGCTGATCGACGAGGTCTTCGCCAGGTTGCTGCCGTGCGTCACCGACGGTGCGAGCGCGACGAGCGCCAGGATCGACAGCCAGTCCCCCAGGCTGGACAGCGAAAGCGCGATCCACAGCGCGCGAAACGGCTTGATCGACAGCACTCCGTCCCCGGAGCGCACGCGCCTAGCCCGGCGGCTGGGGGGCGCCTCTCCCGGGCTGGCACTGCGGGGCGTGGAGTGATTCACGGCGCTAGGTTATCGATACGGGGCGGCGTGCCTGGTCACCACTGCCTGATCAGATCGTACTTTCCTTAAGTTTCCGAACTTTTTCGGGCACGGGTGGTCTTTTTGGCGCCGGCCGCCGCACCGGTGGCCTTCTTGGCGGTCGCGGCCGGCTTCTTCGCCGTAGCCGTGGACTTCGTCGTGGCTGCCCTGCGGGTGCGCGGTGCCGGGGCGGCGGCCCGCCGGTCGGCGAGCAGCTCGGCGCCGCGCTCCGGCGTGATGGCCGCCACCTCGTCGCCCTTGCGCAGTGACGCGTTCGTCTCGCCGTCGGTCACGTACGGCCCGAACCGGCCGTCCTTGATCACCATCGGCTTGCCGGTCGCCGGGTCGTTGCCGAGCTCGCGCAGCGGCGGCGCCGTGGCACCACGGCCGCGGCCGCGCGCCTTGGGCTCGGCGAGCAGGGCCTTCGCCTGGTCGAGCGTGACGGTGAACATGTCCTCTTCTGTCTGCAGCGACCGGCTCTCCGCGCCGTGCTTGACGTAGGGACCGTACCGGCCGTTCTGCACGGTGACCGGCTCGCCGTCGATCTCGCCGAGCGTCCGCGGCAGGGACAACAGCCGCAAGGCATCGTCGAGGGTCACGGTGTCCAGCGTCATGGACTTCAGCAGCGAGGCGGTGCGCGGCTTGTCCTTGGCGCCCTCGGGGAGCACCTCGGTCACGTACGGCCCGAACCGCCCGGCCTTGGCCACCAGCTCGTGACCTGACACGGGGTCGGAACCGAGCGGCTTGTCACCGCTCGGGATGCTGAAGAGCTCTTCCGCCTTCTCCGGCGTCAGCTCGTCGGGTGCCATGTCCTCTGGCACGTTGGCCCGCTGCCCGTCCCGCTCCAGGTACGGCCCGTACCGGCCGACGCGGACGACGATGTCGGTCCCGTCAAGCGGGAAGGAGCTGACGTCGCGCGGGTCGATGTCCCCGATGTCGCTGACCAGTGCCTTAAGTCCAAGGCCGGAAGAGTCATCGGAACGACTTCGGCCGACTGCCTGCGCCGACCCGTTCCTGTGGTCGTCGTCGCCGAAGTAGAAGCGGCGCAGCCACGGCACGCGTTCCGCTTCGCCCCTGGCGATCTCGTCGAGTGCGTCCTCCATCTGCGCCGTGAACGCGTAGTCCACGAGCTGACCGAAGTGATCCTCGAGGAGCTTGATGACGGCGAACGCCAGGAAGGAGGGCACGAGCGCGGTGCCCTTCTTGAACACGTAGCCCCGGTCGAGGATCGTGCCGATGATGCTCGCGTAGGTGGACGGACGCCCGATCTCGCGGTCTTCCAGCTCCTTGATCAGGCTTGCCTCGGTATAGCGGGCCGGCGGCCGGGTCGCGTGCTCGGCGTCGCTGATGCGCAGCGCGGTGAGCGGGTCGCTCTCGGCCAGCGGCGGCAGGCGGCGCTCCTGGTCGTCCCGGTCGAGGCTCTGGTCGTCGTTGGACTCGACGTAGGCCTTGAGGAACCCGTAGAAGTTGATGACCTTGCCGGACGCGCCGAACTCGGTCGTCCGCACCGCGGCCGGGTCGAACGTCGAACCCGCGGCAGTCGCCACGGTCCGTTCTGGACGACTGATTTTGATTTTCCCCGGCGGCACCGGGGGTGCCCGCGACCCGGACCGACACCGACTCGCCGGTGGCGTCCTTCATCTGGCAGGCGACCGTGCGCTTCCAGATCAGGTCGTACAGCCGGAGCTCGTCGCCCTTGAGGCCGGAGCGCTGGGCCTCCTGCGGGGTGCGGAAGCGGTCGCCCGCCGGGCGGATCGCCTCGTGCGCCTCCTGCGCGTTCTTCACCTTGCTGGTGTAGGTCCGCGGCGCGTCCGGCACGTACTCGGCGCCGTAGAGCTCGCGGGCCTGGCTGCGGGCGGCGTCGATCGCGGTCTGCGAGAGCTGGATCGAGTCGGTCCGCATATAAGTGATGTAGCCGTTCTCGTACAGCCGCTGCGCCACCGACATCGTGTACTTGGTGGAGAACCCGAGCTTGCGGGAGCCCTCCTGCTGCAGCGTGGTGGTGCGGAACGGGGCGTACGGCGAGCGGCGGTACGGCTTGCGCTCGACGCTCGACACCTTGAAGCTGGCCTTGGCGTCCTGCAGGCGGGCCGCCAGCGCGGCGGCGCCGGCCGCGTCGAGGTGCAGCAGCGGCTGCCCGGTGCCGGCCTTCAGCTCGCCGACGGACGTGAAGTCACGACCCTGGGCGACGCGCGCTCCGTCGACGCTCACCAGCGTCGCGGTGAAGCTGGTGGGGTTGTCGGGGAGCCGCTCCTTGCCGTGCTCGGCGGTACCGAACTCGGCCTCGAGGTCCCAGTAGCCGGCGGAGCGGAACTTGATCCGCTCCCACTCCCGGTCGACGATCAGCCGCGTCGCGACCGACTGCACCCGGCCCGCCGACAGCTTCGGCATGACCTTCTTCCACAGCACCGGGGAGACCTCGTAGCCGTAGAGCCGGTCGAGGACCCGCCGGTCTGGTAGGCGTCGACCTTGCCGTCGTTGAGCTCGGTCGGGTTAGCGATGGCGCGGGCGATCGCCTCAGGGGTGATCTCGTGGAAGACCATCCGCCTGGTCGGCACCTTGGGCTTGAGTTCCTCGAGCAGGTGCCAGGCGATGGCCTCGCCCTCGCGGTCCTCGTCAGTGGCGAGGTAGAGCTCGTCGGCGTCCTTGAGCAGCGTCTTCAGCTTGGAGACCTGCTGCTTCTTATCGGCCGGGACGACGTAGAGGGCCTTGAAGTCGTTGTCGACGTCGACGCCGAGTCGAGCCCACGGCTGCGCGCGGTACTTTTCCGGAATTTCCGCGGCCTTGTCGGGCATGTCGCGAATGTGGCCGATGCTTGATTCGACCACATACCCCTTGCCGAGGTAGCCGGCGATAGTCCGGGCTTTAGCCGGGGACTCCACGATCACGAGCCTGGTGCCGTGACCGGTGCCGTTCCCGTTTGCGGCATCGCTTCGCCCGTTTGCCCGGTCCCCGTTGTCGGAGGCCGCCGTCGTCTTGCTCGCGGCCTTGCTTCTTGCTGGCACGCTCTTTTCCAACCTCACATCCGCGCCATGGCCCGTCAGGCCCTCGGCGGGCTTCCCCGCCGCGGTCCGACGCGACGCCCACCGCAAGTACCATACGCGGCGTCGCCGCGAAATGCCCGTCCCTGCCGTTATCCCTGCAACCTGATTAGCCGTCCAGACTGTTCCCAGCGTGCTCTGCGCCACATCCCAATCCGCGGCAATCCGTGCGCGGAAGTTGCCCGCTCCGGCTTGCGCACTCCGTGAACGGAAGCACAATAAGAGGTAATGAGCGAGTATGACTACCTCGTCTTGTACCTGCCGCGCGGGACGTCACGCGATGCCGCGCGGCGCATCCTCACGGATCACGCTGAGTACGGATCGTGGGAACTAGCCAAGCTCCGGCTCTACGCCGACGGCAGCAGGAAGGCTACTCTCCGCCGTCGCATAATACGCGCCGTAAGGACGCTTTGACACGAGTTCGGCTTAGCAGATGTCCAGCAGCCGGTCCAGGACGCGGACACCGAACCCCAGGCCGTCCAGCGTGACACGCTCATCGACACCGTGGAACATGCCGGAAAAATCAAGCTCAGGCGGCAGCCGCAGCGGGCTGAACCCGAAGCAGCGAACGCCGAGCTTGGAGAACCACTTCGCATCGGTCCCGGCGGACAGGCAGTACGGGACCACCGTCGCATCCGGGTCTTCCGCGCTGAGGGCCGCCGACATCGCGTCCCACAGGTGACCATCCGGCGTAGTCTCTAGCGCGATGTCGTGGTGAATAAATTCCCGGCTGACCGCCGTGCCGAGTAGCCGGTCGATCTCCGCGAAGAACTCTTCTTCGCGGCCGGGCAGGAAACGCCCGTCGAGTTCGGCCGTCGCGGTCTGCGGTATGACGTTGACCTTGTAGCCGGCCTTGAGCCCGGTCGGGTTGACGGTGTGCTGCGTGGTCGCGCCGATCATCTTGCTCATCCCGCCGAGCTTGCCGATAATGCTGGCCGGGTCCTCCGGGTTGAAGTCAACGCCAAGGGCTTCGCTGGCCTTCTCGAGGAACGCTATGGTCGAGTCGGGAAGCTGGGTCGGCCACTGGTGCCTGCCCACCCTGGCGATGGCCTCCGCGAGCGTGGTGACCGCGTTATCGCTGTGGATCATCGACCCGTGCCCCGCCGTCCCCTTCGCGGTCACCCGCATCCAGGCCAGGCCCTTCTCCGCGGTCTGCACCGCGTAGAGCCGCCGGTCACCGACCGACACGCTGAACCCGCCAACCTCACCGATCGCCTCGGTGACACCCTCGAACAGGTCCGCGTGCTGCTCGACGAGGAAGCTGGCTCCCCAGTTGCCACCCGCCTCTTCGTCCGCGGTGAAGGCGAGCACGACGTCACGGGCGGGCTTGCGGCCTTCGCGGAGCCGCTGCCTGACGACGGCAAGCATGATCGCGTCCATGTCCTTCATGTCGACCGCGCCGCGCCCCCAGACGCAGCCATCGGCGATCTCCCCGCCGAACGGGTCCTGACGCCAGTCGCTGGCGTTGGCGGGCACGACGTCCAGGTGCCCGTGGATAAGCAGTGCGGGCTTGCTTTGGTCGGTTCCTTCGATGCGGGCGACGAGGCTGGTCCGCTTCGGGTGCGACTCAAGGACCGCCGGCGCTACGCCAACTTCGCTGAGCAGCCCGGCGACGTACTCGGCGGCCTTCCGCTCCCCAGGCCCGGAATGATCACCCGGATTCGTCGTATCGATCCTGATCAGGTCGCGGCAGATAGCCACTACCTCTTGTTCCGCTGCTGGGATAGCGTTCTCGGTCATCATCCCATCGTGCCACCGTCTCGCATGCCACGGCGCCCGGCACGGCGTTCCGCCGGGCACGGAGGCTCCGCCGGTGCACGGGCGGCTCCGCCGGGCACGGGCGGCTCCGCCGGGCACGGGCGGCTCCGCCTGACATGGCGGTCCGCTGGGCACGGGGGCTCCGCCGGGCACGGAGGCTCCGCCGGACACGGCCGACGCGTCCCGCACAACGGGACGCCCGCTACGGCCACCGCGTCCGGCGCGACGGAACGCCCGGCACGCCCCCGCGGCGGCTCTCGGCAGGCCATCCGAGGACTTAGGGCCACTTAGCGCTCCACATAACCACCCAAACCGGGTCACGAATATGTGCTAACTGGCCCTAAGTCGTTTTGATGGCTGGAGATGAGGCGCAGCCGAGCTCTCAGTGTCAAGCTTGAAACGTGACGGAAAGTCATGATTCGGATGCGTTTGGCAAGATGGTGGTCGGTGGTGTCGCTGACTGGCGTCGGGCGGGAATTCCCCAGGGGCGGCTGCGCGCCCTCATCGCGGCCGGACAACTCGTACAGATTCGCCGCGGCGCGTACGCGACGAGCGGCGTCCTAGCCGAGGCAACGCGGGATCCGTGCTTGCGTCACGCGCTTGACGTCGCCGCGGTCCGCGCCCTCAGGGGCCAGACCGGAGTAGCCAGCCATCAGTCGGCCGCCGCCATGCACGGGCTGCGGCTACTGACCGCGCTACCCGAAGGAACAGCGACTCTCACCGTCCCACCAGGTAAGCGCAAGGGCGGGTACGGCAGATCCGGTGTCACCTGTCACATGGCCGACCTGCCAGCAGAGCACGTCACCAAGCTCTACGGCTTGCCCGTCACGACAGCGGGACGAACAGTCATCGACATCGCGCGCACTTCGCCATTCATCGAGGGTGTAGTAGTGGCGGACTCGGCACTACACGAGCGGCACACATCGAAGACCGACCTTCGCCACGTGCTAGCGAGTTGCACCCACTGGCCCGGCACCACCACTGCCACGAAGGTGGTCGAGTTCGCGAGCCAACTCGCGGAGTCGCCGCTCGAGTCGTGCGCCCGGGTGTTCTTCCACGAGCGAGGCCTGCCGCCGCCGCAACTTCAGGTCCCTGTCTTCGGCCGTAGCGGAACGCTGATCGCACGGGTGGACTTCATGTGGCAGGAACACCGTGTGGTCGCGGAAGCCGATGGGCTGCTCAAGTACGACAGCGGCCAGACCGCGATCAAGGAACTGGCCAGGGACCGACTGCTGCGCGAGGCTGGATACGAGGTCGTCCACTTCACCTGGAAGGAGCTGTTCACCGACCCAGAACGCGTGATCGCCCGAATCCGTGACGCCTTTATCCGCCAGTCCCACCTGGCCCGCACGTCCCGCATGCCCCGCTGACGGGCCCCTCTCCCGATGCCAGTTTCCACCGCTCGATCCGTCCTCAACAGCCGCCTCCCCACGCCGCCCTTTGCCTGCGTGGGGCCTTGATCGGGCGGCGCTTCCTCGGTTGTGGAGCCGCCCCCGGGAGAGCCCGGCGACCAGGGGGCTGAAGAGCTGCGGACGGTTCGCCAAGTCTCGGAAGGTTTGCTAACCTAAGCCAGCCGACGTGAGCGGCACACCTCGTCCGGGTGGCGGAATAGGCAGACGCGCTAGCTTGAGGTGCTAGTGACCGGTGACGGTTGTGGGGGTTCAAGTCCCCCCTCGGACACACATACGGGCCCCTGACATGCGCACCTACAGGCCACTTTCACCAAGTGAACAAAGTCGCAGCTCACAGCCACGAGGTCCAAAGGTCTTCCAGACACGCTGCTATTTGAATGCCTGCGTGGGGCTATTTAAATGCCTGCGTGGGCACCTAAACCGGACAGCCGTACTCAGTAGCTGCGCAACCGGCCGTGTGGCCGAGGCCAGGTTCTCACCGTCGAGCGTGGCTTCGTCGTAGCTGTATCCGGGCGCGCTGGTCTCAGGCCCGGGTAATGCCGTCCTCCACGCGTCGCTGACGCCCTCCGTGGAAACCGAGGCCCTGCTCGCCCCGCCGACCCCGATGAGCAGCAGCGCCAGAGCAGCCAGGGGGAACGGTCGGCCGACGGCCTTCTCCGTGGATGGTCCGACGTTATCAACGCCGCGAACGCTGCTGACGGGCCTCAGCTGCACCTTGACTTCGCCGCCACCCTGCTCCAGATCGATGACATCGTGGTCTGGGTCGACAGCCTCGTCTCCCAGCCGCGAGCCTGGAAGGTAGGCGTGAGGAGATGTTAGACAGTGGCCGGGTAGCCGAGGCTGAGGACCACGGGAACCGCGCCGAACGGCTGGCGGAAGCGGGTTCCGGGCCGGTCGGGCACGCCGGGGGTGTCGATGGGCGGCCAGCGCATCTTCTGGTGCGCGGCGGTCAGGCCGGCCACCGAGTAGGGGAACTCCACCGGGGAGACGCCGTGCCGCTTGAGGAGAGCACCCCAGCGGAACGCGGCGAACGCGGCGGCGAGCTCCCGGACGGATAGCGGGCGGCGGGCGGTGAGGTCGATGCCGTAGACCGCGGAGGCCAGCTCGATCAGGTCAGAAGCGCACTGGACGAGGGCGGCCGTCTTCGTGGTGTAGGAGGTGCCGTCGGCGTTGACCGACCCGAGTTTCTCGCCCTGGACGGGTGAGTAGCGGGGGTCCGCCCGGCATTGCATCCAGTCGCCGGCCGCCAGCAGCTTCCAGCTGCTGCCGGTGGTCGCGGCCACGTCCCGGTACAGCTGCTCGCTCCGGTCCAGGGGTCCTTTGGCGATGGCGAACAGGGCCGTCCGCACCGCCTGCGGCAGCTGCGCCTGGTACCGGGCAGCGACGGCGGAGTGCGCCCGCTGACGACGGGCGCGGGTGGATGCGGTCGTGACGGCGCTGGCCGTACTGGTGAAGGTGTCGCTCGCCGGGTTGGTGGCGGCGGACGCGGCCGCCGGGGCGGTGTCGTACTGGTAGAGGTTGTAGAGCTTCATCAGAGCGATGAGGTTGGCGCCGTAGTCCGGGTCGGTGGCGTAGACGCCGGTCAGGTCGTTGGCGAACGCGTCCGGCTGGGCCCGGTCGGCCATCGCACGGGTGTAGTAGCCGCTGGTGGCGAGTAGTTCCGCGTGGTCGGCGACGGACTCGGCGTCGTTGTGGTAGACCGCGAATTGGGCGTCGATGGTGACCCAGATGCCGTTCTCGTATTCCTGAGTCGGCAGGGTGACGCTTCCGGCGGGCCCGCTCCCCTTGATGCCGAACAGGTTGTGGTAGCGGGCCGCAAGGCTGCTCTGGCCCCAGGCGGACTCTTCGATCGCCTGGGCGATCGTCACCGATGCGGGTACGCCGTAGCGCTGCTGGGCGGCGACCGCGCCCGGTGCGATCAGGCTGATGAATGCCTGCTGGTTCCGCGTCCCCACGGTGGCGTGCTGCTTTGGGGACGAGCTGGCCGATGATCCCGAAGGGGACGCGGCTGGGGACGCAGAGGAAGGCCGGGACCGTTCGGCGGGCGCGGGCTTTGGACTCGCGGCAGGCTCGCCGAGGAGCTGACCGGTGGCGAGGACGCCGGGTACTGCCCCTTTCGCCTGCTCCCCCGGGCCCTGTTTTCCTGCGCCGGGTCCGGCGCCGGGAATGCCGCCCGTCCCCGCGAGGGCAACGCCGCCGGGCAGGCCGGGGACCGTGGCAGTGGCTGCAGGGCCTGGCTTCGCTTTCGCAGGAGCGGCCTTGGCGTTGGCCGGGGCCGTGCTGCCCGATGCGGGCTGGAGGTTGCCGTTGTCGACGAAGCCGACGATGCCCTGGTCCGCGAGGGGTGCGGCAGAGGAGTCGGCGTTGAGGGTAAAGCCGGGCAGGGAGTCGGCGCCGATGGTGTCGAGGACGCCGCCGGAGTAACTGGTGACGACCTCGACGTGGCCGTCGTAGACAGCCCAGTCGCCCGGCTGAGGGGTGTAGTCGTCGCTAAGCGGGTGCCAGCGTCCGTGCGCCTGTGCGTCGGCCACCATGGAGGTGACCTGGGGCGAAGCCGGGTTGGTGTCCACTCGCACGTCCGCCCAGGCCGGAAGCGGCCAGGGATAGGTGGTTCCCCCGGTGACCCAGCTGCGCAGCCCGGTCGCCTGGGCGGCGAGTTCGAGGGTGAGGCTGGCGAACGCGGCGCAGGAAGGTCCGTGGTCAGTGCCTTCGCCGCTGACCTTGCCCCAGATCAGCGCCTCTACCTGGGCAGGCGTCTTGGTCTTCGCGAGCTTGAGGTAGTAGTTGGCCACGTTGACGATCGCGGCTCGCAGTTGCGCGTCGCTGGCGGGCGCCTTCCCGGTTGTATCAAGCTGTGCGGCCTGCTGGAGCGCGAGTAGATGCAGCGGCACGCTGGTTGGCGTGGTCTCCGCCGCGGCCGCCGGGGCAAAGTTGAACCCGGTGATCACGCCGCTGGCGCTCACGGTGACGAGCGCCGTAGCCTGCTGCCACCACGGCTTACTGGTGGTGTTCATGGGTATCCCTCCTTCCCCGTCTGCCTCTGGTGCCTGACGCTGCGCCGTTATCCGCCGGAGCCGGGCAGGCTGGCGAGAATGGCTCGGACTCGTGGGTTGCCGGGGTTGCCGGCGTTCTCGAACAGCACTTCTGCCTCAGTCGCCATCCGAGATGGGGCGCCGCTCATCCACTTCTGGAACACGTCGCTGACCAACGCGGCCTGCCCGGACGCACCGAGAACTGGCGACGCGCAGGCGGCAGGGTAGCCCGTCCTGGTGGTCAGCTTCGCCGAGTCGCTGTAGCGCTGGCAGTTCGACGCCTTGCTCTCCAAGCCCGGTTCGATGAGCACGCTCCCGGAGGAAGAGGTCAGGGTGGCGCCGCCGATGATGTTGTTGATCGCCCGCGCGGCGACGGCGAGGCTGTCGATGGGGCTGTCCGGGTCGTACGGGTGGTGCAGGTTGAGGGACCAGGCGATGTCGCCGCCCTGCCCCGGCTGGACCGGTTCCAGTCCCTTGCGGCCAGTTGACTGGTCGACGAAGTTCGGGTTGTCTCCGCTGGTCAGCAGGGCGAACACCCACAGCACCCGGTCGGTGTCCTTGGCACAGGCGAAATTCAGCCCGCTGGGCTCGGCTGCCACATCCGGGTTCGTGCAGGCCTGCGCGATCTCGACCTGGACAGTCGCCACGCTCGCCGGCCAGGCCGCACCGGAACCGCGTGTTGCCACCAGGAATGCCGCGAACCCGGTGAGCAGCGTGACCATCCCTGCTGCGATCAGCCGCCAGTGCGCAAGCAGCCGCCGACGCCGCGACCGGCGATAGCCTGGGCGCCCCTGGTTGATCAGTGCCTCGGTCCGGCCGCTGGCCGGACGGGCCCCGTGCTCCGGGATGGCGGAGGGCACCGCCCGGTTCGGGTGGCCGCTGTCTTCTGGGTGCATGACCGCGAGCAGCCGCTGCTCAAACTCGACGGCCAGGATTTCTATAGTTGCTAGCTTATCAGCGCTAGAATCGCTTATATTTTCGAACTTAGACGTAGTGATCACCCTTGCTTACCTCAGGTGGCCCTGGTTCCTGTTCGGCCGGCGACGCAGCCCAACTCGCCCGATCCCTTACCTATTAGAACATAGATACTAAAAGTGTGTCTACTTCCTGAAAGTAAGTAGTGACCGTGCTGGCGCGGAGGCCCTGAACGAGGAGGTGGACGAGATCAGTGCATGGTGACCTGTACCGGCTGCGCCCCGGCAAGGACACCGCGGCGCGCCGAGCCGGCATGGGATTGGGCAGCAAGTATGCGCGCAGATCATCCGCTCCGCCAGCGGACTACGGTATCCAGCCCCATCGGTGTCCTTGTGTCAGCCTCCTAAGCTTTGCCGTTGTGACGGACAGCTTTGATCCCGTGGCGCATAACCGCGCCGCATGGGACCGCGAGGTGGACAACAGCAACGAATGGACCCGGCCGGTCGAGCCAGAGGTTATCGCCCGGGCGCGGGCCGGCGACTGGTCTGTCGTCCTGATCGGCTACCAGCCAGTGCCGCGGGGCTGGTTCCCGGCTGACCTGGCCGGCGTCGAGGTGCTGTGCCTGGCTTCCGGCGGAGGGCAGCAGGGGCCGGTGCTCTCGGCAGCGGGCGCGGCCGTGACGGTACTGGACGCGCAGACGACGGCCAGCGTCAGCATGGTGCGCGCCGATAAGACCAACTGCGGGCGACCTGACCCGCTGCAAAGACTCTCACACTTACGATGAGCCCTTAATAAGCTCTGATAAAAACCTCCGGTCATAACGTTCTGGTCTCTTCCAAGGTTTGCCCGGCGGCATACGCTGCTGTAGCCGGTTCTCTGGTAGATCCGGTAGAACCGCAGGCGAGAAAACCCCGTCATCCATGCACACGAAGGCAGGTGACAGGGCTTTCTCTACGGTCAGACGGCAAGGGCGAACCACTGGACCGTCGCCGACAGCCAGGTCTTCGTCGGTCGGGATCAGGTGGAGGTAGCGACATGACTAGTCCGGCGCGGGCGGCTCGTGCCGCAGAAGACAGGTACTGAGTATGGACCCAGTAGCGGGAGCCAGTAGCGGGTAAGCTCGCGGTCGGCGCGGCAGGTCGCGTCATGGCATAGCGGACAGAGGACGTGGACTGATGGCAACAGGGACAGTGAAGTGGTTCAACGCCGATAAGGGCTTTGGTTTCATCGCACCCGATGACGGGACGGCGGACGTGTTCGTGCACTTCTCCGCGATCTCGAGCTCCGGCTACCGGTCGCTGGATGAGAACCAGAAGGTCGAGTTTGACGCGACCCAGGGCCAGAAGGGACCACAGGCGGAGAACGTCCGCCCGATCTAAAGGCGTAGCGCTCCGTGTCGCCGGCGCGGCGCGCTTGGCAGGCCGGCCGGCTGACCGTCGGCATCATCAGCTTTCGCGTGCAGAAAGCCACCTTCGGTGCGACACAGACGAGCTCCTGCAGAAAGACTGCCGACACGCCGAATCAGGCGGTCACTTGTGCTGGAAGTCGCACAGCGTCGGCCCGCCTCAAATACATACGAGGCCCATCGCAGGTACGTGCCGGGTTCGCGGTTCTAAACACAGGCTGCTGGTCCCCGGGAGCATGTCCCGGCCCATAAGTCAGTGGCGCGCGGGCTTTCGGCGGCCATCGCGCCTAGCGCGGAGCCGAGGGAGAGCGAGGCCAGTTCCCGGCGCGCCTGCGCCACAAGGCGGTGCAGCACCGCATCGGACGCATATCAGTTCATCAGGCTAAGCGCCTACGGGCCGATACCGCCCCGCGTGCACCCGCGATGTCATCAGAGATCACGGAGCCGCGGAAAACCGGCGAGGCAAACCACAGGCCTCGGCTGCTTTGCCTTCCTAGCGGGGGACTAACCGGTGTACCCGCCATGTACCTGCGGCCGCCCTCGCGGCCTTGCTTTGGAGACTCATTCGATGCCTCTCCGAGGCGGCCTGGCTGACGCCGGCGGAACGGCGACCCGCCCTACCCCGCGACGGCAGCAGCCCCGTCTGAGGGGTACCCGCGTGCCGCTGCGGCGTGCCGGGTCGCCTCCTGCGCGAAGCACGCCGAGCGCCGGATATTTGGCTGCCCGTCAAGAGCGCAGGCGCCATCGAGCGACGCGCAGATCGAACAATTATGTTGTCGCGGTCGTGCGTACCTAGCGAGTAATCGATGGTCGTTCACGCCAGACCGTGGCGAAGGGACAGTTCTGGAGCGGGTTACGGTCAGCTGTCACCGACTTCTGACCGCCACGCTGCCGACCGTCTACCGCCGCTTGGGCAGCAAGCGTGAGCTGATCAGGCAGGCGCTGACCGGTGCCGCGGGCACGCAACTGCAGGTTCCCGATGCCGGCAGCGTCGACACCGACCTGCGGATGCTGGCCTGGGCGGTCCAGGTGGCCCGGTACGCGCCGCAGGGGGCAGCGATCACCACGGCGCTCATCGTCGGCGGCCTGTCCGCGCCGGATCGCCTGGGTCATGCGGCAGTTCTGGGCAGGACGGCGTGACGCGATCAGCGTGATCGTAGACCGCGCGATCGAACGCGGCGAGCTCCCGGCGGCCACCGATCCGGCCGCGTTCATGCATGCGATGTCGGCACCGCTTTACTGCCGGCCCCTGGTCACCTGCGAACCGGTCACCGAACGGGACGCGGACCTCGGTGCCGCCGCCGCGCTGCCCGCCGCCCGGGCCGGCGCCTTCCGGACGCCGCCCGACAGCGCGGGCTAGTCGGCCCACGCATCCGGGTCGCGAACACTGGGGAGATCGGCGGGAATACTGAGGCTGCCGGGAGCCTTACACCTCCGGCGGTTGATAGCAGCCGTCATCGCGGGCAAGAAGCCCCGCACGGTCGCTTGTGTGAGCTATCCGGTATCTGGTCAGGCAACCGCTCTCGTCTGGCACCAGAGATGCATGACGTGACCCCCCGGACTTACTGATGGAGTTCACGCATGCCGCAAAACCCCCGCTCTCGCTACGCGTCGTCTTCAACGCAGCGCCGCCAGGCACCGGGCGGCCCGCAGCAGCGCCGCCAGGAACCGCGCCGCGATGCGAGCTCCGCGCTCGACGCGGCGCTCGCCGCGGCTGCCGCTCTGCCCGAGCCGCCCGAGGCCAGCTTCGCCGAGCTGGGCGTGCACCCGCGCCTGGTCACGGTGCTGGCTGCCCGCGACATCATCGGGCCGTTCGCCATCCAGTCCCGGGCCATCCCCGACGCCCTGGTGGGCCGTGACGTCCTCGGCCGGGCCCAGACCGGCTCCGGCAAGACCCTGGCGTTCGGCCTCCCGTTGCTGACCAGGCTGGCCGCAAGCATGCCGCCTCGGCAGCAGAAGGCGCCCCGCGCCCTCATCCTTGTGCCCACCCGCGAACTCGCCCAGCAGGTCGCCGACGTGCTGACACCCCTCGGCCATACCATCGACGTGAGCATCGCGGCAATCTACGGCGGCGTGCCGATCGGCCGCCAGATCCACCAGGTGCGCTCCGCCGATGTCGTCGTGGCAACCCCTGGCCGGCTCTCCGACCTGATCGAGCGGCACGCCTGCACGCTCGCGCGCATCGAGATCACCGTGCTTGACGAGGCCGACCACATGGCCGACCTCGGCTTCCTGCCCGTCGTTAGCCGGCTCCTCGACCAGACCCCGTCCGACGGCCAGCGGATGTTCTTCTCGGCCACGCTGGACCGCGGCGTCGGCCAGCTGGTGACCAAGTACGTCACCGGTCCCGCGCTGCACGCGGTGCCGGTGACCACCGAGTCCACGCCGGCCGAGCACAGCGTCCTGGTGCTGCGGGCGGAGGACAAGGTGCCGGTCGCGGCGGAGATCGCCAGCCGTCCCGGGCGGACGCTGTTCTTCGTCCGGACCAAGCACGGCGCGGACCGGCTCGTGCTGCAGTTGTCCAGGGCCGGCGTCGGCGCCGGGGCCATCCACGGCAACCGCAACCAGAACCAGCGCCAGCGCGCGCTCGAAGCGTTCGCAGCCGGGCACCCCCGGGTGCTCGTGGCCACCGACGTCGCCGCCCGCGGCATCCACGTCGATGACGTCGACCTAGTCGTGCAGTTCGACCCGCCGGAGGACCACAAGGACTACCTGCACCGCTCCGGTCGCACGGCGCGGGCAGGCGCCTCCGGCCAGGTCGTCGCGCTCGTCGAGCGCGGGCAGTTCCGCGACCTGCAGCGGATGCACGCCGCAGCCGGAATCACCGCCGCCAGGCACGACGCCGTCCCCGGGCACCCCGCGGTCCGCGAGCTGGCGGCCTCGGGCACCCCGGTCCCCCCCGCCCGCACGCCACGCACCAGCACGCCGCGGACCGGCACGCGAGGAAACAACGGCACGTCAACGGCACGGGTCAACGCGAGCAGGGGTGCCGTGCCGAGGGGCAGGACGTCCAGCCCCCGCCGGCGGCCCAGCCGACCGGTTAGGAACGGCTGACCGAACAACGGCCCTCCAGCCGCATCCGGCCCAGCCTTCGAGCGGCTCGTGCATCCCGCCGCAGACCATGACCAGGCTGACACAAACATTCAGAAGCTATGGACCAAGGATCTCTAGCGCACCCTCCAGCAGCGAGCGGCGGAGGCCGGCCGCCCGATCCTGACCTCTATCGGGCAGGGGAAGGCAGTCATCCAGGTGGACTTGCGAGCGGACCAGGAGAACCTGGTCAGCGAGCTCGCCGCCTGCTACGGGAGCGCGGTCGTGCTGCGGGTGGGAGCCTTCAGTTTCCCGGGCTGCCGGCGCAGCCGCCCCCGGCCGCCCGGCCGGCCGGCGCCGGAGGAGCAGGCCTTCGAAGGGCTCGAGATGAACGTCGAAGTCGACCAGAGAGCCCTTGAAGTCGGCGACGACGGCGACGGCCGGCTCGTACTGCGTAACAGCGGCACGGAAAGGATCGGCCCGCTCGGCTGCGGCCAGCCGTTGGTCGGCTCCCTTCTGAACGCCTCCCACGAGGCCGTCGGCGGCTTCACCGGCGCGATCGCCGGTTCCGTAGATGACCCTGATGCTGGCCGATTGCCCGGGTGCGAGGTCGACGACGGTCAGTCCCGTGCCGCCAGCACCCGCGAGGAGCTGGGTTACGCCCTGCCGCCCGGCACCTACTGGCTCAAGGTCCAGATGCGCTTCCAGCACGAACCCGGCGGGCCAACTCACGCAGTCACCGCCCCTCTGACGCAGATCACCATCGCCCCCGAGCGCGGCCCCGCCGCGATGCCAGCCCCTGAGCCCACTGA
The DNA here is from genome assembly GCA_963759545.1 of uncultured Actinomycetota bacterium. Classification (GTDB taxonomy): domain Bacteria; phylum Actinomycetota; class Actinomycetes; order Streptosporangiales; family Streptosporangiaceae; genus Trebonia. Next base: position 195,453 of record CAVXAB010000007.1, read on the forward strand.
CCAGTCCCCGTCACACCACCACGGGGAGCGATCACCAGCTCGCAGCCACACCGAGCAATCCTTCCGCCCTGCCGCCGGTCTCCGGCGGCCCGGTGGTCGCCGCTTGAGATAACGGCGGCTCCGCGCGCACTACAGCGGGGATGACGCGGGAGTATGACAGCGGCCGCAGCACCTAGGCGGCACCGATATTGAAAGTCCAGCCCGGAAGGTGCTCACAACCTGGATTCCCCCGGGGAGGGAGCCGTACGTCGTGGCGGAGCGCGCCCAGTACTGAGCGGGTGCCCGTTCACGGGGCGGCGCCGGCCGCAGATCGTGATCTTCAGTGTCCGAGCCCGACGGTAAGGCCCTCCTCGGCGGCCAGTACGTCCTGGTCGAACTCGGCGGAAGCGGCCGCCACCGAGGCCGCGCGGTCGTTTCCTGGCCAGAAGTGGGTAACCATGAGCCTGCGGGCACCCGCCTGCCGGCCCCAGTAGCCTGCCTCGGCGGAGGTCATCAGGTTGCGTACGGGGCGCCGGGTCTCGCCGTCCCGGTCGGTGGCCTCGATGATGAACAGGTCGGCGTCGCGGCCGAGTTCGGCCAGCACCGGGTCCGGGCCGGTGTCCCCGGAGTAGGCCAAGGCCGTCTCGCCGGCCTGCACGCGGATGCCAGCGTTCGGGACGAAGTGCGGGAGCGGCACGCCCGTCAGCTCAAACGGCCCCGCCCGGTAGGTGCCGGGCAGCGGATACGGGTCGAAGACCGCGGTCAGGTCCACGTCCGGCTCCAGCCCCGCCAGCCGGCCGAGCACGCCCGGCGGGCAGTACAGCGGCAGCCGCGGCCGGGCAGGGGCCCCGTAGAGCCGCATGCGGAACAGGCCGTGCAGGTCGATGCAGTGATCGGGGTGCTCGTGAGTGACGGCAACGGCGTCCAGGACACCATCGGGCCAGTGCGCGAGCAGCCGCGGGAGCGTCGCGTAGCCGAGGTCCAGGACCAGGCGGTAGCCGTCCCAGTCCACAGCGAAACCGCTGCACGCGCGCCCCGGTTCCGGGAACGCGCCGCAGCCGCCGAGCACGGTGACTTGCCGCATTCGTACAGGGTCGCAGACCGGGCGGGACGGGGAAAACGCGCGGGTTTCCGGGTTCAAGTCTCCCCTCGGACACGCACTTACGTACATGATCGATTCCGGTCGCGCTTCCGCTGCTACTCGCTTTTCGTGCGGGTGATAGGTGAGCGTTAGCCCGATCCGCCGGTAGATCTCGGCTTTGTCCGCCGGGTCGGCGGCCTTGAGCGCGGCCATGATGCCTCCCAGTTGGGTTGCGAAGTTCATGATCTCCTCCTGGGTCATGCGCCGGCGTCGCTCTGGCTTCTTGAGCCGTGCTTCGGCGAGGGCGCGCCTGGCCTGGGTCTCTTTCATCCAGCCGGTGACGAGCACGGGATCGGCTCCCGCTTCGAGCGCGGCGCGGTGCTGGCGGAGCTTGGCGTCGCACTCGGCGATCTCGCGCTGGGCGTCCTCGTCCGGCTGAGGCTCTGGCTGGGCGGCTTCGAATTCGCGCACGGCCGACGTGAACGCGACCGGGTCGAACTTGCGCGAGAGCCACGCGTCTAGCTTCGGGAGCAACTGCTCTTCGCGGAGGTAGACCGACGTCGGATGGCTGATCTTATTCTTCGCGGCGTACTGGCTGAGGAACGTGCACCGGTAATGCGGCTTGCCGTTGTTCCAGCTGCCCTGCATCTTCCGGCCGCAGATGCCGCAGCGCATGATGCCGCGAAGCGCATACTCGCGGGGCGTGCTCCGCGGAGACCGCTCGCTGGTCGGCCCCTTCGCGCGCTGTAGCGCCTGGGCCTGCTCGAACGGCTCGGTGTCGACGAGCGGCTCGTGGACGAGTCTCCTTGGACCAGATCCACTTGCCGGGCTCGTTCCACTTCTGCTTGGTTGCGTGACCGAGCGCTACGTCGTTCACGTCGATGAGCAGTTCGGATTTGGGCTGCTTGTTCCAGACCTGCCTACCCGTGTAGCGCGGGTTGGCGAGGATCGCGCGGACTGCGCCATACGACCAGGCGATCCCGCACCGGTGCTTGTTCCGTCCGGGGTCGTAGGCGGACGGGCTCGGGATGTCATCCCGGGTCAGGCCCTCAGCGATCGCCTTGAGGCCACGGCCCGCGAGGTACTCGGCGAAGATCCGCCGCACCACGTGCGCTGTATTCGGGTCGGGGGCGAGCGCATGGAGCCGCTTGCCGTCCGCCGCCCTTGGCCGGGTTCGGGTGCGGGCCGACGTCCACGAGCATGTACCCGTAGGGCGGGCGTCCGCCGAGGAACCGGCCTTCGATCTCTGCCTGCGCTGCCATGGCGCTGCCCACGCGGATCTTGACGCGGTTCCGCTCGCCTTTGCTCATCCCGCCGAAGACGGACATCACCAGGTCGTGGGCCTCGTTCGTGGGGTCGATTGGCCCGCCGACCTCGGGTACCCACAGCGGTACGCCGTAGTGGTCGAATAGCGGGATCGTGAGCCCGTACTGGTTGCCGTAGAACGCGCGGTGCGGCTCGCCGATGACCACGGCGTCAAACTCGCGGTTCTTGTTCTTGAGTTCGGCGAGCAAAGCGGCTGCCTGCGGGCGACGTTGCCACGGGATCGACCGGGATTTGTCCACGTCGAAGAACTCGGTGACCATCACTCCGCCGCGCGACTCAATGAGGGCGCGCGAGCTGGCACCGGATCAGCCGCCGCCGGCTCGTCCGTGCCTGCCCCGCCGAGGATCCCGGTGACCGTTTCCCGGGTGATGTCCAGCCGGGACAGCCTCTCCCCGGCCCGCGCCAGCCGCTATTCCAACCGCGCGAGCTCACCGCGCAGTTCATCCACCTCGCGGTGGGCTGCCGCCTCACGCCGCTGCAATTCCCCGGTCAGCGAAGCCATCGGGCATCTCCTCGTTCCTACCCGAAACAGTAGGAGTGCCCCGCCGTCATGGCCGGCCAGCCTGCATCTTCCAAGCTCAGCAAGTCCCTGAGGAAGAGCTACACCCATCCCCATCTGCCCGGCCGGGAGCCAGCCTCATGCGTCCAGTATCGCGGCCACGCGCCCGGACTGTGCCGCTGTGACCAGTTCCTCGTAATCGCGGGTGACTTGATCGGCATAGGAGGCGGCGAACACGGAAACCGCGTCGTCGAACTGGTTTCCCCGGCCTAGGTATCCCGAGATCGTCGCGGCATCGCCGGACCGGCCGTGCGCTCGTGCCAGCGTCCGGCCGCACACCTGAGCATAGCTTGCCAGTCCGTTCGGAGTCATGGCGTCAAGGTTCACCGAGCCTTTCATGTCCCGGTATTGCCGCACGTAGTAGTCATGGCCGCGATCACTGGTCCAGCCGAGGAACATGTCGCTGGCCGCCTGCATCAGCCGCTGGCCGACAACAACGCGCTGTCCTTGGTGCTCGAACTCGGACTTGCCGGCGTGGGGCGCGAGCACAGCCTCCATCGCCTCTTTGAGCTGCAGGAACAACGGTGAGCGCGCATCCGCGTCGGCGAGCAGGCTCAGGTAACAGCGGGTACCCACGCTTCCGATGCCTACGACCTTTCTGGCGGTATCCAGCACGGTGTAGCGCTCAAGCAGCGGTCGGCGGTCGGGCGGCAGCGACTTGGCGTACGAGGCGATCATGGCCGCTCCGTCGAACGTCTCCGGGTCGAGATGGCCGATCAGCGGCGGATCGTCGATGATCTTCCGCGTGCCGTTGGCCCCCGTAGTGAGCTTCGGCAGGACCCGCAGGCTGGTGCGCTGACGGACCCTAGCGACGCGCAACTGACGTCTGAGGTCTTTGGCCTGCTCTTGCTTCGCGATCGCGAGGACCGTGGCGACGTCGATGTGGTCGTACCAGACGTCCAGCGGTCCCATCGCCGCGAGTTCGCCCATCCGGCTGCGGTAGGCCTGCACGGCAGCACCGGCCATCATGGCGGCCTGCCTTTCGTCGACACGGAGGTTGCGGGCAGCGAGGACCACGCTTACCGCAAGGCGCTTGACGTCCCACTCCCAGGGACCGGGCAGGGTTTCGTCGAAGTCGTTGACGTCGAAGACCAGGTTCCGCTCGGGGGTGCCGAACACGCCGAAGTTACCGAGGTGCGCGTCGCCGCAGGCCTGCACCCGCAACGCGGTGGTGGGCGTATTGGCGAGGTCGTTTGCCATGATCACGGCGGAGCCGCGCAAGAAGGCGAACGGCGATGTGAGCATCCGCCCGTAGCGGACAGGAACCAGATCGGGCAGCCGCGGGCGGTTGTTCTCCTCCAGGACCGTAACCGGGTCGGCGCGGTTCGCCGGCGGCCTCCAGGTCCCGTGAGAGGAACGCGGAACAGCCCGGCGGAGGGCCGCACCGGTGCGCCTGCGCTGTTCGTATGTCCCTCCCGGGGTCATCCGGCCGCCTCCAGGCATTCTCGCTGGGCCACTACGACATATTTCGGGTCCGGCCCAGGCGCCTAGCCCGGAACGCTGGCCTTGGCGAATTGCGCGACGATCGCCGGGCAAAAGGCGGGCAGGTCCGCGGGGGAACGGCTGGACGTGAACTGGCCGTCGATGACGACCTCCTCGTCGACTGCCTCGGCGCCGGCGAGGCGCAGGTCGGTCCACAGGCTCGGCCAGGAGGTGAACCGGTGACCGCGGACGACATCGGCCTCAATGAGCGTCCATGGACCGTGGCAGATGGCCGCGACCGGCTTGCCGGTAGCCACGAACGCCTTGACAAAACCAACCGCATCAGGGTTGATCCGTAGTCCGTCGGGGTTGACGGTGCCGCCGGGCAGCAGCAGCGCGTCGTAGTCCTCGACCGACACGTCGGTAACCAAATGGTCGACCGGGAACGTTCCCGCCGAGATCAGGTCGAACTGCCGGGCCTGGATCTCGCCGGGATGGATCGATAGCAGGTCACTGGAAGCGCCCGCACCGTACAGCGCTCCCCGCGGCTGCTCGAGCTCGATCCGCTCGACCCCATCGGTGGCCAGGATCGCGACCTTCATGCCCTTCAGGTCGTCAGCCATCTCTCCTCCTCTACTTGTCGGCATAGCGCCCTCGTAGTCGACGATCGGCGGGCCATCCCACCAGGCAGCCAGATGACGCCTCGATCGCATAAGCGGAAGCTGGCCAGTGCCAGGGTTGCGCCCGAGCCGGCCAACCCTCCAAAGCTTCTCCGGCGGCGGGACTCGCCAAATCCCCCGAATAGCTAGTCCGGGCGCCCCGCTCCTAACGCGGATTTCCGGGTGGCCGGCAGCCCATCCAGATTCCGGCAGCCATCCAGATTGGGGATGTGGAGGGCGCCAGCGCGGTCAAGCGTGGGATCGGTACCGAGGGGTGTGGCCTGTCCCGCCGCCGGGAACCCTTGCGGAGGAGACCGGGCCGACCAGGGGGCAGGAGCGGTCATGCTTGCGATCAGAGTGAACGAATTCGGCGGTCCCGACGTCCTGCGGGTCGAGGAGGTGGACATACCGAGGCCAGGACAGGATGAGATTCTCGTCCGGGTCATGGCCGCCGGGGTCGGCCCGTGGGACGTCAGCCTGCGGCAGGGCGGATACCCGGGTCCGGTTCCTTATATCCCGGGCGGGGAGTTCGCCGGCGTGGTGGAAGGCGATACCGGCTCATTCGCCAGCTTTTATGAGGGCGCGCCTGTCTATGGCTACCCAGGCCTGACCGGGTGTTATGCCCAGTACGTGACGTGTCCGGTCGAGCAGCTCGCGCCGATTCCGGCGGCCCTGTCCGTCGTTGACGCGGCGGCTACGCCTATCGACGCCCTGACAGCTGAACAGGGCCTGACCGATGAGCTGGGCGTCGGCGCCGACGACCGCCTGCTTATCACGGCCGGCGCGGGCGGGCTCGGGCACTTCGCCGTACAGATCGCGCGAGCGCTCGGCGCAATCGTTGTCGCGACGGCGAGCCCGCAGCACCACGAGTTCGTACACAAGCTAGGGGCGGCGGTGGTTGTCGATCACACCAAGCCTGACTGGCCTGAACGCGTCCGTGACGTGATCGACAGCGGACCTGCCAAGGTGCTCGCCTGCGCCGAGCCCACTCTCGCCGGAGCCGCCCGCGCCGCCAGGGACGGCGCGACCATCGCGACTCCCGTGCATGCCGATTACCCGGACGCGCAGCGGGTCATCTGGCGGTCGTACAACGGCAAGCCGCGCGGCAGCCGCCTGATCCGTATGGCCCCCTGGTTCGACAGTGGCACGCTCTCGGTTCATGTGTCGAGCAGGTACTTTTGGCGGAACGCTGCCCGTGCACAGCGCAAGGTCAGTGAAGGGCACACCCGTGGCAAGATCGTCCTCATCGTGGACGAAGACCTAGCCGCACAGCTGGAAGTCTGAACACGCCTCGACGCGAACAGGGGAGCGGAGGCTCCGAGATTTGAACCCGCCCTCCACCCGGCTGTGAATGAGCCTCTTGGGGTGCGACTCTCTCTTTGTTTTTACTTAACGCGACATGCGGTTACTCCTGGTGCACTATCATCACGCGTTGTCATGTTACGTATCCACAGAGTTAAGGGGTGGGGGATGGCTAGCAATTGCTGGCGAATCGCGTCGGGGATGCTGCTTGTGCCGGCGGCCGTGGCCGTGGTGGCTGGCTGCGGTAGCAGCGGTGGGAGCTCGAGCGCCGCGTCGAGTTCGACCGCTTCGACTGCGGCGAACGGGGCGCTGACCGCCGCGACGCTGCGGGAGGCGCTGCTCACGCGGGTCAACGGGGTCGCGGCGGCCGCACCGGCGAGCAGCGGCACGTACGCGTCCATGCAGGCGGCGAGCACCAAGGCGGCCAGCGGCGTGCAGGTGTCGCCGAAGGCCTGCACCCAGGCCGCGACGGCCGGGTTCAACTCGGCCGCGCTCGCGGCGTCACCCGCGGCCGCCGTCACGTTCCGGGTGGGCACCAACGGCGTCTCCGAGGTGCTGATCGGGTCCTCCGCCAAGTCGGCGGCGACGGTGCTCGCCGGGCAGGTGCCCGCCGAGTGCGCGAAGTACCAGGAGACGATCGCGGGCAAGACCTACACGTACGACCTCAAGGAAAAGTCGATCAGCGGCGTCGGCGAGCAGGCCCGCGTCCTGAACGTGGCCGCGGCCAGCGGCAAGTCCGATGAGGTGTGGTCGCTCGTCTACCAGGGCAAGGGCTTCATCGGCACGGTGACCGTGGTCGGCCCGAACGCCACCGAGCAGGCGGTGACGGAACTCGGCCAGCAGGCGTACGCCTTCGCCACTAAGGCCTTGTCCTAATCTAAGGGCATGAGTGACCTAACACCCCGGTTCCGGCCCGTGCTCGGCACGTTTCCCGCGTACAAGCCGGGCAAGGCGCCGGTCGCCGCGGCCGGCCAAGCGCACAAGCTGTCCTCCAACGAGTCGCCCTACGGGCCGCTGCCGTCGGTCGTCGAGGTCATCGCCGAGGCGGGTAGCGGTATCAACCGCTACCCGGACAACGGCGCGGAGACGCTGATCGGTGCGCTTGCGGACCGGTTCGACGTGCCGGCCGGCCACGTGGCCGTCGGCTGCGGCTCGGTGGGGGTCCTCAAGCAGCTCATCGAGGCCGTCAGCGATCCGGGCAACGAGGTGGTCTACGCCTGGCGCTCGTTCGAGGCGTACCCGACGCTGGCGGACCTGGCGGGGGCGACGTCGGTCACGGTTCCCCTTCGGGAGGAGACCCACGACCTGGCGGCGATGGCCAAGGTGATCACGCCGCAGACCCGGCTCATCTTGGTCTGCAACCCCAACAACCCCACGGGCACGGTCGTCCGCGAGCAGGAGCTCACCGACTTCCTCGATCAGGTTCCCGGCGACTGCCTGGTCGTGCTCGACGAGGCCTACCGTGAGTACATCCGCGACCCCGACGTTCCCGACGGCATCGACCTCTACCGGAGCCGTCCGAACGTGGCGGTGCTCCGCACCTTCTCCAAGGCGTACGGGCTGGCCGGCCTCCGCGTCGGCTTCCTGATCGGTCACGAAGCCGTCGCCGAGGCCGTGCGGAAGACGATGCTCCCCTTCACGGTCAGCTCGGTGGCCCAGGCGGCCGCGGTAGCCTCGCTGAACGCGGAGGACGAGCTCCTGGAGCGCGTGGAGGCGGTCGTCAAGGAACGCGACCGGGTGACCGCGGCCCTGCGGGCGGACGGCTGGACCGTCCCCGACACCGAAGCGAACTTCGTCTGGCTCCGCCTCGGGGAGCACACGACGCAGTTCGCTTCGGCGTGCGACAGCGGCGGGAATCGCGGTCCGCCCCTTCGCGGGCGAAGGGGCGCGCGTCTCGATCGGCACAAGCGCCGCCAACGACGCTTTCCTGGCGGTCGCGAGCGCCTTCCCGCACCGGCTCTAGCCCGGTACCTGAACGGCAAGTGCTCCCGCGCCCCTCCGGGCACGGGAGCACTTTGATTTGCGCGCTGTGCTTAGGGCTCGTCGACTTCGTGCTCCTCGGCGCTGACATCGGCGCCGAGGGCGCGAAGCCGCTCGTCGATCGCGGAGTGCCCGCGGTCAATGTAGTAGCCGTTGGAGATGACGGTCTCGCCCTCGGCCGCCATGCCCGCCAGAATGAGGGCCGCGCCGCCGCGCAGGTCGTGCGCCACGACATCCGTCCCGTGCAGTTCCGTCGGCCCGTGCACGATCGCGACGTTGTTGTCGAGCTCGACCTTCGCGCCCATCTTGTTCAGCTCGGGCACCAGCGTGTACCGGCCGTCGAAGATCGTCTCGCGGATGTAGCTCGCACCGTCGGCCATCGTCGCGAGCGTCATGATCGGCGACTGCAGGTCGGTCGCGAAACCCGGGTACGGGCTGGTGATCACGTTGATCGGCCGCAGCGGCTTCTCCCGGCGCACCTGGAGCACCGCGCCGTTGGCGGCGAACTCGACGCCCATCTGCTCAAGCTTCCAGCGAACCACGCCGAGGTGGTCAAGGTTGGCGCCGACCAGGTTGATCTCTCCGCCCGCGGCGGCCGCGGCCATGGCGAACACGCCGGCGTCGATCCGGTCGGCCATCACCGTGTGCTCGACGGCGGTGAGTTCGGAGACGCCGTGCACGGTGATGAAGCCGGTGCCGCCACCGCTGATCTCCGCGCCCATCTTGCTGAGGAACGCGATCATGTCGAGAACCTCGGGCTCCTGCGCCGTGTTGTCGATGATCGTCGTGCCTGGCGCGAGCGACGCCGCCATCATCAGGTTCTCGGTGCCGGTGTGCGACGGCGTGTCCAGGTACAGGTGCGCGCCGCGCAGGCCGTCGCGGGCGGTGATGCGGATAACCGCCTCGCCCTCGTCGACGGTCGCGCCAAGCCGGGCGAAGCCGCGGTAGTGGAAGTCGAGGTTCCTGCTGCCGAGGTTGCAGCCGCCGATGCCCTCGATGACCGCCTCGCCGAAGCGGTGCAGCAGCGCGGGCACGAACAGCACGGAGCCGCGGAAGCGACGGGCGATGTCGGCGGGCAGCACCGGCGAGGTCAGCGTCGACGCGTCCACCACCAGGGTCCGCTCCGCCTCGTGGAACTCCACGCGGGCGCCGATCGATCTGGGCGAGTTCGACCGCGCGCCGCACGTCCTCGATCGGCGGGACGTTCCGCAGCACGGTCCGGCCCTTGTCCGTCAGCAGGGACGCGGCGATCATCTTCAGAGCCGCGTTCTTGGCGCCTTGAACGAAGACCGTGCCCCGCAAGGGTGCGCCGCCGCGCACGCGGTAGCGGATCTCGGTGCCCTTGGTCATATGGATGCTGCTCCTGTCCGAGGGGAAACTGCGAGAACGGCGTGCTCAGCGAGCACACCCGTGCGAACGCCCTGTCCAGTATGCCACCCGATCCGGGTGGTCACGAGAGACCGGCGAGTCGGTCGAAGACGTGTCCAAGCCGGGCGACGTAGCTCTCCGCGCGGAACGCCCGGTCAAGGGCTACTTCATCGAGTACCATGTTCCGCTTCTTACCCTGAGTAATCAGAGAATCACGGAATGGCGTCTGCGTGTCCCAGGTTTCCATCGCGGCGGCCTGCACGAGCGCGTACGCGTCCTCCCGCGACAGGCCGCTCGACACGAGCTCAAGCAGGACCGATGAGGAGTACAGCAGGCCGTGCGTGACGTCCATGTTCGCCCGCATCCTGGCGGCGTCCACGACGAGTCCCTCGACGAGCCCGGCGGTCAGGTGCAGCAGGTAGTCCGTCGCGATCGCGGCGTCCGGCAGGGCGATCCGCTCCACGCTCGAATGTGAGATGTCTCGCTCATGCCAGAGCGGGATGCCCTCGGTGACCGGCGTCACGTAAGACCGCACCACGCGGGCGAGCCCGCAGATCCGCTCCGAGCGGATCGGGTTCTTCTTGTGCGGCATCGAGGACGAGCCCTTCTGGCCCGTCCGGAAGGGCTCGGCGAGCTCGCGCACCTCCGTCCGCTGCCCGTGCCGCACCTCGAGGGCGATCGCCTCGCAGACCGTGGCGAGCACCGCGAGCGCGGACACCCACTCGGCGATGCCGTCGCGGATCACCACCTGGGTCGCGACATCGGCCGCGCGGAGCCCGAGCGCGGGCATCACTTCCGCCTCGATCGCCGGGTCGATGTTCGAGTAGCTGCCGACCGGCCCGGACAGCTTGCCGACCGCGACCGCCGCCCGCGCGCGCCGCACGCGGTCCCGCGACCGCGCGGCCGCGAACGCGAAGTCGGCCACCCGGTGCCCCCACAGGTCGGGCTCGGCGTGGATGCCGTGCGTCCGCCCCGAGCGCAGCGTGTGGCGGTGGGCGAGCGCGTGGTCGCGCAGCACGGCGACGAGCCGGTCGGCCTTGCCGAGGATGAGGTCGGTCGCCTCGACGAGCTGGAGCGCGAGCGCGGTATCGAGCAGGTCGGACGAGGTCATCCCGTAGTGGACGTACGCGGCGGCCGACCGCGGCTCGGTGTTGTCCGCCCAGGCGGTCAGGAACGCGATCACGTCATGCTCCGTCACCGCTTCCACCTCGGCCACGGCTTCCGGGGTCGGCGGCGGCGCGGCCAGGACCGGGCCAACCGCGTCGGCAGGCACGGTCCCCGCCCGCGCGTGCGCCTCGAGCACCAGGGTCTCCACCTGGCACCAGAGCTCGTACTTGTGGGCCTCGGACCAGACCCGGCCCATCTCCGGCAACGTGTACCTGTCGATCATGCTTTAACGGTAGCTCGCTCGCTCAGTGTTTCCCGCGCTCGCCTCCGCGCGCTCGTCGGCCCCTGCCTCCTCCCTCGTCGCTCGTCCGCTCCTTCGTCGCTCCCTCCCTCCTCAGTCCGGGGGCAGGGGCGCGCGCTTCGGCTCGCGCTTCGCGATGTCACGTCGGTACCAGGCACCGCGGAACGCCACGCTGTCCGCGACCGCGTACGCGGCGGCCCGGGCGGCCGCCAGGTCGGGGCCGGAGCCCACGGCGTTGAGCACGCGGCCGCCCGCCGTCACCAGGTCAGCACCGCGCACGGCGGTGCCCGCGTGCAGCAGGTAGCCGGGCGCGCCCGCGGGAAGGTCATTGACGGTGATCACGTCTCCCTTGACCGGGGCCTCGGGATAGCCCTCGGCGGCGATCACGACGGTGACCGCCGCCCCCGGGTGCCAGCCCAGCGCGGAAACGGTGCCGAGGTCGCCAACCGCGGAGGCGTTCAGCAACCCGGCCAGCGGAGTCGCCAGCCGGTCGAGCACCACCTGAGTCTCCGGGTCACCGAACCGCGCGTTGAACTCCACGACCTTGACCCCCTTGGCGGTCAGGGCCAGTCCCGCGTAGAGCAGGCCCCGGTAGGGCGTCCCGCGCCGGGCCATCTCGTCGATCGCGGGCTGGATGACCGTGGCCAGGATCTCCTCGGCCAGCCCGGAGGGCGCCCAGGGCAGCGGCACGTAGGCGCCCATCCCTCCGGTATTCGGCCCCTCATCCCGGTCGTAGGCCCGCTTGAAGTCCTGCGCGGCCAGCAGCGGCACCGCGGTTCGCCCGTCGGCTACGGCGAATAGCGACACCTCGGGCCCGTCCAGGTACTCCTCGATGACCACCCGCTCGCAGGAGGCGGCGTGGGCAAGCGCCGCGGCGAAGTCGTCCGTGACCACGACGCCCTTCCCGGCGGCGAGCGCGTCGTCCTTGACCACGTACGGCGCCCCAAAAGCCTTGAGCGCCTCCTCGGCCGCGGTCGGCGTGACGGCGACCCGCGCCTGCGCTGTGGGGATGCCCCCGGCCGCCATGACCTCCTTCGCGAAGGCCTTGGAACCCTCAATCCGCGCCGCCCCCGCGTCGGGCCCGAAGGCCGCGATCCCCGCGGCCCGCAGCGCGTCGGCCACGCCGGCCACGAGCGGGGCCTCAGGCCCGATCACCACCAGGTCCGCCAGCACATGCTGAGCCACGCGGACGACGTCACGCGGATCGCTCGCGGACACGGCATGCACCTGCGCCAGGGACGAGATGCCGGGATTCCCCGGCGCCGCGTGAAGCTCGCTGACACCGGGGTCCGCGGCCAGCCCGCGGACGATCGCGTGCTCCCGTCCGCCGCCGCCAATCACAAGTACTCGCACGCTCCGGGAGCCTACCTGCTGACCTGCAGGCACCCGGCGGCGGCGGAGCCATCCACCGTGGATGGCTCCGCCGCCGCCGGATGCCCCGGTCGGACCGTTAGCTGCCGGTGTTGGTGCTCGGGCCGGAACTGCCCGCCTTCTCCTGGCTCTTGGAGGCGCCGGAACCGCCGGAACCGCCGGAACCGCTCGTCGCATCGCCGGCACCGGCCGGGCGACCGCCGCTGGGCGGCAGCGGCGGGACGCTGACGCAGCTCGGCGCCGGACCGGAGGTAAGCCTGGCCGCGGAGGCGGCGTCCGCCGCGGTCGCGGGCTGGTGGCTGCCCCCGCTTGCCTTGCCGCTCGCGCTCGCGTGGCCGCTCGTTGACGTCATCGACTGGCTCATGGAGAACTGGCCGCGGCCGGTGGCCGCCCAGCCGAGCACGAGGATGTCCCCGGCCGGGATGCCGTGCGCGTCCACGGTGACGGCGCCGCCGCGCGAACTGCTTGCCTTCACGCTGATCTGCTGGGCCGGCACGGCGGGCCTGGGCAGCGAGTTGATGCTCGGGCAGTCGGAACCGACCGGCACCACGACCACCCGGTCGTCGCCGAGCTGGTGCAGCTTCGCGTTGATCCCGGCTATCCCGGACTGCTGGTAGACGTCGAGGGTCACCGTGCCGTCGGGATGCGTGGTCACCGCGTAGGCCGGGGTCCCGCCGCCGCTCGCCAGCAGGGAGCCGACCGTGGCGGCGACGGCGAGGCCGCCCGCGCCCGCCGCCAGATCGCCGGCGCGCGGCGGGGTGCCGCTTCGGTGCCGTCGGCACCCTGGTGTGCGCCAGCGTCGATCCGTGCTCCTCGCATCAGATCGTCGAAGAGCTGGTCGGCGAACTTGGTCATTTCCTGTCACCCTCGTCTTGGTTCGTGTTTGCGCTGCCTGCTGCCGTGTGCGGTCCCTGGGGGGCGCCGCGAGCGCTGGCTGATGCGTCGCGCGCGGCTTGTCGGCGCAGCCGGGTGCGGGCCGCATCAGCCGCATCCGCACCGTGCCCGGCGTGAGCCCGAGCGCCGCCGCCGCCTCCTTCGGCCGCAGCCCGGCGACGTCCACCAGCTCGATCACCGCGCGGTCCCGCTCTGGCAGCATGGCCAGCGCGGCGAGCAGGCCCGCGGCCCGCTCGCTCGGCATCGATCCGCTCGAGCAGTTCCTCGACCTGGTCCTGGTCCAGGTCCCGTCGGCCGGCCAGCCGCCGCAGCTTGTGCTGCTGCTGGCTGTACGCCTCGCAGTGCGCGGCGTACACGTGCCTGGCGATGCCGAACACCCAGGCGCGCGCGCTGCCTTTGCGCGGATCAAAGGACTCGAAGGAGGTGATCACCGCGACGAACGTGTCCGCGGTGAGGTCCGCGACCAGCTGCGGGTCGGCGGTGCGCCGGGCGAAGTACGCCGTCACCGCATCGATGTTCGCCCGGTAGAGCCGCTCGAACTCGGCGGCCGCGCCGGCCCCGGCGGCCTGCTCGGCCGCCGCGGCCGCCGGGCGTGTCCCTGCTGTTTTCTCGGTCACGTCTCTAGTTGCCGTTCAGCCGCCGACGCGTCACGCGATGCCGGGGCCATTCCGCGCGGCTTCGCCGGTTCCCGCCGGACGGGTGACGCGGGAGCCGGGCAGCCAGCCGTTAGAGGAGGGGCCGGATCTGGAGGGTCTGGTCGCGTCGCGGCCCGACGCCGATCGCGCTGACCGGCGCGCCGGAGAGCTCCTCGATGGCCTTGACGTAGTCCTGGGCCGCCTTGGGCAGGTCGGCGAAGGAACGGGCCTGGGAGATGTCCTCCCACCACCCGTCCAGGTACTCGTACACGGGCTTGGCGTGGTGGAAGTCGGTCTGCGTCATCGGGATCTCGTCGTAGCGCTGACCGTCGACCTCGTAGGCGACGCACACCGGCACCTTGTCAAGCGAGGAAAGCACGTCGAGCTTGGTGACGAAGAAGTCCGTGACGCCGTTGACCCGGGTCGCGTACCTGGCGATCACCGCGTCGAACCAGCCGCAGCGGCGCGACCGGCCGGTGGTCACGCCGTACTCGCCGCCGGTCTTGCGCAGGTACTCGCCCCACTCGTCCTTGAGCTCGGTGGGGAACGGGCCCGCACCGACCCGCGTGGTGTACGCCTTGACGATGCCGATCACCTTGCCGATCCGCGTCGGCCCGATGCCCGCGCCCGACGCAGGCGCCGCCCGCGGTCGGGTTGGACGAGGTGACGAACGGATACGTGCCGTGGTCAATGTCGAGCAGCGACCCCTGCGCGCCTTCGAGAAGCACGGTCTCGTCGTTGTCGAGTGCCTTGCCGAGCACGAGGCCGACGTCGGCCACGTAGGGCCGCAGCCGCTCGCCGTAGGCCAGGTACTCGTCGGCGACCTGCCTGGCGTCCACGCCGCGGCGGTTGTAGACCTTGGTCAGCAGCTGGTTCTTCTCGCGCAGGGCCAGCTCGAGCTTCTGCATGAAGGATGCCGGGGTCGAACAGGTCCTGGACCCTGATGCCCACCCGCGCGATCTTGTCGCCGTAGGTCGGCCCGATGCCCCGGCCCGTGGTGCCGATCTTGGCGTTGCCGAGGAAGCGCTCGCTGACCTTATCGAGCGCCCGGTGGTACGGCATGATCAGGTGCGCGCTCGCGCTGACCAGGAGCCGCTCGCAGCTGACGCCGCGCGCCTCCAGGGCGTCGATCTCCTCGAAGAGCACCTTCGGGTCGATGACCACGCCGTTGCCGATCACCGGCATGACGTCCGGGGACAGCACCCCAGAGGGCAGTACGTGCAGCGCGTACTTCTCCTCGCCGATGACAACCGTGTGACCGGCGTTATTTCCGCCCTGGTACCTGACGACGTACTGGACACGGTCCCCGAGCAGGTCGGTCGCCTTGCCCTTACCCTCGTCGCCCCACTGGGCACCGATCAGCACGATCGCGGGCATCTTCTTCACGCCTTTCACACGACGAAAGCCCCTGGCAGCGCAAGCGCGACAGGGGCTCTTGCCTGATGAGATTACCCGAAAGGGCCAGGTGAAACCCAGTCCGGGGACGGCCCGCGAGCACGATCTGGCAGACTCATCCGCATGAGCGATCACGTGAACCTGCTCGGTGAGCCTCCCGCCACGCTGCTGCCGTCAAACACGGAGGCCGAGGCACTCGTGTCGTCCGGTACCGCCCCGGTCGGAAGTCGCGGCCCAGTACCCGGCGTTCTCGCTGGCCTGGGCGCTGCTCGCAGAGTCGGCGCTGGACGGCGGGCAATCCCGTCGAGGCCTACGCCTACGCCCGCACCGGCTACCACCGGGGCCTCGACGCGCTGCGCAGGAACGGCTGGAAGGGCCACGGCCCCATCCCCTGGTCCCACGAGCCAAACCGGGGCTTCCTCCGCTGCCTGGCCGCCCTAGCGACAGCCGCAGGCGCGATCGGCGAAACCGACGAGGAACACCGCTGCTGGACGTTCCTGGCCGACAGCAGCAAGGAAGCTACGAGGAGCTGAGGCACAGCTAAGGCACGGCTGTGCCGCGGTGAGCCCGCGACCTTCCGAGGAGCGTCGCGGCGCGCCCGGCGGCACAAGCCGGTCGCCCGATTTGGACTGAAGTTGCTTGACCTTGATCATCGGCGATGCTAAGAGAGCTTGGTGCCCGCGGAGAGCAGGTCCTGGCAGGCCTGGGTGACGCGGGCGGCCATGCCGGCCTCGGCGGACTTGCCCCAGGAGCGCGGGTCGTACGCCTTCTTGTTGCCGACGTCGCCGTCCACCTTGAGCACGCCGTCGTAGTTGCTGAACATGTGGCCGGCGACCGGGCGGGTGAACGCGTACTGCGTGTCGGTGTCGACGTTCATCTTCACCACGCCGTAGGAGAGCGCCTCGCGGATCTCGCTCTCCGCCGAGCCGGAGCCGCCGTGGAAGACCAGGTCGAACGGCTTGTCCTTGCCGTACTTGGCGCCGACCGTGTCCTGGATCTCCTTGAGCACGCTCGGCCGGAGCTTCACGTGCCCCGGCTTGTAGACGCCGTGCACGTTGCCGAAGGTCGCGGCGAGGATGTACCGGCCGTGCTCGCCGAGGCCCAGGGCCTCCGCCGTCGCGAGCGCGTCCTCCGGCGTGGAGTACAGCTTCTCGTTGATCTCGCCGACGACGCCGTCTTCCTCGCCGCCGACGACGCCGATCTCAAGCTCCATGATGATCTTGGCCGCGGCGCACTTGGCGAGCAGGTCCTTGGCGATCTCAAGGTTCTCGGCGAGCGGTACCGCCGAGCCGTCCCACATGTGCGACTGGAACAGCGGCTCCCGGCCGGCCTTCACCCGCTCGGCGGAGATCGCGACCAGCGGGCGCATGTAGCCGTCGAGCTTGTCCTTCGGGCAGTGGTCGGTGTGCAGGGCCACGTTGATCGGGTACCGGTCGGCGACCACGTGGGCGAACTCGGCGAGCGCGCTCGCGCCGGCGACCATGTCCTTGACCGACTGGCCGGACAGGTACTCGGCGCCGCCGGTGGAGACCTGGATGATGCCGTCGCTCTCGGCGTCGGCGAAGCCCTTCAGCGCCGCGTTCAGCGTCTGGCTTGAGGTCACGTTAATCGCCGGGTAAGCAAAGCCCTGCTGCTTGGCCCGGTCGAGCATCTGCGCGTAGATCTCTGGGGTCGCGATCGGCATGGCGATGGCTCCTGTATCACTCGGTCTGGTGCCACTGTAGTGGCCGGGCCTGCCGCGCTCTAGACCGGCTCGGGCCTGCGGTTTGCGCTACGTTTTGCGAAACTCAGCGAATTCTCAGAGCGGTCACCTACCCCACCGAGGACAACGTCACCCTGGCCATGGGGTACAAAGGTGCCCATGCAGAGCTTCCTCGTGTCGCACGCCATCTATGCCATCATTCTCTTCGGCGTGCTCGAAGCCATGTGCATACCGATCTCCTCGGAGCTGACGTTCCTGCTCGGCGGCGCGGTCGCCTCCGGCGGCATCCCCGGCACGCACCAGCACCCGTCGCTCGTCCTGGTCATCGTCCTCGGGACGCTCGCCGAGATCGTCGGCTCTTACATCTCCTACTACGTCGGCCGGGTGGGCGGTAAGCCGCTGGTGCACCGCTGGGGCCGGTACGTCCTGGTGACCGAGGGGGACGTGGCGCGGGCCGAGCGGTTCCTCGTCGGGCGCGGCGCGTGGGCGCTGCCGGTGGCGCGCATGCTGCCCTTCGTCCGGGCCTTCGCGTCGATCGTGGCCGGGCTCGTGGACATCCCGCCGGTCCGGTTCGGCGTGCTCAGCCTGATCGGCACCCTCGTCTACGTGGTGGTGCTGTCCAGCATCGGCTACAGCCTCGGCGGCGAGTGGAGCAAGCTCAACCACAGCCTCTCGGTGGCCAGCTACATCGTGGTGGCCGTCGTCGTCGTGGCGGTCATCGGGTTCGTGATCTACCGGCTGCGCGAGTTCCGCCGGGAGGGCGCCGCAGGCGCGGCGGCGCGCCAGGCGAGAACCCGGCCGACCGGGTTCGCCGGTAGGCCCGCTTCACGAGGCCGAGCTCGTCCAGCTCGTACACCGCGATGTAGGGCAGGCCGCGGTCGAGGACCTTCTGCCTGGCGCCGCGGTCGACGATGACGGCCACGCCGATCACCTCGGCGCCCGCCGCCTCCAGCGCGTCCACGGCGGTGAGGACGGAGTTGCCGGTCGTCGAGGTGTCCTCAAGCGCGAGCACCCGGCGGCCCGTCACGTCGGGTCCCTCGATCCTCCGCTGCAGGCCGTGCGCCTTCTCGGCCTTCCGGACCACGAACGCGTCGACCGGGGTGCCCCGGTTGGCGGCGGCGTGCATCATCGCGGTGGCTACCGGGTCCGCGCCGAGCGTCAGGCCGCCGACCGCGTCGTAGGTCAGGTCCGCGGTGGCGTTGAGCAGCACCCGGCCGACCAGCGGCGCTAGCCGGCCGTCGAGCGTTACCCGGCGCAGGTCCACGTAGCTGGTCGCGTGGCCGCCGGACGACAGCTCGAAGTCGCCGTGCACGATGCCCTTGGCCTTGATCCCGGCCAGCAGTTCCTCACGATCATCCACGCCTCCAGAGCATACGGGAGGCTTACGGCGTGACTTCCGTGCGGAACGGCCATGGCGGACGGCCCGCTTCATTACCCTAGTGAGGGCGGGAACATCCGACCGTGGTCTGTACGCGGTCACTGACCTGGCATGTTCTCGCACTGAGGGGAAAGGCGGTGTCGCGTGGATCGCTGTGCGCTGTTCGTGGACGCGGGCTATGTGCTGACGGACGGTGCCATGGCGGTGCACGGTACGCGCCGCCGTGAGTCGGTGTCCTGGGATTACGCGGGCCTGCTGCAGCTGTTCGGCAACCTGGCCATGGAGCGCACCAGGCTCCCGCTGCTGCGCTGCTACTGGTACGAGGCGACCGTTGAGGGCCGGCGGTCCGCCGATCACGACACCCTCGCCGACCTGCCCGGCGTCAAGCTCCGGGTGGCCAAGATGCGGCCGGGCCGCAGGGAGGGCGTCGAGGGCGAGATCCACCGGGACCTCACGACGCTCGCGCGGAACAAGGCCGTCAGCGACGTGATGGTGGTCAGCGCCGAGGAGGACCTCGCGCAGGTGATCGCCGACGTTCAGGACATGGGCATGCGGGTCACGCTGCTGCACATCGCCACCGACGGCAACTGGACGATCTCCCGCACGCTCCGGCAGGAGTGCGATGACATCGTGGAGATCAGCGCCGCGCAGCTGCGGCCCTACGTCGAGCTGATCTCCGGGGCCGAGCCGCCGCGCCCGGACGAGTCCGATGGCGAGGATCGCGCTGCGCCCGGCCATGAACGCGGGCAACGGGAACGGCGTCAACGGGAACGGCGTCAACGGGAACGGGGCGCGCCGGCCCCGGGACGCGCCGTCGCGTACGCGCAGCCGCAGGGCAGGCCGGGGGCCGGACAGCGGCCGCCGGTTCCGTCGGCCCCGCCGGCCTCGGCGTCGCCAGGCCAGCTGCAGCCGATCCGGCGGCCCGCCAGGCACCACAGCCGGTCGGCGATGGACTCCGGGCGGCGGCGATCCCGGGCAGCCCGAGCACGCGGACACGCGGGCGTGGACTACACCGCGTCCGTGGATTACGGCGCGCCCGCGGACTACCTCCCCGCCGTCGACCACGCTCCCGCCGGCGACCAGGCGTCGGCCATGCGATTACGGCTCTGCCCTGGACTACGGCCCGATGGCGGACTACGCGACCCAGGTCCCGATTACGCGGCGCCCGGCGCCGGTGGCTCCGCTGGGGCCTCCCGGCGATGCCGCGTGAGGACATCTACGCCGCGCCCGTCGCCCTTCCGGTGCCGGCCGAAGATCTGCCCGGTGACCGCGACCGGGACCGCCGGTCGGGCCGCCCGCGCCTCGGCGGCGACCTTGCCGCGTACAACCCCGGTGCCGTCAGGGAGCCGTACCAGCGCGAGGGCATGCTCAGGGAGGCGCGCCGGGATACCAGGCGACCGGCTCCAGCCGGTGCCCGTCGCGCTTCCCGGCAACGGCTCGGCCCAGGTCAGGCGGCTGCCCACCCGTGGCCCGGTGCCCGGCGGTCCGAATCCGGGCCAGCCGCCGCTCGGCCTGCCGCCTGCCCCGGCGGAGCCCGGCATCGGCCAGCCGCCAGGCTCGGCCAGCAGCTGGGCCAGCCGTCGAGTGGCCAGCCGACGGGCGGCCAGCCGGTCGTCCCCGTCGCCCCCGGTGATGCCCATGGACTACCAGGGTGCCCGCGGCGCTTCCCTCGGCGGACCGCGCCATGTGGTCCAGGGGCCGGGCGGGCCGGGCGGTCCGGGACCGCAGGGGCCGCCGCCGCCCCGGCCGGGCCTGCCGGTCCCGCAGGCGCCCCCAGGCTCCGCCCGGCCCGCCGCCCGGCGGCCGGGCAGCAGGTTCCCGGTGGCCAGCAGGAACTCGGCGCGGCCCTCTGGTCCCATCGGCCTCGCCGGCCAGGGCGGTTACTCGGGCGGCGCGCCCGGCGTCTCGCTCGCGGACGCGGTGCAGTCGGCGCACGAGGAGGGACAGGCGTTCGGCGAGTCGGTGGCGCGCGACGCCCCGGCGCTGTGGCTTGAGGCCGTCCTGGCCAGGAAGCCGCGGATGCCCTCGGACCTTGAGGCGCGGCTCCTGCAGGGATCGGCCCTGCCGATCGACTTCTTGCTGCACGATGAGGTCCGGCACGCGCTGCGCCGCGGTTTCTGGGACGCGCTTGAGCGCGCTCGTCGCTAACCGGGCGATCTCGGCGTGATCTGGCCGCGATCTGAATCGGAAAGTCTCGCAAGTGCGGCCGCAGCCCCGATGCGGCCGCTAAATCCGTAGGAATTGAGAAGGGCCGCTGGGGTACCGTGGGAAGAGTGGCGAACGTCGAAGACTTCGACGAGATCGAGTTCCAGGCGGCACGTACTGGCAACCATGTGCGGGCCGCTGCTCGCATGAGCGAGTTGGCGCAGCAGGCCGAGCCTGGCTTGCGGGCCGAGTTTCACCTGCGGGCAGGCGAGCAGTGGATGAGCGCCGACGACCCGCAGCGCGCGGCGGATGAGTTCTCCGCCGCGATCGAGGACGGCGGTGCCACGTTCGCTGATCCGCGGGTGCACCTGGTCACGGGCACTGCTTGACCTGGGCCGGGAAGCCGAGGCGGAGCGGCTGCTCGAGGCGCTGACCGCGGACCGCGATGCGGTTACGCCGCGCACCTGCGACCTGCTCGCCGAGCTGTTCACCGAACAGGGTGACCTGCGCGGGCGCCCTCGACTGGGCGACGGTCGGGGTCGAGCGGTGCATCCAGCTTGGCGATGATGCCGAGCTGCAACTGCTGCTCCGCCTCCGGTACCGGATCCGCGTGGATCTCGGCCTGAAAGAGGACGACTACGACCACATGCTGGACGTGACCCACCCCGAGGCTGAGCCGGTAAACGAGAGCGGGGCGGGCGCATCAAGCGCCCGCCCCGCTTTGCGTTGACCGCTAGCCGACCTTGGCCGCCGCCTTGACGGTCAGCTCGTCGGCGTTCGTGTCTAGGTCCACGACCACCTCGTCGCCGTCGGTGATCGCCCCCGTCAGCAGCGCCTTGGCCAGCTTGTCGCCGATCGCCGACTGGACGAGCCGCCGCAGCGGCCGGGCCCCGTACACCGGGTCGAACCCGGTCAGGGCCAGCCAGTCCTTGGCGGCCTGGGTGACCGTCAGCGTGAGCCGCCGCGCGGACAGCCGCTTGCCGAGCCGCGCTACCTGGATGTCCACGATCCTGGTCAGCTCCGACGTCGACAGCGAGTCGAAGATGATCACGTCGTCGAGCCGGTTGAGGAACTCCGGCTTGAACGAGGCGCGGACCGCGGCCATGACCGCCTCGCGCTTCGCCCGGTCGTCGAGCGCGGGGTCGGCGATGTACGACGAGCCCAGGTTCGAGGTGAGGATGAGGATCGTGTTACGGAAGTCCACGGTCCGTCCCTGGCCGTCGGTGAGCCGTCCGTCGTCGAGGACCTGGAGCAGCACGTCGAAGACCTCGGGGTGCGCCTTCTCCACCTCGTCGAGCAGCACGACGCAGTAGGGCCGCCGCCGCACCGCCTCGGTGAGCTGTCCGCCCTCCTCGTAGCCGACGTAGCCGGGCGGCGCGCCGACCAGCCGGGCGACCGAGTGCTTCTCGCCGTACTCGCTCATGTCGATGCGGATTATCGCCCGCTCGTCGTCGAAGAGGAACTCGGCGAGCGCCTTCGCGAGCTCGGTCTTGCCGACGCCGGTCGGCCCGAGGAACAGGAACGAGCCCGTGGGACGGTCAGGGTCGGACACGCCGGCGCGCGCCCGGCGGACCGCGTCGGACACCGCCTGCACGGCGCTCGCCTGGCCGATCACCCGGGAACCGAGCTCGTCTTCCATGCGCAGCAGCTTGCCGGTCTCGCCCTCGAGCAGCCGCCCGGCGGGGATGCCGGTCCACGCCGACACGACGTCTGCCACGTCGTCGGGTCCGACCTCTTCCTTCACCATCGGCGGCGCGGTGGGCACCGCGCGTTCCGCGGCGGCCTCGTCCGAGCGGTCGCTCGCGCGGCCGCCTCGGCGATCTCCGCGTCCAGCGTGGGGATCTCACCGTAGAGCAGCCGCGACGCCGTCTCGTAGTCCCCGTCCCGCTGAGCCCGCTCGGCCTGGCCCTTCAGGTCGTCGAGCCGCTTCTTCAGCTCGCCGACCCGGTTGAGCCCGGACTTCTCCTGCTCCCAGCGCGCGGTCAGCGCGGTGAGCTGCTCCTGCCGGTCCGCGAGGTCGGCGCGCAGCTTCTCCAGGCGGTCCTTGCTCGCGGCGTCGGACTCGCGGGAGAGCGCCAGCTCCTCCATCTTCATCCGGTCCACGGTGCGGCGCAGCTCGTCGATCTCCACCGGGGAGGAGTCGATCTCCATCCGCAGCCGGGAGGCCGCCTCGTCGACCAGGTCGATGGCCTTGTCGGGCAGGAACCTGGCGGTGATGTACCGGTCGGACAGCGATGGCCGCCGCGACGAGGGCCGCGTCGGAGATCTGCACCTGGTGGTGCGCCTCGTACCGGCCCTTGAGCCCGCGCAGGATCGCGATCGTGTCCTCGACGGACGGCTCGCCGACGAGAACCTGCTGGAACCGGCGCTCAAGCGCCGGGTCCTTCTCGATCCGCTCGCGGTACTCATCCAGCGTGGTGGCGCCGACCATGCGCAGCTCGCCGCGGGCGAGCATCGGCTTGAGCATGTTGCCCGCGTCCATCGCGCCGTCGGCGCGGCCGGCGCCCACGACCGTGTGCAGCTCGTCGATGAACGTGATCACCTGGCCGTCGCTGGCCTTGATCTCGTTGAGCACGGCCTTGAGCCGCTCCTCGAACTCGCCGCGGTACTTCGCGCCGGCCACCATGCTGCCCAGGTCAAGCGCGATAAGCCGCTTGCCGCGCAGCGACTCGGGCACGTCGCCCGCCACGATGCGCTGGGCGAGGCCCTCGACGACGGCCGTCTTGCCGACGCCGGGCTCGCCGATCAGCACCGGGTTGTTCTTCGTCCGCCGCGACAGCACCTGCACGACCCGCCGGATCTCGGAGTCACGGCCGATCACCGGGTCGAGCTTGCCGTCCTTGGCCAGCTGGGTGAGGTCGACGCCGAACTTCTCAAGCGCCTGGTACGTGGACTCCGGGTCCTCGCTCGTGACCCGCGCGCTGCCGCGCACCTTGGTGAAGGCGTTGGTCAGGGCCTCCGGGGTGGCGCCCGCGCGCTGCAGGGCGGTGGCCAGCGGGCCGCCGCCGGTCGCCAGGCCGACCAGCAGGTGCTCGGTGGAGATGTACTCGTCGCCCATCTCCCTGGCCAGGCTCGCCGCGGTGTTGATCACCGACAGCAGCTGGCGGGAGGTCTCCGGGGCGCTGGCGGTGGCACCGCGCGTCTGCGGGAGCTTCCGCTGCAGCGCCGCCGCCTCCGCGAGCAGCCGGTCCATGTCCGCGCCGGCGGCTTCGAGCAGCGGCTGGGCCGTGCCGTCGGCCTGCTTCAGCAGCGCCAGCAGCAGGTGCACGGGCTCGACCTGGGGGTTGCCGTCCGAGGCGGCCTGGCGGATCGCTGCCGACAGCGCCTCCTGGCTCTTGCGGGTTAGCTTGTCATCCATGAGGTTTGATCCCCCTTGATCCTTATTAACTTTTAGTCGCCGGCGCGGCCCTGGTCGCCCGGCTGAGCCTCTGGCGGCGGCGCCGCGGTCTGCCAGAAGGTCACCTTGGTGGATGACCGGACGGGGACGAGCGAGGCCGCCGGGTCGACCGTTTGCGACCGGCGCAGCTCGGCGAGCCTGGCCGCGACCGCGCGGGTGGACTCCAGCTCGTTCCGCAGCACGGACAGCTCGGCATGCAGCTCGGCCGCTATCAGCCGGGCCTGCTCAAGCTCCCGCTCCAGGTCGAGGATGCGCTTGATGCCGGAGAGGTTGATCCCCTCCTCCTGCGACAGCCGCTGAATCTCCCGAAGGGCGAGGATGTCCCGCATCGAGTAGCGGCGGCCGCCGCCGGCGGTGCGCCGCGGCGTCACCAGGCCGACTCTTTCGTAGCCGCGTAGCGTCTGCGGGTGCATGCCGGACAGGCTCGCGGCCACGGAGATGACATATACGGGCATGTCATCGGACAGCTCGTAAGGGCTGCTCATGTCATCTCCTTCCTTCTAATGCCATCACGGTAATCTTCTGTTACTCCTGCCGGGCCCGGCGGAGCAGTTCCTCGCGCGGGTCCGCGCCCGCCGTGGCGATCCGCAGGTCCTCAAGCGCCGACTTGGCCTTGCTGCTGAGGTCCTGCGGCACCGTCACCTCAAGGGTCGCGCGCAGGTCGCCCATCGTCCCGTCCTTGCGGCGGACGCCCCGGCCGGGAACGCGGAACACTGTCCCGTTCGCCGATGCCTGGCTTGACGCGCACGGTGACCGCGGGGCCGCGGTGCGTCGGCACCTTGATGTCCGCGCCGAGCGCCAGCTCGGTGATCGTCACCGGCACGGTCACGGTCAGGTTGTCGCCGCTCCTGCCGAACACCTCGTGCGGCCTGACGTGCACGCGGACGTACAGGTCACCCGCCTTGCCGCCACGCTCGCCCGGGGCGCCCTTGCCGGGAATCCGGATCCGCTGGCCGTCCGCCACCCCGGCGGGGATGCGCGCCTGGATGGTGCGCGAGCTCATCGCCCGGCCGCTGCCGCTGCACGACGGGCACGGGTCCTCGACGACAAGCCCACGGCCCCGGCAGGTCTTGCAGGGCTCGGAGAGGCCGAAGCCGCCAAGGTTCCTTGACTGCTGTCCGGTGCCTTGGCAGTCCGGGCAGACCTTGGGAACCGTGCCTGACTTCGCGCCGGTGCCGCCGCAGTCCGGGCAGGGGCCCTCGCCGGTCAGCCGGAGCGACACGGTCGCGCCGTCGATCGCGTCACCGAAGGGCAGCGTGGTCTCGGTCTCCACGTCCGCGCCGCGCCGCGCCCGGCTGCTCGCCGTGCCGCCGCCTGGACGGTTGCGGAAGATGCCGCCGAGCACGTCGCCCAGGCCCTCGCCGTTGCCGAAGAGGTCGCCGAGGTCGAAGGTCGTGCCGCCGGCGCCGGTGCCGGGCCGGCCGCTGGTCGGGACGCGGAATCCGCCGAACATCGAGCGCGCGTCGTCGTACTCCT
This sequence comes from uncultured Actinomycetota bacterium, assembly GCA_963759545.1. Lineage (GTDB taxonomy): Bacteria > Actinomycetota > Actinomycetes > Streptosporangiales > Streptosporangiaceae > Trebonia. The sequence continues at coordinate 220,930 of CAVXAB010000007.1, forward strand.
TGCGCTGCTTCTCGTCGGACAGCACGTTGTACGCTTCGGTGATCTCCTTGAAGCGTTCCTCAGCGTCGGCGCTTCCCTTGTTCGCGTCGGGGTGCTACTTCCGTGCGAGCTCACGGTAGGACTTCTTGATCTCGGCGGCCGTCGCGGTCTTGGGAACGCCCAGCGTCTTGTAGTAGTCCTTCTGGTAGTCCTTCGCGCTCATCTGGCCTCGCTGGGCTGTTTAGTTGTTGTCTTCCCCGGACGGCCAGCTCGGCGGCTTCGCCGCTGTCGTCTGGCCCTGTGGTTGGGGCCGCGACCGCAACGCGGGCGGGCCGCAGGATCCGCTCGCCGACCTTGTAGCCGGGCTGGAAGATCTCCACGCAGGTGTCTTCGGCGACGTCGGGCGAGTACGTGTGCGTCAGCGCCTCGTGGATCTTCGGGTCGAACGCGTCGCCACGCTGGCCGTAGCTGACCAGGCCGAGCTTGCCGACCGCCGCCTGGAGTGAGTCGGCTACGGACTTGAAACCGCCGGACAGCTCGCCATGTTCGCGGGCCTGGCCGATGGCGTCAAGCACCGGCAGCAGCTCGGACAGCGCGCCGGCCACCGCGTGCTCGCGCACCGTGGCCCGGTCCCGGTCGACCCGCTTGCGGTAGTTGGCGTACTCCGCCTGCAGCCGCTGCAGGTCAGCCGTGCGCTCCGCGAGCTGGCGTCTGCAGCCTGCTGACGACAGCCGAGTCTGGCGGTGCCGCCGCCGCCGGTGCCGGCCGTCTTAGTAGCGGCTCCGGCCTCAGTCACGCTTACCTCTTCCTCAGTGGAGCTAGCCTCGTCGCGCGCCCTTGACGTGGCGCGCCGAGCCGGGCGCCCCCGGCCGGCCGGCACCAGCTGGTGCCGGCCGGCTGGGAGGCCGCGTGCTTGCCCCTTCTTGGCTGCCCAGTCACCGGGTCGATCCGCCGGTTATCGCGGATGATCGGCCCCGTGCCCGGTTCCTCAGGTGCTGTCATCAGGCAGCGCCGCCTTCACCTTCATCGACGATCTCGGCGTCGACCACGCCCTCGTCCTCGCGGGGTGTCCGCGCTGGCGCCCGTCGGGGCGCCCTCGCCGGAGGCCTGCCGCTCGGCCTGGGCGGCGGCGTAGATCGCGCTGCCCATCTTCTGGCTGACGGTGGCGGCGTGCTCGCTGGCGCTCTTGATGGTCTCGAGGTCGTTGCCCTCGATAGCCTTCTTGAGGTCGGCGATCGCGTCCTTCACCTCGGCCTTGACGTCCGCGGGGACCTTGTCGTCGTTCTCGGCGAGGAACTTCTCGGTGGAGTAGACGAGCGTGTCGGCCTGGTTGCGGACCTCGGCCTCCTCGCGGCGCTTGCGGTCCTCCTCGGCGTAGGCCTCGGCGTCGCGGACCATCTTGTCGATGTCGTCCTTGGACAGCGTGGAGCCGCCGGTGATCTGCACCGACTGCTGCTTGCCCGTGCCCAGGTCCTTGGCGGACACGTTCACGATGCCGTTGGCGTCGATGTCGAAGGAGACCTCGATCTGCGGGATGCCCCGCAGGCGCGGGCGCGATGCCGGTCAGGTCGAACATGCCGAGCTTCTTGTTGTACGCCGCGATCTCGCGCTCGCCCTGGTACACCTGGATCTGCACCGACGGCTGGTTGTCGTCCGCCGTGGTGAAGATCTCCGACTTCTTGGTCGGGATCGTGGTGTTGCGCTCGATGAGCTTGGTGAAGATCCCGCCCTTGGTCTCGATGCCCAGCGACAGCGGGGTCACGTCGAGCAGCAGGATGTCCTTGACCTCGCCCTTGAGCACGCCGGCCTGCAGGCAGGCGCCGACGGCGACGACCTCGTCCGGGTTAACGCCCTTGTTGGGCTCCTTGCCGCCGGTGAGCGACTTGACCAGCTCGACGACCGCGGGCATCCGGGTGGAGCCGCCGACGAGGACCACGTGGTCGATGTCCGCCACCTTGGCGTTGGCGTCCTTGATGACCTGCTGGAAGGGGCTCTTGCAGCGGTCGAGCAGGTCGGAGGTCATGCGCTGGAACTCGGCCCGGGTGAGCCGGGTGTCCAGGTGCAGGGGGCCGTCCGGGCCGTGGCGAGATGTAGGGCAGGTTGATCTGCGACTCCATCGACTGCGACAGCTCGATCTTGGCCTTCTCGGCCGCCTCGCGCAGCCGCTGCAGGGCCATCTTGTCCTTGGCCAGGTCAATGCCGTAGCCGGCCTTGAAGTCCTGCACCAGCCAGTCCACGATCCGCTGGTCCCAGTCGTCGCCACCGAGGTGGTTGTCGCCGCTGGTCGCCTCGACCTCGACAACGCCGTCGCCGACGTCGAGGAGCGAGACGTCGAAGGTGCCGCCACCGAGGTCGAAGACCAGGATCTTGGCGGACCCTTCCTTCTCCAGGTGGTAGGCGAGAGCCGCAGAAGTCGGCTCGTTGATGATCCGCAGGACGTTGAGGCCCGCGATCGTGCCGGCCTCCTTGGTCGCCTGCCGCTGCGCGTCGCTGAAGTAAGCGGGGACGGTGATCACCGCGTCGGTGATCTTCTCACCGAGGTAAGCCTCGGCGTCCCTCTTGAGCTTCTGCAGGATGAACGCGCTGATCTGCTGCGGGTTGAACTTCTTGCCATCGATGGTGACGGACCAGTCGGTCCCCATGTGCCGCTTGACCGAACGGATCGTCCGGTCCACGTTGGTGACGGCCTGCCGCTTCGCGACCTCGCCGACGAGCACCTCAGCGTTCTTGGCGAACGCGACGACGGACGGCGTCGTCCGCGAGCCCTCCGCGTTTGCGATGACCGTCGGCTCCCCGCCTTCGAGGACGGCGACAACAGAGTTGGTCGTCCCGAGGTCAATACCTACCGCACGTGCCATGAGCAGTCCTTGTAGTGTGTGTGAAGTTGAGTCTTCCGGGCTCAAGCCTGCCCGAGGCGAGCCCGGCTGTCAAATGACTTGAGTCACTTAGGCTCAACTTTTCAGATACGCGGATCATTCCCGGATCCGGCACAACTTTTCACCGCCTGACTCGCGTGTTCAGCGGTCGCGTGACTCGCCGCCGGTGTCGCCGCTGCCCGTGCGGAGCGCGTTCGCCGCTAACCGACGTGCCGCGGATGGCGCCCTGCTCCAGCATGACCCGGCCTTCTGCTAAGTTACTGACCAGTAATGTGACCCGCGTTGCGGAACACAAACCTTGGGCTTCACATTCCCCGCAGTTAGGCTTAGCGACCAGGCATACAAGGAGGTTGCGCGTGGTCCTGCGGATGATCGTCGGCCTGGGGCTGACCGTTATCGCGTTCGCGGTGGCGGGGCGGCGGGTGTGGTGGCTGAAGCGGCTGGCGTTCACGGGCCAGCCGGCGCCTGAGCGGCTTGAGTACGCGCGCGAGCACCCGCGGGACCGACCTGGAGACGCAGCTGACCGAGGTGATCGGGCAGCGCAAGCTGCTGAAGTGGACGGTGCCGGGCATGGCGCACGCGGCCACGTTCTGGGGCTTCATCGTCCTGCTGCTGACGATCATCGAGGCGTACGGCGCGCTGTTCTCGCGGACGTTCGCGATCCCGGGGATCGGGCACTGGGCGGCGATCGGGTTCATCGAGGACCTGTTCGCCGTCGGGGTCCTGGGCGGCATCATCACCTTCACGGTCATCCGGCTCCGCAACAACCCGCACAAGGAGGGCCGCGCCTCGCGGTTCTTCGGCTCCCACACCCGCGCCGCCTGGGTCGTGCTCGCGATGATCACCGCGGTCATCATCACGCTGCTGATCTACCGGGGCGCGCAGGAGAACACCGGGGTGTTCCCCTACGAGAACGACGGCGCCTGGCCGTTCGCGTCCTGGGTGGTCGGCAAGTGGCTGCACCCTCTCGGTTACGGGGTCAACAGCGTCCTCGAGGTCGTGTTCATCCTGGCTCAGCTCGCGGTGATCATGGCGTTCCTGGTCGTCGTGTTCTACTCCAAGCACCTGCACATCTTCCTGGCCCCGCTGAACGTGCTGTTCTCCCGCCGCCCGAACGCGCTCGGCCCGCTTGAGCCGATGCGCTCGCGGCGGGAAGGTCCTGGACTTCGAGGAGGCCGACCCGGACACCGACGTGTTCGGCATCGGGAAGGTCGAGGACCTGACCTGGAAGGGCATGCTCGACCTGGGCACCTGCACCGAGTGCGGCCGCTGCCAGTCGCAGTGCCCGGCCTGGGTCACCGGCAAGCCGCTGTCGCCCAAGCAGCTCATCCTCGACCTGCGCGACCACGCGTTCGCCAAGGCCCCCTACCTGCTTGCCCCGGAGGACCAGCGCGACAGCCTCTCCGACCTGACGTCCAGGCCGAGGCGGAGCGCCCGCTGGTCGGCCCGATGTCGGACAACGGGGTGATCGACCCCGAGGTGCATCTGGGCGTGCACGAACTGCGGGGCGTGCGTGAACGAGTGCCCGGTCGACATCGAGCACATCGACCACATCAACGGGATGCGCCGCCACCAGGTCCTGGTCGAGTCCGCCTTCCCGACCGAGGCGACCACCATGCTGAACAACCTCGAGCGCCGGGGCAACCCGTGGGGCATGGCCGAGGACAAGCGGGCTGGAGTGGATCACCGAGCTGGACTTCGAGGTCCCCGTCGCTGGACGGCAAGATCCCCGACGACGTCGAGTACCTGTACTGGGTCGGCTGCGCCGGGGCCCTGGAGGACCGGGCGAAGAAGGCCACCAAGGCGATCGCGGAGCTGCTGCACATCGCCGGGGTGAAGTTCGCGGTGCTCGGCCCGGCCGAGGCGTGCACCGGCGACCCCGCCCGCCGGCTGGGCAACGAGTTCGTCTTCCAGCATGCTGGCCCAGCAGAACATCGAGACCCTCAACGAGGCCGGCGTCGCGAAGGGGACAGGCAAGAAGGTCATCGCGTCCTGCCCGCACTGCTTCAACACCATCAGCCGCGAGTACCCGCAGCTCGGCGGGAACTACGAGGTCATCCACCACACCCAGCTCCTGGCCCGGCTCGTCGAGGAGGGGAAGCTGACCCCGGTCACCCCGGTCGACGAGAAGATCACCTACCACGACCCGTGCTTCCTCGGCCGCCACAACAAGGTCTACACGCCCGCCGCGCGCGATCATCGACGCCGTCCCCGGCACCACCGCCGAGGAAATGCACCGCTGCAAGGGCAAGGGCTTCTGCTGCGGCGCCGGCGGCGCCCGCATGTGGCTCGAGGAGCGGACCGGCAAGCGGATCAACGAGGAGCGGATCGACGAGGCCCTCGCCCTCGACCCCGACACCGTCTCCACCGCCTGCCCCTACTGCATGGTCATGCTCGGCGACGCCGTCAACGCCAAGAAGGCCGCCGGCCAGGCCAAGCAGACCCTCGAGGTCATCGACGTCGCCCAGCTCCTCGTCCGCTCCGTCAAGCTGCGTGCGGAAGCGGCCGAGGGAACTGGGCCCGCCGAGGCAACCGGAGCCTAAGAGCTCAGCACGTCATCGGGAACGGGGGCGGGGCCGCGCCAGTCGTCGAGGCCTTCCTCGGGGTTGGACCTGGGCGCCGGAACCGCTCCCCCTGGCCAGCGGCGGGTATCTGGCCCCTCGGTGTCGCCAAGGCCATCGCCCGCCCCGTGACGGGAGAACGGCCAGGGCTGAGGAGTCAGCTGCGGTCGTTCGGGATGACGGGTTCGTATTACTTCGAGGGTGACCAGGTGCGCGCGGCTCGGACTGCGGACGACGCGCACCTCCGTCGCCCAGCAGGCGGCCGCGAGCACGTCCCTGGCGGCGTGCAGGTCCGCGGCGGTGAGGCCCGCGCGGAGCCAGAGCCGCACCCGCTCACCGTCGGCCATGGGCGTGGTGGCCAGGATGAATGGCAGCTTGCCGGTCCTGGTCTGGACCCAGGCGTTCGCGCAGCCCGCCCGCACCCGGTGCGGGGTGATGAGGCACCAGGCCCGGGAGACGCACCACGGTCGGGCTGGCGGCCAGAGCAGCAGCGCCGCTGCTCCAGCCACCAGCCCGGCCCCCGCTGCGACACCGAGTCCGAGAAGGCCGAACGCACTCGCGATCAGCCCGGAGGGCACCGCGAGCACGGCGAGCAGGCCGAACTCCCAGCGCCAGTTCCAAGCCAATTCGGCCTGCCCGGGACGGCGCGCTCCCGTAACCGCCGTCTCGAGGCTGGATATGAGGCTGGGGTCGTTCGGGCCGTAAGGGCGCCCGGCGGCCATCAGAGGCCTCCCGGGCACGGGCAGTCCGGCGGCGCGGGGTCCGTGCCGGCCAGGTCTACGCTTAGCTCGTCGCGGCGGATCGCGGGGTCGTGCGGCAGCAGATCGAACCTTGTGTCGCGGTACTGACGGACGAGTCCGCCGCATCGCTCGGTAACCTGCCAGCGCCACCAGCGGGCTTCCGCGTCGTTCTCCGCGTGCAGCCGGGCCCCCGCCCGGCGCGGCAGGCCGATGAGCCAGGCCACGCAGGTGCCGCAGGCGATCCTGAGCCTGCGCGCGATCCCGGCGGCCAGGCCAGTGCCGCCGCTGCTGAGCCCGGCGACCAGGTGCTCCCACGTGTCGCCGACGGGTGGGAGTAGCTGGAACGCCGCATCGGGAACCTTTGGTGTTTCCGTTGCGTTACTAATGACCCAACGGGGGTTGTCTTTTCTGTACAGGTTGCTACCGTAGAACACGTCACTAGCCCTTCTCGGTGGTTCCTGAGGACGGGTGGTGTTTCGCTGGGTCGGTGTGGCAGCACCGGCCCAGCGGTGTTTCCAGGGTCTGTCGTCCCTCTGTTTGAGGGCGCAGTAGGTGATACCTGACAGCGATCCTGGAACCCGGCGTTTCGTCCCGCCCGGTTCGGCAGGGAAGCGTCCGCTCATGCAGAGTGGCGGCGGGCGCGATACACGTGCAGCGATGGCATGGCCTCCTTTTCAATCGCCGGCTCGCGCGAGCCCTGGGCTAGCGATCTAGGATCGATAACCTTTGGGTCACCGCTCGACCCCGTTGTCGGCGGGTCGCTTGAGGATGCCTCCTGCGTCTGATTTCATGGTGCATCGAGCATGTGCAGTTGGCAAGTGCCAAAATCAAGTGACATACTCAAGTGCCATCGGCATCGTGGCCCGAACTATGCTGGACCTGTGGTGTCTGGCACCACCAGGCACCCGTCCGGCAATGCGGAAGGAAGCGACCTCCAGTGCCGGAAGCGCGTAGTCCCTGCAGCCCCACGGTCCGCAGACGCGAACTCGGCGCCCTGCTCCGCGCGCTCCGCAATGAGCGGGGCCTGACGGTCGAGCAGGTGGCCGCGGAGCTGCTGTGCTCGCCGTCAAAGGTGAGCCGGATGGAGACCGGGCAGCGTGGCGCGACCGCTACGGGACATCCGGGACCTGTGCGAGATCTACGGCGTGACGGACAGCCGCCGATCGCGAGCGGCTCATGCACGCTGGCCGCGAGAAGGCAAGCAGCAGGGCTGGTGGCAGTCCTACGACCTCGACTTCGCAACCTACGTCGGCCTGGAAGAAGCCGCCGTGTCGCTAAGTTTCTAGATGCCGATGCTTATCCCTGGCCTCTTGCAGACGCCTGGATATGTGCGTGCCCTACATGAGGCGGACATGCAGAACTACACCCCGGAAAGGGTGGAAGAGGCCGTCGAGGTCAGGTTGAAACGGCAGCAGATTCTGACCAGAAACCCGCCCCTGCAACTGTCGGTCGTACTGGACGAGGCCGTTCTCCATCGGGTGGTGGGCGGGCCCGCCGTGATGGGCGAACAGCTCGATCGGCTGATTGCCGCGGCGAACCTGGCAAATGTGACTATCAGCATCATCCCGTTCACTGTCGGGGCACACCCAGCAATGGATAGTTTGTTCGAAAATACTCGATTTTGGTGACACTGCTCAGCAGGTGGTGTATGTCGAGGGGCTGATGGGCTATATTTACCTCGACCGTTCGCAGGACATTAGTAGGTACGCGCAGGTATTCGATCACTTGCGCGCGTTGGCATTGACTCCAGAAGAGTCAGCCGAACTAATTGCAAAAATTCGGGACACAATACAAGAGTATGGCGTCTTCCATTGCGAATAACACCAAAGGCTAGGATGCGGCATACGGAAGGGTGACAAGCTGCGTAAGGCAGTCTTTCATATACGCAGCAAACAGATAAAATGTCATCGCTGCAAGACGAGGAGCATCGCCTTAATTGGCGGAAGGCAAAGCGCAGCATTGCAAATGGTAGCTGCGTAGAACTGGCGTCGGCACCGGGAATAATTGCCGTTCGCGACTCGCAGGATTCTGATGGGCTGGTCCTCCATTATCCTTCATCCGCTTGGGCTTCATTCCTTGGGGCCACGCGAGCGGGAAACTTCGACGTATCTCGCGGCTAGCGGGAACTTTCCGACTTCCCCAGTGCATCGCTGTATCGTGTCAGGCGTAGCGTTACGGCGGTGTGCGGGGCCACCTAGCGGGTCGCACTGGTCCTCGGCCATAGCGCTGATCAGGTGGTGA
>CAVXAB010000008.1:0-32689 GCA_963759545.1 uncultured Actinomycetota bacterium
AAAAATGGCGCCTCCGGCGCCCTCCAGCCAGCCAGGCCCGGGCAGGACCACCGCCCCGCCCGGAATGTCAGACCCAAACGTGAAAATAGGCCTCACTCAAACGTGAAGACCTCGCGGTGGAGCTCAGAGGACTCGAACCCCTGACCCTCTGCTTGCAAAGTCCGTGCACGTTGTCGGTTACCGTCGCTGACCTTGGGTTTTAACCTCTGCCCTCTCGGCTTAAGTCGGCTGCTGTCCGGCCTCATTGTGGTCAGACGTAGTGGTCACGTAAGGACACGTGCAGCGCGTGGGTTGCTGTATCTCCTGCTGTGTGAGATAACACGGTGCAAGTGCGACAGAACAAAGTCAAGGCGGGACGGTGTAGGTTCGGTGTCAGACATGAATAAGCGTAACCTCGTTTATTTCGAGGATCCTTCGATGCGTGGGCTGTATGCCAGTATGGATAAGTGGCAGCAGTCTAATAATCGTCGTCTTCTTTCTATAAGTATTCAGCGGGACGAGGACAAGTACTGTTGTATCGCGCTGACCAATCCGACTGAAGTGGTAATTACTAGTGCAGATGGCAGCCAACATGCGCCGGTTAGCGACAAGTACGGCCTTAAGACCAACACTTATTACTAAAAGTCAACACGCTGTACTAATAGCCGGGTACCACTCTGCCCCGTCCAACCTGACAGGTGCCAATGGGTTTTCCGGGCAAGATCACTGCTCAAGGGTCTGCGGTGCGCGGCACCGCCGCGCCGCAGGCGCGCGCCCTTGAAACCTGTATGGAAAGTTGTCACAACCTAAGGTGCAGCACAAAGGTGCAGCACAAAATGTGCAGCACGCAAGGCACTTAGGGGAGTCGACCCCCCAGATCCTCTGCTTGCAAAATAGAGGTCGCACCGAATCAACGTTTGAAAACTTCGCTCTGAGCACTTGTCATTTGTCCGCCAGAGTCCGCCGACGTCCACCGATTTCCGCCCAGTGTTGCGGTACTTTTCTGCTGTACTGAGGCCGCGCGGCGTCGAGGCCCTGGGGCTCGTCGACGGGGCCAACAAACGACGCACTCCCTCTTGCGCACGCGCGGAAAGTCGCAAACTAGGTCGTAGTGCCGACCAGATCGCCCCGCGGCAACGCCCCTCAGGTCAGTTCATCGATCACATCCAAGACCAAACGCGGCAGCCTGATGAGCGCGGTATCGAGGAGGTGCTCGATCGAGGCAGCCTCGCTACTTGTGTTGATCGCGGTCATCTCCGTTCAATTCCGACTAGCAACGTTGGACCACACTGACCCTCACCGGTGCGGCGCAGGTCGACCGCGCGGTCCCCGTGGTCTGCGCGCTTGTGGGCGTGATGCCGCAGACCCGGGAGCACGTCGTGCTCGCCCGGCAGGCGTCAGGTGCCCGCCGTCGCGCCCCTTCCGATCGTCCCGCCGACGGTACATGGACGGGCCGCGTGAGCTGCCGGTTAGTTAGACGGGGGTGGCCGGTCAGGACCGGCTTGCGGGCGCCGGCGGGGAAGGCTTTGCCGTGGCCCGGTTCTTCACGGTCGGCGGGCGGAAGACGATGGTGCGGGCGTTCGCGCTGCACTCGCATGCGGTCGCCCCGATGCGAACCAGCGTCATGAAGGTCGATATAGGTTGTTGACGTAATTACCTGTCTTTATGCTCGCCGACATGTTCCCCCGCCCCGCGGTCATCGCGGCCTTTGCCTGCATCGCCGCGGCAGGATGTGCGGGCCCGCAGTCGACACAGACGACTACGAACCCGATCCCGGCTCCCTCGCGAACTCAGCTGACCGGTACCGTACTGGCATCGGCCTTGCTGCCCTTGTCCGACTTCCCGGCCGGCTACGAAATCGACACGCAGGACACCTCGGACTCCGGCCCGACCCTGCTGCCGGGCTCGCCGTCACCGGCCTCTTCTCTCCACAACTGCCAGCAGATGGTCCACGACGTGCTGTTGTCAGCGGCCGGCACGACCGCGTTCGCGGCCGACGTTCTCTATGACACCAGCATCGACCATCCCTCCAGCTACCATCAACGCCGGTACGTCCAGAACGTCTACCAGTTCGCTGCGGCGTCAGGAAGTACCGGGTACTTCGATCAGGTTCGCTCTGTGTTCTCCCGCTGCACGTCACAGACGACCATCCACGGCACCACCAAGTCCGTTATCAAGCAGACGGTCCGCGCGGCCTCCCCCGTCGCCGGCCATCAGACGGTCCTCGTCAGGCAGACAGGCACGGTCAACGGCGTCAACGTCGACGCAGTACTACTTGTGACGATTGTCCGAACAGACGTCTACAAAGTCGGGGCAACCGTTTTCGGCGTTCCGCTCACCGCCCAGCCGTCATCCCTCGCCGCGCTGACGGCAAAGCTCATTGCGCGGGTGCACGCGTACGAGTGCGCCCTAGCGTGCGCAAGCTTAGGTGAAGAGGGCTAGCTGGGCGGGAAACCTCTGCGGCAGGGAGGTGGTCTTCGACCTGACGCCTACGAGCCGGCTGGAGTTCGGCTCGGGATCGGTGGCGATGCGGTATGTGCCGAGAAGGTTCACCGCGGCCACCGCTAGCTAGCTAGCTGTGGTCATAGCGACACCAATGTCACATCCATGCCGAGCCAGAGCCGACGGAGCCGGCCACCGCCGCAGCCGGCCACCGCCAGAGTCGGCCACCGCCGGCACCGGCCCCGGCACCGGCCACGGGCGAGCTAGGCGTCGCGGCGGTTGATGACCGCGAACGCCACCGCGATCAGCACGGCGGCGAGCGCCACGAAGATGCCGGCCTCGATGAACTGGAACGGCCAGTACCTGGCGGCGGGCTGATAGGTGATGTACTGCGAGTAGCCGTGGCTGGTGAGGCAGGGGAAGAGCGGGGCCTGGCGCGGCCCTTGCGTAAAGTACGCGCGGCACGCGGCGGGGATGTCGACGGCGGGGAAGCCGTTCCTGGTCATCTCGACCAGGTCGCCGCCGGGGCTGGCCAGCGGGCCGTTCGGGCCGCGGAATCCCTGGCCGAGAATCCAGGCCGCGCTCTCGGGCCGGGGGGTGTTGTCGAGGGCGACGTTGTAGATGCCGGTGACCGGCGTCATGTAGTGCTGGCGGACCCAGTCCTCGATAATCAGCCGGACGGCGAAGAACACGCCGAGGGTGACGACGAGCGCGGGCAGCACCCGGCGGATCAGCGTGCCCGCCGCGATGCCGAGCGCCATCGCGAACAGCGAGTAGGCGGCGGGCATGATGCCCTGGACGTCGAAGCTGCCGGGGTTGAACTGGCTCGCCGCCACGGCGTTCTGCGGCCCCGACCACCAGGTGACCAGCGCGCCGACGGCGCCGCCCCAGGCGAGCGCGGCGAGCAGCAGCCAGCCGGCCTTGACGGTCAGCCAGCGGCGCCTGGTGACAGCCTGGGTCCAGGCGAAGTGGGCGGTGCCGGTCTCGGCCTCGCGCGCCACCGCGGGCGCGCCCAGGAACATGCCGAGGATGGCGGGCACCGCGAGGCTGAACTGGACGATCACCCCGAGCGCGCCGCTGCCGAACAAGACGCCCCCGCGGGGGAACTGGCAGCTGTTCGCGGCGAGGCAGGCGCCGAAGTCGGCGTGGAACTGGCTGGCCATGTTCAGCCCGGTGATCACCAGCAGCACCGCGAACAAGCCGACAAGCACGCCGGTGATGGCGGTCGATGCGCGGTACTGCCGCCAGATAAGCCAGCTCACTGTTGTTCTCCAACCGTGGAAATCGTCGAAGCCGCCGAAAGGTCTGCGTACGCCGCCGGCGCGGCGGCGCCCATGTAGGCGAGCACCAGGTCCTCCAGGCTGATGTCCGAGGCCTGGTAGGCGGGGTCGATAACGGGCCCGCTCAGCCGGAGGACCAGCGTGGCCTGCCGGGCCGTCCGGGTCGCGTGCACCAGCGTGTGCTCCCGTTCGAGCGCCGCCGTGTCCTTGCGCGGCCCGACCAGCACCGTGTGCTCGGCGAGCAGGTCATCGATGTCGCCGCAGAGCTGCACGCGGGACTCGGCGAGCAGGATGAGGTGATCGCAGATCCGCTCCAGGTCGGCGATCAGGTGGGAGGAAAGAACGATGGTGAGCCGTCCCTCCGCTTCCGCCAGAGCCGAAGTCAGAGTGGCCAGGAAATGCCTGCGGGCCAGCGGGTCAAGCGCCGCGACCGGCTCGTCGAGCAGCAGCAGCCGTGGCCGCTTGGCCAGCGCGAGCGCCAGGCCGACCTGTGCCCGCTGACCGCCGGACAGCGTGGCGACCGCCCGGTCGAGCGGGACGTTGAGCTCGCGCAGCCGGGCCCGCGCGGACGCGCCGTCCCATCGCTTGTTCAGGTGCGCCCCGGCCCCGATGTGGTCATCGGCGGACAGCCGCCGGAACAGCGGCACGTCCTGCGCGAGGTAGCCGATGTCCGCGAGGAACGCCGGGTCCTGCCGCGGCACGCCGCCGAGCACGCGCGCGGACCCGGCGGTCGGCCTGGCCAGGCCGGTGAGCAGCCGCAGCAGGGTGGACTTGCCCGCGCCGTTCGGCCCGACGAGCGCGCTGATCCGCCCCTCGGGCACCGTGACGGTGCAGTCGCTGAGGGCGGCGCTGCGCCGGTACCGCTTGGTCAGCCCGCTGGTCTCGATCGCCATCGCCTCCGTCGCCATTGGCCCGGACGGGAGCGGCTTGACTGCGGCACTCATGCGATTTCTCCCTGCAGGTGAGAAACGGCGGGGTCGGACGCCCGCAGCGCGACCCGCAGCAGCGACTCCATCGACTCCTCGTCGAGCCCCGCCTCCCGCGCCTCGCTGACCCAGCGGGCCAGGGACCGCCCGAGCCGCGAGTGGGTCGCGGGCGGTGGGCCGGCCGGGCGCCGGAGCACGAACGTGCCCTGCCCGGCCCGTGCCTCGATGAGGCCCCCGCGCTCCAGGTCGCGGTACGCCTTGAGCACCGTGTTCGGGTTCACGGCCACCTCCGCGACCACCTCTCGCACCGTCGGGAGCTGGTCGCCAACCTCGAGCAGGCCCATCCGGAGCGCCTGCCGCACCTGCTGGACGAGTTGCAGGTACGGCGGCACCCCCGATCGCCCGTCTACCCGGAAGCTGATCATCTGCCTGTACTCCTAGTGTCTTAGTTGACTAGCACTTTAGGACACAAGGGAGGGCCCGTCAATCGACGGGCCCTCCCCTGTGTCCGCGGTCCGGCCGCTAGCCGCGCCGCAGCAAGATTCCCCGCAGGTAGGCCGCCTGGCCGACGTGCTGCATGTCGTCGTCGAGCACGGAGACCAGCCGCACGCCGAGCGTGACATGGGGCGTCCACCAGCGTTCCAAAGGCGCCGGCCCCTGGTTAGGCATCGTGCTCGAATTCAGGAGCGATAAAAGGCTGCTATCGTCCTTGCCTATGACAGACGTGTACCTCCCGTCCGGCTGGCCCGGGGCCGTGGCCCCGCCCGGCAGCCCGGACTGGACGGACAGCGCCGTTACCTTCCCTGATGATTGAGTGAGTTCAAGCGTCGGAAGGGCATGGTGGTCGCTGAGTGGCATGTGGAGCGGGTGCCGGATCCGGGGCGGTGGGACCACTGCCGGCGGGGGGCGTGCTCGGGGTGAAAGCGCTGCCGGCGGCGGTGGCGCGGATCGGCTTGCTGCCGGGTGACCCGGTGTTCGTGGCGCCTGATTTCAAGGTTGACCTAGACCTGCTCGATTTCGTCCGGTCGAAGGATTTCCGGAGCCTGGAACGGGAGACGAAGCAGATCGGCCTCGCGGGCAGCCACGTGCCACATGATCGAACACACAGCCGGAAAGCACAAGACACCGATAAGGCGTGCCGCCCAATTGTCCCTGCGGCGCGGGCCGCGTTCCTCTGGCAGCGTTACAGACACTGTCCACAACGCAGATATCCAGGTGAGAGGCTAGTTCAGCCTCTCCGCATCCGCATAAGCAGGCACCCCGTCGTCCTGGCCGCGATCGCCCGCCACACCGTGACCGGGGCCGCCGAGGGCGCGCGGCAGGGGTACCGAACCGCCCGGACCGAGCTCGGCGAGGTGGTCCCGCCGCACGCGGTCGACGCTGGCCGCCTACCGCGATGAGGGCCGCCGACTGGTCGCGGCCGCGCGGGCGGCGGAGCTGGTCGAGTGCGCACTGCGCGGCGACGCGCTCTAACTTGGATTCGTCCGGGCCAAAGCAGGCCGCCGATGCGGTTGGCCGCCTCGCGGGCGAGAGACGCGGTCGGGTCGCATCCACTGGTAATTTCCAACCTTTTGATCCGTAGCTACTTCACATCACCGAACCTACGTTTGAAAACTCCCGCTCTAACGCTTGTAGTCCGTCCATTGAAGTCCGCCGAAGTCCGCCGGTTTCCGTCCCGGTTGCGGTACTTCGCTGCTGTACTGCTGCGCTTCCTCGTCGCCGAGCTGTCGGGCCGCAGCCGAGGCGTGATCTGATCGGCGCTGAACCCCGACCGGGGTCACCGTCGGCCATCAGGACCAACTACCGCGCGGCGACCCTCTGCTTGCAAAGACGTTTCGAGGGTGTTGGCCAACTGCCGGCTTCCTGGCAGGAGCCGACTTCCCGTCCTCTGGCTATCGCCCGACGTCCATCCGTAACCATGCTGATAACAGCAACAACCCCACGCCTGCCCACGCCTGCCCGCGCGTGCCCGTGCCTGCCCCGGCATCCAACTCCCGCCCGCCACCCCTGATAACAGCAAGAGGCGTGCCAGTGCCGAAGCCCCGCTCGGAGCAGGCGCGCCAGCGCGACCCGCGTCTCGGGGCAGGCGCCGGCGTGACGGCCCAGCAGTCCTGAGCCGGATAACAGCAAGAAACTGATCACACCAGAACCCGCCCGCGAGGGTGGACTTTACGCGCGGGGGACCATGACAGGGGAAGCCTGCTTGACCGTGCGGATGATCGGCGCGGTTTCCACCCGCTCCACGCCGGGCAGGGCGCCGACCTTGGCGGTCAGGAACTCGTACAGCGACTCCTCGTCGCGGCAGACCGCGCAGGCCGCGAGGTTGGCCGGGCCGGTCGTGGCGGTGACGTAGGCGACCTCAGGGAACTTCGCGAGCGCGGCGCCGACGTCCGCCAGGTGCGAGGGCGGCACCGACAGGAAGAGCCACGCCGAGGACCGGAAGCCGAAGGTCGGCATGTCGAGCTCCAGGTCGAAGTAGAGCAGGCCTGTCTCGCGGAGCTGCTCCGTCCGCCGCCGCACCGTCGTCTCCGAGTAGGAACTGGCCGCGGCGATGTCGGCGTACGGGGTCCGCCCGTCGAGGGCGAGGGCGGAGAACAGGGCGGCGTCGAGGTCGCTCGCCGGCTCCTGCGGTTCCGTCGGCCGGGGCCGGGTGCGGACCGCGACGTGCAGCGGCGCGACCCGCGAGGCGGGCAGGACGTCCATGAAGCCAAGCGCGTCCGGCCCGCCGGTGAACATGTGCAGCCGGGAGTAGGCGGTCACCGCGACGATCCGCCCGGACCTGGGCAGCCGGGTGAGCAGCGACTCGGTGCCGTCCGACGCGTCACCGCGCAGCGAGCACAGCACCTCGGTGTCGCCGGAGAGCAGCTGGACCCACGCGGTGTCGGACCGCTGGGCGAGGGCGGCGGCGATCGCCTCACCGGAACCGGGAACGCAGCGCAGCCGCAGGAACCAGTTCGCGTACCCGGCTGACTTGGGGTACTTGAGGCCGACAACGCGCAGTACCCCGGCCGAGCGGAGGCGGCGGTACCGGCGGGCGACGGTCTGGTCGGACACGCCGAGCACGTCGGCGATCGCGCTGAACGACGCGCGCCCGTCCACGCCGAGGCACTGCGTGAGCTGCCGGTCGAGATCGTCGATCGTGATGGTTTCCACCAAAGAGACCCTAGCAAATGTCGAGAACCGGCGCATCCGGCCGGTGTGACTACAGATCGGGCCGCGAGTCCTAGATCGTATGTCGAGGAGGCGAGGGGAGCCTCCACCGGGCCAAGCCGGAAGCGAAAGACTTGTCCCGGCGACGGCCTGCCGCTCGTCTTCTCATCGAAGAACAACGGTGAAGGCGAGGGGGTCTTGCACATGGATCAATGGAAGGAACCAACGATGCGCAAGTGGTGGCCCCTGGTGGCGATCTGCGCCGGGGCTTGCATGCTGCTCGTCGACGTGACGATCGTCAACGTGGCACTGCCGGACATGGCGCGGCAGCTGCACACGACCTTCAGCGACCTGCAGTGGGTCATCGACTTGTACGCCCTCGTGCTCGGCGCGCTGGTGCTGACCGTCGGGGCCGTGGCGGACCGGTTCGGGCGTCGCAGGCTCTACCTCATCGGGCTGGTGCTCTTCGCCGCGGCGTCGCTCGCCTGCGGCCTCGCGCCGAACGTCGGCCTGCTGATCGCGGCACGCGGCGTCCAGGGCGTGGGCGCGGCGGCGATGTTCGCGACGACGATGGCACTGATCAGCAACACCTACACCGGCCGCGAGCGCGGCATGGCCTTCGGCATCTGGGGCGCGGTCAACGGCGCCGCGTCCGCGGTGGGGCCGATCATCGGCGGGCTGCTCACGGCCAACTTCGGCTGGCGGTGGATCTTCCTCGTCAACCTGCCGGTCAGCGTGGTCGCCGTCGTGATGACCCTCCGGGTCATCGGCGAGTCCAAGGACCCCACCCCCAGGCGCATCGACCTGCCGGGCATGGCGTCCTTCACCGTCGCGGCCGCCGCCCTCACCTACGCGCTCATCAGGGGCGCGTGGGCGTCCGCGGAAACGATCATCCTGATCGCCGTCACGGTCGTCGCCCTCGTGGTGTTCGTCATCGCCGAGCGCCGCAACCCGGCCCCGATGCTCGACCTGAAGCTGCTGCGCAACCGGACGTTCACCGCGATGCTCCTGGCCGGCGCGCTGCTGTCGGCGGCCGCCTGGGCGGCCATGACCTACCAGTCGCTGTGGCTGCAGTCGGTACTCGGCCTGAGCGCCATCAAGGCGGGCCTTGTCGTGCTGCCCTGCGCGGCCTCGGCGTTCATCGTGTCCGGTCAGGTCGGCCGCTTCCTGCACCGGACGTCGCCCCGGTGGATGGTCGGCAGCGGGCTGCTCGTCATCGCCGTCGGCGCGCTCGCCCAGGCGGTGCTGCGTGAGAACTCCGGCTGGCCCGTGGTCATCCCCGGCCTGGTGCTCGTGGGGATCGGTGCGGGGCTTGCCATGGCGTCGCTGACCTCGACCGCGATGTCCGCCGTGCCATGGCAGCAGGCGGGCATGGCCGGCGGCGCGCTGAGCGCCTTCAGGCAGCTCGGCTACGCGTTCGGCATCGCGGTGCTCGGCGAGGTGTTCGACTCGGGCCTGACGCACGGGGCAGGCCCGGGCCTGTCGGGGGCGCTGAGCGGCGGCCAGGCCCAGGCGGTCCTGGCCCGGACGCCGGCGCTCGCCCCGGTCGTGCACCGGGCGTTCGCGGACGGCCTCGACTTCGCCTACCTCGTCGCCGGCGGCTTCGGCCTGCTGGCCACGGTCCTGGTGTTCACCCTGGTCCGCCAGCGCCCGCAGGCGGGCGCGGCAGGCGCCCCGGGCGAGCCGCGGGCGACCGAGCCCGCGCCGGCGTCGGTCGAGGCGTAAGCGGATTCATCCGAACGGGGGCGGGGTTACTCTGGCCCGCCCCCGTTCCTCGTTTCGCGGTCAGGACGAGGCCGTGGCCGTGTGGCGCTGGGCCGGCTCTGGCCGGCTCAGCGCCACACGGGGAGACCACGGAGCCGGCAATTCCGCCGACGGCAAAGGGAATGGACGGTGCCAGGCGGAGGCACGAGCCCGTTCTGGATGAACTGCTTTCGCCGAGGCCGGCGAGAACGGGTGCGCGGTGACCGTGCCAGGCGGCAAGCTCCCCGGTTACAGCGGCTCGGTGACCGCGATCGGCGCGAGGTCGGCGCCGTTCCTTAGCCGCTCGAGGAACAAGACGATCGTGGCGGCGGCCGTGCGGTGCGTGATGTCGTTGAAGGCGTCGTGCCGGCCGTCGGCGATGCTGACCAGTTCCGCGTGCGGCGCGTCGGCGTACCTCGCGCGGGCGGACGCCAGGGCGCTGACCGGGTCGGCGGCGCCGTGGAGGCCGAGCACGGGCACCGTGACGGCCTTCAGGTCGGCCTGCTCGATCCAGCCCGCTGGCACCGGCTCGTACAGCGCGCCGCGCCGCAGGATGTCACCGGCCAGCTTCCCGCGGTGCGTGGGGCAGGCGGTCCTGGCCGCAAGCTCGGCGTGCCACGCGCCGGTCCCGTCCGCCGGATCGCCGCCAGCGGGGTGACTGGCCGCCGCGCCGGCGGCCGGGCCGGTCGGCAGGCCCGCGAGCACGAGCGCGGCGACCTCCGGCAGCCGCCCCGATGCGACCAGGGCGACGGCGAACAGCGCGCCGGTGTCCGATCCGGCGAGCACGACGGGCTTCGGCCCGTCCAGCAGGCTCCTGACCTGCTTCTCGGTGAGCGCTGGATCCTCGGCCGGGCTGGCGACCGCGCGCACCCGGTAGGCGTCGGCCGAAATCCGCCGGCCGAACCGCTCGTAGACCGCCGGCTGCTCGCCGCGGCCGGGGAGGATGACGACCGTTCCGCGCGGATTGAGCCCCTCGGGCTCGTCCCAGCCGACGATGACGGCGGGCTGATCATGCTGGGTCATGCGGGCGTCCTCGTCGGGGTCTCAGAAATTTCCTGTTATGTCGGTAAGAATAGTAGGAAATCCGGAACTGGTCTACCGCGGCATGTCGACTTCCGTGCCGCTAAGGTCGGGATCGTCGGCCTCCGCTGTTGACGCTGTGCGACCATGGGATCATAATCGGTTTCAGATTTCATCTGGATGACATATCGAACTCGCGCATATGCTGGCATTTCATTAGGTCATTTCTGATAATCGAGTTTCAGATACTGGGGGAGTCTGCATGGGTCCGCTGTCCGGCTGCCGCGTCGTTGAGCTCGCTGGGATCGGGCCGGGGCCGTTCGCGGGGATGATCCTCGCGGACCTGGGCGCCGAGGTCGTCCGCGTCGACCGCCCGGCGGCCGGGGAACGGCCGCGCGCCGAGAGGTTCGACGTGCTCGGCCGCGGCAAGAAGTCGGTGGTGCTCGACCTCAAGCGCCCCGAGGCGGTGGCGGCGGTGCTCGACCTCGTGGCCGCGGCCGACGCGCTGATCGAGGGGTACCGCCCCGGGGTGGCCGAGCGGCTTGGCCTCGGGCCGGCGCAGTGCCTCGCGCGCAACCCCAGGCTCGTCTACGGGCGGATGACCGGGTGGGGCCAGGACGGCCCGATGGCACAGCAGGCCGGGCACGACATCGCCTACATCGCGCTGACCGGCGCGCTGCACGCGATCGGCGAGCAGGGCGGCCCGCCGCAGATACCGCTGAACCTGCTCGGCGACTTCGGCGGCGGCAGCACCTACCTGGTCATCGGGTTGCTCGCCGCCCTGTGGGCGGTGCGGGGCGGCGCGCCAGGCCAGGTGGTGGACGCGGCGATCGTGGACGGCGCCGCGCACCTGCTCGCGATGACCCACGGGATGCTTGCCGCGGGCGCCTGGTCGGACGAGCGGGGCGTCAACGTCCTGGACGGCGGGGCGCCGTTCTACGCCGTCTACGCCGCCGCCGACGGCCGGCACATGGCGGTCGGCGCCCTCGAGCCCAAGTTCTACGCGGAGTTCCTCGCCAGGCTCGGCCTTGACGAGGATCCGGCCCGCCAGCATGACCGGCCCGGCTGGGCCGCGCTGCGCCGCCGGATCGCCGACGCGTTCGCGACCAGGACGCAGGCCGAGTGGACGCGGGTCTTCGCCGGCTCGGACGCCTGCGTCGCGCCCGTGCTCGGCCTGCGCGAGGCGGCGGACCACCCCCACCTGGCGGCCCGCGGTACCTTCGTCACCAGGGACGGCGTGCTCCAGCCCGCCCCGGCGCCCCGGTTCTCCGCCACCCAGGCGGCACCGGTCGCGCCGCCGCCCGCGCCCGGCCAGGACGACCCCGCCGCGATCGCGGCGCGCTGGCGTGCGGCGGCGGCCGCGAGCGAGCCGGCGCCCGGTGACCCTGCGTGGCGGCCGGAGGACCGTCCTAGCCACTCGGCTAGATTAGCCACGTGACCCAGGAGAACCTGCCGGCGATTCCGGAGACGCCGGTGCAGCAGGCCCGGTACGACCGGGTGATCGCCGCCGCGACCGAGGTCCTGTCCGCCGGCGGGCAGGAAGCCGTGCAGATGAAGGACCTGGCGCAGCGGGCCGGGGTGTCGCTGGCGACGCTTTACCGCTACTTCCCCGCGAAGGACTACGTGCTGCTCGCCGTGGCGCTGTCCAGGTACCAGGCGGCCTGGCGCCGGGTATCGGCGGAGGTCCCGCGGGGCGACACGGTCCGTGAGCGGGCCTTCGCCCACCTGATGCGCGAGTTCCGCGCGGAGCAGCGGGACATGCGTCTCACCGCGGCGCTCGCCGCCGCGCTGACCGGCGGCGGGCGCAGCTACAGCTCGATCATCGAGGCGGTCGAGCACACCCACGCGCAGATCGTGCGGCACGTCGCGGCGGGCGGCGGCGCGCTGACCGAGCAGCAGGAGAAGCTGCTGACCGTCGTCCTCGACATCAAGGGCGCGGCGACGCGGTGGTGGCTGGCGGGCACCTACTCCGTCGCCGACGTGGAGGCGCAGATCGAGATCGGCTGCCAGCTGCTCGAGCTCCCCGACGGCGTGGTCGACGAGGAGCTCGGGCGGGTAGCGCCGGACGCGGCGATCACGCCGGTGAGCTAGGGCTCACGAGCCGGCCGCGGCGAGCTGCGCGGTCAGCCGGTCGAGCTGCTCGGCCGGCCCGCCGAACAGGGCGTGCTGCGAGATGGCGTTCTTGTGGTACAGGTGCGCGTCGTGCTCCCAGGTGAAGCCGATGCCGCCGTGCAGCTGGATGGTGGCGATCGCGGCGTCGACGTAGCTGGCGGAGACCGCGATCCTGGCGACGGAGGCGGCGCGCGGGAAGTCCGCGGGCCGCTCGTCGGCGGCACGGGCCGCGTCCCGCAGCGCGGCGTGCGCGAGCTCCCAGGTGGTCCGCAGCTCGGCCAGCCGGTGCTTGACCCCCTGGAACGCGCCGATCGGACGGCCGAAGGCGACGCGGATCTTGGCGTACTCGGTGGTCGCCTCCAGGCAGGCGCCCATGCCGCCGAGCTGCTCCGACGCGATCGCCAGGTTGGCGAGGTCGGCCGCGAAGCCAAGCGCCGCGGCCGCGTCGCCCGCCAGCCGCGTGCCCGGCGCGCCGTCAAGCCGGACCCGGGCCAGGGACCGGCTGTGGTCCAGGCTTGGCAGCGGCGTGACCTCAAGCCCTGGCGTGCCCGCCGCGACCTCGAATAGCACCGTGGCATCGCCCGCGACGGCGGGAATGAGCAGGACGCCGGCCTGTGCCGCGTTGAGCACCGGCGCTATCTCCCCGGTCAGCACGTCGCCGTCGGCGCGCGCCGTCCCCGTGCCTCCGGCGGCGAGGGTGGCGATCAGCTCGCCGCTGGCGATGCCCGGCAGCAGCCGGGCACGGGCCTGCCCGTCATCGAGCCGCGCCACGGTGCCCGCCGCCAGCGTGCCGGCGAGCAGCGGCGACGCCACGAGCCCGGCGCCCAGCTCGGTGAAGGCGACGGAAAGCACCGAGTAGCCGGCCTCCGCGCCCCCGTGCTCCGCCGGGATGATCAGGCCCGTCAGCCCGAGGGCGGACAGCTGCTTCCATACGTCGGTGTCGAACGGCTGGCCGGAGCTCATCAGCTCGCGCAGCTTCGGCAGCGGGCTGCGCTCGGCGACGAAGCGCCGGATCGACTGCCGGAACTGCTCCTCGTCCTCGTTAAGTATCAGCGCCATCGCCGGTCCTCCTGTTCCTGCCAACGTCCCCGCCCTCCACCCTTCTACCAACCTCCCCGCCCTCCACCCGCCCGCAGGGTTCCCACGCGCAGCTGGTTGAACGGTGTGCCGCGGTCGACGCCTGGGTCCTTGGGCAGCCCGAGGACGCGCTCGCCGATGATGTTGCGCTGGATCTCGTTGGTGCCGCCGGCGATCGACCCGCCCGGTGCGCTGATCATCCCGTTGAGTACCGCCCTGACGTCCTCGCTGTCGGACGCGGCCGCCGCCGGGCCGAGGACCTCGGCGGCCACCTGGGACGCGAAGATGCCAAGTTCGGCGCCGGCCAGCTTGGCCACCGAGCCGCGCGGTCCCGGGTCGCGCCCGGCCATGGCCTCCTCGCGCAGCAGCTGGCCGAAGAGCTGGACGGAGCGCTCGCGCGCGTAGAGTTCCGCGAGCTTCCTGCTCAGCCCCGCGTCGGCGCCGGTCCCGAGGCGGGCGGCGAGGTCGCGCAGCGAGTGGTACGACAGCGGGCTCGTCCGCGGCGCCGCCATGGTGCCGATGGCCACCCGCTCGTTGCGCAGCATGATGACGGCCGCGCGCCAGCCGTCGTTGACCTCGCCGATCACCGCGTCCGCGGGCAGCCGCACCTGGTCGAAGAAGACCTCGTTGAACGGCGCCGCGCCGGTCGCGACCTTCAGCGGGCGCACGGTCACGCCGGGGGCGTGCATGTCCACGATGAACATCGTGATGCCGTTGTGCTTGGGCACCGTCGGGTCGGTCCGCGCGATGACCGCGCCGTAGTCGCTGTACTGGGCGCCGGACGTCCACACTTTCTGGCCGTTGAGCACCCACTCGTCGCCGTCCCGCACCGCGGTCGTGATCAGGGCCGCGACGTCGGACCCGGCGCTCGGCTCGGAGAAGAGCTGGCACCAGATCTCCTCGCCGCGCAGCAGCCTGGGCAGGTACCGCTGCTTCTGCTCTTCCGTGCCAAGTTCGAGTATGGTCGGCCCCGGCATGCCGAGCCCGATGACAAAGGCGCCGACCGGGAGCGCGAAGTCGCGCGCCGCCTGGGTGAACGCGATCTGCTCGGCGTTGGTCAGGCCCTGGCCGCCGTACTCCTTCGGCCAGGTGATGCCGGCGAACCCGGCGTCGTAGAGCTTGGCCTGGAATGCCTGCTGCGCCGCGATGCCGGCGCGACCAGGCTCGCCGGACTCGCCGCCGCCTGCGCGCGGCGCGTTCTGCGCGAGCCAGGCTCGCGCCCGGTTTCGGAAATCGGTTACGGATAGCTCGCTCATGCCGGTCCATCCCCTGCTAAACCGCAGTTCCATCTCGTCTTCGAGAGTTTCCCAAGAACTGAAATCAGTTATGCTTATCTCCGGTTGAGCGAACCATACGCGGGTGCGGGTGTCAACCGGCCTGACGGCGGAGGGATGGTCTGCGGATGCGGGTGACCGGGACGCTGCAGCGGGAGGCGTGGCTGCGCAAGGAGCTTCCGCCGGTGGAGCGCGTCGTTCCCGGCGTGTGGTCGGTGCCCGTGCCCATCCCTGACAACCCGCTGCGCTACGTGCTGAGCTACCTGATCGAGCACTCCTCCGGGTTCGTCCTGGTGGACCCGGGGTGGGACGCCCCCGTCAGCTGGCAGGCGCTGACCGGTGGCCTCGCCGCGTGCTCGGTCCCGCTCAGCGCGGTCACCGCCGTGCTCGTCACGCACGTGCACCCGGACCACCACGGGCTGTCCGGCGCCGTCCGCGAGCGGTCGGGCGCGTGGATCGCCATGCACGAGCGGGAGGACGCGCAGCTCGCCGGGTTCGGCCGCCCGGGCAGGCGGGCCGCGACCGCCGGCTACCTGCGCTGGTGCGGCGCGCCGGAGGAGCACGTGGAGCACATCACGGCCGAGGGGCCGCGCGGCGGCGCGGCGGCGATGGCCCGCTCGGCGATGGCCAGGGCCGACCGGCTGCTCGCGCACGGCGACCTGGTCGACGTGCCCGGGCTGCGGCTGCGCGCGGTCTGGACGCCCGGCCACTCGCCCGGGCACCTGTGCTTCCACGACGAGACGCACGGGCTGCTGCTCACCGGCGATCACGTGCTGCCGCGCATCACGCCCAACGTCTCCGTCTACGACGCGGAATCCGACCCGCTCGCCGCGTACCTGGACTCGCTTGACCAACTGCGCGAGACCGCGGCGGGGGAGGTGCTGCCCGCCCACGAGTACCGGTTCGCCGGCCTCGATGACCGGCTCGACGCCCTGCGGGACCACCACCGTGAGCGGCTCAAGGAGGCGGCGGTCATCGTCGGGTCGGGCACCGCCGGGCATACCGCCTGGCAGGTGGCCAGGCAGGTCACCTGGTCGCGGCCGTGGAGCCAGCTGTCCGCCTTCCAGCACCAGGCGGCGCTCGGCGAGGTCGTCGCCCACCTGCGGCACCTGCTGTCGCAGCGGGCCGTGACCTGCGCCGCCGTCAGCGGAGTCGGCCTCTGGCAGTCGGCCGCCGGGCTTTCCTGAACGCGGACTGATCGAAAAGTAGTACCGGTTCTGCTACTGATGCTGCTCCTGGCATCGACAAATCATGCAGATAGAACACCTTGATGAGAGACCCAATCCCGATTTTCTGAAACTCAGTATTGCCTAAAACCAGAACTGAGTGTCAGCATGAGCCAAAGCGGGCAACCCTCTCAGGAGCGTGCAATGACGCAGCGCAGCTACGTGTCTTGGCTCTGGCAGCGTGACCTCACCGCCTACCCCAAAGGCCCCTTGCGATGGGGCCTGCTCTTCCTCGTGACGGCCGGCGGGATCTGCCTGACCTCGCTCGGCCTGGTCATCGGCTCGATATCTCCGCTGCTCATCGGGCAGACGGGGATGTCGACCGACTTCTACTCCTACCTGCTGGTCGTCGCGGGCCTGTTCGGCGCGGCCACCGCCTACTTCAGCTCGCTCACCGACCGGATCGGCCGGGCCAACCTCATCGTCTACGGCGCGCTCGTCGCCGGGCTCATCGCCTACTTCGGCGTGCCGAGCGCCCACACCAAGTGGGAGTTCGCGGTCTGGTACTGCGTGATGGGCTTCGCCGACGGCATCGCCCTGGTCGGAACCCCCACCCTCATGCGGGACTTCACCCCGCAGACCGGCCGGGCCACCGCGATGGGCGTGAACACACTTGGCACCGGCGCGAGCGCCCTGCTGATCAGCTTCTTCGCCGCCCGGCTGCTCGCGCACACCGCCGACTGGCGGGTCATGCTGCACCTGGTCGGCGGCGCCGCCCTCGGCACCTTCGTCGTGCTGCTCTTCCTGCTGCGCGAACTGCCGCCGCACCTGCGCGGCCAGGTCGTGGCCAGGCGCGCGGACGAGGGCGTGATCGAGCGCAAGACCGACGCGAGCGAGGCCGAGCGGGTGCTCGCCGCGGCCAGGGGCGGCTGGTCGAAGTGGCGGCAGGTGATCACCCCGAAGATCATCTCGGCCAACCTGGCCATGATGTTCTACCTGGTCATCTTCGTCACCGCGTCCGGCTTCCTGACCCTGTACAACGTGGAGGTGCAGCACCTGTCGCTGGCGTCGGCCAACGACCTCGGCACCTTGTACTGGGCCGCGAACTGCGTCGCCCTGGTGGGCTTCGGGATCATCTCCGACCGGCTGCTCGTGCGCAAGCCGGTGATGATCGTCGGCGCGGTGATCGTCGTCATCTCCATTGTCTTCGTGATGACCGCCCGCCAGCCGAGCTACGCGCGGCTCGCGATACCGCTTGTCTTCTGGTCTATCGGCATGGGCGGCGGGTTCTCGCCGTGGTACGCCGCCTACAGCGAGGACGCCGAGCGGATCAACCCTGCGCTGGTCGGCACCGCCTTCGCGGTCTTCGGCGTCTTCAACCGGATGTCTTCCGTCATCGGCGGACTGCTCATCCCGCACATCATCGGCTCGCCGGTCGCGACCGCCGACGGCTGGCAGGTCTGGTTCATCTGCTGCATCGTGATGATGCTCGCCTTCATCCCGCTGTGCATGTACGGCCTCGGCGGCTACTACCGGCCGTCCCGGGCGCGCGCCGCGCTGCTTCAGCGCTCGGCCGCCGCGCAGGCCGCCCGGGCGGGGACGCGGGCAAGCGGCGACCAGGACCCGCAGGGCGAGCGGCCCGCGCTGGACGCAACCTGATCGCACGTCAGTAAGAACACGTTCTAATACCTGGTCTTCGAGTCACGCTTACGTACATCGAACATATATACGATTAACTGATTTTGACTCAGGAATCGTAGGCGTGACTCGAGCCAGACCGGGCCGGGCCATTGACCGGACCCGTCCGGACATGTTAGACAGAATGAGTTCTGGAAATTGAGAACTCCACACGAGTGAGGAGACCGGATGGCAGGCGGGACCGTGCCCGTTCCGACGCCGGAGACCGAGCCCTTCTGGGCGGGGACGCTGGCGGGCGAGCTCCGAGTGCAGCGGTGCAACAGCTGCGGCAGGCACTACTTCTATCCCCGGCCGTTCTGCCGGTACTGCCAGTCGGCCGACGTCGCCTGGCAGGTGGTGTCCGGCGCCGGGCGGCTTATCTCCTACGTCATCAACTACCGGCCGCTGCCGCCTGCCGACCCGGCCGAGCCCCAGGTGATCGCCCTGGTGGAACTGGACGAGGGGCCGCGGATGCTCACCAACATCGTCGGCGTGCCGCCCGAGCCCGAGCACCTGCCGCTCGACGGCCGGGTCAAGGTCGAGTTCCAGCCGCGCGGCGACCAGGCGCTGCCGGTGTTCCGGATGCTCGAGCCCGTGCCCGCCGCGGCCGGAGCGGAGTCGCGGTGACGGGCATGCACGGCGGGAACGTCGCGATCATCGGCGCGAGCGAGACCCGCGAGGTGGGGGTGCTGCCGGACCGCTCGATGATCCAGCTGCACGCCGAGGCCGCGCTCGCCGCGCTCGCCGACGCCGGGCTGACCGCCGCCGACGTCGACGGCGTGGCGACCGCGGGACCGCTGCCGCTTGAGGTCTCGCACCACCTCGGCATCACGCCGCGGTGGCTGGACGGCACGATGGTCGGCGGCTGCAGCTTCATGCTCCACGTCCGGCACGCCGCCGCGGCCATCGCCGCGGGGGAGGCAAGCGTCGTGCTGATCACGCACGGCGAGTCGGGCCGGTCCAGGGTCGGCGCCGGCGCCTACCGGGCGAATCCCGCCTCGGCACAGGGCCAGTTCGAGGCGCCGTTCGGCGCGCTCGCCCCGTACGCGACGTTCACCGTCCCCGCGCAGCGCTTCCTGCACGAGCGGGGGATGAGCAGGCGCGACCTCGCCGAGGTCGTGGTGGCGCAGCGCGAGTGGGCGGTGGACAACCCGCGGGCGTTCCGCCGCAAGCCGGTCACGGTGGAGCAGGTGCTCGCCGGGCCGCCCATCGCCTACCCCTTCACCAGGGACATGTGCTGCGTCGTCACCGACGGGGGCGGGGCCCTGGTGCTGACCAGCGCGGAGCGCGCCGCCGACCTGCCGGGCGGTCAAGGCGACGCGGTCTACCTGCTCGGCTCCGGGGAGTCCAGCGAGGCGCCGCTGATGTCGCAGATGGACGACGTCGGCTCGTTCGGCGCCTTCCGCCGGGCCAGCGCGGAGGCGTTCGCCACGGCGGGGGTCTGCCACGCCGACATCGACCACTTCATGGGCTACGACGCGTTCGCCCACCTGCCGCTCTACATGCTGGAAGACGTCGGCTTCGTCGGCCGCGGCGAGTCGGGCGCCTTCATCGCCGACGGCCACACCCGCAAGGGCGGCAGCCTTCCCATGAACACCAACGGCGGCGGCCTGTCCTACACCCACACCGGCATGTACGGGATGTTCGCCATCCAGGAGGCCGTGCGCCAGCTGCGCGGGCAGGCGGCCGTGCAGGTGCCAGGCGTGACGATCAGCTTCGTGCAGGGCGTCGGCATGTTCTTCGCGGCGGCAGGCAGCCTCGTGCTGTCCAACCGCAGGCCCTGACCGACGCGCGGAAGGGAGAACCGACCACATGCCGCTCAACTTCGACCTCGTCGGCGTGGACAGCGAGCCCGCCGAGCGGTCCTGGACCGCGACCGACGTGCTGCTTTACGCGCTCAGCGTCGGCGCGGGCCAGGCGGACCCGCTCGCCGAGCTTGAGTTCACCACCGAGAACTCCATCGGCGTGCAGGCCAAGGTGCTGCCGACGTTCGGGAACATGATCGCGGGCGGCGGCCGGGGCCGCCGCCTCGGCGACTTCGACCCCGCTGCCCTCGTGCACGCCGAGCAGGCCTTCACGCTGCACCGGCCGCTGCCCACGGCGGGTACCTCCCGGTCGGTGTCGCGGGTCGCCGGGATCTACGACAAGGGCAGCGCGGCCCTCGTCGTCACCGAGTCGACGGCCGTGGACGCCGCCACGGGCGAGCCGCTCGTGACCACCCGCGGTTCGGTCTTCATCCGCGGCGAGGGCGGATTCGGCGGCGACCGGGGACCTGGCCAGGACTGGGCGATGCCGTCCGGGGCGCCGGACGCGCAGGTCACCTACCAGACCAGGCCGGATCAGGCACTGCTGTACCGGCTGACCGGCGACAGGAACCCGCTGCACTCCGATCCCAAGTTCGCCGCCAGGGGCGGCTTCGCCCGGCCGATCCTGCACGGGATGTGCACCTACGGCTACACCGGCCGCGCGCTGCTGCACGCGGTCTGCGGCTCGGAGCCCGCCAGGTTCGGCTCGATGGAGGGCCGGTTCACCCGGCCGGTGATCCCCGGTGACGAGCTCACCGTCTCCATCTGGGCCGACGGGGGCACCGCCTACTTCCGCACCACCAGCAACGGGGTGCCGGTCCTTGACCGGGGCCGGATGACCTTCACGAGCTAGCCGCCAGACACGGGAAACCGGGCACAGGAAAGAGGAATCGCACATGGGCGTCATCGACGGACGGGTAGCCATCATCACGGGCGGCGCGCGCGGCATCGGCGCGTCGATCAGCCGGCTGTTCGCCAGGGAGGGCGCGTCGCTGGTCATCAACGACCTCGGCGGCGCACCGGACGGCTCGGGCGGCGACGAGGGCCCGGCCAAGCAGATCGCCGACGAGATCGTCGCGGCCGGCGGCAGCGCGGTCTCCGACGGCGGCGACATCGGCAACGTCGCGACCGGCGAGCGGCTCGTCGCCGCGGCCGTCGAGCAGTACGGCAAGCTGGACATCGTCGTCAACGTGGCCGGCATCCTGCGCGACCGGATGATCTTCAACCTGGCCGAGCAGGACTGGGACGAGGTGATCAGGGTCCACCTGAAGGGGCACTACTCCACGGTCCGCCCGGCCTCGGCGTACTGGCGCGAGCAGCGCAATCCCCAGGGGCACTACCGCGTCATCAACTTCACCTCGGTGTCCGGCCTCGACGGGTCTCCCGGCCAGCCGAACTACGCGGCCGCCAAGATGGGCATCGTCGGCCTCACCTACTCCCTCGCCCAGGGCCTCGCCCGCTACGGCGTCACCGCCAACGCGATCGCGCCGGGCGCCGCCACCCGGCTCACCGCCACGGTCCCCGCGGACAAGCGCGTGACCGCGCGAGGAGCGGCCGTCGGATGAGGACCTGCGGATGTCACCGGACAACATCGCGCCGGTGGCGCTCTACCTGGCGAGCGAGCGGTCTGACTGGCTGACCGGCCGGGTGATCTCCTCCGCCGGGTTCGAGGTCGGCCTGTACGAGAACCCGCAGATCATCAGGCAGCTCAGCGCTCCGGCGCCGTGGGAGTACGACCGGCTCGCCAACGCGATCGAGGGCAGCTTCCGGCCGGCCGCCAACGGGCTGCCGCGCAGCGTCTTCGCCAGCCAGCTCAGCACCAACTGACGCACCACCGGGATGAGGCTGTCATGGACATCCTTGAAGGCATGCAGGTAGTCGACCTCAGTCACGGGATCGCGGGGCCGGTCGTCGGCATGTTCCTGGCCGACTTCGGCGCCGAGGTGATCAAGGTAGAGCCGCCAGCCGGCGACCCCGCGCGGTCGCTGCCGGGGTTCGCCGCCTGGAATCGCGGCAAGAAGGGCGTCATCGCCGACCCGGCGGACCCCGCGGCCTGCCGCTGGCTGGCGGAGCTCATCGCCGGGGCCGACGTGTGCCTGGTGTCCGACGCCGGCACGCTGGCCGGCTACGGCCTGGACCGCTGGCGGCTGCTCCGGGACAGCCCCCGGCTGGTGCTGGCGGAGACCCCCGCGTACGCGGGCGACGCCCCCTGGCACGGCGGCGCGGAGTCGCACGGGCTGCTCGCGGCGTCGCTTGGCGTCGCGTGGCGGCAGTCCTCGCACGACGGCGGCCCCGTGGAGTCCGTCGCCCGGTTCCTGCTCCAGGTGCACGGCGTCTGGGCCACGGTCTGCGCGGTGGCCGCGCTCGTCGAGCGCGAGCGCTCCGGCTTCGGCCAGCTCGTCAGCGTGTCGGGCGTGAACGCCGTCATGGAGGCGAACATCGGGTCGTTCAGCGTCGACCCGTCGCTGCCCGACCCGCCGACGGGCATCGGGCCAGGCGGCAGGCACCCCACCTACACGCGGTTCGTCGCCAGGGACGGCAAGTGGCTGGCATCGGGCGCGCTCGGCGCCAAGTTCGAGACGGCGCTGCTCAGCATGCTCGGCTTGTCCTGGATGCTGCGAGGAGGAGCGGATGGGGGGCCGGGTCCAGAACCTGGTCAGGCCGGACAACATCCTGTGGGCCAATGAGCTCACCTCCGCCGCCTTCCTGACCAGGGACAGGGACGAATGGCTCGAGCTCATGACCGGGCTTGGCATCCCCTGCGGCCCGCTCGGCGGGCGGGACCGGTGGCTGGACCACGAGCAGGTCCGCGCGATCGGCATGCGCGCCGAGGTCGACGACCCCGAGCGCGGCCGGGTGGTCATGCCCGGCGTGCCGGTGAACCTCACCGGCGCGCCCGGGCGCGTGCGCGGCCCGGCGCCCGCGCTCGGCCAGCATGAGGGAACCGTCGCGCCGCGCGCGCCCAAGGCCGCGCCCGACGGGCTGCCGCCGGTCAGCGAGGGCCCGCTGAGCGGCATCCGCGTGCTCGACATGGGCACGTTCGTCGCCGGCCCGTACGCCGGCGCGCTGCTCGCCGAGCTCGGCGCGGACGTCATCAAGGTGGAGCCGCCGGCCGGCGACCCGTTCCGCGTCTCCGGGTTCGTGTTCAACCGCGGCATGCGAAGCCTGTCGGTGAACCTCCGGGCGCCGGACGGGGTGGACGCCTTCCGGCGCCTCGCGCGGGCCAGCGACGTGGTCATCGACGCGCTGCGGCCGGGGGTGGCGGCCAGGCTCGGCATCGACTACGAGACGCTCGCCGACGGCCATGCCGGGCTCATCGAGGTGTCGCTCTCCGCGTACGGCGAGGGCGGCCCGCTCGGCGGGCGCCCCGGCGTGGACATGGTGATCCAGGGCATGAGCGGCATGATGAGCGCACAGGGCGGCGACTCCGAGCCCGTCGCCAACACCATCGCGATCATCGACGTGACCACCGCCGCGATGCTCGCCCTGAGCACCGTGCTCGCGCTGCTGCACCGGGAGCGCGGCCGGGACCAGGGGCCTGACGGAGGCGCGGGCCTGGGGCAGCGCGCCTGGGCGTCGCTGGTCGGGACCGCCACCTTCCTGCAGACCGGCGAGATCGTCCGCTACGAGGGCAGGCCGCCGGCCGCCGCCGGCGGGCGGGACTACCTCGGCACGGACCCGTTCGACCGGTACTACCAGGTCAGCGACGGGTGGGTCAGGCTGCACGCGCCCGACCCGGCGCAGGTCAGCGCCGCGTCGCTTGCCGCGGCCGGCCTGCCGGTCGATACCGCGGCGTTCCAGGCCGATCCGGGCCCGGCGCTCGCGGCGGTGCTGGCCGGCCTGACCGCGCAGGCGGCGGCGGACCTGCTGAACGGCGCGCGCATCGCGGCGGTCCCCGCGCGGCGGGTGTCCGGCGTGGTCCGTGACCCGCAGCTCATCGCGGCGGAGTTCGTGCACGTACGCCCGAGCACGGGCGGCGCGGGCGCGGGCGGCGGCTACGTCACGCCCGGCCGGATGGCCGGCTTCAGCCGCACCCCCCGCTTCGGGCCGCTGCGGTCACCAGGCACCGGCGAGCACTCCAGGCAGGCGCTGCGCACGGCCGGCCTGACCGACGCGGAGATCGACTGCCTGATCGACGCGGGCACTGTCGTGGCCGGCGACCCCATGCCGCAGGCGCTGCCCACGGCGTATCGCTGAGGAGAGACCCAGATGCGTGCGATTCTTGGTCCACGACTAGAATTCCTTCTGGATGAGGACGATGGACACGTGCGACAGGCGATGACCCCCGCGACCCCCTCCACCCCCGCGCAGCACGACCGGTATCAGCGGATGCTCCAGGCGGCCACGGCGATGCTGGCCAGCGGGGGTGAGGACGCGCTGCAGATGAAGGAACTCGCCGACCGCGCGGTGGTCTCGCTGGCCACGCTCTACCGCTACTTCCCCTCCAAGGACCACCTGCTGCTGGCGATCTCGCAAAGCAGATACGAGAACGCGTTGCGGCGGGTTTCCGCCGAGGCGCCGCGCGGCGCGACGGTGCAGGAGCGCGTCACCGGCCACCTGCTCCGCGAGTTCCGGGCCGAGCAGCGCGACCAGCGGCTCACGGCCGCGCTGACCCGGGTGCTGACCGACACCCGGCCCGAGTACGCGCCGGTCATCATCCAGACGCAGCGGCTCCACCTCCGGGTGCTTGAGCACGTCGCCATGGCGGGCGGCGGCCCGGTCGATGACGAGCTGCGCCGCAGGCTCAGGATCGTGACGGACGTCTTCGGCGCGGCCACGGGCCGCTGGCTGGCCGGGGTTTCCTCGGCCGCGGAGGCGCGGTTCGAGATCAGGGTGGGCTGCTACCTGCTGCGCGACAAAGACAAGGAAGCCGCCCGGTGAAAGTGGACACGATCCTGGCCGCCGGCGAGTGGCCGTCGCTGCCGGACGAGGCGCGCCGCCTTGAGGAGGCCGGCTATGACGCCGCCTGGACGGCGGAGGTCAGCCACGACCCGTTCCTGCCGCTCGCCGTCGTGGCCGGCGCCACGTCGCGGATCTCACTGGGCACGTCGATCGCGGTGGCATTCGCCCGCAGCCCCATGACGACGGCGTATACCGCGAACGACCTGCAGGCCGCCTCGCGCGGGCGCTTCATGCTCGGGCTCGGCAGCCAGATCAAGGCCCACGTCACCCGCCGGTTCTCGATGCCCTGGGGACGGCCGGCCCCGCAGATGCGCGAGTACATCCTCGCGCTGCGGGCGATCTGGGCGTCGTGGAACGAGGGTCGTCCGCTTGACGTGCAAGGTGAGTACTACCGGCACACGCTGATGACGGCCATGTTCCGCCCGGAGCCGAACCCGTACGGGCCGCCCCGCGTCTTCCTCGCCGCGGTCGGCACCGCCATGACCCGGGTGGCCGGGGAGGTGGCCGACGGGCTCGTGGTCCACGGCTTCACCACGGAGCGCTACCTGCGCGAGGTGACGCTGCCCGCGCTCGCGGCGGGCGCCGCCAGGGCGGGGCGCTCGCGCGAGGACATCGAGGTCACCTGCCCGGGATTCGTCGTGCTCGACGACGGCGGCGCCGCCGTGGCCGCGCGGATCCAGGCGGTGCGCCGTCAGATCGCCTTCTACGGCAGCACCCCCGCCTACCGGCCGGTGCTGGCGCTGCACGGCTGGGGAGAACTCGCCGACCAGCTACACGCCCTGTCGCTGACCAGCGACGAGGGCCGGTGGGCGGCGATGGGCGAGCTGATCGGCGACGAGGTGCTCAGTGCCTTCGCCGTGATCGGCCGCCCGCAGGACGCCGGGGCCGAGCTGAAGCGCCGCTACGGCGACGTCGTCGACCGGATCACCGTCCCGAGCGCGGCCGGCCTGCCACCGGACCGGGTCCGCGACCTGCTGAGCGTGCTGCGGTAGGAAGCGGCCGCGCTCACCGCGCCCGCCAGTTCGGAGCGCGCTTTTCCGCGAACGCCAGCGGGCCCTCCGCCGCGTCCGCCGTCCCCCGCAGGGCCCGCCCTTCCGCGCGCGACAGATCCCAGGAAGCGGCCTCCGCCGCCACCTGGCCGTTGATGATGCCGTTGGCGATCCGCTTGCTCGCCTGCACGGAAAGGGGGGCGTTGGCCGTGATCTTGTCGGCCAGCTCAAGCGCCGCGGTCACGACCTCGGCCCGCGGAACCACCCGGTTGGCGAGACCGAGCTCGAGGGCGCGCTGCGCGGTGATCGGCTCACCGGTGAGGATCATCTCCATCGCGACCTTCTTCGGGATCTGGGCGGGCAGCCGGAAGACGCCGCCGGCGGCGGCGTAGATGCCGCGCTTCACCTCGGGCAGCCCGAACGAGGCGGTGTCCGCCGCGACGACGAGGTCGGATGCCAGGGAGATCTCGGTGCCGCCGCCGAGGGCGAAGCCGTTGACCGCCGCGATGGTGGGCTTGCTGATGTGGTGGGTCACGTACCCGCCGAAGCCCCAGGCGGCACGGGCCGGGTCGGCCGGCGCCAGCGACTCACCGCGCGAGATCGCCTTGAGGTCCGCTCCCGCGCAGAACGCCTTGTCGCCTGCGCCGGTCACGATGACCGCCCAGATGTCCCGGTCGTGCTCCGCCTCCTCCAGGGCATCGCCGAGGCCGAGCGTGACGGCGAGGTTGACCGCGTTGCGCGCGGCGGGCCTGTTCAGCGTGACCAGCAGGACGCGCCCGCGCCGCTCGGTGAGCACAGCCCGCTGTTGCCCGGGTGCCTGGTCCGGCCCGTCCTGGACTGCGCTGGTCATGGCTGCTCCGTTCCGGCGCGGCCCCGCCGGGCACGCCCTCAGCACTGAGTTCCTCGGTCTGCCGCCTCGGACCGGGCAGCCGCCGTACGCCTTCCTGCGTATGCTCCCCGGCCAGCGGTGCGTGAGCAAGGGGCGCTCCAGGAGAGTAGGTCAACTACTAATCGAGAGCCTACTCGTGAGGTAGTCTCTCGGGTATGAGTGTTCCGCTGACGCTGTTGGGGCTGCTTGAGCGCGGGCCCAGCCATGGGTATGACCTGAAGCGCGACTACGACGCTTACTTCGGGCAAGGGCGGCCGCTGCGCTACAGCCAGGTGTATGCCACGCTGTCGCGGCTGGCGAGGGACGGGAAGGCCGTGGCCGGGCCCGTCGAGCAAGGGGCCGGGCCGGAACGGCGCCGGTACATCATCACCGACGAGGGCGTCGCCGACGTGGAGAAGTGGCTCGCCGAGCCCGCGCCGCCGGAGCCCGACCTGCAGAGCGAACTGTTCGCCAAGGTCGTGCTCGCGCTCATGCTCGGCAAGCACGCCGACAACTACCTCGACGTCCAGCGGGCGGCGCACCTGCAGCGGATGCGCGAGCTCACCGAGTTCAAGCGGCAGGGCGGCACCCTCGACGTGCTGCTCGCCGACCACGCCCTCTACCGCCTGGAGGCGGACCTGCGATGGATCGACCACACGGCGGCGCGGCTGGACATGATCGCGCGGACAGTGCAGGGGCAGTCATGACTCCCGATCACAACGCCGCTGGGCACAGCGTCCCTGGGCACAGCGCCCCGCGCCGCAGTGTCACGGGACACGGGCACGGCGCGTCGGGGAAGTTCATCGAGGCCGTCGATCTGTCGCTGTCGTTCGGCAGCACGCCGGCGCTGCGCGGGGCGTCGCTCGGCGTCGCCAAGGGCGAGATCGTCGCCGTCATGGGGCCCAGCGGGTCCGGGAAGTCGACGCTGCTGCACTGCCTGGCCGGGATCCTGGTGCCTTCCTCGGGGGAAGTGCATTTCAACGGGATGCGGCTCGACCGGCTCAGCGACGACAAGCGCAGTGCGCTGCGGCGGGACCGGTTCGGGTTCGTGTTCCAGTCCGGGCAGCTCGTGCCCGAGCTCACCGCCGAGGAGAACGTCGCGCTGCCGTTGCTGCTGTCCGGCATGCGGCGCGGGCCGGCGATGGCGGCGGCGCGCACGTGGTTCCCCACGCTCGGGCTGGACGGGCTCGAGTCCCGGCGGTCCGGTGAGCTGTCCGGCGGGCAGGCGCAGCGCGTCGCGCTCGCCCGCGGCCTGGTCGCCGAGCCCGAAGTGCTGTTCGCCGACGAGCCGACCGGGTCGCTGGACTCGATGTCCGGCGAGCTGGTGATGAACCTGCTGGTGAGCGCGGTCCGCGAGCAGGGGACCACGGTCGTCCTTGTCACCCACGACGCCCGGGTCGCCGCGTACGCCGACCGCGAGGTCGTCGTGCGGGACGGCACGGTCGGCACGCTCACCGGGGCAAAGCCATGAGCGAGCTTGCGAGCGAACCAGAAAGCACAGTGCGTCCGCGAATGCGGACTCCGAGCGCCAGCGCGGTGGCCCCATGAGCAGGGCTGGCACGCTCGAACGGGACGCTAGCCGTTCCGGTATGAACGGGTCTGGCACAGTCGGGCTTGGGCTGCGGCTGGCCGTGAACGGGGGGCGCGAGGCCGTTACCCGGCTGGTCATCCTGGCGCTCGCGGTCGGGCTCGGCGTCGGGCTGCTGCTCACCGCAGTGGCCGCGACCAACGCGGTCACTTCGTGGAACAACCGGCACGCGTGGTTCTGGACCGGCACCCAGTCGGCGGCGCCGGGGCCGGCCACGGGGGTCGCGCCGCTGTGGTGGCACCCAACCAGCGACATCTACGACGGCCAGACGATCAGCCGCTTCGACGTCGCGGCCACCGGCGCTTCCTCGCCGGTGCCGCCGGGGCTGTCCCATGACCCGGCGCCGGGGACGTACTACGCCTCGCCCGCGCTCGCGGCGCTGCTGCGGTCCGTTCCGGCGGACCAGTTGGCTGACCGCTACCCGGGGCACCTGGCCGGGATCATCGGCGACGCCGCGCTGCCCTCGCCTAACTCGCTCGTCATCGTCGTCGGGCGCACCCCGGCGCAACTGGCGACGGCCGTGGGCAGCGTAAAGGTGACCGCTATCGCGACGACCGTGCCGGGCAACATCGGCGGGAATGTCACGATTTCCCCCGCCAGGAAGGGCCATCGGCCGCAGCTCCCGCCGAACTTTAACCCCAACGGGCTCAAGTACACGCCGGCCGACACCGGCATACCGGCGAGCGGCACCGACCTGATCCTGTCCGTCGTCGCGCTGGCGATCCTGCTGCCGGTACTGATCTTCATCGGCACCGCGACCCGGCTGTCGGCCGCCCGCCGGGAGGAGCGGTTCGCGGCGATGCGCCTGGTCGGCGCGACCCGCACGCAGGTGTCCGCGCTCGCGGCGGTGGAGTCGACCGCGGCGGCCCTGCTGGGCGTGGCCGCCGGGTTCGCGATCTTCTTCGGGCTGCGCATCCCGGTGGCGGGCATCCCGTTCGTCGGCCAGCCGTTCTTCCCCGGCCAACTGACGCTCAGCCTGTTCGACGTCATCGTCGTCGCGGTCGGCGTGCCGGTGGCCGCCGCTGTGGCAGCGCGACTGGCGCTGCGCCGGGTGAACATCTCCCCGCTCGGCGTCACGCGCCGGGTGACGCCGAAGCCGCCTGGTGCCTGGCGGGTGGTGCCGCTGCTCCTCGGCCTAGCTGAGCTCGGCTTCTGGGAGGCGCACGGGCACCCGGCCTCGATCCAGGGGCAGATCCAGGCGTTCGTGACCAGCTTCGCGCTGATCATCATCGGGCTGTTCATCGCCGGGCCGTGGCTCACCATGGCCGCCGCGCGGCTCATGGCCCGGTGGACCAGCCGCCCCGGCACGCTGATCGCCGCCCGGCGCATCGGCGACGACCCGCGGGCCGCGTTCCGTTCCGTCAGCGGCCTGGTGCTCGCGCTGCTGGTCACCACCGTCGCGACGATCGCGATCACCACGCAGGACGCCAAGGACCCCACCAGGTTCGGCAACATCGCCGAGTCGCACGTGCTGACCGCGCAGATATCGGCGTCGAATGCGGTCGCCCGGGGCAGCGGCCCGGGAGTGCGGTCTGGCACCGCGAACCCGGGGCCGGCCGCGCCCGCCGCGCCGCTCGCCGCCCGGCTGAGTGCGGTGCCCGGCGTCCAGGGGGTGCTCGTGGTGCGCGCGGTCCCCGGGCTGACGATCCCTGGCCGTTTCGAGAACCTCGGCGTCAACGCGTTCGGCGTCAACACCGACGGCAGCGTCACCCCGATCCCGGCCGGCGTGGTCTCGTGCGCGCAGCTCGCGACCGTGCCCGCGCTCGGCCGCTGCCCGGCAGGCGCGGCAACGGCCGAGTTCCCGGCGGACGGCTTCAACGGTCCCCTCGGCTTCAACTCGAACGTGGACACGTACACCTGGCCGGCCGCGAACGTGCCGGCCGCCGGACTCGACGCCCTCGGCGTGGACGGCATCAACGTGGCGACGAACGGCGCCACGGCGACGGTCGAGCGGGCGCGGACGCTGCTGGAGGCGAGCGTTTACCCGACGGTCTCCCCGCCGTCCACGTACGCCGACATCGCCGCGCAGGACAACTCGCAGAACTCCGGCTACCAGCAGCTCGCCAACGTGGTGATCCTGGTCAGCCTGGCGATCGCCGGGTGCACGCTGGCGGCGGGCATCGCGGCGGGGCTCGCGGAGCGCAAGCGGCCGTTCAGCCTGCTGCGGCTCACCGGCGCGCGGCTGTCCACGCTACGCGGCGTCGTCGCGCTGGAGGGCGCGGTCCCGCTGCTGACGGTGGCGGTTGTGGCGATCGGGACGGGCTTCGGCGCCGCCGCGATGTACGCGACGGAGGCGCAGAACCGCCCGATGGTCGCGCCGGGCCTGGCGTACTACCTGCTGACCGTCGGCGGCATCATCGTGTCCCTGGCGATCATCGCGGCGACGTTCCCGATCCTGACCCGCATCACGGGCCCGGAGGTAGCCAGAAACGACTAACGGGAAGGCCGGCGGCCACGTGTCTTCGCTTAGCCGCCGGCCTTCGCTTACTTCCGGCCACTGACATTCGAGGCAATCCACGCCGCGCCGGGGTCAGGCCCGGCCGCTGACGGCGCGCAGCAGGAAGCTGACCAGCCGCTCGGCGTGCGCCCTGATCTCCCGGTTGAGGCTTGCCTTGAGGTCGGGCGGCGTGGTCAGGGCGTGCATCATGGCGCCGCCGGCCAGGGTGTCGAGCAGCAGCGTGACGGGCGTGTCCTTCGCCAGCTCGCCGCGGTCAATGCCGCGGCGGACGATGGCGCGCGCGGCCAGCACCTGCGACCGCCTGATGCCGTCGTAATGCTCGGCCACGCCGGGGATGGCGCAGGCCTCCAGGTTCAGCCGCAGCGCGGCCCGGCTGCTCGGGCCGGCGTAGAGGTCGAGCATCTGGACGGCGAGTTCGGTGAGGTCGCCGCGGACCGTGCCGGTGTCGGCGTCGGTCACCTGCGACATCCGCATCGTGACGGCGTCGGCGAGCAGCGCCTCCTTGGT
The DNA here is from genome assembly GCA_963759545.1 of uncultured Actinomycetota bacterium. Classification (GTDB taxonomy): domain Bacteria; phylum Actinomycetota; class Actinomycetes; order Streptosporangiales; family Streptosporangiaceae; genus Trebonia. The sequence goes on from CAVXAB010000008.1 coordinate 30,964, forward strand.
GTTCCAGCGCAGGTAAAGCGAGGCCTTGCCGACGCCGGCCCGCCGCGCGACCGTCTCCATCGCGAAGCCTGGCCCAGCCCGCCTCGCCGAACAGGTCGAGCGCCGCCTGGGCGATCTTCCGGTCCACGCCGGGGTCGCGCGGACGTCCGGGGGACACGTGCGGTGCGGTCACCACGCCTGCCTTCTGGTCGGGCCACCATGGACTATTGCTGAACGGTATCCGTCAAGATATCATCCGACAACATGAACGGGAACCGTTCAGTTAATTCCTGTCACGCAGCACGTGGAGGTGCCGGGTGGAAGCAGCGGAACTGGCCGCGTTCGCGACGTCCGTGGCCGGGGTGACCGCGCGGCGCTGGGGGACGGCCGCCGATGCCGCGGGCGCGGACCTGTGCGGCCTGTGGGCCGACGGCGCCGCCCAGGGCTGGTTCGGCCTTGGCGGCGAGGACGCGCTTGATGCCGCGCTCGCCGCGATCCGTGAGCTTGGGCGGGCGGCCTGCCCGCTGCCGCTGATGGACGGCTTCGTGGCGTCGAGGCTGCTGCGCGGGCAGGAGAAGCTCGCCGGGCAGATCGCGGCCGGCGAGCTGCGCGTCCTGGTGGCCGCCGAGGGAGCGACCGGCTACCTGGACGGCGGCACGGCCGCGACGCACGTGCTGACGCTGCCGGCCGGCGGCGGCACCGCCGGGCTCCGTCCCGTGCGGTCGTGCCGCGAGGTGCCGGGGCTCGCCGTGCCGCCGTGGACCGCGGTGGAGCTCGGGGCCGCGCAGCAGGAGGTTGCACTCAACGCGGCGGCGGCCGACCAGGCCACCGGGCTGCTCCGCCTCGGCCTCGCCGCCCGCGCGGCGGCCGCCGCGCAGCGAGCCCACGAGATGGCGATCGAGCACGCGAAGACCAGGCGGAGTTCGGCAAGGCGATCGGCAGTTTCGGCGCGGTGCAGCAGCGCACGGCCAGCTGCCAGATCGACGTCAGCGCCGCTGGGCAGCTGATCGGCCGCGCGGTGGCCGCGTACCAGAACCGCCGGCCCGACTGGCCGCTTCAGGCGGAGATCGCCGTCGAGTTCACCGCCGCCGCGGCGCGCCGGTTCAGCTCGGCGCGCAGCACACGCTGGCGGCCATGGGCTAGTTCGAGGAACACGAGGCGCCCTGGCTGTTTCGCCGGGTGCACGGCGACGTCACCCGGCTGCGCACGCTCCCGCTGCGGGCCGGCGCGGTGGCGGACGTCCTCGTCGAGACCGGGGCGACGCTGCCGTCCTTCGACCTCGGCCCGGCGGGGGAGAGCTTCCGCGGCGAGGTCCGCGACTTCCTCGCGACGACCTCCCGCGACCCGGGCGTGATGGTTCCCGCCATGGCGGAGCGCGGCTGGTTCGGCTTCGGCTGGCCGGCCAGCCGCGGGGGCAGGGACGATCGCTCGCCGAGCAGGTGGCGCTCAACGAGGAGGTCACGTACGCGCGGGCGCCGGTCACCATCCCGCTGGCCTCGGTCATGCTGCTCGGCAACTCGATCCTGCGGCACGGCACCGCCGCGCAGCAGGCCGCGTTCCTCCCGCTGATCAGGGCCGGGAAGATGCGCTTCTGCCTCGGCTACAGCGAGCCGGAGGCCCGCTCTGACCTCGCCTCGCTGCGGACCAGGGCGCAGCGCGACGGCGCTGGCTGGGTGATCAACGGCCAGAAGCTCTGGACCACCGGCGGCCACCTGGCGAGCCATGTATGGCTGGCCACCCGCACCGA